>CAMIXH010000015.1 GCA_946402735.1 uncultured Mycoplasmatota bacterium | reverse complement strand
ATATATGAATTAATTCTTATTTGTGAAAATATATAACTATATTTATATAATTATTATAACCACTCACCAAATTTTTTAATATATATACTTTTTACTATTTGTGCAATTACTCCATATATTACTGCAAAACCAATTAAATATAAATAATATATAGCTGGTAATATTATGAAGTCAAATCCTGTTGTAAAGCTTAATACTATAGGTACAGTTATAGTTGCAACTATTGTTAAGAATGTTAATAGTAATAAAGTATTACTTGGTCTAGATTTTGTAATATGATTTGTTCTTATATAGAATATCATAAATGTTTCTGTAACAATACACTCAACAAACCATGCTGTTTGGAAATAAGCTTGTAAATTCATTGAATTATATTTTAATACAAACCAGAATACTAGGAATGCTACTATATCTGTAATTGATGAGATAACTCCAAATACAACCATAAATCTTCCTATTGATTTTATGTCCCACTTTTTTACTTTCCTTAAGAAACCTTCATCAACATTATCATATGGTATACCAATTTGTGATAATTCTACAATAAAATCTTGTATTAACATTTGAATTGGTAATAACGGTAAGAATGGTAAAAATATAGATGCAATTAAGATACTAAATACATCCCCAAAGTCTTGACTTAAAGCTAGTTTCATATATTTTAATATATTTCCATAAACAGTTCTACCTTCTATAACACCATTATGTATTACTTCTAAGTTTTGTTCTAAAAGAATTATATCACTTGATTCTTTGGCAATATCTGTTCCTCCATCTACACTTATTCCGACATCAGAACTTCTTAGTGCTGGAGCATCATTTACTCCATCACCCATATAACCTACTGAATGTCCATTTTTTCTTAGAATTGATACTACTCTTTCTTTTTGCATTGGATTCATTCTTGCAAATATATCTATTTCTTCTACTTTTTTACTTAGTTCATAATCATTTAATTCATCTATTTCTTTTCCAGTTAAAATTTTAGTTTCTATTCCAACAGCATTACATATATTTTTAGTTGCAAAAGCATTATCTCCAGTTAGTATTTTTATATCTACACCATATTCTTTTAATTTTTTAATAGTTTGTTCTGCTGATGGTTTTGGTGGATCCAAGAATGCAATTAAGCCAATTAATGTAAAATCCACTTCATCTTCTACATCATACTCATCTACACCAGTATATTCTGGTTTAACTGCTAGAGCAATTACTTGCATTCCATCTTTTGCCATTTCTTCGGCTTTTTTATTTACTTTTTCTGTTATTTCTTTTGTAATTGGAACCTCTTCTCCATTTACTCGTGCCATATCACATACTTTTACTACTTCTTCTAATGCTCCTTTGGCAATTACTCTAATTTTATCATGATGAGTTACAACTATTGATGATCTTTTTCTCATATAATCAAATGGAATTTCATCTATTTTTTTATAGTTAGATATATCTACATTATGACTTTTGGCATATTGAATTATAGCTTTATCTACTATGTTTTTATACCCCGTACCAAGAGAACTATTAACATATGCACATTTTAGTACATAATCATCATCTTCTCCATCAACATTAATATACTTTTGTAGTTCAATGTTGTTCTTTGTAAGAGTTCCTGTTTTATCAGTACATAACACATCCATAGAACCTAAATTTTGAATTGATTTAATACTTTTAACTAGAGTATTCTTTTTAGCTAATGCTTTACTTCCTTTAGTTAAGTTAACATTAACTATCATTGGTAACATACTAGGTGTAATACCTACAGCGACTGATAAAGCAAACAATATTGCTTGATTGATATTTCCTCTTATCATTCCATAAATTACAAATACTAATATACAAATTATCACCATACATTTAATAAGAAGCCCTGTAATATGATTCATACCTTTATCAAAAGTTGTTTCTTCTTTAACTACTTCTTTTTGTTTGTTCATATTACCTATAAATGTATCAAGTCCAGTTTTAATAACTACACCTTTTCCTTGACCACTTATAACATTACAACCCATTAAACATATATTATTTATATCTATAGGATCATTGGTTTTACTTTCTATATTGATATTTTTTTCTACTGCTGCACTTTCACCAGTAAATGCTGATTGATTAATAAATAAGTCTTTACTTTCAAACAAATATAAATCTGCTGGTATAACACTTCCTGCACTTAATGTAATAATATCTCCATAGACTACTTTTTCTTGTCTTATTTCTTTTTGTTTACCTTCTCTTATAACATCAGTAAATATCCTTATTTGTTCTTTTAATTTTTCATTAAATTTATATGTGGACCAATCTTGACTAAACCTTATAATAACACTTATTAATATAATACCAAGTATTATAAAAGCACCTATTTTATCATCTGTAATAAAATCAATTGTGGCAAGTAAAAATAATATTAAGACAAACTTATCCTTTAATGCTTCAAACATAAAATATAATGGGGTTTTCTTTTTTCTATTAGTTGCGATGTTTTCTCCATATTGTTCTAATCTATGACGAAAAGCATTTATATTTAGTCCATCTTCATTTGTTTTAAATAGTTCCATTATTTCTTCTTTACTTTTAGAAGATAATTCTTTGTACTCTAAATCATTATTCATTATTCTCACATCCTACAATTATTTTACCATAAAATTAAATGATTAAATTATTGAATGTGA
>CAMIXH010000014.1 GCA_946402735.1 uncultured Mycoplasmatota bacterium | reverse complement strand
TATAGTTTTTTAGGATAAAAATAGAGAATTTTTTGACATGTTTTAAATAATCAATATTCGAGATAATGATATTGAACAAAGGCCGATGTTCAGTAATTTGAAAGGAGATTAAAAACATGGAAGACTATATTGTAATTTATGCAGTAGTACCAAAACACATTTATGAAACAAAATTATTAACACCAGAAGAAAAATTGATTGCTGAACGTATTATATACTTATGCAAAAAGGAAGGATATTGTTGGATAACAAATAAAAAACTTTCTGAAATGTATAATATAACAATAGAAACAGCTTCAAGACATATTAAGAAATTAGAAAAGATAGGATTAATTAAATGTATTTATGATCATAATGATAAAAATACTAGAAGGGTTATTCAATTAGTTGATAACATATGGGATAAATGGTCAATAAGAGATAAATCAAATAATCAAGAAGATATTGATTATTCAATTAAACATAATAATAAATATAATAATAGAAATAATTATAAATATAATAGTGATAAAGTTGATAAATCACCAGTTCCTTGGTGGCTTAATGAAGATATTAAATCTGAACCTGCTACTCCAGAAGAACAAGCAGAAATGGAAAGAATGATAAGAGAAATTACTGGAGAGGATAGTGATTCAGATGAATGATAAGTTAGTTTATACAGTTCATGAAGTATCTTCTATATTACACTCAAGTCCAAATTATATTTATGAATTAATTAGAAAAGGTTATTTACCAGCTATTAAATTAGGAAGTTTAAAAGTATTAAAAAGTTCACTAGAAAGATTTTTAATTCAAAATGAGGGAAAAGATTTATCTAATTTATCTGATATTAAAAAGATAGTAATTGAGGTAGAAGTAAATGAGTAAAATTAATATCAGAAAAAGAGGAAACTTCTATGAATATAGAATTGAAATAGCTAAGGTAGATAATAAAAGACAATGGTTAAGTAAATCAGGATTTAGAACTAAAGCAGAGGCATTAGAATCAGGATCGTTAGCATATACTGAATATTTAAATGCAGGTATTCCATTTAAACAATGTGATTTATCTTATTCAGATTATCTTGATTATTGGTTAGAAAATTATTGTATGAATAATTTAAAATATAATACTATTCAAACTTATAAAATAATAATAAATAAGTATCTAAAAAAGAATATAGGAAAATATAAGTTATCAACGATAACAAGTGTTGCTTTAAATTCTTATATAACTGATTTAGTTAATAAATATAATCATTCTAAAACATATTATAAGAATATATTAAAAGTTATTAAAGGTTCATTTAGAGATGCATGTAATTTATATGGATTTATAAAGTATAATCCAGCTCTTACATTAAGACTACCTAAAATAGAAGAAGAACTTAATAATAAAAGACATTATTATACAAATGAAGAAATAGATAAAATAATAGATAGATTTAAGGATAATGCTACTTTTGTAGCATCGTTCTTAACATCTTGTTATACAGGAATGAGAACTGGAGAAGTATTTGCTCTTACTTGGGAAGATATAGATTTAGAAAATGGAATAATAAATATAAGACATAACTTATATGATAAACCTAAAGATAGTTTAGGAAGATGGTATTTAGGTACAACTAAAACTATATCTGGAACAAGACAAATTTATATTGGAAATACATTAATAACAGCTTTAAAAAACTATAAAGAAAGACAAGAATATCTTAAAGAAGTATTTGGTAAAGATTATAAATACTATCACTTAGAAACAATAACAAATGATAATGGAAAAGTTGTTGATAAAAGAATAGTTATTAACAAAGATAATGAAGAAAAATTAAACTTAGTATTTACTAATGATGATGGATCATTCTCTGGAACTGATGTTCCTAAATATCCATTTAAAATAATACATAATGAATTAGGAATAGAAAAATGTAGATTCTATGATTTAAGAGGAACATATGCAACTAAAGTATTAAATAATGGAACAAAGATTAATGATGTAGCTAATTTATTAGGACATAGAAATGTGGAAACAACAGAAAATTATTACATTACAAGTTTAGAGGATAATAGAAAGAGTGCTGTAGAATTATTTGATAAAAATAATAAATCTAATGTTATAGAAAATGTAATTAAATTTCAAATACAAGAAGGTAAATTAGTATGAATTATGCAATATTTAGAAGTGAACCTATTTATACTTTAAATGATTTAGCACAAATTGGATCACATAATAAAAGAGAGAAAAAAGCATATCAATCTAATCCTGATATAGACTTATCTAAAACAAAAGATAATGTAGAACTTGTTCCACTTAATATGAAATATGTTAAAGGCTTTTATGAAATAACTAAAGACTATAAAAAAGAACATGAAGAAAGAATGAAAACTGAAAGAGATGATAGAAAAAGAACATTTAGACAAATGGTAGATAAATCAAAAAGTGTTGTTGCAGATGAATTAGTATTCACTGCAACACACACATTCTTTAATGATATGAGTAAAGATGAGATAAAAAATTGGGCTGATAGATGTATGGAATTTGTACATTTTGGACTAGGATATGAAGATAATCAAATATTACATGCAACATTACATATGGATGAAAAAACACCTCATATTCATTGTGTTGTAGTCCCACTAGTTAAGAAGCTAGATAAAAGAACTAATACAGAAAGATACACAATATCTAAAAAACAATTTATACATGATAAAGAACACTTGAGTGAGTTACAAGATGAATATTGTGAATATCTAAATATGTGTGGTTTTGCTTTAGAAAGAGGAACTAAACATAGTGATAGAGAGCATATTAATATTAAAGAGTTTAAGAAACTAACTAAATCATTAACTAATGAACTAGATCTAAAAGATGATAAGTTATCAAAATCAATTGATGAATTAGAAGAAAAAATGAAATCAAATAAGAATATTATGTTTGATAAAGAATCTGTTAAAGTTAAGAAAGAAACTTTTGATAGTATGAATAAAGTAGTAGAAGAAGCAAAGAAAGTTAAAGATTTAAAACCTAAACTAAATAATGCTTATAAGAACCTTAAAGAGGTAACAAATGATTATTCAAAAATACATCAACAAAATATGAAACTAGAAGATGAAAATAGAAATTTAAAATATGAAAATACTAATTTAAGATATAAAGCATTTACTTTATCTAATACAATTGATACATTAAAAAATGTTATCAATAAAATGGCTAATTTTGTATATCATTTAGTAGCTGATGGATTAATACCTAGACATAAAGAAGATGAATTTAATGATGAATTTGAAGAGTTTATTAGTGGTAAAAAGAAGAATAAGGACAAAGACGACAGTCTTGTTCTTTAGACTATCTTTCTGACAAGATAGTAACACACTA
>CAMIXH010000013.1 GCA_946402735.1 uncultured Mycoplasmatota bacterium | reverse complement strand
GAACTCCAGCCTTCCAAGCTGATAACGTGGGTCCGATTCCCATCACCCGCTCCATAAGGAAATACGCTCGAACTTTTCGAGCTTTTTTAATACAACTAACTCATTTGGGTTAGTTTTTTTGTGTATCGAACTCCACGTGTCAGGCTTGGAAGTCATACAAAGACTATCCTACAAAGAAAGGATGGTATTTATGGTAAATATTATTAAGCAAGAAGTTATTATTGAAGAATCATTAAAAAAGAAGTTAGAACTAATATGTGAGTTTTCTAATACCACTCTAAAAATAATAAATGGTAGTATAAGAAAAATTGATAGAACTAACTTAACTTATGTTGAAGCTCATAGAATAATAATTAATGATATAACATTTCTTGCTTTTAATTATTCTAAAGAGATATTCATCGAGAACTTATCTAATATGTAAATGGTAAAATACTTGCTTTAATAAATGATATACAGTCTAAAATTAAAGACCCATATAAGTATGATAAGTATTGTAAAAAAACTGAAGGCATCTAAAATGATCTTAGTAATTATGATAAAAAAAGGAATCTCGAACGAGATTCTAATATACTTTTGTAACTGTTCCTTTTCCAACAGTTCTGCCACCTTCACGAATGCTAAACTCTGTTCCTACTTCCATTGCTACATTACTTATAAGTTCAACAGTCATTTTAGCATTATCGCCAGGCATAACCATTTCAACATCATTTGGTAATGTAATAACACCAGTAATATCAGTTGTTTTAAAATAGAATTGTGGGCGATAATTATTAAAGAATGGCGTATGTCTTCCACCTTCTCCTTTTGTTAAAACATAAACATCCGCATCAAATTTTGTTGTAGCTTTAATAGAATTAGGTTTTGCAATAACTTGACCTCTTTCTACATCTTCTCTTGAAACATCTTTTAATAACAATCCTACATTATCTCCTGCTTCAGCATAGTCAAGTAATTTTCTAGACATTTCTATTCCCGTAACTGTTGTTGTTATTATTTCATGATCTAATCCTATTATTTGTACTTTATCATTTAATTTTATAGTTCCTCTTTCAATTTTACCAGTAACAACAGTTCCTCTACCTGTAATAGTAAATACATCTTCAATAGACATTAAAAAAGCACCATCTTTATCATAAGTTAAATTAGTATTAGGATTAACTGTTCCTGTACTATTTTCATTACTATTAGTAGTATTTTTTTCTTGAACTTGTTGATTATTAGTGTCATTGTTAACAGAAGCATCTTTTTTCATTAGTTTACCAGCACCAAAAACTACAACAATAGCCAAAATTACAACTATAATAATAATAGTAACTAATATAAACTTCTTATTTCTATTTTGATTATTCATAGGTTGTTGATAGTTGTTTTGTGGTTGACTATTATATACAGGTTGTTGTATTTGACTTTGAATTTGTTTTAAGTTTGTTCCACAATTAGGACAAAACTCAGTTCCATCAACTACTTGACTTCTACAATTAGGACAAAACATACCTTATACCTCCTAATATAATTATAACATAAATTTCTTAATTTTTTTTAAAAAATTTATGCTGTAAATGTTAATATGGAATTGGACAAAAATGTCAATATAGGAATTGGACAGTTTTGTCCAAAAAAAGATTGACATTTACATGAACGAAAGAGAACATGATTTATTAATAGAAAAAAACAATAAAGTTAGATTAACACAATCTGACTTTATTAGAAAACTAATTAATGAAAAAAGTAATGCAGACATTACTTTTTTGATATATTAATATTCATTTCTATTTTTGATATTTGACCACATATTTCATTACATCTTTGGTCTAAAAAAGAGATAAATTCTGTTCCTAGTATATTTTTTAATAGGACAAATAATTCATTGTTAGGATCTGTTAATTTTATTGCTTGATAATCAGCAAGAATTTCTTCAAATTGAAAACCACTATTAGAAAAATATTCAAATCCATGACCAGCTGTTTTTTGAGCTTTACTTGCAATAGTATTATTATCTTTAATGCTTGCAAGACCTTGTATAAATGATTGACCATCATATATAGAATCTACTATATCTTCTATCATACTAATTAAATCTAATTGACTACATTGTGGCTCTTGATGAACATTATTCATTTTATAATCTTTTATACTTTCGCTTATACTTTCGCTACTAAATCTTTGAAAGAATTCTGTTTTTTTTCTCTTACACAAATCTAAAAATTGGACTATTAAACTTGTATTATCTGGATTTGCCATAAAATTTCTTTTAAATGAATAATATTCATTAGGGATTTGAAACCTTAAATAATTATATGACAACAGATGCGTAAGCTCATGAAAAAATTTTTCTATTGATAAGTCATTTATATATATAATATTTTCAGTAGGACTAAAATAAGATTTTTCTTTTGCTGAATCTAAAATTATGTTAATACTTGGATTAATTGATTTTAATAATAATAGTTGTCCAAATACACTATCTGATAAGTCTTTATTCTTTTCTTGGGATAAATAGTATGAATATACTAACATTTCTTTTATATTTTCATTTGGAAACAAACTTAATAAATCCTCTATCTTTAACATATAAATCATCTACCTTTACATTTTAATTATACAATATTTTCTTGTTTTTTCATATACTACCATTGAAATTCTATAAAAATTTATATATAATGTTTTTAGAAAGAGAACTTATTAGTTCGTAAGCTGTTGCTTAATCGCTCCAAAAGATAAAATCGTCGCACCAAGCGATGTTAATGATTAAATCAACGCAAGTTGATTTTTTTGTTGCTATTGCAAAGAAAAGGTGTGATGTGGTATGATTAATATCGTAAAAAAGAAAATCAATATGAGTGATGAACTCAAAGCCAAAATTAATTGGTCTTGCAAATTTAATAAGAAGCCCTATCAAATAATCGAAGGCTACTTAAGGATTGTGGAACATACCAATCTAGCGTATGTAGAACCACATAAAGTAATTATTGGAGATAAGTTATATTTATTCTTCAATGAACAGAAACATTTTTATATAGGGAATTTAAAGAAGAAAATTCCATTGTCTGAATTATCAGAGTACATAGCAAGGCATTAATGAATTGGTGAGTTTATATACTCCCACAATATTGGTTGTTTTTGTCGTATAAATAACTAATATATTCAAAGGTGTCCTTGTTATGTGACACCTTTTTACTTTGGTGCCTTTCAAAAATCCAAGAAAGAAAGGAGATTGATAATTATGGATAATGAAAGGAAAATTGCAGGAGTTTATATTCGTGTTTCAACCGAAGATCAAGCAAGAGAAGGATTTTCACTTGGAGAACAAGAAGAAAAATTACTTCAGTTATGTAAGTTTAAGGAGTTAGAAGTTTATAAGGTCTATAAAGATGCAGGAATATCAGCAAAGGATATGGAACATAGACCACAATTTCAAGAAATGCTTAAAGATATAAAGAAAGGGAAAATTAATTATATCGTTGCTTACAAACTTGATAGAATTACTCGTTCAGTTCGTGATTTAGAAGAACTAATATCAGTACTAGAACAATAGAACTGCTTTCTACTATGTGATAGAGATGATGTTAACACCTCTACTGCTAATGGTAAAATGATATTTGATATAAATTTAGTATTTGGTCAGCGTGAAAGAAAAGAAATTGGAGCAAGAACTAAACGTGCTATGGAAGAAATGGCATTAGAAAAAATGGAAAATAATCTATATTCTGAAGAAAAATTAAACAACTATATTAATTTAATGAAAGAACATTTCTATGTAGATGGAATAATAAATTGTCCTTATATTGAAGGCAACAATATAGTTGATACTTTAATTCTTATACCAAAAAATGAACTAATAAATGTATAAAAATTAAGAAAGGATTGAAAAAAATATGGAAATAAAATATACAAGACAAGAAGATTACTTAATACCAAATTTATATTTAGAAAAGGATGAAGAATGCGGAAGAATTGGCAAATACGGAATACTAAGATTACACTTTATTACTCAAAATAAACAAGCACTTTATGAAACACTTTTAATGACAAATAAACTAACCCATCATCTTCTTTTAGTAAGTGATTCTTGCGAAAGTTTATACAAAATAATAATGGAAGATTATATTAAAAATGATGAAAGACTTTCTGAAAAAAGTAAAGAATTAAACCCAATTGAGTGGGCAAAACTAATGAATAATTACAAGAATAAAGCAGAAGAAATTGTCTTAAATGAATATGTTTTTGTATAAAAAATCTTCAATCGAGTAGAGAAAATTTTACAATAACTTGTAAATTTGTCCCTCTCACACCACC
>CAMIXH010000012.1 GCA_946402735.1 uncultured Mycoplasmatota bacterium | reverse complement strand
GACTCATAAATTACTCCATTATGTTTATAGCAATGAATTACAAGTGTGTCTCCAACTTTAAGATTATCCATAACACACCTCATTCTATATTTATTTTAACACACGTACAATATAATATCAAACAATGATTATTTTATTGTGTAAAGTAAAAAGCGACTTATTTAGCCGCTTTAATTGCACTATCTAATTGTTTATCTACTTCTAGTACTTCAATATCAGGTTTAATACCTTCTTTATCAATTGAATTACCATTAGGACTTAACCAATATGCTTTAGTATATTTAACCATTGCTCCACTAGATAATACTCCAGTTTCTTGAACAGTACCTTTTCCATAAGTCTTTGTTCCAACTATTGTAGCTCCCTCTGATTCTTTTAATGCAAGTGCTAGTATTTCTGAAGCAGAAGCACTATATTGATTTACTAATACTACTATTTTATTAAACTTTCTATGTACTCCATTATTTGCTCTATAAAGAACTGCTTCTGAATTTCTTTCTTTCATTTGATATATTACTTTTCCCTTTTCAACAAATAAGTCAGAAACAGTATATGCTGAATCTAAAAATCCTCCAGTATTATCTCTTAGATCTATAACTAATGAATTAACATTTTTACCAAATCCATCAAGACATTCTATAACTTGTCTTTCTGTAGTAGCAGAGAATGTATCAATTTTAATATATCCTACATTATCATATGTTTCACTATGAACAGTATTAATTAATACTCTTTCTCTTTTTAATGTTAAAGTTTCTTCTTTACCATTTCTTAAATAAGTAATCTTGTATGTATCTTTATTACCTTTTTTAATTGTATCTGCTAATACAGATGCATCTTTTACTTCTTCACCATCTATCTTAGTAATAATATCATCAACTTTGATGCCAGACTTTTCAGCAGGACTGTTTTTAAATACTTGATTTACTCTAACGTATGTTTTATTTCCATCAGTAACTGTTGAAATTTCAATTCCAATACCAGTATATTCACCTTCTAGTTGTTCTTGTAAATCAGAAGTATCATCATTATCGATGAACATTGTATATTCATCTCCGATGTAATTATACATTCCACCTATTGCTGCTTCTATTAATTTATCTTTATCTACTTCTTCAACATAATTATTAAGTATTTTGTTATAATTTTCTACAAACTCAGATAAATCATCATTACCAACAGTAATAATTTGTTTATTTAATCTATCATAGTTGTTATAAACAATTATTCCACTTGCTACACTAACAGCAATACCAGTTATTAATACGATGAATATAACTTCTATTAAAGAAAACTCTACAGAACTCTTAATAACTTCAGATTCTTTTTTTTCTGTCTTCTTTCTAGTTACTTTAGCTTTTGTTTCTTTCTTTTCTTCTTTTATTTCTTCTTTTTTCATAATCTTTTTCTCTCTATTCTATTAGTAATTATACAATAATTTAATTCTAAATAAAAGCATTAATTATTTTGATAATTAACGCCCCATTATATTCTCACTATTTTCTGTATAAAAATTTTCTGGTAAATCTTCTGCCTTTATAGGACCTCCGTATACATTTTCTAATTGTCCCATATCTAATTCATCTGGATCTTTTTCAATTGGTTTAAATTTATCTGGTAAATCCTCTGCTTTAATAGCTCCTCCAAAGTATGCTTCTAATTCATCATCACTTAATTCTCTATTTATTGACATAATTGCCTCCTTTTATGTATATAATTATATCATTTTTAAGACCTATAATCATTTTTATATTAAAACTATACAATTAGTAGACAAAATAAAAAGGTTGAAAATTCAACCTTTATACTAACTCTAAACGAACGATTAAAGCGTCGTCTCCGATTCTTTCTTTTAACTTAATTATTCTAGTATATCCACCATTTCTATCTTTATAAGTGTTAGCATATTCATCGAATAATTTTTTAGTTAAATCAGCATCATTATTTAAGAAAGCAAGAACTTTTCTTCTAGAACCTAAGTCTCCCTTTTTGGCATATGTAATCATTCTATCAACAAATTTACGAACTTCTTTAGCTCTTTCTTGTGTAGTTTCTACATGTCCATTTTCAAGAACATCTTTAGTTAGACTAGAAAGAATACTTCTTCTTACACGAGTTTCTCTGTTTAATTTTCTATATAAAGCCATCTTTTCTCCTCCTAATCCTCATCACGGAACTTAAGTCCCATATCTTTAACTTTATCCATAACTTCTTTTAATGATTTTTTACCAAGATTTCTAATTTTCATCATTTCTGATTCAGTCTTATTAGTTAAATCTTGTAATGTATGAATAGCATCTCTCTTTAGGCAATTGTAAGCTCTAACTGATAAATCTAATTCTTCAATAGGAGTTTCAAGTGTCTTTTGAACAGAATCTTCTTCTTTGTCAGCAAGAACACTTTCAAGACCAGTTAAATTATGTAAATTAGTTATAACTTCAAAGTGATCAATAATAATCTTAGCTGCTCTTGCAACAGCTTCTTCTGGTTTAACACTTCCGTTAGTCCATACATTTAAAGTTAATTTATCATAATTATCGCTTTGTCCAACACGAGCATTTTCTACTTCATAACTTACTCTTTCAATTGGACTATATAATGAGTCAACACCAATAGCACCAACTACGTCAGCAACTCTTTTAGCATTGATTTTTCCATCAACATATCCACGTCCATTTGAAACTGTGATAGTCATATCAAGACTTCCACCTTTTGATAATGTAGCAATTAATAGATCTTGATTAATAATTTCAACTTCACCATTTTTATCAATGTCTGAAGCATGAACTTCTCCTTCTTTAGTTGCTTTTAAGTGTAATACTTGATCTTCTTCACTATGATTTTTTACTACTAATTTTTTTAGATTAAGAATAATTTCAGTAACATCTTCAACTACTCCATCTATTTTTTGGAATTCGTGCATTACTCCTTCAATTTTACAATCAGTAACTGCACTTCCTTCTAAACTTGATAGCATAACTCTTCTAAGAGCATTTCCTATAGTTGTTCCAAAACCTCTTTCAAGTGGTTCTAAAACAAATTTTCCATAATAATTATTTTCGATATATTCATCTACTTTGTAATCTGGTTTAATAAATTTTAACATGATATTTATTCCCCTCTCTCTTATACTATATACGTCTTCTCTTAGGTGGTCTGCATCCGTTGTGTGGTACTGGTGTTACATCGTTAATAGCAGTAATTTCAAGTCCAGCTGTTTGTAAACTTCTTACTGCAGTCTCACGACCTTGACCAATTCCTTTAACAAAAACTTCTACTTTTCTAAGTCCAGCATCATAAGCAGCTTTTCCTGCAGCTTCAGCAGCATTTCCAGCAGCAAATGGTGTTTTCTTTTTACTACCTTTAAATCCAACAGTTCCTGAAGAAGCCCAGCTAATTACTCCACCATCGTTATCAGTTAAAGTTACGATAGTGTTGTTGAAAGTTGTATGAATATGTGCTTGACCTTCAGTGATATCTCTCTTTGCTTTTCTTTTTCTTCTATTATAAGCCATAAGTTATCCCTCCTATTTCTTCTTATTAGCAATAGTCTTACCTTTACCTTTACGAGTTCTAGCATTTCTACTAGTATGTTGTCCTCTTACAGGTAAGCCTTTTTTATGTCTTGTTCCTTGATAAGAATTAATTTCCATTTTAGTCTTAATATTCATTTCGACTTCTCTTTTTAAGTCTCCAACTAAAACATATTTGTCTGCTTCTGCTCTTAATCTATTGATTTCTTCAACAGTTAAGTTATCAGTTCTTGTATCTTCAGATACTTTAGCAGCAGTACAAATTTCATGTGCTCTTGAAGGACCAATTCCATAAATATAAGTAAGTGCTACAACTATTCTTTTATTTTTTGGTAAGTCAATATTTTTAATACGTGCCATATTTCCTCCTAATTAGCCTTGTCTTTGTTTATGTTTTGGATTATCACAAATTACACAAACTTTTCCGTTTCTTTTAATAATTTTGCATTTGTCGCAAATTTTCTTTACTGATGGTCTTACTTTCATTTTAATACCTCCATTATTTTCTATAAATTATACGCCCGTGTGTTAAATCACATATTGGTACTTCCATAAGCACTCTATCACCTGGGTAAATACGAATCATGTTTAAGCGCATTTTTCCAGAAACACGAGCAACAAGTACGTGCCCATTATCTAGTTCTACCTTGAAGTCTCCTCCTGGTATAACTTCTAGTACCTTTCCTTCAAGCTCAATATAACCGTCTTTTTCTTTGGCCATTTTGATCACTCTCCTGTTAATATCTCATAACCATCTTTGGTTACAAGAATAGTATGTTCAAAGTGGGCTGTTAAGCTACCATCTCTAGTAACTATACCCCACTCGTCTGGCATAAGCCAAACTTCTTTTGTTCCTAAACTAAACATAGGCTCAATTGCAAGAGTCATTCCACTTTTAAGAATAATTCCTTCACTCTCATGATTAGCATAGTTAGGAATAAATGGATCTTCATGCATATCTTTTCCTACACCATGTCCAGTAAGTACTTCAAATACTCCATATCCATTTTCTCTAGCAACTTTTTCTATAGCCTTACAAACCTCATTTAGTTTAATACCTTCTTTAATTACAGAAAGACCAGCATATAATGCTTTTCTAGTATTGTTAACAAACTCTTCTGTCTTTTTATCTACCTTACCTACTATGTAAGTATAAGCAGTATCTGAATAATAACCGTGTACTATTGCTCCAGTATCAACTGTTACAATATCACCACTTTTTAATTTAGTATTATCTGGGATTCCATGAACTACCATATCATTTAAACTAATACAAGCAGTTGCAGGGAATCCGTCGTATCCAAGAAATGCAGGTTCAGCATTACGTTTTTTGATAAAATCATAACAATATTTATCAATTTCCTTAGTTGTTATTCCTGGTTTAATAATATCTTTTAGACTCATTAATAAGTCATAAGCTATTATACCAGCTTCCCTCATATATTTAATTTCTTGTTCATTTTTAATACTAATCATTATTGTCTTCCTATAACTCTTTCGATTTGTTCTAATGTTTCTTCAGGACTTCCTTCAGCATTTACTTCTAAAAGAATTCCTTTATTTCTGTAATATTCAATAACTGCTGGACAGTTTTCATTAAATGTTTTATATCCAGCCTTAAATGTTTCTTCATTATCATCATTTCTCTTAGTTAAAGCAACATTACAGTCATCACACATACCAGGTACCTTTGGTGCATTAACACCAGTTAAACTGTTATATGTTTTTTTACATTCAGGACAAATCTCTCTTCCTAATGTTCTCTTTAGAGCACAATCATAACTAACGTTTAATACAATAGCATAATCTATGTGTAGATTTAATTCTTCACACATTTCATTAACTGCTTCTACTTGAGCCATACGTCTTGGATATCCATCAAGAATGAAACCATTCTTAATATCATCTTTCATAAGTCTCTCTTTCATTAAAGCGTTAGTAATTCTATCGTCTACTAATTCTCTTCTAGATTGAATCTCTCTTATTTCACGTCCTAATTCAGTATTAGGATCAACACCCCTTAAAAGTTCACCTGCGCTGATGCACACTAGATTGTATTTTTCATGTAAAACACTTGCTAATGTACCTTTTCCAGCAGCTGGTGCTGCAATTAAAATTAAATTCATAATTATCTCCTATTACTATAATTTCTTGATGCTACAGAACTTTCAAGTTGTTTATATGTTTCAAGAATAACTCCTACTGCAATTAAAATTGATGTACCTCCTAAATGAATACTTTCAGGTAATCCACTTAGTTTAGTAAATACAATTGGAAGTGCAGCTAAGAAACAAATAAATATTGCTCCTAAGAATGTAATTCTTGATAATACTTTTGAAATATAACTTTCAGTTTCACTTCCAGGTCTAACACCAGGAATATATCCACCATTCTTATTTAAATTCTTACTTAATTCTTCTGGATTAATAGTTAAGAATGTATAAATGTAAGTGAATATAAATATTAATAATATATATATTACAAATCCAACTGGAGTTGAAGTTTGTAAATATTTGTTAATAAATGTTGTAACCTTAGCACTCTTAACAAAGTATGTTATTATTGATGGAACACCCATAATAACACTTGCTATGATTACTGGCATAACACTTGCTGAGTTAAGCTTTAATGGTAAGAATGTTTGTTGTCCACCATAGCTTCCAGCACTTCTGTTTGAATATTGAATTGGTATTCGTCTCTCTGCTTGTTCTACAAATATTACACCTACTATAATTACTAGATATACTATTACGAATAAAGCAAATGATAACCATCCAATAAATGCGTTACTTGCATCAGGTACTAGACTCTTAAATGCTGTTACAAACATATTTGGTAATGTATTAACAATACCAGCCATGATAAGTAATGAAACACCATTACCTAGTCCTTTTTCAGTAACTTGATCACCTAACCATAACAAGAAGGCAGTACCAGCTGTTAAGATTAGAGCAATCTTGAAATATAGAATTGGTGATTCTGTTTTTCCAATGAACATCATTGGATAGAAGAAACCTTGAATAAATGCGATAGCTAAACCAGAATATCTTGTTATCTTAGCAATCTTTCTTCTTCCTTCTTCACCCATTTCTTTTAATTCTTTAAAGTATGGAATAATATCCATTTGAAGAATTTGAATAATAATTGAAGCTGAGATATAAGGCATAACACCTAAAGCGAATATTGAGAATTGTTTTAAACCACCACCACTTAGGGCGTTGAATAATTCTAAAAATCCAATATCTCCTTCGATTACATTCATACCAGGAATTGTGATAGAATTTCCTAATGCAAAGATGAATAGAACAAATAACGTAAAGGCAATTCTAGCTCTTAAATCCTTATTAGTGCGTCTAAATATTTGCTTAAATGTAGCAAACAT
>CAMIXH010000011.1 GCA_946402735.1 uncultured Mycoplasmatota bacterium | reverse complement strand
ACTGGTGGTCGAAAATTATGTACAAGTTTGGCAACAGATTATACAACTAGTGCAGCAGGATCATCAGCTTCAACAAGTTGCTATATACCAAAAGCAAATTTAGTCGGAAAATATGTGGCAGAAGCAAAGAAAAATGCAGTACAATGTGCGGCTAACGGATACTGTGCAGGAGATACAAATGTATATTATGGAAGCACAGGAGGTCGAACAGGATGTCCAACAAGTTATCCGGGCTCTGCATCAGGTTCAACAGTTAGTACGCAATGTAGAAAAACTGTTAATTGTACAAAAGATAATGCTGATCATGATGAATGTACAGTAAGTGGAACTTATGATGCTCCTGAATCTTGTTCAAGAGAGGATTGTAATCATACTGGATGTACAGCATCTGGAACTTATACAGAAGAAGCAGAATTTGCATGTACAAGATCTACATGTAATTACACAGGATGTTCATGTTGGGATGCTGGTGCATCTGGAACTTATACAACATCATCTACAGAAACATGTACAACAAGTACATGTAGTCAAACAGGATGTTCATGTACGTCTGCTAGCGCATCCGGAACTTATACAACATCATCTACAGAAAATTGTACATCATCCACATGTAGTGAAACAGGATGTTCATGTTGGAATGCTGGTTATTCTGGTACATATACTTATTCTACCCCTTACGCTTATTGTATGTGTGATTCTGATATGTGGGTTGAATCATCTAATTGCTATGTATCATCTTCAGGCGGAGATGCTGGATATTGCTATTGTAGAGGTAAGAGTACTGGGCAAGGTTATCCAGCAGCAGAAGGAATATGTATGGTTGGTTCTACTTCTGGCACAGCAAATTGTAATGCAAGTACATGTAATTACACAGGATGTTCATGTTGGGATGCTGGTTATTCTGGAACATATACTGCTTCTACATCACATGATTGTACAACAAGTACATGTAATCAGACAGGATGCTCTTGTACACCTGCAAGTGCTTCTGGAACGTATACTACTTCTACATCACATACTTGCACAACAAGTACATGTAGTCAAACAGGATGTGATTGTTGGAGTGCTGGTGTATCTGGAACATATTATGATGATGGTACGTATAATTGTACAATAAGTGATGCTGGTTATTATAGTTCTTGTTCTTGTTCAGGAACATACTATACACCATCAACATGTACAAGAACAGATGCAGATCATACAGGATGTACAGTTACAGGATCTTATTACGTATATAGTCCAAGTTAATATAATTAGAGTGTTAATAGATTTAACACTCTTTTTTTTATGCTTTTTTATTTTATTTTCATATATTTAGTGGTATAATATGCTCGTTTTTATAAAATTATTTAATTAAAAAAAGTGTTTTTAATATTTACAACGTATATTATATATTAGGAGGGCAAAAAATGGCCTATATCACTAAAGAATTAATTGATGAAATAAAATCAAAGAATGATATTGTTGATGTAATTGGCAGCTATATTGATTTAAATGAAAAAAACAAGGCACTTTGTCCTTTTCATGATGATCATAATGCTTCATTAAGTGTTCATCCTGATAAGCAAATATTTAAATGCTTTTCTTGTGGTGAATCTGGTAATGTAATATCATTTGTTGAAAAAATAAATGGTGTTTCATTTATGGAAGCACTAAAAATACTTGCTGATAGAGCAGGTATTAAGTTAGATGTAAAAGAAACTAAAAAAGTTAATACTAAATTTGATAAATATTATGAAATAAATGATACGGTTAATAAATTTTTTAAAAACAATTTAATATCTAGTGAAGGAAAAGAAGCAATTAAATACTTAAGTGATAGAAGTATTGATAAAGATATTATTAATGAATTTAATATTGGTCTTGCTACTTCTAATAAATTAACAAGTATTTTAGAAAAGAAATATGATGTTAGAGATTTAATTGATATAGATGTATCAAAAGAATTAAATGGTAGAGTATTTGATACATTTCAAAATAGAATTATATTTCCAATTATCGATGAAGAAGAACATGTAATAGCTTTTTCTGGAAGAAAGTATTTAAGTGATGATTTAAAAGATAATACACTTTCTAAATATTCTAATTCAAAAGAAACAATTATATTTAAGAAAAGTGGAACTTTTTATAATATCAATAATGCGTTATTAAATATTAAGAAAAGTAAAGAGATTGTTATTACTGAAGGATTTATGGATACTATTAGAATGAGTAGTATTGGATATAAAAATGTTGTTGCTTTAATGGGTACAGCATTTACTCGTGAACATTTAGAAAAGATTATTAAATGGAAATGTAAGGTAATACTTAATCTTGATCAAGATGATGCTGGTAAAACAGCAACTATAAGTATTGGAGAACAATTAATTAAAAATAACATAGATACTACAGTAGTGGTATTTGATGATTATAAAGATAGTGATGAATATATAGTTCATAAAGGAAAAGATGCTTTTGATAAAGCATTTAATAATAGGATTTCTTATATTGATTTTAAATTCAAATATATGAAATCTAATAAGAATATGACTGATTCACTAGAAGTTAGTAAATATATTAATGAAGCTATTAATACTCTTAATGATATAGATGATGATATATTAAAAGAATTAAAAATAAAAGAATTATGTGAAGAATTTGGAATAGATGAATCAGTAATTAAAAATAAATTAACTATAAAAGAAGTTAAAAAAGAAGAAGAAAAGAAAGAAGTAAAAACTAAACGTTATAACAAATATGATATTAGTGAAATTAGAATACTATATTTAATGCTTCATTATGAAGATGTAATATTATATTTTGAAAATACATTAGGTTATTTAATACATGATAATATGTCTAATTTAGCATATAAAATAGTAGAATTTTCTAATGCATATGGATACTTTAATTATAGTGATTTTATTGATTATATTAGAGATAATGAAGTATTAAATGAAACACTAAAAGAAGTAATGAAATATCATAATAGTGAAGAGTATACTGAAGAAGAATTAGAAGATTATATTAATACTATAAAGAAATATTCAATAGAGAAAAGAGTTAATATATTAAAAAAAGAGATGAATGAATCTCTAGATATAAATAAGAAAATAGAAATAGCTAAGAAAATAGAGGATATTAAAAAGGAAGTGTTAAAATGGTAAATAATATTAAAACATTTGATGAAAGAATCGATGAATTAATAGCAACTGGAAAAGAACAAGGTTATTTAACTTATGAACAAATAGCTAAAAAAACAATTGATTTAGATTTAGATAGTGAGGCATTAGATAAATTATATAATGCTCTTACTGAAAACAATATAGAAGTTAGAGCTGAAGATGAAGATGGTGGAGGAGAAGTAGATTTAACAAAAGAAGAAATTATCGTTGATGATGTACCTGATGAAAGTAAGGACATGAGTGTTAATGATAATGTTAGAATGTACTTAAAAGAAATAGGTAAAATTTCACTTCTTACTCTAGAAGAAGAACAAGAATTATCAAAACGTGTTGCTTCTGGAGATGAAAAAGCTAAAAACATATTAGCTGAATCTAACTTACGTTTAGTTGTTAGTATAGCTAAAAGATATGTTGGACGTGGACTATTATTTCTTGATTTAATTCAAGAAGGAAATATTGGTTTAATGAAAGCTGTAGAAAAATTTGATTATGATAAAGGATATAAATTTTCTACATATGCTACATGGTGGATTAGACAAGCTATTACACGTGCTTTAGCAGACCAAGCAAGAACAATTAGAGTTCCAGTTCATATGGTTGAAACAATCAACAAAATGGCTAGAATAGAACGTCAAATGACTCTAGAATTAAACCGTGAGCCAACAGATCAAGAACTTTCTAAGAAAATGGGTATTGCTGTTGATAAAATAGCTGAAATTAGAAAAATTAGTCAAGATCCAGTATCACTTGATACTCCAATAGGTGAAGAAGATGATTCACATTTAGGAGACTTCCTTGCTGATGAAAGAACAATGTCACCTGAAGAATATGCAACATATGAAATATTAAAAGATGAATTAAGAGAAGTATTAGATACACTTACTGTTCGTGAAAAAGAAGTATTAGAACTTAGATTTGGTTTATTTGATGGATCAAGTCATACATTAGAAGAAGTTGGTAAACAATTCAAAGTTACTCGTGAAAGAATTAGACAAATTGAAGCTAAAGCTCTTAGAAAATTAAGACACCCATCTAGAGCTAAAAAACTTAAAGATTTCTTAATTGAATAGAATTGAAGCAATTAATTCATTTATAAATGAAGAAGATAGAGTAGTAGATGTTGGGTGTGATCAAGCGAAGCTATCATTAATGTTAGCTAAAAGAAATATGCCTTCTATTGCTTCTGATATAAGTGAAAAAGTTATTTCTAAAGCAAAATCTAATATATCAAATCCTTTAATAGATTTTAGGGTTTCAAATGGACTAGAAATGATTAAAGAGGGGGAAGCCAACACATTAGTATTATCAGGTATGGGAACACATACAATATTAGATATACTAAATAATACTAAATTAAGATTTGATAAAATAATAACAATATCTAATAATTATCATGATATTTTAAGAACTAAAATGAATGATTTAAACTATAAAGTATCAAAAGAGCAAATAATTAAAGAAAATAATAAATACTATAATTTAATAGTATTTGATAATGGTAATAAAAAATATACTTCTGAAGAAATAGAACTTGGTTTAAATCATGTTGATAATGATATGTATAAAGAGTATTTAAACTATTTATTAAACAAATATTTAACAATTAAAGAAAGTTCTAAAGATAAAAATGATAAGATAGATATGTTAATAGATTTATTAAATAATAAAATAAAATCAATTAGTTAATAATTGATTTTTTTATGTAAAATAGAAATGATACTATATATGTAACATATTTACTAATTAAATAAAAGTTTGTATAATTATTATGGGTGAATATAATATGTACGATGTAAATATTTTAAAAAATAATGGGGTTAATTTAGAAGCAAGCCTAGAGTACTTAGGTGATATGGATATGTATAATGAAACATTAACTGAGTTTGTTAATTTAGTTGATGGAAAAATAGAAAATCTAACTAATTATAAGAATGCTCATGATATGGAAAACTATGGTATTCTTGCACATTCAATAAAGAGTGATGCTAGATACTTAGGATTTACTAGTCTAGGAGAAATAGCACTTTCTCATGAAATGGCTGGAAAAGAAAATAGAGAGGATTTTGTTACTCAATATTTTGATGCATTTATTAATGAAACAAGAAAATATGTTGCTATTGCCCAAGAATATTTACATTCAAATGTTAACAACGTACAAACACCAGAGGTTACTACAATAGAAGCACAAGCTCCAGAATTACCATCTGTATTAGTAGTTGATGATTCAGAAATAATAAGAAATTTTGTAATTAAAATGTGTAGTGATAAATACAATATTATAGCAGTTGGTGATGGTGGATCAGCAATTGCTGAATTAGAAAAAGAAAATAATATTAAATGTGTATTACTTGATTTAAATATGCCAGGAATAAATGGATTTAAAGTACTTGAATATTTACAAACTAATAATTTATTTCAACATTATCCAGTATCAATAATAACTGGTGCTGATGACAAAGAAACTATTAATGATGCCTTTAAGTATCCAATTGTAGATATGTTAAATAAACCATTTAGTGAAGCTGAAGCAAAAAGAATTATTGAAAGGACGATGTCTTATGGAAAATAATTTTCATAGACAAGGAGTAGATAGATTACCAGATCCAACTTCATTTCAAAGAAGAAATAGTTATAATAGTAAAAACCCAAATAGCCCACAAGTAGGAAATATGTATAAAGGCGAAGGCTTTAAATCACTTGATGGAAGAAGTTGGAAGACTCAAGATGAATCTATTGTGGCTAATAGAGAACTCTATAATAAAATTGGAAGAGAAATAAATCATCAACCAGAGAATCCTGAAGCGTTTAACCTTGCTAATTTTAACAGATTTAATAAAGACTAAAAATGTGACATTAGTCATATTTTTTTTGACAAATTATAGATAATTATATAAAATATTTTAACAGGTGCAAAAGTATGGATTTATTGGATATAAAAAACCCTAAATTTTTAAAAAAGATGAAAATAAAAGATTTAGAAAATCTTGCTTTTGATATGCGTAAATTTATAGTAGAAAAAGTATCTAATACTGGAGGACATTTATCATCTAACTTAGGAATAGTAGATTTAACAATCGCAATTCATAAAGTATTTGATAGTCCAAAGGATAAAATAATATTTGATGTATCTCATCAATGCTATACACATAAAATATTAACAGGAAGAGCTTCTTCTTTTGATTCATTAAGACAATTAGATGGATTGTCTGGTTTTCAAAAGAAAAGTGAAAGTATATATGATAACTATGAAGCAGGCCACTCTTCAACTAGTTTATCTGCAGCTTTAGGAATGGCTATTGCTAGAGATAAATTAAAGAAAAACTATAATGTTATTGCTGTAATAGGTGATGGATCAATTGGAAATGGGCTTGCATATGAAGCATTAAATCATATAGGAGATACTAAAACTAAATTAATAATAATTTTAAATGATAATGAAATGAGTATTTCTAAAAATGTTGGTGGATTACATAATAGTTTAGATAAAATTAGAAGTGCATGGAATTATAATAATGCTAAAAATAAAACTAAAGGCTTATTAAATAAAATACCTGGTATTGGTTCAAGAATAAGTGCTGGTATTACAAATGTAAAAGCTTCTATGAAGAAATTATATTTAAAAGAAGGATTTATATTTGAAGAACTTGGTATTAGATATTATGGACCAATAAATGGTCATGATTATAAGGAAATGTTAACATATTTGAATATAGCTAAAAAGATGGATGAACCTGTAATAATACATGTTATAACTGAAAAAGGAAAAGGATATAAATATGCTGAAGAAGATAAAGTTGGTTCTTGGCATGGAACTGGTCCTTTTGATATAGAAACAGGTAAACAAAAAGCAAAAAGTGATGATAGAGTATCATGGAGTGAAGTAATATCTAATCACTTAATGAATTTAACTGAAAAGAATAAAAATATAATGGTTATTACTCCAGCTATGGCAGGAGGGAGTAAATTATTAAAATATAAAGAAAAATATAAGAATAATATTATAGATGTTGGTATAGCAGAAGAACATGCT
>CAMIXH010000010.1 GCA_946402735.1 uncultured Mycoplasmatota bacterium | reverse complement strand
TAAAGAAAAATATAAGAATAATATTATAGATGTTGGTATAGCAGAAGAACATGCTTTAGTTATGGCTAATGGAATGGCACAAGATGGTCTTGTTCCATTTGTATCAATTTATTCTACTTTCTTACAAAGAGGTTATGATGAAGTACTTCACGATATAGCAAGAATGAACTCTCATGTAATAATTGGTGTTGATAGATCAGGTATAGTAGGTGAAGATGGTGAAACTCATCAAGGTGTTTTTGATTTAACATTCCTTTTACCTATACCAAATATGATTATTGCAACACCAAAAGACAGTATAGAAGCAGGAAATATATTATATACAGCTACTATTACAGAAAAACCTTTTGCTATTAGATATTCTAGAGATAAAATGAAGTATATTAATAAACAAACATATAAAAAAGTTCCAATCGGATCTTGGGAAATGTTAGAAAGTGGAAAAGATTCTATTCTAATAACATATGGATATTTACTAGAAAATGCTAAAAAGATAAGAGAAGATTTAAAAGATAAAATAGATTTAGGAATAGTAAATGCTAGATTCCAAAAGCCAATAGATAAATTTATGTTTAATGATATTCTTGATAATTATAAAAGCATTTATGTTTATGAAGAATCAATGTATATTAATTCACTTGGTTCATATTTAGTTAATTATGCTAATGAATATGGATATAAAGGTAAAATAAAAGTATTTGCAATACCTGATGAATTTGTACTTCAAGGAAAGAAAAGTGAAGTATTAAAAAGATTAGAACTTGATCCAGAATCAATTGAAGAAAAAATAAAAAAGACTAAATAGTCTTTTTTTGTGGTTCAAATGATAAATATTCTTCACCATTATCTTCTTTTATCCAATAACCAAATTTACCAGTAATTTTTATTTTTTCTTTTAATGGTGTAAATTTTAGATTATGTGTATCTTTAGCTTTACCATTATCAGATATAGAAGCAGTTAAATGTGGTTTAACATAATTGCCTTCAATATCATAATTGTTATAGTATCTCATATATTCATCTGGTATTTCTACTTCAAAACCACTATTATTTTTACTACTACCATATGAAATTAAATATATGCTTATTTCTTTATTTAATAGTTCATCATATATTTGATCATTAGTAGGTTTATATATAAAAGTACAATGTACTTTTTCATGTATATTTCCTAAATGATTTAATTCATATTTTTGTATTTTTTTAACTTCTTCATCATCAAAGAATATTCCCTCATAATCTACCATATCATTACCTCTATATAAAAATTATATCATATGTGCTATTATTATAATAGGTGAATATATGAAAAAGAGGACAATAGCAATTATTATAGTTATATTATTAATAGTATTATTATTTCCAATAAGATATCGTTTAAAAGATGGTGGTAGTATTGTTTATAAATCAATAACTTATCAAGTAACAAAAGTACATAGATTATATGATATTAATGGAATAGAAGAAGGATGGGAAATTGATTTATTAGGATTCAGAATATATGATAATACGAAAATAAATATAGAAGTATATCCTGTAGAAAGTAATTAAAATAAGCAAATAATAAAAAAAATAAAAGTATGTATCAAATATGATACATACTTTTTGACTATTTAAATAAAAATTGCTATTATTAAGGTATCCCAAGCGGTTATTGTGGGGGTTGAAAGGGGTTACTTATGAAGACAAGAGAGTATACTGAAAGAACAGGAAAACTTAAAACATTTCATTTAGAAGATGAAATAGAAAATATGGTTAAAACACCTAAAAGCAAACCATCTTCAAGATTGATAAGAACTAAAAAAGGAAAAAAAGCAATTGCTGGTTTGATAGATATAGAAAAAAATCATAACCATTCTTGGTATCAAGAAATAAGAATTAGGGCTGCAAAAAATCCTAATGCTTTAGCTTTGTTTTATAGAGGAACTAAAATTTCATTTAGTGAAATGTTAGAAAAAGCAGATGTACTAGCTAAATCATTTGTCGAGAAGGGTGTAAAAAAAGGAGATGAAATTCCTGCTTGTTTAAGTAATACACCAGAGACAGTTTATATATTACTAGCTCTAAATAAAATTGGAGCAAAGATTAATTTGATGGGAAATCATTTTGAACCATCTTATATGGATTCAATTTTAGATACATGTAGTAATAAATTGTTTATTGCTACCGATGATATGTATTTAACTATTAGGGATCACATTTCTAACAGAAATTATGAGAATATTATAGTAACATCATTAGCTGATTCATTACCTGAACATCCCGAATTATGTGATGAATATGAACCAACTCTTGATAAATATTATCATTATAAAAATCATGTAGAAAAATTTAAAAAATTAGATGATAGAGTAAAAACATTTGGTGAGTTTTATTCCGTTGGAGAAAAAAGTAATGCTGAAGTAATCGATAATGGAACATTAGGCGATGAATTTTTGGTTACTTATTCAAGTGGTTCAACTAAAGTTGGATTTCCAAAGCAAATTATTCATTCAAATAGAAGCTTAATAACTAGTGGTAGATTTCATGATTCTGAGTTATCAGGTAATCCTGACTTAAAGGGTTTAAGAGGTATGGCACATATTCATACTGAATCTAATACAAATGTTATTACATGTATTTCAGACAATTTAATGCAATTATGGTCTGTAGCTTTAGAACCTGAATATAGTAAAGAAACAGCCTTAGATGCAATATTTATGAATAAACCAAATTACTTGAATATGACTACATCACATCTTATTGAAGCATTTAAGAATTATTTAATAGATGGTAAATTTCATGAGAATGGTGTTGGTAGAAAAATGCCATGGCTATTCGCATGCTTTGCTGTTGGTGAAGGAACATCAAAAGGTGAAGAAAAGTTTATTAATAGAGGATTAAGAGTTGCTAGAGCTGGATCGGGAGTTAAAATAAAAGGTTTTTCACTACCATATACTACTTTATGTGTTGGCGGTGGAGATTGCGAGCATGGTGGAATTTATTATACTTTATGGAAACCTTTATTTGATAAAATTAATTATTTCAAAACCAAAAATCATGATTGTGGTTTATTACCAGAAGCATATGTATTAGTAAGTGCCTTTAAGCCAAATCCAGATGGAACATATACAGAATGTGATTTTGGAGAATATGGTATAATTGCTGCTAATTCAGCAACAACAATGGTTAGATATAAAGATAATCAACAAAAACTAATAGATACTATTATGACTGATGATCAAGAAAGAGATTGGATTTCATCAAATGTATATGGTTATATTAATGAGATAGGTGGAGTACATGTTAAAGGCCGTATTGAAAATGAAATAGTATTAAGTAATGGAAGTAGAGTTCCATCATATGTATTTGAAGATATTATTGGAATGGATACAAAAAATGTTTTGTCTTGTAGCGTAGTTAAACCAAATATAGTTGGAGCATGCCCCGTAGTAAACATTGAATTCCAACCGGATAAGAGAATAAGCGATATAAATGTTATCAATTCTATATTAAAAAGATTAAAAGGAAAATTAAAACATGATTTTTCAAATGAATTGTTATTTAGAATTATTGATAATAAACAATCCTTCCCACTATCTGGAGCAGGTAAGAGAAGCATTCATCTACTTGAACAAATGGGTATCTATAATGCTTATACAATAGAAGAATTACAATCATTTGTAGACGAAAAAAAATCAAAAGGAAATAGTTTAATATTAAAAAAATAAATCAATTTAAAAAATCAATTTAAAATTGATTTTTTTATGTTATAATTATAATAGGGTGAAGTAGAATATGGATATGATATTTTTAACTAGCTTAGTTTATATTTTATTAATATCAGCTATATATTTTTCTAAGAAAAAAATTCATACTATTGAAAACAAAATATATAGTTCTATTCTAATTATCAACGTAATAGGTTTATCATTTGACTTTTTACAATTATTCTTATCAAGAGTGTGGTCTATTGATTCTCTAATGATTGTTAATAAAGTGTTTTTAATATATGTAGTGACGTGGTCATTGTTGTTCTCTTTATATGTTACTAATATAGGGGGAAAAGACAATATAGAAAGAATAAAAACACATGCTATTATATATGGCATTAGTATAATATTTATAACTGTCCTTCCGGAAACCTATGTGTTTAATGAAGCAAATTCTCCTGTAGTTGGAGGACCTGCAGTTTTATATGTAGCAGGTATTGTTTCTTTGGTTATTATATATTTGTTGATAATTTCAATTATAAGGATAGTAAAAGTCAAAGATACTAACAAATCAAAATATATACCAGTTTTTGTTTTTCTAGTAGTTGGTACTATTGGATCTGTAATACAACAAATTAATCCAGCGCTATTATTAACTTCTCCTATCGAGACATTTATAACAATTCTTACGTTTTTCTTTATTGAAAATCCAGATATGAAAATGATTGAACAATTGAATATAGCTAAAGATCAGGCTGATAAAGCTAATAGAGCTAAGACAGATTTCTTAAGTAGTATGTCTCACGAAATTAGAACACCACTTAATGCTATTGTTGGTATGAGTGAAGATATTAGTACTTATGAAGGAGATCTTCCTGATCAAATAAAGGAAGATGCTCAAGATATTCAAGTTGCTAGTCAAAACTTACTTGAGATAGTTGGTAATATACTTGATATTAGTAAAATTGAATCAGATAAAATGGAAATTGCAGAGATTTCATATGACTTTAAAGAAGATGCTAGAGGAATTGCTAAAATTAATGCAACTAGAATAGGAGATAAACATATTGATTTCCAAGTTAATATAGCCGAAGATATTCCAGATGCATTATTAGGTGATAAGATTCATGTTAAAGAAGTTGTTAATAACTTAGTAAGTAATGCTATTAAGTATACTGAAGAAGGGTTTGTAATATTTACTTGTAAATGTATTAATCAAGGAGACATTTGTAACTTAATAATTAGTGTTCAAGATAGTGGACGTGGTATAAAACAAGAAGATATAGATAAATTATTTAATAAATTTGAGCGTCTTGGAGTAGAGAAGAATACTACTACTGAAGGTACTGGTTTAGGACTTGCTATTACTAAAAAATTAGTTGAAATGATGGGTGGAAAAATAACAGTAACTTCTACATTTGGACAAGGTAGTATATTTATGGTAAATCTTCCACAAAAGATAGATAGAAATGTTCATTATAATGCTAATAGTGATGTAATAGTAATAGGTGATGGAGAAGAAGTAGACTATAGTACTAAGAGTGTACTTGTAGTAGATGATAATCCATTAAATATAAAAGTTGCATCTCGTGCACTTGCTAATCTAAATATGAAAATAGAGAGCGTTACATCAGGACAAGAATGCATTGATAAAATAAATGCAGGTTCAACATATGATGTAATACTAATGGATATAATGATGCCAGGTATGGGTGGTGAAACAACACTAGCTAATTTAAAAACAAATACTAGTTTTAATACACCAGTAATTGCTCTTACAGCTGATGCTGTAAGTGGAGCAAGAGAAAAATACTTAGCAGCAGGATTTAATGATTATATTGCTAAACCATTTAATAGAGATCAAATAAAAGAAAAATTAGATTTGATATTTAAAAAGCACTAATTAATAGTGCTTTTTTTATATTCATTTTCTATCCATTTTATAAGTAATAGATATATATAATTCTTTTCGTTTCTTGATAATTCTTTTCCTTTAGGAATATGATGCCATTTTTCTAAACATCCTCTACAACAACAGGCACAGGCATGTTGTGCTATAAAAGTAGGATGACCTTTCATAGGAGTTTGTTTACCATCATTATTTGGATATGCAGGAGAAAGTTTCTGTTCTATAAAATCAACTGTGTGTTTTTTAACAGTATCCATTCCTTTTTCATTAATATATTCAATCATGTATTTACGTAAGTGAAAACTACTTCTAAATTTAGAAGTAGATAATTCTTTTAGTTTATCAGTTATTAATTTATCTCTATTATTCATTTGGTATAAATCTTTTATTTAAGTCTAATCTCATAGGTTTTTCTCTTTCTTTAACATATAACTGTATACCATCAAAATGAGGAGTATAGTTAGAAAATGCATAACCCGGATTATGGACTCCACCTACATATTTAAAATCTACTAATTCATAGCTTTCATATTTTAATAAATCATCAAATACGGCTTTTAAATCATCATATGTTAAAGTACGTTTTATTTTAGTTTGTTGAATTCCATTAAAATCAAAGTATTCTGTTTTATAAAATTTTATATCTAATTGACCATTTTTATAAGTTAATCTTCTATTAACTGTAACTCTACGATCTCTTCTTGAACCATAATAATTAATAATAGCATTTTTTATTTCTTTTTCTGTTAAAAATGCTTTGTTATCTTCGATTTTAACTGGTGAGTTAGGAGCAGCACTATCTATTATTACAAGTTTATCATAAAGACTTTGTACATCCTCAAGTGTTTTACATTTAGCTAATTTATGTTTAAAATAAATTGCTTCTTCTAGAGTATAAAAGTAATACTCTTTTTCTTTCATATCACCATTTACAACTCTTAAGCAAAAATAAGGTGGATTAGCTTTGATTAATCTTAAATCAGAATATAGTCTTCCTTGAGTAAAATCTATTACATTATCTTTTATATAAAGTCTTTCTGTTGATTCTTGCATAATAATCCTCCTAATAACTATAATAATTATAGCATAAAAAAAGACTTTAATAAAAAGTCTAGTTTGTATATGGTGCAGGAGATGGGACTTGAACCCACAAGGCATTGCTACCGGCAGATTTTGAGTCTGCTGCGTCTACCAATTCCGCCACACCTGCTTGACTAGTTAATTATAGCATATTTGTAAATTAATACATAGTATTATTAATAATTATTTGATATAATTATAATAGAAAATGGGTGATAAAATGGATAATCAAGATTTAAATAATATAAATCAAACACCTATGAGTGAACCTGTAGTAGTAGATACTCGTTCTAGATTAGGAACACAAGTTTCTCAAACTCCACAACCAGTAGAAGAGGTAAAACCTGTAGAACAACCAGCACCAAGTTTAATGAGAGAAACAATAGATGCTAAGGGAAATGTAGTTAGCCCGGGTACTAATGGTGGACCAGATATGGCTGATAAAACAATTAATGCTGTTGAAGATTTTATGAATACTGAAGATCACAAAGGTGAATTTGGTGAACAAGAAATACTAAAGTATAAAACGTCAGCATTATTAGGTTATATTCCTATAGTATGTTTATTCTTTTTGATAATTGGAAAATATAAAGAATCTAATTATATGAAATTCCATCTTAATCAAGCATTATTAATAACTATTGGATATGTTATTGTATCAGTAGCATCAACAATTCTTGGATGGTTATTTGCAAGTAATACAATGTTAAAAGATAGCGTTCCAGGATGGGTTAGTTTTATATCATATGTAGCATATTGTATTTGTTTCTTTGCTATGATGTATGGAATAATAACTACATATAATAATAGTTCAAAAGAATTACCAATAGTAGGTAAAATAAAATTATTAAAGTAAGGAGTTTATTATGAAAAAAGAATATATTGTTATAGTATTTGCTGTATTGTTATTTGGAGTTTTTGGATTCTTTTTAGGAAGAATGGTATATACTCCAATATTAGATCAAAAAACTAATTGTATAGAGAAAGAAGAACCTAAAAAAGAAGAAATAGAAAAACCAAAAGAAGAAATACCTGAATATGATGATGCTCCAATTGATGATACTCCAATTCAAAGAACAAAAACATCATTAAAAGAGGTTACTTCTAAGGCTTGTAAGAATATGGTATCTAAATTAGATTTTTCTGTTGTTAAGAATATGTATTGCTGTTTAGATGAATGTTCTAAAGATGTAAATGATATAATTCATTATTCTAGATATGATTTAGATGAAAATATTTTACATGATATTTATAATTTAAAATTATCTAATGGAAAAATATTAATAATTAAAAATGGTCGTAAATCTGAAAAGTACTATTTAGCTGGTATTAGCAACATAAAAGAATTTAGAACTGTTATGGATGTAAGCAATGGCGTTATGTATTTATATGTTTTAGATAATAAAAATAATGTATATGAATATTTAGTTGATGATGATTGGAATAAAGCTACTGATAAGAAATTAGTATATAAAAATGTTAAAGATTTTGATATTTTTGAAGGTAGTCTTTATGATAAGTGTTCTAATAGAACTGAAGGACAAGATATAACAATAGCATTACATACTACATCAGGTAAAACATTATTTGGAACACCTTAATGATTATAAATTAACTCTGATTATTTCAGAGTTTTTTATTGACTTAAATTGTTAAATAAAGTAAAATGTTAACTGTGGTTAACAAAGGAGTAATTATGATATCAAAGTCTACAGAAGAGTATTTAAAAACTATGTATGTTCTGATGAAACAAAAGGGTGTTATTAGAGTAACAGATATAGCTAATAAAATGAATTGCAGTAAGCCTAGTGTTACTAAGCAATTAAATATATTAAAAGATAATAAGTATATAGAATATGAAACATATGGAGAAATTAAATTAACTAAAGAGGGTACTAAACTCGCGACTCGTGCATTAGCTGATTATGATATTTTATATATACTTCTTCATGATGTTATTGGTATTGATGAAAATGATGCAGAAGGTGAAGCTATAAAGATTAAAAATGTAATAAGTGAAAAGTCTTTGCATAAAATATCAGAATATATTAATGAAGAATTTGGACTAGGTGATTTAGATTGTAATTTTGATATTATGAATGAATCTTGTAGAATGTGTGCATTTGTTAGAAAGAATGGTGATTGTGATGAAACTACTAAGTATTAAAGATTTACATGTTAAAGTAAATGATAAAGAAATATTAAAAGGATTAAATTTAGATATTAACAAAGGTGAAATACATGTAATAATGGGACCAAATGGTGCTGGTAAAAGTACTCTTGCTAATGTTATATTGAATAATCCGGAATATAAAATAGAATCAGGAGAAATTAAGTTTGAAGGAGAAATTATTAATAATCTTAAAACTGATGAAATAGCTAGAAAAGGAATTTTCATGAGTTTTCAATCTCCTGAAGAAGTACCTGGCATTTCAGTATTAAATTTTTTAAAAACTGCTAAGAATAAAACTACAAATGAATATATTAATTATTATGAATTTATGGAAAATGTAGTTGATTATATGGATGAGTTGGATTTTAAAGAATCATATGCTAATAGAAGTTTAAATGTAGGATTTTCTGGTGGAGAAAAAAAGAAAAATGAAATACTTCAAATGTTAGTATTAAATCCAAAATTAGCTATTCTAGATGAAACTGATAGTGGACTTGATGTTGATGCTATTAAGACTGTTTCTAAAGGTATAAAGATGTTCGCTAGTAAAAAGAATGCGGTATTAATTATTACTCATAATACTAGTTTATTAAAGAACTTAGATGTAGATTATGTACATGTATTAGTTGATGGAAAAATAGTTACTACTGGTAATAAGAGATTAGCAACTAAAATAGAAAAAGAAGGATATTCTTCATTTACAAAGTAGGTGACTTAAATGAAGAATGAAATAAATGAAGTTGATAGAAGTTTTTATGAATTTAAAAAGAAAGATGACTATCAATATAAAATTAAAAAAGGATTAACTAAAGATATAGTTTTAGAAATATCAAATAGAAAAAATGATCCTGATTGGATGAGGAAAATTAGACTTAAGGGTCTAGAAGCATATGAAAAATTAAATATGCCTACATGGGGACCTGATTTAAGTGAACTTGATATGGGTGATATTTCTACATATGTTCGTCCTAAAGGCAATATGTCAAATAGTTGGGATGAAGTACCAGAAGATATAAAAGATACTTTTGAAAGATTAGGTATTCCTGAAAGTGAGAGAATGTCTCTTGCAGGAGTAGGCGCTCAATATGATTCTGAAGTTGTATATCATAGTATGAAAGAAGAATTAGCTCAGTTGGGTGTAGTTTACACTGATATGGAAAGTGCTGTTAGAGAGTATCCTGATTTAGTCAAAGAATACTTTATGAAAGTAGTACCAATTACTGATCATAAATTTGTAGCTTTACATGCTGCTGTATGGAGTGGTGGAAGTTTTGTATATGTTCCTAAAGGTGTACATGTCGATATGCCACTTCAATCATACTTTAGATTAAATAGTCCAGAGTCTGGACAGTTCGAACATACCCTAATTATCGTAGATGAAGGAGCTAGTTTACACTTTATTGAAGGATGTAGTGCCCCTAAATATAACAAATATAATTTACATGCTGGATGTGTAGAGTTATATGTAAAGAAGAACGCATATTTAAGATATTCAACTATAGAAAACTGGTCTAAGAATATGTTTAACTTAAATACTAAAAAGGCAATAGTTGAAGAAGGTGGAACTATAGAATGGGTTAGTGGTTCTTTTGGATCACATATATCTATGTTATATCCAATGAGTATTTTAAATGGAAAGGGCTCTAAATCAGAATTTACTGGTATATCTTTTGCTGGTGAAACTCAAACTATTGATAATGGTTGCAAAGTTGTATTAAACGCACCAAATACTTCTTGTGTTATAAATGCTAAATCAATTTCTAAAAATGGTGGAAAATGTATATATAGAAGTTTAGTACGTGCTACTAAGAGGGCAAAGAATTCTAAAGCTAGTGTATCTTGTGAATCATTAATGTTAGATGATATAAGTGTTTCTGATACAATACCAGTTAATGATATACAAACTGATAATATAGAATTCTCTCATGAAGCAAAGATTGGTAAGATATCAGATAAAACAATATTCTATTTAATGAGTAGAGGTATTAGTGAAAGTGAAGCACTTGCTATGATAG
>CAMIXH010000009.1 GCA_946402735.1 uncultured Mycoplasmatota bacterium | reverse complement strand
CTAAATGATAAAATGTATTATAATCATAGTGGATATCCAGGTGGATTAAGAGAAAGAAATGCTAAAACAATGCTAGAAAAATATCCAGTAGAAATGGTAGAAAGAGCTGTTAAAGGAATGCTTCCAAAGAATAGACTTGGAAGACAAATCTATAGACAATTATTTGTTTATGCTGGAAGTGATCATAAACATGAAGCTCAAAAACCAGAAAGATTAGAGGTAAAGTAATATGGCAAAAGAAAATAGATATACTGCAATCGGAAGAAGAAAAAGAAGTGTAGCTAAAGTAACATTAACTCCAGGAAAAGGTAATATTACTGTTAATGGAAAAGATGTTAAAGATTATATGCCTTATGAAACTTTAGTTATGGATTTAGTTCAACCACTTGAATTAGTTGAACAAAAAGATAAATTTGATATTGACATTGTTGTTAAAGGTGGAGGTTTTTCAGGTCAAACTGGAGCTATTAGATTAGGTATTACAAGAGCTTTAATGCTTGCTAATGCTGAAACTAGACCAACACTAAAAGCAAATGGCATGGTAACTCGTGATGCTAGAATTAAGGAAAGAAAGAAATATGGACTTAAGAAAGCACGTAGAGCACCACAATTCTCTAAGCGTTAATATTATATTCAATGTACTAAAAAAATCGCAATATGCGATTTTTTATTTTAAATAATTTTTAATTTTGATATAATTTATATAGTGGTGAATAGAAGATGAAAGAATTACTTAGAGCTTTAAAATTTTTATTTTTTTCAATAAGTGCTGGTCTTATTGAGATGGGGAGTTTTGCACTATTAAATGAATTTACTGGTCTACCTTATTGGCCTTGTTATTTAATAGCATTAGTTTTATCTGTTATTTGGAATTTTACTTTAAATAGAAAGTTTACTTTTCAATCAAGTAATAATGTACCAGTAGCAATGTTTAAAGTATTTTGTTATTATTTAGTGTTTACTCCACTTAGTACATTACTTGGTAATTACTTAGCAGAAATTGGATGGAATGAGTATTTAGTTACTGGTCTTAATATGGTTTTAAATTTTGTAACTGAATTCTTATATCAAAGATATTACGTATTTAAAGATAGTATAGATACTAAAGTAGTAAAAATATAAAAAAATAAATATAAAGGAGAAAAGAATGATATTAAACATTTGCGATATGCCTAATGTAATGGAAGTATTAAGAATCGTTAATATTGTCGTTACGATTATTAGAATCGTTGTACCAATACTTTTAATGGTAAGTGCAATGATTGGTTTAGTGCGCGCTGTAACTAATTCGGAATTAAATAAAATTACTAAGCCAATGGTGGCAAAAGTAGTAGCAGCTGTTATTATATTTTTTATACCTACTTTAGTTAGTGTAATTGCATCTATCGCTGGAAATAATGGAGAATATAAACATTGTTTAAAGGATATTTCTTTAGAGCAAATAGCACAGGCACATATAGAGTTCGAAAACGATTTAGTTGAAAGAGCAGAAGAAACTTTTGAAATAAATGATTATAATAATGCGATGATTTATGTAACAAATGTAAAAGATACTGAAAAAAGACAGGAGTTTTTAGATCGACTTGCAACAGTTAAAGAACAAATTGATATATTAAGTGCTCAAAAATTTAATCCGGGTGGAGGATCTGGTTATCCTTCTCAAACGTATGGAAAATGTACTTTTGTAGAAAAGAATGCTGGAGGAATGAGATATGGATTATGTGTTCCTAGTGAATATTCTAATCAAAGCATTCCAATGATAGTATGGCTTCATGGTAGTGGAGAAGTTGGAGCTGGTTTTGGAACTTTAAGAGGTAGTGGACTTTTAAAAGTAGTTGAAAATTGGGATAAAACAGGTCTTAAAGATATACCCGCTATAATAGTTGCTCCACAATTAAGTAGTGGTAGTTGGAATTCTTCTAAAGTAACAAGTGCTGTTAAAACTATTATGGATGAAGTAATGAGTCAATATAATATTAATAAGAAAAATGTTTCATTAATTGGACACTCACTTGGAGGATCTGGAGTATATCATGTAGCAGCAGCTAATCAATCTTATTTTTCAAGTATAGTAATGCTTAGTGGTTATACATCAAGTCCATCTGCAGCAACAAAAGAATACTTTAAGAGTATTCCTATGAAAGGTTATTCAGAATCGGGAACTGCTTTAAGTAATACAAAAAGTTTCTTTAATTCTATTGGCAAAGGTGATCAAGTAAGAAAAATGAATTGTGGTCATGGAGCTGTTCCAGGTGAAGTATTAAAATTAGATGAAAATAATGACCAAGTGTCAGATGTTATATATTGGATGCTTAGTGCAGGAGGCGCATCTACATCAGTAGATGATTCTGGTTCAGCAGGTGATCCTATTGTTGATCCGGGTGGATCAACATCATGCAATAAACATGATAAATATCAACAATGCTCTCCTTCAAGAGGGGTATTTGGTTCATTTGCATATTATGATTCGCAACCAGATTCAACAAGCAATAGAAATTCTTTAGAAATGGATCCACAATGGAGAAAAGCTAATTTTACAACTGTATCTAAAACATGTTCAAATGGTAAAACAATGAAATGGACTGTTCATGTTAAAGCAAAAACAACATGGGAAAAAGTACAAGAAAAAATTTGTCAAATAACAACTACTGGTATAGATGGTATTGTATATGATAAAGATGAGATAATATTTAGTGGACCAACTGTTGTTAGATTTGTTAGTAATTCTAAGAGTATTTCAAATCATGCATATGGTACTGCTATTGATGTTAATCCAAGTAACAAATATACAATTGATGGAAAGACTTTCCAACCATATGGAAGAGATATAAGTCAATATGAAAAGTTTATTAGTGCACTTGGAAGTGAAAGTGATACAAGAAATATTAATTATGTATTATGGGTTAAAATATTCAAACCACTTGGATTTAATTGGGGAAGATATTGGAGTGGTAAAAGTTATGATGGTATGCATTTTGAAATAGATTATAAAAGAACAAAATAAGATATGTTTTCATACATATCTTTTTATATTGTTAAGTTATAAAAAATGTATTTAAAAAGAGTATTAATAGTGATATAATCTTATCATAGGAGAGGTTGGCTATGGCGGCAAAGGTTTTTAAAACAATTGAAGAACAATTGGATATTTTAAAAAGCAAAAATTTAACTATTACTGACTATGATAAGGCTAAGTCTATTCTTTTAAGAGAAAACTATTTCTTCTTAAATGGATATCGTTCACCTTTCCTAGTAACTGGATCTAAAAGATTCATAGATGGTTCTACATTTGAAGAATTACATGCTTTATTTACTTTTGATAGATATTTTAGAAATATCATTTTTAAGAATGTCTTGATAGTAGAAAACAACTATAAATCTATATTCAGTTATGTATTAAGTAGAAAATATGGTTATAAAGAAAAAGATTATTTAAATCCTGAAAACTTTGATAGAAATAGAGAAAAAACTAGACAAATAAATGATTTAATTAGAAAAGTTAAAAGACAAATTAGAATAAATGGATATCAACATTCAGCTACTAGTCATTATATTAATAACTATGGTTATATCCCATTATGGGTTGGAGTTAAAGTATTAAGTTTTGGTTTAATGGGAGAATTATTTTCAATACTAAAACAAGAAGATAAAGATGAAATAGCTTCTTATTATGAAAATATTGGTGCTGATGATTTAGAAGATTATTTATCAATTCTATCTAATTATAGAAATTTATGTGCTCATGAAGATATTCTATATAATCATATAACTCAAAAAGCTATTAATGATTCAAGAATACATTCTGAATTAAATATACCTAAAGTTGATGGTGAATATATATATGGTAAAAATGATATATTTGCTTTAATAATTATATTAAAAAATGTACTTACATATTCTGATTTTAAAATGATGATGAATGAAATAGATTATGAAATTGAATGGTTAAGTTCAAAATTGAAATCTATAGATGTACAAAAAATATTATATAGAATGGGATTCCCAGAAAATTATAAACAAATATCTTATATTAAATAGGAGGATTCATGAAAAAATTTATTGGATACTTTTTTAGTATGCTAATAGCTATTGGTATTGGTGCTTATGGAATGTATTATTTTATGGGTAAAAATACAAATGGTACTGAAGTACAAACTAAAATAGAAAAAGAAGTAACAGTTAATGAAAAAGGTATTTCTGATGGTATTGAAAATATATCTGATGCTGTTGTAGTAGTAGAAAATTATAAAAAGAATAAACTATCTAGTATTGGTTCTGGTTTCATATACAGTGAAGAAGGTTATATTATGACTAACCATCATGTTATAGAAGGAGCAGGACAAGTTAAAGTAATACTTGCTAATGGAGAAACAATACCAGTTAAAGTATTAGGTAGTGATGAATATGCTGATATTGCGGTTTTACAAATAGATAAAAAATATGTTAGTGCTGTTGCTAAAATAGGAAGCAGTGAAAAGGCTAAAGTTGGTGATACAGTTTTCACAATAGGATCACCAATGAATGCTGAATATGCGGGAACAGTAACTAGAGGAATTCTAAGTGGTAAAAATAGAATGGTTGAAGTATCAGTTTCATCTTCACAAGCAGATTGGATAATGAATGTTATGCAAACTGATGCAGCAATTAACCCAGGTAATAGTGGTGGACCATTATGCAATGTTAGTGGAGAAGTAATTGGTATTAATTCATTAAAAATTGTTCAAAACGAAATAGAAGGAATTGGATTTGCTATTCCAATTGAAGATGCTCTTGAATATGCAAATAAAGTAGTTACTGGTGAAGAAATTAAAAGAGCTTATCTAGGTATTAGTATGGGTGATTTATCAACTTCATATTATACTTTATTAAAAAATGGAATATCTATTGATTCATCTATTACATCAGGTGTAATTGTATTTGATGCATCTGGTCCATCTTCAAAAGCAGGAATTCAAAAAGGAGATGTTATTGTTCAAATAGGAAATGACAAAGTTGATAATGTTGCTAAATTAAGATACTATTTGTATAAACATAATCCTGGTGAAGAAGTTGATGTAAAAGTAATAAGAGGAACAGAAGAAAAAACATTTAAAGTAACATTAGGAGAAAGCAAATAACTTTCTCTTTTTTATTTACGTAATATATTGTTTATTGTGTTTAAAAATGTTACATTTAATGATATAATCATAACGGAGAATATAATATGAAAAAGAATATTTTATTATTAATTAATGGGTTTGGTATAGAGAAAGCTGATTCATATAGTGTTTATTCAACAGAATTAATGCCTAATATGGATAGACTTACTCGTGAAAAAATATTTGTTTCTATACCTAATAATTATTTAGAATATAAGAGTGCTTATAGAAATTTTAGTATGGGTATTAATTATCCATTAACTTATACTTTAATTGAAAATAATTTATTTAATGCATCAATTGGAGATAATCAAGTATTTAAATATATAGTAGCTCAAGTTAATAATTTAAAATCAAGATTACACATATTATGTTTTTGGGATTCAGATAAAACTATTGAACAATTATTACTATTTATAAGAGAATTACAAAGAGAAACTATTCAAAAAATATTTGTTCATTTAGTATTATGTCAAAATTCAGTTAATGATTATGAAAGTATTGATAAAGGATTAAATACTTTAAACTATGAAGCAGGAGCTAATGTAAAAATAGGTGTTGTAACTGGAGAAAGTAATCTATATGATTTAGCAAACTGTAAAGATTTAGCTAAAAACTTTATTACTGAGTTTGGTGAAAAGTGGAAAGATTTATCTAAAAAAGTAGAAGTACAAGTTCAAACAAGAATGATACCAAGAGAAACTAGAACATTCTCTGTAACACCAACATATAGATTTGAAGAAAATGATCAAGTATTAGTATTTAATTATAATAATATAGATATAACAAATTTTAGAAATGAATTATATGCTCAAAAATTTAGACAATTAAATTTTGATAATGTTCCTTTCTATTCTTTATTCCCAATTAAGGCAGAAAAACCATTACCATTTATGTATAATTTTGCTGTTTCTGCTAATTATACATTGAATTCATTAAAGACTATTAAAGCTAGATGTTTAGTAATGGATACTAAAGATAAATGTTCATTTATTAATTATTATTTAACTGGTTTAAGAAATGAAGTAGATGAATCTTTAAAATATTTACCTACTGATGATGGTTTTATATATGATGCTACAAAAGTAATTGAAACTATTAAAAAATATGATAATGAATTATATATTATTAATTATGAAATAGATTCATGCAAGAGTTTTGAAGAAATAAAAGATAGACTTCAAAAGATAGATGTAGTAATAGGAGCATTAGATACATATATTCATGAAAATAATGCTAGTATGTTTATAACGTCATTATATGGGTTTGAAAGAATGCTTTATAATGCAAAACAAGAATTATTAAAGATTAATTTCTCAGGAAGAGTACCTTTAGTAATTGATGATGATGAAATTAATTTAGCAGAGTATACTGTTAATGAAGGAAGTTTATATGATTTATGTAATTCTATTTTATGGGATATAAATAAAGAGTATGATGTTGAAGGTATATTAAAGAGAAAATCTAAATTATTCTCATTCTTATTTAAAAAACCAAAACAAAAAGCTGAAACACCTACTCCAGAAGCAACGCAAGCTACACAACCCGCACAAGAGAATGGAGAGCAAAAATGAAAAAGCCAACATTAAGAAGAATAGGTGCATTTATAATTGATATGATGATTGTTTCAATAATTGTATCTGCATTATCAAATATAAAATATATTAATCCAACTATGGAAAAATATAATGAATCATATGATGAATATGTAGAGTTTTTGGATAATGGTTTAGATCCTAAAGAAGCAAAAAATATTTTAAATAGTGAAACATATCAAACATTAACATATAATCTATGTTATTATGGAAGATATAGTAGTTTAATATCTTTAGTTATTATATTTTTATACTTCGTAGTATTTCAATATTATACTAATGGAGCTACTCTTGGTAAAAAAGTATTAAGAATAAAAGTAGAATCTGAAAAAGGTAAAATTAAATTCTATCAATATGTATTGAGAAGTTTAATAATAAATAGTTTATGTACTTCTACACTTTCATTACTAGCAATATTTATATTAAATAAAGCTGCTTTTGGTAGAGTAAGTATGTTTATTGAAGTATTAGAAATGGGATTATTATTTGTTACATTTGGTATGGTTATTTATAGACAAGATGGAAGAGGGCTTCATGATTTAATAGCTAAAACTAAAGTAGTAAATTGTATAACAAAGGAGTAAATATGAAAATAGGAATAGCTAATGATCATCGTGGTGTTGAATTAAAAGGAAGAATAATTAAATATCTTGTAGATCATGGTATAGATTATGTTAATTATGGTACTAATGAAGAAGAAAGCGTTGATTATGTTGATTATGCTATTAAGTTATGTAATGGTATAAATAATCATGAAGTTGATTTGGGTATATTAGTATGTGGTACTGGTATTGGTATGAGTATTGCAGCTAATAAAGTTAAAAATATTTTAGCAGCTAAAGTTAATACACCAAAAGAAGCGGCTTTATGTAGAGAACATAATAGAGCAAATGTTATGACTCTTGCTGAATATACTGAAAATTTAGATGAAATACTAGATAACTTTATTAATACTATGCCATCTACTGAAGAAAAACATATTAGAAGAGTAAATAAAGTATTAAATATATAGGAGGGTTTTGATGAGAGATAAAACGTTATTAAATGTAGGTGGAATTATAGCTATTGTAATTGGTATACTTTCTTGCTTAACAATAGTAGGAGCAGTAATAGGAATACCAGCTATAATAGGTGGTATTAAATTTAGAGACTTGTCAACTATGAATGATAATGAAATAGATAATAATAAAGATACAGTATTAGTATGGTCTATAGTATTCATATTTGTTTGTACAGTATCTGGAGTACTTGGAATAATATATTATATCGGAATGGAAAATCCAAATTTGTTTAGTTCTACTACTCCTAAAAAAGAGAGCAATGATAAATATGATGAACTAGAGAAATTAAACAAGTTATATAAAGAAAAGGTATTAACAAAAGAAGAATTTGAAAAAGAAAAAGAAAGAATATTAAGTAAATAGAACACTATTTTAAATATAGTGTTTTTATTTGTAAAACATAATGTAGAATATACTGTAAAGTTGTAGATAATATATTTAATCTATGTTATTATTTAAGTAGGAGGAATATATATGAAATATAATATTCGTGGTAACAAGATAGATGTTACTGCAGCAATTGAAGATTACATTAAATCAAAAATATCTAAGGTTGAAAAATACTTTAATGAAAGTGCTGAGGCTAAAGCAATTATTTCAGCAAAAGGAAAAGAACAAAAAGTAGAAGTTACTATTTGGAGTGGAAAATATAATGTTAGAGCAGAAGAAACTCATGAGGATTTGTATGCTGCTATAGACTTAGTTTTAGATAAATTAGAAAGACAATTAAAGAAATATAAAGATAAAATTCAAGATACAAAGAGAACAGTTAAAGAAGAGTATGTTCCAGAAATAGAAGAATATTTTGAAGAAGAAGAACAAAATATAGTTAGAAGAAAACAAGTTTTCTTAAAACCAATTGATGAAGAAGAAGCAATTACTCAAATGGAATTATTAGGTCATACATTCTTCGTATTTAAAAATGTTGAGACTGATAAGATATGTGTTTGTTATAAACGTAATGATGGAGATTACGGTATAATAGAGGCTAATTAAGAGCAGAAATGCTCTTTTTTATTGGGTTTTAATATGGTATAATATTTTCTAGGAGGAAGACATCATGGGATTATTTAAAAACTTATTTGATTATGAAACAAAAGAATTAAAAAGAATAGATAAAATAGTTGATCAGATTGAAGCTTTAGATGAAGACATGCAAAAATTAAAAGATAAAGATTTTAAAGTTAAAACTGAAGAATTTAAAGAAAGAGTTCAAAATGGTGAATCATTAGATGATATATTACCAGAAGCATTTGCTCTTGCTAGAGAAGCATGTTATAGAGGTATTGGTGAAAAACCATTTAGAGTTCAATTAATAGGTGGAGTAGCAATTCATAGAGGTAATATTGCTGAAATGAAAACTGGTGAAGGTAAAACTTTAACAACAGTATTACCAGCTTATCTTAATGCATTAAGTGGACTTGGTGTTCATGTTATTACAACAAACGAATACTTATCAACTCGTAATGCTGAATGGATGGGACCAATATATGATTTATTAGGTGTTAGTGTTGGTATTAATGTGAGAGATAAGAGTGCTAAAGAAAAACAAGAAGCATATAATGCTGATATTACATATTCAACTAATAATGAAGTTGGTTTCGATTACTTAAGAGATAATATGGCAGTTAGAAAAGAAAATAGAGTTCAAAGAGGACTTAACTTTGCTATTATCGATGAAGTAGACTCAATTTTAATAGATGAAGCTAGAACACCACTTATTATTTCTGGTGGTGCTGCTAAGAGTGCTAACATTTATAAAGAAGCAGATAGAGTAGCTAAATCATTAAAGATAGAAGATTATGTAGTTGATGAAAAAACTAAGAGAGTAACACTTACTGAAGAAGGCGTTAAACATGCTGAAAAATTACTTAATATGGAAAACCTTTATGATATTAAGAATAGTGTTATGGTTCATAATTTAGATAAAGCATTAGTAGCAAATTATGGTTTTAAAAGAGATGTTGATTATGTAGTTGAAAATGATAAAGTAATTATTGTTGATACATTTACTGGTCGTTTAATGTATGGTCGTCAATTTAGTGAAGGATTACATCAAGCAATAGAAGCAAAAGAAAATGTTACTATCAATGAAGAAACTAAAACACTAGCTACTATTACATTCCAAAATTTATTCAGAATGTATAATAAATTATCTGGTATGACAGGTACAGCTAAAACTGAAGAAGAAGAATTTCAAAATATATATAATACTTATGTAGTATGTATTCCAACAAATAAACCAGTTATAAGAGATGATCAAGTTGATTTAATTTATTCATCATTAAATGGTAAATATAAAGCACTTGTTAGAACAGTTAAAGAAATACATAGTACAGGAAGACCAATATTAGTTGGTGTTGCTTCAGTAGAAACATCTGAAGTAGTATCACAATTATTAACAAAAGCTGGAGTAAAACATGAATTATTAAATGCTAAGAATCATGAAAGAGAAGCTCATATCATTGAACATGCTGGTGAAAAGAATGCTGTTACAATTGCAACTAACATGGCTGGTCGTGGTACTGATATTAAGCTTGGTCCTGGAGTTAGAGAACTTGGAGGTTTATTTGTACTTGGTACTGAAAGACATGATTCAAGAAGAATTGATAACCAACTTCGTGGTCGTGCTGGTAGACAAGGAGACCCAGGTACTACAAGATTCTTTGTATCTATGGAAGATGATTTAATGATTAAGTTTGGTTCTGATAGAATGAAATCAATAATGGAAAATTTTGGCTTTGCAGAAGATCAAGCTATATCAAATAAAATGATTTCTAATAGTATAGAATCAGCTCAAAAGAAAGTAGAAGGATTTAACTTTGATAGAAGAAAAGCATTACTAGATTATGATAATGTAATTTCTAAACAAAGAGAAATTGTTTATGATAGAAGAAATGAAATACTTGATAATGATAGTATTAGAGAAAGAGTATTAGAAACATTTAGAACATTTGTTAATAATATTGTTGGTTCTCATTTAGATGCAGATGGCAGATTAAATGATAATGATATAGATAATATAATGGAACAATTTAATGCACATTTATTAAAGAGAAAGAAATTAACTAAGAAAGACTTTGAAGATAAAAGTGTACAAGAAATAGAAGATTATATTTATGATATAGTTATTGCAGATTATAAAAAGAAATTAGAAGATGTTCCACAAGAAATACAAGATGATTTTGAAAAGACTATTTCATTAAAGATATTAGATAAGAACTGGATGAATCAATTAGATGAAATGGAAGCTTTAAAAGAAGGTGTTGGTCTTAGAGGTTATGCTCAAAGTAATCCGCTTCAAGTATATGCATTAGAAGGTTTCCAAATGTTTGATAATATGATGGCATCAACAGAAGCAGAAATATCTAATTTCTTACTTAATGCTGAAGTTAGACAAAATATTGAAAGAGAAGAAGTAAAGAATATTAGAACTAACGATGGAAAAGAATCAGTAAAATCAACCCCTAAAAAAGTAGCAAAAAAAGTAGGAAGAAATGATCCATGTCCATGTGGCTCAGGGAAAAAATACAAACAATGCTGTGGTAAGTAGTAGGAAATA
>CAMIXH010000008.1 GCA_946402735.1 uncultured Mycoplasmatota bacterium | reverse complement strand
TGCTACTTGTCCAAATAGTAATGAACATGTATTAGAATGGAAAACAGCAGTATGGAATGAAAATACAAATGAATTAACAAATGAATGTACAATAGCTTCATGTAAAGATGGATATACATTAGGTGGTAATGTATGTACCGCAAACACATATACAGTTGAGTATTACCAAGGAAATAATGCTTCAAGTGCAGGAAGTACAAAATTAACAAGTAGTTCACATACATATGATCAACCTCAAAATTTAACAGCATATAGTGGAACACCACCAAGTGGATGGACATTTGCAGGATGGAGTACATCAGTTAGTGGAACAGATAGAACATATTCAAACTCTCAAAGTGTTGTTAATTTAACGAGTATTGCAAATGGAGTAGTTAAATTATATGCAGTTTTTAAAAGAACAATAACAGTATATAGTGGAGTAAATAAAGCAACAACAAATACTTATACGCAATACTATAATCCACGAACAACATCAAATATAACTTCGGTAACATTACCAACACCAACGTCTATTAATAACTGGACTACTCTTGGATATAGAACTGATACAACGGCAAATACTTCGACTCAAGCAGCAGGAAGCATAACACCTACTTATAATGCAACAGCGTTAACATATTATGCAGTATATAGTAGAGATACAACAGCAAACTTCCATAGTGGAGTAAATAAAGCAACAAATAATCCTATTACAGTAACAGCGTATTATAATACAAATACAGCAAGTTTACCAACAACCTGGACATTTACATTAAGAAATGTAGATGATTCACAAAATATAGCAAACTGGACAGAATTAGGATGGAGAGATGATACATCTTCATTAACAAAAGAATACGATTATGCTCAAACAGGAGTATCAATAACAATAGGAACAACAGCAAATTATTATTCAGTATATAGTAGAACACTAACAATAAGTTATAATGGAAATGGTAATTCAGGTGGAAGCACATCTGCTACTACAAAGACAATTTATCTAAATACAAATTCAACAACAACAAGTAGTCAATCTGTAACACTTGCTACTAACGGATTTACAAAAACGGGCCATGCATTTTCTAAATGGGCAGCAGGAAGTACAAGTGGAACACAATATGCAGCAGGTGCTAATTTTACATCAGGAGTTGCATATGATGCTTCAACGTTTGGAGGTACAATGTATGCAATATGGGCTGTTTCATGCCAAAGCGGACATACATATAATGCTTCTACTGGAAAATGTGAATATGATGCAACACCTAATCAATGGCGTTGTAGCAGAACAAGACCAACTGTCCAATTATATTCATATCAACCATATAGTTGTTGGAAAAATGCAGATGGAACCTTTGGATCAGGAGGAGGTGCTATTGTAGAAAACGCAACATCTTGTCCAGCTGTGTTTACAGTATGTAATGCAAGCCACATTGGAACTTATAGAATAGGAAACTGCGCTGAAGAAGGTACGGGTTATGGAAATTGTCCTAATAATGGTTACGCGAGCGGTGGAACATGTTATGTTTGGGTTAATAGTGTTTATAACTGCCCATCTGGATATTCTAATCCTGTTGCTTCTAATTGGATATGTAGTTCTAGCAGTCACAGTTTAAGCAGTGATCATGTATGCAGCTATACTCCATAAAGTATATAAAATTAAAAGAATACATAAAAGTATTCTTTTTATTTGGTAATTAATTTATCTTTATGATAAAATAGTTTACGAGGTGAAGAAATGAAAAAGAAAATATTTACATATATAGCACTAATATTAGCATTTGCTTTTATCATTTGGGTAATAGCATTAAATACAGGAGATGAGGGTATGAATTATTCAGTAAGAGAACAAGATGGAACAACTATATATAGTGTTGAAGATGTTAGCCTAGTAGAAAGTAAAACACCAACAGATTTAGTTTTAATACTTGTTCATGATTATGGAGCAATGCTTGCAGAATTATATCCAGATGTTGCTCCTAGAACTGTTGAAAACTTTAAAAAATTAGTTGGGGAAAAATTCTATGATGGATTAACTTTCCATAGAGTAATGAAAGACTTTATGATTCAAACAGGAGATCCAACAGCAACAGGAACTGGTGGAAGTGAAGAAACAATTAAAGGTGAGTTTATTAACAATGGAGTAGTTAATGATATTTCTCATAAGAGAGGAGTATTATCAATGGCTAGAGTTGTTTTCGAAGAGGAAACTGATGAAAGTTATAACTCAGCATCAAGTCAATTCTTTATTGTTCAAAAGGATGCTACATATTTAGATGGCAATTATGCTTCATTTGGTAAAGTATTAACTGGATTTGATGTTCTTGATAATATAGCAAGTGTTGCAACTGATGAAAATGATAAACCTACAAGTGATGTAATAATAGATAGTATAAAATTTGTATCATATTTTGAAGGTGAGGCTTAATGGAAATATTAGATGGAAAGCTACTTAGTTGTAAAATCAAAGACGAGGTAAAAGCTGGATCTGATTCATATCATGTAACTCCAATATTAGCTGTTATTACAATTGGAGATGATGAAGCAAGTAAAGTATATGTTGAAAACAAAAGAAAAGCTTGTGAATATGTTGGTATGAGTATGATGCATTTTGACTATGCTGATTGTGTAAAAGAAAAAGTAGTTATAAAGAAAATAAGGGAATTAAACAAAGAAAAAACTGTTAATGGAATTATACTTCAATTACCATTACCAGATGGTTTTGATGAAAAAAAGATTATAAATGAAATAAGTCCAGAAAAAGATGTTGATGGACTTACTGATACATCACAAGGTAGATTACTAATGGGAGAGAGTGGATTTGTTCCATGTACTCCGATGGGTATTATAGAAATATTTGATTATTATAAAATTAATTTAGAAGGAAAACATGTTGTAGTAGTAGGTAGAAGCAATCTAGTAGGTAAACCTATTATGATAGAGTGTTTAAAAAGAAATGCTACTTGTACAATATGTCATTCTAAAACAAAGGATTTAGCTCATTATACTAAAGATGCTGATGTTTTAATAGTAGCAACAGGACATAAGTATTTAATAGATAAAACTATGGTTAAAAAAGGTGTTGTTATTATAGATGTTGGTATTACTAGAATAGAAAAGAAAATATATGGAGATGTTAATCCTGATGTAGAAAGTGTTGCATCTTATGTAACACCTGTACCAGGTGGAGTAGGTCCTATGACTGTGGCAATGCTACTAAAGAATACTTTAATAGCATATAAGAATCAAAATGATCCACAATAAAAAACAGTAATTAATAATTACTGTTTTTTTATATAAAGAATCTCTTTTCAAATTCATTTTGTATCTTTTTATTAAATGATAAACCAAATAGTATAAAGCTTATTATTATGATTGGAATATTTGAATAAATAGACCAAGTAATATTAAATAGTCCTGTTTTATATACTTTAATTAATCCATTTAATAGGAATAGTATTAATGCTATATACATAAGAATAACTGAGAAGTTTTTAAGCATGTTTTTATATCTTGATAAGTATATATTTAATAATATAAAACATGTCACCATTAGAATAATTGGACCTACTAAACATAAGAACCAAGAAGTACTATGTGTTAGATATGAAATCATAAATAATAATACTTCAAGTGATAGCATGTTAATTATAAATGCACTTTTTTTATTTTCTAAAATAATATATGAATAAAATGAACATACATAGAAACTAGATGCAATAGCATATAATGACCAGTTTACTGTTTTATTAACAATTATATTAACTAGTAGTGTAATTAATGATATATATATTAATAGTTTTACTATTAACTTTGAAAAGTATTTTATATTTACTCTTGTTTGAAAGTTTTCAACATATGTATCATATGGATTAGATTCATCATCTATACTATTTTTTTTAGTATGGCAAAGTGGACATTCATTTAAGTATTCTTTTAATCTTACATTACATTTTTTACAATACATAGTATCACCTGTTACTTTCTATTAAAATATCAAGACCTTCTTTAGAAAGAGTAGTAAAGAATAATCTTTCAAGTTCTGATTCTTTTATATTTCTTGAGAATGTTATATATAATTTATTATTATATCCAACCATAGTAGTACCATGTGTTTTTCCTCTTGATTTTCCTAAGATAAAGTTCATATCTGTTACATATTTTTTCATATTATTAGGTAATTCAATATTACCTAAGTTAGATAGAGTAGTGGTAATATAACCATCTCCCATAACTGATTCTATGAATGACATAATATGTTTTTTTATAAACATTGGTATTCTTCTTATAAAGAAGTTTTTCATTAATTTAACATTTCCTGTTATTTTAGCATTTAATTTTTCTTCTTTAGTTTTTTCTTTTAATTGTTTTTTAACTATTTTTACTATTTCATCTAATTCATATTCTTTTTCATTAGTAATACCAATATTAACATAAGAAGAAAAGTTTCTAAGAGTTTTAGTATCATACAGATTTCTTAAATTAATAGGAATAGACACTTTTATTTCTTTTTTAGTATTATTAGACATTTTTTGTAAGTTTAATAACAAAACAGCAGTTATATATTCTGTTATAGTAGCATTATGTTTTTTTGCTATTTTTTTAACTTCATTAGTATCAAGAATTCCAGTGATAATATTAATCATATTATCATTTATTTTAGTACCACTTAAATGAAAAGCCCTTTTTTCATGATCTAGAGCACCTTTACGATTAGCATATTTTAAAAATGCATCATTACATTCATCATCACTAGGAGTATCTTCTATATTTAGAATAAGTGGTGTATATTCTTTTCTCATTTTATACTTTCTATGAAGATATTCACTTGTTAATGATAACAAAAATGTTATACCACCAGTACCATCTGTTAGAGCATGGAAGTATTCAATAGCAATTCTTTTTTTATATACTCTTATTCTAAATAAGTATTTTTTATCAAAGTCACGTCTTATCATTGGATTAACTGAATCTTTTTCTATTTTAGGATTGGTTTTTATTTTTTCTAAATAACACCAAAAAAATCCTTCTTTTAGAGTATATGTAAAAGTAGGGAATCTTTTTAATATATAATTAAGTGATTCAGATAATATGTCTTTATCAACTTCTTCACTAAGTGTTATTGTTAATCTGAATAATGGTGCATATTTACGTTTTAATATAGCTGGATATATAGTAGCAGCATTATCAAGTTTAATCCAATCTTTTTCTTCTTTCATATTAATCTCTTTCCATTTGTTATGTATTTTATTATAACATTAATGAGCCAAAATAAAAACCACAAAATTGTGGTTTTTTTTATTATCTGTTGTAGAATTCAACGATAAGAGCTTCATTAATTTCTGAATTTAATTCTTCTCTTTCTGGATATCTTAAATAAGTACCAGTCTTTTTAGCTTTATCAACACTAACGAATGCAGGAATGTTAATATCCATATTTAAGCATTCATTAATAACTGGATGATCTAAAGAAGCTTCTTTTACAGAAATTGTACTTCCAACTTTAACTCTTGCAGATGGAATATCAACTCTTTTACCATCAACAGTAATATGACCGTGATTAACTAGTTGTCTAGCAGCACGTCTAGTTTTAGCAAATCCCATACGATATACTAAATTATCAAGTCTACTTTCAAGTAGAACTAATAAATTGTAACCGTGGATACCTTGCATTTTACCAGCAGTTTCGAAAGTCTTTCTTAATTGCTTTTCAGAAAGGCCATACATAAATCTAACTTTTTGTTTTTCTTGTAATTGAACTCCATATTCACTTAATTTCTTTCTAGAAGTTCCATGAATACCAGGAGCTTGATTCTTACGTCTTAATTCTTTACCAGTTTCAAGAGTAGAAAAACCATATCTTCTTGATTTTTTAAATATAGGACCTGTATATCTCATATTTATTCCTCCTTTTCATAATATTGTATAAAAAGGCTCATCTATATTTCATCATAGGGAGTTTCTATAAAATGTTCACCTTGGCAGAGGTTACTAATTATTTTCAAGAAACACGTTACAACTACGTATAGTACTGCCACTTAAATACGTCTTAAATTATATAATAAAAATATTTAAAAATCAACAAATAATTGATATAAACTGAAAAACTATGTTATAATTTTAGTACGGAGATGAGTTTATGGCAAAAAAAGGAATGAATATCAAATACAAAAGTAGAAAAAGAGAAAGAAATAAATATGATCCAACATTGAATAAAGATGATGCTTTTAAAAGTACTATTAAAATATTCATTAGCGTTGGTATTTTTTTAGGGTTAATGTATTTAGGTGTATATGGAATGGAAAAACTTGGAGTATTTCAAGCTGGATATACAGCACCAACTAAAGAAAACAAAATAGATTATGAATATATTAATGTAGGAACAGTATTTAATAGAAGTGATAAAGTATATTTAGTAATGTTTGATGATTATAGTACTAATATTAGTCATGATATGTATATTAATACTTTACTTGGTGAATCTAAATTACCTGTATATAAAGTTGATATGAGTAAGAATGAGAATAGTGTTTATGCTTCAGATAAAGGTAATAAGAAAGCTTTAAGAAGTAATGAACTTAAAATAAATGGTAGAACATTAATAAAAATATCTAATGGAAGAATTAAGGACTATATTGAAGGAAGCAATAATATAGAAGCGTATCTAAAATGAAAAAAGAATTAATTAGTATTTGCGAAATAGAAGAGAATTTTGATTTAAAAAAATATAACACATATAAACTTAATAGTACTTGTGATTATTTTGCTAAACCAAAAAATGTAGAAGAGTTTAAAAAATTAATAGAATATATAATTAAGAATAATATTAAATATTTTATTTTAGGAAATGGATCTAATATTATTTTACCTGTTCATTATGATGGAGTAGTTATTTATACTAGAGGTCTAAATAATTATGAGATTCGTGAAAATTATGTATATGCTGAATGTGGAGTAATGATAAATGCTCTTGCTATTAAAGTAACTGATATGGGTTATGCAGGACTTGATTTTGCAACAGGAATACCTGGTACTATTGGTGGTAGTGTTTATATGAACGCTGGATGTTTTGGTAGTGATGTTAGCAATATTTTAATTAGTGCAGAAGTATTTGATGGTGAAAAAGTAATTGAATTATCAAATGAAGAATTAAAATATGGATATAGAACATCTATGTTAAAAGAACATAAAGAATATACTATTCTTTCATGTAAATTAAAGATAGAAAAGGGTAACAAAGAAGAATTAAAAGCACTAGTTACTGAAAGAACTAATAAAAGAATAGCATCTCAAGATTTATCACATCCATCAGCAGGAAGTGTATTTAGAAATCCAGAAGGTACTTCAGCTGGTAAACTAATTGATGATTTAGGATTAAAAGGATATAGTGTTAATGATGCTATGGTTAGTTTCAAACATGCAAACTTCATTATTAACAATAAAGATGCTAATCAAGAAGATGTAGTTAAACTAATTGAAGAAATAAAATCAAAAGTAAAAGACGAATACGATATTGATTTAATATTAGAACAAGAAATAATAAAATGAGTTACAAATGTAACTCATTTTTATTTATTGCAATAAAAAAATCAGTATAACTGACTTATTTATTCTTCTTTATTGCTCTTATCTCTTTTGTAGATAATCTAACCTTTTTACCATCAACAACAGTAGGTTGTAAATTAACTTTTTGAGTTTTTTTAGTTGCCTTTAGTGAAAAAGGTCTATTTTGAGCACTCATATTACTTCTATTTGAAATATTTTTTGCCATTTTACTATGCCTCCTCTTTTTAAGCCAAATATAATTTAACATAAAAAACAATTTAAGTAAAGTAAAAATTGACTTTTTTATTGTTTTTTGGTATAATATGCTCGATTTTAAAGGGGGAGGAGCACATGAAAAAAGAAACCAAGAGATATATGATTGTTGAGTACTGTGACACTAAGAAGAGAATGTATACTACTAAAGCAGCATTAGATAAAGCTTTAGATGACATTAGAAAGTACAATAAAAGATTAACCGCAAAGTATATTTGTGGTAATATTTCTGTGGAAGAAATTGAGGGTTATTATTACGTTAATATTCATTTATATCATAAATTAACTGGTAAAAGTACTATTAGTGAAATAGATGGTTTTACAAGTAAATTTAATAAAGATGAATTAGAAATGTTATTTGCACCACAATTAAAAACAAATGAAGGTTATGAACCTGATATCAATATTGCTTACTTTGAAACACAAAATGAAGAACCTGGTCAAGATAAACCTTTAATATATGGTATTAAATATATTCCAGTTTTATATAGTACCGATGTTAAATATATTGATGATACTTTTATTAAAAAATGTTTAATGTATCATGCTAATAAAAGAGATACTGGATTCTTTAAGGATTTAGCTAATGAATTTAGTGCATATCATGCTATTAGTGAATGTGTTGAACAATTATATGTTTATTGTGATAGAGTAGAAAATCAAGGATATGATCCAATTAATCTTTACTATATAGCTGTTGATCTATATAAAAAACTAATTGTTGAAAGAGAACAAGATGGAACAGTATATAGAAATGAAAAAGGAAATTATCAAATAAGTGCTAGAAGAAAAAGAGATTTTGGATTATTCTTAAAATACTACGATGCTAGAAAGAAAAGAAGTCCACTTAGATATAATGGATCAACAACAACTAAGAGTAGAATGGATACATTATTTACATTACATACTTTAAAATCAGATTTATTAAATAGAATTGATAATAAAGAACCAAAAACATTAAGATTAGATATGAATTCTATTGAAAGAAAATAGTGAATAAAACACTAGAAAAAATAGCATAATTCACTTGTTTTAAGAGTGGTATTATGATACAATTATTAATGATAAATGTCATTAAGAGAAGAGGGAGTTTTAAATGGCAAAAAATTATGATAATTATGGTTACGATGATGACAAGGGTAGTAACACTAGTTTGATTAGAAGAATACTAATAGTTTTAATGGTAGTGATTGCTATAATATTAATCATTTATCTAGTTACAAGTTGTTCTAAGAAACCAAGTGAACCTGAGACACCAGATAACGATAAGACAAAAATTAATTATGAAAGTGAGCTACTAGCAGCAGGAAAAAATTATTTATCATCACATTATGATGAAAATCCAAATGTTCCTGGTGAATGTTCAATAGTTGAACTACAAACATTAGTAGATGAAAAATTTATCGAAGCTAATAAGTTTAAAAATTGTAATCAAAGTACAACATATGTTAAAGTATGTATGTTAGAAGATGAAAGAAAACAATATACACCATGGCTTTCATGTATTGAATACAATTCAGATGAAAAATATGATTCATTAAGACAAGGCAACACAATAGTAGCAGATGAAACATATGTAGAATTTAAATTCGTACCAATGGAAGCAAAAAAAGGTGGCGATATATTAGGACCAGTTGAAACATACTGGAAGAGTGATATTCCTTATGAGAATTTCAAAACATTATCAACTACTAAGTACTATAGATATAGAGATAAATTATATCAATGGAATTTAGTTAAGAGAATATATTACTCAAGAACTGGAGAAGTTAATGATGCTTCAAAAGTAAAAGATTTATATATTACAGCACCAAGTACTGTATATAACATCAAAGGTGAAAAGGTAACAGGATATAAATGGTATACACCAAGTGGTACTAAAGATTATTATAAGAAAGGTACTAATTCAAAATATCCATCAACAACTGAACCTGAAGGATATCCATATAGAGATCCTCAAGGAATTGATGTTACAAGATATAGAACAAGAACAGTAACTGGTACATATGATCCAACAATGTATTATGAATGTTCAACAGGAGCTAATGGTACTAAATATATTTATCAAACAACAAAATGTGGAACAACAAATAATACACAGTATAATTACACAAGAAGAACTGTATATAGTTGTGCTAATGCAACAAACGGTTTATTAGTAAGAGAAAACATTGTTGAAAAAGGTACTAAATGTAAAACTTATTCAGAATGGAGTTCTGCTACAACAACTGCTTGTGACACAACAAAAACTGATATTTGTCAAAAAGCTACAGTAACTTTCTATTACTGGTATAGAATGATAAATGAAGTTAAAAGATATTATCCATCAAATAAGACAAATCAAATAGATGAGAAAGTATATTATGCAAGTAAACCAGTTGAAGGTACTTATAAAGATACAAGTACTAAGGCAACTGTATATAAATGGTATAGAGAGTTATCAACGACATCTACTAAATTTACAGCACTAGCACCAAGCGGATATTACAAAGCTACTAAGTCAAGTAATTTCCAATGGAGTGATTGGTCAAATTGGAGTGCCAAAAATCCAAAGGCTAGTGATGGTAGAGATAGAACAATAGAAACAAAAACAAAAATTAAACTTCAAGAAATTAAAGGTTCAGAAACTGAAGGATGGCAAAACTTATCAACTGAGTCTTTAACTGAAGAAGGTTTAATAAAATTATTCAAAGATAAAGGTTATAAAATCAACACATTAGAAGATATAACAAATAACGGACAAATTAAATATCAATTAGTAACATTCGTTAGAAATAAAAAGGAGAGTAAATAATATGAATGATATGGAAGCTTTATACGAAGAATTTAGAAAATTAAGAGAAGAGGTTGAAGGATTAAATCTTGATGAATTAGGTGCATTTAGATTAAGAGAATACAGACGTAGATTTGAAAGTCTTCAAAGAAGAGATCATGAATTACAATCTGCTACAAGAGTAAATCCTGAAATCGATAATGAAGAATGTCGTCAAATATTAAATCTTGGCGATAGAATGTGGAGCGAATTAGGAAATACAATGATTCCAATTGTAGAGCTAATTGATGTTAAAATGGCATTAGGAAAAGAAGTTGCCAGTGAACGCATTCATATTAAAGAATTAAAAGAAGAAAATTTAAAAACAATAAAGACTTTAGAAAATCAAAATAAGAGATTTAAAAAGTCAGTAGAAGGAATTACAGATCCTGAATTAAGAAGTGTTTTTGAAGAAAGAATTCATTCTGATGAAGAAATTATTCAAAGATTAAAAGATTTAGATGCTCGTTATACAGAAAGAATTAACGAATTAGCAGCTAGATTAAGAATAATTGCTTTAGGTGGAAAATTACCAGAATTAGAAGATATCAGAAGAGACACTGAAGGACTTGAACCAGGAGAAGCTGAAGAAGAAGCTAGAAGATTAGCTGAAACACCAGAAGAAGAACTTCCAGGTGTAACTCCAGATGAAGATGAAGAACCTGCAATGGATGGAGGACTTCCAGGAGTAACATTTGAAGGAGATGGAGTAGATCCAATTGTTCCAACAGATGGTGAACCATCAGATGTTCCTGCACCAACAGATGCACCAACAGATGGACCTGAAATAGTTCCAACTCCAACAATTAGACCTGAAGAACCTGCAGAGGAACCAGTGCCAGCATTAGTTGATCCTGTAACTCCAACTGAAGGTGAAGAACCAGTACCAGCA
>CAMIXH010000007.1 GCA_946402735.1 uncultured Mycoplasmatota bacterium | reverse complement strand
TTATTAAATATATTAAATATATAATAAAATTAAAAATATATATTTTAACATTTGTTTAACAATTATAATAATTTTATGTTTTTATTCATTTTTTTTTTTCAATAAATACTCAATATATTTTTTAAAAATAATTTAAAGCTTAATGAAAGCTAAACAAAAGATTAGTTTTCTAGTTTTATTTTTATGGATGTTCATCATCCATTCAATTTATGCAGAAGATACATGTCAATCTGGTATGAGAAAAATGTATTTAGACGAAACAACTGCTTATGAAGAAGGTTCTGCAAGAAATTATGTCCCAGCTCTTAACTTTTATCAAGGTAATGGTGCTTTATGGTACAGAAGAAGAGTCTTAATAGAACCAAGATTTGAAGTTCATTTAAAAGCCAGTCTTCAGCATGTAGAAGTAATTGAAAGTAGTAAAGAACAAACTTTAGAAGGATTCACAATTGTCATCTCTAAAGATAAAAATAAATTAAGTACTGCTTCAGGGGATTATTTAGGATATTATGGTTTTTCTAAAAGTTATGTTATTGAATTCGATTTCAATAAAAATAATCATGATCAATATGATAGTGGCTATTCTTTACAATTCTGTGATAATGAATGCTCCAATGATGATGATAAAGCTTTAGTTTCTGGAAAACTGCCTTCTCAAGGATTTGATCCAACAAGAGATATGAATTGGGATTTCAGACTTATTTATGAAGATAAAAAATTAACAGTATTGTCTGGTGCTAATCAACCAATTTTCTCTTATAAAGTTGATCTTGCAGAAAAGTTAGGGACTTATACTGCTTATGTAGGATTTACTGGTTATATGAATGGTAATAGAAGAGAATTAAATATGCTAGGTACTTTTGTTTGTGAAGATAATTTTGATATTTCTAGAATGACTGGTAAATTTTATGTTAATGATCAAGAATATGAAGAGTATTCTTATAAAGCAGGTGAAAATGTTCAATATGTTTTTTCATTCATTAATACAAAAGGTCAAATTGTTCCACATTGCTTCAGATTAGGAATTTGGACTTATTCTTTCTCTTTATCTCTTGATTGTGCAGCTTCTAATTATCAAATTAGAATGAAAGATGAAAACACTCTTATCCTATCTATGAATGCCTGTAATGTAATTGGAAAACATAAAATAGGTATATCTGAATCTTCTCATGGTGTTGGTCCAGAAAAAACATATAGCATTCAAGCAGGAGCTTTAGAAAAAATTACTTTAATAGGACATGATGGTATTATTGATTCTTCATCTAAAACTTCAAAAGTAGAAAATGGAGTAAGAATTTTACAATTTGGTACTGATAATGGAGATTTTGCTTTAAAAGGTGAAAGCATGGAAATAGTCCTTGATTTCAGTATAACTGATGGTGCTGGAAATGCGGTTGATTTAGGTACTAATTCTGCTAATATATTATCTAAAGTTGGATTTGTTTGTAATGGAAATTCACCATCACTTTCAATGAGAAAATATGAAGAACATTATCAATTAATTATTAAAATTACTAAAACTGGGACTTATCAGTTATTCCAATACACTTATATGAAAGAAAGCATTAAATTTACTGTAATTGTTGGTGGTATCAGTACTTCTTTATCTTATTGTACTTTAGATGGATATAATTCTAATCCTTCTTTAAAAGCAGGTGCCAAAGTTAATTATAACTGTTATTTCAAAGATGGAAGAGGAAATGAAATTAATATCAAAAGATTTAAAGAAATAAATGAATATGATTTCTCATGTGAAACTAAAAAAACATCTCCAACCTCAAAAACTTATTCCAATTCATATTCAGATAAAACAACATTCTATCAATGTGCATTTACTATTCCTGACAATGGAGTATTCCAATTTTATGGATATTTAACACAAATAGGAACAAATAAAAAGATACAATTAAAAGGCGAAATTAGTTCAGTCACTGTTGCAGGACAAGCCTCTAGTTTAAGCAAATCATTAATATATAATTATTATTCAAAAAAATGGATTTCTATTGAAAATGCAGTAATTGAATATAGAAATGATAATTCTGGAAGAATTACTTCTTTAGATTTGGTAGATAATAGTGGTACTTTAATGTCAACATACAAAACTTATCCTTCTGATTTTGATGTCACTAAAATAAAAATAGATTTTTATAGTAGTCATGATCAAAATTATGATGTAGGAAAATATGTAGCAAAAATATATGAAGAAGGTGGTAAACAATTTATTGGTATTTTTAATATAGAAGGAAAAGCATCAGATAAATATATGAAGAGATCATCTTTTGATTATACTTTAAAAATAACATTTGGAACAGATGTAAAAGTTGTTACATTTAGATATAACAAAGAAACTTTACAAATTTCCTCCTATACTACTTGCTTCCATGAATTTGATTATTCAAAAATGGAAGTAAACATAGATAATAATATTCAAATTAAAACAGATGGAAAAGAAATGAAAATAGGTACTATTATTTTAAAAACAATTGATAATTATTTATATAATTATGATATTGGAAAAGATAAAATTAAGATAACATTAACTGCTACTGGTGATGTTAAATTTAGAATTGCTACTATTTCAATTAAAGGTATTTATGAAGTTTATGCTTCTTCTACTACAGAATATTCTGGTGGATTCACTGTTAAATATGGAGAAAAAACTGTTGTAACAAAAACTATTGTTTCAGAACAAGTATATGCATATTCTATGTCTTTCAAATATAGTCAATATTTTAAACAAACAAAAACGAGTGGAAATGAATATTGGTTTGAATATACTGGAGATTTTACTGATGGTAATCTTGGCTTCGACTTTCAATTAAAAGATGAAGGAAATGGAATTATTTCAAGAGGAGATTATTTCGATAAAAATGCCCAAATTTCTTATATTGTAGATGGAAAGACTTATACCGATAAAAATTATTATAGTATTACCTACAATTCAGGATATTACACATTCAAAGATAAATTTAAGTATCAAAGTAAAACATATACTTGGGTATTCTATTTCAAAGAAGGAAATAAACAAGTTAAATATTATATCACTTATGATCAATCAAGAATAAAACAACAAATATCAGTAGAAAATTCTTATTTCACTATAATTTCAGGAGAATATAAAATAAATAGCTATGTCTATGTTGATGTTTTCTTAAAAGATGGAAATAATGCTTTTATGGGTCTTACTAGTGGAAAATTAGATGAATTAAGAGGAAATGTGGTTGTAAAAGCTTTTAATTCAGAAAATAAAGAATTATTTTCTTTCAATTATAAACAAACAACAAGCAATTATGCTATTAGATATGAATCAAATGTTAAAGTTGCAGGAGCAATCAAAATTATCGCCTATTATAAAAATGAAGAAATTCATTGTAGTACCAGTAGCAGCAGTATAACTATTTCAGCACCTCAATTTTCTTTAGATAAAAGTCTTTTCCAAATAATTTTAGATAATACCATTGATATGAAAACAGGAACACAAATAACTATTCAAAATTCATATCAAAATCCAAGATTTAATTTAATTCTATATACTGAAAATGGAGAAAAAACTACATATACTTCTGACTCAGAATTTACATTAGTTTTAACCGGAAAAGAAGGTAAAGTAAATATTGAATTTAAAGTTGAAAAAAGTACAGAAATTATTCAATTCACTTTTAAACAAGAATATTATAATTTATTTAGGAGTTTAAATGGAGAATTTACTCTTACTTTAACTTCAGGAAAGCAAACCTTATCTTGGACATTACAATTATTAGGAGATGGTGAGAATTATTCTTTAGATGAAAATTATGATTTAGAACAAACTTATATTGAACCAGCTAATGCAGTTGCTGTTGCAGGAGAAAAAACAGTAATTAACATTCAATTAAGAGGAAGAGATGGATTAAGATGGAATAGTTATGCATATGATATTTTATGGAAATTCAAACTTGAAAATTCATATGGATTAGAAAAAGGAAAAGGAATTGATTATAACTTTGAAATTAACTATAATAATAAAGGTAATATTATTCTAACAATTACTCAAAATGTTATAACTGATAAAGAAGAAAATATCATCACAATTAAACTTCTTGAAGAATATACATTTAAAACAAAAATATCATTAAAAGTTAAATCTGGTGAATTCTCCAAATTGAAAATAGTGGAAAAACCATCTGATGGAGATGTCACAAATCCACCAACAATAAAATTCATGCCAATTGATAATAAAGGTAATTTAGTTACTGATTTCTTTGATTCTTCAGTTACCCAAGAATATTTGAATTCTTTAACTGTTGGAAAATCATTAGAAGGTGTATCTTTAACTGTTAATAATTATGTTTCAGGTGGAAAATATTTAATTGTTCAATATAAAACAACTATTTCAACAAATGTTAAAGTTACTTCTCAATATTTTGAAGAAACTTACAGTTATAGAATTAAATCAGGACCAATTGATTTTGAAAATACATATGCTGAAATGGCAACAAGAGAAAAAGGTTCCTCAGGTGATTACAAAATATTAATATATCCAAGAGATAAATATATGAATGATATTGATGATTTAAGTGAAGCAGATATGAAAAAATTCACTACATATTATCAAAAAGTTGAAGAAAATTCAAATGAAAGTGTAACTAACTGTAAATTAGTAGAAGGTCATTCTAGTGAAATTGATGTTATTATAAATGGAAATTCAGCAGGAAAAAAAACTGGAGCTGAAACTGAAACTGTTTATAATAGTATTGAATGTAGTACTCCAATTTCATATATTGGTAATATTGCATTCCATGTTGAATATACTAAAACTGAAATTGAATGTAAAAATTGTGTATTCTCAGTTATTTTCAGTGAATTTGAATGGAAAAATACAAAAACTTATTACAAAAATACAGAATATTACTTAGATGTAGAAAAAATTAATGAGGTACAGGCTAAAAAAGAACCAATTTTCCAAGTAACATTCTATGATCAATATAAAAATGTTTTAGAAGCATCATCAATTGAAAAATTAAATTTAATTACTAAATTTGAAGGTACTGATATTAAATTCTGTGTAAGCAATTCAGGAAATAAAAAACTTATTACATTATGCCCTACTTCAAATGGAGATGATAATATTAATAAGTGGCAATATATTACAAATGGTGATTCTTATTCATTAACCATTCAACAAAAAGAAGTTATAGAAAATAGTTTCACATATAAAATAAAAATAGTTGGAGGAGCTGAAGGTTCATCTGAAGCTGCTGATTATACCAAAACTATTTTTAATCCAACAAAAATTCAAGTTGTAGCTGGAGAAGAAGGTTCAACTACTATGGAAATCAGGACAGCCAAAGAAATTCGTAAAAACTACTGGTTCCCCAATCCTTCAGAAAAAATAAAAGTAACATTTGATGAAGATAGTGACCAATGCTCATATAAAGTTGAAAAAGGTGATTTACCAGGAAGATATGTTATTAAAGTCACTTGTAGCAAAGAAAATGAAAATAATGGCTTCTCTGTTACTGTAGAAGGAAAAAAAATCACTCAAAAAGTATCACTAGTTGTAAATAGTGGTAAAGCCTATTATTTAGAAGTTGTAAATACTGATTTATTCACAGTTTCTTCTGATAAATATACTTGGAAAGTAAATCCTTCAAATGATGATGAAATTTCATTCTCTTTCAAAGTTTTAGATAAAAATAAGAACGATATTACTCATTCAATTATTGGCAAAAATGAAATAACTATTACTTCAGATAAATTTGGAGCAAATGAAAATTATTATAAACTTACTTATGATGAAAAGAAAAATGAATATTTATTCTATGATAATATAAAACAAGCTATTACTAAACATGTTTGGCATATTCTTATTGTAGAAAGTAAAAGAAAATATTCATTTATATATACAAGAGTTCCAGGAGCAGTAGATGTTACTAAATCATTCTATACTATAGATAAAACTAACTATATAATAAAAGAATCCTCAACAGTTGTTGTAACTTTAAGAGATAAATATGAAGTTAATGTAGGAACTCAAGAAGGAAGATTAGAAAAAGAAATTAAAAACACAATTGTAGTTACTAAACAAACAACTGAAACTAAATATGAATCAAAAATAACCAAAACAACTATAACATACACTTATACCTATAGTGAAATTGGAAAATATGAATTATCTGTTACTTATAATAACCAACAAATAGAAAAAAAAACAGAAGTTACTGTTTCATACCAAGAAATAAGCACAGAAAAGAGTAAATTATTCTATGATATTGGCAATAAAAATGAAATTTTAATGTCTACCACTTCTCAAGCTAATATTGATAATAAAAAAGAAAAACCAATTTATAAATTTTATTTATATACTGATAAAGAAGAAAAGATTACACTTTATGACCATTCAGTGACTGTAACATGTCATATGACATTTGGTGAAGAAGACAAATGGGAATTAGATGTTAGAAAAGAAGATTCATACTTCCTATTTGCTTATAAAGAAGGTAATCCAGAATTTAATAAATTACCTGGAGGAGAATATTATTTAATAATTGTTTATAATAAAGTTGAAATTAAATATCCACTTTTATTCTTAGGAGATAAAGATGTATCTCCTAATGCAAATTATGATTTAACTAAAACTTATATTACACCAATTTATATCGAGGCAATTGCAGGAGAATCAAAAGAAATAGATATTGAATTTAGAGCAAGAGATAATCTAAGATGGAATTATCAAGTTAGTCTTTCTTCATTAATTGTTACTAATTCATATGGTTTAGATGAAACTAAACTTAAAATTGATAAACAATTCGGAGAAAAAGATGGACAAATAAAAATAATAGTAACTCAATATGAATCAAATCGTGCTTCTTATTTAAATGTATTATCATTCTCATATGGTAAAGGTGCTATTACTCAAAAAGTTACATTAGATATAAAAAATGCCGAACTTAAAAAATTAGTATACTATGGAGGAGCTGTTGATGGTACTGTTGTAAATCCATCTATTGTTAAATTTATTCCTAAAGATGCATATGATAATATATATTCTGAAATTTTTGATAAAAAAGAATTCACCCAAGAAAAATTAGAAAAATTAACAAAAGGAATATCAACTGATAAATATGAGTTAACTTCTAATTCTTATGTTTCTGAAGGAAAATACTTAAATGTCCAATACAGTTCAAAAAAAGTAACTACCATTGAAATTACTTCAAGCTATTTCTCAAATACAATTAAATATAAGTTATGGAGTGGACCTGTTAATGCTGAACATTCATATGCCCAACTTGAAAAAACTGAAGGTGTTAAAGCAGGAGATACTAGCAAAATGGATATTTATCCAAGAGATATATATGATAATATTGTTACCAACGTAACTACTTCAGATTTATCTAAATTTGATGTTAACTATGAAGTTAACAAGGAATATAAGGTAGAAGTTACTAAATCATGTAATGTACAAAGTTTCAATAATGATCATTTCTTCTGTCAAGTTGTTATAGAAAAATCTGGAAAAATTGAATTTATAGTTGACTATGATGATAAAGATGTTGCTTGCAAAAAATGCCAACTTGATATAACTCCTGATAAATTAGATTTTGATAAAACTAAAGTATATAACAAAAATGAAGAAAAAGAATTATCAAGAACTGAACTTAACTCACTCCCTGTTACTATTACTCCTAATTTTGAAATTCATTTCTATGATAAATATTCAAATCAAATAATAGACAAAAATGAAATAGCCAAATTAACAGTAACAACTGAAATTGTGGTTACTGATGTTAAATTATGTGTTACAAATAATGAAATAACTAAATTATCAACAGTTTGTAAATTAGAGAATAGTAATGAAAATGAAAGAAAATGGACATATTTACCAAATGGGGACAAATATCAATTAATTGTCACTGAAACTACTACTAAAAAGGAAATTACTTATAAAATTCAATTGACTGGGGGATATACTGATGGAAGTTCAGGTGAAGTTGATTCCCAAAAAACATATATTAACCCTAATGAGCTCACTTTGACAGCAGGAAAAGAAAAAACTGTTTCATTAGAATTAAGAACAGCTGAAGATAAACGTAAAAATTATTGGTATGAAAAACCTGAAGATAATATTAAAGTTAATTTCCCAGATGAAGTCAAAAATTGTGTTTATTCTTTATCACAAGATGAAAAGCCTGGTCAATATAATATTAAATTTAATTGCACTAAATCAAGTAATGGTTTCAAAGTTAAAGTTTTAGTAGAGGAAAAAGAAGTTCCTAAACAAGTAACTATAAAAGTAGTTCCAGATGAAGTTTCTAAATCTAAATTGTTCAAAATGAATGGAGAAGAAATTACTAAGGTTGAATTAGGTACAGTGTCAGTTGAAGATAAATTCCAAATGATTAATAAATTATATGATCAATATGATAACTTAATTACTAATGTTAATTCTGAAATTTCAAAACTTAATATCAAAATTGCTCCTTATACAACAGCAAAGGGTCATACATATAAAGCAGAACCTGTTGCACAAGCTAATGGAGACGTAATTATAACAATAACCTCCACATATGCTTATACTCACGTTGTAGTTGGTAAATATTTCCCATTAGAATTTTATAATATAACTTTCACTCATGGAATTGCAAATGAAGATAATAGTTATATAGAAGTAAGTCATAGAGACAGGTTTGTAGGTGAAGAAGCCAAAGTTTATATTTATTGTTATGATAAATATAATAATTATATTGATGCTAATGAATATAAAGAAACTTCTCCTTATCAAGTTAAACATAACAACGAAAAAGAAACAGAATTAAAGGTTGTAAGTGAAAAATATGGTATTGAAGTCAGAGAAGGTCTTAATGTATTATCATATCCTGGAACATTCTATATTAGTGGTATTACTGTTGTTCATGGATATATTGGCACTAAGGAAATATCCTGTCATTCATGTAGAATTAATATTAAGAGTAGAGATATTGATTTCGACCATACTAAAGTTATGAGATATGAATCTACTAAAAAAGATTATGAATTATTGAAAAATGGTATTGTAGAAAAAAATACAAAAGAACAACCAGTATATAGATTATATCCAAGAGACAAATATGATAATGATGTTGATACAATTCCAACAGAAACATTAAATAAATACACTGCACACTTCAAATCTCAAAATTCATCAACTGTTTATAAATTGGAATTAAATAATGAAGGTCAATCTAACCAAGAATATGCAGAATTTATTGTTAATGATACTATAAATAGTGGAGTTACATGGGAAACTTTAGTAGGAGGATTTTATGATTTAGTATTCACATATGAAAAACAAACAATAAAATATAATATTACAATTGAAGGGGATGGTAAAGGTGGTTCAAATGAACCAGCTGATATTCAGCACACTCATATTAATGAACAAAATTTGAAATATATTGCAGGAAAAAAAGGTTACATGATAATTGAAATGAGGACAAAAGATAATATTAGAAGAAATTCTTGGGACAATGATGTTAAATTTAATATTAAGTCATGTGATGAGTCTGATAAGACATTTAGCTTCACACAATCAAATGCAGGTACTAGAGGTGTTTACTATATTGAAGTGACAACTCAAAAATCAAATACTTATCCAAAATTAGAAAAGTGTCAATTAAAAATATATGTCAACAATGAATTAATCAAAAACTTAAATCCTGAACAAGAAGTATCACCTGATGAAGTAGTTGTAACAAGAATTTTAGAAAAATATTATAAAGAAAAACAAAATAGTAAGATTTTAATTGATGGAACTACTGATAAAGATTATCAATTCGAAGTTGCTTCATATGATCAATACAATAATTTAGCTGAAACAAAACAAGAAGTTGTTGAGATTAAAATAAATTATAAATTAGAAGCTAGAGAAATAAAGGATATAACATCTCAAACTGATGAAACTACAGGATATAGAAAATACAATGTTCCTTGCCATGTTGCTGGAGAATATGTTATTTATACTGATAAATCTGGTTCAAAAGGATTATATTTAGAATATGAAACAACATTTAATATTATTGCTGGTGTTATTGATTTATCTAAGACAATTGTTAAAGAAAAAGAAACTCCAATAAAAGCAGGAACAAAACCAGCTATTACTATTGATGCTTTTGATAAATATGGAAATAAACTTAAAATTAATGATTATCTTTCAAAATTCACTTCTACATTTATTGATGCAAGTAATGAAAAACATTCCTCTAAAGGAGACAATAATGAAATTCTTCAAAATGTCATATTTACTTCAGAAACTGCTGTTACCATTGTAGGAAAAATTAAAGTTGAAGTAGTTTATGACAAAAAAGAAAAGGTTGATACTTCTAAAGTTATTATTGATGTTATTCCAGGTGATCCAGACCCAAAAAATTCAGTTTTAAGCCGTGAAGTTTCTAAAAGCGTTTTCACTCAATATAAGAATGGAGATAGCTTTACTGTAGACACAAATGACATATTAATATTAAATGTATCTTTATATGATTCATATAATAACTTTATTTCTGAAATTCCTTCAGATGCTAATGTTATTAATCCTACCATGTCAGGAAATGATATGAGTGAAATTAAATTTGATGTTACTAGAAGAATTTCAAACTTTGATTTAGATTTTAACAGAAATGAAACATATGTTCATATTTATCAACATTTAGTCAGTGGAACTTATGATTTTACTTATACTGTTAAAACTGTTTTAGGAGAGACATCATTCAAATATAATATTATAATTTCTAAAGACGACAATGGTCATGGAAATGGTCCATATGATCTTGAAAAATGTGTATTGAAACCCAAAAATACATCTTTTGTTGCAGGAAATTATGAACATTTCACTCTTGAATTAAGAACTAAAAAAGGCTTATTATATAATGATGATATTGATCTTGAAAAAGATATTACTATTAAAATTGACAAAGAAGATAAATCATTCAAATCTACTGTTGAAAAAACTACTAATGAATATGGTACTTATACCATTACTATATATTCTGAGAAAAAAGGATATTATACAATGGATGTTCTGTTAACTGATTTAATTAAAGGAAATAATGAAAAAGGAAATGCAGGACCAGCTTATTATACTGTATATCCAGATAAAGTTCCAGATAAAAGATATACTGTATTCTTCTCAAAGCCATCAGGAAAAGTACCAGCAGAAAGTACTATGAATATTTCTTTCACTTTGGCTGATAAATTCAATAACTTATTTGAAGACAGAAATGATTGTGTTGATGTACCATATTTAACTCTTTATAATAATGGTGAACTTTTACCAGTTATATCATTTAAATTAAAGCCAGATGGAAAGACTTATGAAATTCTTGTTAAACCAAAATATCCACCTAAAAATATGAGTATGAATGTAATTTATGATGATAAAGAAAATAATGTATATTGTTTCCCTGAAAATATTGATGTCTTTGTTACTTCAGAAATTGATTATACTAAAACTATTATAGTGTCTAAAAATAAAGAAAAAATTAATGCTGGAGAAATATTAGATATGTGGTTATATACTTTTGATAAAAAAGGAGAATGTATGGATGAAAAAGATTTTAGTGAAACATTTGAAATTGTTGTTGATGGACCATCAGATTCACCAATATCTCCAACATTCACTAAAAAATATAAAGTTAGAAGAACAGATAATAAAGATCTTGAATGCAATAATGAATATCAAATAATTACTACTGATGAAGATATATATAAATATTCTGGTCATTATATAATTAAAGTTTATGGAGCAGAACAACAAATTGCCAAATATAACCAAACTTGTTATCCATTAGATTACACTTTATTCTACTTATTCTTATACTTCGATAATGAACATATTCCAGTTTCAGAAACTGTTACTTTTAAAGTTAATGGTACAGATAAATTCGGAAATATTGTAGGTAAACCATTAGTTGAGAATACAGATATTGCTTTAACATTAGTAACTGATAATACAGTACCAAATATAACTAAAGATAAAAATGAAAAAAGTACAGGTCAATTATTCTTTGATATTAGTAATAGAAAAGCTGGAACTTATCAATTACACTTATACTACAAAGGAAAAGAAGTTATGAAAGTAAATATAAATGAAGATTTACCAAAATTAACATTTGTAACTGGTCCATGCAGAGCTGATAATAATGATGACTTTGATTTAACTACATTAACTGGCTATGTAACTCAAAAGCCAGTTACTTTCTCATTCCAATGTTATGATGTATATCACAATAAAATAACTAAAGGAGGAGAAAAATTCAGGGGAGTTGGTAATCTTGTCATTTCTAATGAAAATATTCCATTAAGTTATTTAGAAATAAAAGATTTAGATAATGGAAGATATAATGTATCATTTATTCCTGATACTCCTGGAAAATATGTTATTAGACTTTGGGTTGATGAAACTATTAAATATGGTGATGAAGTTGTCAAAGAATATGAACGTAAAACATGTAAAGGATCTACTCCAGTATTATGTCCTAATAATGAATGTGCAGCTGATTATTACTCATGTATAGTACCACCAAATGGATGTGATCATTCAACTCCATTTAAATGTAAAGTTAATGGTACTGATACTTGTGTCAAATCTCAAACTGATTGTGATTGCCCATATGGATTTTATAAATGTAGTTATATGAAATATTGTGTTCCATATGAAAGAAGGGAAGATATGTGTCCATTATATATTAGAAGAAGATGTCAATCTCTTCAAGCTAATTGGGGTTACTTCGCTGATGGTATTTGTAGAGATAAGAATTATGTTCAACCTACACAAATAGTTTGTCCATATGGAAAAGTACTTTGTTGTGATTTAACTTGTAGAGATGATTATAAATTATGTCCAGTATCTGAAATGTTACCTGTAGGAAAAACTAGATGTGTTGATCAACAAGTTAAAAATTATGCTTATCAATGCTCATCAACTATTACTTGTGCTAATCCTAATGATGTAGTCTGTTATGATGGTACTTGTGTTGAAAATGAAATATTCTGCGGACCAGTTAGAGAATGTCCTATTAATTATCCACATCTTTGTAATAATAATGTTTGTGTTGAAAAAGAATCTGATTGTATGGTTGGTATTGCTTGTGGAGATGGTAAATCTCTTTGCTATGACTTTATTTGCAGAGAAAGATGTGATTAAACCAATAGATTTAACTATTATTATTAATTTATTATTATATTAACTTTATTAATTTATTATTGTTGTTCTCAATGATAATATAAACTAGTATTAAATTATAATAATAATTATTTTTTTTTTGAATTATTAATTAATAAATTTTAATAATTAATATTAATTATTATTAATTAATTAAAAAATATTTAATTAATTTTTAAATACTTTTTAATACATAATATAAATTAT
>CAMIXH010000006.1 GCA_946402735.1 uncultured Mycoplasmatota bacterium | reverse complement strand
ATATTCTATTTAATGAGTAGAGGTATTAGTGAAAGTGAAGCACTTGCTATGATAGTAAGAGGCTTTGCTTATCCTGTTAGTAAAGAATTACCTCTTGAGTATGCAGTTGAAATGAATAATCTAATCAATATTGAACTTGAGAGTAAAGGAGGTAACAAATGAAAATAAATGTAACTCCTAGAAGAACTTCAGAGAATTTTAGAATAAATGAATTTGAAGTTGATGATAAATTATTTAATAAAAAACTAAAACAATTTAATAGTTATAAACTTGATAATATTAAACTAAAAGAAATAAATAATAAAACAAAAAACTTAATTGAAAATACAGATCAAATTAATAATGGTAATTTTAAATATGAATTAGAAATAATAGATAATAATAAATATGGAATTATTAATTTTGATTTAGAAGAAGATTTAGTTGATTTAATTGAACTAAAAATTAAAAAAGATTCTAATTATTTAATAAATTATAAGTCTAAAAATAATTGTTATCATAATGGACTTATTAAAGTAAATGTTAGTGATAATGTAAAAGCTAATATAATTGTTGTTAATAATCTAAATAGTGAATCTATTAATTTAATGAGTTTTAATAACAACATGAATAATAATTGTTTTTTAAACTATTTAATAGTTGATTTAGGAGGCAATACTAGTGTAAGTAATTATTATACTAGTATGAATGGAAATGACTCTAAAAACAATTTAAATAGTATTTATATTGGTGAAAAGAAACAAGTATTTGATATTAATTATTTAGTTGATATATTTGGATTGAATAACACATGTGATATAGATTTACAGGGCAGTTTAAAAGGTGAAAGCAAAAAGTCTTTTAAAGGTACAATTGATTTTAAAAAAGGATGCAAAAAATCTATTGGAAATGAAAATGAATATTGTGTTTTATTAAGCGATAAAGTTATTAGTAAGAGTATGCCTATGCTTCTTTGTACAGAAGAAGATGTAGTAGGTAATCATGCTACTGCGAGTGGTAAAGTTAATGATAAAACATTATTCTATATTATGTCTCGTGGTATATCTAAAAAAGATGCTGAAAAGTTAATTGTAAAATCTAATTTTAATAGATTATTAAATACAATTAAAGATGAAAATATAAAAGAAGAAATAGAAAAAATAATAGATAAAAAATTATAGGAGGAAATATGAAAGAGGATTTTCCATTATTAAAAAGTAACGTTGTTTATTTAGATAGTGCTGCTACTAGTCAAAAACCATCTTGTGTAATTGATAGTATTAGTAATTACTATAAAAGTATTAATGCTAATCCACATAGAGGAGCATATAATTTAAGCGTACAAGCAACTTCTGCTTATGATAATGCACATGAAGTAGTTAAAGAGTTCATTAATGCTTCATCTAGTAAAGAAATAATATTTACTAAAAATGCCACTGAAAGTTTAAACCTAATAGCATATTCTTATGGACTTGATAATTTAAGTGAAGGTGATGAAGTAGTCCTAACGATAATGGAACATCATTCTGACTTAGTTCCTTGGCAAGAAATATGTAAGAAGAATAAAGCAATTCTAAAATATATGTATGTTAATGAAAACTATGAGATTAGTGATAGTGAACTAGAAAAAATAACATCTAAAACTAAGATAATTGGAATAACTCATGTATCAAATGTTAGTGGTACGATTAATGATGTTAAAAAGATTATTAGTGTTGCCCATAAACATAATGCCAAAGTAGTAGTGGATGCATCACAAAGTATTGCTCATATGAAAGTAGATGTTCAAGATATGGATGCTGATTTCTTAGTATTTTCTTCTCATAAAATGTATGGACCAATGGGTATTGGAGTACTATATGGAAAAGAAGAATTACTTAAAAATATGACGCCTTTCTTAATGGGTGGAGATATGATTGAATATGTTTATGAACAAGATACATCATATGCAGAATTACCTCAAAGATTTGAAGCTGGTACTCAAAATGTAGAAGGTGCCGTTGGACTAGTAGAAGCAATTAATTATATTAATAAAATTGGTTATGATAAAATTAGAGAACATGAAAGAGAACTATTAAAGTATTCAAGAAGTAAATTAGAAGAATTAGATTTTTTAGAATTATATTATCCTAAAAATATAGATAATCATTCTAGTGTAATATCATTTAATATAAAAGGTGTACATCCTCATGATGCATCTAGTATTCTTGATACTATGAATATTTGCGTTAGAAGTGGTAATCATTGTGCACAACCATTTTTAAGAAGTCTAGGAATTGATTCTACTCTTAGAATGAGCTTAGCAATATATAATGATAAAAGTGATATTGACCATTTAGTAGATGCATTAATAAAAGTAAATAAAATGTTTGAAAAATATAAGGAGTCATAATGGAAGAGTTAGATATTTATAATGAACTTTTAATGGAACATGCATATAGTAAAAAGAATAAAAAAGAATTAGATAGTTATGATGCATGTAGTTTGGGTCACAATCCAAACTGTGGTGATGAAATAAAATTAGAAGTTAAATTATCAGAAGATAAAAAGTTAATAGAAGATATGTCATTTAGTGGTCATGGATGTGCTATATCCCAAGCTAGTACTTCTATTATGATTGATACTTTAAAAGGTAAAAGTATTAAAGAAGCAAAAGAAATAATAAATATATATTTTAAAATGATTAGAAGAGAAAATATAACAAAAGAAGATAGTAAATTATTAAAAGACGCTATGATTCTTAAAAATATATCCAATATGCCAGCAAGAGTTAAATGTGCTATGCTAGCTTGGCATACTTTAGATGATATGTTAAATATTGACAAAAAGGCCTAATTTTGGTATAATATACGGGCATTTTTTGAAAGGGGATTTTAAAATGAGTAAAGGATATTTTTTTGTTAAACCTAGTTCATTTTTTAGACTAGGAGATATTGATATTGATGGAAATTTTGAATATGTTCCATGTCAAGATTTTGATGTTGAAGAACCAAGAGAAAACTTTTTAATATTTGAAGTTGAATATTATGATAATGAATCTGGTAGAGATTATTATATAGTATGCAGAGAAAAAGTTACTGGAGAAAAATTTACTTTAGATGTACGTAATAGAACAAATCGTAAAACTAGACAAATTGAACCAACAATTGTATTAGAATCAAGTCATTTAGGATTATATTCTAGAGTATTACCACTTGATTCAATTGAAGATCAACCAAGTAGAGTATCTGGTTTATGGTATCATTTTGCAGATGATGATGAAGCTAGAATTCATTATTGTGCTGAAATGAGAAGAATGTTCGAAACAGCTAGAGGTAAAAAATGGGTATATGATCATTCTGTAAATGGCCCAACAAGATTCTTAAATAATGGAATGAGAAGAACATATAAAAAGACTAGAAATTTTGATTTTGCAGATGATGAAGAGTAATTGCATTTTGTGATTACTTTTTTATTTGTTATAATATTTTTAGAGAGGTAAATATGGAAACAGAAGTTAGATTTTATTATTCTATAGATAGTAAAGATAAAATAATTGAATATTTTAAATCTTTTAAAGAATTAAAATATAAAGGAAGATTCTATGAATGCACTGATCAATATAATCATCCAATGGAAGAATATGATTTTTATAGTAAGAATATAGATGGTAGATTTAGAGTTAGAAAAACAATTGGAGAAGACACATCTAAATGTATGATTACATGGAAGAGAAGATTAAAAGATAATGTTAATGAATTAATTCATAAAGAAGAGGAAATAGAAGTATCTATTAAACCAGAAGAATATGATAATCTTTGTTTATTATTAGAAAGTGTTCTTCATTTAAAACTAGTTGAAAGTTATGAAAGATATAGATCAGTTTTTTATAATGAAGAAGTAGAAATAGTAGTAGATGAGTATCCATTTGGAATATGTATAGAAATAGAAAATAAAAGTGAAACAAAGGATGCTAGTGATGTTATAAAGAGTTGGTTAAATAAATTAGATTTTGATATTAATAATGCATATAGATTATCATGGGATGATAAATATAGTGAACTTTGTAAGGAACAAAATAAGAAAGTAGAAAGTATAGTAAGATTTAATCAAGATATGCCTCAAATAAAAGAAATATTTAATAAATAAATAAGTACTAAATAAAAGTACTTATTTTTTATTGTAAAGTAAGCGTATTTTTTATATGATTTAAAAATCTATTATGTTAAAATATAATAGGAGAGTGATTTATGAGAAACGTAGGTACAGTAGTTCGTGGAATTAGAACACCTATAATTAAAGAGGGAGATGACCTAGCAACTATAGTAGTTAACGCAGTAATGAAAGCTAGTGAAACAGAACATTTTGAAATTGAAGATAGAGATGTTATTGCTATTACTGAAGCTGTAGTTGGTATTAGTGAAGGAAACTTTGCTACACTTGATCAAATAGCTCAAGACATTAAGAATAAATTACATTCTGATCACATTGGTATTGTTTTCCCAATTTTAAGCCGTAATAGATTTGCTGTATTATTATCAGCAATGGCTAGATCAACTAAGAAGATTACATTATTATCAAGTTATCCTTCAGATGAAGTAGGTAACGATATTCTTTATAAGGAAGATTTAGTAAAATATGGTGTTAACCCATCATCAGATGTTATTAGTGAAGAAGAATATAAGAAACACTATGGACATTTTAAACATTTATTTACTGGTGTTAACATGTATGAAGTTTATAAAGAATTAGTTGAAAAAGAAGGTTGTAAATTTGAAATGGTATTTTCAAATAGACCAGAGACTATTTTAGATTATACAAAAACAGTAATTAACTGTGATATTCATACAAGAAAAGAAACTAAAGAAAAACTTTTAAAAGCTGGTGCTGAAAAAGTATTAATGATGAGTGAAATACTAAATCAAAGTGTTGATGGTAGTGGATACTCACCATATGGACTTTTAGGAAGTAACCGTTCTACAGAGGAAAGAGTTAAACTATTCCCAAGAACAGGAAGTGCTCTAGTTAATAAAGTTCAAGCTATTATGAAAGAAAGAACAGGTAAAAATGTTGAAGTAATGGTTTATGGAGATGGAGCATTTAAAGATCCAGTAGGAAAGATTTGGGAACTTGCTGACCCAGTAGTAAGCCCTGCTTATACACCTGGTTTAGAAGGAAGTCCAAATGAGATTAAATTAAAATATTTCTCTGAAAATAAATTTAAAGATTTACATGGTAAAGAATTAGAAGATGCCATGAGAGAAGAAATTAGAAGTAAAGATAAAGAATTAAAGGGTACTATGGCTACTCAAGGTACTACACCAAGACGCTACACTGATTTACTTGGAAGTCTTTGTGATTTAACAAGTGGTAGTGGAGACAAAGGAACTCCAGTAGTACTAATTCAAAGATACTTCACAAATTATAGTAATGATTAAGAAGCTTTATGCTTCTTTTTTTATGGTATAATGTTTACAGGAGATTATTATGAAAATAACTAAATTTAAAAAAACTGGCAAAAATAAATATAAAGTATTTTTTAATAATACTGATTTAACTTTGTATGAAGATATTATTTTAAAATATGATTTATTAATTAAGAGTGATGTATCTGAAGAATTAATAGATAAAGTTATTGAAGATAATAGAAACTATGAAGTATATGATGTAGCTTTAAGTTATATTGAAGTTAAAATGAGAAATAGAAAAGAACTTTATAAATATTTAATTAACAAAGGTTATGAAGATAGAATAGTAAATGAAACTATAAAGAAAATAGAATCTCTTGGATTACTAGATAAGAAAGCATATATAACAGCATTTATAAATGATAAAACTAATCTTAGTAGTGATGGACCATATAAGATTAAGAATGCTTTATTAGATCTAGATTTTGATGAAAATGATATAGATGACTATCTATATAAAATAGATAGAGAAGTGTGGAGTAATAAACTAGATAAATTAATTAATAAAAAGAAAAATTTAATGAAGAGTAAAAGCTATTATATGTTTATTAATAAAATGAAAAATGATTTATATAATTTGGGATATGATAAAGATATGATAGATGAAAAATTATCTAAAATAGAATATGAGTCAAATGCTATAGATAAAGATTTTGAAAAAACTTATAGAAAGTTTGATGGAGATAAAAAGAAAGTAACCTCATCTTTACTTCGAAAAGGTTACTCATATGAAGAAATAAATTCTAAATTTAAAGAATAAAAAAATCACTTAATAAGTGATTTTTTATTTACCTGCATTTTCATATGCTTTTTCTAAATATGTATCAACAAATTTCATTTCGTTTTGTTCTCTTAAAGCTTTTAATGCTTTAGCAGAAAAACCATCAGTTGCTTGTAATTCTTGACCTATAATAGATTTAATTTCATTTGTTAAGTCTTCTGTTAATTCTGGTTTTGCATCAATACTCTTTCTATAAAGAATATGATATCCATCAGAAGCTTTAACTGGAGATTTTGTATAACTTCCATCTTTTAATTCTCTTAAAGCAGCAAGTGCTTCATCAGCTAAATCACCAGTATTTACTTTTCCAAGACTTCCACCATTATTTGCAGAATTTTGATCTTTAGAATATTGTTTAGCTAAAGTAGCAAAATCAGCGCCACTATTTAGTTTAGCAATTACTTCTTTTGCAGTATTTAATGCAGTCTCTTCAGCTTTTGTTTTTTCTTCATCAGTAGCGCTACTATTAACATCAACTGTGATTAAGATTTGACTAGCATCAATATCTCCATAAATATAATTTTCATAATATTGATTAATTTGTTTTTCTGTAACATTTTCTTTAGCGTATTCTTGAACAAATAAACCTCTTCTATAATTTAGACGTAAATAATCTTCTAAATCGTTTTCGCTTGATAAACCATAATATAAACTAATATAAGTTTCTAATGTTGTACCAGCAGCTTCAGCATTTTTCTTTAGAGTTTTTACTCCTTGGTTTATATAAGACCTTTCTTCATTAGTAGATTCATATTTTTTATCTAATAGATAAGTATCTATTAAATCAGTTATTACTTCTTTACCATATCTAGTTTTTAATAAAGAATATAGATCTTGTGAACTAATTGCTCCTTCTTTAAATGTTACAATTGCATTTTCTCCATTATCAAGTTTTACATCTTTGCATCCACTAACAAAAAATAAAACAGCTAGTAGAATTAATATTTTTTTCTTCATGACTTTCCTCCTAACTCTTACTATGATAACAAATTCACTTTTAAAATACAAGTAATTAACATATATAATAATGATATTATTTATCTTTTTTTTTATTCAAAATAATGATATTATATTTACTAGAGGTGGTAGAAATGATAGATATTAAACTAATCAGAGAAAACAGAGATGTTGTAAAAGAAAACATCAAAAAGAAATTTCAAGATGAAAAACTAGAATTAGTAGATAAAGTTTATGATCTTGATGTAGAATATCGTGAATGTAAAAGCAAAGGCGATAATTTAAGAAGTGAGAAGAATAAACTATCATCCTCAATCGGCGCATTAATGAGAGACAAGAAAGCTAAAGAAGCAGAAGATGTTAAAAAACAAGTAACACAAATGCAAGATGAAATAGTTGCTTTAGAACAAAAAGAAGCAGAACTTGAAGAAGAAATCAAAAAGATAATGATGGTTATTCCAAATATAATAGATGAGAGTGTACCAATTGGAAAAGATGATAGTGAAAATGTTGAAAAAGAAAGATTTGGTGAACCAGTAGTTCCTAAGTATGAAATCCCATATCATGCTGATATTATTGAAGCATTACATGGAATGGATAAGGATGCTGCAGGTAGAACTAGTGGACAAGGTTTTTACTATTTACTTGGAGACATTGCTAGACTTCATGAAGCAATGATAGCATATGCTAGAGATTATATGATTGATAAAGGATTTACATATGCAATTCCTCCATTTATGATTCATAGTGATGTAGTAACTGGAGTTATGTCATTCCCTGAAATGGAAGCAATGATGTATAAAATTGAAGGTGAAGATTTATATTTAATTGGAACTAGTGAACACTCTATGATAGGTAGATTTAAAGATCAAATTGTAGCTAAAGAGGATTTACCAATTAGAATGACTTCTTATTCACCATGCTTTAGAAAAGAGGGTGGAAGTCATGGACTTGAAGAAAGAGGTTTATATAGAGTACATCAATTTGAAAAACAAGAAATGATTGTTCTATGTGAACCAGAAGATTCAATGAAATATTATGAAGATATGTGGAAATATACTGTTGAAGTATTTAGAAATTTAGATATACCAGTAAGACAACTTGAATGTTGTTCTGGAGATTTAGCAGATTTAAAAGTTAAATCTTGTGATGTTGAAGCATGGAGTCCAAGACAACAAAAATACTTTGAAGTTGGAAGTTGTTCTAACTTAGGAGATGCTCAAGCCAGACGTCTTGGTATTAGAGTAAAAGGTGAAAATGGAACTTATTATTTACATACATTAAATAATACAGTACTTGCTTCTCCTCGTGGATTAATTGCATTAATTGAAAACAATTATAATGAGGATGGAAGTATCAATGTACCAAAAGTTTTATGGCCTTATATGGGTGGTAAAAAAGTTATAAAATAATTAACAATTTCAGGGGGGATAAAATGTTAAAAGCTGATGAGCAAAGAATAGTTTCTGACTTAATATTAACTAAAGAAGCTTTCTCAATCGCAAGTTTAAATTTTCTTCAAAGGGAGCAAAACTACTTTGATCTTTTGAATTGCTCATTAGGTGTTAACTTTAAAAAAATAATTCCTGTTGATGATATATATTTTACTGATAAGCAAAAGAAATCAATAATTAAATATACAGACCAAGAATACTGGGATTTTATGAATTTTGTGTATCAAAATAAAGAGACATTAAAGAGTATTGGTAAACATTTAGATGATTTCTCTAATAGTATAGATTTTACTAATTTTCCATACTTGGATGTACCTAGAAGATACAGTGAGAAAGATTTTATTGATTTAATTCTTTCATATTATTCAACATATGGAGACAAGTATTATAAAATTGCTAAAAAATATTTTGATGAAAAAAGAATTCATATAGGTTGCGATAGAGTACAAAGTTTTGTTATGGGTTATTTTGCACCAATTATATGGCTACATTCTGGATATATTTTTTCTACTATAACAGATTATAATGGATATACAGCATCGAGTATTATTCATGAATTAGGTCATGCTATAGATGCAGAAATGTATTTATTTCCTCAACAAAAGAAAGTAAATATATATAGTAATATGTTTACAGAAATACCTTCAACTGCATTTGAAGTGGGTTTTTATGATTATTTAAAAAGTCAACATATAGATGTAATTGGTGGAACTGTTCTTAGAAATAATAGAGCAGCTAATATAATATTTCCATTTCATAGAATAAGAGAAGCTCTAGTTGATGAAGAATTATTAATATATGAAAATGGAGCAGCTGTTAGTTCAAATGGAAAACAATACAATCTTAAAAAAGAAATAACTTATGGGATAGGTTATGATTTTGCATATCATCTAAGCGAAATTAGAAAGAGTAATCCACAAGAATTTTTAATAGTTTTAAATAATTTAATGACAATGAGAAAAGAAATGACATTTGATGATGCGATTGAAATGACAGGGTTTAATTATGAAGATTTTATAACAGGTAAATATATTAAACCAACTATAAAAGAAGATTGTTTAACATTAAAAAAGAGATATTTTGGATAATATCTCTTTTATTTTTTATTTTAAAATATAAGCATGTGGATCTTCAATTGTTTCCGGAGAAATAATAAATTGTTTATAATTATTTTTTGAGAATAAATAGAAGTTTGCAATAGCTAATGCTTCATCAACTATTTTTCTAATACTTCTTGCTCCAGCTCCCATTTTTACTGCTTTCTTTGCTATTGCTTCAATTGTTTTATCATCATATATAAAATCAACATTCATAGTTTCAAGTAAGTATTTATATAGTAATAGTTGGCTTTTATCAGAAGTAGTAATTATTCTAATTAAGTCTTCTTCATCAAGTTGTTTTAATGCTGCTATATCGCATCTACCTAAGAACTCTGGCTTAAAACCATATTTTTTTAAAGATGCATCATTATATATGTCTTTTATTTTTTGTTCTTTTTGTTCTTGAGTTACAAATCCTATTTTTCCACCAACATTAGCATATTTTTCTATACCTGAGCAAGCTCCTAGAAATGCAAATGTTAATTGTGATGTATTAAATATGATTTTTTCATCTCTATTCATTGGAACAATATATTCGTGTCCTTCCATCATTTTTAGAAGAGCATCTATTACTGCTGTTGTATATGTTGCTGTTTCAGAAGCATTATCTACTTTTTTATCTATTTCATCAACAACTATAATTCCTCTTTGAGCTAGTTCTACATTTCCATTTGCTTTGATTACTAGGTGAGCTAGCATCTCTATAGTATCTTTTCCTTGTAAACTAACTGCAGAATACTCATTAGCATCTTCTATAGTAACAGGTATTATTTTTTGTTGTTGTATTGTTCTAAATATTTCAGTCTTACCACAACCAGTTGGTCCACATAGTAATAAAGTTGATTTTAAATCTGGTTCTGGTATTCTTGAATTCTTAGCTAGTAGAGTAGAAACAAATCTTACTTGGTCATCTTGACATTTAACTGTTTTAGTAATGTGATTATATAATTCATCTGCAAACAAATAGTTCTCTGGTTTAACTATAATAGCATGTGGAGTTAATTGACTTTCTTGTTCTTCTTCATATTCTTCTTCATCATGATATTCAGTAGTTGCATCAATTGCTTCATCTATTTTATCAACAGTTATTCCATATGATAATTTAAATAAGTCATCATAAAAAGCTGGGTCTACTGATATTTTATAATCATCTGCTACTAAGAATATTTTGTCAAATGAATCATCTTTATTTACTGCTTGATAGAAACCATAGCTTGCAATATCTTCAAGCAAATCATTCATTTCTTTTTTAGCACTGGCTACTAATCTTCTACTATTATCATTTTCATCTATTAAATATAAAGGAAATCCATATACATATGTTTCACCTAGATTTGATGTGTCTCCCATAAATGAGAATTCAAATTGTTTAGTATCAGGATTTTTGTTAGTATTTTTAACACCTTTTAAAGCTTTAACACTTCTTGTTACAAACATTCTTTCTCCATCTATATCAACAATTGATCCATTAGCTGTTTCCATAGGAAAATATCTATATACTGTAGTATATTCATCTTTATAAACTACGTTTCTGTTAAATATATATGCACATGCTGGTTTTTTATCTTCCATAGTTGTTTCCTCCATAATTTCACTTATTGGTGAATTATTATAGTAAAAATTGATTTTTATATCAAGTAAATATTTGATATTTTTTTATAAAAAATATATAATTATATTGTAATCAGGTGGGATAATATGGATTCTATTAAAAAAGCATTTAAAAAGATGTTAAAAGAGTTAAAAGTTTTTAATAATAATTTAAATTATTGCGCTAATAAATCTAATAGTTTAGGTTTAATTTTGTTTTGGGATATTTTATGGTGTAAATTAAGATATGGTGTTACATCAAATGAGTATAGAATATTTGAGTTTTATAGAATAGATGGATGTAAAAGAAATACTTTTATGTCTAAAAGAAGATATGATTTTCTAAAAGATAAATTGGTTAATGAAAAGATAACAAGTACTATTAATAATAAAGAAAAATTTAACAAAAAATTTAAAGATTATTTAAAAAGAGAAGTTAGTAATATTAATGATCTTAGTTTTAAACAAACAGAAGACATTATATTAGAAAGTAAATATGTAATTGGTAGAAGTAAGGAAGCTAGTTTCTTAACAAGTTACAAAGAATATAATTTAACTGATTATAGAAGTCCTGCTTTCTTAGCAGAAGATATGAAAGATAATAAAGATTACTTAATGGAAAAGAAGTTTAATCAATATAAAGAGTTAAATAAAATAAGTAATCTAGTATTTGTTAATATAGTAAGTGTTTATAATAGAGGACCAGAAATAGTATCATCAACTATTAAATTTAGAGATGGCAAAGAAATAATAAGTGGCTATGTTGATTTAGACAGTAAGTGTATTGTTGGTAATTTTAAAGATGAAAATGGTCAAAATTATAAAGAAAACTTTAATGGATTTGAAATACCAAAACTAAGTTCTTGCATTGAAATAACTAAGTTATTATGTGAAGAATTAAGTGAGATTAGACAAGTTGAATGGACATTTATTATAGGTAGTAAACAAATATATTTAGTAGATGCTAATATATGGGATGATTATGTATTTAGTCAAATACCAGAATTCTTAAAAAATGGTGAAGGACTAATGACATATTATAAAAGGATTTAATTATGAAAAATGTTCTTGTATTAGGAAAAACCTTATGTTATAATACAAGTGACAACGAGGAGTGGGCAGAAGTCCACTCTTTAATTTGATAAGGAGAAGATAATGGAAGAAAAAGTAGCAAAGAGTGTTAAAGATGCTCTTAAGAAAGAAAATATTGAACTTGTTGGTGTCCATTTAGGAGAAGAAGATGGACAAAAAACATTATTTGTAACTATTGATAGTGAAAATGGTGTTGATATGGATTTATGTGTAAAAGCAACACACATTGTAAGTCCAATCATTGATTCATTAGATTTAGATATTGAAGATTATATTTTAGATGTTGGAAGTAAGGGAGTAAGTGAAGATGAGAACTAAAAAAGTAAAAGAAGAATCTAAAGAAGTAAATGGAGAAGAATTTAAGAAAGCATTAGATTTTATTGTTAGTGAAAAAGGAATAGATGAAAATGTTGTTCTTGAAGCAATGGAATCAGCATTATCAGCAGCTTTTAGAAAAAATGAAAAAGCTGATTATAATTCTAGAGTATTAATTGATAGAAATACTGGAGATATTAAAGTATTTAAAGTTACTACTATAGTTGAAGATTATAATGAAGATGATGATGAAATTGATCCAGAAACTGGAGAAGTAAAAGTAAAACATGATTATCTAAATGAAATGACAATTAGTGATGCTAAAGAGATTAATAAAGAATATCAAGTTGGAGATGAAATATTAGAAGAAGTAACTCCACATGATTTTGGTAGAGTTGCAATTAGCGTTGCTAAACAAGTTGTACTTCAAAAAATAAGAGAAGCAGAACGCGACAAAATAATGAGCGAATTCGAAGATAAGGAAGACGAATTAATGGTCGGATTCCTTGCTATGGAAGATGCTAAGAATTATTATGTTGATTTGGGTAAAGCAAGAGGAATACTATCAAAAAATGAATTAATCCCAGGAGAAAAATTAACTATGGGAGATAGTATTAAAGTATATATTACTAAAATAGAATCAACTCCAAAAGGACCACTAATTCTAGTTTCAAGAAAGAATTATGGTTTTGTTAAGAGATTATTTGAACATGAAATACCAGAATTTGCAGATGGTACTTTAGAACTTAGAGGTGTTGCTAGAGAAGCTGGCGTTAGAAGTAAAGTAGCAGTTGCATCTACTAATCCAAATGTTGATCCTATCGGAAGTTGTATTGGCGAAAAAGGAAGAAGAATTGCAAATATTATAAATGAACTTGGAGGAGAAAAAGTTGATTTAATAGCATATTCAGCTGATCCAGAAGAATTTATAGCAAATGCACTTAGTCCTGCCAAAAATTTAAATGTAAGTATTACAGATGAAAAGAAAAAAGAAGCATTAGTTATTGCTGATGATGAAAACTTAAGTCTTGCTATTGGTAAAAAAGGTATAAATATTAAGTTGGCAAGTAAATTAACAAAGTATACTATTAATATTAAGACTTTAGAGGATATTAACAAACAAATTAATGCCTAACTTTTTTTAAGGGAGGTGATTACCATGAGTCTTGGTAAGTTAAAAGTTGCTTGTATGCAAGCTACAATAGATGCATTAAAACAAGCAAGAGAAAATAAAATGGAATATTTAAAAACACATAGTGAAATACCTGAAAGTGAATATGATAAATATGTTAATCATGATCATATGCCTGCTAGGGGGTTAAAAAGAACTTTACGTTTAAAAATGAGACCTAGAAGTAGAACGGGAGGTAGACTATGAAAGTAAAAAAAGTACCTATGAGAACATGTGTAGTTTCTCATGAAAAACTAGAAAAGAAAGATTTGCTTAGAGTAGTTAAAAATAATACAGGAGAAGTATTTGTAGATGATACTTTAAAAGCAAATGGAAGAGGTGCATATTTAAAGAAAGATGCATCTGTTATAGAACAAGCAAGAAAAACAAAAGTATTGGAGCGTCATCTTGAATGTAAAATAGATGAACAAATATATGATGAATTATTAAGTAAAATTTAGAAGAAGGAGGATAAGGGTATGAGTATAGAAGATTATGCATTAGAACTAGGTGTAGATACTTCTTTAGTAATGTCCAAATTAAAAGAATTAGGTTTTAAGTATAATAATACAACTGACTTTTTAGACGATGAAGCTATCATAATGTTAGATAATGAAATGGGAGATTTATCTAATAAGGAAAATAATTTAGCAGAAGAATTAGCTGATAAATATGAAATGGAAGATAGAGCTGAACAAGCAGCACTAGCTCATAATATTGAAGTTTTTGATGAAGATACAAAAGTAAAAGAAAAAATCAAAAAGAAAGATAGCACTAAAATTCAAAAAGATGAAGACTTATCACTAAAGAAGAAAAATATCTATAAAAACAAAACTAAACTTCAAAGTAATAAAGAAGTTCAAGAAAGTAATGTAGTAATTTATAGAGAAGGTATGAGCGTATCAGATTTAGCAAGTGGTATTGGAGTAACTCCAGGAGAACTTGTTAAGAAGTTAATTGGTATGGGTCTTATGATTTCTTCAAATCAAGCTATATCATATGATGATGCTAGTATTGTTGTAATGGATTACAATAAAGAATTAACTCGTGAAGAAACAACAGATATTAGTAATTTTGAAGAATATATAGTTACTGATAAAGAAGAGGATTTACGCCCAAGACCAGCAGTAGTTACAATAATGGGACACGTTGATCATGGTAAAACAACACTACTTGATTACATTAGAAATTCTCATGTTGCTTCTGGTGAAGCAGGTGGAATTACTCAAGCTATTGGTGCTTATCAAGTTGAAAAGAATGGAAGAAAAATAACATTTATTGATACTCCAGGACATGCAGCATTTACAGAGATGCGTGCTAGAGGTGCTAGTGTAACTGATATAGTAATTATAATTGTTGCTGCTGATGACGGAGTAATGCCTCAAACTAAAGAAGCAATTGATCATGCAAAAGCAGCTAATGTACCAATTATAGTAGCAATAAATAAAATTGATAAACCAAATATCAATATAGATAAAATAATGAGTGAATTATCAGAATTAGGTCTTACTCCAGAAGAATGGGGTGGAGATACTATATTTGTTAAAGTTAGTGCTCATACTGGAGAAGGTGTTGATTTATTACTTGATAATATTAATGCCTTATCTGAAGTTTTAGAATTAAAAGCAAATCCAAATAGATATGCTATGGGTTCTGTTATTGAAGCTAGACTTGATAAGAATAGAGGACCAATTGTAACATTATTAATTCAAAATGGTACATTAAGACTTGGAGATCCAATTGTAGTTGGAACTAATCATGGAAAGGTTAGAACTCTAAGAGATGATACTGGTCGTGAAGTATTAGAAGCTGAACCAAGTAAACCTGTTGAAGTAACTGGACTTGAAGATGTTCCAGTAGCAGGAGATAAGTTCATGGCTTTTGAAAGTGAAAAAGAAGCTAGAAGTGTAGCTATTAAGAGAAAAGAAACAGAAAAATCTAAGAGATTTGCTCATAAAGCATTAAGTTTAGATGAATTGTTTGATTCTATCAAAGAAGGTAGAAAAGAAATAAATATAGTTTTAAAAACAGATGTTAAAGGTAGTGAAGAAGCTGTTAAGAATGCACTTTTAAAAATTAATGTTGAAGGTGTAAAAGTAAATGTTATTAGAAGTGGTGTTGGAACTATTACTGAAAGTGATGTAGTTTTAGCAAATGCATCTAATGCAATTATTATTGGATTTAATGTAAGTCCATCAGCATCTACTAAAGAATCTGCTAAAAACTATGAAGTAGAAATTAGACTATATAATATTATTTATAAATTAGTAGAAGAAATTGAAGCTGCTATGAAAGGTATGCTAGATCCAGAATTTGAAGAAGTAATAGTAGGAGAAGTAGAAGTAAGACAATTATTCCATTTCTCAAAGATTGGTACAATTGCTGGTTCTCATGTAACAAGTGGTATTGCTAAAGTAAATACACCATGTAGAGTTATTAGAGATGGTATTGTTGTAACAACATCTAAGATTGCTTCACTTCAAAGAGAAAAAGATCAAGCTAAAGAAGTAAAAGCAGGATTCGATTGTGGAATAGTAGTAGAACAATTCCCAGATATTAAAGAGGGAGATGTTATTGAAGTCTTTGAAAGTAGGGAAATTAAAAAATGAGTAAACTAAAAGGAGAAAGAGCAAGTTCAGATATTCAAAGAGAACTTGGTAATATTCTATTTTTAGAAGCAAAAGATGTAGACTTTAAAAATGTAGTTATTACTGGTGTAGATGTGTCAAATGATTTAAGCTATGCTAAAGTATACTTTACAACTATTGACGATAGAGAACATGTTACTAAAGATTTAAATAACGCAGCAGGTTTTTTTAGAACACTTCTATCACAAAGAGTAGAAATGAGACATACTCCAGAATTAAAGTTTATTTATGATGATTCCATTGCTTATGGAGAAAAAATAGAAAATATTATAGAAGAATTACATAAAGAAGAAGACAAATAAAAAAGTCTTCTTTTTGTATTGGTAAATTATTATAAATGTGGTATACTTTATAATAGTATGGAGTATAGTATGGAAGAGAAGAAAGCAGATAATAAAATTATTGAAAATAAAGCTAGAATTAAAGAAATTGATTCTCAAATCGATATAGAAAAAGATAAGGGAAAAGAACTAGATGATATGGAAGAAGTTGTAACTTCTCTTAATAAGAATATTGCTAGGTGCTTAGAACTATTAGGAGCATCTGTACAAGGTAATAATTTTGAGAAGAAATTAGCTGCATATGATACAGAAAATAGAATTAATTATAGAAAAAATCTTAATAGTATAGAAGCTCAAAGAGATATATTAAAAGCAAGAATTTCAAAATTAAACAGCGAAAAAGAAGAATTAATAGAAGAAAATAAAGAAGAATAGGAAGTGAAATAATGAAAGTAACATCAATAGATGAAATTGTAGCAGGTGGTCCTGGGGAATATGAACTTACTTATACATATAATGGTCGCAACTATACTTATAATGTAAAAGTTGGAGATATTGATTCAAACGCATGTATAAATGTAAATGGATATGGTGCTGGAGGAAGTTCAGATTATATATATTATGATAAATATTTTTCTGAAAATCCTAATCACAATAGTATAGATATAAGAATTTCATCATATAGAGATAATTGGATGCAACCAGCTTCAAGCTTGATAAATGACTTATCTACAGCATTTGATATTGACTCAAGTAATACAATGATTTCTGGATTTAGTATGACAGCACGTAGAACAGTGGATTTTGCTGCTGTATATGCTGATCAAACTGGAGCTAGAGATTTTACAGCAATAGTAATTGAAAACTGTAGTAATACTGGTATTGATCAAGCACATAAACAAACATTAATTGATAATAATGTTACTGTATTAAATGTATATGCTAGACCTGGCTCTAGTCTATATAATAGTAGTGCTGTTGAAGCGACATATGAAGGCGTTCATATGGTTGATATCAGATTTAAAGTTTACAAAAATGGAAGAGATATTTCAAGTAATTGTCATGTTTGTCCACATGATTTGTTTGCTTTAAATGGAATAACTAATTTAAATAATGGTGAATTTGATTTTACACAATTGCCAACATCATATCATGATAGAAATAATGGAGATGTTACAATTGAATATGTAATAACAGAACACTATGTAGATGATGAAGGAAAATGGACAACTAGGCCATTAACTTTAGAAAAATTAAATGAAGTAACAGGAAGTGGCCCATATTATAACGGTATTATTCAAAGTGATAATGAATATTTATCTCAAGGTTTGACAAATATAAATACAAAATTGTCACAACTTGGACGTAGTCCATTCAAATTTTCAGTATCAAGTACAACAGCTGTACCTGCTTTAGAACCAGGTATTGTTTCAAATCTTTGCAATGCAGTTAAATTATTATGTGAAAAAATGCATCAAGAACTTGTTCTTTTTGGTGAAGTAGGAGATAGATTCAATTATTTAGATAAGCAACTTGATGCAGCAACAGAAAAATTAATGAATGATTTTATTGCTCCATTAACAAGCCAAGAATATGATATACCAATCAATAACTTAGAAACATATGATTATGATTTAAACCAATTAATAACAGATTATAATCAATATGTAGCAGAATTTAGAGCAAGTATACCAGAATATAATCCAGAAATATTAAGAGATAAAGATATAACAGAAGAAATATATCAAGTTACTGCCCAAGATTTAGATTTATTATTTGAAAATTGGGCAGCATCAACAGGAAATCCACATAGTCCACTTTTAGGAATGGGAGCAACATTTATAGTGGCGGCAGAAGAAACAGGAATAGATCCATTAACATTAGTCGGATTGTGTGCAAAAGAGACAGGATATGGTGGAGATGGAACACCAGGAAATATGATAGAAGATAATGATTTCTTTGGACTAGAATATGGAAATAAAACAGATGGAAAATATTATGATACACCAGAAGAAGGAATCATATTAGGAGCAAAGAAATTAAAAGAAAAATATGAAGTGGATGGAATAAAAACAGTAGGAGATATGGGAGTAGATCCAGAGAATACTGAAAATCCTAAGAAGTATGGAGATGAAGTTGCAACAATAATGAATGAATCATTAGATTATATTATTGACAAGGCTGCAACACCTATTGAAGTTCCAGAGGAAGAACCTGCTAAACCAGTAAAACCTTATACACCTTATACTCCAGGATCAACACCAACAACACCAACAACACCAACTACACCAACTGAACCAACAGCACCAGAGGCACCTGATCCAGGCACTACAGAGACGCCTGCTGATCCGGGAACTACTGAAACACCAACGGATCCAACTGAGACACCTACAGACCCACTAACACCACCAACAGAAGAGCCTCCAGTTGATCCATTAACACAACCTACTGAGGAACCACCTGTTGACCCAATTGATGCACCAGTAGAAGAACCAACTGAACCGGATACACCAACTACACCAACTAAGCCAACTAGACCGGATCCAATTCCAAAACCAGGTGAACCAACTAAACCAGATCCACTTCCAACACCACAACCTGAACCTGAAGTACCAGATGATGGTGGAAATGAATATATAGATTTAGATGATGATATTATTACTGATGATCCAATAGTTGAACCTAATGACAATATTGAATATGATTATGAACAACCTGATGATTCAGAATCAGAAATAATAATAGAACCTGAACCAGAGCCAGCGCCAATAGTTGATATACCAGAAGAAAAAGATGATGGTAGTGCTCTTAAGACAGTTGGAATAATGGCTGCTGTAGGAGCTGGAGTAGGAGCAGCAGCATATGCAGCTCATAAAGTAATAGATAAAAATAATATGAGTGGCGACAATTATTATGAATATGAAAAATCAAAGAAAAAAGAAGAAGATGAAAAACAAGAATCACTAGAAGATCAATATAAAGAATATATTAGTGATGAAAATATGAATGCCTTTGGAGGTGAACAATAATGGGATTACAAGTATCAAGAGGAGATTTAGAAAAAGCAAGTAGTACTGTTAGAAGTGGACTTGATAAAATTGCTCAAAGTGCTACAGAAACACAAAATCAAATAAAAGCTTTTGTTGAACAATCACCTGATGTTTTAACAGGTAGTGGATTTAATTATGTTAGAAGTAAATTGGCTTTGTATTCAAATGCTATGTCTCGATTATCAGAAATAAGTTTGATGATGGCTAACAATATGATAGAATCTAATAATTATATGATTAATGAAACTAAAGGATATGATCTTAATACAGATAATCTTGATGAATTAGTTGAAAGAGCTAATCAAATAAGATATCTAATTAGATGGTATTCTGAACAAATAGTAGTTGATGAAACAGCTCCTGAAGAAGAAAGACAATACAAGATGAGAAATGCCGAAATGAAAGGCTATTATGAAGAAATATTAAGCAAAATAGATGAAAAAATAGAATTGTTAAGAAGCCTTCCTGCAATAGCAGCTGCAGCAGCAGGATTACTTGATAATATAACTGCTGATGGTAATACTTTTGCTTCCGGTGTTGAAGCAATAACAATATCATCAATTGAAGTATAAAGATTATACTATTTAAAAGACCTTTTGGTCTTTTTTTTATGAAAGAATCATGATATAATGAATATGATTATAATAAGAGTAAAAGGGTAAAAGATATGAAGATTATATTAGGCAAAAGTGAAAAATTATTTAAATATCCTTTTCCAAGCGATAACTTGACTTCTTATTGGATTAAAGATTTTGATGAGAATGCAAATGAAAGAAATCTTATTTCAATAGATAAAGTTAATGATGCTTGGTATCTTTTTAGCAACGAAAATTGTTACATTGAAATAAATGGTAAAAAAGAAAAAGAGGCTAAAGTTGAGCCTAATGTCTTTTATTTGATTAAAATTATTGAAAATGAATCTACTAGTAATGGATTTATATATATATTTGAAGAAAATGATGAATCATTTAAAACGTATGCAGTAACTCAAAATGGAGAATATAGAATAGGTAGTGATCCATCTAGAAATATTATTCTAAATGGAGATTATATTGCTGTTAATCATGCATCATTGATTAAAAATGATGATTATTTTACTATAAAGTCAATAGATAATAATGCTGTATTTGTTAATAATACTAGAGTTACTGAAAAGAATTTAGAAAGTGGAGATCAATTATTTATATATGGTTTTAGAATTATAGTACTTGGAGATTATATTGCTATAAATGGTAAATCTAGAATTAATACTGACTTTATAATTCCAAAAGAATTGCCAAGCGAAGATGCCAAATTACTTGAAACAGTAGATGATGATAATGCAACTATTTATACAGAAAATGATTATTTTTCAAGACAACCAAGATTTACAACATCTATTGTTGAAGAACAAATCAAAATAGATAATCCACCATCAAAAGTAGAACCTGATGATACACCTTTATTCTTTACATTAGGACCTATGATAACAATGACAATGACTTCAGTAGTAAGTGTATCAACATCAGTTGCTAATTTGGTAAATGGAAATGCATCTTTTAAATCTACAATTCCAACATTAATAATAGCTGTAGTTATGATTATATCAGTTGTACTATGGCCATCTTTAACAAAAAGTTACAATAATAAGAAACAAAAACAAAGAGAAGAAGAAAGACAAACAAAATATAAACAATATTTAGAAGAAAAAAGAACTAGAATAAATACATTAAGATCTAATCAATATCAAGCAATGTTAGAAAGATATCCTAGTGTTAATGATTTACAAAGTATTATTCTAAATAAGAAAAGAAATCTATGGGAAAGACAAATTAGTAGTGATGATTTCTTAAATGTTAGACTTGGTCTTGGTAATGTACCATGTATGATTAAATTAACATATGGTTCAGAAGACTTTACAATGGTAGAGGATAATTTAAAAAATGAATTAAAATCTTTAGCAGAAGCAACTAAAGATATTCCATCTAGTCCTGTTACTATTGATTTAACAAAGAGAAATAAACTAGTTTTAATAGGTGAAAATAATTATAGAGAAAGTATGTTAAAGAGTTTGATGATACAGCTTACTACTTATCATGCTTATAATGATTTAAAATTAGTATTTATGATTAGTGATGATTCAAGTGATATGTGGGAAAACTACAAGAATTTACCACACACATGGAGTGATTCAAAAGATATTAGATTCTATGCTAATAACTATGATGAAATGATGAAATTATCATTCTATTTAGAACAAGTTTATACAGCTAGAAAATACAATGATGATGATGGAAAACAAGTAGAAATTAATACTAATTTTAGAAATGTTAGACCTTATTATTTAATAGTAGTGGATAATATTAAGAAACATAAAAATATAGATATTATTGATAAGGTATTAAAAGATGAAAATAATCTTGGATTTGGATTAATAATTCTTAATGATGGTATTTCTAATCTACCAAATGAGTGTAATGATTTCTTAACAGCAGATGGAGATAACTCAGCAATCATTACTAGTGATTTAAATGCTGATAATCAACAAAAATTCCAAATGGATAATGTTGATAATATCAATTTAGGTTTATTGTGTGAAAAGTTATCTAATATACCAATTAAATCTAGTCAAGTATTAGATGAGTTAAAAAGTTCATTTGGTTTTCTTGAAATGTATAAAGTTGGAAAAGTAGAAGACTTAAATGTATTAGATAGATGGCATAGTAATGATATTATTAATAGTTTGAGTGTCCCAATTGGTATTAAATCTGATGGTGAAATTTTTACTTTAGACTTACATGAAAAATTCCATGGACCTCATGGTTTAATAGCCGGTATGACTGGTAGTGGTAAATCTGAATTTATTATTACTTATATACTTTCTATGGCAGTAAACTATAGTCCAGAAGAAGTATCATTTGTATTAATAGACTACAAAGGTGGAGGTCTTACTGGTGCATTTGAAAATAAATTAACTGGAGTTAAATTACCACACTTAGCTGGTACTATTACAAACTTAGATACTGCTGAAATTAATAGAAGTTTAGCATCTATTAAGAGTGAGTTAACAAGAAGACAAGAAATATTTAATCAAGTTAAATTAAAATTAAATGAAAGTACATTAGATATATATAAATATCAACAACTATATAGATCTGGCGCAGTAAAAGAACCAATATCACATTTATTTATAATTTCAGATGAGTTTGCAGAATTAAAAGCACAACAACCTGAGTTTATGAGTGAACTTATTAGTACAGCACGTATTGGACGTTCACTTGGAGTTCACTTAATTCTAGCAACTCAAAAACCTAGTGGTATTGTAGATGATCAAATATGGTCAAACTCTAAATTTAAAGTATGCTTAAAAGTTCAAGAGAAATCCGATAGTATGGATGTTATCAAGAGAAGTGATGCTGTTACTTTAAAGAAAGCTGGTAGATTCTATTTACAAGTAGGTTATAATGATTATTTTGCAATGGGACAAGCAGCATATGCTGGTACTAAATATGTTCCAAAAGCAAAAATAGCTAAAAAAGTTGATAGAGACATTTCAATCATTAATAACATTGGTGATACTATTAAGAATATTGAAACTGAAAAAATGGTTGAAACTGCTAATATGGGTGAAGAATTACAAAATGTATTAAAACTAATATGTGATGTTGCAGCAAATCAAAAGATGAGAGCTAAAAAATTATGGCTTGATAAATTAGAAAATGAAATATTTGTTAATAGCTTAATGGTTAAATATGATTTTGAAGGTAAGCCATGGGATATAACTGCTGTAGTTGGTGAATATGATGATCCAGCTAATCAAAGAAAAGGATTATTAACACTTGATTTTAACAATAATGGTAATACATTGATATATGGAGTAGGTGGAGCTGAAATAATGCTATCATCAATAATATATAGTTTGATGGTTCAACATACAGCAGATGAACTTAATATGTATATTATAGATTTTGGTAGTGAAATGTTTGCAACATTCCAACATGCTCCTCAAGTAGGAGACGTTGTATTTGTCAATGAACAAGAAAAGTTAACTAACTTATTTAATACATTAAATAAAGAAATAGATAAACGTAGAAAAATATTTGCTCCATATAATGGTAGTTATAGTTTATTTATAAAGAATAGTGGAAAAACTTTACCAAGAATAATTATATTTATAAATAATTACGAAGTATTTACAGAATCATATGAGGAGTATTCAGATATTGTAACTTCTATGTCACGTGATGGTGAAAAATATGGTATCTCATTTGTAATTACGGCAACAGGTGTAAATGCTGTTAGAGGCAAAACTGCTCAAAACTTTAATAATCAATTATGCTTAAGATTTAATGATACATCAGATTATATGAGTATACTTGGTTCTACTCATGGAATGGTACCATCAGAAGTTGAAGGTAGAGGCCTTGTTAAAATTGATGGAACTATATATGAATACCAAACAGCATATCCATATAAGTGGGATCAAATTATTGATTTCATTAAGAGTATTTGTGATCAATTAGTTGAGAGAGTTAATAAACGAGCTAGTGCAATTGCAATACTTCCAGATCATGTAAGACTTGAAGATGTAGAGAAGGGTATTACTACTCTTAAGAGCGTACCAATTGGAATTGAAAAACATACTCTTGATATATCAACATTCGATTTTGCTAAAAGTCCAATTAGTATAGTCTCTGCTCAAGATACATCAATGCTTGATGGATTTGTATTATCACTTGCTGAAGTTATTTCTAAAATAAATAATACTCAAATGTATTTTGTTGATGCTAATCAAACATTAACAGATACATCAAGATTTGAACATGTATTTAATGATGAATTTAAAAATGTATATAATACAATACTTGATTTAATAGAAGGTCATTCTAATAAAACTAATGTATTTATTATTAATGGAGTAGAAGCATTTATAAGTTCATTTACAGATGAGCAAGTTAGAAAACTAAAATCATTATTTAATAATCTTAAAAATATTAAGAATATAAGATTAATATTTGTTGATTCAATTATTAAAATAAAGAATATCGAGTATGAAGATTACTTTAAGAATAATGTTCAAGCAATTAATGCTATATGGATTGGTTCTGGTATAACTGATCAATATACTATTAAGTGTTCAACATATAATAAAGAAACTAGATCTCAAATACCAAATGATTTTGGTTACAAAGTTGACAGAGGAAATGCTGTTCAAATAAAAGTCTTAGACTTTTATGGGGAAGATTAGGTGATAGTATGGATTTTAGAGTATATGTAATAATAGAAGTACCTATTCTTGATAAAAAATATGAATTATTTGTACCAGTAGATAGAAGAATTCATGATATTATTAGAAGCCTTAAAGAATCAGATAAAGAATTATCAACAGGTTACTATAAAGATAAAAAATTAAACTTATATAATAAGAGTAATGGTCAATTATATGATGTAAATTTATTATTAAAGAATTCTAATATTAAAATGGGAACAAGATTAATATTAATGTAAGGATGCTAAAAGCATCCTTTTTTATTGAAAAAATAATAGTTAAGTGTTATAATATACGGCGATTTTTATGAAGAAGAATATATATAGTGAAAAAGTGTATTTAACAGGTGATAAAGATGCTATGGATACTTTTCTTAAAAAGAGAGAAAAGAGTCATCTTTTGCATGTAATGCAAAGAATGGTTCATCAAGAAGAAATAATCGAATACAATAAGTTTCTATTATTAGTAAGAGATTTAATGAAATCATTTAAATTAAATACATCACTTGAAAATGCTATTGCTTTATCATATTTAATTCATCATGGCTATTTGTCATATAATAAAAAGTTTGATGGAAAAGAAGAAAAAGATTTAGTAAAAGATAGGCTTGGTATGAACATTGTAAGAGGCCATGGTTGTTGTAGAAACTTTAGCGAAGTGGGATATGATGTATTAAGATTATTAGATTTCCATGTTAAAAGGTTTTATTGTTATTTACCAATATTATGTTTACCAAATTCAGTAGGATCAAAACAAGCTAATCATGTTATTAATTTAATAGATTTTGATGATGTTAAATATGGAATAGATTTATATCATGGATGTTCATTATATAAATTTAAAAATGGTTTAACTATGGAAAAAATATCTATGACAGATAATGGCAAAATTAGATTTAAACCATATTATGAATTATTAACTGGAGAAGGTACTTTAGAAAGTATAAAAAAAGAAATAGAAGAGTATGCATTAGAAAGTAAAAAACGTACTATTAGTGCAATTGCTTATGAAGATGTAGCAAGACCAGAAACAATAGCGTTTATGGGCAGACAAAAAGGCATATTAGAAGATTTTCATAATGAAACAAATGAAATGAAGGAACATATAGCTCTTTCATTGACAAAAAAGAGTTAATATTGTATACTTTGTTAAGAAATGAGAGAAACTATAATCTAGAGGAGTAGTTTAACAATATTTTATTAGAGATGAAAAGTTATTAGCTGAAAGCTTTTCTTAAATGAGTTAGATGAAGGTAGCTAGGGAGTTTAATATTTGAAATTGTAGTAGAATATTACGTGATTATGCGTTAAATAAATAGAGAATAAAATAAGGTGGTACCACGATAATTCGTCCTTTGGTATTGCCTTTTTATTTTGGAGGAAAAATGGATAAAAATTATGATGAGTTTGATAAGTATGCTATGAAGTATGACATGAATGAAGAAATGATTGTCTATAAATATAATCACTCTTATAGAGTCGTCCATCAAGCAGAAGAAATATGTAGAAGTATAGATTTAGATAATGTTGAAAGAGACTTAGCTTCTCTAATTGCATTACTTCATGATATAGCTAGATTTAGACAATGGACTGAATATAAAACATTTAAAGATAAAGATTCATTTGATCATGGAGAAGAAGGAGCAAAAATATTATTTGAAGAGGGAGAAATAAACAATTATGATTGCGATAAAGCTGATTATGAAATAATTAGAAAAGCTATTGTAAATCATAATAAATATATTATTGAAGATGGTCTAAATGATAGAGAACTTCTTCATAGTAAAATAATAAGAGATGCTGATAAGATTGACATATTATACGCATTTTCTACATGGAGATTATTAGAAATAACTAATGATGATTCAGAGATATCAGATGATGTTAGAAAACAATTCTATGAACATAAACCAATTGATAGAAAACTAATTAAAACTGTTAATGATAGAGCTCTTGGTAAATTCTCATTAGTATTTGATTTAAATTATGATTATAGTATAGAAAGAATATATGAAGAAGGATATATTGATAAGATATATGAAGGTATGAAAAATAAGAGTATATTTAAAGAGTTTTATGATGAAACTATTAAGTACTTAAAAAAGAGGTGTAAAGATGTTAGAAAGTAAATATGATTTTAAAAAAACTGAAGAGGGTAAATATGATAAATGGTTAAAACATGATTATTTTAAATGTGATGAGAATAGCACAAAAGAACCATATTGTATAGTATTACCACCACCAAATGTTACAGGTGTATTACATTTAGGACATGCATGGGATGTAACTTTACAAGATATAATTATTCGTTATAAAAAAATGGAAGGTTTTGATACATTATGGCTTCCAGGTATGGATCATGCCGCAATTGCAACAGAAGCAAAAGTTGTTAAAAGATTAAAAGATAAAGGCATTGATAAGTATGAATATGGACGCGAGAAATTTATAGATGCTTGTTGGGATTGGACTCATGAACATGGTGATATTATTAGACAACAATGGGCAAAACTCGGTGTTTCACTTGATTATTCAAAAGAAAGATTTACTCTTGATGAAGGAATGAGTGAAGCCGTTAGAAGAGTATTTGTTGATTACTATAATGAAGGTATTATTTATAGAGGAGAAAAAATTATTAACTGGGATCCAGTTGCTAAAACAGCTCTATCTAATGAAGAAGTTATTTATGGTGAAGAAAAGAGTGCATTCTATCACATTAAATATAAACTAGAGGGTAGTGAAGATTATATTGATGTTGCTACTACAAGACCAGAAACATTATTTGGTGATACAGCAGTAGCAGTAAATGAAAAAGATAAGAGATATAAAAAGTTTGTAGGTAAAAATGTTATTCTTCCTCTTGTAAACAAACCAATACCAGTTATTACTGATGAACATGCTGATATGGAAAAAGGAACAGGTGCTGTTAAGATTACTCCTGCTCATGATCCTAATGACTTTGAAGTAGGTAATAGACATAATTTAGAAAGAGTAGTAATCATGAATGATGATGCTACTATGAATGAAAACGTTCCAAAAAAATATCAAGGAATGACAAGAGAAGAATGTAGAGAAGAAACTCTAAAAGATTTAAAAGAACTTGATTTATTACTTGAAATAGAACCAATTACACATGAAGTAGGTCACTCTGAAAGAACTGGTGTAATGGTTGAACCAATGATTAAAAAACAATGGTTTGTTAAGATGAGAGGTCTTGCTGATCATGTTTTAGAAACTCAAAAGAAAAAAGGTGAAAAAGTAAACTTTGTACCTAGTAGATATGAAAAAACTATGAATCACTGGATGGAAATAACATACGATTGGTGTATTTCTAGACAATTATGGTGGGGTCATAGAATACCAGCTTGGTATAAGGGAGATGAAATATATGTAGGCATGGAAGCACCTAAAGAAGAAGGATGGGTACAAGATAATGATGTACTTGATACTTGGTTTAGTAGTGCATTATGGCCATTTGCTACATTAGGTTATCCAGATAATACTAAATTACTAAGAAGGTATTATCCAAATAGTGTTTTAGTGACAGGATATGATATTATTCCATTCTGGGTAAATCGTATGACTTTCCAAGGAGAAAAATTACTAGGAGAACGTCCTTTTGAATATTGTTTAATACATGGCTTAATTCGTGATAAAGAAGGAAGAAAATTCTCAAAGAGTTTAGGTAATGGTATTGATCCATTTGATATGATTGATAAGTATGGAGCAGACTCACTTAGATATTATCTAGCAACAGATGTTGCTCCAGGAACAGATATGAGATTTGATGAAGAGAAAATCAAATCTACTTGGAATTATATTAATAAAATATGGAATGCTTCAAGATTTGTATTATCTAATATAGAAGATTTAAAAGAAATAAATCTTGAAAATTTAAAACCAGAAGATAAATGGATATTAACTAAATTTGAACAAACTGTTCATGAAGAAAAGAAATTTATGGAAAAGTTTGAGTTTAATAATGCAGCAGCTTCTATTTATAACTTTGTATGGAACTGTTTCTGTGATAGTTATATTGAAATGGCTAAGTATTCAATTGACACTATTAGTACTAAATCCACATTATGTTTTGTACTTACTGGAATACTTAAAATGTTACAACCATTTATTCCATATGTAACAGATGAAATCTATTCTAAATTACCAATTAAGGATGCTAAAGATATAATGATTTCTGAGTATCCTAAATATGATAAGAAACTAGTTTTTGAACTTGAAGAAAAAATAGTAGATGATGAGATTAACTTTATTAAGAACTTTAGAAATGTTAAAGCAGAAAATAATATTACTAAAGAAATGAAAGTTATGTTTGATACAGAAGATGATAATGATTTAATTGTTAAAATGTTAAAACTAGATGAAAGTAATATAGTTAAAGAACCTCTTGGTATTAATGCATATAAAGTATTCTCTAAAACAGTAAAAGCCACTATATTCTTTGAAAAAATAGAAAGTGAAGCAGATAAATTACAAAAAGAAATAACTATTAAAGCATTAAAGGCTTCTATTGAAAGAAGAGAGAAACTATTATCTAATGAAAACTACGTAAATAAGGCACCAAAACAAATTGTAGAATTAGATAAACAAAAACTAGAAGAAGAAAAAAAGAAATTATCTGAATTATTAAAGTAGACAAATGTCTACTTTTTTTATATAATTTTAATAGGATAAAGAGGTGAAAGGGAAATGTTTGGCAGAGTAATTGATGTTCATGAATATACAATTGTTGTTGAAAATCTGTTAAGAAAAGTTGAAGCCTCTTTTTTAGGTGTACATGTTATATTTGAAGATACCCATAAAATAGTATGTGAAATATCTAAAATATCAGATAATGAAATTGAATGTACTATGATAGGTGAGATATCAAACGGTTCATTTATAACAGGTATTACACATAAACCATCTGGTAATGCAACTATTAGAGTAATTAATAAAGACGAAGTATTATTTCTTTTAGGAAACCAAAATGTTGATACACCAGATAGAATTTATTTAGGAAAAAGTTTAATTTATGATGGAATAAACGTAAGTGCTAATATAAATAATTTATTTTCAAATCACTTTGCAATACTTGGTAATACTGGTAGTGGTAAAAGTTGTACTGTAGCAAGACTTATACAAAATTTGTTCTATAGAAGACAATATGTACCAGTTAATAGTAGTATTGTTCTTTTTGATGTTTATGGAGAATATCATAGTGCATTTGAGAAAATAAATAATCAAGGAGAATGTAGATATAAATCATTAACTACTAATGTTAATGCTCCTGAAGATGAGATAATTAAAATACCACCTTACTTCTTAGAAGTTGATGATATAGCTTTATTATTACAAGCAAATGATGCTGTTCAAATACCAATTATTGAAAAAGCATTAAGATATGTTTATCTATTTACAGAAGAAGAAGCAAAAGTTATTCAATATAAAAATAACATAATAGCAAAAGCTATTATGGATATATTAACTAGTGGTAAAGAACCAGCTAGAATTAGAGATCAAGTAGTAGCTGTTCTTACTAGTTTTAACACGGCTAATATTAATTTAGAAAGTGAAATAGTACAACCTGGTTATACAAGAACAATAAGACAATGTTTAAAAATAGATGATTCAGGTAAAATTAATACTATTCATTTAGTAATTGAATATTTAGAACAATATATTAATAAAGAATTTGAACTTAATAATAAAATGAAACCAAAGAAGTATAATTTAAAGGACTTATATAATGCATTTGAATTTGCTTTAATAAGTGAAGGTGTATTAAAGAGTGATAAAATCTATGATGTTAATAATATATTAAAAGTTAGACTAGATTCAATTATTAATAGTCCAAATTACAGATATTTTGAAGTAGAAGAGTATATTACTAAAGAAGAGTATATTAGAAGACTATTTACTAGTGATGATGGTAAAAAAGTTCAGATATTAAACTTTAATTTAGATTATGTAGATGAAAGATTTACAAAGATATTAACTAAGTTATATTCTAAAATGTTCTTTAATTATGCGATTACTTTACCAAAATCATCTAACTTTTCAATTCAAATATTATTAGAAGAAGCACATAGATATGTTCAAAATGATAAAGATATAGATATTCTTGGATACAATGTATTTGATAGAATAACTAAAGAGGGTAGAAAATATGGAGTAGTCCTAGGATTAATAACTCAAAGACCATGTGAATTATCTACTACAGTTTTAAGTCAATGTTCAAATTATATTGTTTTAAGAATGTTCCATCCAAGCGATTTAGAAATAATTAGAAGTATAACTCATAGTATTTCTGAAAAGGATGTTAATAGAATTAAATCATTAGGGCCAGGAGTAGCGTTGTGTTTTGGAAATGCACTTAATCTTCCATTATATGTTAAGATTGATCCTCCAAATCCATTCCCAACATCATCTAATGCACAAATAAAAGATAGTTGGTTTAGAAATAACAAATAAAAAAAGAGTATTGAATTATTTTTCAATACTACTTTTTTTCTTTGTAACAACTATTACGTATGGATCGCTTTTTTTACCAGTACCAGATTTATATAATGTTCTAGCACTTATATAAGCAGTTGGGAATATTTTTCTACTTGTATTTGCTCTTAATAATTCAAATACAGCTCCGTTTAATGCCCAAGCTTGATTTGTATTTTCAGGTGTTGAAGTTACAGTCCATTCTGATGCAACATTATTTGAATTATATAAGTAATTAAAGTTTCCACATGATCTATTTACTGGCCTTACACAATTTTCATCTAAACTAGCTCTAACGTATTCATAAGGAGTAATAGTACCAAATAATAATGGTTCAGATTTTTCAGCACATTCAATACTTCCATCATTAACATTATCTTTTGAAGATCTTCTACCAATACATATTTGATGAGGTACTAGTTTTGCTTTTTCATTTTTAGTTAAGAATGAAGTACTATTATTCATTTTTACTAAGAAATCTTTTAATATACTTCCTTCATAATCATTATAACCATAAGTTTTATGAACATCTACATTATATCTATTATCATAAACTGTTCTACTAGAAAATGCTGTTTCACTTCTTACATGAATATTACCATTTTCATCTATACCAAGTATTCTCCATAATATTTTCTTTTCAGTATTACCACTACCAGTTTTACCTAATGTAAGATAGTTATTAGTTACTTTTCCTCTAAAGTAATAAGAACCATCATCTGCTAGATATAATCCACTACCTGTATCAGTAACAGGGTTATCAGATAATATTCTTTCTACTAATTCAAGTGTTGAATAACTTTGTCCACAATTTAGTTTAGGTATATAATCATAACTCTCGCCATTTTTATATACATTAACTTCTGCAGTACAATGATCTCCATCTTTTAATAGTTCATTTAGTGGTTTAATAAATTTGCCTTCAACTAAAGCACTATATTGTAGAGTATATTTTCCTTCTTCAACTGGAAGTAATTCAGGATATGTCTTATAGTAATTCTTCGCAGCCTCTACCATTTTTTCTTCTACCTTTTCATAAGTGGTATAACTCTTTTTAAATACTGAAAGTAACCATACGAATAGTATTAATAAAACTAATACTCCGATGATACTACATCCAGCTATTATCATACTTTTCTTACTCATATCTTACTCCTTCATTATTATAATTATACAATAATAATAATTATTTCTCAATTATTTTGTTAATAGATTAAACACATCTTCGACACTCAGTTTGCCTTTTTTAGATTTATGTATTGGAATAATGTGTAAGTGATAGTGTTTAACGTCTTGAATACTTCCATTATTTTGAACTAGTCTATATCCTTTAATATCTAGTTTATCACTAAGTAATTTTACTACTTTTTTAGAAGCATTATGTATTTCTAATAAGTGTTCATTATCAATATCACCATTATCAACAAAATGTTTTTTTGGAACTATAAGAGTGTGACCTCTTTCAATAGGTTCTATGTCTAAAAAACATTTTACATATTCATTTTCATAAATAGTATATGAAGGAATATCTCCATTAATTATTTTACAAAATATACAATCCATTCATCTTCACCAATTTTATTATATATTAAATACATTTTAACTTCAATAAATAATAAAAGCAGATTATTCATCATCTGCTTTTTTACTACTAAGAAAAGAAACTTTTTCAGCGATAACATCCATAGTGTATACTTTCTCACCATCTTTCTCATAATTAGATGTTTGAAGTCTTCCTTTTATTCCTACAACATCACCTTTTTTACAATATTCACATGTTGTTTCAGCAATAGCATTCCATAAAGTGCATCTAATGAAGTCTGTATCATAAGTTCCATCTATATTTTTATAACTTCTTGGTACAGCAACAGTAATATATGTTCTTTTATAATTATTTTCAGTTGTTACTATTTCGGGATCACTAACAAGTCTGCCAGCTAAAATAATTTGATTTAACATTATACCTCCTTTCAAAATGCAATATAGCATAGAAAAAATAGTGAATCAAATTGGTAAAATTAAATAATTTATATGATTTTAAATATATTTTTTAAAAGTTATAAAGCGATATTTAAATAATAGAAAAAAATTAATATCTTTTAATTAAATATAGAAATATTATATTATTTATTGTATAATGTATATGATAGGTGATTGTAAGATGAAAAAAATAAAGATATTATTATTAACTATATTATTTATGATACCAGTATTTACAAATGCTAGTTCATATGATACAGAAGTTAATAAAGCAAATAATTTATTAAATAAGGAAAACTATGTTAATACATATGAGAAGTACATAGTAAATGGAAACAATATTAAATTTGAATATTCTGAAACAGGAAACAAAGTTAATTCATCATTTAGAAAAGGTGGATTTATTAGTTTGGAAGAATTCAATTTATCAAAGAAGAATAATGTAACATATTTATTTGAAGGAGTAGAGTATTGGACATTATCAAAGAACAATGAAAAAGTTTATGCAATCACATATGGAGATACAAATACACCTAAGAACCCATCTGCTAGTTATAGTGGAAGAGTAACAGAGTTTATAAATCCAAATGTAACAATACATGGACAAGGAAGACTAAATAATCCATGGACATTTGATCCAATGTATAAAGTTACAGTAATAACAGATAGCAAATATGCTACTTTAGATAGTGTAAACAACTTATATGTTAAAGGTGGATGTACTACAAATGAATGTACAGCAACTTTCACAATAACACCAAAAACAGGATTTAGATATATAGCTAATGATTGTGATGGATTATATGATGAGACAAATCATACATTCACAATAAATAATTTATCAAGAGATACAAGATGTAATGTGTCATTTGGAAAAGGATTATTTGTAGTAACATTAAATAAAGGAACACCAAATAAAATATATCTAAAATTTGCAGAAAACTATTATAAAGATTTCGCAGCTAAAACAATTATTAGAAAAATAGAATCAGTAGAACCAAAAGCAGGATATACATTTACGGGATATTTCTATAATGGCAATAAGATTATAAATGGAGATAAAGAAACACCAATAGAAGATAATAAGAAGATATTATATACTTCAGTAACAGGTAAATATATAACAAGTGACGTGACTTTAGAACCATCATGGGAAGCAAATGAATACAAAGTAATATTTGATTGTAAAGAGGGTAAAAATCCTCCAACAACACAATTAATAATATATGATGAACAATATACGTTAACATCTAGTTTGTGTCAAAGAAAAGGATATATACAAAAAGGATGGAATACAGATGTAAATGGTAGAGGAGAATCATGGACAACAGAAAATAAAACAAATGTTAAGTGGGAAATTCCACATGATGTAACATTATATGCAGTATGGCAGATATGTCCAGATGGAACATATTCACCATTAAGTAGCAATACGTGTGAAACATGTCCAACAGGTATGTTCTGTAATCCAATACCAACCATAACACCAGAACCAGATGATGATCCAAACCCAGGACCTGAAGAACAAAGTTGTCCAACAGGATATACAAGTAATGCAGGTGCTGCAACAGTATCAGACTGCTATATAAGTGTAACAGCCGGTCATTATTTAGAAACAAAAAATACTACAACAATAAAAGAATGTGCAACAGGACATTACAAAATAGCACATACAGTTAATTATGGACAAAAGAGTGAATGTAATCAATGTCCAGAGTATTATAGAGATGGAACAGCACTAGCTAATAAAACAAGTGAGAGTGTATGTTTAAATAATGTACCAGATGGATATGCTGTAAAAGAAAAATATAAAAATGAAGCAAAGTGCGTAGCTGGAACTAAGAAAACCGCTCACATAGTAACATATGGACAAACAAATCCATGTGAAGAATGTGCAGCTGGAACGTATAATACAGAAGCAGGAAGCAACTCTTGTACAA
>CAMIXH010000005.1 GCA_946402735.1 uncultured Mycoplasmatota bacterium | reverse complement strand
GGTGTTTTAATTAAAGATTTTACTACTTCTAATCTAATGTATGATGGAGAAAAGTTTACTGTTATTGATACGTTCCCATATTTATTAATACCACATGGAATGTTTAAAAAAGAAAATCTAAGAGAAGTAATGACTACTAGAAATGGAATATATCCTTTTCTTCTATCAGATATAATGAAGTATAGAGCAGTATGGGAAAATCATTCATACTATGGTAGATTAGATTGTTTAGAATATCCTAATAATTATTTTGAAGAATTAAAATCGTTTTTAGAAAATACTTATGGGGAAGAGATAAATACTTTAGGTGATGCGGAAATGGTTTTAAAAAGAAGTAAAAAATAAAAAGTCATATTTATGACTTTTTTTATTTCTTTTTGTGTTATAATGTAAGCGTAAGGAGTATATTATGAAAAAGAAAGTATTAATTATTATTGGAATAGTTTTAGTAATTTGTGCTGTAGTATTTGAAATAATAATACTTAGAAACACTGAGCCTGAAATAGTTATTCCTCATGATAACTTTATATATTTAGGAAGATATGAGGATATGAAACTTAATAAAGATAGTTATGTTTTTACTAATTATGAAGAGTTTAAAAAAGAGTTTGAGTTATTTAATGAATTAACTGAAGCTGATTTTAATGAGCATAACTATGCCGCTTTTCAAGTTGTTTATGATGAGTGCTCTGAAGAAGATATTGAACCAATTAATTATACAATTATTGGTAATAAAATAGATGTTAAGGCTGAGTACACTGCCAAGTGTGGTTTATGTGCTCCTCAATATATGTATTATTTAATTGAGATTGATAAGAGCATTAATGATGCCGAAATAAATGTCGAATACCATGCCAAGAATAATCCACATTGTAATCCATATGTTACATATAAACCAATGATTTATTTATATCCTACTCATGAAATGAAAGTAAATGTTAAACTTGGATATAAAGATCTATTAACAGTAACATATCCAAAATATAACAATGGGTGGAATGTTACTGCCAGACCTGATGGAAAATTACTTGGTGAAGATGGTAGAATATACTATGGATTATATTGGGAAGGATTAAACAGCTTAGATAATGAGTTTAAAGACGGATTTGTTGTAAGAGGAAAGGATGTGGCATCTTTCCTTGAAGAGAAACTTGAAATACTTGGTCTAAATGAAATTGAAGCCAATGAGTTTATTGTTTATTGGTTACCAAAACTTGAAGTTAATGAGTACAATTTAATTAGATTTGAAAGTATTGAAAAGATTAATGAGCAAATGCCACTAGAAGTAACTCCAACCCCAGATACAATTATTAGGGTATTAATGGAATACAAACCAATTGATAAAAATGTTAATATAAATGAACAAATCTTAACTAGAGCCGAAAGAAAAGGTTTTACTGTAGTTGAATGGGGTGGAAGTTTAATTAAGTAAAAGTTAGGAGAAAAATATAAAATGAAAATTACGTTAGTAACAGGCAATTGGGCTAAAATAGCTCAAGCTAAACAAGCATTAGAACCACTAGGAATAGAAGTGGATAATGTTAAAATGGATACAATAGAAGTACAAGCAGATAGTGTAGAAGAAGTAGCAGCTTATTCTGCTAAATGGGCAAGTAATGAATTAAAGACTACTGTTGTTAAAAATGATACAGGAATAATGGTAGATGCTTTAAAAGGATTCCCAGCAGCTTATACACATTATGCAGCAGATACAATCGGAGAAGATGGTCTTTTAAAATTAATGAAGGGTGTTGGAAATAGAAAAGCTTGTTTCGTTCAAGCATTAGCTTTTTGTGAATATGGTAAAGAACCAGTAGTATTTAAATCTATAACAGAAGGAACAATTGCTAAAAGAAAAAGTGGCAAATATGGATGGGCTTGGGACTTTATATTTATTCCAAAAGGTCAAACTAAAACATTAGGTTGTTTCAAAGATGATGTTAGATTTAAATTCTGGAATGATACAGGATGGAAACAACTTGGTAAATATTTAAAAGATAACAAATTAATATAATTTAATAGAGGTGACTCATGAGTAATAAAAAGGGTTTATATTTTATAATTATAGTTTTATTAGTTGTAATAATATTAGGTGGAATTTATTATTTTGTTAACTCTAAAGTTGATAAGAATAATAAGAACAATAAACCAAATGATACAACTATAGAAAAAGCGAATCCTTATGTAGGAGGATATAAAGCAGAAATAAAAGAATACTATGATTCAGATAATAATGAAGCTTATTATGTTTATTTAGTTTTAAGAAATGATGGTACTTATACTTATGGACATAACACTATTACTGGAGGAAGAAAAGTAGGTACATATAAAGTAAATGAAGATACTATTGAACTACATGATATTATATCTTTTGGTAGTGATGCTTGCTATATAACACAGGGTGAAGGTATTAAAGATAGAACTATAATAATAAACAAAAAAACATTAGAACTTGAAGATGATGAAGGAAGAGTATTAAAGTTCACTTATGATAGTAATTTAATAGAAACTGAATTTGAAAAATCATGGTATATAACTAATCCAATAAATGGAGAGTCACCTGAAATATCAGATGTAGATGAATATTGGACTGATTGTACAAATATGAATTAATAAAAAAGATAACTAAATGTTATCTTTTTTTTATGTTTATATGATATAATTATTTATGTTAAAAGAATAGGAAGTGATAATAGTGGCATCAGCAATGATTCATATAGCAGTAGCAAGTGAAATTAATAAGTCAATTCATAGAAATAGAAATAAACTATTAATTGGATCAATCGCACCTGATTTAGCAAAGATAATGGGAGAGCCAAAAGAAAGAAGTCACTTTATTCTTAAACAATATACTAATATACCAGAGACTGATTTATTCTTAAAAAAATATAAATATCATTTAAATGATGATTTTGTTCTTGGATATTATATTCATCTATATACAGATTATTTATGGTATAAATATTTTATTTCAGAAATATATAGTTATAATTTAATACATAAATTAGATGGTAGTGTTATTAGATGTTCACAGGGATTAATGCAAAAATATATCTATAGTGATTCAACAAATTTAAATACTAAATTATTAGATGAATATGATTTGGATTTAAAAATATTCTATAATGACTTACCACAATTTGATGATATTATAGAAGAAATAAGAATGGATAGATTACAATTATTAATTGATAAAACAAGTTTAATAATTGAAAATGCAAGAGCAAAAAAAGAATATGTTTTTGACATAGAAAATATAAAACAATTTATAAATACATCAAGTAAATTAATACTTGCTAAAATAGAAGAAATAGGTATTGATTATTTACAATAATACTAATTTTGTGTAAAATTAATTATAGGAGGAATATGATGGCAACTAAAACAAGTAAGAAAAAAACTGTGGCAAAGAAAACAGTAAAAAGAGAACCTAAAAAAGTAGTAGAAAAAGTAGAAGCTATAAAGGTAGAAAAGACTGAACCTAAAAAGGAACAAAAGAATAAGAATTCAAGATTGTTATCTTATAAAACAACAGCAATATTATATTTTGTATGCGCTATATGTTGGTTTATTAGTGCAGCATTAAATCATGTTGCAGATTCTAATTACTCATTTGATATTTTAATAGCTGTAGCATTTTTAGTAATTGGTATTTTATATGCATGTAATATAAGAAAAGATAATCAATAATTTGACTAGTAAAGTGATTTGTAATAAAATAAGTAATGATTTGGAGGATTTTAGAATGAAGAAAAAAATAATAATGGTTTTATTTGCATTATTACTAATTATTCCTTTTATGGGTGTTAGTGCAAAAGAAAAAGCAAAAGTAAAGGTTTATGTTTTTGAAGCAGGAGGATGTCCTTACTGTGAAGCAGAAGTAGAATACTTACAAGGTTTAGATTCTTACAATAAAAAATTTACTATTGAAAGAAGAGAATTATATGTTGACCATGTATATTGGGAACAAGGAAGAGATTATAAATTAGGAAAAGCAGTTGCTGAAAAGTTTATTGCTGATGGATTTAGTGATGCTTCTTATGAAGGAACACCATTCATAGTTATTAGTAATTTATATGCTGCAGCAACATATGATACTAATTTAGAAAGCTATATTAACAAAGCTTATAAAGAAGGAGATAAAGATGTTGTTAATCAAATAGCTAAAAAACTTGGCGTTGAAAATGTTCAAAGAAATGACATTAAAGCAGATGATCCAGATACAACTGATACAACTGAAGATGGAGATGCAACAACATATAGTGGTGAGAAACCAAATGTAGTTATTGTATTAATCGGAGCAGTTGTTCTAGTTGGAGCAATGATAGTTGTTATCAAACTTGGTGGTAATAAAGGTGAAGAAGCTACTCATGAAGTAGAAGAAGTTAAAGAAGAAGTAGAAGAAGCACCTGTTAAAAAAACACCAGTAAAAAAATTACCAGTAAAAAAGACTACTCCTAAGAAAGCACCAGCTAAGAAAACAACTAAAAGAACAAATAAAAGGTAGATATTAAATCTACTTTTTTTATTGATAATTTGATATAATAGAGATAGTTAAAAAAGACTATCTTTTTTATGCTTAGAGGGTGAAAATATGGAAGATAAAATATCTAGAATGAAAGAATTAATTGAACTATTAAATGAAGCATCATATGCATATTATCAAAATAGTGAACCAATTATGACTGATTATGAATATGATAAATTATATGATGAACTTGTTAATCTTGAAAAAGAAACTAATATAACTTTATCTAATAGTCCAACTGTTAATGTAGAAGTTAGTGTTTCTAAAGAATTAGAAAAATATGAACATCCTAGTCCTATGTTATCACTTCAAAAAACAAAGAGTATTGATGAACTAGCTGAATTTATTGAAGATAAAGAAGGATTATTATCATGGAAATTAGATGGTCTTACAATAGTACTTACATATAAAGATGGAAAACTATTAAGAGGAGTAACTCGTGGTAATGGAATAATTGGAGAAGTAGTAACAGAGAATGTTAAAAGATTTAAAAATGTTCCATTTAATATTTCATATAAAGGAGAATTAGTTCTTCGTGGTGAAGCTATTATTAAATATAGTGATTTTGAAAAAATGAATAATCTTATTGAAGATGATGATGGTCAATATAAGAATCCTAGAAATTTATGTAGTGGATCAGTTAGACAATTAGATCCAAATGTAACTGCTTCAAGAAATGTTAATTGTATTATATTTGCATTAATCTCTAAAGAAGGGGATTTACCTAATTCAAAAGATGAGCAATTTAAATGGTTAGAATCTTTAGGATTTGAATGTGTTGAGAGAATGAAAGTAACTAAAGATACTATGTATGAATCTGTTATGAATTATAAATCTAGAATTAAAGATTATGATATCCCTAGTGATGGATTAGTTTTAACTTTTGATGATACTAAATATGGGTTATCTTTAGGTATGACTGCTAAGTATCCAAGACATTCAATTGCATTCAAATGGAAAGATGAAACAGTAGAATCAACATTACTTAGCATAGATTGGAGTGCATCTCGTACTGGTTTAATAAATCCAGTTGCGGTATTTGAACCAATAGAAATAGAAGGTACAATTGTATCACGTGCATCAGTACATAATATATCTATTATGGAAAGATTAAAACTTGGTATTCATGATCATATTGAAGTATTTAAAGCTAATATGATTATTCCACAAATAGCTAAAGATGTAGAAGAGAGTAATAATTTTACTATTCCACAATATTGTCCAGTATGTACTCATGAAACAACAATAGTAGTAAATAATGGTATTAAATATTTATATTGTTTAAATGATTATTGTCATGCTAAATTTATTAAAAAATTAGATTTGTTTACTAGTAGAAATGCTATGAATATAGATGGTATATCAGAACAAATATTAGCGCGTTTATTTAAAGAAAATATGGTATATGATTTTGCTGATATGTATCACTTAGATAAGTATAGAGAAAAAATTATTAATTTTGATGGGTTTGGTCAAAAATCATATGATAATATGATTAGTAGTATAGAAAAATCTAGAAAAGTTAAAATAGCTAATTTTATATATGCTTTAGGTATTCCAGAAATTGGATTAAGTAGAGCTAAATTGATTTGTAAGTATTATGATAATGATATTAATAAGATTAGACATGCAACTATAGAAGACTTAAGTTTAATAGATGGTGTAGGAGAAGTAATAGCAGAAAAGTTTGTTGATGCTATGAATAATCCTGACTTTAATTCTTCACTTGATAGATTACTAGAAGAAGTTGAATTTGTAGATATAAGAAGTGAAAAAACAACTTTAAAAGATATGGTATTTGTAATTACTGGATCACTAGAACACTTTAATAATAGAGATGAAATGATAGAGTATATAGAACAAAATGGTGGAAAAGTAATTGGTAGTATGTCTAGTAAAGTAACATATTTAATTAATAATGATGTAACTAGTACATCTACTAAAAATAAGACAGCTAAAGAACTTGGAATACCAATTATATCAGAAGAAGAATTATTGGAAATGACAAAATAAAAAAATAACGTGTAAAATTAATTAATTATGTTATAATTATGATAGGTGATGATATGGAAAAGAATAAAGGATTTACACTAGTAGAATTATTAGCAGTAGTAGCAATACTATCATTACTTGTTATTATTGCTTTACCAAATATAATTGAATTATTTAATGAAGCGAAAGAAAGATCATTTATTACTGAATGTAAACAAATATATACTACTGCTCAGCAAAAGTGGATGACAGATTCTATGTTTGAAACTGATGAAATGACATATGCTAGATCTAATCAACAAAATTGTAATAATAAATTAGATTTAAGTGGAAGAAATGAAATAAATTATTTTGTTAAAATGAATAAATCTGGATCTGTTTCAGAATTCTTTGCTACAGATGGAACTTATCAATTTCAATATTTTGGTGGTAATTTACAAATAACTGATATAGAGGGAGTTGAAAAGTTAGCTGAAATAACAAATGATAGTGGAAAAATAAATATTGGTTGTGAAGAAGTAACTGGTGGAAGACCAAGACCAATGGAAGTTTGTACTGTTTCGACTAATTTAACATTATCAAAAACAATGATAACTTTACATAGAGGTATTACTCTTAGTGAAAGTGGGCAAGATTTTAAATTAGGAATACCGGTAGGATATTTTGATTGTTTAGAATCTAAAGGATCTATTACTTATAACAATGTAAGAACATGTTTAAATCAAAATCCTCCTCAAACTTTAACTTCTACATCTGTGTTATTACCTTCAAATGAAGTTTGTTATTCATTCTCAATGCTTAGTTACCCACCAACTGGTGGAGGAAATGGTCCATGTTTAGATGCAGATTGTGAAATATATGTTTATGATAAAAAGAAAAAGAAAAAATTAAAGAAGAAATTAAGAGATATTACTTATGATGATTTAGTATTTGCATGGGATTTTGATTTAGGAAAAGAAGTATGGGTTAAACCATTATGGATTCAAAAAATTATGGTTGATTCATGTTATTACTTATTAACATTTGATGATGGTACTACATTAAAAGTAGTAGGAGATCATAGAATTTATAGCGATGATGATAAAATGTTTGTTTCTGCTAAGAAATTACCAATTGGATTTACTACAATTAATGCTAATAATAAGAGAGTTAAACTAATTAGTAGAGAAGAAATAGAAGAAGAAATTGAATACTGTAATATTATTACTGATCATCATATAAATGTTTATGCAAATGGAATATTAACATCACATGGTATTAATAACTTATATAGAATTGAAAATATGAAGTTTGTTAAAGAAAATAATCCTGTATTTGATAGAAGTGAATTATCAGAAATTGATGATGAATTATATAATGGACTTAGATTAAATGAAACTTCATCATTATATGAAGGAACTAAAGAACAAACTAAAGAATCATTATTGAATTATATTAATATGTTAAAAATGAATAGAAAATAATAATTGACAATTAATTAAAATGCTAGTATTATGTATAGACAAAGGAGAGGATATTATGAAATATGTAATATTCAATAATCATAATAATCATCAAGTTCACGAAAGTGAATCTCTTTTGCATATATAAAATTAGAGCGTCAATAATAAAAAAATAAAGATTATATGATGTTCATATAATCTTTTTATTTTAATAAATAAATGATAAAATAAATAAGGAAGGTGAAACAAATGAATAAGACTGAACCTAAAACACTAAGTGGGTTTATGGAATTAATGCCTAGTGAACAGTTAGTGTTTGATAATATAAAAAATACAATAATAGAAACATATAGAAGTTATGGTTTTTATCCTTTAGATACTCCAGTAATTGAATATTCTGAAGTATTACTTGCTAAAGCAGGTGGAGAAACTGAAAAACAAATATATAGATTTAATAAAGGTGATAATGATTTATCTTTACGTTTTGATTTAACAGTACCACTAGCTAAGTATGTAGCTAAGAGATATAATGAATTAACTTTTCCTTTTAAGAGATATCAAACTGGTAAAGTATTTCGTGGTGAGAGACCTCAAAAAGGAAGATTTAGAGAGTTTTATCAATGTGATATAGATATAATAGGAGATGAAGAATTATCTCTTAAATATGATTCAGAAATAATTGCTATTATTAATGATATATTTACTAAATTAAATTTAGGTAAATTTGTAGTTAGAATTAATAATAGAAAAGTATTAAGTGGATTCTTTGAAAGCTTAGGTTTAACTGATAAAATAACTGATATATTAAGAATAGTAGATAAGCTTGATAAGATTGGTGAAAGTGAAGTTAAAGAAATATTAAAAGATTATAATATTAGTGAAAATGATGTTAATAAAATAATTGAATTTATTACAATGAAAGGATCTACTAAAGAAAAATTAAATAACTTAAGAAATTATAATTGTAATGAATTATTCATGAGGGGTGTTAGTGAACTAGAAAGTGTAATAGAAGACCTAGAAAATAGAAATATTAATCCAGAAAATTATATGATTGATTTAACTATTGCTAGAGGACTTGATTATTATACTGGTACAGTTTATGAAACAATATTAACAGAGTATCCTGGTATTGGTAGTGTATGTTCTGGTGGAAGATATGAAAATCTAGCAGAATACTATACTGATAAAAAGTTACCCGGAGTTGGAGTATCAATTGGACTAACAAGATTATTTTATCAACTTGTTGAAGCAGGAATTGTTACAGTAGAAAATACTACACCTAGTGAAGTAATAATATTACCAATGAGTGAAAATTATAAATATATTTATGAAGTAAATAATATATTAAGAAATAAAGGTATTAAGACTGATATATGTTATATTGAAAAAGGTTTTAAACAGAAAATGAAATATGCTAATAAAATGGGTAATAAGTATGTAATTATTATTGGAGACGATGAAGTTAATAATAATACAGTTGCTCTAAAGAATATGCAGTCTGGTGAACAAGAAATTATTGAACTTGATAATTTAAATAAAGTTGACTTTAATTAGTCATATAAGTATAATTAAATCGTTAAAGCGAAGACATGAGAGAAGTAACATAAATAGTAATTTATAGAGAGTTAGTGGTTGGTGAAAACTAATAATTAATTTATGTGAATAACACTCATTAGTGGAATGGTGAATATAAGTAATCATTCACGGTATATACCGTTATTAAAAATAAAGTAAATTAGAGGGATGGTACCGTCTATTATAGACTCCTTGTACTATTCCTTTTTTGTTATAAAAGGAGATGAGAAATATGGATGTTAAAGATTTATTTAAAGACATCAAAAAATATGAAAAGAAACAAGTAACACTTGAAGGATGGGTTAGAAATAATAGAAATCAATCTAATTTTGGTTTTATTGATTTTAATGATGGAACATATTTTCAGAACTTACAATTAGTATATGATAAAGATAATAAACAGTTTGATGAACTTAGTAAGATTAGAGTAGGAGCCGCTATTAGAGTAGTAGGAACTATTGTTAAATCTGAAGGTAGTGGACAAAGTCATGAAATGAAAATAGATTCTTTTGAGTTAATGGGAGATTCTGATGAAGATTATCCAATTCAACCAAAGAGACATACTAGAGAATTCTTACGTGATATGGCTTATTTAAGACCTAGAACAAATTTATTTAATGCTGTATTTAGAGTAAGAAGTGTAGCTGCTCAAGCAATACATGAATATTTTCAAAGTAATAACTATATATATTTTCATAGTCCAATACTAACAGCAGCTGATTGTGAAGGAAGTAATCAAATGTTTAAAGCTACTACTTTTGATTTAAATGATCTTCCTAAAGATAAAGATGGTAAAGTAGATAACTCTAAAGATTTATTTGGTCACGAAGTATATATTACTGGTAGTGGTCAATTACATGGTGAAACATTTGCGCTTGCATATAAGAAAATATATACATTTGGACCAACTATGAGAACAGAAAAATCTAATACTAAAACACATGCTAATGAATTCTGGATGATTGAACCAGAAGTAGCATTTTGTGATTTAAATGGTATTATGGATATTGAAGAGGATATGTTAAAATTCATAATTAAATATGTTATGGAAAAATGTCCTTTAGAAATAGATTTCTTTGATAAATTTGTAGAAGCTGGTTTAAAAGATAAATTATCTAAAGTACTAACTAGTAAGTTTACTAGAATTACTCATAGAGAAGCAATTGATTTATTAAAGAAAGCTGATGTTAAATGGGAATTTGAACCAGATTATAAAGAAGATATAGCTAAAGAACATGAAAAATATATTACTGAATATTATAATGGACCAGTATTTATAACAAATTGGCCTAAAGATATTAAAGCTTGGTATATGAGAGTTAATGATGATAATGAAACAGTTGCTGCTGTTGACTTAGAAGTACCAGGTAGTGGTGAGTTAATTGGTGGAAGTCAAAGAGAAGAAAGACTTGAAGTATTAGAAGAATTAATGAAGAAGCATGGAGTAGATAGGAGTAAAGTTGAATGGTATGTTAACTTAAGACGTTTTGGTGGATGTTATCATGCTGGATTTGGTCTTGGTTTTGAAAGACTAATTATGTATTTAACTGGTATTGAAAATATTAGAGATGTTATTCCTTATCCAAGAACTCCAAATAATTGTGATTACTAGGAGGTATAATGAGTAATTTTACAAAAGAAAAAATTGATTATTATGCAAATGCTCTTCTAATTGGTCTAACTAATGAAGAAAGAGATATGATTCAAAGTGAGTTTGATCAAATAGAAAAGAATATGGATTTAATTAATGAAATACCAAATATTAAAAGTGTAGAACCTCAAAGTTATCCTTATGATATGGAAGTTACTAATCTTAGAAGTGATGAAGTAGAAGGAGAAGAAATACCAATTGATATTCTTCTTAGAAATGCTGATAAGACTGAAGGAAGAGAAGTAGAAGTTCCAAAGGTGGTGGGATAATGTTAGAGTTAGGTATTAAAGATTTACATGATAGATTAAAAAGTGGTGAAATTAAAGAAGAAGAATTAATTAATGAATCACTTAAGAAATGTCATGAAGTGCAAGAAAAAACTAATGCATTTGTTACTATTATGGATGAAGTTAAACCAAATGAAGTAACAGATGATATTTTATCTGGTATTCCATATGGAATTAAAGATATTTTCTCAACTGAAAATATTCTATCAACAGGTAGTAGTAATACATTAAATGAATATGTTCCATTCTTTGATGCAACATGTGTTAAGAATTTAAAGGCTCATGGTTGTGTTGGAGTAGCTAAAACAGTACTAGACGAGCTTGGTATGGGTGGAACAGGTACTACAGGACATACTGGTGTTGTTAAGAATCCATGGGATACTCGTCGTATGTGTGCTGGTAGTAGTGCTGGTAGTGCTGCTAGTGTAGCTAGTGGATGTTATCCATTTGCTCTTGGTAGTGATACTGGAGACTCAATTAGAAAACCAGCTGCATATGTTGGAATAGTAGGATATAAACCAACATATGGATTAATTTCTAGATATGGAATGTATCAATTTGCTAGCTCTTTAGATACAGTAGGAGTACTTTCTCGTAGTGTAGAAGATGCAGCTATCGCAGTAGATGGAATGAAGGGATTAGATGAAAATGATATGACTAGTTTTGATTCTAGTGATATGCATTTATATGAATCTCTTACTAAAGATGTTAAAGGTAAAAAGTTATTCTATATTAAAGAGGTATGTGATATAGAAAACTATAAAAATCCAAGTGATGAGTTAAAAATTCATTTAGAAAACTTTAAAGAAAAGTTAAAACTATTAGATAAATTAGGTATTAGTGTAGAAGGAGTAAGTATTGATAAAACATTACTTAATGCATTACCTAGTACATATGTAGTTATTTCTTGTGCAGAAGCAACAAGTAATATGTCTAATTTAACTGGTATTTCTTTTGGCCCAAGAGGAGAAGGTAATAGTCCAGAAGAAGTAATTAAAGATCATAGAACTAAAGGATTTAGTCCATTAATTAAGAGAAGATTTGTAATTGGTTCTTATGTCTTACAAAGTGAAAATCAAGAAAAATATTTCTTAAATGCTAAGAGAGTTAGAAGATTAATAACAAATAAAATGAATGAATTATTTAAGGGTTACGACGCTATGATAGCACCAGTATCAACAGGTGTAGCTAAGTATTTAGATAATGATAAAAACATGTTAAGTGATGATACTAGTGTTTTAGAAGAATTATTACAAATAGGTAACTTTGGAGGTTTCCCATCTATTACAATACCAGATGGTTTTATTGATAAGTTACCAGTTGGATTAAATATAACAGGTAGAGTTAAAGAAGATGAGTTAGTATTAAGTATTGCTTATCATTTAGAAAGTTTGATGGACTTTAAAAATCAAATTGCAGGAGGTGAAGAATAATGGCATATAAAGCAGTTATAGGTCTTGAGTTTCACTGTGAAATGAAATCTCATACAAAAGTATTCTCAAATGCAATTAATGGTTATTCAAAACTATCTAATCAATATGTAAGACCGCTTGATATGGCTTTCCCAGGAACACTTCCTGTTGTTAATAAAACATGTGTTAGAAAAGCTATTGAGATGGCTATGATATTAAATTGTAAGATTCCAGAATATATGGAATTTGATAGAAAACATTATTTTTATCCAGATTTACCAAAAGGATATCAAATTACACAATTCTTTAATCCAGTAGGAGTAGATGGAAAAATTGAAATCGAAGTAGGTGGAGAAAAGAAAGAAATATTAATACATGATATTCACTTAGAAGAAGATGCTGCTGCACTAGATCACTATTATGATACTTCTAATATTGATTATAATAGAGCAGGAGTACCACTTTTAGAATTAGTAACAGAACCATGTATGCATTCTAGCGAAGAAGCACTAGCTTTCTTAGAGCATGTTAAAAGTATATATCAATATACTGATATATCTGATTGTGATACTAAAAAAGGTCAAATTAGAGCAGATGTTAATGTATCAATAATGGATGAAGATGCAACAGAATTTGGTACTAAAGTAGAAGTTAAAAATGTTAATAGTTTTGATGGTATTAAACAAACAATTGAATATGAAATAAAAAGACAAAGTGAACTAAAAGATGCTGGAAGATATGATGAAGTAATTCAAGAAACAAGAAGATGGGATGAGGAAACTGGAACTACTATTCATATGAGAAATAAAGCTGATGCTATTGACTATAAATATTTCACTGAACCAAATATTCCAAGATATAAAATAACTAAAGAATTATTAGATGATATTAGAAATAGTATTCCAGAGTTAGCATATGAAAGAAGAGAAAAATATGTTAATGAATATAAACTAAGTTTATATGATGCTAATGTTTTAGTTAAGAGTAAAAAGATTTCTGATTATTTTGAAAAAGTTGTAAATCTTGGAAATGATCCAAAAGAAACATGTAACTGGGTAACAACTAGAGTACTTGGTGAACTTAATAAGAGTGAAGAAAATACTATAGATAATTTCTTTATTACTCCAGAAATGTTAAGTGAATTAATAAAATTAATTACTGATAAAAAAATAACAAATAATCAAGGTAAAGAAGTATTTGCTAAGATGTTAGAAGAAGAAAAAACAGCAAGTGAAATAGTTAAAGAATATGGTATGGAAGTTATTGAAGATGATAACTTAATAGAAAGCCTAGTTAATGAAGTAATTAGTGAGAATTCCCAAGCAATTACTGATTATAAAAATGGTAGAACTAATATGCTAGATTATATGGTTGGACAAGTAATGAAGAAATCAAAAGGAAAAGCAAATCCAGTTAGTGCTAAAAATACGTTATTAGAAAAGATTAAATAGAGATTATTTATTTAATCTTTTTTTGTTGAATTATAGATTTATTAATGTTAAAATATATATTAGAATAAGGAGGATTTGAAATGAGTGGTATTTTAAATTTTTTAGCAGATTATTATATATTATTTATAATTCTTAGTGTAATTCTATTATTTGCACTAGTAGGATTTATTGTAGGGGCAAGAAAGAAAAATAAAGCAGGAGTTGAAACTGCAAGCGCTACTGATTTACCAATTAGTAATACTGATGTTAATACACCAACAACAGAAGCACCAAGTATTCCAGTAGCACCAGAGACACCTGTTATGGCAACAGCTACACCTGAGGTAGCAGCTGCACCAGAAGTTGCACCAGCAACACCTGTAGCACCAGTTGTACCTGAAGGTCAAGCTACACCAGCAGAAATGGCAGCAGCTCAACAAACTTTAGTTATAGATGATCCTGAAGTTCAAGCTGCTGAGGTACCAGCTGAGACACCTGTTGCAGAAGCACCAGTTGAAGCTGCTCCAGTAGCACCAGAAGTTCCAGCAGATGCACAATTAGCTGGACCTGAAACTGAAGTACAAGCAACAACTGAAGTTGCACCAGCAATGGAAGCACCAGTTACTGAGGCACCAGTTGCAGAGGCACCAGTTGCAGAAGCACCAGTTGCTGAGACTCCAGTAGTTGAAGAAGTTGCTCCAGTAGAAGCAGCACCAGTAGCTTCTGAACCAGTTGAAGTACCTGTTACTGAGGCGCCTATAGCACCAGTTATGCCTACAGAAGAACCAGCACCAGTTGAAGTTGCTATAGATCCAACACCAATGGAAACACCTGTTGCAGAAGCACCAGCAGTAGAAGAACCAACTGTTGTTGTAGAACCAGGTGAAGTTGCACCAGTAGAAGTAACTATAGCTCCAATGCCAGCCCCAGCCCCAGCACCTACTGATGTACCAGCACCAGCAGATGTACCATCTCCAGTAGAAGCAGCACCAGAGGGAACTGGAAGTATATTTGAAAACCAATAAAATTAAAATAAATAACTAGACATCTAGTTATTTTTTTTGTATAATGTATTTTATTGAAAGACGAGTAAAATGATCGATATTTTATAGAAAGTTAATGGTTGATGGAAATTAATAGTATTGTTATTTGAAGCTACTTTCTCTTAAGAGCTAATCACTCTCGTTAATTACGTTATAATTAATTAAGTTAATTAAAGGATGGTACCGTCATTTATGACTCCTTGTATCATCCTTTTTATTTTGGAGGAATATTATGAATTTAAAAGATTTGTATATTGATTTTTTTGTTAAGAATGGACACAAACAAATACCAAGTGCTCCAGTAGTGCCTGAAAATGATCCTAGTGTTCTTTTTAATACTGCTGGTATGCAACCATTAATACCATATTTAATGGGTCAACCACATCCATATGGAACAAGATTATGTGATTATCAAAAATGTATTAGAACTAATGATTTAGATAATATTGGAGATACATATCATCACACATTCTTTGAAATGCTTGGTAACTGGTCTTTAGGAGATTATTTTAAGAAAGAAGCTATTACTTGGAGTTTTGAATTTTTAACTAAAGTATTAAAAATGCCAGTTGAAAAATTAGCTGTAACTGTATTTGCTGGTAATGATATTATTCCATTTGATGAAGAGAGTCATGATTTATGGTTATCACTTGGAATAAAAGAAGAAAGAATAGCAAGAACTACAGAAGATAATTTCTGGATTGCAGGAGAAACAGGACCATGTGGACCAGATACAGAAATGTTCTATTTTAGAAGTGATGATCCAGTACCTGAAAAGTTTGATCCAGAGGATAATAGATGGGTTGAAATATGGAATGATGTTTTCATGCAATATTATAAAGATGAGAATGGTAATATTAGTGAACTTCCTAAAAAGAATGTTGATACTGGTATGGGTTTAGAGCGTGTTGTAGCTGTTTTAGAAGGTGTTAAAGATAATTATGCATCTAGTGTATGGAAAGATGTAATTAGTGAAATTGAAGATATTTCTCATCTTAAATATGAAGGTAATGAACCTTCTATGAGAATTATTGCTGATCATATTAGAACTAGTGTATTTATTAGTGCTGATAATAGTGGAATTAAACCAAGTAATGTAGGACAAGGATATATTCTAAGAAGACTTATTAGAAGAGCAATTAGACATGCTAAAAAGCTAGGAATAGATGTTAATAGTGATTGGGAAAGTAGAATAGCTCTAAAGATAATGTCTAAATATGAAAATTATTATAGCGAAATTAAAGAAAACAAAGATGTTGTTTTAGAAGTATTAAAAAATGAAAAAATTAAATTCAATAGAACTCTTGAAAAAGGTTTAAGAGAATTTGAAAAAGTATCATCTAAAGATATAGATGGAACTACTGCATTTCATTTATTTGATACATATGGATTCCCAATTGAATTAACTGAAGAGTTAGCTAAAGAAAGAGGAATTAATGTTGATATAGAAGGATTCAAAGAAAAATTTAAAGCTCATCAAGAGTTATCAAGAACAGCTTCTCAAGGACAATTTAAAGGTGGACTTGGAGGACATTCTGAAAAAGAAACAAGGTATCATACAGCAACTCACTTATTAAATGCTGCTTTAAAGCAAGTAGTTAATAAAGATGTTCATCAAAAAGGATCAAATATCACTGAAGAGAGAATGAGATTTGACTTTAGTTGTGATCATAAATTAAGTGATGAAGAAAAACAAAAGACAGAAGATTTAGTTAATAAATGGATTAGTGAAGGTCATGAAGTAACAGTAGAAGAAATGAAAAAAGAAGATGCTGTTAAGAGTGGAGCTGAATGTATGTTTATTGAAAAATATCCAGATATTGTAACAGTTTATAGTATTTCTGATTTTTCAAAAGAACTATGTGGAGGGCCACATGTTAAGAACACTAATGAACTTGGTCACTTTAAGATTGTAAAAGAAGAAGCAAGTAGTGCTGGAGTTAGAAGAATTAAGGCTATTTTAGAATAGTTTTAATTCTTTTTTTATGTTATAATTCTGGTAGGTGAAATGATATGAATATCTATGATTTTACATTAAAAGAATTAGAAACTTTTTTAGTAGAAAATGGTTTTAAAAAATTTAATGCTACTCAAATAATAGAATGGATGTATGAAAAAGAAGTATATGATTTTAATAAGATGACTAATTTAAGTAAAAATCTTATTAGTTTTTTGAATGAAAAATTTTACTTTGGACATTTAGATGTATTAGCAGTAGAAAAAAGTAAATTAGCAAATAAATACTTATTAGAATTATCTGATCACAATAAAATAGAATGTGTTTTAATGAATCATGATTATGGATATTCATTATGTGTCTCAAGTCAAGTTGGATGTAATATGGGATGTGCTTTCTGTGAAAGTGGAAGACTTAAAAAAGTAAGAGATTTAACTCTTGCAGAATTAGTATTACAAATTATTACTGTAGAAAAATATGAAGGTAAAAGAATATCCTCAGTAGTAGTAATGGGTATAGGTGAACCATTTGATAATTATGATAATATTAAGAGATTTATTGAAGTAGTAACTCACAATAAAATGATTAATATTGGTCAAAGACATTTGACTATTTCTACTTGTGGATTAGTACCTAAAATATATGAATTTGCAGATCTAGAAACTGGAGTAAATCTAGCTGTTAGTTTGCATGCTCCTAATAATGAGATTAGAAATAAGATTATGAAGATTAATAAAGCATATAAAATAGAAGAAGTTATGAAGGCATTAGATTATTATATTGAAAAGACTAATAGACGTGTTACGATTGAGTATATTATGCTTGATGGAATCAATGATAGTGAAGAATGCGCTTATGAATTATCTAGACTTGTAAAAGATAAACTTATGTATGTAAATCTTATTCCATATAATGAGACATCTCATTTCGAATTAAAACGCAGTAAAAACTTTAAAATACAAAGTTTTTATGATATACTTAAAATGAATAATGTAAATGTGACAATAAGAAAAGAAATGGGCGGTAATTTATCTGCAGCTTGTGGACAATTACGTGCAAATGTAGAAAGAAGTGATGAATAGTGAAGTCATACTATCAAACAGATCCTGGAAAGGTAAGAAGTCATAATGAAGATTCAGTAACTATTGTAGAAAACACTAGTGGTGAATACTTAGTAGTAGTTGCTGATGGTATGGGGGGACATAAAGCTGGAGAAGTAGCTTCAAGCCTAGCTGTAAATGAATTATCTAAAAGATTTAGTGAACTATCTAGCATAGGTACTAAAGAAGAAGCAGTGGTTTGGTTAAAAGAAATTATTGACGAAGTTAACGTTAAAATACTTAAATATGCTGAAGAGCATATTGATGCTGCTGGTCTAGGAACTACATGTGTCTGCTCAATATTTACAAAAGATTTCTTATTGTTTGGTAACATTGGAGATTCAAGTGGATTTGTAATCAAAAATGGAAAATTATACAAAGTTACTAAAGATCACACTTTAGTAAACATATTACTTGAGAATGGAGAACTAACAGAAAGTGCTGCTAAAGTTCATCCACAAAAGAATGTATTAATGAAAGCACTTGGTGCTGCAGAAAAAATAGAAATGGATATTTTTGATGTAGAAAGAGATGTTGAAGGTGTACTTCTTTGCAGTGATGGTTTAACAAATATGATGAGCACTGAACAAATGGAAAAAGTATTAAATGATGGGGATTTGGATTTAGAAGAGCAAGTTGATAAGATGATCATGAAAGCCAATATGCGTGGTGGAAGTGATAATATAACAATAGCAATAGTTAAATTCGGTGGTGAATAAGTGTGATAACTAAAGGTTATAAAATTAATGATAGGTATCAAATTATTAAAACATTAGGTGAAGGTGGAATGGCTAATGTATATTTAGCTCATGACACTATTTTAGATAGAAATGTTGCTGTAAAAGTACTACGTGGAGACTTAGCAAATGATGAAAAATTTGTACGTCGTTTCCAAAGAGAAGCACTTTCAGCATCAAGTTTATCTCATCCTAATATTGTTGAAATGTATGATGTTGGTGAAGATGATGGCCAATATTATATTGTTATGGAATACGTAGATGGTAAAACATTAAAACAAGTGTTAAAAGCTAGAGGTAAACTATCTGTTCCAGAAGTAGTTGATATTATGCTACAACTAACAGATGGTATGGCTCATGCCCATGATGCTTATATTATTCATAGAGATATTAAACCTCAAAATATAATGATTTTATCAAATGGAATGATTAAAATAACTGACTTTGGTGTAGCAACAGCACTTAATTCAACACAACTTACACAAACTAATTCAGTTATGGGAACAGTTCATTATTTACCACCAGAACAAGCTCAAGGAAAAGGTTCAACAATAAAGAGTGATATATATTCAATGGGAATAATGATGTATGAACTTTTAACAGGTTTAGTTCCATATAAAGGAGATAATGCAGTAGAAATAGCATTAAAGCATTTAAAGGAACCATTACCTAGTGTTAGAAAGAAAGATTCATCTATTCCTCAATCAATAGAGAATGTAATTATTAAAGCAACAGCAAAGAATCCTAAAAATAGATATACTGATGCTAGAGAAATGCATCAAGATTTAAAAACAGCATTAGATCCAGAAAGAAAAAATGAAGAAAGATTTGTCTATAAATATCCAGAGAATGATGGAGAAGAAAAAGAAGTTAAAAAGACAGATGCTGTTAAAAAGATAGAAGAAAAAGTAAAAGAAACTAAAGCTTCTAAAAAAGTTAAAAAAGAAGTAGAAGAAGACGATGATGATTATGAAGAAAAGAGTAGTCATAAAGCATTAATATTCTTTGTAGGATTATTTACTGCTTTAGTGCTAGTAACAACTATAATCGCAACAATATATTTTGATAAGAATGGTCAAGTAGAAAACATTCTAGTACCAGATGTATCAGGTATGAGTGTTGTTGATGCATCTAATACTTTAACTGATGTAGGTTTCGATGTTGAAACTGAATATAAATATGTATATAGTGATGATATAGCTGAAGGTAGTGTTGTTAAGACTAGTCCTGAAATTGGTACTAAGAGAAAGAGTGGAAGTAAGATAGTATTATATGTTTCTTCTGGTGAAGGATTATATACACTTGAAGATTTCTCAGGACAAAACTATCTAGAAGTTAAAGGTAAAATTGAAACAGAATGTAATTGTAATGTAGTTGTTGAAACTAAAACAGTTGCTGAAAATAAAAAGATTAAAGAAGAAACAGTTTTAGAAACTGTACCAAAAGCTGGAGAATCAATTAAACTTGGTGAACAAATAACAATTATTATTCCAGATGTTCAATATAAGTATCCGGATTTTACAAGTGGTTATACATTAGCTAAGATTGAAGAATTCTGTAAGAAACATGAAATCAATTTAGAAGTTAAATATCAAGAATCTTCAACAGTAAAAGAAGGAACTATATTAAAACAAAGTAGAGCTGCTAAGAGTGTAGTAACTCCAGGAGCTACTTTAGTAATAACAATATCAACAGCACCACAAGAAGCTGTTAATGAAGATGGAGAAGTAGACAACAATACTGACACAGAGGATTAATATGACAGGAAAAATAATATGTGTTAATGCTGCTATTCATAAAGTTTTACTCGAAAATAATACTATAATTGATACTAAAACTAGAGGAAAACTAAGAAATGAAAATATTGAACCAGTGGTTGGAGATAATGTAGAAGTTAATACTGATACTAAAACAATAGAAAAAGTATTACCTAGAAAGAATTATTTAAAAAGACCACTAATTGCAAATGTAGATAAACTACTAATTGTAATGAGTACTTCAATACCAGCATTTTCAAGTTATTTAATTGATAAGTTTTTACTAATAGCTAGAGTTAATAACATAGAGCCAATAATAATTATTACTAAAACTGATATGATCAGTTTAGAAGAAAAAATAGATATTAAAAGATATATTAACTATTACAGAAAATTAGGTATTAAAGTTTATAACAATAGTAGTGTTAGTAAAATAAAAAAAGAATTTAGAAATTCAGTAGTAGCACTTGCTGGTCAAACAGGAAGTGGAAAATCTAGTTTATTAAACAGAATAGATGCTTCACTAAGACTTAAAACTGGTGAAGTATCAGAAAGTCTAGGAAGAGGTAAACATACAACAAGACTTGTTGAACTATTAGAAGTAAATGGTGGTTTAATAGCAGATACTCCTGGATTTAGTTCACTAGAATTAGAAATAGACAGAAAAATGATTAAAACATATTATCCTGATTTTAATAGAGATTGTAAGTATAGAAGTTGCTTACATATTAAAGAAGATGGATGTAGTATTATTGAACTTGTGAATAATAGTAAAATACCTAGATGGAGATATGACAATTATTTAAAGTTTTTAGAAGAAACTAATAAGTAGCAAGATTTAATTATCTTGCTATTTTTGAGGAAATAAATGAAAAATAGTATAGGAAATACTCTACAATTTATAAGACAAAATATGGAAGTAAGCGAAGATAATTTGTTAAGAGCAACAAGTACTTCGGATACTGTTTTTGAGTATGTCTTAAAAAGAGGAAAACCTATTAAATGTGAAAGATTTAGTAAAACTAAAAGTGTAGATTTAATTCTAAAATATAGAAGATATGAATTATTAAAATATGTTGATATTAAAACATTACTTAAAACTAATAGAAGTAATATAAGCGAATGTTATTTAGAAACAATATTAAGATTATATAAGCAAAATAAAGACTTTAATATTAGTTGTATTAATCCTTTTGATAATTCTAAATCATTAGAAGATACAGCTGATGTTTATTTGTTATATGCTAAATATAATCTAGTAGAGTATTTACCTTTATTAGATAGTAATTTATTATTACTACAAAGTTTAGAAGATAAAAAGGAAAACTTTAAAACTAAAGTAGAACACTTTTTATATGGGGACAGCAAAAGAACATTACTTGAAGTAATGCTATTAAAAAATAGGCAATTAACTGTTGATAAAATATTAAATGAATCATTAAAAAGAAATTTTGATATAGCTATGATTTTAAGATCATATGATATATTACAAAAAAGAGTAGAATATGATATTAAACCAAATACTTATCTTGATGATATTGTTAATGTAATTAATAAAGAGCATAGTAGAATAAGATTATCAAATGAGGAAGAATGGTTACTAAAAACATTATATGAATTATTTATTGATAGTAGTGATAAAAAAGCAGTAGACGCTCTTATTAATTCATATAGAGTACAGTTATCTAAAGGAAATCCTAATACTATAAAAGAAATAGAAGCATTAATTGAACTAAAAAAAAGAGGTAAACCTGCCTTTATTAGAATAGGTGATAATCATTATGATTTATCTACTAATGGTATAGAAATAGAAAATGGTTTACCGGGAAACATTAATCATGAAATGGGACATATGTTATTTCATAATTTAACTGATGGAACAATTCCAAATGAGTTTTGGGGTATTATTGATAAGGTTAAAAGTAATCCTAGTACTTTAAGAAAAGTAAAAGAATACTCAGTTAATTCTAATGAAGAAACTAAAAGAATATCCGCTTGGGCTAATGAAAAATATGAAGAAGCTTTTCCATTAATGAATAAAATAATTGAATTATACAATATTAGAAGAAGATTAAAAAGATGCTATGATTGGGAATTAGATAAAAAAAGAATTAGATTAGAAGAAGATACATATGAATTAAGAAAAGAAATATCTGAATTTTTATCTATATCTAAAAAAGAAAAGATTAAAATATATAAAGAAAAAGGTTATAGTGAAGAGGATTTAGAAGTATTATTCTCTAATACATTTACTATTGAAGAATATGTTATTATGCATAGAAGAATACAAAAAAGAGAATTCAAAGAAGCACTTAACTCATCAATATATTCACCATCAAGATGTATAGGTGATATTATTGATGCTATATATCAAGGCAACTTTATAACAGGTAAATTATATTATCAAGATGAACAAATTAAACCTGTTACTGGACATGGATTATTTTATTATAATTATGATAGAAAATTTGTATTTGATGAAGTACTTGCTGATTTTAGAACAATAATGATGTCTGAATATAGTGATAGATATTTAAAAGAACTTAGATATTATATTGGAGATGAACTTGTAGATTTTTTAAATAAATATTATAATAGTATTATAAGTAATGTAATGATAGAAGGAGTAGAGTATGGTAGATGATAGGCCCATTATAAAAATTGAAACTGAAGAAGATGCTAGTAAAGTACTTGCTTCTTTTATTGAAAATAAAGACATTAGATATTTTGAACCATTTAGAGAATATATAAGTAAACAATTTTTCTCAAGCATAAAAGTTTCAATAGATGATTTATCAGCATTAGACATTAGTGTTGGAGATGAATCATTATTAGATTACATAATAGATAATCATAAGTTTTTTTCATATGAAATAAAAGAAAAAATATTAGAAAGCATTCCTGTTATAAAACATATAATTGAAACAGGCAAACTAGAAATATTAAAACAACTTAGTGAAGAAACAATGTTTTTAGAATATGAACCTGGTAAAACATTATTTGAATATTTATTAGAAAATGATTTATTAACTTCTGATAATATTGAAAGAATATATGGACATTTTGAATATTTAAATAAATTAAGAGAAAAAGATATTAACCTATTAAAATTACTAAATTCATATTCTTTATTAAATTATAAAATAGGTGATGTTAGTGCAATAGAGTTTTTATTTCAGAATCAATTAGTAGATGCTGAATTAGTACAAAAATTCTATTCTAATAGAGAAATATATCTTTTGTGTGTTAAGTATAATAGAGATGACTTGTTAGAAAACTTACAAGAAGGTGTTTTAAAAGAAAAGATTGAAGATAAAACAGTTTTAGAATACTTATTGGATAAAGGTATTCTTCCAAAAGAAAAGTATTATTCAAATAAAGAATTAATAAAAATACTATTAGATCATAAAAAGTTTGAAGTATTTGTTGACTCAATGGAAAGTGGTCTACTTGAAAAAGTAGATGGAGAAAAAACAGTTTTAGAAATATTATTAGATAATGGAGTAATACCAACAACTAGTTTCTATAGGAAAAAAGAAAGTTTAGCAATATTTTTGAATTATGGTGTGTATAGCAAAATATGTGATTATAATGTTGATACACTTCTTAGTTTGTATGATTTAAATAATACATATTTAGATTTTGTTTTAGATAGAATGGATGAAGGATTAGATTTTCAATTATCTAAAATAAGTACTTTTTCTGATGATAAAGAAAAGTTAGCTAAGTTTTATATTACTATAGCAAGACGTGGTTATATAAAACATATAGATAATATAAGTGAATATAGTCTTACTAAAGATAATGGCAAATTATTAAAGAAATTATTAGAAGTAGATAAAGATTTAACTTTAAATGTAGTAATACCAGATCATATAAAAGAAGAATTAGATGTAGCAGTTCTACTTAGATTAAATGGTGTAGAACAAAAAGATGTTAAAGTTGACTTACATGCTATGAATATATTAGGTGAATACTTTGAAAAGTATAATAGTCAATTTAGAAACTATGAGTTAGATCCTGAAAGTCAATCATTAATAAATGAATTTAAAGATTTAATGCTTAGTGATGGTAAGAGTGATCCTAAGTTGATAGATGCATATGTTACAACATATACATATTTACTAGCTACACGTAATCCATTAGGAGAAAAAGAATTAAGAAAATTAATTGAAATAAAGAAAAATGATCCTAATTTTGTAATAGTAGAAGATAAGACTGGATCATTCTATAGAGAACATGATAATTCTATTCATTTAGAAAATGTTGGATTAAATACATTGAATCATGAGACTGGTCATGCATTATATCATAATTTAACAGATGTAGATGTACCAAGTGAATATGAAAGCATTATTTATGAAATTAGAAATAATCCACAAACAATTATTAAAGTTGGGAACTATTCAGCTAAGTTCCAAGAAATAAGAAGAAAAGTAACTGAATTTGTTGATACTGAATATATGAGTGATTATCATATGAGTGAAGAAGAACTTGCATCTTTAGATGAATTCTTGAATAAACAAAAAGAAGAACATAGAGCTGAATATATCAAAGAGGGATATGATGAAGCAACAATAGATGCTATACTTGGTGGAATATTCAGTAGAGAAGAATATATTGAACAAGATAAGAGAATTAAGAGAGAAGAACTAATAGATGCTATTATGAGAAGCGAATACGGAGCATTTATTACTATTGGAGATATATTAGATTCAATCTATATTGGTAGATTTAAAGGTGGAGAAGTAAGAAATCAAGATCATAATGCTATAGCTGGTGCTTATGGACATGGGATTGCTTATTATAATAGAGGAATTAGATGGTCATTTGATGAAACAATGGCAAACTTTTCAGCCATTATGAAATCAGTTGATGCTAGAGAAATAATGAGTTATTTACAAGATATAGTAGGAGAAAGATTTATGAATTGTATTAGTGAATACTATATGAATCAAATAGTTAATTCTACTAAAAAATTGGGTTCAAATGATTTAAATTCAGAGGAGGTTCAATCATTATGATAGTTAGCACTTCAATATTATCAAGTAGTATAAAAGCTAGTGATATAGTAAAAAGATTAGATGAAACAGAATGTGACTTTATACATGTTGATATAATGGACGGAAAATTTGTTGAGAATAAAACATGGACTTTTGGAGAAGTAAAAGATTTTATTAAGTATTCTCATAAAAAATTAGATGTTCATTTAATGGTAGAAAAACCAACTAAATATATAGATGATTATGCACTATTAAATACAGACATCATCACATTTCATTATGAAGCAGTTAAAGATATTCCAGAGATGATTGAATATGTTAAGAATTATGGATTAAAAGTTGGACTAGCTATTAATCCTGATACTAATCCAGAAGTAGTATTCCCATATCTTAAGGATTTAGATAGAGTATTAGTAATGAGTGTATTTCCTGGAAGAAGTGGACAATCATTTATAGAAGAGTCGCCTGATAGAATTAAAATAGTAAAGGATGAAATAAATAGACTTGGTCTTAAAACAGATGTAGAAGTCGATGGTGGTATTAATTATGAAAATGCTGTTAAATGTGTAAATGCTGGAGTAGATGTATTAGTATCAGCAACATATTTACATCAAGACTTATTAAATAATACACATATATTAAAGAGTATTAGTAAGGAGGAAATACCATGGGAGAATTAGATTATAAATTATATGTAATAGCAGAATTAAATTATAAGAAAGCTCATCCTGATATGAGTGAAGAGGCATTATATCCTGAAGACTGGTATTCTATTACTAACTATAAACTTAAAAATGAAATAATAGCAGAAGCTATTAGAAATAAAGTATTAATTAAGGATACTGAAAAATACAATCTTTCAAGACAAGATGTTAGAGAATCTCAATTATAATTGAGATTTTTTTATTTAAAAAAAGTGTTTTGTTAAAATCATGGCTAATTATATTATTAGGAGGGTTAAATGAATAAAAAATTAGTTGTGAGGCAAAACAGTAGTAAAGATTGTGCTAGTGCATGTTTACTTTCTATTATGAAATACTATGGATGTGAATGTTCATTAGATGAACTCTCTTTAATACTAAAAACTACTAATGAAGGAACAAATGCATACAATATAATAAATGGTTCTAGAACATTTGGATTTGATGGATTTGGAATTCATTATAGTTATGATGAAATAATTAATAATAAAGTGAATTTACCAATCATATGTCATACATTAAAAGATAATATGTATCATTTTATAGTAGTGTATAAGGTTAACAAAAGAAATATTATAATAATGGATCCCTCATCAAATATAACTAAAGTAAGTCACAAATACTTTAAAAGTATCTATTTAAATACATCAATTATCATATATCCTGTAAAAATAATAAAAAGTCGATTGAGTAGTTATAATAACAACTTAATAACATTTATATTTGATTATGTTAAACAATTTAAAAGTACAACTATAAAAACTATTATACTATCTTTGTTAGTAATAATATTTAATATAATAACTAATTATTATTTACTATTATGTATAGACTATATATTACCTAAATATAATAATTATTATTTCAAAATAATCACAACTATGTTTTTGAGTATATTTGTTTTTAAAAATATGTTTGATTACTTGAAAGATGAGTGCTTGATAAGTATTAAAAATAATATATATTCTAAAATAACTATAGATGTTATAAGGAAACTTTTTAACCTTCCATATCTTTACTTTAAGACTAAATCAGTTGGTGAAATTGAATCTAGAATTAATGATTTAAACTATTTTAAAGAAATAATAGCAAGTATTATAGTTAACACTTGTATGGACCTTTTATTTACTATACTCTCTAGTATTATTTTATTATCTATTAATTATAAGTTGTTCTTAATTTATTTGATTGAGATAATTATATATTTAATAATTGTTTTATTATTCAAAAGATCATTTGATAACAAGACAGAAAATCTACTTATTAGTGAAGGTGAGTATAAAAAAACAATTAATGAAAGTATTAATAGTTATGAATCAAATAGAAATATAGATATGATTAATTATTTTAATAAAAAAACAGAAGTTAAATTATTAAGTTATACTAATAAAGCTATTTGTTATGAAAGGAGTAAGAATTTAGAGAGTTTTCTTAAGAATTTAATAACCAGTATTATATATGTTATATCTATTTATATTGGAATATCTTTTATAAATAACAATCTAATTACTTTGGGTGAATTTATATTATTTAATACAATAATTATTTATTTTACTGAACCACTTAAGAATCTAATTGATTTAAATCATAGTATTATTTTTATTAAAAATATATATAGAAGAATAAATGATTTATTTATGATTAAAAAAGATACAGAAGAATATAATGATATTGATATTAGGGGAAATATTAGTATTAAAAATTTATCATATAAAGTTAACAATAAAACTATATTAGGTAATATTAATTTGAATATTGGTTATAAAGATAAAATATTTATATATGGTAAAAGTGGTATTGGTAAAAGTACTCTTCTTAAAATAATACTTAAATATTTAACTGATTATGAAGGATATGTTTTTATCAATAATATTAATATTAAGGATATTAATTCAAATATTATTTCATCTAATTTTACTTATGTATCACAAAACAATTACTTGAATAATGATACTTTAAAAAATAATATTGTTTATGATAGAGATGTAAGTGAAATGGAATATGAAGAAATAATACGTTTATGTAACTTAGATAATTTAAGAGATAGTAAGATAGAAAGAAATAACTTTTTAATTGAAGATAATGGATTTAATATTAGTGGAGGAGAAAAACAAAAAATAATACTTGCTAGAAGTTTACTTAAAAATAGTAATTTCATAATACTTGATGAAGCATTAAGTGAAATTAGTGTTAAAGAAGAAAAAGAAATATTAAGTAAGATACTAGAAAAATATAAAGATAAAACAATTATATACGTATCACACAAGGAAGAAATATCTTGTATGTTTTCTAAAAAGTATCATCTAGAAAGGAGAATAATAGATGAGTGATGAAGAACTAATGAACATAGAGGGAGGTATGGCAAGATCATATTTCTATGGAATAATAGTTTCTGCAGTGACTTTTCTGATTGGCCTTGTTGATGGGTTAATAAGGCCACTGAGCTGCAATGACTAATGAAGAACTTCTTACTATTAAAGGAGGAGCTGTTAGTGCAGCACTTATTAATTCAATAGTAAGATTTGGAACTATTATTTTAGAACTTGGTAGATCACTTGGAACAATAATTATAAGAGTTACGAAGAAGACAACATGCTAAAAGAGACTTTAATAGTCTCTTTTTTTATGATATTATAAATCACAGGTGCTATGTATGACTAGGATGTATGAATTAATAACAGATGAAAGAATAGATTTTAGTGAATCATTTTTAAATGAAGTTTTTGAATTGTTATTAAAAGAAGATGAAGATTTAAAAAGATATATTAGTGATTTTAAGAGCGATTACACTATTTCAACTTTAGGAGCATACAATAATAAAAATAAAACAATTATGGTTAATCCATTTGTAATACAATCAGTTGCTTCTGCCATTGGTTGTTCATCTAAAACACAAGCATTAGGTACTATAAAACATGAAATGGAACATGCTAGTAATTTAAGGAGATTATATGAGGGTGGAAATGACATAGAATCTTTAATAGTTAGATATTCACTTGTTGATTATATGGTTGCTAATAATATTAGATATGGTTTATTTGTAGAAGATGATGCTAATTATTTAGCTTTAAAAAGAATGGAAAATTATAAATATGATCCTGGTGAGAGACTTGCTAATATTAAAGCAGAAAGATATATTGTTAATTTATTAAAAAATCAAAGAAGAACCAAAGAATTATTAGCAGCTAAAAGTAAATTGTATTTTACATATGAAAGAGGTTATGAAGATAATGGAGTATACTTAGATGCTCCTACATATACATTTTTATTAAATATGGGAATGCTTAGAGAATTTTATTTATTAAAAAAACGTGTAGACCAGAATCAATATTCATTTGATACAAGAGTTTTGCTTGGATTACCTTTAACATATGATGAAAAAGAAAATGAAATATTAAGAAGAATGAAACTAAGAAGAGTACAAAGATAGATTATTGTATCTTCTTTTTTATTATGATAAAATGTTATAAGCAACTAAGGAGGTAAACATGATTAAAAAATTATCTAAAAGTATTAGAGAATATAAAAAAGAATCAATACTATCTGGTATTTTTATTTTGATAGAAGTAATAATGGAGATTATAATACCTCTTATTTTAGCATATTTAATTGATGATGGTATTAATGCATCTAATATAAATGTTGTCTATGAGAGTAGTATACAACTTGTAATAATTGCTACTATATCATTAGTTAGTGGTGTACTTGCTAGTAAATATTCTGCTATTGCAAGTGCTGGATTTGCTAAGAATTTGAGACAAGATATGTATTTTAAAATACAAGATTATTCATTTTCAAATATAGATAAGTTCTCATCAAGTAGTTTAGTAACAAGATTAACTACAGATATATCATATATTCAAAATGCATATATGATGATTATTAGAACTGCGCTTAGAAGTCCATTTATGTTGATATTTGCTCTTATTAGTGTGTTTATGATTAATAAGAAAATATCATTAATATATTTAGCGATAATGCCTTTTTTAGGTATATCTTTATTTGTTATTGCAAATAAAGCTCATCCTAAGTTTAAGAAAGTATTTGAAACATATGATGAATTAAATACAGATGTACAAGAAAACGTAAGAGGAATTAGAGTAGTAAAAGCATATGTTAAGGAAGAGGAAGAAAAGAAGAAGTTTGGAAGAATTTCACAATTAATATATGAGAGATTTTCTAAAGCAGAAAAGATAGTTGCATGGAATCAACCAGTAATGCAATTTAGTATGTATGCTTGTAATATATTACTTGCTTTCTTTGCTACTAAAATGATAGTAGGTGGATCTTTAACTACTGGTGAATTAACAGGGTTATTTTCATATACTGGTCAAATTCTTAGTAGTTTAATGATGTTATCTATGATATATGTTATGACTATAATATCAGCTACATCAGCAGAAAGAGTATGTGAAGTACTAGATGAAAAAAGTGATATTGTTAATAAAGAAAATCCTGTTAAAGAAGTTAAAAATGGTGATATAGAGTTTAAAGATGTATCATTTGGATACTCTAAAAATAAAGATAAACTAGTTCTTAAAAATATTAACTTAAAGATTAATTCTGGAGAAGTAATTGGTATAATTGGTGGAACAGGTTCATCTAAATCAACATTAGTTAACTTAATTAATAGATTATATGATGTTAGTGATGGAGAAGTATTACTTGGTGGAGTAAATGTAAAAGATTATGATTTAGAAACACTAAGAGATAATGTATCAGTTGTACTTCAAAAGAATGTATTATTCTCAGGAACAATTATTGATAATATGAGATGGGGTAAAAAAGATGCCACTTTAGATGAGATAAAGAAAGTATGTCATTTAGCATGTGCTGATGAATTTATTGAAGCTCATAAAGATCAATATGAATATATGTTAGATCAAGGTGGTACTAATGTATCAGGTGGTCAAAAGCAAAGATTATGTATAGCAAGAGCATTACTTAAGAATCCTAAAGTATTAATATTTGATGATTCTACTAGTGCTGTTGATACTAAGACTGATTCAATTATTAGAAAGAATCTAGCTGAGTATTTACCAGATGTAACTAAATTAATAATTGCTCAAAGAATAGCTAGTGTAGAAGATGCTGATAGAGTTATTGTACTTGATAAAGGTAAAGTAGTGGATTTTGATACTCCTAAAAACTTACTTAAGAATAATAAGATTTATAAAGAAGTTTATGAATCACAAAAGAGAGGGGTGAAATAATGCACGGTAGAGGTTTTGATCCAAGTCAAAAATTTAATAAAGATACATTTAAAAGATTACTTAAATATATGGCTAAATATAAATTTAGATATTTAATAGTATTTATTTGTATTGTTATTAGTTCTATTGTTCAAGTAGCAGGACATCTATTTTTAAGAACTTTAATTGATGATTATATTGTTCCATTATCTGCTATGGAAAATCCTGTTTTTACTGGATTAATTAAATTCATTGGTTTTATAGCTATGGTTTATATATCAGGTGTGTTTTGCTCATTCCTATATAATAGAATTATGATTAGTGTAGCTCAAGGTGTTCTTAAGAATATAAGAGATGATATGTTTAATCATATGCAAGGTTTACCAATATCATATTTTGATAATAATACTCATGGTGACATAATGAGTAGATATACAAATGATACTGATAGTTTAGAAATGATGGTATCTCAAAGTTTACCTGGATGTGCTGGCAGTATTATTTCAATAATTAGTATATTTGTTTCAATGTTAACATTAAATGTGCCACTTACATTTGCAGTAGTATTTGGAGTAATTGTTATGGTATTTTGTACTAAAAATGTTATAAAAAAATCAGGCAATTATTTTGTTAGTCAACAAGAATCTTTAGGAAAACTAAATGGTTTTATTGAAGAGATGATTGATGGACAAAAAGTTATAAAAGTATTTACTCATGAAGAAGAAGCAAAAAAAGATTTTGTTAAATTAAATAATCAATTATTTGAACATGGTAGTAAAGCTAATACTTATGGTAATATGGTAGGACCTATTACTAATAATGTTAGTTATTTAATATATGTTATTGTTGCTTTACTTGGTGGTATTCTTGCTATTAAGAAGGGTACATTTACTTTAGGAGCAATAGCATCATTCTTAACATTAACTCATAGCTTTACTAGACCAATAATGCAAATAACAAGTCAATTTAATATGATAGTAAGAGCTTTAGCAGGAGCAACTAGAATATTTAAATTAATGGATGAACCATTAGAAGAAAATACTGGTAAAGTTAAATTAGTTAATGCTAAATATGAAGATGGTAAGTTAGTTGAAAGTGATAAAAGAACTGAAATTTGGGCATGGAAAAATGGTAATGAGTTAACTCTTTTACAGGGTGATATAAGACTTAATAATGTATCATTTAGTTATGAAGAAGGAAAAGAAGTTATTCATGATATATCTCTTTATGCTAAACCTGGTCAAAAGATTGCTTTTGTAGGAGCAACAGGAGCAGGAAAAACAACTATATCAAACTTAATTAATAGATTCTATGACATTAATAAAGGAACTATTACTTATGACGGAATAGATATAATGAACATTGATAAGAAAGATTTAAGACGTTCCCTTGGAATGGTACTTCAAGACACACATCTATTTACTGGAACAATTCTAGATAACATTAGATATGGTAGAAGTGACGCTACTAGAGAAGAGTGTATTGAAGCAGCTAAACTAGCTAATGCTGATGGATTTATTAATTTACTTCCAAAAGGATATGACACTGTTATATCTGGAAATGGATCTAATTTATCTCAAGGTGAAAGACAACTTTTAGCAATAGCACGTTGTGCTGTAGCAGATCCACCAGCAATGATACTAGATGAAGCAACATCTTCAATAGATACTAGAACAGAAAAGATAGTTCAAAATGGAATGGATAAACTTATGAATGGTAGAACAGTTTTAGTAATAGCACATAGACTTTCAACAATTCAAAATTCAAAAGCTATTATGGTTATGGATAAAGGAAGAATTATTGAAAGAGGAGATCACGAAGATTTATTAAAAGAAAAGGGTAGATATTACGAATTATACACAGGTAGTGTAGAATTAGATTAGTAGATTAATATCTACTTTTTTTATGTATGAAATGTTTTGAAAAAATATTGATTTAGTAGTAAAATATATGTAGAAGTATTATTGGGATTACTTCTAAAAAATAATTAGTAAGGAGTAGAAATGGAAGCAGCAATCAAAGATGTAATTCAAATGTCTTGGCCAACTATAGTAGTGTTGTTATCTATATTCATTATCATGAGAGTAACAATCTATTTTAATGGTGAAGAAAGACATTTAGTAATACATCAAGAATTATATAATTTATTATTTATGACATATTTACTTGTACTATTTAGATTAGTTACTTCACAAGATATTTCTGCTTTGCATTCAACTAATTTAATACCTTTTAGAGAAATACTTAGGTATGATGTAGGAACTAGTGAATTTAATAGACAGGTTATTGGAAATATACTATTATTTATACCTTTTGGTTATTTTATAAGTAATTATTGCAAAATAAAAGGACTAGGTACTATTAGTTTAGTTTCATTATTAACTAGTTTAGTAATTGAAACAGTACAACATTTTATAGGTAGAAGTTTTGATGTAGATGATATTATTTTAAATGTAGTAGGTGGAATATGTGGTTTCTTAATACATATTGCACTTAAAGCTATATCTAATCATTTACCAAAGTTCTTAAAGAAAGATTGGTTCTTGAATTTAATAAGTATAGTAATAGTAGTATTAGTAGTTCTATATATAATTAAATATTTAATATAGTGGGGGTTAATATGAAGGATTATATATTTAATACAACAGACGAGAATATTGATACAACTGAGCTAGATAGTGTAATTAATTTTGCTTGTAAGCATTTAGGAATCAAAAATCCATTACTTAATATAGTTATAGTTGATAATAATAGAATTAGAGAGATTAATAGAGAATATAGAAATAAAGATGCCGTTACTGATGTAATAAGTTTTGCTTTTGAAGAAGTAGAAGATGTTAAATATGATAATGTTAGATTCTTAGGCGAAATATATATTTCATATGAAAGATGTAAGGAACAAGCTAGTGAATTTGGACATAGTGTTAGAAGAGAATTTTCATATTTAGCGGTACATGGTTTATTACATTTACTTGGTTATGATCATATGACGGAAGAGGATAAAAAGGTAATGAGAGCTCTTGAGGAGGAAATATTAAATGAATATGATATCAAGAGATGAGAGAAAGAAGCAAAAAGGAGTAAAAAAGTTTTTGCTTAGTTTCACTTATGCAATTAAAGGTTTAAAGTATGCTTATAGAAATGAACAAAATTTAGCATTTGATGTTGGTATGTCTTTACTTGTTGTTATTGCTGGATTTTTATTTAAAGTAAGCATTAGTGAATGGGCACTACTTGCTTTAACTATTGGAATAGTTCTATCTTTAGAACTAGTAAATAGTTCAGTAGAAGCAGTAGTTGATCTTGTTACTGAAGAATATCATCCACTAGCTAAGGTTGCTAAAGACACTGCAGCTGCAGCTGTATTTGTAAGTGCAGTAGCATCAGTAGTAGTAGGTTTAATAATATTCTTACCAAAGATTATAGATTTGATATTTTAGGAGGATTATATGAGAGAAAAATTAATAGAGTTATTAAATAATAGTTATTCACCTTATTCTCATTTTAGAGTTGCAGCTATTTTAGTTTGCAAAGATGGAACTGAGTTTAAAGGAGTAAATGTTGAAAATGCTGCATATGGAGCTAGCATTTGTGCCGAGAGAAGCGCAATATTGTCTGCAGTTAGTAATGGATATAAAAAAGGTGAATTTAAAGAATTATATGTAATGTGTGATAATGATAAAATAGGTATGCCTTGTTTTCAATGTAGACAAGTATTTGCAGAATTATTTGATAAAGACATGATTGTAACTTGTATGAATCCTAAAGGAGAAACAATTGCTCTTTCTGTAAGAGAATTATGTCCATATCCTTTTGATAGTGAGGATTTAAAATAATGAAGAGTGGTTTTGTAAGTATTATTGGTAGACCTAATACAGGTAAAAGTACTCTTCTTAATTCAATAGTAAAAGAAAAAGTAGCAATTATATCAGAAAAACCACAAACTACTAGAAATCTAATCCAAGGAATATATAATGATGAAGATACTCAAATAGTATTTGTAGATACTCCTGGTATTCATAAACCTGTTGATAAACTTGGAGTAGCACTAAATAGTCAAGCATATTATTCTATTAATGATGTTGATATAGTACTTTTAGTAGTAGATGCTAGTGTTCCTTATGGAAAAGGTGATAAGTTTATTATTGATAAACTTGTTGATTTAAATAAACCTGTATTCTTAGTTTTAAATAAGATAGATAAATTAACTGATGATGAGTTAATTGTTAAGATAGATGAATATAAAGATTTATATGAATTTGCAGAAGTAGTACCATTATCAGCACTTAAGAATGATAATGTTGATAAATTAATTAAAGTATTAAAGAATTATTTACCAGATAGTGTTAAATACTTTATGAATGGAGAAGTAACTACTAGTGAACTTGATTTTAGATTATCTGAAATAGTTCGTGAAAAGATATTTGTTCATACTGAAGATGAAGTACCTCATTCAATATCTTGTAAATTAATAGGGTTTGAAGAAAATGATACTTTAGCTAAAGTATATGTAGATATTATTGTAGATAGAGATTCTTTAAGAAAAATAATAGTTGGTCATAATGGAAATATGATTAAGATAGTAGGTCAAGAAGCAAGAATAGAAATGGAACAAATACTTGGTAAAAAAGTATATCTTGAACTATATTGTAAGACCATTAAGAAGTGGAGAGAAAAAGAAAAATATATTAAAGATTTAGGTTATTTAATAAATCAAGATGAATAATATATAAGAAAGGAAAAAGTATAAAGTTTATCTTTATACTTTCATTTTACTTATGAAGATTATAAGTGTAGAAGGAATTGTTGTTAATACTACTCCTTTTAAAGAGAATAGTAAAATACTTAATATTCTAACTAAAGAATATGGAGTAATTGGTTGTGTCTCTAAAGGATGTAAGAATTTGAAAAGTAAGTTAAAAAGCATAAGTGAAAAATTTGCTTATGGTACTTTTCATATGTATTATAAAGAAGATGGTTTATCTATACTAATAGATGGTGATGTTAGTAATTATTTTATTAATATTAGAAGTGATATTATAAAAGTTAGTTATTTAACTTATATATGTGAACTAGCATATAATGCATATAAAGAAAGCAATAGTGAAGAAATATATCCACTATTAATAAATACTGTTCTTAAAATAGAAGAAGGCTTTGATACTAGAATTATAACTAATATATTAGAACTTCAATTACTTGAATATTTAGGTATCAATTTAAACTTAGATAATTGTGTTGTATGTGGTAGTACTAAAGTTGTAACACTATCTTTAGATAAAGGTGGATATGTTTGTGCATCACATAGAACTAATGAAGAATTATTAGATCCTAAAGTAATAAAATTATTAAGATTATATAGTTATGTAGATATATCTAAAATAAGTAATTTAGATATAGATATAGAAGTTAGTAAAAAGATTTCAGAGATTATAGATTTATATTATGATCAGTATTCTGGAGTATATATAAAGAGTAAAAGAATGCTTAAAGAGTTAGAGGGATAATAATGAAAAGCAAAGATATTTTTATTAATAATAATAGTATAGCTTATGAACTAATTGATAAGTTTGAATATCCATATGAAGTACTTAATAAAATAGGAGACTTTATTTTAGAAAAAGGTAAAACACTAAATGAAGATTATGTTTGTATGAATGGTAATATATGGATTCATAAGAGTGCTAAAATAAGTGATAGTGCTAGTATAAATGGTCCTGCTATTATAGATGAAGGATCAGAAATAAGACATTGTGCATTTATTAGGGGAAATGTAATAATAGGTAAGAATTGTGTACTTGGTAACTCATGTGAAATAAAAGATTCTATATTATTTGATGAAGCTAAAGCCCCTCATTTTAATTATGTGGGTAATAGTATTATGGGATATAATTCACACTTAGGAGCAGGAGTAATATTATCAAATCTAAGAAGTGATGGAAAGAATGTAATTATTGATAAGAAATATGATACAAAGCAAAGAAAAGTAGGTTCATTTTTGGCAGATAATGTGGAAATTGGATGCAATAGTGTATTAAATCCAGGTACTATAATTTTACATGATAGTAGTGTATATCCGCTTACAAGTGTAAGAGGAATTATTAAAGAAAATAGTATTGTTAAGAGTATGGAAAACATAGTAAATAAGGGCTAAATTAATAGTCCTTTTTTATTTCAAAAATAATTAGCACTCTATGCTTGACAATGCTAAATTTTATAGTATAATTATATTAGCACGAAATGGTTTTGAGTGCTAAAAGGAGGTATATGATGTTAGGAAGTAGACAAAAAGATTTACTTAGAGAAATTGTAGAAGAATATATAAAATCTGCAAGGCCTGTAGGTAGTAAGTCTTTGTGTAAAAAGTTTAAATGTTCATCTGCTACTATCAGAAATGATATGGCTAGTCTTGAAGAAGCTGGATACTTAGAGAAAACTCATATATCTTCAGGAAGGATTCCATCTGAAGAAGGTTATAGATATTATGTAGATAACTTAATGGAACCTAAAAAGATTAGTGGAGAAGATATGCTTAAACTTCAAACTATATTTAACAATAAGGAATTAGAGTTAAATGATGCGATAAGCAAGAGTCTTGAAATTATAAGTGATATTACTAATTACACTAGTGTTGTTTTAGGTAAATCTTCTAGTGATAATAAACTACAAAAAGTAGAGGTTGTACCTATTAATGATAGACAATTAATAGCGATAGTTATAACTGATACTGGTCATGTAGAAAGTAAAAATGTTTATCTAGAAGAAAGTGTTACTGCAGAAGAGATATCTAAAACCACTGAGATACTTAATAAAATGTTAACTGGGACGCCAATAGATGATGTACCTAGTAAGTTAGAGTTTGATATTAAGCCTATAATTAGAAATTATATTCAAAATTATGAAGTTGTTTATAATGCTTTCTATAGTGCTTTATCAAATTTCACAACTAATAGGGATGTAAGATTTACTGGTAAAGCTAATATATTAAAACAACCAGAGTTCAACACAGTTGATGATGTTAAAAACATTATAAGTAAGTTTGAAAGCAAAGATATGGTGAGTAAAATTGAAGAAAGTGATGATGAGGTTAAAGTATATATTGGTAGCGAAAGTGAAATAGATGATAGTGTTACAGTAGTTAAAACAAAATATAAAGTTGATGGTAGAGAAGGTACTATCGCTATTATTGGACCTAAGAGAATGGAATATGAAAGAGTTATTAATATGCTTGAATATTTAAAAGAACATATTGAAGCTAAAGGAAAGGGTGAATGACTTGAAAAAACATAATAAGGAAGTAAAAGAAGAAAAAAAACAAACTGAAACTGCTGGAGGATGTAGTCCTGATGGATGTGAATCTTGTAGTGGATGTGGTTCTAGTATAGATCCTGAAACTATGGTTCAAATACTAGGAGCAAGAAATCAAGAATTAGAAGATAAATATATACGTTTACAAGCTGAGTATTTAAACTTTAAAACAAGAACACAAAGTGAAATAAGCAGAATGCTTCAATATGAAGGAGAAGATTTCATAAAAGAAATTCTAGAAATCAAAGATAACTTCGAAAGAGCAATTATGATGGATGATAATGATTTATCAGATGAAGTTAGTAGATTCTTAAGTGGATTTAAAATGATACTAGCAAGTCTAACAGTTTTACTTGATAAATTTGAAGTAAAAGAAATAGAGTGTTTAGGATTAGAATTTGATCCACATCTAGAAGAAGCAGTACTTACTGAACATGATGAAAATAAACCTGAAAATGTTGTTTTAGAAGTATTAAAGAAAGGTTATAAATATAAAGACAAATTAATAAGACCAGCAATGGTTAAGGTAAATAAATAATGTTTAATGAAGTCTTATTAATGCAATTGCTAGCTACTCATAATTATGGATATAATCCTGAATATGAAAACTTAAGTGATGAAGAAAAAGCTTATATGGATTATGTTGATAAGTGCATGATGAATGATGATGAGGAGTTTAGTGATGCAGTAACTAGAATAATGTTATTTATTTTAGAAGTATCTAGTAAAATGGATACTCCAGAAGAACTCACTGAGGAGCAAATAGCAGTTCAAAAACAAGAAATATTAGCTCCATTTAGTGAGGAAGATAAACAAAAACTTGAATCATTTATGTATGCTGTTATTCAAACAATGGGTATATATAGTGAAGAGAGTGTCATGGAAAGAAAATTAAGAAATGAAAGGAATGATTAAATATGGCAAAAAGTAATAAAGTTATAGGTATAGATTTAGGAACAACAAACAGTTGTGTTTGTGTTCTAGAAGGTGGAGAACCTAAAGTAATTCCAAATGCTGAAGGTAATAGAACAACTCCATCTGTAGTTAGTTTTAAAAATGGAGAAGTAAGAGTAGGAGATGTAGCAAAAAGAGAAGCTCAAACTTCTACAAATGTAATTAGTTCAATTAAGAGATTAATGGGAACTAAAGAAAAAGTTGAAGCAGAAGGTAAGAAATATACACCAGAAGAAATTAGTGCAAAAATATTAATGAATTTAAAAGATACAGCTGAAGCTTATCTTGGTGGAGAAGTAACTAAAGCAGTTATTACTGTCCCAGCTTACTTCAATGATGCTCAAAGACAAGCAACTAAGAATGCTGGTAAAATAGCAGGATTAGAAGTTGAAAGAATCATTAATGAACCAACTGCTGCAGCACTTGCATATGGACTTGATAAACAAGAAAATGCACACACAGTTTTAGTATATGACCTAGGTGGTGGAACATTTGATGTTTCTATACTAGAATTAGGTGATGGTGTATTTGAAGTTAAATCTACTAGTGGAAATAATCACTTAGGTGGAGATGACTTCGATCAAAGAATAATGGATTATTTAATTGAAGAATTCAAGAAAGAAAATGGTATTGATTTATCAAAAGATAAATTAGCTCTACAAAGACTTAAAGAAGGAGCTGAAAAAGCTAAGAAAGATTTAAGTGGAGTAAAGAGTACTCAAATTAGTTTACCATTCATTACTCAAGGAGAAAATGGACCACTACACTTAGATGTAACATTAACTCGTGCTAAATTTGAAGAATTAATTAGTGATTTAGTTGAATCAACTAGAAAACCAGTTAGAGATGCATTAAAAGAAGCTAAGTTAAAAGCTAGTGATATTGATAAAGTATTATTAGTTGGTGGATCTACAAGAATTCCTTGTGTTCAAGAATTAGTTAAAGAAGAACTTGGAAAAGAACCAAGTAAAGAAGTTAACCCTGATGAAGTTGTTGCTATGGGAGCAAGTATTCAAGGTGGAGTATTAACAGGAGAAGTTAATGATTTAGTACTTCTAGATGTTACACCTCTATCACTTGGAATTGAAACATTAGGAAATGTTATGACTGTATTAATTCCAAGAAATACAACTATTCCAACAACTAAATCACAAGTATTTAGTACTGCTGCTGATAATCAACCAGCTGTAGATATTCACATTTTACAAGGTGAAAGACCAATGGCTGCTGATAACAAGACATTAGGACACTTCCAATTAACTAACATTCCACCAGCACCAAGAGGAGTACCTCAAATCGAAGTATCATTCGATATTGATGCTAATGGTATTGTTAATGTTAAAGCAAAAGATTTAGGAACTAATAAAGAACAAGCTATCACAATTACAGCGTCTTCTAACTTAAGTGATGAAGAAATAGATAAGATGATGAAAGAAGCAGAAGCAAATAAAGAACAAGATAATAAACGTAAAGAAGAAGCAGAAATTAGAAATGATGCTGAACAAATGGTATTCGCTACTGAAAAGACATTAAAAGACTTTTCTGATAAAGTAAAAGATAGTGAGAAAGATGAAATTACTGAATTAAAGGATGACTTAAAGAAAGCTCTTGAAGGTGATGATACTGATGATATCAAAGCTAAGACTGAAAAGTTATCTGATAAAGTAATGGAATTATCAACTAGAATATATCAAGAAAAAGCTGCTGAAAGTCAAGCTGCTGCTGAAAAGGAATCAACTGAAGAAGAACCAGAAGAAAAAGAAGAAAAGAAATCTAAAAAAGATAAAGTAAAAGATGCTGATTTTGAAGAAAAATAATTGAGTTGATTAAAGGGCTCTTTATATTAAGAGCCCTTAATTAATATAGGAGATAATATGGAGAATAAATATAAATGGGATTTAACTAAAATATTTAAAACTGAAGAAGAATTTAACAGTATATTTGAAGAAGTTAAAAATTTAACAGAAGAAATTATTACTTATAAAGGTATTATTCTTAAAAATAGTTCTAATTTATTAAAAGTATTAGAATTAGATACAAGACTAGATCTTTTAATTGAAAGATTATATGTTTATTCATTTTTAGGCTATTATGATAATATGGCTGATGTTAAATTCCAAGAATACAAAGAAAGGGTATTATCATCAGTAAATGATGTTTCTAGTAAAACAAGTTTTATTACTCCAGAATTATTATCTTCAAATTATGATGTAATTTTAAAATATATAAAAGAAAATAAAAAACTTAAAAAATATGAATTAATGTTAGAAAGAACTTTTAGATATAAAAGTCATGTATTAAGTGAAAAAGAAGAAAAAATATTAAGTGATATTGGTGATATAACTAGAGTACCTAAAAGTACATTTGATGAACTTAATAATGTTGATTCATCATTTGGAAAAGTAAAAGATGAAGATGGTAATAGTATTATACTTACACATGCTAATTATGGCATGCTTTTATCTAGTAGAAATAGAAACGTAAGAAAGAGTGTATTTGATAAAATGTATAAGTTTTATTCAAATCATATTAATACTATTAGTTCACTTTATATAGGTAAAATAAAAACGGATTGTACTATATCTAAGATTAGAAAATATGATAATGTACTTGATATGATGTTATTCCCAGATAATGTTAATTCTTCATTATATGAAGCATTAATTAAAGTAACTGGTAATAATATAAAATATCTAAAAGATTTTTATGATTTTAAAGGTAAATGTTTAGGATATAAACTTCATATGTATGATTTATATGTTAATACAAGCAAACATCCAGAAAGAAAAGTAACATATGAAGAAACTAAAAAAATAATAAATGAAGCTTTAAAACCATTAGGAGAAGATTATTTAAATAAGTTTAATCATTTATTAAATAATAGGTGTGTTGATGTTTATCCAAAAGATAAAAAGAGAAGCGGAGCTTATCAATGGGGTACATATGGATATGAACCATATGTTTCACTAAATTTTGATGGCACTATGGATAGTGTTAGTACACTTGCACATGAAATGGGACATGCTATGCATACATATTATAGTAATTCTAATCAAGATTATTTATATGCAAGCTATCCTATATTCTTAGCAGAAATAGCATCAACAGTAAATGAAATATTATTAAGTGAATACTTATATAATAAAACAAATAATAAAGATGAAAAAGAATACTATTTAATAGAGTTTTTAGATAGATTTAAAGCAACTGTTTATAGACAAGTAATGTTTTCTGAATTTGAAAATATTGTTCATAAAAAATATGAAGATAATGAATCTTTAACAAAAGATATGTTATGTGATATTTATTTTGATTTAAATAAAAAGTATTATGATAATGCTGTAGTAGTAGATGATACTATTAAATATGAATGGGCAAGAGTACCTCATTTCTATACATCATTCTATGTATATAAATATGCTACAGGATTTATTAGTGCTTTATTAATAGCTGATAGATTATTACATACTAAAGATTTTAAAAATAAATATATTAAATTCTTAAGTAGTGGTGAAGTTATGTTTCCACTTGATTTACTTAAGAGCATTGATATAGATTTGACTAATGAAGAAACACTAAAGAAAGCATTTTCTATATTCAATGAAAAATTAAAAGAATTAAAACAATTAGAAAGGTGTGATATAGATGGCAACTAAAAGAGATTATTATGAAGTATTAGGTGTATCAAAAGATGCTACTGATGATGAAATAAAAAGTGCATTTAGAAAAAAAGCGAAAGAATTTCACCCAGATATAAATAAGAGTCCTGATGCTCCAGAAAAATTTAAAGAAGCACAAGAAGCATATGCATGTCTTTCTGATCCAGATAATAGAAAGAAATATGATCAATTTGGACATGCAGCATTTGATAATCCATATGGAGGAGCTGGTGGAGGAGGATTCCAAGGCAATCCATTTGGAAACTTTGATTTTAGTGATATATTTGATGATTTATTCTCTGGTGGATTTGGAGGATTTGGTGGTTTTGGATCATCAAGAGGTTCTTCATCTCGTTCAAGAAAAGGTGCAGATACTTTATATGGTATGAAAATAGACTTTATGGAAGCAGTTAGAGGATGCAAAAAAGATGTTGATATTGAATACTATGAAAAGTGTGATGACTGTGATGGTAAAGGTGGTCATGGAGAAAGTACTTGTTCTGAATGTGGTGGAAGTGGAACTGTTATTAAACAAACCAATACTATTTTAGGTACTATTCAAACAAGAACAACATGTCCTGAATGTAATGGTAAAGGAAAGTCATATAAAACTAAATGTAACACTTGTAAAGGACAAGGAAAAGTTAAAATTAAAAAGACTATTACAATTGATATACCAGCAGGAATTGATACTGGAGAACAATTAAGAGTACCAGGTAAAGGTGAAGTAGGTATAAATGGTGGACCTAATGGAGATTTATATATTGAAATTAGAGTATCTGATCATGAATTATATAAGAGAAAAGGAAATGATATTTATGTTGAACTTCCTGTTACTATTACTGATTTATGTTTAGGATGTAAGAAAAATATTACTACTATGGATGGAGAAGTAGAATTAAAGATAAAAGAAGGAAGTCAACCAGGAGATATACTTAGAATTAAAGGAAAAGGAATTGATAATCCAGATTCATGGAAAAAAGGCGATTTCTATTGTGTACTTAAACTAATTATTCCAACATCTTTATCTAGAAAACAAAAGAATATTTTAGAAGAATTAGAAGAGACTGATTTAGAAGACGAAGATGAATTTAAAAGATTTAAGAAATTAAATAAGTGATATTAAAAATATCACTTTTTTTTATTTATATATTGTGCTAAAATTAATTTGTATAGTAGGTGATAATAATGAGAAATAAAAAAGGATTTACATTAATAGAATTGATAGTAAGTGTAGTACTAGTAAGCGTAGTATTAGTAGCCCTAATCGGGTCATTACTACAACTAAGAAGTGCATATTCAGTAGTACATGAGAATAGTGATGTAATCGTGTATACATCATCAATATCAAGAGTAATAAATAGCGATATTAATGCAAATAGCGGAATCAAATTCATAAGTTGTGAAACAGATGGAAAGAAATGTTCATTAATACTTG
>CAMIXH010000004.1 GCA_946402735.1 uncultured Mycoplasmatota bacterium | reverse complement strand
TGTGCCAAGGATAAACCCTTTGGAATCCCGTTTAAGCACCAATACTACAAACTAATCGTAAGTAGTAAAGGTGCCTTTTTTATTTCAACATCTAGTTTCATAAAAAAGAAAAAATACTATCGCCACTTTCATTACTTCGTAACAAAACGTGCCACGTATTTTTATATGAAAAAGAAGATTAGAAATCCTAATCTTCCTTTTCAATTATCTTACTTAATTCATTTCCTATACGTTCAATAATTCCTACAACTAAAGCATTACCCATCATAAAGTTTCTTTTCTTATCTGACATACCTGTATTAGTCCAGTTGTCTGGGAAACAATTTATTCTTTCACATTCAATTGGAGTTAATAATCTAATCTTCTTAGTTTTATAATCTTCAACTATATGAGTAGTTCTACTTATTCCACCCTCGCTAGTTAACATTGTTCTAGCAGGAGCCTCTAAGTTATCAGGACATGGCATGGCACCTTCAGTATAAAAATATTCTTCTCCATTTGGTTTAACCCTTGGAATTCTTTTATTTCCTTTTAAATATTCAAACTTTTTATAAGCTTCATCACTCAAGAAGAACTTTTGATCAACTTCTTCATGTTGAATAATTTTCTTTAATGGAAAAACTTCATTACAATCGGCTGATACTTTTGAAGTATATACTTTACCATTTATCATAATTCCAGCATTATAAAATTGTGCCTTAAACTTATCACTTACTTCAACTAAATCTTTAAACGAATCTTTTGATAAATTAGTTGTATTAAACTCTAATTCAATATCTTTAATTGGAAATTGTTTAACAAACATTCCCTCTTTAAAAATTATATCTTTAGGATTACTTTTTGATAATGATTTATAATACTCTGTAGATTTATGATATGCAAAGATAAATACTCTTCTTCGTTTTTGTGGTAATCCATATTCTCCGGCATTTATAACTCTCCATTGAACAGCATAACCATTATCCATAAAGCTTCTTAAAATAATACCAAAATCTCGTCCTCGTTGTTTAGCAGGAGATAATAATAATCTATCAACATTTTCTAAAAGTACAAATGGTGGTTTCTTAGCTTTTAATATATCATTGATTGCCCACCATAAAACTCCTTTTTTTCCTTCAATACCTTTACTATTTGAAAGAGTTTGTGCAACAGAATAATCTTGACATGGAAATCCACCAACTAAAAGTGTATGGTTTGGAATCTTCTTTTTATCAACTTGGAATATATCAACATTACTAGCATCTTTATCTCCAAATCTTTTAACATAACAATCAAATGCTTCTTGAGTTTTTGTAGCAGGTTCCCATTGATTAGCCCATACAAATTTCCAATTACCATTTTCTTTTACTTTATCTTTAATAAGTTCTACTTTGTTTAAGCCGCATCTAAATCCACCAACACCAGCAAATAACTCTACTACAGTTTTTTCCATGATTTTTCTACCTCCTGACATTGTCTAAATCCCCTAAATATATTATAATATATTTGATTGAAAAGATCAACTTTTGACCTATATTATTATATAATATTAAATTAAAAAGATCAACCTTATACTTATATTTTAAACTAATTTTTAAATTAAAACAAGATCGAAAGGAGAATTTTATGAAAAAAGGTAGATTATACAACAGACAAGAAATAGAAATTATTTCTAAATCAGCAATTGGTAAATCAATAAATGATATTTTAAATGAAGAAGTAATTACGATAGAAGATAAAAGTTTTCCAAATAAAGGTGGATTAGGACAAATGGTTGAACAATTTCTATTTGGTATTCAAACAAATAGTGATTCAGAACCAGACTTTATGCCAGCAGGTATAGAACTAAAAGTTACACCTTATAAAAAGATTAAAGGCGGTAAATTATCAGCTAAAGAAAGATTAGTTTTAAATATTATTGATTTTATGACTGAATATAAAAATGAATTTAAATCTAGTCACTTCTGGTTTAAAAATAATACTATTCAACTATTATGGTATTTATGGGAACCAAATAAAGATAGCAAAGATTTAAAAATAACTCATGAAAAATTGTTAGAGTTAGCAAAAAATGAAGATTTAAAACAAATAGAAGAAGATTGGAACTTCATTATTAATAAAATTAAAGAAGGAAAAGCTCATGAAATATCAGAAGCTGATACAATGTATTTAGGAGCTTGTTCTAAAGGAGCAAATGCTAGTTCAGTAAGACAACAGCCTTTTAGTGATATTCCTGCTATGCAAAGAGCATTTTGCTTTAAAAATTCATATATGACTCAATTAGTTAGAAAATATATTGGGGATTATTCTGATGTAGAAAAGGTATTAAAGAATACAACTGATTCATTTAATGAATATATTAATGATGTTATTAACAAATATAAAGGTAAAACTCAAAAAGAGTTAATGAAAGAATTTGATATAGATTCTAAAGCTAAAAATATTAATAGTATGCTTATTAGTAGAATGTTTAATGTTAAAAGTAAATTAGCAGATACTGAAGAATTTCAAAAAGCTAATATCATTCCTAAAACAATTAGGATTGAGGAAAATGGAAGAATTAAAGAATCTATTTCATTCCCAGCATTTAAGTTTAATGAAATAATCGAACAAGATTGGGAAAACTGTGATTTAAGAGAAGAATTAGAAACAACTAAATATATGTTCTTTGTATTTAAAATGGAAAAAGGAGAATATGTATTTAAAGGTATTAAATTATGGAATATGCCAGAAATTGATATTGAAACATCAGTAATGGAAATGTGGAAGAAAACATATAATACTATCAAATCAGGTAATATTGTTAGATATATCAAAGATGGTAAAAGAAAAACTAACTTTGTTGGAATGAGTGAGAATGAAGTTTGCCATGTTAGGCCTCATGGAAGAGATTCTAGAGATACATTTGAATTACCAGTAGCTGATAAATTAACAGGTGCTACTGAATATACTAAACAATGTTTCTGGATTAATAATAGCTACATAATTGAAATTTTTAAAGAATTTATAAACTAGATCTTGTCTAAATAATCAATATGTTATATAATGATTACGGAGACAAAAAGTGTTGTGAAATGATGACTTTGTCCACATTTTGTCCACATTGAACAAATTATTAGTAATATTTATAATACAAATAATACTGATAATAATATGTACTAAATGCCCATAAAATAAGGCTAAAAGCCATAATACTATATGTACCAAATATAGTGAAAATATGCTCAAAAAGGGAGCATGTGGAAGCGGAAAAAAGTACAAACAATGTTGTGGTAAATAGCTCGCAAACCCCAATAAAATAAGGGGAGAAGCGAGTTTTTCTTTTTATCAAAAAATAGCCCAAAATTGGCTTTAGAACCATTTTAGAATCATTTTATATGTGAAATAATTATTATTATAAATAATCAACTAAGTGAAAAAATAGTATAAATTCATGATACAATTAATAAAGAGGTGTGAGTTATGAATGAGTACATTAATTTAGATGAAAAAAATATTGATGAAGAACATATATGCTGTGCAATAGGAGATCCTAAACATCAATGTGGAGTTGATAAAAAGAAAGAGTGGATTAAAAGCAAATTAAAAGATGGACATGTATTTAGAAAATTAAATGCGAGAGGTAAAATATTTATTGAATATGAACCAATTGAAACTGCTTGGATTCCTATTAATGGAAAAAACTATATGTATATTTATTGTCTATGGGTAGCTGGTAGTTTTAAAGGAAAAGGCATTGGTAAAGAATTATTAGAATATGCTATTGAAGATGCAAAGAATAAAAAAATGAGTGGTGTATGTACATTAGTTTCAAAAAAGAAAAAACCATTTATTGGAGATAAGAAGTTCTTTGAACATTATGGATTTAAAGTAGTTGATACAATTGATGATTATGAATTAATGGCATTACAATTTGATGATAAAGAAACACCTAAGTTTAGTGATAGTGCCAGAAAGATGGAAATTGATAGCCAAGATTTTACTATTTATTATTCTAATGAATGTCCTTATGTAGAATATGAAGTTAAAGAATTATCTGATTATGCTAAAGATAAAGGTATTAAATTAAATATTATTAAAATAGATTCGTTAGAGAAAGCTAAAAATGCACCTTGCGTGTTTAATAATTGGGCTAACTTTTATAAAGGAAAATTTGTATCAAATACAATATTAAATGCAAATGCATTTGAGAAGTTAATTAAATAATATGGAATTTGTAAAAAGCATATAAGAAAGAAATTAAAGAAAATAAAAGAGATGTTATTCATCTCTTTTTTAATCTCCAAACATAAATTCATACCATTCTTTGTTATCTGATAAATGATTTGTTGCATCTCCATGTGTTGTATTAGGAAGTATAGTATATCTAACTTCTTTTGCATATGGCTTAACTGCATTAACATCACTTTGCATGCATCCACCATAGATATTATCATTATTACTACCTATACCGGCATTACTTCCTCTAAACGCCCAAACTTTTACTCCTTTATAATTTTCAGGTTTCATTCCATAGAATGAACAACAGCTAATAGGAGAAGCAGCATGGAAGAAATTAGGATATTGACTTACCATCATCCATGTACCAATAGCACCTCTTGAGTGACCTCCAATATTTATATTATCTTTATCACATTCATATTTTTCAATTACATAATCTGTTAATTCTTTTACAGTAGGAAGAAGACCTCCTTCATACCAACCTTTTGTTTCTGTACCCATACCAGGACCTACGAAAGGTAATAAAACTATTGTTGGATATCCTGCTTCATAAGAATATGATGATATTCTAGTATTTTTTGCCCATAATTCAATAAAGTTATCTCCATGTAGCCACAATAATAATGGCATATTTGTGGTTGCATCTTTTGGAAAATGAATATAGTATTTTAAATTTCCCCAATAGAATTCTTGATATCCTTCAGGAACATCTAAAGGTACACCAAGACCAAGTTCTTTTAAAAGATTAGTAAATTTTTCTTTATATGGATCATCATCTGATAAATTATCTATTAATTGACTTAATTTTTTTCTATCATTTTTATTAGGTTTAATCTTTAAAGTATTAATTAATTCTTGTATTTCGACATATTTTTTATAATTATTAAGTTCTTCTTCTAATTCTCTTTTTTCAGTTCCATCTTTAATTTTATTAACATAGTTAATAGCATTATTATAATCATTTCTTGTTAGTGTATTTTTAAATTGATCAATTAGATTATTTGCTTGACTTATTCTAGCATTTTTAATTCCTTCTTCTGTAGCATAATCCATACATGCAGTATAATTAGTCGAATTATAAGATGCAATATTCATTATTAATTTTACAAATGTAGGTAATAAGAATACTAAGATTGTTGCTATTACTTTTATTACTGCACCCTTATTTGCTTTATGTAAAGCATCACTATCATTATTATGAACAGCATTTAAGTAATTAATAGATAGTGAAACTATTAATATAATAGGTACAATTATTCTAATAATAGTAACTACAATTTTTACTAATCTTAAAACAGAAAGAACATCTGGATTATCACAAACATTAATTATCATATTTTACTCCTATTTTATATATCATATTATAGCATATTTTATACGATTTATTAAAGATACTTAGTGTCATTATGATATAATATTTATGGAAGAGAGGTTTTAAATGGAAAGAGAAAGATTTTTGTCATCAATTTATATTATCTTGAAAAATGAAAAAGGAGAAGTATTACTACAAAGAAGACAAGGAACTAAACTATGGCCAGGTTTTCTTGCTTTACCTGCTGGTCATATAGACGAGGGTGAAAATGCATATGAGGCAGTGGTAAGAGAAGCAAGAGAAGAACTTGGAATTGAAATAGATGTTAATGATATTATTGATACTTTTGTAGTTAATAGAAAGAATAAATCTTTACCACCATATTATGATGTTTATTTTGAAGTATCAAAATATAAAGGTGAAGTTAGAATTAATGAACCAGAAAAGTGTTCTGAAATAATGTGGTGTGATCCATTTAATTTACCTGATGATATGATAGATTTTGAAAAAGAAGCTATGAACAATAATTTTAAAGGAATTAAATTTAGTGTGACATATGCTGATAATGAAGTTAAATTAGTTATGAAAAACAATAAGGAGTAATTCATGAGATTATTAGATGAATTAAGAAATAAAAATATTTATATTTATCCAATTAAACAATTAGTTATTACAAATGAAAAAAACTTTAATATTGATAGAATTAAATCATTAAAAGATTTAAAAACATCTTCTGTATATAATTCTGTTCTAAAATGTTTAGAAATATTAGATACAAAAGAAACAAAATATAAAGATTTAATAGCGGAAGTTCTTTTATGGATGGATGTTGGTAAAGCTGGTACTAAAGAAGATATTAAAGAATGGAAAAAAATGGGATTCAATCTATTCACTCATAATCTAGGATCAGCTGAAATATATAAAAAGTATTCTCCTAATTATAATGAATTAATTTATGTTTTAATTAAAACTCATGGATTAATTGGTCAATATATAAAAGGTGAAGTAAATCTTAATACTAATAAAGAATTATATGATTTAGTTAAAAATGGAATAATAGATAAAAAAGATTTAAGAGAAATATTACTTATATTAAATGAATGTATCATTACAGAAGTATCTCCTAAAATATATGAGGATGATAAAGAAATAATAGAAGAATTAGTTGATAAAATATTGGATGGTAATTTTGAAGAAGAATTAGATATTGTTAAAAGAATAGATATGCTAAATGAAGGTATTAGTGATGATGATAAAATAATTCTTAATAATATTATTAAAGATGAAGAAATTAAAAGAAGAATTGAATCTATTTTTAATAATACACAATTATGGTTTTACAAATCAGCTTTAAAAAGTTTAGGTGTATCAGAACAATTAAAAATATTATTAATAATATCTAATTATATAGATGATATTAATGAAATAACATTTAGTTCATTAATGAAAGATATTTATTTAGATTATAAAAATATAAAAAGAATAAATATATATAAAGAAAGAATAATAGAAAAATATTTAGAAGAAATAACATTTGAACAAATTATTAACAATCAAATTAAAAACAATATAAATATTACATATTATGTTAAAAAAGAAGGTACTACTTTAGAATTCAATTTTGTTTTCTCTAAAGTAGCTAAAAAATTAATTGAATTTTGTGAAGTAGCATATGGAAGTAATAATTTATATAATAAATCTGTATTATTGTTATACGATTTATTTGGATTTAGAAAAGATAATTATGATAGATTCTATAATGAAATAGATTATTTAGAAACTATGAATAGTTCTATAATGCATAAATCAAAATTACTGGACTTCATAGTAGGAGAAAATGTACTTGATGTTGGTCCGGGTGGAGGAGCACTTATGGATTTGATACTTGATACATATAAAGATAAAAATGTTTATGGAATAGATATATCAAGTAATGTTATTGAAGAATTAAATAACAAGAAGATCAAAGAAAATAGAAATTATAATCTTGTAAAAGGAAATGCATTATCTTTAGAAGATTATTTTAAAAAAGGAAGTTTAGATACTATTATTTATTCATCTATAATACATGAATTATTTTCATATATAGAATTTGAAGGTAAAAAGTTTAATCATAATGTAATTAAGAAAGCACTATTAAGTGCATATAATACTTTAAGTAATCATGGAAGAATTATTATTAGAGATGGAATAATGAGTGAGAATACTCCTAGAATTATTGAATTTAAAAATAAAAATGATATTAATATATTCTATAGATATGTTAAAGAATTTAAAGGAAGACAAATTAAATATGACCAGGTGTCAGAAAATAAAATTAAATTAGATATAAATGATGCTATGGAATTTTTATATACATTTACTTGGGGAGAAGAATCATTTGCTTTAGAAGTTCAAGAACAATTTGGATACTATACTCCTAGTGAATATGAAAAAATGGTATTAGAAACTTTAAAAGGATCAAAGATAGTATATTCAAAAGCATTTTTACAAGATGGTTATCAAGAGCATTTAGATCCAAAGATTAGTTTATATGATGAAAACTATAATACTGTAGAATTACCTAATAGTACATATATTTTAGTAATTGAAAAATGTGAATAAAAAGAGTAGAAATACTCTTTTTAAAATGTAATATATAATCAAAAACATTGTTTTTTTGACATTTATACGATATACTTTTTATGGTGATAATAAATGAGTAAGAGGATATTACTAACTTTATTATTTATGCTATTAGTTATACCAAATAGTGTTAATGCTATCACTAGAGAAGAGTATAACAATGTAATGGTTCAAGTTGGACTTAGTTCAGCAACAACATACCAAGATGATTTTGTTTATACATATAGATGGGCCGGTACACCAGAAAATCCAATTGATAAAATGTCATTATTAAATAATTATCTTGCTAAAGCAAAACAGGGTATTAAAATACAAAGCGGATATATATATGGATCATTAAAAAAAGAAGCAGGAATACAAGGAAGTTTTAAAAATAAATTTCCTGTTTATTGTGGTTCATATGTTCATTTATTAATTTATCATGTATCTGGTGGAAAAGTTACAATGAATGATTATGAAACTATACCAGTTAATCAAATGAAAAAAGGAGATTTAATTCATTTTAAAAATCATATTGCAGTATATTTAGATGATGGTGGAGATAATAGTGGATATACATGGAATGTAATTGAAGCTTCTGGTAAAGTTAAAACAGGAATTTGCAGACAACCAACAGATGGAATAGAAGGATTTAGAATAAAAGAATCAGCTCTTTCTAAATTAGATTACAATACATTATTTGCATCTTATGATTATCATGATCGTTTGGATGATTATAGTCCAATTATTACAAGCGTACAAGAAGTAGCTAATACAAATAAAATAACTATAGTAGCAACAGATTATAAACATTATGATTTATCTGAGCATAGTGATATTTTAGAACCAGAAAATCATGGTATAGTTGCTTATCAAGTAAAAACAACATCAAGCATACCAACTACTGATTGGAAAAGAGTAACAAAAACTGACCGTTTGTCAGTTACTCATGAAGTATCTGGTAATGGGAAATACTATGTATTTGTAAAAGATGTTGGTGGTAATGTTACTACTAAAGAAGTAACATTAACTAAAATAGTTGTTGATAAAGAAAAACCTACTTTAGGAACTTTCTCTTATGAAGGAAGATATAAAAGTTTAGTTGTTAATGTTAATAATGCTAAAGATAATTATGGAATTAAAGAATATCGTTTTTATATTAATGGCAAACTAGTAGCAACAACAACTAATAAAACTTATGAAATAACAAGTGTTGAACATAATAAAATATATAGTTTATATTATGAAGTAGTAGATATATATGGAAATATTAATACATCAGCTATATATGAAGTAAGTACACAAGTAGACGCAGCTAGTATAGAAGTAGATGTTAATAATTTGGAATTATTAAAAGGTGAAACATTTAGATTATCACCTAAAATATCTGCATCATCAAATAATTATGTTTTGTCATATAAAAGTAGTAATGAAAAAGTATGTACTGTTGATAATAATGGCTTAATAAAAGCAAATGACTCTGGTAATTGTAATGTATCAATATCAGTTGGTAATACAACTGTTAAAGTTAATGTCAAAGTAACAACTATTAAAGTTGAGTTTATATTAAAAGAATTACCTGTTTCATATGTTGATGAAGAATATAGTGTTTTAATTGAAACAAATCCTCAAGGCGTAATTAGTTTAGTTGATTCTAAATTACCTGATGGATTAGTATTAGAAGAAAATTATATAAAAGGAAAACCAACAGAGAAAGCAACTGGAACTCATAATATAAAAGTTTTATCAACATATAACGATTCGAAAGAAGAAATAACATATACTTTAAAAGTAAATTATAAAGTTGAAATAGAAGATTTAGCTTTATTAGAATATAACAAAGATGATGAATATAATGAATCTATTCTAATGAATTATCCTGGTAAAGTTACTTTAAAGAGTGGAAGATTACCAAAAGGATTAACAATAGATAATAATACTTTATCAGGTATACCAACTGAAGAAGGCGAATTTACTTTTATATTAAAAGGTGAATATAAAGATTCTATAGTTGAGAAAAAAATAACAATAACAGTTAAAGAAAATGATATTGTTCCTAATGAAGAAGATGATTATGTTGATCCTGCTGATTTAGATGTAATTGATGAAAATAAAGAAAATGAGAAAACTGAAATTGAAAGACCAGTAGTAGTACCAACAGAAAAGAAAAGTGAACCAAACTATTTTATAATTATATTTTCCGTTGTTATGGGTCTTGTAGTTTTAACTATCGTTGTAGAAATATTATTATCTAATGCTAATAAAGCAAAGAGGCGTTATAGATGACAAAGAGTAATAAAGAATTAATAAGTGGTATATTGTTATTTTTGCCTATATATATAATTGTATTTTCTTTACTAACAATATTTAAAATGGGTGGAAGTTATTTCTATTACTTATTTCCAGTATTGTTATATTTGCCAATTATAATTGGATTAATAATGCTTTACAAATATAAAAAGAAAATTAATAAAATTTCTATGATTTTAATAATAGTATTTTGTTTATCTGCTTTATATTTCTATTATTTAACATATTTTGGTAGTCAACCAAGTTGGAAAAATATTAGTGAATATTATTTATGGGGAATAAATACAGGATTAGCTAGAATAGTATCATTTATATTATATGGTAAAAGTATAGATTGGAAAAAATCAGGTATTTTATTTGGAACATATATGGTCGTAATGATTGTATCTGCTATACTTGGATTTTGGAATTAAACTAAGATTATTAAGATCATGCGAACTAAAAAGTTCGCTTTTTTTGACTTTTTAAATAAGAAGTGCTATAATATAGCGCCATAAAAAAGAGGGGTTAAATTTTTATGAGAAAGGCTTATTATAGACGCGAAATAGAACGCCGAAGAAGAATTAGAAATCGTATTATAGCTATTGCACTTGCCGGTGGATTAGTTCTTTCTGGTTATATATTGTTTAAAAATAAAGACAATGATAAAGTTAGTAATAATAAGCCAGAAAAAGGAATAGAATATAGTACTGATGGTGTTCCAACTGCTGAAATTGATCAAATAGTAGAGATGACACCAGAACCAACACTAGAGCCAACAGTAGCACCAACTCCTGTGCCAACAGTATCACCAATACCAGAACCAACACTAGAGCCAAAAAATGGTGGCGATACAATTATTGCAACTACTAATGTTAATATGCGTTTAGATTCCAGAGTAGATTCATATAAATTAGATGTATTAAATGCAGGAAGTATTGCTAATAGATTATTTACTGATGGAGAATGGGATTTAATTTCATATAATGGAATGTTAGCATATGTTCATACTGATTATACAAGAGAATATGAAGTGGATTATAATAATGAATATTATGATATAGAAAAATATTATGATATTGCTCGTACTACTACACAATTATATTGTCGTTTAGGACCATCTAAAAATGAACCATCTATATTTTTACTTGATAAAGATGAAGAAATGGAAGTAATGGGTAGAGTAATATTAAGAAATGATCCAAGTGATGAATGGCTATTAGTTAAAGTTAGAGGTAATATAGGATTTGTTTGTAGAAGATATACATATTCATTTAGGGATGCAATTTTATCTATAGATCCATATGTAACAAGTATAGCTACTATAAAAGTTGCTCGTGTTTTAAGAGATACGGCAATTTTAGATCAAAATAAAAATATAATTAGTTATGTAGATAAGTATCAATTAGCTCATGTTTTATATGATTATGGAAATTATTCTTTAGTAAACTTAGATGGAACAATTGGATTAATATCAAATAAAGATTTAAGTGTTTGTAGAGGAAAATTATTTGTCTGTGATATTAGTACTCAAAGAGTATATTATTATGTTAATGGAGAAATAGTGTTTAGAGGACGTTGTACTACTGGACGTGATAAATCACCAACTGAACTTGGTTTCTTTACTCCATATGGTAAAGCATCATCTCATGATTTTGGACATGATAATTTAGTGGCAAGAATATTATGGTTGCCATTTAATGGTGGACAAGGATGTCATGATGCTCCATGGCAACCTGATGATAAATTTGGTGATCCAGAATATAGAAAGAAAAGTGGTAGCGCAGGATGTATAAGATTACCAAATGCAGAAGCACATTACATATATGACAATATTTCTCAGAGCACACCAATATTAGTTAAACATTAAAAAGTAGATTTATCTACTTTTTATTATGTAAAAAACATGTAATTAATTGACTATAATTCATTATTATTTTATTATTAAATTAGGAGGATAATATGAAAAAAATATTAGTTATATTTGCAGCTGTATTATTATTAACTGGATGTGGATCTAAAAGTTTAGATGTTACTAAAACTAAAGCAGATAAGTTTAACGAACTAAACTATTCAGTTCCAGAAGCATTTGAGAAAAAGGATGCTGAAAAAATAGAAACTAGTGGAGACATGGTATTTTCAGATTTTACATATAGTTTTGATACTATAGCATCAAATGGAAAATACGATGATGCTTGTTATTTAAGTTTCTTCTATGATACTGGATTTAATGATTACACATTAGAGAAATATGCAGAGATTTTCCATGAAAATGAGACAGGAACTAAAAAAACTATTAATGGTGTTGAATGGATATACTATGTAGATAAACTATCTGAATCAATGGTAGATTATAATTATTATGCTAGATATAATAATACATGGTATGAAGTTTCATATTCTGATTGGGGAAGTGGAGACTCATGTGGTCAAGCTTATGAACCAATTATTAATAGCTTAAGATTTGGTAATTAAAATGCAGTTAAAAAACTGCATTTTATTATGATATAATTAATTAGGAGATGATAATATGGGTGAGCTTAGAGATTTGTATGACATTAATAGTAATAAGACAGATAAAACATATCGAAAAGGTGAAATTATTCCTGAAGGTTATTATCCAATGGTTGTAATGGTTGTTATTAGAAATTCTAAAGGGGAATTTTTAATGCAAAAAAGGGTTCCTAGAAAAGGAGGAGATTGGGGAGTAACAGGAGGGCACCCTAAATCTGGAGAAACTCCAATTGAAGGAATCATAACAGAAGTAAAAGAAGAATTAGGATTAGATTTTTCTAATGAAAAGTTTATTGAATATGATTCTGGATGTGATGGAAAAGATTGTTATAAAATGTATTTTGTTAATAAAGATGTAGATTTAAACGATATTGTAATTCAAGAAGAAGAATTAAGTGAAGTAAGATGGTTTTCTATGGATGAATTAAAAAATATGGTAGATACAGGTGAATTAAATGAAGATCAAATTGCTTGTTTTGTAAAAGTATGTAATTATTTAGATAAAAGAGGTGAATAGTTATTATGAAAATGGAAACTGAAATAACTGTTTTAGTAAAAACTGACTACAAGTCATTAAAAAAAGATTTAGAATCTAAAGGATTTGAACTAAAAGAAGAGTATGAATTAAATGATAATTATATGATTTCAAATGATTTAGATTTATCAAAATTATCTAAGTTAGAAATACTTGGTAAATGTGTTTTAGTAAGAGATATTGTTAATATTAAAAAGGTATTATTATATAAATATAAAAAGTTTGCTGATAATGGAGATATATTAGAGCAAGGAAAAGTTGAATGTCCAATTGATGATATAGATAAAGCCATTAATTTTATGAAGGCAATTAATTATAAAGAATTATTTCATATATATGATAAATGCATTGTATTTGCTAATAAAGAAACTGAGATTACTGTTCAATTAGTTAATGATAAATATGTATTTATTGAAATGGAAGCTAGTCCAGAATATGTTGATAGGAAGTATGAATCTGTAGAAGAATTAAAGAATGATTTAAATAGATATAAACTTCCAATAGATAATACAAATTATTTCGTTAAGAAAGCAGAATTAATGTTAGATGAAGTATTAAAGTAAACTCAACTATGAGTTCGTGTTAAATAATAGTGTTTTATAGTATACTTTAATCATGAAAGGAGAAACTATATGGATCAAATAAAAATAGGAAAATTCATTCAAGAAAAAAGAAAAGAGAAAAAGTTAACTCAAAGTGAATTAGCTGAAAAATTAAATATAACAGATAGAGCTATTTCCAAATGGGAAAATGGTGTTTGTTTACCTGATGCTGGAACTATGCCTGAATTATGCGAAATATTGTCTATTTCTATTAATGATCTATTTAGTGGTGAAAAAGTAGATATGAAAGATAATGAAAAGAAATTAGAAGAAAACTTATTAGAGATGGCAAAAATGAAAGAAGAAAAAGATAGATTGTTATTAAGATTAGAAATTGTATTAGGATTAATATTAGTTCTTTTCTGGTTAGCAATATGTTTTATTGTTTCAATAATTGATATGGAAGAAAGTACTAAGTTATGGATTATTTTCCCAACACTATTTGTATTCATGATTGGAATGTTTTACTTACTTAGAATAGAACAAAATGCTGGATATTATGAATGCAGAAAGTGTCATCATAAATATGTACCATCATATAATAAGGTATTATGGGCTATGCATTATGGAAGAACTAGATATATGAAATGTCCAGAATGTAATAAGTGGTCTTGGCAAAAGAAAGTAATAAAATAAAACAGTCTTATGACTGTTTTTATATGATATAATAACAAGGGAGAGCAATATGGGAATATGTAGTGGATCAACTTATATGAGATTAATAATAAAACTAATAGGAATAATTCCTATTGTAATATTATTTATCTTTTGTGTGAAAGAATATATTGAAGCTCGTAAAAAGAAAGATGAAAATGCATTAAAAAATGCACATAAATCTATTAATATAAAAGTAGCTATAATGATTTTTATTATATTTATTCCAACAATACTCTTAATAATATCAAAAATGACCAATAGACCAATTATTTATGATTGTCTATTTGGTAAACAAGAAGTAACTAATATAGAAATTGTAGATTAAGGAGATATAAAATGTTAAAGAAAATATTAATAGTTATTTGTAGTATTATTCTTGTATATTTTGCATTTATTTTTGAAGAAAGTATAAGATTAAAAAATGACACCGAGTCAAAACCATTAATTATTTTAGATAAAGTGTTTTGTGATAAAGAAGATGCTATTTGTTATGGCGATGATTTAGAATATAAAGAAGAATATATTAGTTTGGGTTTTAATTATATTCAAAGATATGCATTGGATGAACAAGCATCAGAAGATAATTTAAGCTATCACATAGTAGCAGAAGAGTTTTGGCTATTTAATAAATTCCTAATATGGGGATGGATTAGTTAATAACTAAGTGTAAATAATAGATAAATCTATAAAAGGTTTATCTTTTTTATTGTATAATAAGTATAGAGGAGACTAGAATGATATGTTAAAAGAAAAGAATAATAAAATTATATTAAGCAAAACAGTAACTTTAATAATAACTGTTGCTGCTTTGGTAGGAATTGTTACTTTAATAGCAGAACTTGTACATTATCTTTCTGGTCAAAAGACATGTACTAATGAAATAAGTAATGAAAATACATGTGAATGTGCTGAATGTGCTGATTGTAGTGGTAATGCTCTTCCATATTATGATATTTTTGAAGATAAAGTATTATATAACATATATAGTGTTAATAATGAAGATGGATCTTATATGATAATTGGATATCAAAATAGATTGTATTATATAGATAGTGTTAGCATGAATGATATATATTCATGTGCATATGAACTAACAGTTAATGGAATAGGTAAAAGAATTAATAAAAAAACTGGTTATTATAAATGCGAACCAGAAAATGAAGAAGCTTATGGTGCGAATATAGTTAGACTTGATATTAATCCTAATGAAATAACAAAAGTAATAGTAAAAGATTATCCTTTATCAACTGATGTACAATATGCAATATATTTTATTCATGATAATGGAGTAGTTGATTATTATCATGCTGATGGACTGGGTGGAGTGCTTAAAAAGAACGTATTTAAAGGGTATAAAATTATGACTCTTAGTCAAGAATGCATTAAATCTGGTGAATATGTGTGTAATGAAACACAATTAACATTAAAATTAAAAGATGGAAGTACTAAAGTAGTTACTGATTTCAAATTTGAATAAAATAAAAGAGACAATTAGGTCTCTTTTTTAATCATTTTTTACATGTTCTTTGAAGAAGTTGCCTCTTTCTTCAAAGTTTTTAAATGTGTTATATGAAGCAGCTGCTGGAGATAATAAACAAATTTCTCCTTCTTTAGTTACTTCTTTTGCTCTTTTAATAGCATTTAATAAATCGTCTTCTAAATATACATTAGTATTTTTATTTGTGATTTGTTTTGCTATTTTATGACCTGTATCTGGAATACAAATAAGATTATTTAGATTATAATTGTTTAAATAATTTATTAGTTCACTATAATCTATTCCTCTATCTAGACCACCTATTATTAGAGTATTAACTTTTATAGAGTTTAATGCATTAATACAAGATGCTGGTATTGTTGATATTGAATCATTATAATAAGTAATTCCATTAAATACACCAACATATTCCATTCTATGAGGTAATGCTTCAAAATTATTAACTGTTTCAATTACTTTATTTATATCTAGATTTAATATTTCAGCAAGTGTTAGAACAAACATTATATTATTAACATTATGCATACCTAATAGTTTTCTTCCGCATGATGCATCATATATTTCATTGTTGTTATAGTATATTTTATTATTCTTGAAATATGTAGTAGCATTTTCATTACCACTAAATGATATTGAATAGTTATGTGAAATTGGTTTATATTTATTAACTTTTTCCATTACTTTTTCATTATCATAATTATAAATGAAATAATCATTTTCACGTTGATGAGTAAATATATTACATTTTGCTTCTATATAGCCATCATAGTTTCTATAATGATCTAAATGCTCTTCAAATATATTTAGAAGAACTGCATATTGTGGTGAATGAGTAACAAATTCTAATTGATGACATCCAAGTTCAAGAACCAAATAATCAAGTGATTCTAAATCTTCAATAAATTCAAAAACAGCAGTTCCAATATTTCCAGCAAGTAAACAATTATATCCATTATCTTTTATCATTTGATATATTAATGAACTCGTTGTACTTTTACCTTTAGTACCTGTTATAGCTATTATTTTGCCTTTATAGAATTGTAATAATAATTCTAATTCTGAAGATATCTTATCTTTTATATTTGTTATATCAATTGTATTAAAAGCAATACCAGGTGATTTTAATATTAAATCAAATTTATCTAGATTATCTAAATAATAATCACCTAATTCAAATATAACATTGTTATCATCTTTAAGTAATTCATTATCTTTTATACTTTGATTTTTATCTCTAATGTATATTTCTTTATCTTTTAAATATTTTCTTATTAGTTTATATGTTGCTTGTCCTTCACGACCAAATCCCAATATAACTAATTTTTTATCTTTTAAATAATCAATTATTTCTTTTATCATTTAAACCAGTCCTTTAATATATTTGCTTGTTCTTCATTTAAATTATTATCATCATGCCAATCTTTTAAAATATCTATTGATGTATCTTCAAGTTTGAAGTGTTCTTTATAATATCTAAGTAGATATGGAAGATAGCTTTCACCAATCTTTTCTATTGTTTTACTAACAGCATATCTATTTTCATAGAATGTACCAACACAATCAAATGGTTTTAGATTACCATGACCAGTTAAATCAATAAATAAATCTAATAGTTCTTTCTTTTCAAATAAATCTTCACCAAATATATTTATTAATTTTTCTTTATATAAGAATGGTGAAAGAATTATATAAACGAATAAGCATTTAGCACAATTGTTACACCATACCCATGGTTCTTTTTTTAGACCAACATTACAACTCTTAAATGTCTTATGATATTTTTCGAAATGTGAGAACAGATAAGCTATTTGATATTCACTTATTGGTCTTAAGAAACTAAAGTATTCAGTATTAACAAATAAGTATTTACTAGCATAGTCTCTAAAATCATTTTCATATTCTAAACTCTTTGAATATTGATGATTAATTTTTTCTCCATCTATATTTGATTCATTAGCAGAATATTCGTTTGAAAGAGCAACATATTTTTTATGAGTTAAATAACCAACCATTGTACTTAAGAATGAAATCATTGCTGAGAATGGTGTATGTCCATTTATAAATCCATCATTATTTAAATTTATTAAATCTTGATCTATTGTTCTTTTAACTTCAATAATATGTTCATTATCAAATCCGCTTAGTCTAGCACATTCAAGTGTTACTGTTTTTGGATTAACTATGAAACATAAATTATCTTCACTATTATTTAATAATTCAATAGTAACATTACTATCTTTACCACCACCAATTGGGAATATATAATCAGAATATTCTTCGTTAGAAGTAGATAGTTCTAATTCTTCTCCAGTAGTAGTAATATTCATAAAATCTTTATATGATATTTGAATATTATTTCTATATCTTAATTCACCTAGACCATTGTAGTATAACTTTTTAAAGAAACTAATCTGTTCTTCATTTAGATAACCACATTCAATAATAACATTTTTAGAAAAAGTACTTTTCCAATATGATATTAGTTCAACAAGTCCAAGGTTGAAAACTAAGTTATCAAATACTTTATTATTCTTTATATCTTCTTTAATATAGTTTTTCTTTTTTATAGTGATTGTAGGAGTAAACTTACATAGATTTGTTATTTCAAAATTATATTCTAAATAAATATTATCATCATCTTCATTGATAATATAACTTTTATATTTAAACTCTGGATATTTATTTCTTAATTCATTTACTTTAGTATTATTATCCATATAATCACTTCCTTTTTTAATTATACCAAAAAATATTATTTTTATTAATATAATAGTAATTTTTGGTAGTGTTTTATGGTATAATTGAAGTAGTACAAGTAGAGGGAGTTTTATGATTGATAGAAGAGATGTTCAAGTTGTTAGTGTTATTAATGCATTAAGTAGAGTAGTATTTGTAGATCCTATTTTAATTAGTAAAAGGACTAAAAATTATCCTACTATGTCTGATGCAGAAGTAATGAAAGATTTATATGAAATAGTGTATGAATATTGCAAAGATGATACTGATTTATGTGAGTATTTTTTTAGTTTGATTAATAATATCAATCTTGAAATAGCTCCTTCTGTTGAAGAAATAAAAGAAGAATATGAAGGGAGAAATGTTAAAGAAGATAATCCTGTTTCCCTAGAAGAAAATCATAAATTAATAATAGATACTTTTACTCAAATAACTAATATGTTTAATATTGAAGGAATTGATTATTGTGTAATTGGATCACTTCCTGCTTATATTCAAAATGGAGTTCCATTATTTAGATATCATAGTGATATAGATATTATGATTAACGAAGAAGATATTGAAAAAGTTAAAATGGTAATGGAGAATTGTGGCTTTACTTTTACTGATTTAAGATTTCCAAGTTTAGATGAATTCCATACTATTATTGATACTAAAAATACACATTTAGTAACTTCTACAAATGTGTATAATGGAATGAGTGTTGATTTTGTAACATTTAGAAGAGAAAAAGATAATAGTATTACTTCAACTGATTATTTGCAAAGAGAATATAATGGTGAAGTAATTGTTGATAGACTAGAAAGAAATTATAATCCAACTGGTACTCATTTAAGATTTGATAATAGATGTGAATGTAATGGAGTATTAGCAAATGTATGTAGTACAGAGCATGTATATAATTTAAAGAGTGTATCAAGAAGAGAAAAAGACTTAACTGATATGGAAGTATTAGCTGAATATATAGATAAAGATAAACTAAAAGAGATAAGAAGAAACAATAATACAAAACAGATTGTTAGAAATGTTAGAAAAGAAGATGAAATGACAATGTAAAAAGACAAGAATTAATCTTGTCTTTTATAATTCTATTTTATAATCCATAGTTGATGTTTCAATTATTTTGAATCTATTATTATTTGAATCTAATATTGTGTAAGTATTATCTTCTTTTTCATATGAAATAATATTTGAACTTAAACTTTTTAATTCATTAATAGATTTAGTACTATTAGAAGATATTAATAATTTTGCTTTTGATTGATCAAACATTAAAAGATTAATAAAGTTTGATATATAACTAGATAATTTATTCTTTTCTGAGTAATCAATTATAGGTAATACTTTACCATCTTTTAATTCTTCATATTTATTATAATTATTAGCATACGTTTCTATATTATCTGTCTCTATTTGTTTCATGGTATATGTATTACCTTTTAATATTAAAGCATAGCCAATTTTATCATCATAAGTAGGACTAGAAAAATCAATGTATTCAATTAAATATCCACCTACAAAACAATAGTCTGTTTCTTCATGCGATTTACATAATATTTTTGTAGTAATATAGTTTTTATTATCATCATTAATAGCACTATTAATTGTTGATTGTATTGAGAAATATTTATAATCTTCATTTAGTGGTTTCAATTCTGAATAATCTTTTTTACTTCCAAATATTTTTAATAATATTAATAATATAGTTAATGCAATAAAAACAATTAATAATACTTTTAATTTTTTCTTTATTTCTTTTTTCATAACCAATCCTTTCTATGGTCTTGGATTAGTAACAGAAACATAATCCAGTGGGTCAACTCTTGTACCATTAACATAAACTTCAAAGTGTAGATGTGGACCAGTTGAACATCCTGATGAACCAACTTGTCCGATTACTTGTCCTTGGTCTACATGATCTCCAGCTCTCACTGTAATAGTATTTGCCAAGAAGTGAGCATAACCTGACATTGTTCCGTCTCCATGATCTATTTTTACATAATTTGCTTTTAAACCAGCACAATTATATTTACCATTTTCATCAGGTTTAATATATGAATCTGGATAGTCTATTCTATCACTTGCAGTTGGACTTACTACTGTACCAGAACGAGTAGCTATTACGTATGTCCCTCTACCAAGACCAATATCAATCGCACCATGTCCTCCTCCTAATCCTTGATGTACTGAATCATTTCCACCAAAGAAAGCAGTTAATCTTGTACCAGCTGGTGCATCTGTAGCAAATAGTTTTCCACCAATAGTAGTAGTTGTTGTACTACCTGCTGGAAACATCCAACCACGTTCTATTTTTTGATGACTTTCCCATTCTTCTTGTTGTTTCTTTTTCTTTTCTTCTAAAGCTTTTTTAATCTCTTCTAATTCTTTTTGTAATCTTGATTTATCTTCACTTTCCTTTAATTTACTAACTTCTTGAGTAGCTTGCAAATATGTTGGTTCAGTTACTTCTTCTTTAGCAATATCTACTATTTTTTGAGCAAATGAAACATAAGCAGCCTCTATTTTTTCTGGAGTTGCATTAGCAATGCATGCAGTAATTCCTTTTGTATCATATGAAGAAATATCCGCTATTACATTAACAAATGTTGGAATAAAAAATATTAACATAGCAGCTAATACTTTACCACTAGCAGTTTTGTTTGTTCTAACTAATGCTTCACTATCATTTTTATAAACAGCTCTTGTGTAATCAATCATAAGTGTAACCATTAATATTATTGGAATTATAATTTTAATGATAGTAATAAGAATATTAACAATTCTAATTACACTTAATATATCTCCATTTTCACATATACTACCTATGTTCATAATATACCTCTTATATCATTTAAATAATATCATAAAAGCTTTTTTTATTCTATAAAAAACAATGAATTAATCATTGCTTTTTATTATTCATTTTTTGGTTCTTCAGGTTTAGCTTCTTCTTGTTTTGGTTCTTCAGCTTTTGGTTCTTCTTTTGGTGTTTCAGTTGTATTAGTATTAACTACATCTGGTGCTGAATTAATTTTGTTAGCAAATATTGATTTAGCTAAGTTACCAATTACTGGTAATTCAGCTTCTTCATTATTACATACTTTTACAATTCCCATTACTACTATAGCAACATATAAACCAAATATTACTAAACTAAATAGTGGAATAGTAATTGGAATAAATCTATAAATCATATTAATTAAAATATACGCTACATTAGCAATGATTGCTTGGCAAGCATGGATTGTTGTCTTCTTATCATTATCTTTAAATGCACATAGAACAATTAATCCTCCTAACCATCCAAATATGTAACTAATAATTCCTCTTCCTTTATTATCCATTATATATTCCTCCTTCTAGGTACATTATAACATATAATGATTATATCTCTACAATTATTTTTTAAATGTTTTTATGTTATAATATGTTTATGGAAACAAAAGATATTAATAAAAAATTAGATGAATTTTCTGAATCTTTAAACACATTAAATATTGCGTTAGATATAGAAGGAAAAAATACTAGAATAAAAGAATTAGATGATATTATGTCTGATCCTAATTTTTGGAATGGAGAAGATACTAATAGTATTATTAGTGAAAGTAAAAATCTAAGAAAAATAGTTGATAACTATAATAGTATTTTAGATAGTGTTAATACATTAAAAGAGATGTGTGAACTAGATTTAAGTGAAGAAGATATTAATGGTATTAGCGATGAGATAGAAAAGATAGAACATGATTTGGATGAATTAAATTTATCTACTTTTTTGAGTGGTGAATTTGATAGTGCCAATGCATATATAGAAATACACTCTGGAGCAGGTGGTACGGAGAGTAATGATTGGGCTAATATGATACTTAGAATGTATACTAGATTTTTTGAAAAGAATAATTATAAATATGAAATAATTAGTAAAAGTGAAGGTGAAGAAGTTGGTATTAAAGGATGTGTTTTACTAGTTAAAGGTTATTATCCTTTTGGATATTTAAAAGGTGAAACTGGTGTTCATAGATTAGTTAGAATTAGTCCTTTTGATAGTAATGCTAGACGTCATACTTCATTTGCATCAGTATTGGTAACTCCTGAAATAGGTAAAAATATTGATGTAGAAGTTAAAGAAAGTGATTTAAAAATAGATGTATTCCATTCAAGTGGAGCAGGTGGTCAAAGTGTTAATACTAGTGATTCAGCTGTTAGAATAACTCACTTACCAACTGGAATAGTTGTATCTTGCCAAGTAGAAAGAAGTCAACTTCAAAATAAAGAAAGAGCTATGGAAATGTTAAAGACTAAACTATATATTATGCAAGAACAAGAATTTAAAGATAAAGTTAAAGAATTAAAAGGTGATGTTATGGATGTTAACTTTGGAAGTGCTATCCGAAGTTATGTAATGTGTCCATATACATTAGTTAAAGATACAAGAACTAATTATGAAACATCTAGTGTTGAAAAAGTATTAGATGGTGATATAGAAGGGTTCTTAGAAGCGTATTTAAAATTAAAAGATAACTAATAGTATTAGTTATTTTTATTTACATTTTTAATAATTAATGGTCTATCTTGTAGAAATATGTCTTCATGTTTGATATAATATAAACTGGAGAAGATTAAAATGAGGTTATTCAGAAAGAAAGATACAAAGAAGATAACTGGTGTGGTATTACAAAAGGATGCTATGAAAAAAGCATTTCTATTTGTAGTGGGATGTTTAATATCATCATTATCTTATAATTTGTTTTCTGTACCAAATAACTTCGTTGATGGTGGACTTGGAGGAGTTGCTATCGTTATTAATCATTTCTTTCCTAATGTAGATCCTAGACTTACTATATTTATAGGAAATACTATATTAGTAATTATAATGCTATTTGTTTTAGGAAAAGGAAAATCTCTAATGAGCGTAGTTGGTGCTGTAACATATACATTATTTGTATATTTGACTAAGGATTTACCAGCACTTATTAATTTCTCATTTGATAATGTATTATTATATGTACTAGCTGCTGGTGTAGTAGGTGGATTTGGAGAAGCACTTGTATATAAAACTGGATTTAATACTGGTGGAAATAGTATAGTTGCTTTAATAATTCAAAAATATAATAAGAAACCTCTTGGAGTTATTTTAAGATATATAGCAATTGCTGTTGTAATTGGTGGAGGACTAGCATATGGTTATACATCAATTATGTATTCAATCATTATCATTTGTATTTCAACATATTTAGTTGATAAGATGATGATTGGTATTAGTGAATCTAAGATGTTTTATATTCATACAAATTGTGAAGCTGAAGTTAAAGAATTTATTATAAAAGTTATAGAGAGTGGAGTTACTGAATTTGAAAGTCATGGAGCATTTTCTCATAAGAAACAAAAAATGTTAATGTGTGTTGTTCCAACTGATAAGTACTCACTTTTAAGAAGTGCAATCAAAGAAATAGATCCAGATGCTTTTATAGTTGTTGGGGATTGTTATGAAGTACTTGGAGGTACTAAGAAGAAAAGATTAGGCTTAGATGAATAGATGGAGGTATTATGCAGTTAATAGAATTTAAAAATGTATATAAAAGATATCAAAATGGTGTTTCTGCATTATGCGATGTTAACTTAGAAATATCTAAAGGTGAATTTGTATTTATAATTGGTGAATCAGGTAGTGGTAAATCAACTATAATCAAATTACTATATAGACAAGAAAAGCCAACTAGTGGAGAAGTATTTGTTGGTGGTATTAACGTAGCTAGACTTAGAAATGGTAAGGTTTATAAATTAAGAAGAAAACTAGGAGTGGTTTTTCAAGATTATAAATTATTACCTAAATTAACAGTATATGAAAATGTTGCTTTTGCACTTGAAATATATGGTCTTAAGAAATCTGAAGTTAGAAGAAGAACTTTAGAAGCTTTAGAGCAAGTTGGTTTAAAAGATAAACTTAGAAGTTTTCCAGATGAGTTAGCTGGTGGAGAACAACAAAGAGTATCTATAGCAAGAGCTATTGTTAATAATCCTAAAGTACTAATATGTGATGAACCTACAGGAAACCTTGATCCAAAAACTTCTATGGAAGTTATGAGAGTTATTGAAAGTATCAATAATGATTTAGGTACTACTGTTATAATGGCAACACATGATGAAAAAATAGTTAATAAGATGAAGAAGAGAGTTGTTGTTATAGATAAAGGTCTAGTAGTTGATGATACAATGAAAGGAAAGTATAAAAATGAAACCATTTAGAATATTAAAGAGTAATTTTTTAGAATCCTTCAAAGGTGTATTTAGAAACTTCAGTTTATCTATAGCAAGTATAACTTGTATAACAATAACATTAATCTTAGTAGGATTTAGTATATTTGTAACATTGAATGTTAATAATTTTACTGCTGAAATAGAAAAGGATATGACTATTGTTGTATTCTTAGATAGAAAAGCTAGTGATGAAGATATAGATGCAATTAAAGAAAAAATTGAATCATTGGATAATATCAAAAAAATAACATTTAATTCTAAAGAAGATGTTAAGAAGAGTATGCAAAAAGAAAGTGAGATATTTAATACAATACTTTCTGAATATACAGAAAGTAATAATCCACTTCAAGATTCATTCTTAATTAAAGTAGAAGATATTAATCGTATTGGGGACACTGCTAATGAAATTCAAACAATTGAAAAAATAACTCTTGTTAAATATGGAGAGGGTTCTGTAGAAGAGTTAGTTAAAATATTTGATTTAGTTAAAAAGATTACTTATATAGCAGTTGTTGCATTAGTAATAGTAACTGCATTCTTAATTAGTAATACTATTAAAATAACTATTCAATCAAGAAAGAGAGAAATTGAAATTAGAAGATTAGTTGGAGCTAGTAATGCATTTATTAGACAACCATTCTTCTTTGAAGGAATTATTATTGGATTCTTAGGTTCAATAATACCAATTGCTATATGTTGTTTTGGATATAGTTATTTATATGAAAGACTTGGTGGAAAACTATTTACTGAAATAATTAGATTAATTGATCCAAAAGCTATAAACTATATGGTTATGGTAGCTCTTGTAGTTATTGGAGTAGTAGTTGGAGCTCTAGGTAGTTTTAGAGCAGTAAGGAAGTATTTGAAAGTATGATGAAGAAGCTTAGTAAAATATTTTTATTCGTACTTTGTTTCTTCTTAATGATCTATACTGCTGAAGCTAAATCATTAAAGCAATTAAGAGATGAACTAAAAAGGGATGAAGCTAGACAAGCTCAATTAATAGCAGAACAAAAAGCAAAACAAAAGAAGATTGATGCTGCTGAAAGTGAAATAGCAAATCTCGCATCAGAAATTAATAGAAAGGAAAACAAAGTAACCGAATCAAGAAAGAAAATTAGACAATTAGAAAGTGATATAAAAGAAAAGAGAGGAGAAATTGATAATCTTCTTTCATTCTTACAAATATCTAATGGAGAAAATCTTTATTTAGAATATGTATTTGAAGCTAAAACATTTAGTGATTTCATATATAGAAGTGCTGTTGTTGAACAATTAACACAATATAATAATGATTTAATAAATGATATGTATGAAAAGATTGAGAATAATAAAGTTCTTCAAGTACAATTAAAAGAAGAAATTAACTCATCTGAAAAAGCAATTGAAAGTTTAGAGAAAGTATTAAGAAAATATGGTCTTGATATGAGCGATCTTGCTTCTGATCAAAAAGATATTAAAGCAGATATTAGGGCAAGAAAAGTAGAAATTGCTGAATATGAAAAAGTTTATAAAAGAAATAAATGTAATGAAAATTTAGAAATTACAGAATGTGTAGATGTTCCACCAGCAGGTGAACTTGTAAGACCATTAAAGAGCGGTCGTATGACTAGTAACTATGGTATGTATGATCCATGGGGTAATGGTAAATGGAGAATGCATAATGGAGTAGATATTGGTGGAAATGCTGTTGGTACTAAAGTATATGCCTCAGCAGCTGGTAAAGTTAATAAGATTGTTAAAAAAGCATATTGTGGTGGAAATATAGTTTATATTCAACATACAATTGATGGTAAGAAATTAAGAACTCTTTATATGCACTTACATTCAATTAATGTAAAAGTCGGACAAATAGTAACAGCTAATACAGTAGTTGGAACAGTAGGTGGTAATGAAAGTTATGAACACTGCTCAACAGGAGCACATTTACACTTTGGTATTATGAAAGGATGGGAGGGTAGTACATACTACAATCCTAGAAACTATGTTAGTTTCCCTGCATTAGGAAACAGATTTACATCAAGATGGTAATAAAATCACTTCTATTGAAGTGGTTTTTTTTAGAATAATAGTATATAATGAAAGTGGTGATTTTATGTCATTCACATCGAATATTAAAAATGAAATTAGTAATATAGAATATGGTGATTCTGAAAAGATGTCAGAACTATCAGCTATACTAAATATTGGTGTTAGAATACTTGATAATAGATTTGAAATATATACTGAAAATATTAGTATTGCTAGAAGAATATATAAACTAATAAAAGAGATATACCATGTTGATATAGAGATGGATACTAGTGAAGTAAATTCTTTAAGAAAAAATAAACTAGTACTTATGAGTATTAATGATAAGGTTGATTTAATACTTGAAGATTTATCAATAACAAAGGATCATAAAAGATTATATGTTCCAAGTGAATATTTAGTTGATGATACAAAGGATAAACAAGCATATCTAAGAGGTATATTTGAGATGTGCGGAAGTATTAATGATCCTAAGACTAGTAGATATCATGCTGAGTTTGTTATTTCTAATTATGATACAGCTGTATTTGTTAATGATTTATTAAATGAATTCTATTTTAATAGTAAGGTTATTAAAAGAGATAAAAACTATATGGTATATATAAAAGAGTCTGAAAAGATTAGTGACTTTATTAAAATGCTTAATGCTACTACATCGTTATTCTATTATGAAGATATAAGAATATATAGAGATCATAAGAATATGACTAATAGACTTAATAATTGCGAACAAGCTAATGTTGATAAAAGCATTAATGCATCAAAGGAACAATTAGAATTAATAAGTAAATTAAAAGAAATAAGAGATTTTGATTTACTTGATGATAGAATAAGAAATATATGTATATATAAAGAAAAATATCCAGAAAGTTCTATGGCAGAACTAGCTGAAATCATTAGTAGTGAAACAGAAATACCAATAACTAAGAGTGGTATTAATCATAGATTTAGAAAGATAAAAGAAATGATAATGGAATATGAAAGGGATAAAAATGAAGAAGATAATTAAATTATTTAGTGTAATATTAATATGTTTGTTAATGATATGTGGTTGTAAGGATAAACCAGTAGAAGAGGATCCTAATAATGATCCAGCACAACCACCAATAGATAATAATCAAACTGATTTATCAAAGAATATTGTTACAAATGAACTTGCATTATTTAATGGGGAGTTTAATGATAGAACTATAGTATTAAAGGTACAAAATAATAATACTAAACCAGTATATTTGAATTATTCATTTGAAGTATATGATAAGAATAAACAAAAACTATATAATAAAGAAGTATATGTAAGAGTAGGAGCAAAGGATAGTGCTTATGTAGTAGCAATTCAAGATTTAGAAGAAAAGTCTTTTGAATCTTATTCTTATAATATGACTGTTCTTAAGGATGAACTTGAAGAATATGGTAATATTAAACATGGTATTAAGTCTGACTTTAAAGATAATGGAAAAGAGATAATAGTTAGCTTAAGCAATACTGGTACTAGAACCACTACTGTATACGGATGGTTATTATTCTATAACAATAATAAATTAGTGGCTGTTAAAGAGGTAATATCATATAATTTAATACCTTATAAAACAGATAATATTAGTGTTAGTTATCCAATTAAAACTATAACTACAAAGATACCTTTTGATAAAGTATATTTTGAAGTTAATGAAGTTAGTACAGAATTATAAAAGTTTACTTGTAAAGTAAGCTTTTTTAATTATGTAAATTATTCACAAATGAAATGATTGTTGATATAATAATAATAGATTAAAGGGATTGGATGTGTGATATGGAAGATGAATTAACAATTACTTTTGAAGACGGAAGAACTATAGAAGTAGACTATGGTACTAAGGTAAGAGATTTATTAAATTATCTTAAAGATGAAGATATAATTGCTCTTAGAATTAATGGTGCTGCTGTTCATGCTGACTATGAGTTGATTGAAAATTCAAAAGTAAATTTTATTAGAGTAAATGATAGAAATGGTAAAAAAATATACATAGCTGGTCTAAAGTATGTGTATATTAAAGCAATTAAAGATGTTTTAGGATCTAAAACTTCTGTAAACATTAAACATTCTTTGGATAAAGGTTTATACACTACTATTGATGGAATGGATAAAGTAGAGAAGAGTCTTATTGAAAAAATAAAGAAGAGAATGAATCAAATCATTAAAGCTGATATGACTATTAATGCTATTAATGTTTCTAAGGATGACATTATTGAATATGTATCAGGTAATAATGAATATGAAAAAGTATTAAATTATACATATATGACTAATGATGCTGTTACTATGTATGAGTTAGATGGTGAATATAATTATTTCTATGATATATTGCCAGCATCAACAGGAGTATTAAAATTATATGATTTAAAAATATTAAAACCAAATGGAATTGTTTTATCATATCCAATTGATGGAGTTGTTCCAAAGTATAATCCAGCACCTAAAGTATTACAGGCATTCCAAAACTATGAAGATAGATTAAAAGGTCTTGGTGTAAAATATGCTGGAGACTTGAATAAATTAATAGTTGAATCTAAAATAGCTGATTTTATTCAAATAAATGAAATATTATATGATGAAAACTTAGGTGAAATTGCTAATATGCTTGATAAGAATAGAGAAATAAGAGCAGTATTTATTTCTGGGCCATCATCTAGTGGTAAAACAACTACATCTAAGAAATTAGCTCTTTCTTTAAATACATTTGGTCTTGAGACATTAGTATTATCTACAGATGACTACTTTGTAGAAAGAGAAAATAGTCCTAGAAAACCAGATGGAAGTTATGAATTTGAAATAATAGATGCAATAGATACTGAATTATTTAATCAACAAGTAAGAGATTTACTTGATGGAAAAGAAGTAGTAATTCCAACATTTAACTTTATAACTGGTAAAAAAGAATTCAAGAGAAAACCAATAACTATGAAAAAGAATCAAATATTGGTTGTTGAAGGATTACACGCTATTAGTGAAAGAATGAGTTCTGCAATTAGCGAAAAGAATAAATTAAAATTATATATTAGTCCATTTATGCCAATAGCATTAGATAGACATAATCATATTAAAACAACAGATTTAAGATTAATTAGACGTATGGTTAGAGATTATAATCATAGAGGTTATTCAGCGGAACAAACTTTAACTAGTTGGATGGGTATGAGACATAGTGAAGAAACATATATTTATCCATATCAAAGAGAAGCTGATATAGTTATTAATACTTCTCTTGCATATGAGGTAGGAGTTTTAAGAACATATGCAGTACCTTTACTATATTCAATTAGTAGAGATTCTGAGTTCTATGAAGAAGCAATAAGAATATTAAAATTCATGAAATGCTTTATTAATATTCCAAGTGAATTAGTACCACAAAACAGTGTACTTAGAGAATTTATAGGTAATAGTTATTTTGAATAGGAGGAAAAAAGAATATGTTAAAAATAGCAATTAACGGTTTTGGTAGAATAGGTAGAACTGCTTTAAGATTATTACAAGATGATAAAGATATAGAGGTAGTAGCAATAAATGATTTAACTGATCCACATCAACTTGCTTATCTTTATAAATATGATTCAGTTCATAGAACAGTTAATTATAAAGTAAGTTTTGATGATGATGAAATGTTTGTTAAAAACAAAGGAATCAAAGTATTTGCTGAACCAGATCCATCAAAATTACCATGGAAGAAATTAGGAGTAGATGTTGTACTTGAATGTACTGGTGTATTTACTTCAGTTGAAAAGTGCCAAGCACACCTTGATGCAGGAGCTAAACATGTAATTATTAGTGCTCCAGCTAAAGATGATGCTAAAACAATAGTATATGGAGTAAACCATGATACATTAAATAAAAAAGATAAAGTAATTAGTGCAGCAAGTTGTACTACTAACTGTTTAGCACCAGTTGTTAAACTAATAGATGATAAGTTTGGTGTAGTTAAAGGATTTATGACTACAGTACATGCTATGACTAATGACCAAGAAACTCTAGATATTCCTCATAAGAAAGGAATTATGGCTAGACGTGGTCGTGCTGCATCATTAAATATTATTCCAACTACTACAGGAGCTGCATCTCAAATAGGTAAAGTTGTTCCACATTTAAATGGAAAAATGGATGGAGTTGCATTTAGAGTTCCAGTAGGAGATGGTAGTGTTGTTGATGTAACACTTGAACTTGAAAAACCTGCTACTAAAGAAGCAATTAATAATATGTTCAAATCACATCAAAGTAAAACTATTAAATTTACTGAAGATCCAATTGTTAGTTCAGATATCATAGGAGAAGAATGCGGAGCTTTAGTAGATGGACTTTTAACAAGCGTTGTTGAAGCAGATGGAAAACAACTTGTTAAAGTAGTTGCTTGGTATGATAATGAAGTTGGTTATACTGCTCAAATGATTAGAACAATGAAATTATTTATGTAAAATTTAATTTAATAATTTGTTTAAAAAGGTAGAATAAAAAGCTCTTATATAGTATAATTATATAGGAGTTTTTATTATGGAGTTTAATACTAAAAAATTTAAAAGTAATATTTTGTTTTTTGTAGTTTGTATTGCATTAATAGTAGTTTTATCTCTATTAACTCTTTTGGGTGAAAAGAGTGCTAATTTCTATGATGAAGCAGACCTTACGGATAATGATGTTACTATTAAAAAATTAGTTATTAATGAATTAATGTCTTCTAATAAAGGTGCAATAGCATATGAAGATGGTAAACTATATGATTATATAGAAATCTATAATGGAAATGATCATGATATTAATTTAAAAAATTATGGTTTAAGTGATAATAATAAAGAAGTAAAATGGATATTCCCTGAAACTATTATTGAAGCTAAATCATATAAAGTAATATTCTTAACTGGTAAAACTACAAATGATACTGCTAACTTTAAATTAAAAAGTGGTGGTGGAGAAGTAGTAGCTTTATTAAAACCAAATGGTAAAGCAGTGGATGCTATTCAAACAGTTGCTCTTGATGGTAATACTGTTATGGCAAGACAAGAAGATGGAACTTGGGTAATTCAAGATAAACCAACACCTGGTTTTGCTAATACTATAAGTGGTCATGAAGAATTCTTAAAATCACTAGAAAGCACTGATGAAAAAGAATTACAAATTAATGAAATATTACCAGAAAATAAAGGTAACTTTAGAAATCAAAGTGGTCAATATAGTGGTTATGTTGAAATTAAAAATATAAGTAAATCAAGTATTAATCTTGAAGGATATAGCTTATCAAATAGTGAAGATGCTCCATTTAAATGGACTCTTCCAAAAACAGTTTTACCTAGTGGAGATGTACTTGTTGTATATACTAGTGGTATTAGTAGTATAACTGGTGAACTTAGTACAAACTTTAAATTAAAGAATAAAAATGGGGTAGTAATACTAAGTGATAATAAAGGTAAAATAATTGAAAGAGTTAAATATGAAAATCTTGGCAATGGTCAAGCATATATTAAAGAAGGAAAAGAATTTTTAACTAATAGTTCAATTAGTCCAGGGTATCCTAATACTTTAGATGGTATTAAATCATTTCAAAAGAAATATTTAACTAAAGTAAAAGATTTAATAATAAATGAAGCAATGAATTCTAATTATAAATATTTACCTCAAAATGGTGGAAAGTATTATGATTGGATTGAGTTATATAATAATAGTGGAGAAACTATTAATCTAAGTGATTATTGTTTAACAACTAATATTAATACTCCTTGTATGTATAATCTAGAGAAGAAAGAATTAAAGAGTAAAGAGTATTATGTAGTAATGGCATCTGGTGATAAGAATTTATCAAATAAGAGTTATAAACATGCTGATTTTAAAATAGGAAGTACTGAAGGAATTTATTTAACTAAAGATGATAAAATAATTGATACATTATTTATGGCAAATGTACCAACTGGTTATTCAATGGGTAAAGGTAGTTCAACAGGAGTTTATTATTTTGATAAACCAACTCCTTTGAAAGAGAATTCTGATGGTAAACAGGCTATATCGTACTTACCAACTTCTTCTGTATTAAGTGGATTATTTGATAATTCAAAAGGGTTTAAAGTAACACTTACAGGAAAAGATATTTATTATACGTTAGATGGTTCAACACCAACAACGTCTTCAAAAGTATACAGTAGTCCTCTTACTATTAAGAAGACTACTGTTTTAAGAATAATGAGTAAAGAACCTGGTAAATTAAAAAGTAAAGTTAATACTTATACATATATAGTTAATGAGAATCATAAATTACCTGTTTTATCTTTAACTATGAATAAGAGTGACTTTAATTATGTTAATACTCATACAGGTCTTAAAAGTACAGTACAAGAACCATGTAATGTAGAATTAATTGATAAAGATGGAAGTGTATTTCAAGTAAATGCAGGACTAAAATTATTTGGTGGTTCTACAAGATATTATAAAAAGAAAAGTTATGAAATTAAGTTTAAAAAAGTATATGGAGATGCTCATTTGAATTATCCTGTATTTGATACAGTTGATAGTAGTGTATATGAATCATTAGTACTTAGAACTGGATCTCAAGATGAATTCGCATCTAACTATGATGAAGGTAGTGAAGGTAGAACTTTAATTCGTGATATAGTTGGAACGTCTCTAATGGGAGAATATACTGATGTTGATGTTCAAGCATATAAACCAGTTGTTCTTTATGTGAATGGTTCATATTGGGGATTATATTTTATAAGAGAAAAAGTTGATGAACATTTTGTATCAAATCATTATAATGTTAAAACTACTGATAAAGATACAGATATTTTAAGAATAGATGGTGAAGTAAAAACTGGATCAAATACTAAGTATAATGAAATGATGAGATTCATCAATAATAATTCTTTAAGTAATAGTAATAACTATAAAAAGATAAAAGAACAAATTGATATAGAAAATTTATGTGATTTCTGGATAGCAGAAATATGGGCTAATAATTATGATATTGTAAATACTAGATACTTTAGAAATGCTAAGATAGATAATGGTAAATGGAAGTTTATATATTATGATTTAGATAGTGGTTTCTATCATGAAACTGGATATGGATTTAATTACTATACTAGAAGCCAAGGTGTTGGATATGGAAACTTTAGCACAGCTCTATTAAGAAATTTAATGAAGAGTAGTGAATTTAAGAAAACATTCTTAGAAAGAATGAGTTATAACTTAAAGAATACTTGGTCTGCTAAGAATTGGGAAAAGAAAGTTGATCAAGTAGTTAAAGAAATAACAACTGATGAGATGAAGAGAAATCTAGATCGTTGGGGTAATATGTCTTATAGTAAATGGGAAACTCATATTAAAGATTTAAGAGCATTTGCTAGAAGGAGAAATAAAGCAATTATACAAGATGCTAAACAATATTTTGGATTAAGTGAATCTGAAGTTAAGAAATACTTTGGGGGTGTAGAATGAAGGAATATAAATATAGACATGAATTAAAATTCAAGATTTCTGAGAGTGCCGCTGAAGTATTAAAACAAAAATTGTCTTTAATAATGGGGACTGATAATAATGGCTATTTCGATGATGGATCATATTTAATAAAAAGTTTATATTTTGATGATTTGAACTCTAAATCATACTATGAAAAAATGGATGGAGTTTTATATAGAAAGAAATATAGAATTAGAATTTATAACAATGATGATTCATTTATAAGACTGGAAAAAAAGATGAAACATAATAATATGACAGCTAAAGAACAAATGTTGATTTCAAAAGAGGTCTATGGTAAAATATTGGAGGGTAAATTGAATGAAATTGATGGTGCTTCTGGACTGTTATTAGAGTTTCTAAATGATGCTAGAACTAAAGGATTAATACCATCAATAATAGTTGGATATCATAGATTAGCATTTACATATCCAATAAGTGATGTTAGAATTACTTTTGATTCAAATATTGAAAGTGGATTATACAATTATGATTTGTTTGAAGAATCAGCTCCAACATATAGAGTTGATGAAAAAGGAAAAGTAGTTTTAGAAGTTAAATTTAATGAAATATTACCTTTGCATATAGCAAATTTATTAAATGATATACCTTCTTGTAGAGAAGCAGTAAGTAAATTTGCAATATGTAGAAGTATTAAATAAGGAGTGAAACAATGAATATAGGTATGAGTGTTGTAGACACAATAAAAAAATCAGTTCTAGAGAATTTTACTGGAACTATTTCTGTAACTGATATGTTAATATCATTAATTGTTGCATTTGTAATTGGAATATTCATTATATATGTTTATAGAAAAACATATACTGGCGTTGTTTATTCTAAAGCATTTTCATTATGTATATTAATGCTAGCAATGGTAACAGCAATGATTATTAGAACTATTAGTAGTAATATTAGCTTATCTTTAGGTATGGTTGGTGCTTTATCTATCGTAAGATTTAGAACAGCTGTTAAAGAACCTGTTGATACTGGATTTATGTTCTGGGGAATATCTGCTGGTATTATGGCTGGAGCTGGACTATACATAATAGCAATTATTGCTTCATTAATATTAGGAGTTTTATACTTCGTAACATATTTAATGGGATTTAGAGTAGCTAATAGATATTTATTAGTATTAAAATATGAGACTGATGCTCATAATGAAGTTATGAAAAGATTAAAAGCTTTAAAGAAATTTAAAGTTAGAAGTAAATCAATATTTAATGATAAAGTTGAGTTATCATTAGAAGTAGATGTTAAGGAAAGTAAAAATGGTAGTGTAAATACTACTATTGTTGATGAATTCAGTGGGGTAGATGGAGTTATTAATGCTAGTCTAATAGCATATCAAAATGATTTTGGAGATTAGGAGCAAAACTATATGACTAAGAAAGTACTTAAAATAACCCCTGTATTAATAGCACTAAATGTTTTAGTGCTTTTAGTCATCGTGGGATTTTATATGTTTAGATTAATAAAATACTATAAGATAGAGAATGGTCACAAAGATGACGATAATACTTTTTTAGTTGATGTATTAAAGAAAAAACAAAGTTTCTTAGACGAAACAAAAGGACTTGTATTAAATGAAGAAACTGGAGTATTTACATACAAAGGTGATGTTGATGATAATTATGTAAGTTATTCTGGATTATTATATAGAATACTTAATATTGATGCTAATGGTAATATAAAAATGGTTAGTGATGATAACGTAACTATGTTATATCCTAATCTTAAAAATGGTTATGAAAAATCATCAATTAATAAATGGTTAAATACTAGTGAAGAAAAATATAGTGGTATATTTGAAAAAACATTAGTAAATGCTGATAGTTTAATTGTAAATACTAATTCTTGTAGTGATGTTATTGATGATTTAACAAATATTACTTGCGAAAACATTCTAGATAGTTATAAAATATCATTGTTGTCTCTTTATGACTACAAAATGTCTGGAGGAAAAGATGGTTTCTTAAATAATGGAGAAATATTCTATTTGGGAACTTTAAATAAAGATAATGCGCAATATTATGTTACTAGTGAGGGTGAAATAGCAATTAATGAAAAAGAAACTAAAGTTGTTACAATTAAACCTGTTATTACTCTTTCTAGTAGTGATCTATATTTAAGTGGAAAAGGAACTAAAGAAAATCCATATATTATTGAAAAACATGCTGTAAATACTCTAGGAGATGCATATGTTAATAACATTGTTAAAATTAATGATGTTAATTATAAAATAATAGAAATACTAGATACTAAAGTAAAATTAGCTAGTGTTGATGTTATTAAAAAAGGTGAAGATGATTATAAAATTAAATTTGGTGGAAGTGATAGTGCTTATACTACTAAGAATACAGTGGGTAAGTATTTAAATAATACTTTCTTAAATTCTTTAGATGTAAAGGATTATGTAGTAAATAGTAGTTATTTTACTGGAACACTTTCATTAACTGATTATGATTATACTGTAGCAAGAAGTAGTTATGTAAAAGCAAAAGTAGGAATGCTTACAATAGGTGATATGTTCCTACATGAAACAACTAATACATTTACATTATTAAGAGGTATGGAAGCTTCAGATATTATTAATGTAATAAATGATAGTGGTAATATCTTTGCAGATTATATTACTGCTAAATATAGTGTAAGACCTGCATTTTATTTAAAAGATGATTTAGAAATAGTTTCTGGAAAAGGAACTATGGATGATCCATATGAGTTGGGAGTTAAAAATGACGAAGCAGAAACAAGTGAAAAAACAGAAGGTTAGTAAATTTAGTGTATTTTTAATAATAATAGACTTTATGGCTTTAGTATGCTTCTTTTTAGCATATGGACCAATAGATTATTTTAGAGATTTCTTTGTTACATCTGCGATGACAAGTATGACTCATAAGCATTTTGCATATACTTTATATAGTGAAGCAGAAATAAAAAGAATACTTGATAACAATAAAGTTATTGAACCAGAAGAAGATACAGATTCTTCTAAGATAACATTCAATCCTAACTTTGAAACTGATACATATGAATCTATTTATGAAGAGCAAATATTAAAGAAGAATAAAGGAAATGATATATATAAGATTATTAAATTAGAGGAATCTTCATATACTGCATATATTACTGTAATATATGATCCAGCTAGAGTACATTTAGTATCAGCCAATAATCTAACTCGAGGTGGACAAGAAGTTGAAGAAATGGCTGAGGATAATAATGCTCTTGTTGCGATTAATGGTGGTTCTGCTAAGATTAGAAATCGTGCATTAATACCTAGAGGTATTTTCATGGTTAATGGTAAAGTTTTATCTGATAGTGGAAAAGCAGAAAAGATAATAGCATTTAATAAAGAACATGTACTAGTACTATCAAAGATGACATCAAAACAAGCTAAGAAAGCAGGTATTGTTGATGCAGTATGCTTTGGACCATATTTAATTGTTAATGGTAAAGCTGCTAAGTTTAATGGCGATGGTGGTTATGGTAATAGACCTAGAACTGCTATTGGACAAAGACAAGATGGTATTGTATTATTTGTAACTATTAATGGTCATGCTGGATTTAATGGTGCAACTATGGAAGAATTAACAAAAATCTTTGTTAGATATAAAACATATAATGCTGCTAATCTAGATGGTGGTGGATCAACAACTCTAGTTGAAAAAGGAAAACTAGTTAATAACCCAGCAGGATGGGGATATACTGGTGCCCGTCATGTAGCAAATGCCTTTATAGTAAAATAGGTGATTAGAATGAAAAAGAGGGTTTTATATTTTGATTTATTAAAAGTTATTGCTATTATATTCGTTATACTAATACATGTTATTAGTGAATATTGGGATAATTTAGATGTTAATAGTAATACTTTTATTGTTTTATCTATATTAGATTCAATATCAAGATTTTGCGTACCTGTTTATTTTATGGTGAGTGGTGCGCTTTTCTTGAATGAAGAAAAGAAAGTAACAATAAAAGATGTATTAAAGAAGTATGTTCCTAGAATCTTATTATTATTTGTATTTTGGAATATAGTTTATAGTTTTATAAATATATTTGTTAATAAAGATGTTGTAACATTTAAAATGATTTGTGGTGTATTCTTAGATACTATATTAGGAAAAGGAATATTCCACTTATACTTTTTACCTATAATAATTGGATTCTATTTATGTTTACCAATATTAAAGCAAATAACTAAAGAAGAGAATAAAAATATATTAAAATATTTAATAATAGTGTTATTTATATTCTTTGGTTTTAATAGAATAGCTAATTATTTATTTAATGTTTCATTGTCTTATACAATTGTATTTAGTAAGTATTTAATATATTTTATACTTGGTTATTATTTAAATACATTTAATATATCAAAAAAGAATACTAATACTATTTATATTCTTGGTATTATTGGACTTATAATAACAATGGTTGGAACTATCATAAGTTCTAAAGCAAATGGTATAACTGATGTATTCTTTAAATATGATACATTTAATGTAATATTGTATTCTGCGTCTGTATTCTTATTTGCTAAAAATTATTTTACAAGATTTAATGAAAAATTATTGATGGTACTTTCACAAACTAATCTTGGTGTTTATTTAATTCATGGTCTTGTACTTGGTTTATTGGAGTACACAAAACTATTTAATATAATTGATAGTACTTCTATAACATTATCAGTTATTATAAATAGTGTAATAATATATATATTATCAACAGCATGTGTTTATGTCTTAATGAAAATACCATATATTAAAAAAATTGTTTCAATATAAGAAGTTTTTAACTTCTTTTTATTTGTCAAATATAATGTTTACATTTTGATATGATATATTTGATATGCTATAATTATTATATATAATAAGGAGAGTGGATAACATGGAATTAAGAAATGGAGAATCAAAGATATATTTAATAAGTGGAAAAGCTAGACATGGTAAAGATACTTTTTCTGGATATTTAAAAGAAGTTTATGAAGAGCATGGTAAAAAGGTTATTGTTACTCAATTATCTAAGTATATAAAATACTATGCTAGAGAAATAACTGGTTGGAATTTAACTGAAGAAGATAAACCAAGAGAATTACTTCAAACTCTAGGGACAGGTATTATTCGTGAGAAGTTAGGTAAAGATGATCTATTTATCAATAGAATGATTGATGATATTGATATATTTTCTTGTTTCTATGACGCTATCATTATTAGTGATGTAAGACTAAAAAAAGAAATAGATGATTTAAGAGATGTATTTCCTGATTTAGTTAGTATAAATATATTTAGACCAAACTTTGATAATGGTTTAACAGAAGAACAAAAGAATCATAAAACTGAGATAGATTTAGATGATTATGATAAATTTAATGAACAAATTATTAACACTACGCTTGAAGAATTAAAGCAAAATGCTGAAAATATATACATAAAATATGAAGGATAGGTGTAAAAATATGAAATTAATAACAGAAGCAGATGTAAAGGGAAAGAAAGTAATAGTTAGAGTAGATTTTAATGTTCCAATTAAAGATGGAAAGATTGTAGATGATAATAGAATAGTTGGAAGTCTTAAAACAATAAACTATTTAATTGATCATAATGCTAAGGTAATACTTCTTTCACATTTAGGAAGAGTTAAAACAGAAGAAGATAAGAAAACTAATTCATTACAAATAGTAGCTAATCATTTATCAAGCTTAGTAGATTGTCCTGTTTATTTTACTCATGAGACAAGAGGAAATGAACTTGAAGCATGTGTTAACAATTTATTTGAAAAAGAAATATTATTAGTTGAGAATACTAGATTTGAAGATGTACCTAAAACATTAGAAAGTTCTTGTGATGAAAAACTAAGTAAATATTGGGCTGGTCTTGGTGATATATTTGTTCTTGATGCTTTTGGAACAGCTCATAGATGTCATGCATCTACATATGGTATTTCTAAATATATTCCATCATATGCTGGATTTTTAGTAGATGATGAAGTAAAAATGTTAGATAAAGCTTTAAAAGAAAAAAGAACATTATTACTTGGAGGAGCTAAAGTAGATGATAAGATTGGTGTTTTAAATAATTTAGTACCATCATCTGATTTGGTATTAATAGGTGGAGCAATGTGCTTTACTTTCTTAAAAGCTAAAGGATTTAATACTGGTAAAAGCTTAGTAAGTGAAGAAAATATAGAATATTGTAAAGAATTATTAGAAAAATATGAAGATAAGATTATTCTTCCTTTAGACTTTGTTACTGAAGAAGGAGTAAAGGATATTGATGAGTTCAATAAAAATGATATAGGTTATGATATTGGACCTAAAACTATTAGAGAATTTGAAAGTAGACTTGAAGGAAGTAATCTAGTTTTATGGAATGGACCTCTTGGTAAGTATGAAGATAAAGAATATGAAAATGGAACTAAGGAAATGATGGAATTCTTAGAAAAACAAAAGTTCCCAACTATACTTGCAGGTGGAGATGTAACAGGAGCTTCTAAAGTATTTGGAGTAAAAATGTATTATGTATCAACTGGTGGTGGAAGTACTCTTGAATATTTAGAAGGCAAAAAATTTAAAACATTAGAAAGATTAAATGGATAAAAATTATGATTGTAAGCTTGTAGATTATTAAAAGAGTTATTTGAAAGAATAACTTTTTTTTACTTGATTTAAATGTTATAATTTATATGGTGAATAGTATGAGTATTTTGGAAATATGTGATAATGGGGATGTTTTGTCAGTACTTAGAATTGTTAATATAGTCTTAACTATTATTAGAATAGTTGTACCTATTACTTTAATGGTTTCTTTAATGATTAATTATGTAGGAGCTGTTAAGAATAATGATGCTGATGCATTAGCTAAAGCAAATAAATTAGCAGTAGTAAGAACAGTAGCAGCAGTACTTGTATTCTTAATACCAACTTTTGTTCATACTATTGTTAACATTGCAGACCCAGGAAATAGAACTTACTTTAGCTGTATAAATGATGCTACTCCTGAAAACATTAGTGCAGCATATAGATTAATGACTGAGAAATATATAGATATAGCTAGAGAAAGTTTAAAGAAATCTGATTATCAAATAGCACTTAATAGTTTAACTAAAGTAAAAGGTGAAGCTGATAGAGCAGCATTAGAAAAAGAATTAGAAGAACTAAAAACATATGTTGATATAAGAGAACGTATCTATGCTTTATCTAAGAGTTTTGATAAAGATGAATATAAGAAAATAAGAGAAGCAATAGATGCTATAGCTGATACTGAAATGAAAGAAAGACTAACACAAATATTAAAAGAAGCATTAGGTTCTAAAGGATCACTTGCTCAATATGATATGGATCCAAATAGTGAATTATATAGAAATTTAAAGAACTTTGATGGTAAAACATTAAAGTCTGTATTAGAGCAAAACAATTCTAGTGTTGAAAAACTTGATGCAGCAATTAAAGCAGCTGTTGAAGAGGTAGGAGCTGGTACAAGAGAAGCTCCAGTAGCAGCAGCAATGACATTAATTGAGACTCTTGCTAATTATGGATATAGAATAAATTATGACTGGGGTGGCAAATGGTATCATCTAGGAGTAGATGGAAACTTTGGTAAAAAAATAACACCACAGTATTGTGATTCTCACCCTAATCCAGATAGATGTAAAACAAGACTTATATGGAAAGGTTTTGACTGTAGTGGATTCGTTAACTGGGCATTAATACAAGGTGCTCAAGATGAAAACTATAAAAGACAATATACAGAGGATAGTGGAGCAATTCCACTAGCAGGAAAAACAACTGCTATTTGTGATGTTGGAGATGTAGTTGTTAATGATGATCACATTACTTTAGTAGCAGGTCATGATGATGCTAAGAAGAGTTATATAATTGCTGAATCTTCTGGTGGAGGAGTTAAATTATCATATTATAACTATAATAATTCTGCTTATTATTGTAGACATATTAAATATTCAAATTAAGTTATTCTATAAATGAATAACTTTTTAATTGGGAAAAAGGTGAAGTGAGAATAAAATGGGATTTAAAGTATTTGTAGTAGATGATAGTACATCATATGTACGATTATTGAAGGAGTGCTTTAATGAAAATGATGAAATAAAAAATATTATTAATAGTTTAGAACCATCAAATATAAATAGTATTATTATTAATGTTAATAATACATATATAAATAAGGATAAAGAAATTGAAAATAAAGTAACTGTATTATTACATAATCTTGGTATACCTTCTCATATTAAAGGATATTCATATATACGTTCTTCTATATTAATGGTTTATAATAATCCAAACTATGTTGGTAAAATCACTAAAGAGTTATATCCTAAACTGAGTATTAAGTATAATACATCTACTAAAACGATTGAAAGATCAATAAGACACGCTATTGAAGTATCATGGAATAGAGGAGATTTAGAATTAATGGATCAATTATTTGGACATAGTATTGATGCTTATAAATCTAAACCTACAAATTCAGAATTTATAGTAACAATAGCTGATAAACTGAGACTGGAAAATTAATCGTTTAATTTTTTTTATTTTGTGATAAAATAGTTTTGAGGAAAGAGTATGAAGAAAATAGTATTGTTAATTTTAGATGGCTTTGGTATTAGACAAAATGAGAATGGTAACGCTATTAAAATGTCTAATCTTCCAAATATAAATAAAATAATGTCTGAGTATCCTATGTGTGAGTTAACAACTTCAGGAGAAGATGTTGGCCTTCCTAAAGGAACTATAGGTAATTGTGAAGTAGGCCATATGACTATCGGAGCTGGAAGAACTATTATTCAACCATATACAATGATTAATAATAGTATTAAAGATAAATCATTTTTTGAAAATGATAAACTTCTTGATATGATGGATCATGTTAAAAATAATAATAGTGTACTTCATTTAATTGGTTTATTTTCTCATAATACTTCTCATTCAAGTATAGATCACTTTTATGCATTACTTGCTCTTGCTAAAATAAAAGGTGTTAATAATGTAGTATTTCATTTTATAACAGATGGTAAAGATTCACCTTTATATGGAGCAAAAGAATATATAAATGGATTTATGAATAAAACAGCTAAATTAGGTATTGGAGTTATTGGAACTATTTGTGGTAGATATTATGCTATGGATAGTGATGGTAATTATGATAGATTAAATAAAGCATATGATTTATTAGTTCATAATATAGGAAATAATTATCCTGATTACAATAGATGTTTTGATCTTTATTATAAAAACAATATATCTGATGAATATATTAATCCTAGTGTTATTACTAAAGGAAGCAATATTAAAGATAATGATGGAGTAGTCTTTGTAGACTTTAGACCAGAGAGAATAGATGAATTAATATCATCATTAACAGATGAATCATTTAATAGATTTAATACTAAGAAATTAAATAATGTTAAATTCTGTACTTTATATAGTACATCTAATAAAATAGAGGGTGCTTATAGTAATGAAACTGTATCTAATACATTTGGTAAGTATTTAGCTGATTTAGGATTTAGGCAAGCTAGAATATCTGAAATATCAAAGTATCCACATGTAACATATTTCTTTGATGGAGCAGAGGAATTATCAGATAAGAATTTATATAAAATAGTAGTTCCAACTCCTAAAGTAGCAAGATGTGATATGAAACCTGAAATGAATATTGCTGAAGTAACTAATAATGTAATTAAAGCAATTGAAGAAGATATAGATTTTGTACTTGTTGATTTTGCTAATCCAGATGCGGTAGGACATACAGGAAATATACCTGCTACTGTAAGAGCACTTGAAGCTTGTGATATATGTATTGAAAGAATACTAGAGCGTGCTAGTGAGAACTTCTATGATGTAGTTATTACTTCTGATCATGGAAATGTAGAACTTATGAAAAATGATGATGGAACTATTAATGTTTGTCATACTGATAGTCATGTTCCATTTATAATATGTAATAAAGATTATAAACTTAAAGAAGTAGGTACTTTAAGAGACGTAATTCCTACAATAATAGATATGTATGAAATAAGCAAACCTAAGGAAATGACAGGGGAAAGTTTAATAATAAAATAGTTATTATTTAGGTATTGTAAAATTTACAAAAAAAATGTAGAAAAATCGAGAAAAAATGCTTGATTTTTCTTTTATTTTAGCATATAATCTATATCGAACGACTGGCGATGATGTGCAAGGTTGCTGATACACCAGGTTAAGTTGAATTAGACTTAATTCATAATCAGGTAATTTGCACGTAGCAAGTCTATAAAAAAATATTATAGGCGAAGGAGGAAATTAATATGTCTAAAGAAAAAGTAAGAATCAGACTTAAATCATACGATCACAGAAGCGTTGATCAAGCCTGCTCAAAAATTGTAGAGACTGTTAAGAGAACTGGTGGAGTTGTAAGTGGACCTGTACCACTACCAACTGAAATTGAGAAGATTACTATATTAAGAGCTGTTCACAAATATAAAGATAGCCGTGAACAATTCGAGATTAGAACTCACAAAAGATTAATTGATATCGATTCTCCAAGTAAAGAAACAATTGATGCTTTAGCTCACATGGATTTACCAGGTGGAGTAGATATCCAAATCAAAAAATAATTTAATAAGATTTAAGAAAGGAAAGAAAAAATGAAAGGAATCTTAGGACGTAAAGTTGGAATGACTGAAGTATTCACAACTGACGGAAAATTAATACCTGTTACAGTAATCGAAGTTGAACCAAATGTTGTAACTCAAATTAAGACTACTGAAAAAGATGGGTATGACGCAATTCAACTAGGTGCTTTTGATAAGAAAGAATCATCTAGTAACAAACCTGAAAAGGGACATGCTAAAAAAGCAAATACATCACCTAAGCGCTTCTTACGTGAAATAAGAGGAGTAGATACTTCATCTTATACACTTGGACAAGTTATTGAGGCAGATGTATTCAACGCTGGAGATACTGTTGATGTAACTGGTACATCTAAAGGAAAAGGTTTCCAAGGCGTAATTAAGAGATGGAATCAATCTCGTGGACCAGAAACTCACGGATCAACATATCATAGACGTGTTGGATCACTTGGTACAATGAGACCAATGAGAGTTTTAAAAGGTAAAAAGTTACCAGGACATATGGGTAACGAACAAATCACTATTCAAAATTTAATGATAGTTGATGTTGATAAAGAAAACAAATACATATTAGTAAGTGGAAATGTTCCAGGAGCTAAAAATTCATTTGTATTTGTAAGAGATGCTATTAAAGGAAGCAAAGAATTCGACAAAATCGTTTTAGTATCATATGACGAAGAAGTAGAAGAAACTCCAGCAAATGAAGTCGTTAATAATGAAGCTGTTGTAGAAGAAACTACTGAAGTAGTTGAAAATGAAACTAGTGAAGCTGTTGAAGAAACTCCAGAAGTAGCAGAAGAAACAAAAGAAGAAACAACTAGTGAGGAGGTATCTGAATAATGGCAAAAGCTCAAGTTTTAAACCTTAAAGGTGAAAAAGTAAAAGATATTACTCTTAAAGATAGTGTATGGAACGTTGAAGTTAATGAAACAGTTATGAGAGATGCAATTGTTGTAGCTCAAGCTAGTCAAAGACAAGGAACTGCTTCAACTAAAACTAGAAGTGAAGTAAGCGGTGGTGGACGTAAGCCATACAAACAAAAAGGTACTGGTAATGCTAGACAAGGATCTATCCGTGCTGTTCAATGGCCAGGTGGAGGAATTGCTCATGGACCAAAACCAAGAAAATATGATTTAAAACAAAATAGAAAAGAAAGAAGATTAGCACTTACTAGTGCATTAACATCTAAAGTAAAAGATAAAGAATTAGTAGTAGTTGAGAATCTAAATTTAGAAACAGCTAAAACTAAAGACTTTAATGCTATGTTAAAGAATCTTAAAGTAGATGGAAAAGTATTAGTAGTATTTGCAGAAGGAAATGAAAACTTATTCTTAGCTTCTAGCAATGTTAGAAACGCTGCTGTTATGGAAGTTAGTGAAATTAATGTTTTAGATTTAGTAGCTTGCAAATATCTATTAATGGATGAATCTTCAGTTAAAAGAATTGAGGAGGTGCTTAACTAATGAATATAATTTTAGCACCAGTTATTACTGAAAAAAGCGAAAGTTTAAAAGCAAATAACGTATATGTATTTAAAGTAAATAGTAAAGCTAACAAAACTCAAATCAAAAATGAAATTGAAAAACAATTTAAGGTTAAAGTAGTTAGTGTTAATACTGTAAATGCTGTACAAAAGAATAGAAGAGTAGGAAGATATACAGGTTTAACAGCTGCTTATAAGAAAGCATATGTAAAACTTGCAGAAGGTTCTACTATAGAATACTAGGAGGGACAATATGCCAGTTAGAAATTTAAAGCCTAATACTCCTGGAACAAGAGGAATGAACGTACTAGTTAATGAAGAAATTACTACACGTACTCCTGAAAAGAGTCTTCTTGTTAAAAAAAGTAAAACAGGCGGAAGAAATAATCAAGGAAAAATTACTGTTCGTCATATTGGTGGAGGAGTAAGACAAAAATATCGTTTAATTGATTTCAAAAGAAATAAAGATGGTATTGTTGGAACTGTTGCTACTATTGAATATGATCCAAATAGAACAGCTAACATCGCATTAATTAATTATGCTGATGGAGAAAAGAGATATATAATTGCTCCACTTAACTTAAAAGTTGGAGACAAAATTGAAAGTGGAGAAAATGCTGATATCAAAGTTGGTAACGCATTACCACTTAATAACATTCCTGTAGGTACAATGGTACACAACGTTGAATTAAATCCAGGCGCTGGAGCTAAGATGGCTAGAAGTGCTGGAAGTAGCGTACAAATTCTTGGTAAAGAAGGAAAATACGTTATCTTAAGATTAAAGAGCGGTGAAACAAGAAAAGTTCTTGGAACATGCCGTGCAACAGTTGGTGAAGTTGGAAATACTGACTATGAATTATTACATTTAGGAAAAGCAGGAAGAAAAAGACATATGGGAATTAGACCTACAGTTCGTGGATCTGTTATGAACCCTAATGATCACCCACATGGTGGTGGTGAAGGTAGAGCTCCAGTTGGACGTGCACAACCAATGACTCCTTGGGGTAAACCAGCTCTAGGACTAAAGACTAGAAAAACTAAAAAAGCATCTGAGAAGTTAATCATGACAAGACGTAAGAAATAATTAAGAAAGGAACCGTAAAATGTCAAGAAGTTTAAAAAAAGGACCATACGCATTTCCTAGACTTTTAAAGAAAGTTAGAGAATTAAATGCTAGTGGTAAAAAAGAAGTTATTAAGACTTGGTCAAGACGTTCAACTATATTTCCAGAATTTGTAGGACATACATTTGCTGTTCATAATGGACGTGAATTCATTCCTGTATATGTTACTGAAGATATGGTAGGACATAAACTTGGTGAGTTTGCTTTAACTCGTAAGTTTACTGGCCACGCAGGAAGCGGTAAGTAGGAGGCTAACAGATGGAAACATATAGTATACATAAAGGTGCACAAATAGCACCATTAAAAGCTAGAATGACTTTAGATCTAATTAGAGGAAAAAGTGCAAGCCAAGCTGAAGCAATTTTACTTACTACTAATACTAAAGCAAGTAGATTAATTATAAAAGTTTTAAATTCTGCTGTAGCTAATGCTGTTAACAACTTTGGAGCTAAAAAAGAAGATTTAGTTATTAAAGAAACATACATTAGTGAAGGAAGAACTTTAAAAAGAAGAAAAGCTGCTTCTCACTCAAGAGTAGCTAAGAATTATCATAGAACAAGCCATATTTATGTATGTGTTACAGATAATATGGAAAAGAAGGAGGACTAAACATGGGACAAAAGGTAAGTCCAATCGGACTTAGAATTGGTGTTAACAGAGACTGGGAAAGTAAATGGTATGCACCAACTAAAGATTTTGCTAAATATTTAAATAATGATATGAAAATTAGAAAATATTTAGATAAAGAATTAAAAGGATGTTCAGTTGCTTCTATCGTTATTGAAAGAAATAATAAGAGAACAAATGTAATTATCAATACATCAAAACCTGGTATCGTTATTGGTAAAGGTGGAGCTGATATTGAAAAACATAAAAAAGCTTTACAAAAACTTACTGGAGAAGAAATCTATTTAAATATTGTTGAAGTTAAAAATCCTGATTTAAGTGCTGCATTAGTAGCTGAAAGTATTGCACTTCAAATTCAAAATAGAGCTTCATTCAGAGCAGTTCAAAAGAGAGCTATTAGAAATACAATGAAAGCAGGAGCTGTTGGTATTAAAGTTGCTGTTTCTGGACGTTTAGCAGGAGCTGAAATGGCTCGTACTGAAGGTTATACAGAAGGAACTGTACCACTACATACTATTAGAGCTGATATAGATTATGCTCATAGAGAAGCAGATACAATCTATGGAAAGATCGGTGTTAAAGTATGGATTTACAAAGGCGAAATACTTCCTGCTAAGAACGTAAAGGGAGGTAATGAAGATGTTAATTCCAAAAAGAACTAAATATAGAAAACCTCATAGAATTAGTTATGAAGGAAAAGCTAAGGGTAACACAGTTTTAACTCAAGGCGAATATGGACTTATGGCTAAAGAAGGATCATACATTACAGCTAGACAAATCGAAG
>CAMIXH010000003.1 GCA_946402735.1 uncultured Mycoplasmatota bacterium | reverse complement strand
GCTTACAAAAAGTTCGAGCCCGTTAATGGGTGAGAGCGTGCCTTTTGCAGAATGAGCCGGCGAGTTATGTTATCGTGCAAGGTTAAGTTGAAGATACGGAGCCGTAGCGAAAGCGAGTCTTAATAGGGCGATTTAGTACGATGATGTAGACCCGAAACCGAGTGATCTATCCATGAGCAGGTTGAAGTTGGGGTGATACCCAATGAAGGACCGAACCCACGTGTGTTGCAAAACGCGGGGATGACTTGTGGATAGCGGAGAAATTCCAATCGAACTCGGATATAGCTGGTTCTCCCCGAAATAGGTTTAGGCCTAGCCTTCTATTTAGCTACCTGGAGGTAGAGCACTGAATACGGAATGGTCCCATCTAGGGATACTGACTGTAATCAAACTCCGAATGCCAGGATAGTATATAGAGGAGTCAGTGTATGGGTGATAACGTCCATACGCGAGAAGAGATGAATCCGGACCATCGGTTAAGGTCCCAAAGTTTATGCTAAGTGGAAAATGATGTGGAGTCGCATGAACAGCTAGGAGGTTGGCTCAGAAGCAGCCATCCTTTAAAGAGTGCGTAATAGCTCACTAGTCGAGTGGCTCTGCGCAGAACATGTACCGGGGCTTAAGCATAACACCGAAACTGTGGATATTAGTTTTTAATTAATATGGTAGGGGAGCGTTCCAAGGGCGTTGAAGGTAGATCGTGAGGACTACTGGAGCGCTTGGAAGTGAGAATGCCGGCGTGAGTAACGTAAGGAAGGTGAGAATCCTTCCCACTGATTGACTAAGGGTTCCTGGGTCAAGTTCGTCTTCCCAGGGTAAGTCAGGACCTAAGGCGAGGCCGAAAGGCGTAGTCGATGGACAACAGGTTTATATTCCTGTACCACCTATATAACTGATGGAGTGACAAAGAAGGCTAGTCAGAGCCAATTATTGGATTTTGGTCTAAGCACAAAGGTGTGTTGGGTAAGCAAATCTACCAACTATAACACTGAAGTGTGATGGGGAAGAGTTCCTCGGAACTTGAACTCTGGTGAAGCCAAGCTTTCAAGAAAAACTTCTAGGGCTAATCATATAGGTGCCTGTACTCAGAACCGACACTGGTAGTCAAGGAGAGAATCCTAAGGTGAGCGAGATAACTATGGTTAAGGAACTCGGCAAAATGACCCCGTAACTTCGGAATAAGGGGAGGTGTAGCGATACACCCACAGGAAATAGGTCCAGGCAACTGTTTACCAAAAACACAGGTCTCTGCTAAAGCGTAAGCTGATGTATAGGGGCTGACGCCTGCCCAGTGCTGGAAGGTTAAGAGGAGATGTTAGTTGGACGCAAGTCGATAACAACGAAGCTTCGAATTGAAGCCCCAGTGAACGGCGGCCGTAACTATAACGGTCCTAAGGTAGCGAAATTCCTTGTCAGGTAAGTTCTGACCCGCACGAAAGGCGTAATGATCTGGATACTGTCTCAACCATAGACTCGGTGAAATCTTAATACCTGTGAAAATGCAGGTTACCCGCTACAGGACAAAAAGACCCCGTGGAGCTTTACTGCAGCTTGATATTGAAATCAGGTGTACCATGTAGAGGATAGGTGGGAGACTATGATGTTATAACGTCAGTTATTTCGGAGTCATCCTTGGAATACCACCCTTGATATGTTTGACTTCTAACTTGCGACCATTATCTGGTCGGAGGACAGTGTCTGGTGGGCAGTTTGACTGGGGCGGTCGCCTCCCAAAGAGTAACGGAGGCGCCCAAAGGTTCCCTCAGAATGGTTGGAAATCATTCGTAGAGTGTAATGGCAGAAGGGAGCTTAACTGCGAGACCTACAAGTCAAGCAGATGCGAAAGCAGGGCATAGTGATCTTGCGATCCCGAATGGAAGGGTCGTTGCTTAACGGATAAAAGTTACCCCGGGGATAACAGGCTGATCCCACCCAATAGTTCATATAGACGGTGGGGTTTGGCACCTCGATGTCGGCTCGTCGTATCCTGGAGGTGGAATCGCTTCCAAGGGTTGGGCTGTTCGCCCATTAAAACGGCACGCGAGCTGGGTTCAGAACGTCGTGAGACAGTTCGGTCTCTATCCGTAGTGGGCGTTAGAAAATTGAGGAGAGCTTTTCCTAGTACGAGAGGACCGGAAAGGACGAACCGATGGTGTATCTGTTGTCACGCCAGTGGCAGCGCAGAGTAGCTATGTTCGGAAGGGATAATCGCTGAAGGCATCTAAGCGAGAAGCCCACTCCAAGATGAGTTTTCTCTATCTTTAAGATATAAGATCCCTTGTAGACGACAAGGTTGATAGGTTAGATGTGTAAGCATAGTGATATGTTGAGCTGACTAATACTAATAGATCGACAATTTAATCATTTATTAATTTGAGTAATCACATTATCTTGTTTTCAGAGAACGATTATGGTATAATACTTTTAATTGGTGACGATAGCAAAGTGGATACACCTCTTCCCATACCGAACAGAGAAGTTAAGCACTTTTACGGCGAAAATAGTGTAAGCGAAGATAGCAAGTTGCCAATTTTTTTTTGCAATAAATTTTTAAATATATACTAGTATTTTATCTAATAATGTGATAAAATCTTATACATTGACAGAGAAGGAAAGAGAGAGAAACCTTACTTAGTAGAGAGTTAGTGGATGGTGAAAACTAACAAGTGAGTTCTTGAAAATGGTTCTGGAGTTGATAATGTGTAATTCGCAATAAGAATTAAAGAGCATGTAAATCATGAATTAAGGTGGTACCGCGGTAATATGTCGTCCTTTATTTATGATTTTTTTGTTTTATAAGGAGATGAAATTATGGAAAAGAAAAAATTCTATATAACAACACCTATATATTATCCAAGTGCTGAATTTCATATAGGTCATTGTTATACAACTATTATTGCTGATGCAATCGCAAGATATAAAAGATTATGTGGATATGATGTTTTTTTCCAAACTGGTACAGATGAACATGGACAAAAAATAGAAAAGAAAGCTGAAGAAAAAGGAGTAACTCCAAAAGAATATATTGATCCAATTATTGATAATGCTAAAGATTTATGGGCATCTCTTGGAATATCATATGATTACTTTATTAGAACTACTGATGAAGACCATATGAGAAGAGCTCAACAAATATTTAAGAAGATGTATGATAATGGAGACATTTATAAAGGTGAATATAAAGGATTATATTGTACTCCATGTGAATCTTTCTGGACTGAAAGTCAATTAGATGAAGATGGTCATTGTCCTGATTGCCATAGAGAAGTACATGAAGTAAGTGAAGAAGCATATTTCTTTAAGTTGTCCAAATATCAAGATAATTTAGTTGAATTTTATGAAACACATCCTGATTTCATTCAACCTGAATCTCGTAAAAACGAGATGTTAAATAACTTTATTAAACCAGGGCTTGAAGACTTATGTGTATCTCGTACATCATTTAGTTGGGGTATACCAGTTTCATTTGATGAAAAGCATGTAATATATGTATGGATAGATGCATTATCTAACTATATTACTTCACTTGGTTATCCAGAAGAATTAGATGATAAATTCAAAAGATATTGGCCAGCTGACTTACATTTAGTTGGTAAAGAAATAGTAAGATTCCACACTATTATTTGGCCTTGTATGTTAATGAGTTTGGGACTTGAACTTCCTAAACAAGTATTTGGACATGGATGGTTAATAATAAATGGAGGAAAGATTTCTAAATCACTTGGTAATTATAAAGATCCTCGTGAATATATTGATGCTTATGGTGTTGATGCGGTAAGATACTATGCATTAAGGGAAGTACCATTTGGAAATGATGGAAACTTTAGTGAAGATCTTTTAGTAGCAAGAACTAATGCAGATTTAGTTAATACTCTAGGTAATCTAGTTAATAGAACTATTGCGATGAGTAAAAAATACTTTGATAGTAAAGTTGAAAATCCAGGCGTTACTGAAGAAGTAGATGATAGTATTATTAGTTATGCTAAGATGCTACCAAGTTTAGTAGAAACTAAAATGAATGGTTTAAAAGTTAATGAAGCTTTAGAAGATATATTTGAATTATTAAAAAGAAGTAATAAATATATTGATGATACTACTCCATGGATACTTGCTAAAGATGAAACAAAGACTGATAGGTTAAAAACAGTTTTATATAACTTACTAGAATCTATTAGAATAAGTGCTATATTATTAAGACCATTTATCCCAACTACATCAGATAAGATATTCAATATGTTAAATACTAAGAATATTGAATTTGATACATTGGATTTTGGTAATCTTGAAACTGATATAACATTAAATGAATCAGAAATATTATTTCAAAGAATAGAAACTAAGTAATTTACTTAGTTTTTTCTTTTATTTTAATAGTTTATATTTTATAATAATTAGTATGAAAAAAAGAGTTAAATACATTTTAATTTTATTAGTATTTATAGTGGTAATGGGACTTGTATTATCATATTTTTATTATAGATATAAAAGTATAGATGAAGTTAAGTTATTATTAAATGATATTAGTTCTTTAGAACCTGGTAATTATGAATTAAAAAATGGATTATTATTTAATAGTAATAATGAAAGAATTAATAACAATGTTTATTTAGATGCATCTGGTACTATTAGAATAGATCAATATAAAAATGTTAGTTTTAAACTTAATAAAAATTACTTTTGTATTAGTAAAACAGAATTAGGTAATATAGAATATGAAAATCATAAATGTACTGATTTTAAAAATATAAATGTTAATATGATAACTAATAATAATATTATATCTTTTGAAACAAAAGAAACACTTAAATATATGGTCTCAAATAAGGATGATTTTAAAGGCGTTTGGATAAAACAGGATAATGATCAAAATATAATAATAAACTCCTTTAATGAAGGTAAAAACTATATCTGGTTTAGTGATTTAGATGGTAATCTAAGTAAGACATATACTTTTAATATAAATTGTTTAAATACAACTAATGCTAATTATGATAGTAGTGTATTTTATTGTAGTGGATCTACTGTATTATTAGATGATATTAAATGGGTAGTATTAAAAGATAATAATAGTAGCATTAAATTAATGAAGTATTTACCTTTAGATAATAAAATGCCATATTCAGAAAATCAGTATGATTTTAAATGGAGTAATTCAACTATTAACAAATATTTAAACAATGAGTTTATTAACAATTTATCAGATAAAACAATAAACAAATTATTAACATTTGAAATATGTAACGATTATACGAACCATTCATGCAATGATGAGATATGTGGTGGTAGAGAAAAAGAAGAAATAGAAAGAAATGATTATACTTGTTATGAATATACTACTAGTAAAGTTAAACTAATATCTTATGATGATTTTAATTATGCTTATAGTACAAGTAAAGATAAAACTTTCTTAAGTGGTAATTTCTTATCAATGAACTCATTTGAATATGGAAAAGTATCATCAATTCAATATAATTATGACTATTATATTTTAGAAAGCGTAACTAATAAATTAGACATTCGTCCTGTCATAATAATAGACAAATAACTTGATATTTTAGTGAAAATCGAGTATTATTATGTTATAAGGTAGGAGGCTAACTTATGGGCGAAGTTAAGGGTCAAGCAATATTCTTATCTATTGTTGGTATATGTACGCTACTTGTAGCTATAGTTGGCGCTACTTTTGCATGGTTTAGTATTACTGTAACTGGTAATGATAATCCTAGTGATATTATTATTAACTCAGGAACATTAGGACAAGTAAACTTTAATGATGGAACAGCTATAGATATAAAAAGTTTAATGCCTGGTTCATTTACAACTAAAACATTTACTGTTAGCCAAACAGATCCTTCAGCTACTGGAAAGATATCTTATAATATAGTATTAAATGTTAAAGCTAATACATTAACTCCTGTAGCACAAGGTGCCTTTGTACATTCATTAAAATCAAGTGGAAATACTAATGGTGGCTCTTTAGCTACTATGATGGAAAGTGAAGTTCCAGTTAATAGTTATATAATTGGTAGTGGTGTTATTGAAGGATACGAATCACATCAATATGAATATACAATTGGACTTAAAAACTTAGATGTTAACCAAAATGCTGCTCAAGGAAAAACATTCTCTGGTTACTTATCAGTAGTGCTAACAAACGATGGAGTACAAAGCGGTAATTAATTGTAAAATAAAAGTGAAGTAATTCACTTTTTTATTTGGTTCTGTTGATAACAATATTCAAATTTGTTATGATTATTTTATAATGAGGAAATAGATATGGAGAATAAAAAGAGTAAAAATTTTAATCTTATACTTTATATTTTTGTATTTATAGCAATTATTGTTATGCTTACATCTTTTTATTTTCTATATAAGAAAAAAGTAATTGATCCTACTAACAAAGAAACAATTGTTAATAAGTTTGATATGTTATTAATGTTTAATAAAGATGATCAAATAAATGGTCATAATATTAAAGCAGGGTGGGAAGATTCAAGAGAGTTCACAATTGAAAACTATAGTACTGATACTATTGGAAAATATAATATTATTTTAGAAATCATTACTCCTTTATCTAATATGATTGATGAGAATTTTGTATACACTGTAGAAGGTATATCTGAAAGTAATGATACGACAAATAAAGTTATTAATGTAAGTGAAACTCCAATTCCTGTTATTACAAAGGATTTAGGTACTGCTTCAATTACTCCAAAAAACACTCATAGTTATAAAATAGTATTTAGATTAAAAAAGGGAGCAAAGAAATATCCTTCTGGAAATGTTTTTTCAGTTAGAGTTAAAGTAGTAAATGCTGATTAGGTGAAACTATGGAAGAAGATAAATCTATAAAACTTAAAAAAATTTGGAAAACTTTCTATAAGATAATTAGTTATACTATAATCATTATTTTAATGGTAATTGCTGCTTTCTTTATTTTCTATGTTATTAGTGGAAAACTAGCAGAAAAAGAAGGCAAAACACCACCATTTGGATTATATACTATTATTAGTCCAAGTATGACACCTAATATAAAAGTATATGATGTAGTATTTGTTAAAAATGTGGATACTAATACATTAAAAGTAAATGATGTTATAACTTTTTATTCAACAAATGCATTCTTTGGTGGAACTCCAATTACTCATAGAATAGTCGAAATATTAGATGTACCTGAAACTGGAACTATGTTTAGAGTTAAGGGAGATGCTAATGAAGAAGCAGATGAAGAAAAAGTTTTTCCAAGTAATGTTATTGGAAAAGTATTATTTAGAATACCACAACTTGGAAAAGTACAATTCTTTTTAGCATCAAAAACAGGTTGGTTAATAGCAATATTAATACCAGCTATAGTAATATTAGTATATGATGTATATAAATTAATTAAATTAATAACAGCAAAAAATAAATTTGAAAAATATGGACCTGATAGTATATAAAAAAATAAACTTTTAAAAGTTTATTTTTATTTTAGTATTCTACTTAAGATAAGATCATCATAATTTTCTTCATCAGCATTGTTTAAATCTACATTTCTAGTACGTAATCTTTTAATACCAAAATCAAATCCTAAGTTATGCATAATCCATTCGTTAATTAATGAATCTCTTGTTCTTTCCCAATCTGATGGATTCTCTTTTTCATACTGTAGAAGTATATCAATTATATCTTCTATTTCTTGGGTAGATTTAATTAAATGTGAATTACAAATACACATGTTAGGATCTTTTTCATCTCTTTCATCTATTATATAAATATCATTTGATTCAACTATAATTCTTTTAATAGTTTCTTCATCTGCGATATAGATGTTCCTATTTCCATAAGTAGTATAAGGACATATTGTTTCTGTTGGAGTAGTGTTATATGGATATAACTCATTTTTACCAGTATTGTTTGTACCAGCTTTAACAGTTAATAATATAGTAAAATAAGTAGTTAATAGAAATATTAGTTTTTTAATTCTATCTTTTTTACTATTATTCATAAACGCTTCCTCCTTTGAAACTATATTTTATCATAAAACAATACCAGTTTTATAGAACTTTACTTTTTGTTTACTTTTAAAACAATGGTTTTATTTACTTGAAACATTTCATGTGTTAAAATGAAATTAGAAAATAGGAGGATTATTATATGGGAAACGTATTTAAACAATCACCTGAAGAGTCTATAAGAGAGGGAAGAACTCAAATTAGCCATGCTGGTGAAATGAAGCATATAACATCAGAATTATATAAAGAAGTTGAAGAATTATTACAAACAGGTTATACATCTCCAGCAGCTAGAGAATTATATACTCAAATTCAATCAAGTAAAATGATGTTAGATGGAGTTACAAAAACTTTTGCTAACTATGGATCTTATATGGTTGAAGCTGGTGGTCAAACAATTAACGTTGATGATGAAATAGCTAAAAGTATTAAAGTAGGGGAGGGCGTTAAATAATGGCAGATATTTCAACTACTATTGATTACGAGAGAGTTCGTAATGGTGTTGCTAAAATAAATGAATATGCTAATAGAATGGAATCATTATTCGGAGAATTTGATACTTCTATGAATAAAGCTCTAGATCCTGAGTTCTTTAAAGGAATTGCAGCAGAATCTGTAGGAACTGATTATACTGTTTTAAAGAATCAATATGGTGAATTTCTTAAATTAGTTAGAAGTTTTGCTAAAGAATACGATGATGCATTAAATCGTTTAAGTACTCATGAACAAGAGTTAAAGAACAAGACATCAGTTCTTAATCAAGATTTAACTAGAATGTAAAAAATTGTTTTAAAACAATTTTTTATTTTGTGTAAAGAGATAAAACAAAATAGTTCTAAATATAGTGTCTGTGATATAATCGTATTATGGAAAATATGAGTTTTTGGATTGCACAATTAATTGGTTTTGAAGCATTCTTGCTATTATTGGTTAGTTATAGAAGAAAGAATACTAACCAAATTTTGGTTGTGCAATTATTAAGTTCATTAAGCTATGCTGTTCATTATTTATTACTAGGTGCTTTTACAGGATTATTTATGTGTTTATTAGACTTCATAAGAGACTTATTGTATTACAAGACTGATAAAGATAGATTGATATTTTTTGTATCAGTTCCATTTTATATACTAGCTGGTTATATGAGTTTTAATACACTTGTAGATATTCTACCAACAGTAGCTAGTATTAATGATGGCTATTCATTAACAAAGCATAAAAAAATAGTATTAATAGGAGCAATAGTATCATGTATATTATGGATTGTATATGATATTAAGTATAAATCATATTCTGGTGTTATTGACTCAGCATTAATTATTATTTCTAATATATCAATATTATTATTTGATAAGACAATTCATGATTTTCCAGTTGAACCAAAGATTTCAAACAGAAAGTAAAAACTTTCTGTTTGTTTGCTATTAAATTGGTTTTTATTTTGCTATAATATCTTTTAGAGGTAAAAAAATGACATTAAATGATAAACAATTAGAAGCAGTAAATCATAAAGAAGGACCTTGTCTTGTTCTAGCAGGAGCAGGAAGTGGAAAGACTAGAGTTTTAACTGAAAGAATAATTAAATTAATAGATGATGGAATTAGTCCATATAATATACTTGCTATTACTTTTACTAATAAAGCAGCGCGTGAAATGAAACTTAGAGTAGAAGCAAAACTAGGTACTTTAGCAGATTCTATCTTTATTGGAACATTCCATTCTTTTGGCCTTAGAATAATAAGAGAGAATTACTTAGAATTAGGTTTAAAGAATAATATTACTATTTTAGATCAAGATGATACTAAGTCTTTAGTAAAAAGAATTCTAAAAGAAGAAGATTTAGATCCAAATGATTATGACATTAAACATATAGTTAATAGGATTAGCTCATCTAAGAATGATGGAGTTACTCCAGGAGAGTATAGTAGATTATTTTTAAGAGAAGATGATAAAGTAATAGCTAGAGTATATGAAAAGTATAATAATCTATTAAAAGAAAATAATTCTGTTGATTTTGATGATTTATTATTAATGCCAGTTAAGTTATTCAAAACTAATAAAGATATATTAGAGCGTTATCAAGAAAGATTTAGATATATATTAATTGATGAATACCAAGATACAAATAGTATTCAATATAATCTTTGCAAAATGTTAGCAGATAAGTATAAAAATATATTTGTAGTAGGAGATCATAATCAATCTATTTACTCTTGGAGAAACGCAGATTATAGGAATATATTAAATTTTGAACACGATTATAAAAATGCGTGTGTAATTTTATTGGAAGAAAACTATAGAAGCACTAATAATATATTAAAAGCAGCTAACTCTGTTATAAAGAATAATAGTGAAGGTAAGAAGTTAAATCTATGGACTAGTAGTGGAGATGGAGATAAGGTTGAATATATTAGAGTAGATAATGAAATAAAAGAAGCGGAATTTGTTATAAGCAAAATAAAAGATTTAATGGAGATGGGATATAAATATAGTGACTTTGCAGTTTTATATAGAACAAATGCTCAAAGCCGTGTTATAGAACAAACATGCACTAGTAATGGTATTCCATACAATGTAATTGGATCTTATAAATTCTTAGAAAGAAAAGAGATAAAAGATTTAGTTTCATATTTAAAGATTATATATAATCCTGATGATTCAGTAAGCCTTGAAAGAGTAATAAATACCCCTAAAAGGGGAATAGGTGCTAAAACAATTGAATCAATAAGAGGAAAAGCACTTATTGAAAACACAAGTATGTTTGAAGCAATTGATTCAGGGAAAGAATTAGAATGGAAAAAAATAATTCTTGATTTAATTGAAGACTCTAAAGATATGAACTTAGAAGAATTAATTGAAGATGTTCTTGTTAAAACAGGAATGAGAAGTGAATATGAAAGTGATAAATCTGTTGAAAGCTATAGAAAACTAGAAAACCTAGAAGAGTTTAAGAGTTTAGCTATAAACTTTGAAGATAATGGTATATATGATTTAGAATCATTTTTAGAAAACATTATGCTTGTTAGCGATACTGGACAATACTCTATGAGTGATGATGTTATTACTTTAATGACTCTTCATTCTGCTAAAGGATTAGAATTTAAAGTAGTGTTTATAGTTGGAATGGAAGAAGGATTATTCCCACATATTAGAAGCTTTGAAAGTGGAACTGAATTAGAAGAAGAAAGAAGACTTTGCTATGTTGGAATAACTCGTGCTAAGACAAAACTATATTTATTAAGCGCAAGACAAAGAACTATCTTTGGTCTAACAAGTGGATGTGTTGAAAGTAGATTTATAAGAGAAATTGATAAAGACACATTAAATGTAACTGATGAAGGAAGAAAAGAAGATAGACCTATAGAGAAAACTCAAACATTTATTAATAATATGTATAATAGTGATGAAGTAACTGAATCAATTAAAGCAGGGGATAAAGTAATACATAATGTATTTGGTGAAGGTGTAGTAATAAGTGTTAATGGTACTATTGGTACAATAGCATTTTCACATCAATTTGGAATAAAACAAATTGCTATAAACCATAAATATTTAAAGAAAAAATAAAATGATTTATTTGATAAATCATTTTTATTTATGCTAAAATATGATAAGATAAAATAGGTGAAAGAAATATGTTAATAACTAGTATTTGTGACAATGCAGAAATATTATCAGTAATTAGAATAGTGAAAATAATTATAACAATTATTAAAATAGTTGTTCCTATTATATTAATGGTTTCACTTTCTATTAATTATTTAATTGCTGTAAAATCTAGTGATTTTGATGCTTTAGCTAAAGCTAATAAAGCATTGGCTCCTAAAATAATAGCAGCAGTACTTGTTTTTTACATACCTACATTTGTAAGTGTAATTGCTAGTATTTCATCTTATGATAGTAATAATTATACAAAATGTTTAACAAATGCTAATAAAGAATATATTGCTCAAGTATTAGTTAGTGATGCTAAAATATATTTGAATTTTGCAAAACAATCATTAAAGAGAAACGATCTTATGTTAGCAACTAATATGGTTCATAAAGTTAAAGATGAATCGTCAAGAAAAGAATTAGAAAAAGAATTAGAAGAAATAGAAAATGCTATAAAGGAAAAAGAGAAAAAAGAGGAAGAAGAAAAAGAGCGCCAAAGAAAAGAAAGAGAAGAACAAGCAAGAAGAGAAAGAGAAGGAGGTTCTTCAGGGGGCTCATCAGGTGGAAGCACTGGTGGTGGAGGTAACACTAGTTTTGCTGTTGGCGTAAGTGGTAATGTAGATAACGTAATGGGAATTTACTATTATAAACAATGTGATGATAGATGGAAAAATATACAATATGATATAGGTGGAGGTTCAAATGGTGGACCAGCTACTTTATGTTCATCTGCTTGTGGATACACATCATTTGCTATGATAGCAGCTGGTTTGAATAATGACCCTAATATTAATCCATATAGTGTTATTAAATATATGAGAAATATTAAAGATGGTGAATTAATTCATAGAGGTTATGGAGCAGCTAGTTGGGGCGAAATAGGTAATAATAAAATGATTGCTCATTATAATCTAAAGTGTGAGACAGTTAGTAGAGGTCAAATAGAGTCTGCTTTAAAATCAGGGAAACCAGTATTAGCTTTAGTACCAGGACATTATATAGTTTTATCTTATAGTAGTAGAGGAAATGTAGTTCTTCTAGATCCATATGTTAATTGGGCCGATAAGAGAAAGAAGAGTGGAGAATTCAAATCAGTGAGTGATATAGAATCAATATATGGAACTATTAGAAGGGCAGAAGCATATTCTAAGTTATAGGAGGAATTATGAAAAAAGGACTAATTTTAATTCTAATATGTTTTATCCTAGCGGGATGTACTAATAAACTAACTATTGATTTTAATGATAAAATAGATACTAAAATAGAATTTTCATTTACTGAAGTAGAATATAATCAATCTGGTATGGATATAGAAGCTATAATAAATGAAGCTCGTCCTATAAAGGATTCATATGATGAAATATATAAAGAAGTAAGCTATAGTGATCAAAATGGTAATTACAAAGGAGAATATAGTTATACATACACATATGATAATTTTAAAGAGAATGATATTTTAAAAAGATGTTTTGAATATGCTGCTGTTGAAGAAGATGATAAAACAATATTTATCTATTTAAAAGGAAAAAGTGAATGTGCTCCATTTACTTTAAATGTTAAAGCAGATAATAGAATGATGAGTAATAATGCTGATGAAAAGAGTAATAATGAATATATTTGGAATGTACAAAAAGAAAACAATGATATTCATTTCAATATCAGCAAAGAAATATTAAAAAATAATATATTTACTTTACAAAATATACTATTTGTACTAGTGGGAATAGGCATAGTAATTGGAATCATTTATTTAAAAAAGAAACAAAAAAATAACGAATAGGTTAGAAATAACTTATTTGTTTTTATTTATTCGTCTTTTTTTTCATTTTTTATTATGTTATAATAAACTATAGAATGGAATAGAAGAGGTTGGATTATGTCACTATTTAAGCAATTTCAAAGTAGACAAATAGCAAGAAAAGCTAACAACTTTATTAAAACTCTAAAAAACAAGAGTGAAAAAGAGGTTGAACAAGCTTATTTAGACAATAAAGAATTCGAAAATAATGAGATAGTTTTAAGCTACCTATTTTTTAACTACCCTTCTTTAATAAGAATAATGCCTGTTGATTTCCAAAAATCAAGAATCAATAGCAATCTTCAAATGTTTAAACAGGGTAGTGATGAAGCCAAAAGAGGCTTAGTTAGTTCTTGGATTAGTGGCAATAAGTTCTTTATGAATGCTGCTAACGTTGGTTTAACTGAAGAAGAACAAAAAGAATATATAAAATTATACTTTAAACAACCTAAGGATTTACCTTTACTATTCATGAATGACTTAAGAACAGTAGTTAAAGTTCTTAGTGAATATGATTTAAAACAAACTGAAGCTATTATTGAGGCAGCTAAAGATAAGTTTATAGATAGACAATGGGAATATATAATTGATGTTAACCCAGTGTTTATTAAGTATGCTTCTCAAAACATTCAAAAAGAAAAAGCTGAAGATGAAAAGTTTGTTATGTATTTAAATGGAGAAGCTAGAGAAAAATATATAAATTCACAATTAGAAAAAATAGAAGAAGACATTAATTTACTTAAACAATCTGATATGGATATCCAAAGAGAGTATGTCAAGAGACGTCCATATATAATGAATTATTTAGAAACGCCTACTATTATAAGTTTATTAAAATATGATTTTTCATTAATAAAGAATGTTAATTTATCATTATCAAATAGAAAGAATGAAGATACTCAAGAAATGATATGTGAATTACTTGATAGTATTCAAAGTAAAAGTAATAAAGAAATAGTTAATGTTTTAGTTAATAAATGTGTATTAAATGCTAAGGGTAAATTATATAGATTTCATCCTAAGAGCAATGATATAAGCTATCAATATACTAAAACTTTAATGCGTAAGATACAAAAATTATCAATAGATCAAATAGTTACTTTAATAATGGTAGATGCTAATTATATACTTCCATATGTAGCACCATTATATATAGATACTGTTTCAAAAGAAGAAAAAGAAAGAATAATTATAGATTCTAACCTTAGATGTTTAAATGTATTTAAAGCATACTATGGAAATGATATATATGCTAAATATTATAAAATAATAAATAAAATATATAATGAATACTTAGAAAACTTAGAAGATTATAATTTTGCTAGAGATTATAGATGTATTTTAGAATTATTGAAGATTCTATTTAATAAAAGTATAATTGAAAAGAATAATTTTGAAAAAATATCAATATATATTGGTACATGTTTAATGTATAAAAACAATGCAACTGATACTTCAAAGAAACTATGTGTTAAATTATTAAATGAAATATTATCAACTGCATATAATACAACAGTTAATAATAATAAAGAAATATATAATCTAAGTTCATTAGAATTATTTGATCCAAAATTATCATTTATTAGTAAAGAATTATTAGATGATTTTTCTAAATATAATTTTGTTAATATATCTAATCTATTGTTAATTGTTAAATCAGATAAAATATATGAGTTATTTAAATTATATTATGAAATAGTAATACATATCTATGGAGAGAATAAAGAAACATTATATAGAATAATTGAAAACTTTAATTACTATAAAGGAATAATAACTGATATACAAGATAAAGAATTAAATAGAGAAGAATTAGAGAACTTAGCATTATTATTAGCAACATTCTTTAATCCATATAAGATAGAAAAGAAAGATCAATTAAGTGATTATGATATTATTTCTATTAAAAAGGTTGTTAATGAATTAACAAATATTAAAGATGAGAAAATATATAAAAATATACTATGTCATTACTTATTTAATAAGTCTTATGATGAAAAAGGTGATGTAGGATGGTTAGAAACAGATACTGTTAAACAAGTATGTGATATATATGAAATAGATGCTTTAAAAACATTAGAAATAGATGGCAAAAAAGTATTTACTAATGATGAAGTTGAATTATTCTCAATGACTAAGTTATTATTCTCAATAAATGATTTTGATTTATTAATTACTTTTATTGAAAATGTTATTAAGAACAAAGTTAAAAGAAATATACTAGGAACAATGGAATTATTTAATAAACTAAAGAAATATAGAGTTGATTTAATTAACAATGAAATTGTTTCAATAGGAGAAATAGAAGCTCTTTATAATTCTAGACCTGATATAGTTATTAAGAATGAACGTGAAGGTGTAGAAGTATATACTGTAGTTAATCAAGACTTTAGAGTATTATGCTCAACTAATGATGATGGCAGCAATTTTGAATGCTTAAATGTTAGTCAATTAACTAAAAATGTTTATGCGTATAATACATTAGTCGAAGGAAGAAGTATTAGATTCACAAGTGAAGATGATAAAATTATAGTAAAAGTTAATAGTGATAGTTATAATGATAAAAAGATGGAAGCTTCTTATATTATAGTAACTAGTAAACTAACTTCGGATTTATTAGAAATAGCAAGAGATAATAATCTAAAGATTGTAGAAATACAAAGTTAATAGGTGAAATATGAAAGAAGATTTAAAAAAGAAAATTGATGAAATGAAAGAAGATAAATCATCATATAAACAATATATTAAAAGCTTTTGTGAATCTAAAAAGGCAAATGAGTTATTTAAAGATAATGATGAATTTAATACTTTAAAAGGAAATGCTGAAGTAAAAGATCCAGAAAAAAAAGAAGATGAATATTTTTAATTATTCATCTTTTATATTGTCATTTTTATCAAACTTTATATCTAAGAATTTTCTACTGGCTAAATAATCACACATATGAACAAATCTTTGATATTTAGTTTCTGGAGGAGATAATACTTCTTCTCCTTTGTAATTCTTTGTCCATGGTCCCATATGAGTAATAATAGCATCACAAACAAAGTTTATTTCTTCATCTGTTAATTCTAAATCTTTTTTATTATCTCTAATATAATCAGCAACTAATATTGGATGCTCAAATGCAGTATATTCACTTTTAACTAGTCCACTTTTAAGACCATCATGTAGAGTTAATGCCATTATTATTAAGTCCTTTTCATCATCAGTAAAATTATTTAATGATTCATCCATAAATAATTCTATTGCTATTCTTACAGCTGCTTTAGTATGTCTAACTAATCCACCTTTACCTAGAGAAAACTCTGGATGATACTTACCAGTACTACTAGCTGGAACTTCATAAAAGTATGATGGTAGTTTATCTAACATAGTTATTAAACTATTTTTTATTCTTTCATTTTTAATGTATTTTATCTCTCTATTAAATATTTTATGCATAATTATACCTCTAACTAATTATATAATAATTAAAACTTTTTATCTATAAATGTAGATATTTTTATAGATTTTTGATAAAATGATTTTGTATAATGTGAGGAAATATATGAAAAAAACAATTGCAAAATTAGTATTATTAGTTTTTTTGATTTTTATATATACAAATAAGATAGTAGCGGATGAACTAACTTGTTCAGAAGAAAAAGTTCTTATGACTGAGACAACTATGTTTGGTCCAACTCATATTACTGCTACTATGCCTGTTTGTGGTACATTCACAATCTCAGGATTCCAACAAGTTAGTATTGGTTCTGGTGTAGGTGTTCCTCAAGGAGGAAGGCAAGACTGGAGTGACTATACTTGGGTTACTGGTATTGGTGATTATCATGATTGGTATACAATAAAAAGAGCTGATAACAAAGGAGTTATTACAGTTTCACTACCAATATGTTCAGATCCAAAATCGTATGTTAAAGGAATTTTACCATGTACTTATACTGCTAGGGTTCGTCCAACATATACTCCACATTCACATACTGAAGAATATGTAGATCAAGATTGTGTTAAAAAATTGGAAGAAGGAGACGATGATTCACCTCCAAGTGGCGGCGGAGGCAATACTGTTATTAGCCCAGTTAGACCAAATCCAAGACCTGAAATTGTAAGGGAAGCAAGCAAATCTTTCTTAGATATTAAACCTGAAATTTTCGATAATGAATTAATTATAAATCCAAAAGTTTCAAATATGGAAGCTATGGTTGTAGATGATGGCGGCGGAGGCGGATGTTCTACATGCGACAAAAAAGTAGATCGAAGTGGTCTTAGTGCAAACGAGATTGCATGCATAAAAACTAAAACCGTAAGTGATCCAGATACAATCAGTTGCGATACTGGTTGGACTTTCAACAAAGCTTCAAATAAAGATGATCAATGGTGTGAAAAAGAAGAAACATGGACTTATGAAGATAAAAAAGAAGGGGATGCTGAACATACAAGTAGACAAGTAAATGTTTCTACTGCTATTTCAGAATGTAAAACAGCTAATTCAGTATCTTCATGTACTTGTAATGCAAGCGATATAGCTTATGCATTCTATTGCCCAGTTTATACTTGTACAAAAGAAGATAAAGAAGTCGAGTTATGTACTCCAGTGTTTCAAACTCCAACAGGAGGAACAGTTTACTGTGTTAACCCTGGACAAGAGTTCTCTTCAGGATATTCAACAACTGCTGAGTATATTCCGGACTCTGATTTTAGTGTTAAAAATTGTGAAACAAGTTATAGTACTGTAGATTGTGGATATGCAAATATATTAATTGAGGGAGCAAAATATGAAATCCCTGACAAAACAATAGAATTTGCAATGAGACTTTGGGGTGTTCATACACAACAAGCTGGTTTTGATACAATTGGTATATCAAATAGAACAGGTACTAATTGTGGAACTGCAACTTACTTTATGTTATCTAATGGATATTCAGGAGACTTAATTAATCCTTATGTAGAAACATATAAGGAATTTGCAAAAGTAATATTAGATAAAGTTAGATATAAAGATGAAATAATTCCTACAGGAGATTTGAGTGTATTTGAAATAACATGTGATAAAAATAAATTAGGTGTAGCCTGTGGAACAGGAGATCAAGAATACAAAGTAGCTCTTGCTTTACTTGCTAATACAGTTCTTGGAAACAATAAAATGCAAGAACACTTAAGAGATTTATTTGATGGGGAAATAAGTGAAGAAGTAGAAACAGCAGAATTAATGACTTCGGAAGATGGAACACAATATGTTCAAGTTACTTTTGAAGAATTAAGAGAAGTAACTCATAACTCAAATCTTAAAATAGATTGTACAAAATTAGATGAAATGGTAAGTTCTGGTAAAATAACAGCAGAACAAAAGGAACAAATCGAACCATTCTGTAGAGTTGAAATATCATTAGTTGATGGAAGAGGCAGAGAACTACCAGGTTATGGACCTGCATATCCTGATTATTGTATTAAAAACTATTGTAGAAGAAAATTAGAAAACTTTGCTATTTGTGATTTAGATGAAAGTATTACAACACCAATTAAAATTGTTGTAACTTATGAAAAATCACCAAGTAGTAAAAGTGTTACAAAATACGTATCATGTTCTAACCCATTAAATAATCAAATATTATTTGGATTTGATGCGGATTTGACAGATACAGAAACTCATCCAAGTACTGATCCAACAGAGGAAAGAGAACCATATTCAGAGACATTTGAAATACGTAACTATAAATGTGCTGGTTTCTGTGATGATTATTCAATAAGAGAAGATTCTAAAGATAATTGTGATGACAACGCAAGCAATTATAATAGAACTTATGATTCATCATTTAAAGATCCATCATTAAAATGTATTTTAAATATGGGAAGTGCTGCTTATAAGAACTCATACAATTATAGTGATGAGTTTGAAGTCGGAAATAGATTCTGTAGAATTTATTGTAGTGATGAAGTAGTATTCCATATGGCCGATAAGATAAAAGAAACTTCTGGTAAGAGATTCTATTATGATATTGAAAGATCAGTAAGAAACGATAAAAACATTAGATATTTATTTACAAATATAGTAGAAGAAAAGAGAAACTGTGTTTCAGAAATATACTATGATGTAAATAAATTCTCTGATAGTGTTGATTGGAAAGGCATATATAATTTAGGTAAGACTACACGTGGAACTTCTGATGGTATAACAGATGAAGAAATAGAAGGTATTGATAGTTGGAAAACATTATTTGAAGTTTTAGTTAAAAAAGCTCAAAACGAAGGTGGAAGAACAGAAAACATCAATAGAATTCTATATGATTTATTCAATTGTAATTTATATACAGAAAAAGAAATAAAAGATGCTGGAGTTGTTAAACCTAAAGATTATAAAGCTAAAAATATAAAAGAAACAATTATTAAGAAATTCCAAAAGAGTAATAATTATGGTATTGGAACAGATACTAATTGTAAATTTGGAGCTAGTGATGCCGAAAGAGATAGAGAATGTGTTAGTATGAATAATATTCAATATGATTTTGGAGCTCCAACTGCAGGAAAAACAGCTGTAATGAAATCTGTTGTTAGTTCAAAAAATACACTTAGTGATTTAATATATTGTTCTGGAGAGGATTGCTTCTATTACGATTTAGATCATCCAGAAAATGAATATAATTATCCAACTAATAAAACTAGTTCAACAGAAACATTAGATGTTAAAGAAACGTTTGGTGATAATACTCGTATAAGTGGTCAAGTATTCTCAAGCGATAAAGTAGATATACCAATAAATGATTATGTAATGTTTACTGTTCAAACAGATATATCATTCTATAACAGTTCTAGATATCAAGTTAAACCAGATGGTAAAGTTATAACAGCTGGTAGTGAAAGAGGTAAAAATTACTTATTACTTGATGCATATGCATATACTGTTGATCGTAATGCATATAATTCAGGAGTATGCTCAGATAGAGATTTCTTAAAAGGAATTAATTATAGAAGATGTAATATTACACATAGCTATAATAGAATTGAAACATACTTTAGAAAAAATAGTAATGATTCATTCTATACGACTGTTAATAATCATAAGAATCATAGCTGTTATGTTGATGTTGAAATTCCATCACCTGAATGTGATCCATCAAAACAAATATGTAGAATTGGAACAACTTATAGAAATGTTGATATAGCTAATATGTTCCCATCTTCTACAGATGGATATACAACGAAAACGAATAGTAACTGGGGCACAGAAAATGGTAAAAAAGCAACGCTAAATATAACTCAATCTGCTAGTACTATAAGGACAACAGAGGAATATCTTCAATATAGTATTACATTAAATCCAGTACAGATTGAGAATATCAAAAGTTATAACAACAATAATACATATGTTAATGAGGCCGTGTTTAACTGCCAGATTTCAGGGGATACATACCGAAATTGTATAAGTCCATTTATGGAAGAATTAAGAACAAATGGAGAATATGGAACAATAGATCAAAAACATAATGGTAAAAATTAAAAAAATAGAGAGAAGATTACTTAATCTTCTCTTTTATTGTTGAATAATCAATATTTTTTTGATAAAATATTGATTAGATAGTAGGTGAGTAAATGAAAAAAATTATTAGAATTATGATGGGATTCATAGTAGCTAGTTTAATCGCCGTTAATTACGTTAATGCTGAGTGTAATGACGAGGATTTAAATGAATGGGCTACTAAGGTAGAAGCTAAGTTTACAGAAAACACTGTAATGAATAGTGACATATCTAAATATGCTTATTTCTTATCAATTACTCCATATAGAGAGGATGTTAGAATTGTAGTTGCTGATTCTAAAGGAAACAAAGCAAATGGACAATTCTTTAAAGATGTTAATCTATATGGCGTTGGAGCTTTTACTAATTTAGAAGAGGAGACATATACAATTGAAGTATATGGAAATAAGGAAAGTAAATGTGATGGACAATTACTTAAGAAGTTATCATATACTGTTCCTAGATTTAATAGAAAAGTAAAAGATGCAAGATGTGTAGGTAATAGCGATTTAGAATTATGTAAGACTTTTACTAATTCAACAAAAGATATGACTGAAGAACAATTTAATAAAGAAATCAGCAAATATATTAAAGAAAAAGGTTCTACTGTTAGCGATGTAATATCAACTATCATCAGTTATGGTTTATTTATAGTATTACCTATCTTAATTGTTGGAATTATATACATTAGGAAAATTAGACAAGTTAAAAAAGAAGAGAGGAATAGATAATATGAAAAAGAATGTCTTTAAATTATTTATTGCTTTATTCTTAGTAGCTTTATTTACAACTACTGTTAATGCATCATTAGTTTGTAATCCTGATGATGAAGAAGTAACAATTACTGAAACAGGAATTACACCTGCTGGTTTCGATGTATTATTACCAGTATGTAAATGGACTAAGACAGGAAATTATAAAGTTGAAGGTGGAACTTACTCAACATATGATGACGCATTTGATAGTGGTTATGAAACAGAAAGAATTACTGTTGAAAGCTACGATGGCAAAGATATAATGCATCTAGAAGTACCAAGATGTAGTGATCCTGATAGATACGTATCAGCAAAAGTAACATGTACAAAGACAACAACTGCAAGTTATCATTCATATGATACAACTAATACTTGTCCAGATAAGAGTGAATCAGAATGTACTGGAGGCTGTACATGGGATGCAGATACTGAAACATGTGGTGGAAGTAATAGTAGAACAGTTGTATATTATGAATGCCCAAATGGTTATACTCCAACAGGACATGTTGATAGAGGAACAACTTGTACATATAGTAAAGAATATTCTTATAGTAAAATAGGTGCTACAGATGATGTTATCACAACAGCTAGAGAAAGCTTTGGTGATGATGGTACTTGTGTAGCAGAATATACATTAAACTGTCCTACATATACATGCGAAAGATATTATAAAAATATAGAAGCTTGTACTCCTGACTTTGAAATAGATGGTCAACCAGCATATTGTGTTAACCCAAGTCAAAAGTTCAATGGTGGAGTAGGTAATTATCAATATGATGATTCATTTAATGTTTATGACTGTGCAAGCAGTTATAGTACTGTAGATTGTGGTTATGCTAACATATTAATCGAAGGTGCTTATTATAATACAAGCGATGATGCAATTAATACTGCACTTAGACTTTGGTCTATTCACTCTGGACAAGCTGGAGATGAAAGAACAGGTATTGCAAATGTAAGTGGTTCAGATTGTAAGACTATTACATACTATACAACAGATGAAAATGATGAGTATGTTAATGTTTATAAACATACACATGATTATATAATGTATGTAGCAAAAGAAAAATTCTATGATGTTGCTAAAACATACGCACATATCCCACCAGAAGAAAATGGAAATACAATGGGAGTTTTAAATGGTAGTACATTTGAAAAGATTGCTTGCTTAACTACTGAGGAATTAAGAAATCAAAATAGTGCTAAAGTTAAAACAATGAGAGGAGTTATGTGTGGTGATGACTCTGATTATCTAGTAGGATTTGAATTATTCTTCAATACTGTAATCGGTAACGAATACATGAAGAACCACTTAAGTAGATTATTTGGTGGTGGAGATGGTTCTAAACCAACTGGAGCTACATTACAAAGTGAATTCAGTATGGAAGAAGCAACTGCTCAAACAGTTACTGAATCTTGGATTGAAGTATCATTCGAACATGAATCATTCTGGAATGAAATTCATGATGAACAAGTAGGATGTACTGATTCTGAATTAGGAGCATTAAGAACAAAATTAATCAATGAAGGCAAAACTGCTAGTGAAGCAGATGCTGTAATTGCTCAAATAAAACCATATTGTAAAGTTAAAGTTCAAGTTGTTGACGAAGATGGAAACATTCTTGTAACTGAAAAAGAAATGGAAAAATGTATTAAAGGTTCTGGATGTAGAACTGAAAAATTCAATTTTGCAATATGTGACATAACAGAAAGTGCTGGAAAAGATATTGAAATTAAAGTAACTTATGAAAGAACAAGAAGTAGTTATAGCGTAAGAAAGTATTATTCTTGTGCTAATGCTAATATCAATCAAACATTATTCGCATTCTTCAAAGATGAGACTGAAACTGAAGAAGGTCATGAAGAAGGAGAACCAGTTGAAGTTGATAGACAAGAAACAGAAACAACTTTCTCAGTAACAAATTATAAGTGTGCAGGAGGATGTGATGACACAAGCTTAAGAACTGAGGGAGACGACAAGTGTGTAAATGATCAAAATAATTACAATGGAGTATATAGTGCAACAGTAAAAGATCCATCATTAAAGTGTATTCTTAACTTAAATGAATCTGCTGCTAAGACTAGATACGATTATAGTAGTTACTTTGGTGTTAATACTAACTTCTGTAGAGTATATTGTAGTGATGAAGTTGAATATACATTAGCAGATAAAGTAAAAGCTATATCTGGTAAAACATTCATGTATGATATAGAATTCCCTGCTAAGAAAACTAATAAGTTAGATTACAAACTAACAAGTATCGTAGCAGAAAAGAGAAATTGTGTATCTGAAATCTACTATACTCATTTAGGAAATTTAGAAGAATTAAAGACTGCTTATGGTTTAACTTCTGAAGAATATACAGAATTAAAGAAAACTAAGACTTTTGATGGATTATTTAATATCTTAAAAACAAAAGCTAGTGGCGAAAATGAAAGAAATGACAACTTAAATCAAATAATTTATGATATTTATAATTGTAACTTCTATACTACCGAACAAATCAAGAATGCTGGAGTTGATATTCCACGTAACTATACAACTTCATTAATGAAGAAAGTTAAAGAAGTTTATAGTTCAAATAATGCATATGGTTTAGGAACAGATAAAGAAGGTAATAAGACAACAAGTTCAAATGCTGATACAATTAAATATGGATTTGGAGCACTTATTAAAGATGTAACAGGAACAAATAATAGAGTAAATAATATCAGTGCTGCTTCTAAATTTACTGGTAAGTTATCAGGAATTAGTTATTGTAAAGATAAGACTGGAGAATTATGTTATGGATATGATCCAAACAATGATGCATTATCATATAATTACCCAGCAAATAAACCAGCTGCAAAGAAGACATACACATTATTTAGAGGTAAGAATATAGATGTTCCAACAAATGATTATGCTAGATTCACAGTAACTGCTGAAATAAATTATTATAATAATGATAAATTCCAAGCAGACATGGGAACTGGTAAAGTTGTTAGAGGAACAGGAAATGCTAACCTATTAACATTAGCAAGCTTCTCTTATCCAGTTGATAAAGATGCTTACAACTTAGATGCTTGTAGAACTTCACTAAGTGGTGGTTTATATCATAGATGTACAGTAACTCAAACAATTAAACCATTAATGTTCTATAGAAATGATACAACTCAAAAACTAACAATTAATGATGACAATACATTCAAATGTTATGTAGATGTTCAAAAACCAAACTGTGATGATCCAACTAAGACAAGTTGTGAAGATAAGAGTGCAGCATTATATAGAAACGTTGATCCTGCAAATCTATTCCCATCAGGAAATACTAAAGAAGGATCAAACTGGAATACTGCTAATGGTCAAAAAGCAAAAGAAGCTATTGAAAACTCTGCTAGTGATCTAAAGACTGATGAAAAGTATTTAGATGCAAGTATTACATTAGATCCAACACAAATTAGAAATATTAAAGAATATAACAATAGTAATGGTGGATATTCTGATGAACTAATTTATAATTGTGAAAAGGATCCAGTAGATGGTATTTATTACAATTGTAATAGTTACTTCTTAGATGTATTAAGAGGAAACGCTTCACAATATAGATCAGGTCAATATGGTAATGTAAATACTGATAATATGAATTAAAGAAAGATTTTAAAAATCTTTCTTTTTTATTGTTGGAAAACAACATTAATATATGGTAAAATATTCATAGATTTAGTAGGTGATATCATGAAAAAAATATTTGAAAAAATAACAGAAAGAAAGATACCAAAAAAGAATTATTATATAGTATTTGGTGTATCTTTATTGGTAATAGCTTTATCTTTATATGTTAGAACTGTTTATTTAAACTATGATAATAATAGAATTGAAATTGGTATTTTCTCTAATAATAAAGTAATTAATCAAATTAATACTCAAGATTTTGATTATGCTATGTTAGAAGCTAATGAAGCTATAATGTATGTAAGTTATACTGGTGATAAAAAAATATATAGAATGGAAAATAAACTATATAAAGAAATAGAAAATAAAAATCTCACAGATAGAGTTATTTATTGGGATGTTACAGATTTAAAAAATAAAGAATATATAGGAATGTTAAGAAATAAATATCCTAATGTAGCTCTAGATATTAATGAAGCTCCTTTATTAATATATATTAAAGAAGGAGATGCCTTAGTAGCTAGAGATAGTTCAAAGGGAATGATTAACTATAGAACCCTTCAAGATATTATAAACAAATATGGAATTGAATAAGTTTCATATTTTTTTTTATTCAAAATTATGATATTATTATTATGTATAATATTGGAGATATAATGAAGGAATATTTTGTTTTAACAAAATTAGATAATACATTAGTGTTTAATTATAGAACGCTTCTTGATGATGAAACTGTCTTTATTAATAAAAACAATTATTATAAAGATTCTCTTTATTATGATCTAAAATATTTTAAAAAACATATAAAAGATATAACTGGAGTATTATCAAGCGGAGGATTTACTTCAATAAAGATATTAAGATTAGTAACATTTAAATATCCAATTGAAGTAATGAAAAAACTAAGTATTGAGACTTTAGTTTTAGAATTTGATTCTACACTTAGTCTTACTGATTATAATCAATTACTAGAATTAAATACACTTAAACATATATATTGCTTTTATATGCCTAAAGAGATTAAAAATGAATTTTCAAAAAGAGGATGTGAAGTTGTATTTTCATCTGACATAAAAATAAGTGATAGATTCTTAATGCAACAAGATGCTTTTGAAATAGATACATTATATTATAAAAAGGTAATTAAAATAAATGAGGAATATCCAGGTGTAATGGATGATTTAAGAGAGTTTCTTAAATTAAACTATAATCTTAAAGCTATTCATATTTATACATATTCTAAAAGTTTAATTGAAGCAATAGTTAAACAAGTTAAAAATGATGAGTCTAAAAATGTAATTATTTATTTGCATCAAGGATATGATAAAGGAGACTTTATAGTAAGTAACTTTGAATGGTTAAAGAAAATAAGTAATGAATGCAAAGAAAGTTATACTTGTGAGTTTAGAATAATATATGCTAATTCATTCTTGAGTTCTAATTTATTTAAACAATTAACATTTAATAATTTAAAATTAGCATCAATATTATGTATTTATGTATGCGTAGTATCATTAATAATAGTAAAGTCATATGATTATATTGAAGAAATCAATGTAGAACAAATGAGAAATAGAATATTAAGTGATGCTAGTAGTTTTATAGATACAAGTGATGACGAATTAGATGAACTAGGTGAAGAAGAATCAGTTTATATTCCTGAAGTTTCTGAAGATGGAATGGAAGATGCTAATAAATTAACTGAGAAAGAAATTACAGATAGATATACATTTACTCCTTCAATAAAAGGGCTAAAAAAGATTAATAAAGAAGTACAAGGGTATTTGATAGTTAAAAATACTAAAATATCTTATCCAGTATTAAAGCATTCAGATAATAATTATTATTTAAAGCATGATATTTATAAGAGAAAAACAAGTATTGGTGCTTTATTCTTTGATTATAGAAATAATGTTAAAAAAATGGATGATAATACAATAATATATGGACATAGTATGTTAAATGGAACTATGTTTGGAACACTTAGAAAAGTAACTAACAGTAGTTGGAGAAAAGAAGAGGATAATTTAGTAATATCTTTAACTACAGAGAAAGGAACAATGAGTTTCAAAATATTCTCTGTATATAAAGTAGATTACACAACTGATTATTTAAAAGTTAAATTTAGTTCAAATAAAGATAAAGAAAAATTCATAAATATGATCAGAAAAAGAAGCATGTTTAAGAATGATACTAAAGTTGGCGTTAATGATAAAATATTAACATTATCTACATGTACTGGTGGTAATAATAGAAGACTTGTAGTACATGCAGTATTATTAAAAGAAGAAAAGGGTGGTAAGCAATGAAAAAAATAGTTTTATTAATACTATTAATGATTCCTTTTATTGTTTATGCAGATGAAGAAAAAACTTGTGATAAGGAGAAACATAAGGAGTATATAAGTTTATCAGAAGATATTACTTATGATAACAACTATATAAAATCAGCTAATTCTTTTACAATAACAATTTATAACTTATTTGGAGGAATGTATGCTGAATATAATGATAAGAAATATAAAGTAGGATCTGATAATACAATAGTTATTTCTAAAATACCTTGTGGTGAAAAAGTATCCATTGATATTTATGGAGATGATGGTTGCACTGCTTTAAAAAGAATCGTAACAAAAGAGCCTTATTTTAATAAATATTATGGTAGTAGTATGTGTAATGGTTATGAAGAAACTCTACTTATGTGTAAGTCACAATTTACTAACGTTGAAGTTACTAAATCATTATTAGAAAAATCAATTTATAATTATAATCATACTATTAGTCAAAAAACTACTAAAGAAGAGGTAGAAACAGAAGAAACGATGATGTCAAAAGTAATGACTTTCTTAACTACTTGGGGCATTAAAATACTTTTAGCAGTAATTAGTACTATTCTTTCTATATCATTATTTAGTGATAAATATAGAAAAGTTAAACATGGTATTTAAAAACCAAAAAAAATTTGTTATAATTATATCAGTAAGATAGAAGAGAGGTATATATATGAAAGAATCCATGTGGGGTTATATGATTATTGGTCTAGGATTAGTTATTATAGCTGTATTATTCCTAGTACAAAATTTAACAACAACAAATGAACAAGATTATTATTTAAGTAGAGAAATACTAAGAGCATCTATGTATGATGCTATCGATTATGGAACATATATGAAATCTGGAAAATTAGTTATGTCTAGAGAAAAATTTGTTTCAGTATTTACAAGAAGATTTGCTGAAAGTGTTAATCCTGATAGAACTTATCAATTAGACTTTTATGATATTTATGAATATCCACCAAAAGCAACAATTAGAATAAGAACTAATACAGGTGAAACAATAATTAAGAATAATGGAACTGATATTGAAGTAAATACATTCATAACTGGTATTTTAGAAACAACTGAAACAACAGGAGAATTCAATATTATTTATTCAACAACTACTGGAGATTTTAATGGAGATGGAAACTTTAGTGAAGATGATATTCCACTAATTGAACAATTCATTTCATTAAATCGTGGATCTTGTGGCGATAAGAAGAGTGTTATTGATGTTAACAATGATAATACATGTAATAATATAGATGTTATCTTATTAAAGAAAGCATTATATAGTGGAACACCTCTAGATGTTAATGGAGATGGAAACTTCAATCAAACAGATGTAGATATAATAGCAGGATGCTTAAGCAAGAATACATGTAATACTGGTGGTTTAACAGCAAGACAAAGAATCATTGCTGATACAGATAGTAATGGAACTATTAACACTGCTGATTTAGAAAGAATGAAGACAGCACTTGCTAATTCACATTAAAAAATAAAAATATCTAATTTATTTAGATATTTTTTTTATTGGAAATATTGTATAATTAGTATTAGAAGAGGATTTGAGAAAATGAAAAAATTTAAATTTGATAAGTATTTACTTATATGCGTTTTATTAACTATTGCGGGGTATGGTATTATTTTTTATTGCAGTAATATATACCCATTTGGATCAAGAACTATTACATTAATAGATTTTGATAGTGGATATATCCCTGCATATTATAAATTATGGGATGTGTTACATTTTAGAAGTACTGCACTTTTCGATTGGAATCTTGGAAGTGGATTAAATGCATTTGGTTCTTTAATAGGAAATGGTTTTATTTCTCCACTATGTTGGATAATTGGATTATTTAGTAGAGATAGTATTCCATATACAATTTCATATGTATTTTTATTAAAAATGGCATTTATTTCTTTAATGACATATATAGCTATTGGAAAAATATTCCCTAAAACAGAAGGATTATATAAATGTATATTTACTTTAATATATTCACTTAGTTGTTATTTCTTTATAATGTCTACTAATTTATTGTATTTAGATGCAATAGCAATATATCCATTACTTGTTTATTCATTAAAAGAGCTATTAGAGAAGGGTAATTGGAAACTTTATACTGTATTATTAACAATAACATTATTGTTGAATTATTATATAGCATGGTTAGATTTATTATTCATAATTGGAACAACAGGACTTGCTTTAATATTTATGAAAACTGATCATAAAAAAGAGAAAGCTATTAAAGTATTAGTATGTACATTATTTTCTTTATTAATGTCATGCATATTATTCTTACCAGGATTTATGTTTGCTCGTAGTAGTGCTAGAATGGCTAATAATGCAAGTAATGATGGTATATTTGCTTACTTTATTGAAAAGTCATCATATCTATTTACTTTAGCAATACCTTTTGTTTTATGTATTAAACAATTATTTGTTAAGAAAGATAAAAAATATAATAAGTTTATTATTGCTATGTTAGCTATGCTACTACTTGGAGTGTTTATTGAACCAATAAATGCTTTATGGCATACAGGATCACATTCTGGATTCCCATTAAGATATGGATTTCAAATAATGTTCTTTATGATATTAACAAGTATTTATTATTTAAATAACAATTATAAACCTGCTAAAAACACTAGTTATTTAAAAATACTAGTTCCTGTATTTTTAATGATTAATATAGTTATCACGTTCTTGGTGACAAGAAAAGACTTCTATGATGGTAACTACTATGCAAGTGGATATATTCAAACACCTAGTTACATAGTTTTATTAGTTATCTTTATAGTTTATATAATTGCATACATGCTAATATTAAAAAATGATAAAAAGAAAGCAATAATCTTAACAGCAGTATTAGTAACAATGCAATCATTAAACTTTGGTCTTTTATACATGCAATTCTTACCAGATCAAACATCTTTGATTATGCAAACATTAAGAGATAAATTTGATTTAGTAAATGATAATTATAATTATGTTTTAGAATTATCCGATACTAATATGAACTTTCCATATATATTGGAAGTACCTAGTCTTGAAAATAGAATTCATTTTGTAGAGCAAAGTGAAATTGATCAAAGAGAATACTTGGGATATAGTGGTACTGATACTATAATAAATTCAAAAGGTGGTAATCTCTTTAATAATGCTTTAATGCAAAACAAGTACTATATAACAAGCAGAAAACTAAATGAAAAGTATTACGAATTAATAACTTCAAAAGATGATATCAATTATTATAAGGCTATTAATAATCTAAGTTATTTAATTCCATATAACGGAAAAGAATATAATGAAACAGAAGAAGATGTGTTTGCTAATTCAAATAAGATTTACAAAACATTATTTAATGGTAATAAAGATATTTATAATAGTATTAATTCTAAAATACAAGATGATTATTTAGTATTTAATGCAAAAAAGGGTAAAACTTATATATTGTTTATTCAGTTTGATAAAGATCAGGCAAATGAAAAATTGAAGAATCAAGAGCAAGTAGATTTAGACTTTAAGTATAAAGAAAAAGAAATCTCATATTATAAAGATATTTCAATTAGGTATTTTGTAGATATGGTATCTTTCGAAAGTAATGTTGATGGAATTGTTAAATTTGGATTACCTAATATAGATATGAATTATACATTGTATGAATTTGATGAAACTGAATTTAATAAATTTATAAATACATATGGAAATCAAGATGTTAGTGTAAAAACTAGTGGTACAACTAAAACATACACATATAATGCTTTAGAAGATACAAGTGTATTATTACCAATTAATTATACTTCTAATTATGAAGTAAGAGTTAATGGTGAAAAAGTTGATTATAAATGCAATTTATATAACTTGTTATCTATAGATGTTAAGAAGGGTAATAATGTAATTGAAGTAGTATATAAACAAAAATGGTTTAAGATGGGGGCTATAATATCAGTGGTTTCACTTCTAATATTTGTTGTACTAAATCTAATTAATAAAAAGCTACGTTTTATGAATAGTAAAATAATAGTTTATCCATTGTTTACTATATCATTTATAGCATTTGCATTTTTCATATTAAAAATATATGTTTTGTCATTATTTTAAGAATAGTTTAGGTTTTTAACCTAAACTATTTTTAATTTATATTAATTGTAAACCATTTAATATATATTTTTTAGTTTGTATTGAAAAACAAAAAAGAATTGTGTTATAATTAATTAGAATAATGTAAGAATATATGGAGGAATAAAAATGGGAAGTATATTAGTTGGTATTAAAAGATTTTTAAAAAATAAAAATACTGTTACTATTATTGCTATTTTAGCATCGCTAGGAATCCTATATGGAGCATACTATCTTAGAATTAAGAAAGCTACTGATCCAGTTAGTGTTCCATATGCAACAAGGGAGCTTGGACCTAGAACATTAATCACATCTGATATGGTTGCGGTTAAGAAAGTTCCAGGTGGAATTGTAAAGGGAGGAGCCATAATTAATAAGGACTTAATCATTGGAAAATATGTTTCAAATAAGGCAGTTATTCCAGAAAATGGTTTGTTCTATAGTAGTATGGTAGTTAATTGGGAGGATATGCCTTCAAGTGAATTTGAAGATATTCCAGATTGTTATACAGTATATGCTTTGAAAGTAGATCCTGAAACAACATATGGAAATTCAATTTTCCCAGGAAACTATATTGACCTTTACTTTGAAACATCTAAAGTAGTAAATAGACAACAAGTGGTATGGTTTGGAAAATTTATTGAAAGTATTAAAGTTTTATCTGTTACTGATTCAAATGGTAACAATGTATTTGAAACTAATGGAGATCCAGGAGTGCCAGCATTCTTGTTATTTAGTGTGCCAAACAAAGTATTTAGACTTTTGAAGATAGCTGAGAATCGTAACGTTGGTAGAATAATACCTGTTCAAAGAAATGCTAATTATTCAAAAAATCCAAAACAAACAGCAATAGTAAATAGTTTAATTGAAGAAGAAATTAGAAGTAATGCTGTAAGTGATGAATTATTTCAATTAGATAAGGCAGAAACAGGGAGGTGTAGTGAATAATGAAATTCTTTAGTAAATTATTTCATAACAAAAGTATTGTTACTTTATTATCATTAATAGCTTGTATAGTTATTCTATTCTTTGCTTATAGATATAGAGTAAATACAGCAATAAATGCTGTAAGTGTACCAATTGCTAAAAGAGATATTCAAGCAAGAGAAGAAATCACAGAAGATTTATTTACAACTGTTAAAGTTGCTCATTCTATGATTACTAGTAATGTTATTATTAATAAAAATGACTTATTAGGAAAATATGTTAATTATAATACTTATATTCCAGAAGGTGGAATGTTCTATAGAAGTGCAGTAGTTGAATGGAAACAAATGCCAGACTCAGCTTGGGCTGATATTCAAGAGGGATACACAATTTTCTCATTAAAAGTTAATTCAACTTCTACATTTGGAAACTCAATTTATCCTGGAGATAAAATTGACTTATATTATCAAAATACAGTAAATAATAAAATGTTCTTAGGACCTTTAATTGAAGGTATTGAAGTACTAGCAGTTAAAGATGAAAATGGATCACACATTTTCAAGAAGAGTGCAGAACAAAAGAATGCAGAAGCATTAATATTTGCTGTACCAGATGAAATGTTCTCAGTTATTAAGAGAGCTTACTACATTTCTGGTGGAACAATATTACCAGTTCCAAGAAATGCAAGCTATAATGCTGAAACTACATTAGGTAATGAAAAGATATTATCTTATATCGAAAGTAATTCTCAATATTTAGAACCTGATATTATCGAAAAAATAGATGTAGATAAGAGTATTACAGTAATAGAATAAAAAAGAATTAAAAAAAGAATAAACGAAAGGGAATAAAAATGGACGCAATTGTATTTTCACAAATAGATTTTGGTTTGCTAATGCCATTATTAGAAAATGACGATATTACCGATATTTCATATTCTAATGGTGGACAATTGTGGGTTAAATCTTTATCCAAAGGTGTATACCAAGAACATATAGAAGGTTTAAATAATGATGTTATGGAAAAACTAGCTTTCCAATGTTCTAACGTTATGGGTAAAACTTTTAACATGGCCCATCCATTACTAGATGCTGAAAGTGCTGAGTTACGTCTTAATTTTGTTCACGATTCAATAGCAACTAATGGAATCGCTGTTCTTATAAGAAAAACACCAGCGATGATTAGGTTAAATAAAGAAAAATTAATAAAAGAAGATTATGTATCTTTAAAACTTCATGAATTCTTAATGACTTGTGTTGTAGGACACTGCAATATAATTGTTAGTGGAGAAACTGGTTCAGGTAAAACAGAGCTTGTTAAATACTTAGCCAGCCATATAAAAGAAGATGAAAAGATAATAACTATAGAAGATACACTAGAACTTCACTTAGATAAGATTTATCCAACAAGAGATATTGTAGCAATGAAAACAAATAATATTGCTTCATATTCAGAAGTTCTTGTAGCTTGTATGCGTCAAAACCCAAGATGGATTTTACTATCAGAGGTTCGTTCTGCTGAAGCTGTTACTGCTGTTAGAAATAGTATTTCTTCAGGACACAACATTTTATCAACAATACACTCTGATAAAGCATCAAGTATTCCAATGCGTTTATATTCACTTCTTGAATCAAGTCAAGATATTGATCAATTTGTTAAAAGTATGCATAGATATATTCAATTGGGTATTCATGTTAAAGGTTTCTATTCTAAGAAATATGATAGATTCCAAAGAGAAATTACTCAAGTTGTTGAGTTCTATGTAGATGATGAAGCTAATGAAGCTAAAGCAAATGTTTTATATCAAAGAGATTTAGCAGGAAATGAAAGATATAATAACCCAACATCTCATTTAATTGATTACTTAGCTAGTCAAGGTGTAGTAATGAGAGAAGATCCTTTTATTCCAAAAGGAGAAGAAATAACGGAATCATCTGATGAATTCAGTGAGATAAATAATGAGGCAACATCAGTTGCCCAACCAAATGTTGCTCCGGTAGCACAAACAACACAAGCTGCACCAGCAGCCCCAGTTGCACCAGCTGCTCCAGTAACACCAAAACCAGCAGTTGCTCCGGTTTCACCAGTTTCACAAGTAGCAACAAGTGCTGTTGGAGTGGGGGTAAGTACACAAGTTAATAATGGACTAGAAATAGTTGAAATGTAGGAGGTGTAGAAGATGTATATAGAAGTATTTGTAATTGCAGCAATTCTTGTATTTATCTATATTTATAGAAAAAATACTGGTAACAATTCATATAAGTTTATTGCAAGAACAATAGGTAATACTTATGAAAGATATGCTCCTTATTCTTTTAAAGTAGTTAGAGAAAAAGCTAAAGAATTAGGACAAGAATATACTTCAAAGCAATATATAGGACAAGTTATACTATTCGGTGTAGTAGCTGCCTTTGTTGCATACTTATATTTCTATAGTATTATTTGGTCAATAATATATGCTGTAGCGGCAATATTGTTTGTTCCATATTTAGCATATCTAAGATGCAAAAAGGTATATAGTGAATATATATTTGAAGAAGTTCAAATATATACAACTAACGTTATTATGGAATATAACACAACTCAATCATTCGTTAAATCATTAGAAGGTGTTAGAGATTCAGGAGTACTTGAAGATCCACTTCTAAGTGATATTAAAGAAATGATTCAAATGGCATATGATAATGGTACTATAGATGAAGCAATAAGATTTATGAATGAAAAATATGATTACTACATTATTAGAAATATGCATCAATTATTTATTCAAATAACAAAAGAAGGTTCTAAAGACTCGGGTGAAGCTTTAGAAGGTATGTCACAAGATATAGATATGCTTGTTGAAAGTGTATATCGTGATAGAATTGATAGAGCAAACTTCTTTAAACAATTTGTAACATTCGGTATAGCCTTATATTTCTTGATATTATTAGTTCAATTATTATTAGGAAATGATAGTTATATAAAATTACTTGAACAATGGTATGTAGTAGTATTACTTCATGGGGTAATACTTATAAATACATTCTTCCTAGTTACAGGAATTAAATATTACCATGAGGATGTAGGTGCTGAGTAATGTTTACAGGAATTGAAATATTAGCAGTAGGAGTTATTTTAATATTAGTATTTAATTACATAGGAGCATTTAGTTTTAATAAATTTGTTACAGATAATAAAGCAGTATTCTCAAAACTAAAAGAAGAAGATTATGACTTTTATGTAAATAGTAGATATGGAGAAAAAGTAGATCCTAATGAAAGATTTAATAAAAGAGTAAAAACAGCAATATTAACATTTATAATAGGTATAGTAATAATGATTACTAGTGTATCTGGAATAAACTTTGCTGTAAAACTAGTACTTGTATTTGGTTTAACATATTTAATATTTAAAGATGATTATAGTAAGTTAAAAAGATTTTATAAAGCTCATCTACATGAAATTAATTTAAAACTACCATATTATTTAAAGAGTTTAGAAATCTTGATTCAACACTATACAGTTCCAGTAGCAATTACTAGAAGTTTAGAAGAAGCACCAGAAATGTTTAAACCTGGTCTTCGTGAATTAATTGCATCTATTGATGCTGGAGATTCTACAATAGAGCCATATATGGCATTTGCTAGACGTTATCCAGTTAGAGATTCAATGCGTATGATGAGACTTCTTTATAGACTTAGTCTTGGTAGTCAAGAAAGAAAACAAGAACAATTGATTACATTCTCTAGAACAATTTCTAACTTACAAGCTAAATCAAGAGATACTAAGTATAAAGAAAGATTAGATACAATGGAAAAGAAAACAATGACAATGCTTGTTTCAACAGGAGCAGGTGTTATGGCAATCATTTTATTCTCTCTTTTACAAATGTTTGGCAGTATGTAAGGAAAAATGATTGAATAAAAAAAAATTATGTTATATAATTAAATTAGTAGAAATATAAGGAGGATTTAATAAATGAAAGAAGCGACAGGTGAATTAAATATGACAGTTGTTACTTTAATTGCAGTAGCAGCATTAGGAGCAGTTTTTTACCTAGTTATTTGGCCTATGGTACAAAGAATGCTTGTACAACAAACATGTAATACTTATGGAGACGGATGGCAAGCCTCAAAGCTTACTACTCAATTAAATGATTCAAATGCAAAAGTTAATGAGTGGAAATGCTGTAAAGGTCAAAGCTGTGTAGGAATAAATTAATAAAGAATAAAAACTATAAACTATAGTGATTATAGTTTATAGTTTTTTTAAGTACGGGAATTAAAAGGAGTTTAAATATATGAGAGAGTCAATTGGTGGAGCTTGGTTATTTGGTATAGTAATTGTATTTATATTCTTTTTCTCTGGATTCTTAGCTTATTCTATTAGTTATACTAAAGCTTTCAATGTTAAAAACAATATTATATCTTTTATAGAAGAATATGAAGGATATACTATTGGTGAAGGTGATATAGCATCGAGAACTGAAGAAGAATTGAGTAAAACTGTGGAAGGAAAAGCTTATAAGCTTATAAGAAATACAGGTTACAATTATACTGGATCACAAGGAATAGCTTGTGAAGGAACACAAAACGGTTCACAAAATGTAACAACAGAAGGTGGATATTGTGTTGTTAAATATTGTCCTAATAATGTACCAAATTCAAACACACATTATAAAATTACTACTTATATTGCATTGAAACTACCAGTTATTAATATAACAGTAAAAATACCAATTACTGGAGAAACAAGAACAATTTATTCTGATATGAGTAATTATCCTTGTACTGAAAACTTAGATTAGATTTAGGAGGAAAAAGGATTATGAATGTAATGGTTTATAACAAATATAAAGAACTATTAATGGGATTAAACATTGAGGTTATGAAGTCATTAGAAGGTGTTTATAATGTTGATGAAATTATAGATACTTTTGCTAATTTCTATTATGACAAAATGATTTTAGATATTACTGCTATTAGAGATTATCAAAATACTGATAATTTACAAAAGCTAGCAATGAATATCAATATGGAGAATGTTATACTTTTATTAGATGATTCTCCAGAAACTGAATCTAAATCATATCTTTCTAAACTTATCTCACTTGGTATTTATAACTTCACTAAGAATGCTGAGGGTATTAACTATTTGTTAGTACATCCACATACTTATAGAGATGTTGTTAATATCCATAGTTTACAAGATTTAAATCAAGGACAAGAAGCTCCTCAACAACAAACAACTATTGTTGAGCACTATGTTTCAGATCCAGGTCCTATATCTGATGGTGGTGGAAGAAAACTAAGAATTATAGGATTTAAGAATGTTACTTCACATGCAGGTAGTACATCACTTATCTATATGCTAAAGAAAATGCTAAATGGATATAGAAATGTATCTGCTGTAGAAGTTGATAAAGTAGATTTCTTATATTTCAATGATAAAGATATGGTTAGTGCAAATGCTACAGATCTTTTAAAAGAAATAATGAAGAGAAATGCTTGCGATATTATATTCGTAGATTTAAATAGTTATGAAGATGTTGATATTTGTACTGAAGTATATTATTTAATTGAACCATCAACAATTATGATTAATCGTATGATGAAGAAAAATAAAGGTATACTTGAAAAATTAAAAGATAAAAAGATTATATTAAATAAATGTAGTCTTGGAAGTGAAGATATAGCAACATTTGAATATGAAACAAAATTAAGCGTATTATTTTCAATACCTCCAGTCGATGATAGACAAGAGAATATTGATCCAATTAAAAAATTCGCTAACAAGATTAACTTGTAATATTAATGTCAATATAGATTGACAAATATATTGAAATTAAGATAAAATTATATTAGAAAGTAAAGGAGTGTTAGATATGTATATTTTAGATGCTGCAGAAGTATGTAGTGGTTTAGGACCAGTACTAAGAATAGTAGGAATAGTTATTTGGGGAATTAAAGTTATTGTACCAATTATCTTAATCGTAGTAGGTATGGTTGACTTAGCAAAAGCTGTTACTGAAAAGAGTGAAGATAAAATTAAAGAAGCACAACAAAAACTTATTAAACGTGCTATCGCAGCTGTACTTGTATTCTTAGTAGTATCACTAGTTGGTGTAGTTATGACTATCGTTGGTGATAATTCATATGAAGATTGTATGACATGTATTAATTCACCATGGTCTTGTACAAATAAAACTGGCGAAGATGGTAGCGACGACGGCGGTGGAGAATAATAAATATAAGAGCGTAAGCTCTTTTTTCTTGTTTGAAAAAACTTGATTATAGTGCTATAATACTAGCGAGGAATAGGAATGAAATTGAGAGTTAATAACATATTAAATAGTATTAAATCATTTATTATAAATAACTAGTTATTTATAATTTTTGTTTTACTTTTAACTCTATTAGGATCAACTTTAAATATACTAACAATTGGAACAATAGGGCATTCTAAATCTATACTTTCTAATTTAATGTTTTCTTTATTTGTTGGTTCATTTTCATTTTTATTAAAACCTAAACATAGATTTTTATATTATATGGTATTTTTAGGATTCAATAGTGTTCTTGCTTGGGGAAATGCTTTGTATTACGATTTTTATCAATCATATATTTCTATTAATTTAATTGATACGGCATCTATGGTAACTCAAGTAAATGATTCATTATGGGCTAAAATGCATTTAAGACAATTTGTTTATGTAATATATCCAATTTTATTAATCGTAGTTCATAGATATTTCAAAAAGATAGATTATGTTGATAATAATAAGAATGATAAAAGAGTGTTTAGAAATACTTTTATTGTATCTTGCTTAATATTTGTATTCTTAGCTTTAACTATGACTACAGCTGATAGTAGTAGATTTGTTAAATTATGGAATAGAGGTTCTGTAGTTAATAAATATGGTTTATATGTATATACTATTAATGATATTATTCAAAGTATTAGTCCTAAATTAAATACACTTAATGGATATGATGAAGCTGCTTTAAAATTTAGAGAATACTATTCTTGTAGAAAAGAAGATAATACACAAAATGAATATACAAATATCTTTAAAGATAAGAATATTATATTTATACATATGGAAAGTATTCAAAATTTCTTAGTTAATTTAAAAATAAATGGAGAATATGTTACCCCAAATATAAATAGGTTAGTTAATGAAGGAATATACTTTAGTAAATTCTATCCTCAAATAAGTGTAGGTACTTCTTCTGATACAGAGTTTACTTTAAATACTGGTTTAATGCCATCTTCTAGTGGAACAGTATTTGTTAATTATTTTGATAGAGAATATTATGGTATGCCTGAATATTTTAAAAATAATGGTTATTATACATTCTCAATGCATGCGAATAATAGAGAGTATTGGAATAGAGCAGTAATGCATAAGAATTTAGGATATATGGATTTCTATGCTAAGGATAATTTAGAAATACCAGAAGATAATAGTAGTCCAGATATAGTAGGTTTAGGTTTATCAGATAAAGCATTTTATAAACAAATAATACCAATGTTAAATAATATAAAAGCTACTCAATCAAAGTATTTAGGCACTATTATTACATTATCTAATCACTCACCATTTAGTGATTTAACAAAATATGGTGAATTTGATGTTAGAATGAAATATTCACACGAAGATGGAGATGGTAATAAGGTAGTAGATTATGCTCCATATTTAGAGAATTCTTCTATGGGTAATTATATAAGATCATCTCATTATGCTGATGAAGCATTAGGTGAACTATTTGAATTATTAAAAGATAATAATTTATATGAAAATACAATATTCATATTATATGGAGATCATGAAGCTAGACTTCCTAGAAATGAATTTGATTTGTTATATAATTATGATCCTAAAACTAATAATATTAAATCTAAAGATGATGAAGATTATTATGATGTATATGGTTATAATTATGATCTACTTAAAAATACTCCTTTAATAATATGGAGTGGAGAAGAAAAATTTAATAAAGAAGTAGATAGTGTTATGGGAATGTATGATATACTTCCTACTATTGCTAATATGTTTGGTTTTAAAGAAAAATTCTCATTAGGACATGATATATTTAGTAATGATGAAAAGATAGTAGTATTTCCTAATGGAAATGTATTAACAGATAAAGTTTATTATAGTGATTTAAATGAAGAATATATTTCATTTACTAATGAACCAATAGAAACTGATTATATTGATAGATTAAAAACTGAAGCTAGTAAAATACTAGAGGTATCTAATGGTATAATAGTACATGATTTGATTAAGAGAGAAGAAAGCAAGATAGGAGAGTGTACAAGTGAGTAAGAAACAAGATAGAAGAATAATTATATTATTTGTATTAATAGGAATAATGTTATTTTCTATAGTTGGATATAAAGCATATAATGACTTTATTAAGGATCAAAGTCCTACTAAGAAGTTAATATCATTAGATTTATATGGTTATTCATTAAAAGAAAGAGATATTCCTCTGTTTAAGACTAATTTTAAGGCCCTAGAGAAGATTTTAAATGAAACCCCTATAAATTATGAAGAATATGCAAAAAGTATCTCAAAACTTTTTATAATAGATGTATTTACTCTTAGTAATAAAGTATCAGGTACTGATATAGGTGGTCTGGATTTTATTCATAAGGATTTAAGAGAAAACTTTAAAGAAAATATGGGTAATACTTTATATAAAAATGTTAAAAACAATTTAGACGGTAAAAGAAAACAAACTTTACCTGAAGTTGCAAGTATTGAAGTAACAGATGTATTTGAAACAAAGTATACTTATAATAAAACAGAATATCCAGCATACTTAGTATCATTAAAATGGACATATACTAAAGAAAACAATTATGAAACGAGTATTAAACTAACAGTAATAAAAGATAAAGATTTATTATATATAGTAAAAGGAGAGTAGTGATACTCTTTTTTATTGCATTAAAAAAGGAGAATTATTATTCTCCAGTATTATCTCCTGATTCACTTTCTGTACTTTCTTCTTCAGGAGGTGTATAAACAACTTTTTCTTTAACATATATAGTTAAAGTACTTATTTGATCAAGTATAGTATCAACATGTTCTTTTTGAGAACTAAATTTATAATTATCAATATCTATAACTTCTTTATTAGTAGATTTATCAATAAACTTAACTTTTAATCCATTACTTGATGCATATGTTTTAATCTTTTCAAGTGAATATGATGATAAATTTTTTAATGTAGCTATCTTAGCTTCACTATATTTATCTTGTCCAACTATAGTGTCTTTATATGGATTATTTAAATCAAATGATATTTTAGTAATTGCTTTAATACTTTGATTATTTAAATTTGCTTTAATTTCATCTTTTATATCTTGAATACTTCCTTTATATGGAATAGTAACAGCAGGATAACTCTTTGATGATACATCATATACGTATCCCCAAGCATCATATCCAGATAATTGACTTCTTTGTACATTTACTAAGTTTGTATTATCAGATATAACAATTGATTTAGCTAAGTTATACATCTTAAGCAAGTCTTTAGATGTAACATTAGTTTGGAAGTTAGATTTAATTGTATCTAATACAGATATTACTTTATTTGGATCTTTAATCTTAGTAGCAGCATCAACTATTCCTAAGATTACTTTCATTTGATTTCTTCCTCTTGTATAATCATTTCTTGATCCTTTAGTCCATGTAGGACAATATTTAGCCATATGTGTACCAGCTTTGCTTCCGTCATTAGGTTTATGTCTATTTCTTGCTAAAGCTAAAGCTTGTTCACCATTTAAATGTTGTTTTCCTTTTTTAATAAATACAGTATTCTTTCCCCATTTTCTTGAACTATTTTGTTCACAAATAGGGTAGTCTACATTAACATCTATTCCACCAATAGCATTTACTAATTTAACAACACCCTTAAAATTAATTTTTGCATAATAATCAATATCTACATCAAATAATTTTTCTATTGTTTGAACAGCACAACTAGATGAGCTTCCCCAAGTAGTAGTATTAATTCTTCTATACTTACCATTTGAACATGCAGTTTTAAGATACATATCTCTTGGTACACTAGTAAGTGTCACTCTTAGTGTTTCTGGATTAAATGTAGCAAGTAATAATACATCAGCATTATATCCAGAAGTAACACCATCTTGTGAAGAATCTACTCCAATTAATAACATACTAAGTGGTTTATCAAATGATGCTGTTGAATTCTTTATATCTTCTTCATTACTTTCATATTCTTTTTCTATTGTATATAGTACTTTAGTTTCTTCTTCAATATTTTCAAATCCTTCAACAGAATAGAACATATCTATATAGTTTCTACTAAAGAAAGCAGCATCTATTTCTTTATTTTTTAATGCGTGTAATAATTCCATAGTAGAATCATATTTAACTATTGTATTTGATTTATCTAATTTTAGATTACTTATTGCTTCACTAGGAAGAATATATCCTTCTATATCTTTTTGATCATTTACAATACCAATTTTCATTTTATTTAAATCTTTTTCACTATTTAATTCTTTATTATATGTAACTAAAGAACTATAATACATATTTTCTTTATTACTATATTGATTTATAGAAGAATAAATCTTTGTTAAGTAATAAAAGACTCCAAATGATAATGTTGAAATTAATATTGATAATAATAATGGAATCAAAATAGATTTTTTAGTTTTTAGTTTAATACTTCTAAGTAATAGGTAAGAAAAAAAGAAAAAGAAATATATGAATATTAAAATAGCAAAACATCTATAGAATGTTTCAACACCTTTATATAGTATTAATGAATAACTTAATGCTACTAAGGATACAAATTGTACTACTATAAATATAAAACTAATAATTGCTCTTAATAATCTACTTCTTTTTCTTGACTTCATCCTTTGACACTTCTTTCTTTCTAGCTTTAGTTTTCGAAGTTTTACTTTCTAATTTTTTAATTTCACTTTTTAGTTGTTCAACTTCCTCAATTCTTTTCTTTTCTTCTTCTATCTTCTTTTGTAAGTATTCTCTTTTCTTCTTATTTCTTCTTACTTTTCTAATCAATATACAAATAAGAACAAATATTATAACAACTGTTTCTATACCTAGAAGCATTATCATCTTTTTATAATGGGATACATCAGAATTTATTATGATAGGGGAATTATCTTTTTCACCTTCATAATATTTAATTACTGTATTATTATCTTTATCATAGAAATAATATTCTTCTTCAGTTGTATCAAAATTCTTAGCTTTAATGATATAGATGTGATCATTAACATTTAAAGCTTCAACATTTACTTCATCAATAGTAATTGTTTCACTTTTATAATCATTTATTTTTTTATCCATATCAAGCGGTATCATTCTAAGTTTTGATAATATTATATCATTAAATTCCTTATATGAGTTATCTTCTTCATTATAACTATATAATACTATGTCTCCTTCGCTATTTTTTAAACCAACAAGCGTTATTTTATTATCTTCATTATATAGGGCAGGGACGTTTTGATTATTTATTTTTATTGTTTTATTAGAAAAGTCAGTTACTTTTCCTAAATTAGATTCTCTTTTAACTATTGTATATTTTTGATCATTAATTACTACTTCAATAGGATTAGGATCTGTTACATTAACAATTACTGTATATGTTTTAGTACTTCCATTCTGAGCAGTAACTACAATTTTGAATTTATTTTCTCCTTCAGATACAGTTTTTTTACCAGTACCACTTATTTTTGATCTTGAATCTTCTGCAGTTGCTTTAATATTGATACTAGTAGTATTAGCACCTGCTTGAGCAGTATATTTTAATGTATCATCATCAAATTTAGGACTAAGTGTTAATCCATCTATCTTTAAACTTTTTAAATCATTATTTTTTGAATATGAAGCTTCTAGTTGAGATTGTGTTATAACTTTAACTGTTTTTGTTGAAACTGATACAGACATTCTTTTAGTATCAAAGTCTAATACTTCATATGATTTAATAGATATTTTTGATGAACCACTACTTATAGCTTTAAAAGTATAAGTATATGTTTTTGATTTTTTACCATAAACATCATAATCTGTTACATGAGTATCTCCACTTACAAGTTTTAATACACTTTTATCATATGTTGGGGTAAATTCAACGGTACCAATCTTAGAAGAAGATGATACTTTAAAATAAACATGAAATGTTTTTCCTACAACAACTTTACTTGATGAAGAGGATATACTAATTGATGCAGAAGATGCTAGTAAGTTTTGTGGATTACTTATAGTAATAAATAACCCAAACAAAACAAGTAATAATCCCTTAATTATCTTTTTCATTTATATCCTCCTATAACTTTTTATCGCCTTTAATATGTTTTAATATTTTTAATAAATCGACCATAGTTACTTTATTATCTAGAGATGTATCTGCTGAAGATAAATAAACACCACTTAATTTTTTATCATTTTTAATATGTTTTAATACTTGTAATAAATCAACCATAGTTATTTTACCATCACCTGATATATCACCTTTAATAGCGAATGTATAAGTAACAGTTTCATTTCCACTAGTTATTGTTACAGTAGAACCAGTACCTATTAGTGTACTATCTTTAATAACTGTATTGCTCTTATTCTTAAGTACTACACTACTAGCGCCATTCTTAGTTAATTTATTTAATACTGTTGATGCTTTAACATTATATTTTATATTAGTTATTGTTTTATTTGATACATCAATTCCAGAATCTTTTAATATTTGAGCTACACTCTTATATGTTACTTCTGGTGTAGTAGGAGTAGTATTTCCTCCTTCACCTGGATCAGTGTTTCCACCATTTCCTGGAACTTCGCTATTACCATTATCACCATTTGTAGTAGTACTTCTTAATATAGTAATAACATATTTCTTTTCATCACCAACTTCAGCTTTTACTGTAATAGTAATAACAGTTGTATCTTCAGTTATTTCTACTTCTCCAGCACCACTAATAGTTGCTTTTGATGAATTAGCATTAGCAACAATTGTAACTGTATTAGTTCCTGCTGGTACATTAACTTCATAATTTAATACATCTTTATCAAATGTAGGTTCAATAGAGAATCCAGTAACACTTAATGATTTAAGCGTATTATCTCCATCTCCTGAAGCAGGTAGAGAAGTATAAGCTGGCATATTATTATAAACTGGTATTTCAAAAATAAATGGATTTGAAAGTATTCCAGAACTTTTATATGAATTATAGTTTTGATTTCCTTCAGTAGCTGGTGCTTGAATATTAGTCATATATTGATGTAAGTATTTTGTTGAATATGGTTCTGAATCTGGTGAAACATTAAATTTTTGATAATATAGTGTTCCTTGTCCTTTAGTAATATAACCATTAGCTAGGAATTTAACTCCACCTTCGATTGCTTTTTCAACAGTATTCCATCCATTACTTTTAGCTTTAACAAGTCCCATAGTGATTGCTGAATATTCAACACCATCTATAGTTTGTGGATAAGCTCCTATATTAAAGAAGTTATAATATCCACTATATGTTTTACCTTTATAAGTAAATGATCCACCATCTGTTGAATGACTACCATTCTTTCCAACTTCTAATCTAATTCTACTTCCAATGTGAAGTGGACTAACTCTATATTGTTTTCCATAAGTACACATTGGTACTGTATATGTATCAGCTCCTAGTGTTCCATCTCCAAATAGAGCTTTAACTAAATCAAGATACATATCTTCATAAGAATCAGCATAATCTAATTTTTCGAACATGAATATTCTTTCTTTAGTTAACCAGTTTCTAGGATCCATATAAAATGCTATAACACCTTCGTTTACTCTAAACCAAGTAGATCCTTCAGCTGGAACTGTAGAAATTCTATAATTATTATTTGTTGTTTGCATATAGTTAATGCCTTCTTCAGCATCTACAGCATCAGCAAAATTAGAATTTGTATTTTTAGCTTTAAATGTCCAATTTGGATATTTATTGTGTAAGTATGTTAAATATGGAATATAACTATCTGGGAAACCTTCTTCTCTTAATACTTGTGCATACTCTTCATTAGTTGATGTTATATCAGATTTCTTTGTTACATATTTTGAACACATATATCCAATTTTATTATTGTAATAACTAATTTTATACCAAATATTTGTAGAACATCCTGAATTAGACGCTTCATGAGATGATAATATTTCTACATTTGCTCCTAGAGTTAGTGTAGCAAGTGCATCTGATTTAGTAGTTTTATCTTTTCTAACTGTTACATTGTTAGCATTTACTCTTGCAGTATAATCTATAACATTTATTCCACTAAAAGTAGTTGATTTAAAACTTACATAACGAGAACAAACATATCCAGTTGTTCCTTTATAAGTTATTTTATACCATTTACTAGAACATCCAGATCCTGATATTAACTTTTTATCAACAACTTTTATTTCAGTATTCTTATTCACCTTATATAAAGAGGTTGATGAGGTAGTAGCACTCTTTCTTATATTAACGTAATTATCGTTGATATAAGCATCATAATCGGCTAGTAAAACAGTAGGCATACAAAAGAATAAAGAAACGATTATAAAGAATAATATCTTCTTTTTCATTTAAATACACCTCCTATACCTCATTTTTATTAATATCATTATAGCAAAAAACAAATCTCATTTCATTAGAATACAACGGACTTTACACTGCATTTAGTTGAAAATTTATAATTTATTATAGTATAATATCCATAGGACGTGATTATATGAGTTTTAACGTTAACGGATACAATATATTTTTGATATTAGGAGTTACTTTCTTAGCATCAATTGTATTTGTAGAAATAATGAAGAGAGTAGCTATATTTTTAAAGGTATTAGATTATCCTAATGATAAGAGAAAAATACATACAAAACCAGTACCATTGCTAGGTGGAATAGGTATATTCTTTGCATTCTTACTAGGTTATATGTTATTTGCTCCTAAGAATAATTTAATGCTATCAATTTTAATATCATCATTCTTGATAATGTTACTTGGATTATTTGATGATATGACTAAGAGTGAAACACCAATGCCTAATAAATACAAAGTAATTGTTCAAATAATAGTTGCTTGTATAGTAGTTTTCTATGGAGGACTAGAGTTATCAAAGGCTAGTATATTTGGATTATCAATTAATTTTGGTGTATTTGCTCCATTTGTTACTATATTAATAATAGTAGCTATGATAAATGCAATTAACTTGATTGATGGATTAGATGGTTTATGTGCTGGAATATCTTCGATATACTTTTTAACAATAGCAATTATAGGATTTTTATTAAATAAGTTTGGTGGACTAGATATTATTTTAACTATTATAATGCTAGGTAGTACTTTAGGATACTTAGTTCACAATTTCCCACCAGCTTCAATATATCAAGGAGATGCAGGAAGTACATTCTTAGGATTAATGATGTCAGTTGTATTCTTAATTGGATTTAAAACAACTACATTAACATCACTTATTATTCCAATGTTCTTACTAGCTATTCCAATTATGGATACACTATTTGCAATAATAAGAAGAAAACTTAAAGGTGAAGCAATTGATCATGCTGATAAAGAGCATATTCATCATCAATTCTTAAAAAGACTTAGTAAAACTTCATCATTACTTGCTATATATGGAATAAACTTAGTATTCTCAATAACAACAATCTTCTATATATTAGGATTTAAGAAAATAGTAATGGTTTGTTATGTTATTTTGATACTTATAGTGTTATTCCTAGTACTAAAAACAGAAGTAATTTTTGAAAAGAAAAATAAATAAAAAAATAGACCATATAGTTTGCAATTATATGGTTTTTTTTATACAATATTCTTAGAGGTATCCTTATGAAAGTATGTATTTTAGGTTGTGGAGCTTATGGTTTAGCCTTATCAAGTATTGTATCAAAAAATAATATTGACTTAACCTTATGGACACATAGAGATGAAGAAAAAGAAGAATTAGAAAGAACAAGAATAGGTAAAAAATTACCAGAATATAAAATACCAAAAAATATAACAATAGAAAGTAATATTAAAGATGCTGTAGAAGGGAAGGACTTAGTAGTAATAGCCGTTCCTGCTTTTGCATTTGAAGAAACAACTAAATTATTAGTTAAGCATTTGGATAAAAAAGCACATGTATTAATTGCTACTAAAGGTATTCAACAAGACACATGTATGTTTTTAAATGATATATTTAGAAATTATTCAAAAAATAAATATGGTGTTATATCAGGACCTACTTTTGCTGTTGATATTATTAAAGAAAGTCCTGTAGGTTTTTCTCTTGCTACTACTTATCCTAGTACAGAGAAAATAGTAAGAAAGTGTTTTGAAAATAGTACAACTAAATTTAGAAGAAGTAGAGATGTTAAAGGCGTAGAAATATGTGGAAGCATTAAAAATGTTATGGCAATAGCATCAGGTATGTTAGAAGGAATGGGAGTTACTGATTCAACTAGAGCACTATTTTTAACAGAAAGTATGAATGATGTTAAAAATCTAATAAAAGCTTTAGGTGGAAAAAAGAAAACAATTCTTAGTTTTGCAGGTTTTGGTGATATTTTAATGACATGTACTTCAAAAGAATCAAGAAACTTTAGTTTTGGTTATTTGATTGGTAATGGTGCTACTAAAAGAGAAATAGATAAGTATTTAGAAACTACTACTGTTGAAGGTATGTATACATTAAAATCTATTCATAAATTAGTTAGAAAAAAGAGAGTAAAAATGCCGATAATTAATCTAATTTATGATATAATCAACGGAAAAAAAGAAAAAGAAGAAATGCTTAGTTTTCTTATAGAAAAAGAGTAATTTTGTGTTTCGTTAATTTGTAAGTGATAGAAAAATATGTTAAAATTGAATTGTGGTGAGAAGAAAAGATGTGTAAAAAAATAATAATAGCAATAAGAGAAGGACAACTATTACATAAAATAAAAGTTAAATTAGTTGCATTAATTTCAAAATTTTTATTAATATTTGTTAGAAGATTTTCAAAAATCAATAAAAATCAAATATTATTTTTAACATTTCAAGGAAATTATAATTGCAATGCTCGTGCAATTGCGGATGAAATAATTAAACAAAAATTACCATATAAAATGTATTGGGCTATTAGAAAAGTTAATATGAATGACTTGGAACAATACCCAAAGGAATTAACAATTGTAAGAAGAGATACGTATAAATTCTTTAAAGCAGTAGCTACTTCTAAGATAATAGTTGATAACTCTACTAACTTTGGATTTATGAATTTAAAGAAGAGAAAAGGACAAATCATAATTCAAACATGGCATGGTTCTATGGGATTCAAGAGATTAGATCCTGCTTCAGTAAGTGATAAGAATTGGGTTAAAAAGGCTAAATATCTTGGAGATGTTACTGATTATTGTATTACAGATAGTAAATTTGAAGAAGATGTATTTAGAGAAAGTTATTGGCCAGAAACTACTTTCTTAAAATATGGTCATACTAGAAATGATTGTTTATTTAATAAACATGGTGAATTTGAAAAGTATTCTAAAAAGGTTAGAGAATTATACAATATACCAGAGAATACTAAAATGGCATTATATGCCCCAACATTTAGAGATAATTATTCTTTTGAATCATATGATTTAGATTATAATAAATTAAAAGAAGCCCTAGAAAAGAAATTTGGTGGAAAATGGGTTGTTTTAGTAAGATTCCATTTTAGATTAAGAAATCTTGAGATACCTAAAAAGTACATTAAGAATGTTATTAATGTAACTGATTATAATGATATGCAAGAATTATTATGTGCATGTGATTTAGGTATTACTGATTATTCTAGTTGGATGTGTGATTATGTATTAACTAGAAAACCCGGATTCTTATATGCAAGTGATATTCAAAAATATATTGATGATGAAAGAGGATTTTATTATCCTTTAAGTTCAACACCATTTAAAGTTGCAGAAAATAATGAAGAGTTATATAATAAAATACTTGATTTCAATGAAAAGAAATATTTGAAAGAGGTAGATAAGTATTTAGATAGATTAGGATGTTATGAAAAAGGAGAAGCATCAGTTAAAACTGTTAAAAAGATTATAGAATTAACTAAATAGTTATAAGGAGGTTTTTATGAATATAGCTATTATTTTTGCAGGTGGCGTAGGCCAAAGAATGGGAAGCAATATCCCTAAACAATTTCTTAATGTATATGGAAAACCAATTTTAATCCATACATTAGAGAAATTTCAATATCATCCAGATATTGACAAAATATATGTAGCATGTAAGGAGGATTTAATTCCATATTTTAAGGAATTAGTTCAAAAGTATAATATAACTAAGATTCCAGCTACTGGAATTGTACCTGGTGGTGCAACTGGACAAGACTCAATATTTAATGCATTAGATGCTGCACACAGAGAAAATGATGAGGACTCAATAGTATTAATCCATGATGGTGTTAGACCATTAATAGATGAAAGTTTAATTAGTAGAAATATTGAGAATGTTAAACAATGGGGATCAGCTATTACTTGTACTCCAGCATTTGAAACACCAGTTATAAGTTATGATGGAACTAATGTAGATGAATTACCAAAGAGAAAATTTGTGTATACAGCACAAGCACCACAAAGTTTCAGACTTGGAGATATATATAATATGCATCTAAAAGTAAGACAAGAAAATCCAGAGTATACTGATATTATTGATAGTTGTACTTTAATGGAAAGAAATGGATTCCAAACTCATTTAATTGAAGGAATTAGAGGTAATATTAAAGTTACTACTCCAGAAGATTATCTTGATTTACTTGCTAAATTATCAGCAGAAGACCAAAAACAAATATTTGAATTATATACTAATAAAGAAAAAGCTCGTGAGTTAACTAGAACTTATAAAGGAAGAAGTGAATAATCTATGAATGATATTTTAAGAGACGACGCTATTCAAATAATTGAAGATAATGATAAATTAAAAGAATTAAAAGGCACTAATTTTATGATAACTGGTGCTAGTGGAATGATTGGTATTTATTTTGTTAACACATTACTAACATTAAATGAATTATATGGATATGATATTAATTTATATTTAGTTGTTAGAAATCCAAAAAAATTACCAGAATATGTACTTGATAATAAGAATGTTCATATTATTGAACAAGATATTGTTAATCCAGTAGTAGCAGATGTTGATGTTGATTATGTAATTCATGCAGCTAGTCCAGCTAGCCCATTAATTATGAAAGAAAAACCAGTTGAAACAAACTTTGCTAATACAATTGGAACAGCTAATGCATTAACATATGCAAATAATCATGGAGCTAAAGGATTCTTATTTGTATCATCAAGAGAAATATATGGACAACCAGAAGAAGGACAAGAATTCTTCTATGAAGATGGAAAACTAGGACAAGTAGATCATCTAGTGCCAAGAAATGGTTATGCTGAAGGAAAGAAAGCTGCTGAAAATATGTGTGCTGGTTTCAAAGAAGAGTATGGACTTAATACTAAAGTAGTAAGACTTGCTCATACATATGGACCAGGTATGTCTATTTATGATGGTAGAGTTCAAGCAGACTTCTTAAAAAATGTTGTTAATAATGAAGATATAGTTTTAAAGAGTAAAGGTGAAGCAGTAAGAACATATACATATATAGCAGATGCTGTTAATGGTATGTTTAAAGTATTATTACATTCTGATGATATGGTTTATAACATTGCCGATGAAGCATGTAAGACATCAATTAGAGAACTAGCTGAAACTATGGTATCAATATATCCTGAAAGAGGATTAAAATTAGTATTTGATATTCCAAAAGAAACTAAAAATCAAGGAACTGCAAGTTTCACTTTAGGTATTCTAGCTACAGATAAAATTAGAAAAGAGCTAAAATGGAAACCTAAATATTCAATATCTGAAGGATTTAAAAGAACAATTGATTATTTAGAAAGTGAAATGAAGAAAGAAAAACCAGTTATGTTAGAAAGAAAAGTACATCAATAATGTACTTTTTATTTTGGAAATATGGTAAAATTAATACGTGGGGTGTATTATGAAATACATATTAATCAAAATAGTTATTTTCTTTTTAAGTATAATTTATTTTTTTATGAAATTATTACCTACAAAGAATAAAATAACTATGATAAGTAGACAATCTAATGATATTGTTTTAGATTTTAAATTAATAAAAGAAGAAATAGAAAAACATAATAAATATAAAGTAGTTGTATTGTGTAAAAAACTAGAAGGAAAAGAACAAGCTACATTATTTGATTTAGTTAAATATGGATTCCATATGTTAAGACAAATGTATCATATAGCCACTTCTAAAGCTGTAATATTAGATACATATTGTATTGTTATAAGCATTTTAAAACATAAAAAGAATTTAAAAATAATACAAATATGGCATTCTATTGGTACTATGAAGAAATTTGGATATGATATTTTAGATCAAGAAGAAGGTAACAGTAGAAAAATGGCAGAAACCATAAATATGCATAAAAACTATACTTATGTTTTATGTGCTGGAGAAGGGTATAAAGATGATTTAGTTAGACAATTTAATTGTGATGAGAAATCTATTAGAATAATACCTCTTCCTAGATTAGATTTACTTGCTGATAAAGAATATATAAAAGAAACAAAAGAAAAGATATATAATAAATATCCTATTTTAAGAAAGAAGAAAAATATTATATATGTTCCTACATTTAGAAAAGATGAAACTGAATTTGAAAATCATGTTAGTAAATTAATAAAATTAATTGATTATAAAAAATACAATTTAATTATTAAATTACATCCATTAAGTGAAGTAAAAATAAATAATAAAAATGTAATAACAGCAGATGATTTTAATTCTATGGAAATGATATTAGTATCAGATTATGTTATTACTGATTATTCTTGTATATTATATGAGGCAGGATTTATTAATAAACCATTATATTTTGATGCTTTTGATTATGATTCATATAACAATAATAGAAGTTTGAATATTGATTATTTTAAAGATTTACCTGGTGTAGTTACTAGAAATGTTGAAGAAATAATTAGTTCTATTGAACATGATAAATATGATTTCAAAAAACTAAACAAATTTATAAATAAATATATTAATTATGATGGAAATAGTGCTAAGAAAATATATGATTTACTGGAGGAATAATAGATGGAAAAGGTAGAGAAGAAGAGAATTGATTGGATAGATACATTAAGAGGACTAGCCATGTTCTTTGTAGTATGGGGACACAATCAAAAAAATGGTACATTAATAAGAAAATATATTTATTCATTTCATATGCCCATGTTTTTCTTTATAAGTGGATTAACATTTGGTGAAGCAGATAAATTACCATTTAAAGATTTCCTTAAGAAGAAAGTAAAAGGACTAATAATACCATACATAGTTTTAAACATTGTATGTTATATAATTAGATTAATTTTCTATAAGACAGGTATTATTGCTAGTTTTGATTATATTGGATATATTGGAGGAGTATTTTATGCTAATAATAAAATATTACCAATTCCAGCTGGTCCATCATGGTTCTTAATATCATTATTATTAGTAGATATTATATTCTATTTTCTAAAGAGAAATACTAATAGTGATTTTGAACTAGGGGTTTCATGTTTTATATGTGCCTTAATTAGTTATGTTAATAGTTTAAGTAAATTTCAAATTAGGGGACCTTTCCATTTTGAAGCAGTCTTAATGGGTGTTATGTTCTATTATTTAGGTTATTTATTTATAAAGAATATAAAGAAATTTGATTTTTTATTAAAAGACAATACAAGAATGTTATTTTATGGATTAGCTCTTGGAAGTATAGGATTTATTACAGCATATGTTAATAGAAGAGTAAGTATGGATGCTAATTTATATGGATCAATTACTTTATTCTTTATAAGTAGTATTTGTACAATACTTGGTCTTGTATTATTTGTTAATTTATTTTTGAAGAAATCTCATTTCTTAAAAACAATAGGTCAAAATACAGTATTTTATTTAGGATATCATTCTATGCTTATATTAGTTATGAAACATTTTTATATAAAGTTATTTAATTCTAATTTATACGTTTTATTAATTGCTATTGGTATGACAATTGTGCTTTATCCACTTTCAATACTTGTTAAAAAGTATTGTCCAATACTAATAGGTAAGATAAATATAAAAGCATTAAATTAATACTTGATGGAGGAAATAATGGAAAAAATAGAAAAAAAGAGAATTGATTGGATAGATACATTAAGAGGACTAGCTATGTTCCTTGTTGTATGGGGTCATAATCAAAAAAATGGTACTTTGATTAGAAAATATATCTATTCTTTTCATATGCCTATTTTTTTCTTTATAAGTGGACTTACATTTGGTGAAAATGATAAACTCCCATTTAAAGATTATGTAAAGAAAAGAGTTAAAGGTTTAATAATACCATATTTGTTTTTAAATATAATTTGTTACATTATTAAAGTTATTTATTTTAATACTGGTATTATTGATGAATTTGATTATATTAGAGCATTCTTTGGTATATTCTATTCAAGTAATAAAATATTACCAACTCCATGTAATCCATCATGGTTCTTAGTGTCAATATTTATAGTTGATATATTATTCTATTTATTAAAAAAATATACTAAAAATGATTTTCAATTGGGACTATCATGTACTATATGTGCATTAATTAGCTATGTTAATAGTTTAAGTAAGTTTCAAATTAAAACTCCATTCCATATAGAAGCAGTTTTAATGGGAACTATGTTTTATTTCTTAGGATATTTATTTATAAAGAATATTAAGAAATTTGAATTTATATTAAAAGATAAATTCAGAATGTTATCATATGGATTAACCATTGGAAGTATTGGCTTTATTACTGCATATGTTAATAGAAGGGTAAGTATGGATGGTAATTTATATGGATCAATAACATTATTTTTTACTAGTAGCATTTGTACAATATTTGGTTTAATATTATTTGTTAATATGTTTATGAAAAAATCTCATTTTATTAAAATAATAGGGCAAAATACTATATTTTATCTAGGATATCATTATATGTTAGCTTTAGTATTAATGAAATTTTATCCAAAATTATTTAATTCTAATCTTTATACGTTATTAGTATCTATAGGAATAACAGTTGTATTATATCCACTTTCAATACTTGTTAAAAAGTATTGTCCAATACTAATAGGAAAGATTAATATCAAAGCATTAAATTGATAAGATTAGATTTTTATGCTAAAATTATTATGACTTGAAGGAGAAAGTATGAAAAGATTTATAAGGGATTTAAAAAAATATAAGAATTATATTTTATATTCTACTTGGGCAGAGTTAAAATCAGAGATTATTAATTCTTATTTAGGTTGGCTATGGTTAGTACTTGAACCATTATGTTTTATGTTGATATATACATTTTTAGCAGGAGTAATTTTTAAAACAAAAGTAGATTACTTCCCAGTATTTGTATTTATTGGTTTAAGTATTTGGAATTTCTTTAATAAAATGGTAAATGTTAGTGTTAAATTAGTATCTAGTAATAAAGATACAGTTACTAAAGTATATTTACCAAAGTTTGTTTTGCTAATTGAAAAAATTGGTGTTAATGGATTTAAAATGCTAGTATCATTTGTACTAGTAGCTATTTTCATGGTTATATATAAAGTACCTATTACATGGAATATATTATGGTTTTTACCAATATTAATTACAGTAATTGTATTTACTTTCGGAGTATGTACAATAATGATGCATGTTGGTGTATTTATTGAAGATATGTCCAATGTTGTCACTATTGTTCTTAGATTAGTATTCTATTTAACTGGTGTATTTTATGATTTAAGTACTAGAGTTACTAATGTAGTATATAGAACTATTTTACTTGATTTAAATCCACTTGCTAATTTTATATATAATATGAGAAATGTATTGATATATAGTAGTTCACCTGTAGGTATGTGGACATTTATTTGGTTTGTAGTAGGATTACTATTATGTATTCTTGGAATCAATGTTATTTATAAATATGAAAATACATATGTGAAGGTGATGAAATAATGGAAAAGAATGAAATAGCAATTAGTGTTAAAGATTTACATGTGTATTATAGAGATATGAATAGATTTTCACTAAAGAAAGCCGGTTTGAAAGGTAAAGGTAGTGGAAAATTATTCAAAGCTGTTAAAGGTGTATCTTTTGAAGTACCAAAAGGACAAATACTTGGAATAACAGGTAAAAATGGTAGTGGTAAATCTACTTTATTAAGAGCAATATCTGGTATATTCTCTCCAGATAAAGGAAGTATTAATCTACATGGAAATTCTATTTCACTTTTATCAATTGGAGTAGGATTTCAAAAGAGATTAACTGGATATGAAAATATATTCCTATCTGGATTATTACTTGGATTTACTAAAGAACAAATAGAAGAAAAATTAGATGAAATTATAGAGTTCTCTGAACTTGGAGATTTTATTTATAAACCAGTAAGTAGTTATAGTTCAGGAATGTATTCTAAATTGGCATTTTCAATTACAGCTATTTTAGAAACAGACATTATGCTTATAGATGAAGTTTTAAGTGTAGGAGATGTACATTTTAAACAAAAAAGTTATAACAAAATGAAAGAATTAATTAGTAATGATGATAGAACTGTTGTTATAGTATCTCATAGTACTAAAACATTAGTAGAATTATGTGATAAAGTTATTTGGTTACATAATGGTGTTATTAAGGAAGAGGGAGATCCTCAAACTATAATGACAAAATATGAAGATTTTATGAAATTAGATTAAAAGGGTGATTATATGAATACTTCTAATTATGAAGGTAATATTTGTGTGTATGATTTTGATGGTACCATATATGATGGAGATTCATGTAAGGACATAGTTAAATATGGACTTAAAAAGCATCCTTTTTTAACTTTAAAAGCATTAAAAAAAGCTAAAAAACTTAATAAAGAATATGAAGCTGGTTTAGTTCCTTTTGAAAAGGTTAAAGAAGCTTTGTTATCATTCATATTTGAAATAAGAAATTATCCAAAATTTATTAATAAATTTGTTTCTTCACATATGAAGAAGATTAAACCTTTTTATAACGCTAGAAAAACTCAAAATGATTTAATCGCAAGTGCATCTTATGAATTATGGATTAGTTTATTTGCTAGAAACTTAGGTGTTAAACATGTAATCGCAACAAGAACTGATTCAGATGGACATATATTAGATCGTAATTGTAAGGGTGCAGAAAAGGTAAGAAAGATACAACAATTATTCCCCAAAGCAACTATTGCTTGTTCATATAGTGATTCTAGTGTAGATATTCCTATTTTAGAAATGGCAAATGTAGCATATGTAGTTGAAGGCAATAAACTTATTACATATAAAAGGGGATATCAATTTAAGAATAATAAATAGTTGAAAAAGCCAAATTTTAAGTTATAATAATGTTGTAATTATTCATTTATTTGGAGGTTTTATGAAAATATTAGTAGTTGGTTTCTTTGATGATAACTATGGAGACATGCTAATTAGAATATGTTTTGAACAATTATTGAAAACAGCACTTCATAATTTGAAAATAACAGATTATGTTATTGATGAAATGCCATTAAAAGAAATTAACAAAGAAAAAGTATCTTCCGCAGATATAATAATGTTCCCAGGCGGAGGATTATTTGGAATTAGTTATTTAGATTTCACACAATATTTAGAAGAAATAACTAGTATTGCTGAAAAGAATAATATTCCAGTAGTATTCTCATCAGTAGGAGTAAATAATATGTCTTATACTGATACTGACTATGATACTATGAAGAGAATTTTACAAAGAAAGAATATCAAATATATTTCAGTTAGAGAAAATAAAGACTTCTTTAAAAATTATGTTCCTAAATCAAAGATTAAGGATATTGATTTAGTATGTGATCCAGGAGTATGGACTAAATATGTTTATCATTTAAAAAAGGATAACAAGAAAAAATGTGTTGGTATAAACGTTGTTAGAGGTGGATTATTCAAAGCTAATGATAAGACATGGACTATGGATGATCAATTTAAGTATTTAAATACTATTAAAGAAATATTAGATAGTAAAAAACTAGATTATGTTTTTTATACTAATGGTAGTTTCTTAGATAATCATACACTTGGAATATATAAGAAAGAATGTAATATTCCAGATGAAAAAGTTCGTATAGTAGATACAACTGAAGACTTTGTTAATGTTATGTCACGATTTGATGTTGCATTCTGTATTAGAATGCATTCATCTATTGTATCTTATGCACTTGATATTCCATCAATAAATATTGTTTGGAATGATAAATTAAGATTCTTCTATGATAATATTGGATATCCTAATAGAGCAGTAGAATTAGATGATGTTAATAAAGAATTACTTGAATCAAAACTAGATGAATTAATAAAAGATAAAGATTATAAAGCAGATGAAAAATATTTAATGTCTTTATATGATTATATTTATAAAGTAGTGTCTAACATAACTAAATCTAAAGAAAAGAGTTTCAATTTTAAACAAGTAACTGAGTATTTAGAAAAAATAAATGTATCTAGAGAAGAAGATTATAAGGATTTAATATTTAAGGTTAGAAAAGCAGAAAAGAAATATTTAACTTCATATGATAAAGATAAAGAAAAGAATGAAATAATTAGACAAAGAAATGAAAAGATTAAGGAGTTAAAACAAATACCACCAAGTTTCTTCTTTAGAGTAAAAAGAAAGCTTAAAAAAATGTTAAAAAAGAAATAAGTTAATTAATTTAACTTATTTTTATATGTGTTAACCAAAAATAGTTGACATAGTTAGTAAAATATAGTATTATTTATAAAGCAAGGGAAGGAGATAATAATATGGCAGTTAAAATTAGATTAAAAAGAATGGGCGCTAAGAAAAGACCATACTATCGTTTAGTAGTAGCTGATTCTAGAGCTAAAAGAGATGGAAATGTAATTGAATCTATTGGAACTTATATGCCTTTAGAAGCAGAAAAATATAATGTTAATAAAGAATCTGCATTAAGATGGCTTAAGGAAGGAGCTCAACCTACAGATACAGCTAAGAACATTCTAAGTGAAGTAGGTGTTATGGAAGAATTCCATAATTCTAAAAAGAATAAATAATGAATTTAGTTGACTTTTCTGAATTAATTGTAAAAAAACTTGTTAAAGAACCAGATCTAGTTAAAGTACAACAATTTGAAGATGGTGAAGAAACTGTTATTGAAATTGCTGTTAGCGAAGAAGATATGGGTCGTGTAATAGGTAAAAAAGGAAAAATAGCAAACAGTATTAAAACTTTAATACAAGCAAAAGCTTATAATGAAGGAAATAATAGAGTTAAAGTAAATATAGATTCATTTTAGGAACAAATTGTTCCTTTTTTCTTGCATTAAAAATTATTATATGTATAATATATTATGCAATTGGGGGGTATTAAAATGACAAACGAAGAGAGTATATTAGTAGAACAATTATTTCCAGCATTAAATATGGATGAAAAAAGTAGAAATTTCTTTTTAAATTTATTATTAAATTCAATAGAATTAAAAAATAGTAAATATGTTTATAGAGATTCTTCACCTAAAGAGTTTGATATTGTATTTATGCATCTAAATGATGAAGGAAGTATTGTTAGATTTGATGGTGCTATTAGTAATGGTGAAGAGAATAAAATGGTATATGGCACTGTTGAAATAAGAGATGGTAAGTATTTTGTTACTTCTAATGTATATAGATTATTTGAACTAGTATTTGGTGATGATAAAGAATATAGAGTATATGATGAATATGAAGTTAAAGATGGAAAAACATTTAGGACAAGTTCATATAATGGAATATGGCCAAAGACAGAAGAAGTAACTTTAAAAAGTGATGAAGAAATGGAAGAATACTTACTTCTAAAAGTTGGAAGAGGAAAAGGTAGATTATAATAATCTATCTTTTTTATGCTAAAAGCATATTTTTTTTGATTTGTCAAATTGACTTTTAAAAATTTAGAGTTAAAATAATGCTTATAAAAAAAGGAGAAGAAGCAATGCAGGATACTATGGCTATTAAAGATTGTCTTGATAAACTGTTAGCCCAAAGTGATACCGTATTTATTGTTCCACATAATAGACCCGATATGGATGCATTGGGTTCTTCAATTGCTTTGGCTTCAATTTGCAAAAAGAATAATAAAAAATATTATATTATTATAAATGATGAAATAGAAAAAATAGAATCTGCTACTAGAGGGGTATTAAAGAAAATAAAGGGAATGTATCCAATAATTACATTAAGTGAAGCAGAAAGTCTAATTACTGATAATAGTTTAATGGTAGCAGTAGATGTTAATAAAACATATATGGTATCAACAAGAAAAATATTTGATAGATTTAAAAATATAATGGTTATAGATCATCATCAAGTTGATGAAAATACTATTAAGACTGATTATTTATTTACTAATCCTACACTATCTAGTACTTGTGAAGAAATGAGTAGATTAGTATTTGCATATGATGCTCCAATTAATAAAGATGAAGCTAACTACTTATTAGCAGGTATATATTTAGATACTAATAAAACTACAATTAATACAAGTGAAGAAACATATAGAGTTTGCGCTGATTTAGTACATATTGGTGCTAATTCTACTGAAGCAAATAAATTATTTTTAAAGAATTATAAAAAGGATAGAGAAATACAAAGAATAATATCTCATGCTACTCTTGTAGAACCATTCTATGCTATATGTAGTCAAGATGAAAACAATAGACTACTATATTGCCCTGAAGACATAGGAAAAGCAGCAGACTATTTTCTTGACTTTGATGTTCTTATTACATTCGCAATTGGAAAAGTTGATGAAGAAACTGTGTCTGTTAGTGCCAGAAGTAAAGAGACAATAGATGTATCAAGAATAATGAAACTATTAAGTAGCGAATCAGGTGGATCAGCTCATCTAGCAGCTGCTAAAATAAAAGGAAAAACTGTAAGTGAAGTAAGAGACGAGTTAACAGCCATAGTAAATTCACCAAATCAAATACTTGACGACAATCAAATGCAATTATCTTTAAAAAGAATTGAAAATGAATAATATAAATGGTATTCTATAATTAGGAAGTGTTAATATGAAAAATGCATATTGTTCCAAAAAATTAGAGATTTAGAGTATTCTTTTTTGAGTACTCTTTTTTGTTTGTGAGGTGTTAATATGAAAAAACAAGTTAACGATGAAAAATTAAGGCTGATGGTGTTTGATAGCGCTAAAGAATTAGGAGAAAAAGTTGATAAGCATTTACTTAAAATGTATAAGCTTGATCCAAGTAAAAATACTTTTATCTTACCAATTAAAGAGAGTTTCTTTGAAGATGGTCATTTAAAAGTGGAGATAAGTGAAACTGTTAGAGGAAAAGATGTATATTTCTTAACTGATATAGGAAATTATTCTCTAACATATAATATTCATGGATTTACTAATCATGCTAGTCCTAGTGACTTATTAATGCAATTAAAAGATGGTGTCGGAGCATGTTCAAGACATGCTGAAAAAGTAAATGTAATAATGCCACTTTTGTATGCTGGACGTCAACATAGAAGAAATACTCGTGAAAATTTAACTTGTGGACAAACACTTATGGAAATAGATGAAATATGTAGAATTAGAAGCTTTATCACTTTCGATGCTCATGATCAAGGTGTAGAACATGCTGTTAGAAATATGGAATTTGATAATTTTTATGCCACTGATATGATTCTTGATAAATTTATAGATGATTTACCTAAGAAGGAATTAAAAAGTCTTGTATTCATCGCACCTGATAATGGAGCAACTGGAAGAAGAAATGTATACCTAAATTCATTTTCTTCAAAATATATTCACAGAGAAGCAGGAAGCTTTATTAAACAAAGAGATTTTAATCAATTAGTTGATGGAAAATATCCAATTGTTTCTCATGAATATTGTGGTAATAAAGATTTAAAAGGTAAGACCGCTATTATAGTAGATGATATGATTTCTAGTGGTGGAAGTATGTTTGATGTTGTAAAAGAACTTAAAAAACTAGAAATAGAAAAAATTTATATCATCGTAACATATGCTTTATTTACTAAAGGAATAGATGAATTTAAGAAATATTATAAAGAAGGAAAGATAAATGGTATTTATACAACAAACTTATCTTATATTCCAAAAGAGTATTTAAAGGAAAAATGGTTACATGTATGTGATTGTTCTAAAGAATTAGCTGAAGTAATATATCATATTCATAATGATTTATCTATTTCTGATATCTTAAGAGATAGAAGTGAATCACTTAAAAAATCTGAAAGGAAATTTAAAGGTGGAAAATGATAGATAATAAATTACTGGAGGTATTAAATAATGGAGATTTAGCAGTATTACCAACTGATACAGTTTATGGTATACACGCTGATGCTACAAATATAGAATCAATTAAAAAAATAGATGAGGCTAAACATAGTAACAAGCCTCATTTAATTCTGGTTTCAAATATTAAAATGTTAGAAGAATATACATCAGAAATAGATGAATTGCAAAGAAAACTAATAGATAAATATTGGCCTAATACATTAACAATTTTATTTAAAAAGAATGATAAGATCAGTGATGAATTAACAAAAGGTAGTGAGTATGTTGGTATTCGTATGCCTAATAATAATTTTTTGCTTGATTTAATTAATAAATTTGGTAAACCTTTAATATCAACAAGCGCTAATATTACAAATGAAGAAGTAATAACAGATGTATCACTATTAAATGAAGAATTAGAAAATAAAATGTCTTATATATATGATGCGGGTACTTTAGAAAACGAATCATCTACTTTAATAAAGGTAGAAAATAATAAAATTATCTTTTTAAGAGAGGGTTCTTTAAGCAAAAAAATAAAAGAAGACTTTAAAGATTATCTTTAAAATATTATGATTGTATGATAAAATTAATTTGTAAACAAATTATTTTTTATGAGGTGATAATATGAGAAAAGATGATATTTTAAACTTAGATAATCAACTTGTTTTTCCATTATATTTATGTTCAAAGGAAATAATTAGAAGATATTCTATTTTATTAGAAGCAATAGATTTAACATATACACAATATATAGTTATGACTTTCTTTTGGGAGAAGAAGACTAGTAATGTTAAAGAATTAGGTAAAATAATGTTGCTTGATTCCAGTACATTAACTCCTTTATTAAAGAAGCTAGAAGCTAAAGGATTTATTACAAGAGAAAGAAATATAGAAGATGAAAGAAATTTAGTATTAGCTTTAACTAAAGAAGGAGAAAGATTAAAAGATAAAGCTGAAATAGTTGCTAAAAGTATGAGAAAAGAATTAGATTTAACTTATGATGAAGAAAGAGATCTAATTTATTCATTAAGAGTAATACTAGATAAATTATTGGAGGATAGAAATAATTACTTATGAAAATAATTGAATGTAATAATGATAATTTTGAAAGTGTTGTTTTAAAATCAGATAAACCAGTACTAGTTGATTTTAATGCTACTTGGTGTGGCCCTTGTAGAATGCTTTCACCAATATTAGAGAGTGTTGCTAGTGAAAATGATAAATATAATTTTGCTGCTGTTGATGTAGATGAAGCTGAAGAATTAGCAATTCAATATGGCGTATCTTCAATTCCATGTTTAATAGTATTTAATAAAGGTGAAGAAGTAAAAAGAAGTATTGGATTTATGAATAAAGAAGAATTAGAAAGTATGTTAGGAGAATAATAATGTACGATATTATAATTGTTGGAGCAGGACCTGCTGGTCTTACTGCAGCTATATATGCAAAAAGAAGTAATAAAAGTGTATTAGTTTTTGAATCATCTAGTCCAGGTGGACAAATTATTAATACACTAAATATTGAAAACTATCCCGCTAATCCTCATATTAGTGGTTTTGATTTTGCAATGAATCTTTATAATCAAACAAAGGAATTAAATGTAGATTTTAAATTTGAAAGAGTTACTGGTATTAATAATTGTGATGATTATAAAGAAGTAATTACTTCAAAAGGTACATATAAATGTAGGTCAATAATACTAGCAACAGGTATGGCTCATAAGAATTTAGATATTCCTGGTGAGAAAGAGTTTACTGGTAAAGGTGTTTCTTATTGTGCTACTTGTGATGGTAATTTCTTTAAAGGAAAAGAAGTATGTGTAGTAGGTGGAGTTAATACTGCTGTTGAAGCTGCTTTATATTTAAGCAATTTAGCTTCAAAAGTATATTTAATAAATCCTAAAAATGAATTTAAAGCAGAAGAATCATTATTAGACAAGTTATCAACAAAGAATAATGTTGAGTGTTTAATGAATTCTAATGTTATTAAAATAAATGGTACTGATAAAGTAGAGAGTATAACTATTAAAGACAATGATGGAAATGAATATGATAAGAGTATTTCTGGAGTATTTATATCAATAGGAAGAAATCCTCAAAATGAATTTATTAAAGATTTAATTAATACTGATGAAACAGGATTTATTGTTTCTGGAGAAGATTGTCATACTAATATAGATGGTATATTTGTATCAGGTGATAATAGAACTAAGGAACTAAGACAATTAGTAACGGCATGTAGCGATGGAGCTAATGCTGCTAATGAAGCAATAAAATATGTAAACAAAAATAAATGAGAATACTAATTCTCATTTTTATATGATAAAATTATTATGAGGAGAGTGAAGTTATGTTTAATTTAAAAGGAAGAGTTGCTGTTATTAGCGGAGCATCAAGTGGACTTGGAAAACAAATGGCAAGAGCTTTTGCTGCACAAGGAGCTAACCTAGCAATTCTAGCAAGAAGAATAGAAAAATTAGAAGAATTAAAAACTGAATTAGAAGGTACAGGTGTTAGAGTATTACCAATTAAATGTGATGTAACATTAACAGAAGATATTAACAATGCTGCTGCTTTAGTGGAAAATACATTTGGTAAAGTAGATATTCTAGTAAACTGTGCTGGATCAAGTAAAGATAAAGGCGTACTTGAAATGACTGATGAAGAATGGAATTTTACTATAGATACAGATTTAACAAGTGTATTTAGAATGACTAGAGCATTTGCTAATATTATGAAAAAGAATAATTATGGTAGAGTTATTAACATTGCTTCGATGTATGGAATGGTAGGTAATAGTGAAATACCAACAATAGCATATCATTCAAGTAAAGGTGGAGTAGTTAACTTTACTCGTGCAGCTGCAGCTGAATTAGCTCCATATAATATTACAGTTAATGCAATATGTCCTGGATACTTCTATACTGAGTTAACAACTGCTGTATTAGATACTCCACAATTTCAAGAATTTGCTAAGTCTCATGTTCCAATGAAAAGATATGGAAAAGAAGGAGAGCTTAATGCTGGAGCAATATTCCTAGCAAGTGAAGAAGCTTCTTATGTAACAGGAGTTATACTTCCAATAGATGGTGGATATACTGCTGTATAGTAAATTAAATCTAGAATCTCTTTAATAGAGATTCTATTTTGATTATAATAATGGTAGGTGAATTAAATGGAAGAATATTTAGAATTTGCTAAAAGAATAGCTCATCATGCTGGAGATGTAATTAAAGATTATTTTTATAAAGATCAACAAGTAGAATTTAAAGAAGATAGAACTCCAGTAACAATAGCTGATAAAACTATAAATGCTTATTTAATTGAAGAAGTAAAAAAAGAATATCCTACTTTTAAAGTAATAGGAGAAGAATTATCATTAGATAATGATAGCGAATATGCTTGGGTTTGTGATCCAGTAGATGGAACTAGTATGTTTACTAGGCATTTACCAGTATCTGTATTCTCACTTGCCTTAGTGCATGATGGAGAACCTATAGTGGGTGTAGTATATGATCCTTTCTTAGATGAAATGTATAGCGCTATTAAAGGACAGGGTGCATATTGTAATGATAAGAAAATAAGTGTTAATAATAAAAAGTTTGGTGAACTTGGATGTAGTATAGATTACTGTATGTGGAATAATGCGAAGTATGATACTTTAGATGTAGTAAAAGAAATAAGAGACAAAGTTAAAACATGTTCTTCTGGAAGTGTTGCTCATGCTTGTATGATGGTAGCAACCGGAAGAATAAGTGGTCAAATATTTCCAGGTACTGCTCATGGAGAATGTGATATAGGAGCAAGTAAACTAATAGTTGAAGAAGCTGGTGGTATTACTTCAAATATTCATGGAGAACCACAAAAATATGATAGAGATATAGATGGATTTATTGCTACTAATAAAGAAGTTCACGATGATTTAGTAAAAATACTAAGGAGGTTATATAAATAATGGATGATTATGACTATGACAGACTTAGAAGAGATTTAATAGATCATTTTGGTACACTAGCTCAAATATATCCAGCTGCTTATTTAAGTCTTGCTAGAGTAGAAAGAGCAAGCAATTATGAATTATTAAAAATAGCAGCAGAAGAAGGATATGATTTATCTGATTATGAAAATCAATCTTTAGGTTTATTTTAAAAAATTAATGTGTTATCATATTAAGTAGAGGTGTAAGAATGAAGAAATATTTATTAACAGTATTAACAGTTTTATGCGTTTTGTTTTTAAGTGGATGCTGTAATAATGATGCAGCTAAGTTTAAAGAAGATTATGAATCTTTAAATGGAGTAGAACAAAATGGAAAAGTTCATAGAACAGTAACAATCGATAAAGATAATCCATTTGTTTATACTACAGGAGAAGATGTAGTAAAAATGATAGAAAACAAAGAAACATTCTATCTTTATGTAGGAGATACAATGTGTCCTTGGTGTAGAAGTGCTATTGAAATGGCTATTAAAAAAGCAAAAGAATATGGAGTAAAGAAAATATATTATATTCATATTTGGGATGCTGATCATAATGAAGTATTTAGAGATAAATATGAATTACAAGAAGATGGCACAATGAAGAAAACAGTTGAAGGAACAGAAGGATATAATAAATTACTTACTTATTTTGATAGTGTATTATCAGAATACAATCTAACTGATAGTAATGGTAATAAAATATCAACTGGAGAAAAGAGAATTTATGCACCTAACTTTTTCTATGTTAATAAAGGTGAAGTTAAAATAATGGTAGAAGGAACTTCTGATAAACAAACTGATCCAAGACAAGAATTAACTGAAGAATTACTTAATGATGAAGCTCAAATATTTGATAATTACTTTAAAACTGCTACTACATGTGATGATAAATGCTAAGACGAATATATTTCGTCTTTTTTTATTGTATGATATAATATTAATTGGTTGGGAATAAGGTATGAATATTATATTTTGTGATAAAGATGGTACATTAAATGGACTTCATCGTCAAAAAGAAGCACTATCTCATGATAGTAGTGAATGTTATGATGTTGATGAAAGAAAATTAGAAATACTAAAACGTATTTGTGATGCTACAAAAGCAAAAGTGGTATTTTCATCCTCAACATCAGCAGCATGGAATATTGATGAATTTGAAGAATTAGATGAAATGCATCCTACTAATCCATATTTTATAAAGATGTTGGAAAAAATAAGAAAATATGATATTCCTTTTTATGGAATAACTCCCACTATACCAAAATGGCTTACACCATTTTCATATGTAGAAACATGGAAAGAATATGAAATACAAGCATATTTAGATCTTCATCCTGAAGTAGATCATATTTGTATATTAGATGATTATTTACAAGATTTAGAATCATTTAGAGAATATGTTGTTAAAACAGAAGAATATAATAAAGATAATCCTGATTTAGAAGGATTGCAACCTCATCATATAGATGAAGCTGTTATGGTTATGCAAAAGAAATATAGATAAAAGAGGTAATTGTTATGGTAGAAATAAAATGTCCGCCTAAAGATTTAAGTGTTGATGATAGAATAAATCTATTATTTAAAAACATAGAGAGTTATATTGATTCAGAAGAATTTAGAAGATTAGTTCTTTTATTTGGAGGAATAGACTATTCTGCTATGAGTCTAAAAGAAAAAATAGATTATTTATATGAATTTGTTAAAGTATGGGATTATAGAAATAATAGGGAAAGATGGGCTATTAAAAATGATGATTTTATTGTTCAACATCAAGAAGAAATAAGAGATTTATTATCAAAACTAAATCTAGTTCATCCAAGACCTTTAGGGACTAAACCTGATTTTGTTTTAATATTAGGTGGAGCTAGAAAGAATAATTTCTTAAGACCAAAAAAAGCTAAAGACGTATATGATGTATGTGAAGAAAAACCAGTAGTAGTTGGACTAACTTGTGATAGAGCAATAAATGATCTTGAAACAGCAGTTTATAGAGATTATGGTTTAAGAATTAAAACAGAAGCTGATGCTTTAGGAGTAGGAATAGCAGAAAGCTTTGGAGTACAAGAACAATCAAGAGAAGATAATATGGTACTATATGGAAATCACATCTATATGATTAGTGCAAGAAATTATCCTGATGGAAGACGTGCTAATACATTTGATACATTTAAAGAATTTCTTAATTTCTTTAATGTAAGAGATCAAAATATATTACTTGTTACTAATCAACCATATACTTCCTATCAATTATTAAAATTTATTGATTTTGCATTAGAGAATAATTTATATATTGAATCAATTGGTTGTGATATTCAAGATGAAATGCAAGAAGCAAATTATTTACAAGAATTAAAAAGTAATGTTGATGCTATTAAAACTCTTAGTGATAAATATTTAATGGAGGAAAAATATGGAGAACCAAATAGTAGAGGCTTTTAATAAAGGTGAAGGATTTATTAAAGCAAATGGCTTTAAAATAATTGAATTAAACAGTACTCATTGTTTAATGGAATATAAAATAAAAAAAGATGGATTAAATCCATATGGAATAGTTCATGGAGGACTTTTATTTGGACTAGCTGATACATGTGCTGGAACACTAGCATTTATGAGTGGCAATATTCCATTAACTACTAATAGTAATATTAATTTCTTAAAACAAGCAACTGGAACCAAATTAATCGCAGAGGCAACTATATTAAAAGAAGGTAATAAAATAGGTTATTATAATGTTAATATTTATGATGATAAAGATAAGTTAGTTGCTCAATCAAACGTTAATATGTATTTTAAAGAAAAGTAGGTAACTACTTTTTTTTATGATATAATATAGATAATAAGGAGTTATCTATATGGAAGAAAGTAACACTAAAAGAGTATTTGAAGATTATGTTAAAGATGACTATTTATCTACTAATCCAGATGAAAAAACACCAAGATATGAAGATAAGTTAACTCATTCTTTATTTGTTATGGATGAAGCTTTAAATGTAGATGCTATATTTACAAAATATAGCTTAAATTATAGAAACTTACTTGTAATAGAAAGTTTATTTCATGATATAGGTAGATTTGAACAAATGAGAGTAACTGGTACTTTTGCAGATATAGAAATTCCTAAGTTTTATCCTGGTATGAAAGATCATGGTGATTTAGGAGCAAAAGTATTAAAAGATGATGGTTTACTTCCTAAGTTAATACCAGAAGTAAGACTATATGATGAAGAAGTTCAAAGAGTAATTAGAGATCATAGTAAGATAAGTACTAACAGATTAAATAGAGATGTATTAAACTATATTAGAATATTCTCCACATATGATTTGCAAGAATTATTTATGTCAGATAAGACTGAAAAAGAAAGAAGTGCATTAAACGCTATTAATACAGCTATTGTTCAAGATGTAGATAGACTAGATATATTTAGAAAGATAGTAAAAGGTATATGGGTACCATTAACAGTTGATAAAAATATAGATCCTGAAGTATGGCAAATGTTTAAAGAAGGAAGACTTCCAAGTATAGAAGAATTAAAAAAATCAGGTAAATGGAATGCTAATGTTGGTCATCTAGTTAGAATGTCATTTATTAATCAAATGAATCTTGTTCCTGTATTAATTAGAATAAGAGAAGAAAATTTAATAGATAAAGTATATGAACAAACAGGATCTAATGGTACATATGTACAAGAAGCATATCAAATAGCAAAAGAGAAGTTAGATGAAAAAATAGCTAGTAGTGATGATGGAATAATAATTAATAAATAGTTGAATAAATATCAACTATTTTTAATGTTTGAAAAAGAATATAAATATGATAGAATATACTTGTTTTAAATAGGTGTTTTATGGAAGAGGTAAAGTTTAAATTAGTTAGTAGTTATAAACCTAGTGGAGATCAACCTGAAGCTATAGATGAGCTAGTTAAAGGAATAAAAGAAGGTAAAAAAGATCAAGTCCTTCTTGGCGCAACTGGAACAGGTAAAACATTTACTATGGCAAATGTAATTGAAAGAGTTAATAAACCAACTCTTATTTTGGCACACAATAAAACACTAGCTGGTCAATTATATGCAGAATTTAAAGAACTATTTCCAGAAAATAGAGTAGAGTATTTTGTATCATACTATGATTATTATCAACCAGAAGCTTATGTACCAAGCAAAGATTTATATATTGAAAAAGATTCATCAATAAATGATGAAATAGATGAACTTCGTCATGCTGCAGTATCTTCAATTATAGATAGAAGAGATACAATAATAGTATCAAGTGTATCATGCATTTATAACATTGGTGAAAAAGAAGAATATATAAATAAAATGCTAAATTTATATGTTGGTCAAAACATTGAAAGAGATGATATTTTAGAAAAATTGGTATCAATGCAATATGAAAGAAGTGTTATGGATTTTAAGCGTGGTACTTTTAGAGTAAATGGAGATACTATTGAATTAATACCAATAGGCGAAAAGAAAAGTGGTATTAGAGTAGAAATGTTTGATACTGAAATAGAAAAAATATCTCTATTTGATCCATTAACTGGTAAGAATATTAATAATGTAAGAACCATAAGTATATTCCCAGCTTCATTATTTGTAACAAGTGATGAAAAAATGAAAGAGGCTACTTCTCGTATAGAAAAAGAATTAGTAGATAGATTAAAAGAATTACATGAAGAAGGAAAATTACTTGAAGAACAAAGATTAAAAGAAAGAACTATGTATGACTTAGAAATGTTAAAAGAAACAGGTTTCTGTCATGGCATAGAAAATTATAGTAGGCATTTATCATTGAGAGATGCCGGAGAAACACCTACTACATTAATAGATTTCTTCCCAGAAGATTTCTTACTTATGATTGATGAAAGCCATGTTACTCTTCCACAAGTAAGAGGCATGTATAATGGAGATCATATGAGAAAACAAACTCTAGTTGATTATGGTTTTAGATTACCTAGTGCTATGGATAATAGACCATTAAAATTTGAAGAGTTTAGACAAAAACTAAATCAAGTAATATATGTTTCAGCTACTCCAGGTGATTATGAACTTGAATTAAGTGGTAAACCAGTAGAACAAATAATTAGACCAACTGGTTTACTTGATCCACTTGTAGAAGTTAGACCAACTAAAAATCAAATTGATAATATATTAGAAGAAATAAATAAACAAATTAAGAATAATGAAAGAACTTTAATAACTACATTAACTATTAGAATGAGTGAAGAATTAACTGCTTATTTGAAAGAATTAGGTTATAAAGTTACATATCTTCATAATGAAATAAAAACATTAGAAAGATTAAATATAATTAGAAATTTAAGACTTGGTAAAATAGATATTCTTGTTGGTATCAACCTTTTAAGAGAAGGATTAGATATTCCAGAAGTATCATTAATATGTATAATGGATGCTGATAAACAAGGATTCTTAAGAAGCGATAGAAGTTTAATTCAAACAATAGGACGTGCAGCTAGAAATGCAAATGGTAGAGTTATAATGTATGCTGATGAAGTTAGTGAATCAATGCAAATAGCAATAGATGAAACTAGTAGAAGAAGAAGTATACAAGAAAAATACAATAAAGATCATAATATTATTCCAAAAACAATTATTAAAGATATTAGAGATGCTATAACTAATGATATAGAAGAAGAAAAGATAGAAAAGAAAAAGTATTCTAAACGTGAAATAAATGATATGATATCTAAATTAGAAACAGAAATGAGAGAAGCAGCTAGTAGATTAGACTTTGAAAGAGCTACTGAACTTAGGGATATTATATTTGAATTAAAGGATATTAATTAGGAGGTGTTCATATGAAAAAACCTGATATGAAAGAAGCAAGAAAAAGACAAAATAAAGATATTAACTATATTAAATATGATGGTATAAAAGAACAATTTGGTAAAAATAAAAAATATTATGTAAGAACATATGGATGCCAAATGAATGAACATGATAGTGAAAAAATATGTGGCATGCTTGAAAGTGTTGGATTTAAGCCATCAGATGAAATAGAAACTAGTGATATTGTTATATTAAATACTTGTGCTATAAGAGAAAATGCTCATGATAAAGTATTTGGTTTTTTAGGTGTTTTAAAACATATAAAAGATACAACTAATCCTAATATACTTGTTGGTATATGTGGATGTATGGCTCAAGAAGAAGTTGTAGTAAATGAAATATTAAAAAAATATAAATATGTAGATTTTGTATGTGGAACACATAATTTAGATAATTTGCTTTCATTAATTGAACAAAAAATAGAAACTAATAATAGACAAATAGAAGTACTTAGTTATGAAGGGGATGTTGTTGAAGATATTCCTGTTATTAGAGAAAGTAAATATAGTGCTTGGGTTGATATTATTTATGGTTGTGATAAATTTTGTACTTATTGTATAGTACCATATACAAGAGGAAAACAAAGAAGTAGAAAAAAAGAAGATATTGTTAATGAAGTAAAAGATTTAAAAGAAAAAGGTTATAAAGAAGTAACGCTACTTGGACAAAATGTTAATGCATATGGAAAAGATATTTATACTGATTATAATCTAGCAAATCTACTTACTGATGTTGCTGAAACTGGTATTGAAAGAGTAAGATTTGTGACATCACATCCATGGGATTTTACAGATGAAATGGTTGATGTTATTGCTTCTTATGATAACGTTATGCCATATATTCATTTACCACTTCAATCAGGAAGTAATAAAATATTAAAATTAATGAATAGAAGATATACTAAAGAAGAATATTTAAAGCTATATAATAGTATTAGAGAAAAAGTAAAAAATTCAAGTATTACTACTGATATAATTGTTGGTTTCCCAGGTGAAACAGAAGAGGATTTTGAAGAAACTTTAGATCTAGTAAATGAATGTAAGTATGATGGAGCATTTACTTTTGCATTTTCACCTCGAGAAAATACACCAGCTGCTTTAATGAAAGAAACAGTTAGTGAAGAAGTAAAAATGGATAGACTACATAGATTAAATGAAGTAGTTAATAAATATAGTAATGAAGCTAATAAAAGATTAGAAGGTACTATTCAAAAATGTTTAGTAACTGATATAAGCGAAAAAGATAAAAATAAAGTTTGTGGGTATACTGAAAATATGAAATTGGTTAATATAAAAGGACCTAAATCATTAATAGGAAAAATAGTTGATGTTAGAATAACAGACGCTAAAAGTTTTTCATTAGATGGAGAATATGTTAAATAACATATTCTTTTTTTATGTTAAAAAAGAAATAAAATATTTGTAGAATAGTAAAGTAAAAGAAAAGTAGAAATACTTTTCTTTTTATTTAATTGACAAACTTTAATAAATTATTATATTATAAAATTGAGGTAATATTATGAAAAGGTTATATATCGATTTTGATGGTGTTGTTGTCGATACAATACCGCTTTTGTATAAGGAATTAGAGAAAAATGGGGTTGCTTTAGGAAATGAACAAAGAATACGTGAAGTTTTCGGAGCATTTGATTTTAGAAAGATTATTAAAGAAAAGAATATATTAAATGATTCAATTAACTGTATTAATAAGATAATGAATAGCGGCTTATTTGAGGTAAGTTTTTTATCACACATTAATTCATTAGATGAAGGCATTGTCAAAATCAAATTCTTAAGAAAACACTTTAAAGATAATATTACTATTATTTTAGTTCCTCGTGGTGTTTCTAAACCTAAAATGATTCATTGTGAAGGAGCAATTCTTGTAGATGATTATGCAGGTAATTTAAGAGAATGGAAAGAAGCTGGAGGAATACCAATTAGATTCTCAAAAGAAATGGAATCTCATGGTTATATGGTAGTAGATAGACTTGATAAAATCTTAGATTTATTTGATAAAAAAGGAGAACTAAAGAAATGAATGTAATATGTATAGTAAATGGTGATTTAGAAGAAAACTGTTATATTATACATAATAATAAGTATGCATTAATTGTTGATCCTGGTAGTGAAGAAGATAAGATTTATAAAGTAATAAATGATTTGAATCTTAAAGTAAAAGGTATATTAATAACTCATTATCATTTTGATCATGTATTATGTTTAGATGATGTTTTAAAAGAATATAATGTTGAAGTAGTAGATTATAAAAATAGAAATAAAATAAGTCCTTTTAATTTTGAAATAATTGAAAATTATGGTCATACTATGGATAGTGTATCATTCTATTTTAGAAAAGAAAAAATAATGTTTACTGGAGACTTTGTATTTAAAGATAGTATTGGTAAATATGATTATTATAATGAGAATATAATGTATGAAAGCCTTAAAAGATTTTGCACTTTAGATGATGATATAGTTATATATCCAGGACATGGAGAATCTTCTACTATAGGTTATGAAAAAGAAAATAATTATTTTTTAAGAGGTATTTAAATGTTAGCAAGTATAGTTATTGAATATAATGCTAAATCATTAAATAAGGTATTTGATTATATTATTCCAGAAGATATCAAAAATGTTATTAGAGTAGGTCATAAAGTAATAGTACCTTTTGCTTCTCATGAAGTAGAAGGTTTTGTTTTAAAAATACATAATGATATTGATGAATCTTTGGATTATAAAAAGATAATTAAAATACAAGATAATGATTTTTATTTAAATAGTGAATTACTTGAATTAGGAAAGTATTTAAGTAATTCTTTGTTATGTTCTTTAATAAATTGTTATCAAGTAATGCTTCCCAAAGCGCTAAAAGCATCTATTAAAACTAATATAAATAAAAAATATATTAGTAAAGTAGTTATTAATAAAGAAATAGATATTGAAAAATATAAAGAAGAGAATAAAAGAAGTAAAAAAGAAATAGAAATACTAAATATAATTGGAGAAAAAGAAATATTAAAAGGTGAAGTTGCTTCTCCATCATTAACTAACTTGATAAAAAAAGGGATTGTTATTGAAAATAAATATGAAGTTAATAGAGAAGTATCTTTTGAAAATGAAGAAAATAAGAAAATAAAATTAACTGAATTACAAGAAAAAGCAGTTAATGAAATAATAAATAGTAAAGATAATAAATATTTACTTTATGGAGTTACTGGCAGTGGTAAAACAGAAGTATATATTGAATTAATTAAAAGAAATAAAAAAGAAAATAAAACATCCATTGTATTAGTACCAGAAATATCTCTAACACCTCAAATAGTAGCTAGATTTAAAAGTGTGTTTGGAGATGATGTGGCTGTTCTTCATAGTTCATTATCTGAAGGAGAAAAGTATGATGAATATAGAAGAATAATGAAGGGAGAAGTATCAATAGTAGTGGGCGCTAGAAGTGCTATATTTGCGCCTCTTAAAAATATTGGATTAATTATAATAGATGAATGCCAAAGCGCAACATATAAGCAAGAAAATACTCCTAAATATAATGCTATTGAAGTTGCATATAAAAGAGGAGAATATAATAATTCTAAAGTAATACTTGGTAGTGCTACTCCATCTTTAGAACAGTATGCAAGAGGGAAAAAAGGAGTATTGCATTTAATAAGATTAGATAAAAGAATTAGTGGCAGACTTCCTAATATCGAAATAGTAGATATGGAGAAAGAAGCTAAAAAGCATAACTATATCATTAGTGAAAAATTAGATAATGAAATAAGGAATTCTTTATCTAAAAGCGAACAAGTTATACTTTTATTAAATAGAAGAGGTTATTCAACATTTTTATCTTGTACTAATTGCGGTTATGTATATAAATGCCCTAATTGTGATATTTCATTAATATATCATAAGAGTAGTAATTCATATTCATGTCATTATTGTGGATATAGATGTACTCGTAGTGATGAGTGTCCTAGTTGTCATGAAAATGCTATTAAAGATCTAGGACTTGGAACAGAAAAATTAGAAAGCTTAATTGAAAAAAAATATAATACCAGTGTTCTTAGAATGGATGCTGATACTACAAGTACTAAGAACGCTCATCAAAAATTAATTAAAGAGTTTAGTAGTGGAAACTATAACATATTAGTTGGAACTCAAATGATTTCAAAGGGATTAAATTTTGAAAATGTTAGTCTTGTTGGAATAATAAATCCTGATGCATCTTTATCTATACCTGACTTTAGAAGTAGTGAAAGAACTTATGAATTATTAAGTCAAACTGCAGGTAGAGTAGGAAGATTTAATTTGCCAGGTAAAGTTATTATTCAAACATATAATCCAACTAATTATGTATATGAAAGTGTTATTAAAAATGATTTTGATTCTTTCTTTAATTATGAAATGAATATTAGAAAAACACTTAGTTATCCACCATATTATTATATTTGTGATATTTTAGTAACAAGTAGTGATTTTAATACAGCTAGTATGGGAGCTAATAAAGTTAAAAAGTATTTAGATTCAGTGTTAAAAGATGATTATATAATTCTTGGACCAAGTGTTTCTTCTATAGTTAAATTAAATAATAAATATAGATTTAATATAATGATTAAATATAAAAAATCAGATAAATTATATGAAGCACTAAACGTTATTAACAATATAGATATAAAGAACGTCAATGTTGATATTAATATAAATATTTAATATAATTTATATGTATACAAGAGGTGAAGATATGAAAGATAAAAGAGTAGTATTTATGGGAACACCAGATTTTAGCGTGCCTGTTTTAGAAATGTTAATTAAAGAGACTAATGTAATAATGGTAGTAACTCAACCAGATAGTTATGTAGGACGTCACCATGAATTAACATATTCACCTGTAAAAAAAGTAGCATTAGAACATAATATAGAAGTATATCAACCAGAAAAAATTAGAAAAGAATATGAACATATAATAGAAGCAAAACCTGATATAGTAATAACATGCGCTTATGGACAAATTATTCCAAGCGAAATATTAGACGCTCCTAAGTATAAAGCTATTAATGTTCATGCATCACTTCTTCCAAAATTAAGAGGTGGTAGTCCACTTCATAGAGCAATACTTGATGGCTACAGTGAAACTGGCATTACTATTATGTATATGGCTCCTGGTATGGATGATGGAGATATAATAACTCAAGAAAAAATTGAAATTAGTGATTCTGATAATGTTGGAACTATTCATGATAAATTAAGTGTTTTAGGTAGTAAATTATTATTCGAAACATTACCATCTATATTTGATGGAACAAATAATAGAATAAAACAAGATGAAAGTGAAGTAACTTTTGCATACAATATTAAAAGAGAAGAAGAGAAAGTAGACTTTAGTAAGAGTGCTAGAGAAGTATTTAATCATATTAGAGGTTTATATCCATTCCCTTGCGCTTATACTGAAATTAACGGAGAAGTTGTAAAATTGTGCGAAAGTAAAATAGGAGAGTCAACTAGTGGAGAAGTAAGCACAATTACGAATATATATAAAGATAGTATTGGTATTAAATGTAGTGATAAAGAAATACTTATTACTAGGGTTAAACCAAGTGGTAAAAAAGAAATGAGTGCTCGAGATTTTATAAATGGAAGAAAGAGTGAAGAATTAAAAGGAGTTAAGTTATAATGGAAGAGGAAAGAAAACCTTTAACTAGTGAAGATAAAGTAAAATTAGTTGGTGTTATTGGTGTATTTATAGCAATATTTGTTTATTGCGTAGCATCTGGTAATAATTTTGGTAGTAAAAATGTAATAGATGATAATATAAAAGCTAGTCCTGAAACAATATTTTCTCCAGTAAAGGATAACTATACTCTTAAAATTAGAAAAGTAACTGGATCAAAAGAAGAAAATATTGAATATATCACTGATGGAACATTTAAATTATATAATGTTGAAGGTGAACAAGTAGGATATTTAATATATAAGGGAAAAACATATCAAGTTCAAAGTAAAAACTATAAAATAAAGGAAATAAAAGATTATCCTAGTTTTATAAATGATAGATTTGCTAATATTGACTTTATTAAAGTAGTAACTAAGCATTGTGAAAATATTAATGTTAAGAACAGTAGTTTTGACTGTAATATTAATTTAAAAGACTATATAGAAGAATATAATACTTATTATCATACACATTATGAATATACCGGAGAAGAGAAAGTAATATTTACTTTTGAACATGGAAAAATTATTAGAAAAATAAGTGTTGATTATAGTGAAATAAATAAAATAATAAATAATGGTAAAGATTTAAAGTATGTTATTAATGTTGAAAAAGTTAATGATAATGACTATAGTGGTTTATTAGAGATATTTAAAGATACTTTAAAGTAAAAAAAGTGGTAAAATATACATAGAGCAAAATGATTCTTGTTTTGCTCTTTTATTGACAAATAAGGGCTTTTGTCGTAAAATTAGACTGGAAGAGAGGCTAAAAAAGATGTACGAAGAAAAGAGAATTTTAACGGCTAGAGAAATACTAGAAAAGGATTTTAAAATTGATGCTAGAGGATATAGACCACAAGAGGTTGATCAATTTTTAGATATGATTATAAAAGATTATGTTGAATTTGAATCATCATCTAAAAAAATGGTTAATGAAATTAAAAGATTAGAAGAAGAAAATTCTAAATTAAAAGCAGAAAACAGAAACTTAAAAGCATCTTTAGATATAGCTGGCTCTAACAAAGGTGTCACTAACGTAGACTTATTAAAGAGAATTAGTGATTTAGAAAAAGTTGTATACGGAGAATAATTCTTTAGACAAACGCTGCATATTTATATGTAGAGGAAAGTCCATGCTCACTCAAACTGTGATGTTTGAAAGTGTTCGTGCTAGGGGAAAAAATAACCCTAGGTAATACGTAAGTATTAACGGCTCCGAGGTAATCAAGACCTGATTATAGTAGGTATAAAAGTGCCATAGAGACGATTGTCATTAGGAATAATGATGGTGGAACGAGGTAAACCCCACGAGTGAGAAACCCAAATTTGGTAGGGGAACTCTCAAGAGTGAATAAAGAAATGATTGAGGGAAGGAGAAATCCTTAGATAAATGTTTGTCACCTTTTAGGTACAGAACATGGCTTATTAAGAATTATTATTAATATAGGAGTACACATGAAGGAAATTGGTGAAAGTTTTAAAGAGGCTAGAGAAACAATAGGAATATCCAAAAGTGAAGTAATAAAAGATTTAAATATAACAGAAAGCCAACTTGATAATTTAGAAGATGGAAATATTAATGCATTTAAAGATGTATTCTTTTTAAAAGAAACAATAAAAAAATATACTAAATATTTAAATCTTGATGAAGATGAGATCATGGATAAATTCAATGATTTTATGTTTAATTATACTTCTAGAATTCCTGTAGAAGATATATTAGAACAAACAAGAGAAATTAATATTCAAGAAAGTAAGAATAGTGAAAATAAGATAGTTTCACCATATACTATTAAAAGAAAGAAGAATAATGGAATTAAATATGCTTTAATATATATAATATCAGTTATAATACTAGTAGTACTTGTTATACTAATAGTTAAGTATTTTACTGATAAAGATGACAATAAGAATAACATTAATACAATGAATTATATAGTTGAAAAGGAGATTTAATTATGAATGTACCAAACAGAATCACAGTATGTAGAATAATATTATCAATAGTATTATTAATTCTAATGGTTTTCCCATTAGAGAAGGTCGGACTTACTTTTCCAGAGATAATGATAAATGAAAACTTTATCATAGATAGTAAGTATTTAATATGCGGTGTTATATTTATGATAGCTTCACTTACTGACTTCTTAGATGGACACTTAGCTAGAAAGTATAATATGGTTACTGATTTAGGAAAAGTAATGGATGCTATTGCTGATAAAATTCTAGTAAATGGTGTATTAATTATTCTTGCTGTAGAAGGTTATATTAGCGTAGTAATACCAGTAATTATTGTTTCAAGAGATATTATCGTTGACTCAATAAAAATGGTAGCAGGACAAAAGAATGGTGCTGTTGCTGCAAGTAAAGCTGGTAAAGCAAAAACTATGTGTATGATGATAGGTGTAACTATTTTATTCTTCTATGATTTACCTTTCTCATTATTTAACGTTTATCCAGCAAAAGTGTTAATATTAGTAGCAACAATACTATCAATAATAAGTGGTATTCAATACTACGAAAAAAACAAAAAGTTCTTAGGAAAATAACAATTGAAAAATTGTTATTTTTTTTAATGGATAAATTATTTAATTTTACACTATTTAAAGGCAATAAAAAAGAATAATAAACACCTGATTTTAAGGCAATAATTAAATATAGGAATTAATAAAAGTGTATAATTTAATTATATACAAACAAAAGTTTGTAAAAAGTTATTGACAAAGGTTAATAATTGTTTTAAAATTAAAATATCGAAGGAGAATTAGACTTATGAAAAAAGATAAAGACAAAACGTTAGATCAAGTCTTAGCTGATATTGAAAAACAATTCGGAAAAGGCGCTATAATGAAATTAGGAGAAAAAGGTGTTAAGAATATAGATGTTGTATCTAGTGGATCTATTGCTTTAGATCAAGCACTAGGTGTAGGGGGATATCCAAAAGGAAGAATTATAGAAGTATTTGGACCTGAATCAAGTGGTAAAACTACTATTGCATTGCATGCTATTGCTGAAGTACAAAAAACTGGTGGAAGAGCTGCTTTTATTGATGCAGAACATGCTCTTGATCCAGTATATGCCAAAAAATTAGGTGTTGATACTGATGAATTATTATTAAGTCAACCTGATACTGGAGAACAAGCTTTAGAAATAGTTGAAGCATTAGTTAGAAGTGAAGCGATGAGTATTATAGTTATTGACTCTGTAGCAGCACTTGTACCACAAGCAGAAATCGAAGGAGAGATGGGTGATTCTCATGTTGGACTTCAAGCTAGATTAATGTCACAAGCATTAAGAAAATTAAGTGGTGTTATTAACAAGACTAATACAATTTGTATCTTTATTAATCAATTAAGAGAAAAAGTTGGGATTATGTTTGGTAATCCAGAAACTACTCCTGGTGGAAGAGCATTAAAATTCTATTCAACTATTAGATTAGATGTTAGACGTAGTGAACAAATTAAAGCTGGTAGTGATGTAGTAGGAAATAGAACAGTTATAAAAGTAGTTAAAAATAAAGTCGCTCCTCCATTTAAAACAGCTGAAGTTGAAATTATGTATGGAGAAGGAATTTCTAGAATAGGTGAAGTAATAGATATAGCATCAAATATGGGAATTATTGATAAGAGTGGTGCTTGGTTTAGTTATAAGGGAGAAAAGATTGGACAAGGTAAAGAAAATGTTAAACTTGTTCTAAAAGAAAATCCTGAATTATTTAAGGAAATAGAAGCCAAAGTTAGACATGACTTATTTGAAGATAGTACAAAAAAGGATGAGGATTAAACCTCGTCCTTTTAAAATATACATTTTTTTAGTATAATTAAAGTGGTGATATTATGACAGTAAGAAAATTCAATTATACTAAATTTGTCATTTTTATTATTGTGGTTATAAGTATCATTGTAGGTATTGTAGTAGGTATCACTAAAGTTGTTTCTCATGTTAAATATACTAAATCATATGAGTATAGACTATTAACATTAGGTTATGATGAAGAAGAAACAAATACTTTAATTCATAAACTAAGTGAAAGTAGACTAGAAGAACTATTAAAAAGAAAAGTTGATAGTAACATTGTTTCATTTGTTACTGAAAAGTATTTTATATATGAGAATTTAGATAAATATTTGGAATATAAAAAGAATAATAGGGATTATACTAATACAGAAGTTGTAGCTATAATTAATACTGAGGCAAATGTTGAATGGTTAGATAATATGAAATTAACTGATACTTCAAAAGGGGATTTAATGTTAGTCAACAGAATATATGGACTAGCATCTGATTACCAACCTGAAGATATAGTTACTGTTCCTACTAAATTTGCCTATAGTAATGTTAAGCTTAAAAATAGTATACTAGAGAATATTGAAAATTTAGTGGATGATGCTGCCAACGAAGGATATACTTTTGTTGTATCAATGGGATATAGAACGTATAAGGAGCAAAAGAACTTATATAATAGTTATGCTAAAAGCTATGGCAAAAGTGAAGCTGATGAATATGTAGCAAGACCAGGACACTCTGAATATGAGACGGGTTTATCTTTCGATTTAGAACCATACAAATACAAAAAGAAAGTAAAAAATATAAAAGATAGTGATGAATATAAGTGGTTAAGAGAAAATGCTTATAAATATGGTTTTATATTTAGATTTGAAGCAGATAAAAAGAATCTAACTAAATTTTCTGAAGATCCATGGAGACTTAGATACGTAGGAATAGATGCTTCAACAATGATATATAATGAAAATATTTGTTTTGAAGAATACTATGCCTACTTTGTGAATAGAGGAGAATAGTTATGAATGATAAAAAAATAGTTGTATTAGGAGGAGGATCAGGACAATCTGTTTTATTGAGTGGTCTTAAAAAATTTCCATTCGATATAACAGCAGTTGTTAGTGTTTGCGATGATGGAAAAAGTACTGGTAAATTAAGAGAAGAGTTCAATGTTCCAGCAATGGGAGATATAAGAAGAGTACTTATTAGTTTATCAGAAACTGAAGACATCATAGGTGAGCTTGTTAATTACAGGTTTAGTACTAATGGTAATTTTGATGGACACACAGTTGGTAATATTATATTAACTGCTCTAACAGATATATATGGAAGTATGTCTGAAGGTATTAAACATATTACTAAAATATTAAACTTAAAAGGGACAGTATTACCACTTACTGATGAAAACGTTACTTTAATGGGTGAAATGGAAGATGGAAGTATTATTGAAGGAGAACATAATATAACACTTAGTGACAAAAAAATTAAACGTGTTTTCTATAAAGAAGATACACTTGCAAATAAAGAAGTAATTAAAAAAATAAAAGATTGTGATGCAATAATACTTAGTATGGGAAGTGTATTTACTAGCATTATTCCAAACTTACTTTGTAGAAATGTTATTAATGCTATTGATAAAAGTAATGCAAGAATCATCTATATATGCAATATGATGAGTCAACCTGGTGAAACAGATGGATTTAAAGTAAGCGATCATATTAATCTTCTAAACTCATATTTAGGTAAAAAGAAAATTGATACTGTAATTACAAATAGTGCTACAGTAAGTAAAAAAATACAAAAGAAATATGAAACATTGGAACAAAAAGATTTAATTAAAGTAGATGATGAAAATATCAAAATCAAAAATGTTAAAAAACCTCTTCTTAAAATAGAGGATGAAATGATAAGACATGATAGTTTAAAACTTGGTTTAGAAATAATGAATATATTGGCTGAATAGCCTGTAATTATTGACTTTTTGACGATTTTATGGTATAATATCATCGTTGTTTAGGGGGAGTAGTTCGCATAGTAATATGTGCTAAAACCGTCATTACAATACCTTTGGGTATTCGGAATTAGAATAATGAACAAGACCGACAAAAGTTTGGTCTTGTTTTTTTGACCGAAAGAAAGGGGGAATAAAATATGGATTTTAATTATTTTGATATGATTGGATGTGGAGAAAGCTGCTTATTTCCTTTATTAGGTATCATCTTTTCACCAGTATTATTTCCATTATATTTAATTCTTAAAATAATTTTAATTGCTATTGATTTCTTAAGTGATGTACTAGAAAGTTTATTCAGCAAAAAGAATAAAACAAAAGAGGAACCTACTATTACTCCTGAAAGTCAAATTGAGAACAATAAAAAGGAACAAATTGAAAGAAAGATCGAGGAACTAAAAAGAGAGAAAAGTAGAATCGAAGAAAAGATTAGAATTCAAGAGCAAGAATTATCAAATGATAATACTAGTACTGTTGAAGTAATGACAGCTGAAACTGAAAATCCTTATACACTACAATTAAAGTAGTGATATTTAGAAAATAATAATAATTTTTCTTGACTTTAGGCACTTTGATATGATAGTATTAATATGCTTGATTGTTATCAAGTGCCTACCTAGTGGGGAATTAGCTCAGTTGGCTAGAGCATCTGCCTTGCACGCAGGAGGTCGCGGGTTCAAGTCCCACATTCTCCACCATTAGTAAATAAAACCTATTTTTAATAGGTTTTTTTGTTTGTATAAAAAATTCTTTTAGAATTATTAAAAGTATAGTATAATTGTTATAGAATAAGGAAGTAGGTTGTATTATATGAATAAGAAGGAAAAAAGTATTTATAAATTTTTTGTTAAAATGCTTCTAATATTTGCTGGCCTTGATATATTAATGATGGTTATAGCTGGTATATTAGCAACAACAAGTGTTTTAGCAAAATATGGTATTGAATTAATAACAGAAATATTCTATGCATTCGCAGTTTTAATAGTTATGTTATTATTTCACAATGAATATGTATTTACAGAAAGAAAAAAGAAGTTTTGGGATAGTGTTAGTCTTGGACTACCAATGTTAGTTATTTCAATAATTAATTTTATTGCAAATATTACTTCACTTAAAACATTCTCTGTATCAAACTTTCTTAATGTTTTAATACTTTGTGTATTTGTTGGTATTGCAGAAGAGTTCTTATGTAGAGGATGGCTTCAAAATGAATTTATGGAAAGATTCTCTGATGATAAAAAATCAGTTATTAAATCTATCATTCTTGCATCACTTGTATTTGGAGTAATGCATATAGTAAATCTAGGTAGTCAAACTATATTTGAAACAATATTACAAATAGTTAATGCTACTGCTCTAGGCATGTTACTTGGAAGTATTTATTATAAAACTAAGAATATTTGGTCAGTTATATTCTTGCATTCATTCTATGATTTAGCTATATTCTTAGGAGAAATGAATTTAGTTAAAGATTGTACCTATGGAACACCAACATTTGGTGTAACTGTTGTTAATTGTATAGGAATTGTATTTATTAGTATTTTATGGATTGCAAGTGCATTTAAAGTACTTAATAGTATAAGTTTCAACGGTGAAAAACTTGATAAGAAGAAAGATTTCTTCTATACAATAGCAATTATAGCTTCATTCATATTTATGTTTATTCCATTTGAAAAATTAGTTCCAAATTATGATAATTATAAAACATGTTATGAATATACAGAAATAGATTCATTTAATAATTATGAAGAACATTATCCTCATTATGAAACATATTATATTGAATCTAATTTAGAGACATCTAAATTTGAAGAAAATGCTTTAGGAAATAACTTAAAAGAAATTAAGAATCAAGAAGATGTTCTAATTGAATTTAAATTAAACTCAAATGATACAGTTAATGTTAAGAACCAAAATACTACTTATGAAGTTAAATTAGATATGGAACATGTTAATAGTATTGAAGTATTGGAAAATGAAGATAACTATGTAGTAGTAATAGAATCATTAGATGATGAAGCAACTATTTACTATACTGTAATTAATAAAGCAGATATTACTAATAGTAAAGATTTAATTGATTTCATAGCTAGATCATTTACTAAGTTCTTATTACCAGAACTAAATAAAGTAGGTTATATAACTTATGAAAATGGGGATGTTAAATATCCATACTTTGTATCAGAAAATAATGATAGATTCATTATTAGAAATGATAATTTATTCTTAATTAAATAAAAAGATTTAGTTTTTACTAAATCTTTTTTTATTTGATATTTAATATCATTGGAATTATTATTGGTCTTCTTCCTGTTAATTCAATTACATATGCATTTATTTCAAGAATAATTCTATTTTTTAAATCAGTTAAACTGAAATTGTCTTTTTCTAATTCATTTAATGCGATTGAGTTTACTTTATCTTGTATTTGTTTTATTAATTCTTGATTATCATTTACGATAACGAATCCTCTTGTGGTAACATTTGGTTCAATTAGCATCTTTTTGTGTTCTACATCAAGATTTAATATTACTATTAGAACACCATCTGTAGACATTATTTTTCTATCTTTGATAATTGTAAGTCCTACATCTCCGATTCTATTACCATCAACATAAATATCATTAATTGGAATAGCACCTTTTCTATATACTTCGCCATCTTTAATAGCGATAATATCACCATTTTTATTGATAAATGTGTTTTCTTCAGGAACATCACATTGTTTTGCTAGTTCTACATGACCAGCAAGCATTCTATATTCACCATGCATTGGCATAAAGTATTTAGGTTTAACAAGTCTAAATAATAGTTTTAATTCATCTTGTCTAGCATGACCTGATGTATGAACATTAACATCAGTTGCATTAGTATATACTTTAGCACCCTTTAAATATAGTTTATTAATAACTCTATTTATAGACATGGCATTTCCTGGAATAGGTGAAGATGAGAATATAACAACATCATCAGGCATCAAAGTGATATTTTTATCACTACCATTTGCTATTCTAGATAGAGCAGCAAGTGGTTCACCTTGAGAACCAGTACAAAGCAAACATATTTGTGATGGATCTAATTTATTAGCTTCATCACTTGAAATGAATATATCTTTATCTTTTATAAATCCACATTCTAAAGCTATATCTATACTTGTATTCATACTTCTTCCGAATACTGCGATTTTTCTATTGTTTTCTTTACAAGTTTCAACTATATGAGTAAGTCTATATATGTTACTTGCAAATGTAGCTAGAATTATTCTTGATTTTGGGTTTTCTGAGAATATCTCAGCTAGTGCTTCATCAACTACAGATTCACTATTTGAAAAACCTGGTAAAAGAGCATTTGTTGAATCACTCATTAATAGTGTTACGCCCTTATTACCAATCTCAGCAATCTTGCCAAAGTTAGCAACTGGTCCGATTGGAGTTAAGTCGAATTTGAAGTCTCCTGTTTCAACAATAGTACCATTAACTGTAGTAATAGCCATTCCATATGAATCTGGAATAGAGTGAGTTGTTCTAAAGAATTCTATACTAAAGTGTTTTGTTTTAATATTTAAATCCTCATTAATAGGAATAACTTTAGGACAACTAATATTTTTTTCTGATAATTTATTTTTAATAAGTTTTTCTGCTATGAATGGAGCATATATAACTGGAATATTTATATTTTGTAATAAAAATGGTATTCCACCAATATGATCTTCATGTCCGTGTGTTATGATTAACCCTTTTATTTTATCTTGAAGAGGTTTTAAATGAGTATAGTCTGCTAAAACATAATCAATACCCATTAAATTGTCTTCTGGGAACATAACGCCACAATCTATAATAAAGATTTCATCTTCGTGAGTAACAACATACATGTTCTTTCCAACCTCACCAAGACCACCCAATGCACAAACTAAAGTTTCTTTAGTATTACTAATCATTTTTTTTATCATTTCCTTTCAAAAAAAGTTAAATCAGTAATTAGCATTATATCAAATTGTTTGATATTTGTCAAAATACTAGATATAATTATTACAGGGTGTGAAGCATTATGAGTACTGAAAAAATATTCAATAAATTAGTAAGAGATAGAATACCAGAGATAATAAAGAATAATGGTGGAACACCATACACAAGAATATTAAATGATGAAGAATTTAAAGCAGAATTAGAAAGAAAACTAAATGAAGAATATATGGAAGTTTTATCTTCAAGCGGAAAGGATAGAGTAGAAGAACTAGCAGATATGCTTGAAATAATAAAATGTTTAGCACAATTAGAAGGTTCTTCATTAGAAGAAGTATTAGAAGTAGGAGAACAAAAGAATTTAAAAAGAGGTTCATTTAAAGATAAAATATATTTAGAAAAAACAATAGATTAGAGGTGTACATTATGGGATTTTTTAGTAAATTAAAAGAAGTATTTAGTAAAAAAGAAGAAAAAGTAGAAGATATTAAAGATGAAGAAATAAATAGTGAAGAAATAAGTGAAGAAGAAAAAGAAGAAATTGAAGAAGTTAAGGAAACTGAAAAGTATGTAGATGGTTTATCTAAATCAAGAGATAACTTTGTAAATAAACTATCTATTTTAGGTATTAAATATACTAAGATCAGTGATGAGTTTTATGATGAATTAGAAGAAATTTTAATTACGGCTGATATTGGTGTTAATACTGTAATGGATTTTGTTGATAGACTTAAAAAACGTGTTAAAGAAGAAGATATAACTGATTTTGAATATTTAAAAGAAGTAATTGTTGATGAGTTATTTATGATTTACGTTGGTAATGATATATTATCAAGTAAATTAAATCTTGTTGATGGTGAAACGAATGTAATACTATTTGTTGGAGTAAATGGAGTAGGTAAAACTACAAGTATTGCTAAGATAGCAAATAAGTTAAAAAATGATGGTAAGAAAGTTATGTTAATAGCAGGTGATACATTTAGAGCTGGAGCAGTAACTCAACTTGATGAATGGGCTAAAAGAATTGGTGTATCATTCTTTGGAGATGATAGAGAAGATCCATCTGCTGTTATATATGATGGACTTACAAAAGCCAAAAATGAAAAATATGATGTAGTACTTGTTGATACAGCTGGACGTCTTCAAAATAAAGTTAACTTAATGAAAGAACTTGAAAAGATGAATAGAGTAATTGGAGAAATAGTTCCAAATAATCCAGTTGAAACTTTACTTGTTATAGATGCTACTACTGGACAAAATGGTATTAGTCAAGCAAAAAGTTTTAAAGAAATAACTAATATTACAGGAATAGTACTTACTAAATTAGATGGTACTGCTAAAGGTGGAATAGTATTAGCTATTAGAGAACTTGTTAATATACCAGTTAAATTTGTAGGACTTGGCGAAAAAGAAACTGATATGATACCATTTGATATTGAAAAATATATATATGGATTATTTAAGGAGTTCTAATGAAGGAAAGAGAATATTTATTATCTTTGTATGAAATATATAGTAATTTATTAACTGAGAAAGAAAGAAATTATTTTGAGTATTATTATTTTGAAGATTATAGCTTACAAGAAATAGCGGATAATAATGTTGTTAGTAGAGCATATGTTTCAAAGTATATAAATAGTATTGAGACTAAATTAATCGATTTTGAGAAGTCTTTAAATCTATACGAAAAAAGAAATAAAATAAAAGAAATTGCAAAAGATTTAGATGAAGAAACAAGAAACAAAATAATAGAATTATTATAGTTTATATTGTATAATTAGAATGTAAGGGTGATAAAAATGAACAAAAATGGATGGGGACTAAGAGCAGAACTTGGATTTTTATTGTTATTTTTAATATGCTTATTAGTTGCAACGATAGGACTTCATAAATTAGGAATATTCGGTAATGGTGAAGAAAGCGGAACAATTGAATTAGTTGATAAATCCGATTATTATGATTTAGAAGCTAAGTTAAATGAAGCATCTGTTAACTATTACAATAGTAATTATCCACACGGTACTTCTGATACAGTTATTGTTACAGTTGATACTTTAAAAAACAATGGTTATTTAACACCTTTATATGATAAATTTGGACGTGAATGCAAAGGATATACTAAAATACTTAAAACTGGTACTTTTGTTTCATATATAAGATGTACAGTTTATAAAACTACAGGTTATAGTGAGGAATATGAATAAAGTAGTAATGTTTATTTGGGGACTTGTAATAGTAGGTTTGTGTACTGTTATCTTTATGATTGGATATAAAGAACAAGATAGAGATTATATAAGTCTTTCAAAAGAATTAAAGACAGCTGGTAAATCATATGTTAAAGACAATGGAATAAGTACTAAAATTGGAGATTCAGTTATTATATATGTAGACGATCTAATTAAAGGCCAATACATTAATGAAAATGATAAAATAAATGATTATTGTATTGAAGGAGTAGTATATTCAAATCGCATATTTATAGATGAATATGATATAAAAATTAATTGTGATAATAAAAAGGTAGAAGAGTAGAAATACTCTTTTTTTATTGGCCATTTTGTGGTATAATATATATCGAGAGGAGAATTGATTATATGGATGTTTTTTTAGGAATTGTAATAGTTGTTGTATTAATAGTATTACTAAGAAGTATCGTACAAGTTAATGAATATGAAAGAGGAGTTAAATTTCATTTAGGTAAGTTTAGTAAGATAATTAATCCAGGATGGAGAGTTATTTTACCAATCGTTGAATCTTACAAAAAAGTAGATATCAGAACTAAAGTTGTTGACGTTCCTGAACAAGATGCAATCACAAAAGATAATGTATCTGTAAGAATTAATGCTGTTATCTATTACAAAATATTTGATGCAGCTAAAGCTGTATTAGAAGTTGAAAATTTCTATTATGCAGTTAGTCAACTTGCACAAACTACAATGAGAAATGCAGTTGGTTCTGTATCATTAGATGAATTATTAAGTGAAAGAGAAAAATTATCAGATAGTATTTGTAAGGTTATTGATGCTGCTACTGATCCATGGGGTATTAAAGTTGAAAACGTTGAATTAAAAGATGTTCAACTTCCAGAAGACATGAAGAGAGTTATTGCTAAAGTAGCTGAAGCTGAAAGAGAAAAAGCTGCTGTTATTACTAAAGCAAAAGGTGAAGTTGAAGCTTCTCAAAACTTAGCTATTGCTGCTGAAACAATGGCTAAAACTCCAGGTGCAATGCACTTAAGAACATTATCTACAATTAATGATGTATCTTCAGATCAATCAAATACATTAATATTCTGTATTCCAATTGAAGTATTAGATGCATTTAGAGCAGGTAATGGTGGAGCTAAAGTAGTTAAAGAAATACAAAAATTAACTCGCAAAGACGAAGAATAAAAAATAGAGTTTGTTTTATACAAACTCTTTTTTATTTGTTTTAAAAGTGTTTTCCTTATTTTTAGCTAATGATATTAGTAGAAGGAGGAAACATGAAGAAATTATTAATTTTTATTTTATTCTTTTGCTTATTTATTAATAAAGTTAGTGCTGAATCATATATTACTTATAGTGATTGGCAAGAGGAATACCCATATTGGTTAGATGAAATGTTTATTGAAAGTGAAGATAGATATCTTTGGTATAGGGAAGTATTAAATAGTGAAACTAATGAAATAGAGAGGGAAGAAACAGAAGAATATTATAAAGAACTAGATGGATATATTAGAATAGAAGAATCAAAAAAGACCTTTTATAGATATATTACTAATGATAGAGTATTGATTGATGGGCATGGTAATCTTGTATACAATATAAATTATTGTATAAAGAATTATTGCTCTAGAGTAGCTCTTCCTAAGAAACCAGAAGGATCACCTAATGAAATAGAAAATCCTAAAACATATGATAATATATTTGTTTTTATGATACTTGGTTTTATTAGTTTTGTTTCTATTATTTTATCGGTGAATACAATACAAATAAAAAAAGCATATTAATGCTTTTTCTTTTTTAATGATACAAAGTATCCAATTATTCCAGATACAACTCCTATAACAATAGCAGCTATTATTAATCTTTTTATTTTAGTATCAATAGCAATATCTTTAATAGTAAAACTATTAATAAAAATATTATATTCTTCTTCTTTGATTTGACTATCATTATTATAAATAAGTGTTATTAAGTATTTATCAAGTGAATATATTCTTCCTTTTTGATATGTGTCATATCCAATAGCTTTTTTGCTTGGAAGATATAAATCATATTCTATAAAATATATATCATCTATGTTATCTTTTCTTATATTTGAAACAGTTGATTTAATATTATATTTTGCTAAACCTTCATTGATTCTTTTTTCAATATAATTTTTTTGATTTTCTATATCTTCATCGGTGTAATATTTAATATTATATTTGGTTTCACTATTATTTGAAACTGTTATTGCAATATAATTATTTTCTTTCTCCCATTTATAAGTGTTATTTGATTTACTAGTTAAGTTATAACCATCTGGAATATCAACTTTGAAGTAGTCATTTTCATAAGCTTTAACAGTTATAAAACTAGATAAAATCATAATTATTAAGAATATTTTTTTCATTTCTTTCACCATGAAATTATTATAAACTAAAAATTAATTTTTGCAAACAAATACCATTTACTTTTAATAGTATTATATATATAATTAATTATGTATAGAGGTACATTTTATGAAGAAATTATTAAAATACTTAATTATTATTTTTATATCAATTTTAGTTATTTTTTCTATCATATATATAGATTATTTTAATGCTAAAACAAATAATACTAATCCTAAAATATCTATTACTGTAGAGAGTGAAAATTCTATATTATATAAAGCTTTTTTTTATAAAGTTTATTTTTGTAGAACAAATAAGAAATATATAATAGCAGATTATGATGAAGAAGTAGTGTGCCCAAATAATTATGAATATCAAAATGAAATTTATACAAATAGAGAAGGCGTCAAAATAACAAAAGAAAAATTACAAATACTTACTAATGATGGTGTTTATACTAGTGAAATGATTGAAAGCTTTAAAACAGAAAAAGATGTAGAGAACGCTGTTATGATTGCTAAGGATTTTGGAAATACAAGATTTAAAGTAATAAATGAAGAAGATGATTATAATATAGTTTTATTCCCAGTATTTGAAAATGTTAATGATAATTATGATTGGGTTTATGATGAAGAAGGCCAGGAGTATTGCTTGAAGGGTGATAATTATAATTATCAAAAAGCTAAATATGAGAATGAAAAATGTGGTAAATATGAAAAGATCAAGATGTCAGAAGAGTGGTGTGAAGCATATAAAAATTCCACTTTAATATATGTAAAAGGAATAGAGAATCTATGTAAGTAATAGATTCTTTTTTATTGTTAATAAACTTGTTAAATAATCTTCATCATGCTATAATATTTGTTAGGTGAGTATAATGAAACAAAGAGTAATCAGTGCATTAGTTGCATTAATAATTGTAATACCAATTATAATAATAGGAGGAATACCATATTATATTGGTGTAGTTCTTGCTGCGTTAGTTGGATACTATGAATTATTACGTGTTCGTGAAAAAGAAAAAAAGATTTCACCATACATAAAATTCTTATCTGCACTAACATATGTATTGATAATAATATCACCATTAACTACTAATATTAATTTCTTTTTAGATTATAGATTGGTTATATTAGATTTCTTTGTATGCTTTTTACCATTAATTGTATTAGATAAAAAGGATTATGATGCTGAAGATGCTTTAGTATTAGTATCATCAACATTATTCTTAGGTATTTCATTTAGTTATTTAATAACTTTAAGAAATATGGATGTACTATATTTATTATATGTAGCACTTATTACAATTATGTCTGATACATTTGCTCACTTCTATGGAACTAAGATTGGAAAACATAAATTATGTCCAGCTGTTTCACCAAATAAAACAGTTGAAGGTATGATTGGTGGAGTATTCTTTGGAACTTTTTTAGGAACTGTATTCTTTAAAACATTCATAGATGTATCTGCTAGTTTATTTTTAGTAATTATAATATCTTTAGTATTATCATTAATAGCAGAATTTGGAGATTTAGTATTCTCAGCTATTAAGAGAAGATATGGTGTTAAAGATTATGGAAATATTATGCCAGGACATGGTGGAGTATTAGATAGACTTGATAGTATTTTATTTGCTATATTGGCATTTTCATACTTGGTGTCTTTCTTCTAGGAGGAAAATAAATGAATTTTATAATCACATTATTAATATTGTTTATAATGCTTGGTCTAATTATTTCAATACATGAATTTGGACACTTTATTGCTGCTAAAAAAAGTGGTGTTTATGTAGAAGAATTCTCAATTGGAATGGGACCAGTTATTTTTAAGAAAAAACCTAAAAATAGTGAAACAACTTATTCATTTAGAGCATTTCCAATTGGTGGTTTTGTAGCTATGGCTGAAAAAGAGGAAAAAGGTTCTAAAATAAAAAAAGATAGGGTTTTAGAAAATAAAGGTTTTTTTCATGTTTTATGGGTACTTATAAATGGAATAGTTTTCAATTTTGTTTTGGCAATTGTTTTATTCTTTATTAGTGGTTTAATATATGGAATGCCAGTTAGTGAACCAGTAGTAAAAGAAGCAGTTGAAGGAAAGCCAGCATATATTGCTGGAATTGAAAGTGGAGATAAAATAATTTCTGTAAATGGAGTAAGTATAAATACATGGGATGACTTTTTACTTGAAGTATCAGCTAAAAAGATAAAAGATAGTTATGAATTTGTTGTTGTAAAGAGTAGTGGAGAAGAACGAACATATACTGTTGTTCCAGAAGTTACAACTAATGAAAAAGGTGAAGAAGTAAGAGTATTTGGAATAGTATCTGAAGGTACTACTCATAAAAAAGGTTTCGTAAATGCATTAAAATATGGATTTGTTGGAACATATGAAAATTCTGTTACTATTTTTAGAATAATTGGCTCATTATTTACTGGACAAGTATCAGTTAAGAGTTTAAGTGGACCAGTTGGTATTTATTCAATAGTAGATCAAGTTAAATCACAAGGATTTGAAACATTAATTTACTTAACAGCATATCTTAGTATAAATGTGGGTATTGTTAATTTAATTCCAATTCCTGTATTTGATGGAGGAAGAGTATTAATCTTAATAATAGAAAAAATAATAAGAAGGAAAACTGGTGAGAAACTAGAAAATGCATTAAACTATATTGGATTTGGTTTAATGATATTACTTATGTTATTTGTAACATTTAATGATATTACAAGACTTGTGGTGGGTTAATATGGAAAATAGATATCTTGAGAATAAAATTGTACTTAAATATTGTAAGGATTATTATAGAATAATTAATGAAGAATTTAATGAACTTGATTATATGAGTGATAAAGTCATTCAAATATATCAATCATTTATATTTTCAATCAATATTAAAAGTAAAGGTGAAATAAAAAAAGCAACTGATCTAAATAAAGCAGTTGTTAGATATTTTGACGATAGGGAGTTTAGGACTGTTTTAAATAATTTTTTATCATCTCTAAAAGTTTCTAAAAAAGAAACAAATATTATTGCATATATAGTTGGTGGAATAATTAAAGAGTATGACAAATATATGGAAGGATATACAAGAAATTTATATATACCTAGATGGATATAAATATTGTCGTGATTAATTATGAGTAATAAGAATATATATTATAGTATATATAGTGAATTTTATAATATTAATAAATATAGAGAGCTAAAGAGTGTAGTTCATCATGGAAATAACAGATTAGATCATATTAATAGAGTATCTAAGATGAGTTTTTATGTATCTAAAAAATGTGGACTTGATTATGTATCGTGTACAAGAGGAGCACTTCTACATGATTTCTTTACTGTGGAAGATTTAAGTAGATCAAATGAAAAATATAAATCATTTTTAAACGATCATCCTAAAATATCGTTAGAAAATTCTAAAAAGTATTTTAAATTAAATGAAATAGAAGAAGATATAATACTTACACATATGTATCCAATCGTAAAAGGAAAACCAAAATATATTGAATCTAAAGTGGTTTGTGTTTGCGATAAACTAGTAAGTATATATGAATTCTTTAGATATAAGATTAATTTATCAATAAATGTATTAATTCTTTTATTAATACAACAATAGTTTCTTTTTTGTCCTCGTAGCTCAGTAGGATAGAGCGATTGCCTCCTAAGCAATAGGTCGTTGGTTCGATTCCAATCGGGGACGCCAGAGGGATAAAAATGATTTAGTTTATATACTAAATTGTTTTTTTATGTGATATTATATTTTGTATGAAGAAATATATTTTAGGAAACATTAGAAAAATTATTTTTGAAAGTAATACTGGTCCATACAAAGTTGGTCTTTTTAAAGTGAAAGAAACTAATGATGAAGAATTAGAAGAATATATTAATAAAGTAATAGGATTTACAGGATCATTTACTGAAATAAATGAAAATGTTGATTATACTTTTTATGGTGAAATGGTTAATCATCCTAAATATGGTCTTCAATATAGTGTAGCATCTTATGAGATAAGTACCCCAAGTGATAAAGAAGGTTTAATATTATATTTAAGTAGTGGTTTATTTAAAGGAATAGGTGAAAAGACTGCTAAAAAGATTGTTGATAAATTTGGTGAAGATACATTAGATATTATTAAAGATGATTATGAAAGATTATCACTTGTAAGTGGTATGAATATGAAAAAAGCTAAACTAATTCATGATGGTATTGTTAGTAGTGAAATGAATCAAGATTTAATTATTAAATTAACTTCTCTTGGTTTTACTATGAAAGAATCAATTGATTTATCTACAATGTATGGAATAGAAATACTTAAAATAATAGATGAAGACATATATGAGTTAACTGATTATATTCCATTCAATAAACTTGATTTAATATATTTAAATAATAATAACGATGAAATGAGTAGTATAAGAGTTAAAGCATTGATTAAACATATAGTTTATACTATGTGTTATGAAACTGGAGATACTTTAATATATAAAGATGAATTATTTATAAGATTAAAAAGATGTTTTAATAAAAATATAGATTCTAATATGTATGTAGAATACTTAAAAGAATTAATAAATGATTCTGAAATTATTGAGATGCAAGATAAAGTAATGTTATATGATTTTTATGAAGCAGAGCATAATATACTTCATAGTGTTCATAGATTATGTAATATTGAAAATAAATTTAATTCTAAAAAAATAGATGATTATATTACTAAATATGAGATTGATAATAAAATAGAATTTAATAAAGATCAAAAAACTGCGATTAAAGAATCAATTAAAAATAATTTTTATATTATATCTGGTGGGCCTGGTACTGGAAAAACAACTATTATTAAAGCTATTGTTGAATTATTAGAAAACATTAATAAAATAGATAAAAGAGAAATAGCTTTACTTGCTCCAACTGGTAAAAGTGCTAAAAGAATTAGTGAAAGTGTTGGGGCTCCAGCATATACAATTCACAAGTTTTTAAAATGGAATAAAGAGACACTTACATTTGGATTAGATGAATATAATAAAGCTGGTGAAAAAGTTATTATTGTTGATGAAGCTAGTATGATTGATATATTCTTATTCAGTGCATTATTAAAAGCATTAAGAGTAAATGCAAAACTATTATTAATTGGAGATGCTAATCAACTTCCTTCAATAGCACCAGGTGATGTATTAAATGATCTATTAAATTTTGATAGTATTAAAAGTACATTTTTAAATACAATATATAGAGTTAAAGATGGAAGCTATATTACTTATTTAGCAAAAGATATAAGAGAAAAAAGAGAATTTGATAGTATTGATAATAGTTATGATGATTTTAAATTTATTGAAAGTAATGATGATGATATAAGAGGATACTTAAAAGAAATATGTAATAAAGTAAAAAAGAAAAATATTAGTATAGAAAACTTTCAAGTATTAGCTCCTATGTATAAGGGCTTAAATGGAATAGATAATTTAAATGAAATGTTATCAAATATTTTTAATCCTAATGAAGAAAGATATTTAGTAGGTGATAAGTACTATAGAATAGGTGATAAAGTAATACAACTAATTAATGATGTAGAAAACAATGTATTTAATGGCGATATTGGTTATATTAGTGACATAGAATATGTTGATAAGAAGATGGTAATTACTATTGATTTTGAAGGTAATAAAGTAAGATATCAAAATGGTGAATTTGATAGATTTAATTTAGCTTATGCTATTAGTATTCATAAATCTCAAGGTAGTGAATATGATAATGTAGTAGTAATACTTGCCAAAAGTTTTAAAAGAATGTTTTATAATAAATTAATATATACTGGTATTACTCGTGCTAAATCATCATTAATAATAATTGGATCATTAGATTCATTTAATTCATCTATTCAAACATCATATGCAGAAAAGCGAAATACATATTTAAAGATGTATAAAGATGAATAAATAAATAGTTCAATTGAACTATTTTTTTTTATTAAAATATGTTATTATTATGATAGGGAGATTAGAATATGGAAGAAGAGAAAAAAGAAAGGAAAATTAGTGCCAAGAAGATTAACCAACTTGTTGCCTGGGGTAATAAGATTGGTAAGATATTATATATTCTTTTCATAATATTATTAATTTATGTAATTACATTAATATTTAGAGAATGGCATATATTATCATTTATTGGCAAAATATTTGCTGTTATTTCACCATTATTCATTGGTTGGTTTATAGCATGGGTATTAAATCCATCAGTAAAAAGATTAATGAAAAAAGGTGTTAAAAGAGGGTTTGCTGTAACAATAGCTTATTTAATAATGGTACTTGTAGTAGCCTGTATATTAGGATTTACAATACCATCTCTTGGAAGTCAAATAAGCGATATAGTATCAGCTGTACCACAAATAGCAAATGATATTAAAGAATGGATAGATAATATATTTATTAAATTATCAAATCTAAGTTTAGAAAATCTAGATACTGTTAAAGCATCATTCTTACTTAGAATAGAAAATTTATCACAATCTATTCAAACAAATCTTCCAGAGACTGCTGTTAAAATTGTATCCTCATTTGTAAGTGGACTTGGTAAAATAGTAATAAGTTTAATCTTAGGTTTCTATATATTATATGATTTTGATAAAGTCTCAACAGGATTTCTAAATTTATTTCCTAAAAAAGTTAGAAAAGATGTAAGTGAATTAATGGGTAAATTAAATGAGTCATTATATTCATTTGTAAGTGGTACTGTATGGCTTTCATTATTATTATTTATAGTATCAGTAATAGGATTTTCAGTAATAGGATTAAATGCTCCGGTATTAATTGCATTTATATGTGTTATTACTAATTTGATCCCATATATTGGTCCTTATCTAGGAGCTGCAGTAGCAGGAGCAATTGGATTTGCAGAAAGTTCAGTTATTGGAATTCTAACATTAGTATTTATCTTAATCGTTCAAACGCTAGAAGGAGAAATACTTCATCCAATAGTAATGAGTAAGAAGATGAATTTAAATCCAATAACAATTATCATATCCTTATTAATATTTGAATATTTATTTGGTATAATAGGTATGGTAATTGCTACACCAGTAGTAGCAATATTAAAAATAATATATCAATTCTTAGATGAGAAATATGATTTGTTTACTTTTCTAAGTAAAGATGAAGATTAGGAGTAAAGAATGAATAAGGTAGTTTTAAAAGAATTTAGTAAAGAACAATTATGGATTAAAGTAGTATTTTATGGGTTATTTGCATTAGTAGGATTTGAATTATTACATTTTTCAAATATAGGTTTTACAAATCCAATTAAATATGTTCCAGTTATATATTACACTTTCGCATTTTTATCATTAGTAACATATTTTGGAAACAGAATTAAAGGAGATTATGAATTATTATATTTTGGATTAATAAATGTAATTGTTGGAACATTTACTCTTGTTAATAATCTATATCCAAATAGTGGATTTATATTAGCAGATGCTGTACTTCTATATTCAATATTAAATGTTATTAATGGTGGATTTACTTGTTTAAGAATGCTTAAAGAAAGAAATATACAAGTATTTATGAAAATAGCAATTACTGTTATGTTATTATTTATGGGAGTATTTGTTATATCAGCAATATATGATAAAGTTGAATATGGTACATTAATACTTGGTTATTACTTTGCTGCTTATGGTTTACTATATTTATTAGAAATATTTGTAAATGTAATAATAGGTAATAAGAAACTTGAAAAAGCTATTCTTAACTACGTTGATTTTGGAGAAGAACCAGTAGTTTCTGAACCAGTAGAAGAGAAAAAAGAAGAACCTAAAACTATAAAACCAGTTAAATTAGGAAAGATTACAAATGCTAAGAAAGAGATTAAACCTACGACTAAAAAGGTTACAAAGAAAGTAGTTAAAAATAGAACAGTTCGAAAGATTAGAAGAAAATAATAAATGAACTTTAAAAGTTCATTTTTAATTTGTAAAATTAATTATTAGTCTAGAAATGAAAAGTTAAATAGTGTATAATTAATTAGAGGTTAGGTGAAAGGTATGTTAACAACAATAATTAATATTTTTATAAAAGTTTTAGATATTGCTATTGTTTGGTTTATTTTATATCAATTATTAAAATATGCCAGAACTAATTTTAAACTAACATTAATATTTAAAGGGGTATTAATAATTGTTTTATTAAAAGTATTAAGTGATTGGTTAAATTTAAATACAGTAGGTATTATTTTAGAATATGTTATATCTTGGGGACCTCTTGCAATAATAATAATATTCCAACCAGAAATCAGAAATGTTCTTGAAAGTATTGGTAGAAGTCAACTACTTGGTCGTCATAAGACACTAACTGTTGATGAAAGAGAAAAGATGGTTTATGAAATTATTAATGCAGTTGAATATTTAAAAAAGAATAGAATAGGTGCGTTAATTGTTATTGAAAGAGATTATAGTTTAGCTCAATTTATAGAGCCAGCTAATAAGATATATGCTGATATTAGTAGTGAATTATTAATATCAATATTCTGGCCAAACAATCCACTTCATGATGGTGGAGTAATTGTTCAAGGTGATAAGATTACTTGTGCTGGAAGTGTATTTCCAACAAGTATGAATCCAAATATATCTAAAAGATTAGGTACTCGTCATAGAGCTGCCTTAGGAATAAGTGAAATTAGTGATGCTATCGCATTAATAGTTAGTGAGGAAACTGGTAGAGTTTCAATAGCTATTAAGAGTGAGTTAAATTATAATTTATCACTTGATGATGCTAAACTTCTATTATTAGAAGAGTTACAACCTAAGAAAGAAACATTCTATGATGTAGATGAAGAAAGTGAGAGTGAAGAAACAAATGAAGAAGAAACAAAATAAACTCTTATATTTCTTTGTCAGAATATTTAAATTCTTATATAAGATACTAGATACTATTCTAATTACACCAATATCAAAATTAATATATTTTATTGGAGATAATTTAAGTGGTAAAGGAAGATTAGATAAGATATTAAATAATTCTAATACATTAATATATTTATCATTATTCTTTGCATGTATTATATTTTATGCAGTTGATAGAAAAGTAATTGATTTAAGTGATACTGGAGCGTTAGTATTATCAAATCAAACTATTAAAGCTGATTATAATGAAGAAGCTTATGTAGTTGAAGGAATTCCATCTTCAGCAGATATAGTATTAATGGGAAGAAAGAGCGACTTATATTTAGCAGAACAATTAGGCGATCACCAATTAACACTTGATTTAACTGATTTAAGTGAAGGAACTCATAAAGTTAATATTAAATATAATAATCCAATTAACTCATTAAAATATAAAGTTGATCCATCAAGAGTAACAATTGTTATATATCCAAAGGTTAGTGAGTCTAAGACATTAACAACAGATATATTAAATACTGATAAACTTGGAAGTACACTTGTAATAAGTAATGTTGAACTTGATAGAGATGAAGTAATTATTAAGTCTTCTAAAGAAAAACTTGGAAAAGTTGCTAGTGTTAAAGCTTTAGTTGATGTTAATGCATTAAATGCTACATCAGCAGGAACTTATACATTAGAAAATGTTAAGTTAATTGCTTATGATGAGAAAGGTACAGAAATTAGTGATATAGAGATTGTTCCAGAAACTGTAACAGCCACTGTAACAGTAACTAGTCCAAGTAAAGTAGTACCAATTAAGATAGTACCAGTTGGAGAAGTTGCTAGTGGTAGTGCTATTAATACAATCACATCAAATGTTACAACAATTACTCTATATGGCGAAGATTCAGTATTAGAAGCAATTGATGAAATTAAAGTTGAAATCAATGTAAATGGTTTAAGTGAAGATAAGACATATCAAGAAACAATTATTAAACCAACAGGAATTAGATCTATGTCTAATACAAATGTTACTGTTAAAGTAACTATGGAAAAAGAAACAAGTAGGGAATTTATTGGAATACCAATTCAATTCGAAAACTTAGATTCAACTAAATATAGAGCTCTTGCTAAGAGTGCTGAAGAAACTAAAGTAGATGTTATTGTTAAAGGTGTTAAATCAATTCTTAATAAATTAAGTGCTGATGATATTAAAGCATATGTTGATTTATCTGAATTAACTGAAGGTACAATAAGAGTACCAGTTCAAGTAACAGGTAGTGATGTTAGACTTTCATATACGTCTAGAACAACAAGCATTGAAGTAGTTATATCTAAGAAGTAATAAAGAGATGATGAAAGAATCATCTCTTTTAATTTAATTAAAAAAAGTAAAATTAGGGGTTTACAAATGAACTTAATTATTGTATAATCAAGTTCGTGAAGTGACCAAAGACAGTAAGTGCACAAATAAATCTTACCGAGGAAACAAATGTATAATGACGATTATAATAGGTTTCCTTGTCTAGAGGAAACTTTTTAATTAAAAGAAAGGAGACTCGTATGGCAAGTAAAAGAATTCTTGAACAAAAAGAAAATACTGTTAAAGAAATAACTGATAAGATAAGTAATTCTAAGACATTCTTATTATTAAATTACCAAGGACTTACAGTTAGTGAAATAGCAGAATTAAGAAGTAGTTTAAGAGAAGTAAATTCTGATATAAAAGTTTATAAAAATACTCTTATGAATTTAGCGCTAAAGAATAAGAATATCGATTTAAATGATTATATGAGTGGACCTAACGCTTATTTATTCTCAGAATCAATTATTGAACCAATCAAAGTAGTTAGCAAATTTGCTAAAGAACATCCTGCACTAGAAGTTAGAGTTGGATACATTGATAATGAAGTAGTTAGCAAAGAAGTTGTTAATCAATATGCAACAATTCCAAGTATGGAAGGATTACTTACTATGTTTGCTGGTGGTTTAATTGAACATGTAAGAAATTTAAGTATTGGATTAAATCTATATGCTGAAAAATTAGAAAAGGGAGGAGAAAATTAATATGGCAAAGATTGAAAACAAAGATATTATTGAAGCTTTAAAAGAAAAAACTATTCTTGAAGTTAAAGAATTAGTTGATATGATGAAAGAAGAATTTGGAGTAGATCCAAGTGCTGTTGCTGTTGCTGCTGCACCTGCTGCTGGAGCTGCAGAAGCAGAAGACAATGGTGGTTCAGGAGTTAAGACAGTTGTTCTAAAAGATGCAGGAGCTCAAAAATTACAAGTTATTAAAGTAATTAGAGACGCTACTGGATTAGGATTAAAAGAAGCTAAAGATATTGCTGATGCTGGTGGAAACGTTAAAGAAGGAATTCCTGCAGCTGAAGCTGACGAATTAAAAGCTAAATTAGAAGAAGCTGGAGCTACTGTTGAATTAGCATAATTTATCACAAGCCTATTCACTAGGCTTTTTTGCGTATTAAAAAGGAGAATTGAATGAGTCATTATTTTGAAAATGATAAAAACTTAAAAAGTGAGATTAAAGAGTTAAGTTATAAATACGATTCTTCTTTTTTTGCGTTTTATAGTGACAATGGAGTATTTAGTAAAGATTATATTGATTATGGTAGTAGATTACTACTTGAGTCATACTTAAAAAATGCCAGAAACAATATTCGTGTCCTAGACGTAGGATGTGGATATGGCTATTTGGGAATTGTTATTGGTAATATTACTAATTCTTATGTTGACATGATAGATGTTAATAAAAGAGCGGTCCATTTAACTGAAAAAAATATAAAAAGATATAAAGACTTCAAAGGCAAAGCATTTATAAGTGATGCCTATGAAAATATTAAAGATAAGTACGATGTTATTATTACAAATCCACCAATTAGAGTTGGAAAAGATAAAGTATTAGAGATACTAGAAAATGCTTTTGATCATTTAAATGAAGATGGTGAGTTATACTTCGTAATTAGAAAAGATCAAGGGGCATTATCAATAAAGAAAAGATTAGAAAGTACACAAAAAATAGAAATTATAGATAGAGACAAAGGATATTTCGTTTTTAAATCAATAAAATTGTAAAAAAGCATTGACTTACTTGAAATAAATGTGATAAACTTTTAAATTGCAGTACATTTGTTTTATTTATAAAATTTGTGTTCTTTAAAAATTTAGGATTGGGGTGAAATAGTGGCTTACAAAGTAAAAAAATTTGGTGACCATAGAGAAAGAAGAAGTTTCTCAACTAAGTATAGTACATTAGAACTTTCTAATTTATTAGAAGTTCAAAAAGATTCATTTGACTTATTTTTAAAGGAAGGAATTAGGGAAGTATTTGATGATATCTTTCCTGTTGAAAGTTTTTCAGGTTCATTATCACTAGAATTTGGTGATTATAGTTTTGGTGAGCCTAAATATACTGTTAAAGAAAGTAAAGAAAGAAAAGTTACTTATTCCGCACCTTTAAAAGTACAAGCAAGACTATTTATTAATGAAACAGGGGAAGTTAAAGAACAAGAAGTATTTTTAGGCGATATGCCTTTAATGACTGATACTGGATCATTTATTATAAATGGTGCTGAAAGAGTTATTAACTCACAACTTGTTATGGGTCCATCTTGTTATTACAAGAATGAAACTGATAAGAGTGGAAGAAATATCATAACAAGTGAAGTTCGTCCTAATAAAGGAACTTGGCTAGAATATGAATTAGATGCCAGAGGCATTTTGTATGTAAGAATAGATAGAACTCGTAAAGTACCAGTTACTACATTATTACGTGCATTAGGTCTTTCATCTAATGATGAAATTCTTGAAATGTTTGGTAAGGATGAATATTTAATTAATACTTTAGAAAAGGATTCTACTAAGAATACTGATGAAGCATTAATTGAAATTTATGAAAAATTGAGACCAGGTGAACCAGCTACACTAGATTCAGCTAAAAACCAATTAATCGTAAGATTCTTTGATAAATTTAGATATGATTTAGGTAAAGTTGGTAGATATAAATTCAATAAGAAATTAAATGTCTTAGATAGACTTTTAAATAATAAAATTGCACAAGATATTAAAGTAGGAAGATCTACTATTGTTAAGAAAGATACTGTTATTACTAAAGAAATCTTAGAAAGTATTAGACCATACTTTAAAGATGGATATGGTGTTAAAGAAGTAACTATAAATGAAGAATTGGATACATATAATAAGATCCAAGAAGTTTTAGTATACGCTAATGATGACAGTGGAAAAGTTGTTAAAGTAATAGGTAATGATCAAACTATTGATACTAAGAGATTAACAATTTCTGATGTTTATGCATCTTTATCATATTATATATGTTTATTATATGGTATTGGTAAATATGATGAAATCGATCACTTAGGAAATAGACGTGTAAGACAAGTAGGAGAATTAATTCAAAATCAATTTAGAATTGGTATTGCTCGTATGGAAAGACAAATTAGAGATAAGATGTCTACTCAAGAGATTGATACAGTTACTCCTAAAACATTAATTAATATAAGACCAGTTACAGCTGCTCTAAAAGAGTTCTTTGGTTCTTCTCAATTATCTAAGTTCATGGATCAAATAAATCCACTTTCTGAACTTGCTGATAAGAGAAGACTTAGTGCTTTAGGTCCAGGTGGACTTTCAAGAGATAGAGCTGGTATGGAAGTTCGTGATGTTAACCCATCACACTATGGTAGAATTTGTCCAATTGAAACACCAGAAGGACAAAACATTGGTCTTATTACATCACTTTCTAGTTATGCTAGAGTAAATGAATATGGATTTATAATGACTCCATATAGAAAAGTAGTTGATAAAAAGATTACTGATGAAATAGTATATATGACTGCTGATGAAGAAGAAGATTACTATATTAGTCAAGCAACTATTAATGCTGATAAAAATGGTAATATAACTGATGAAAAAGTACCAGTAAGATTTAATAAGGATAACTTAATTGTACCAACAGAAAAAGTAAACTATATTGATGTTTCACCATCACAAATAGTTTCTGTTACAACTAGTACAATTCCATTCTTAGAACACGATGATGCTAACAGAACACTTATGGGTTCTAACATGCAACGTCAAGCTGTTCCACTAATGGTAACTGAAGCTCCTATCGTAGGAACTGGAGTAGAAGCATCTATAGCAAGAGACTCAGGATGTTCTTGTGTTGCTGATATGGATGGTGTAGTTGAATATGTTGATGCTAAGAAGATTATCGTAGCAGGTACAGAACAAAAGAAAACTTATGAATTAGTAAGTTATCAAAGAAGTAATAATGAAACATGTTATAATCAAAAACCTATTGTTAGAAAAGGTGATAAAGTTCACAAAGGCGAAGTTATTGCTGATGGACCTTCAACTGATAAAGGTGAATTAGCTTTAGGTAAAAATGTAGTTGTAGCGTTTATGACTTACAATGGTTATAACTATGAAGATGCTGTTATTCTAAATGAAAGAATAGTTAAAGATGATGTTTATACTTCTATTCATATTGAAATGAAAGAAATTGAATGTCGTGATACTAAACTAGGACCAGAAGAATTTACAAGAGATATTCCTAATATTAGTGAAGATGCTCGTAAGAATTTAGATGAAAATGGTATTGTTAGAATAGGTACAGAAGTAAAAGAAAATGATATTCTTGTTGGAAAAGTTACTCCAAAAGGAATGCAAGAATTATCAAGTGAAGAAAAATTATTACATGCAATATTTGGTGAAAAGACTAGAGAAGTTAGAGATACTTCACTTAGAGTTTCACATGGTAGTGCAGGTATTGTACATGATGTACAAGTATTCACTAAGGAAAATTCTGATGAATTACCAGCAGGTGTATCAAAAATAGTTAGAGTATATATAATTAAGAAGAGAAAGATACAAATCGGAGACAAGATGTCAGGTCGTCACGGTAATAAAGGTGTATGTTCATTAATATTACCAGAAGAAGACATGCCATACTTACCAGATGGTACTCCAGTAGATGTTATTCTTAACCCACTAGGTGTTCCTTCTCGTATGAATATAGGACAAATCCTAGAATTACACTTAGGAATGGCTGGTAAAAAGTTAGGAGTTCATTATGCTACTCCAATCTTCAACAGTGCTACTGAAGAAGACTTAAAAGCTGAAATTAAAGAAGCTGGAATGGATGAAGATTATAAGACTTGGGTATATGATGGACGTACTGGTGAAAGATTTGATAAACGTGTAAGTGTTGGAGTTATGTACATGATTAGACTTATCCACATGGTTGATGATAAGATTCATGCTCGTGCTACAGGACCTTATAGTTTAGTAACTCAACAACCACTTGGTGGAAAAGCTCAATTTGGTGGTCAAAGATTTGGAGAAATGGAAGTTTGGGCATTATATGCATATGGTGCTGCTCATATCTTACAAGAAGTTATCACTGTTAAATCAGATGATGTTGTTGGAAGAGTAAGAGTATATGAAGCATTAGTTAAAGGTAAACCAGTTCCAGCTCCAGGTGTTCCAGAATCATTTAGAGTATTAATTAAAGAATTCCAAGCATTAGGACTTGATGTTCAAATGATTAATAGAGATGGAAGTCTAAAAGATGTTAAGACTCTAGAAGATGAAGAGGATAAAGATGATACTCCAGTATCAATCGAAGAATTAACTAAGAAAGAAGAAGAGGTTGTAGATGAATCGGAATATGAAGATGTACAGCCTGATGATGAAGAAGTTGATGATGAGTTTGATGATGGATTAGATGATGAACCAACTGATGAAGATCTTGATTATGAAGAAGAGTATGGACTTGATGACAATTATACTGATGAATATGAAAGGGGTGAAGAATAATGAACGAAGTTAATGAATTTGAAGGAATTCGTATAGGAATTGCATCTCCTGAAAAAATCCGTGAATGGTCTTATGGAGAAGTAAAGAAACCTGAAACAATTAACTATAGAACACTTAGCCCTGAGAGAGATGGACTTTTCTGTGAAAAGATTTTCGGACCAACAAAAGACTTTGAATGTGCTTGTAAAAAGTACAAAAGATTAAGATATAAAAATGTTATTTGTGATAGATGTGGTGTAGAAGTAACACGTGCTAAAGTTAGACGTGAAAGAATGGGACATATTGAACTAGCTTGTCCAGTTAGCCACATTTGGTATGCTAAAGGTGTACCTCCAAAAATGGGTCTAGTTCTTGATATTTCACCTCGTGAATTAGAAGAAGTATTATATTTTGTAAGTTATATAGTATTAGATCCAGGAATTGCTCCTTTAACTAAAAAGCAAACTTTATCTGACAAAGAATACAGAGCATATTATGAAAAATATGGTGATGGATTTAGAGTTGGAATGGGTGCTGAAGCTATCAAAGAATTATTAACAGAAGTTAATTTAGAAAAGGAAGTTGCTGCACTTAAGAAAGAAGTTGAAAAATCACAAGGACAAAAGAAATTAAGATTAATCAAGAGACTTGATTGCTTAAATTCATTCCTAGAAAGTGGAAATAGACCTGAATGGATGATACTAGATGTACTTCCAGTAATTCCACCAGATCTAAGACCTATGATTCAACTTCCAGGTGGAAGATTTGCTACAAGTGACTTAAATGATTTATATAGAAGAATTATTAACAGAAATAATCGTCTTAAAAAATTATTAGAATTAGAAGCACCAACAATCATTGTTCAAAATGAAAAACGTATGCTTCAAGAAGCAGTAGATGCTCTAATTGATAATGGTAGACGTGGAAGAAGTGTATCTGGTGTAGGTAATAGACCATTAAAATCACTATCTTCAATGTTAAAAGGTAAACAAGGTAGATTTAGACAAAACCTACTTGGTAAAAGAGTTGATTACTCTGGACGTAGCGTTATCGCTGTAGGACCAAGTCTAAAGATGTATCAATGTGGTGTACCAAAAGAAATGGCTTTAGAGTTATTTAAGCCATATGTAATGCAACAATTAGTTGAAAGAGGTATAGCACATAATATTAAAGCTGCTAAGAAGATAATAGATGTACAAGATGAAAGAGTATGGGATGTAGTAGAGGATGTTATTCGTGAGCATCCAGTTATGTTAAACCGTGCTCCAACACTACACAGACTATCTATTCAAGCATTCGAACCAGTTTTAGTAAGTGGAAAAGCTTTAAGACTTCACCCATTAGTTTGTGGTGGATTCAACGCTGACTTCGATGGTGACCAAATGGCTATCCATATTCCAATTAGTGAAGAAGCTCAAGCTGAAGCTAGACTACTTATGTTAGGTGCTAATAATATCCTAGATCCAAAAGATGGAAAACCAATCGTTACACCATCTCAAGATATGGTTTTAGGAAACTATTATTTAACACTTGAATTAGCAGGTGAACCTAATGAAGGTAAAGCTTATAAAGATGCTAATGAAGCATTAATGGCTTATGAAAGAAGAGAAATAACTCTTCATACAAGAATTTGTATTCCTGCTAAAGCATTCAGACATAAAATATGGACTGATGAACAAAAAGAAAAGTATTTAGTAACTACTGCTGGAAAAATCATATTTAATGAAATTTTCCCAGATACATATCCTTATATTTGTGAAGGAAGTAAAGAAAATATTGAGTTAATGACTCCAGATAAGTTCTTTATTGAAAAGGGTAAGAATTTACCTGAAGAAGTTGCTAAAATGCCACTAATTCCTGCTTTAATTAAAAAGGATTTAGGAAAAATAATTACTCAAATATTTAAGAGATATAAAACTACAGAAACTTCAATTTTCTTAGATAAATTAAAAGACCAAGGATTTAAATATAGTACTAAGTCTGGTATTACAATTTCACTATCAGACATTCCAATCAATCATGAAAAAGATACTATTATAAATGAAACAAATGAAGCTATTGAAAAAATTAATAAACAATTTAAACGTGGTCTTATAACTGATGAAGAAAGACATAACAAAGTTATTAAGTTATGGACAGATGCAACAAATAATGTTCAAGGAAAATTAGGAGATATTCTAAAAGCTGATGTTGAAAATCCATTATCAATGATTATCAACTCTGGAGCCAGAGGTTCTGCTAACCAATTAGGACAACTTGCTGGTATGCGTGGTATTATGGCTAAACCAGATGGTGGTCAAGTAGAAATTCCAATCTTAGCTTCATTCCGTGAAGGATTAGACGTTCAAGAATTCTTCTTATCAACACACGGTTCTAGAAAAGGTACAGCCGATACTGCCTTAAAGACAGCTGATGCTGGATACTTAACAAGACGTTTAGTTGATGTAGTACAAGATATAATTGTTAAAGAAGAAGATTGTGGAACAATCCAAGGATTAGAAGTTGAAGCATTCACAGATGAAAATAGTGGTGCTGTAATTGAATCATTCAGAGATAGAATTCTAGGTAGATATTCTAATCAAAAAATATTACATCCAGAAACTAAAGAAGTTTTAGTTGATAAGGGTGCTCTAATTACTGAAAAGATTGCTGATAAGATTGTTGGTGCTGGAATCACTAAGATGGAAATCAGAAGTGTTCTAACATGTAGATGTGCAAATGGAATTTGTCAAAAATGTTATGGACTTAACTTAGCAACAGGAAATGTTGTTGAAGTAGGTGAAGCAACTGGTATTATGGCTGCTCAATCAATCGGTGAGCCAGGTACACAATTAACAATGCGTACATTCCACACAGGTGGTGTTGCATCAGCAGCTGATATCACTCAAGGTCTTCCAAGAGTTGAAGAGCTATTTGAAGCAAGAATACCAAAAGCAAAAGCTACTATCGCTGAAATTGGTGGTAAAATTACTAAGATTTCTGATGATAAGAATGGTAGATTTAAAATATATATTACTAACGATATTGAGACTCGTGAACATATAACTCAATATAATGCTAAGTTAAAAGTTGAAAAAGGCGACATTATTGAAGCTGGTCATGCTTTAACTGAAGGAAGTATTAGTCCAAAAGAGTTACTTGCTGTAACAGACCCAACAACAGTTCAAGAATATATATTAAAAGAAGTTCAAAAAGTATATAAATCTCAAGGTGTTGATGTTTCAGATAAACATATTGAAACTGTAATTAAGAGAATGATTACTAAAGTTAAAGTAATTGATCCAGGAGATACTAACTTAATCGAAGGACTTAGCGTACCTCTAAGAGAATTTGCTGATATTAACAAACCAGTAATCTTAAGTGGTGGTGTTCCTGCTACTGGTAAACCAGTAATGCTTGGTATCACTAAAGCATCTCTAGAAACAGATTCATTCTTATCTGCTGCTTCATTCCAAGAAACAACAAGAATCTTAACAGATGCTGCTACACGTGGTAAAGTAGATATGTTAAATGGTTTAAAAGAAAATGTTATTCTTGGTAAATTAATCCCAGCAGGTACTGGAGCAAAACAATATAACAATATTGAAGTAATGCTTAAAAATGAACTACTTGATGATGATGCTGCAGAAGTACTAGAAGAAAAATTCTTAACAGATGATAAGAATGAAGAAGTAGTAGCTTCTCAAGCTGAATAATAAAAATAAGGAAATGATTATTCATTTCCTTTTTTATTGTTTACAATTATTCAGAATAATGATAATATGTATTTAGAGGGAACAAATAGCCTTAGTATTTAGGCCAACCTCTAGTTTGGATACCTAACTTTTAGTTAGGTTTTTTCTTATAGTAAAACTACAAGAAGAGTGATTAAAAGGAAGTATATGATAATAAGCAAAGCTAGTATCAATAAATCTTTTTTAGTCATACTCACCTCCTTATGAAAAAAAGAGGAAAGCCTAACAGCTATTTGTTCTATTAAATGATAAGGGAATATAAATAGTAAATCAAATCTATATAATTATGTTTTAAATAATAGTTTATAATGGAAAAACAATTTTTATTTTATTATAAATATTGATTTAGAGTGGCAAAATAGGGTGTATTTTTGATATAATACATTATAGGTGATTAATATGTTTGAAAACTTAAGTGAGAGATTACAACGTGCTGTTAGTAACATTAAATCAAGAGGTGTCATTAATGAAGATAATATTAGTGATATAGTTCGTGAAATAAGACTATGTCTTCTTGAAGCCGATGTAAATGTTAAAATAGTAAAAGAATTTATAGATAGAGTAAAAGAAAAAGCGCTTGGTGAAGAGGTAAGAAAATCTATTAAACCAGGTGATATGTTTGTAAAAATACTAAAAGATGAATTAGTTGATTTATTAGGTGGAGATTCAGCACCTTTAGAAGTTAGTAAAAATCCAACAATAGTTATGATAGTTGGTCTTCAAGGTGGTGGAAAAACTACATCTATTGGAAAAATAGGTAATATGGTTAGAAAGAAACATCATAAAAAACCAATGTTTATTGCTTGTGATGTTTATAGACCAGCAGCTATTGATCAATTAAAGAGTATTGGAAAACAATTAAATATTGAAGTATATGATGAAGGAAAAGGTAATCCAGTTGAAATAGCTAAGAATGGTATAGAATATGCTAAGAGTAAAGGATATGATTATATCTTAATAGATACAGCAGGACGTCTTCAAATAGATGAAGAATTAATGCAAGAGCTTGTTAATATAGAAGCAGCTACTAAGCCACACGAAGAATTACTTGTTATTGATGCTATGATGGGACAAGATGCAATTAATGTAATTACTGGATTTAATGATAAATTAAATCTTACTGGTTGTGTTCTAACTAAAATGGATGGAGATACTAAAGGTGGAGTAGCTTTATCATTAAGACATTTAACAAATATTCCAATTAAATTAATTGGAGACTCTGAAAAGTTAGATGGAATAAGTGAATTTTATCCTGAAAGAATAGCTAATAGAATACTTGGTATGGGAGATTTACTTTCTATCATAGAAAAAACAGAAGCAGAACTAGATCAAGATGAAATGATGAGTGTTACTAAGAAGATGCAAAAAGGTAAATTTGATCTTGATGATTTCTTAACTTCTATGAAACAAATAAAAAAATTAGGTCCACTTGAAAACCTAATTAAATTAATCCCAGGAGCATCAAAGATGGGACTTAATAATGTTAATATTGATCCTAAAATGATGGCTAGGGTAGAAGCAATTGTTTTATCAATGACACCAGAAGAGAGAAGAAATCCAGATATTATTAAAGCTAGTCGTAAACAAAGAATAGCTGCTGGATGTGGTCAAAGAGTTGAAGATGTTAACAGATTACTAAACCAATTTGAAGACATGAAGAAAATGATGAAACAAATGAAGAATATGAAAATGTAAAATAAAAAGCATTCGTAAGAATGCTTATTTTATTGCTTTTTTATCTATTAACAAATTCAAATCTTTTTGTATTAAGCATAGTACAATTAATTCAAATATAAATGCTGCACTAACATGTAAATATGAAGTATTATTAATTGCTATTATAACGCTTAATTCATTTATTATTCCAAAGAATACCAAAACGGCATATATTGAAGCTTTATCTGTTATATATTTTGATTTATTAGCCATTTCTTTTCCTATTCTATATACCCAATATACTGAGTAAAAACCACAAGTAATAATAGTATATAATAATTTCCATAATACTGAAGTTTTTCTATCTTTAAAACATTTATCAGTTTGAAACATTATATCAACTGTCCAAAAAACTGTATAAATACCAAGTGTTACTATTGATAATATTATACAAGTAACTAAATTTTTCTTTTTCATTATAATCACCAATATCATTATACTTAATAATTAATATTTTTTCAATTATGTATGTTATAATTAGTAAGAATGGGAGGATTATTATGATTTTAAAAGCAGGAACTATTTTAATAAATGGTAATAAAATTGGTTTGGTATATAGAGATATTTATGATGATTATTCTTTTCCTAAGGGTCATGTTGAAGAAGGTGAATCTTTTATAGAATGCGCTATTCGTGAAACAAATGAAGAAACTAAAAGAGAAGTAAAAGTATTAATGGAAAAAGAAATATATATAGAACAATATAAAGATTCTAAGGGTAATGATTGTGAATGCCATTATTTCTTAGTAGAAGATGCTGGTAAAAGTGATAATGATTCTTTAGAAGTACATGATTTATATTGGATAGATTTTGATGAAGTAGAGAATACTTTATCATATGTCTCATTAAAAAAATTATGGAATAGTATTAAAAAGACGGTAAGAGAGCATATAAAATGAAAAATAAAATAATAAAATGGGTGCTAGTATTATTATGGATGGGACTAATATTCTATTTTTCTTCTCGTGATAGTGATTCATCTACTGTTCAAAGTAGAAGTGTTGTTAATAAAACTAATATAGTTGAAATATATGAAGAAAAGAATAATGTTAATAGTGATACTGCTATAAGAGATGTAGATAGAGTATTTAGAAAAGTAGCTCATGTAGCAGAATATTTAGTTTTAGCAATACTATTGTGTATTGCATTAAGTGAATATAATCTAAATTTAAGTAAAATATTGTTAATATCTTTTATAGTATGTTTAATATATTCTGCTTCTGATGAAGCTCATCAATTATTAGTATCAGGAAGAAGTGGAGAATTAAGAGATATAATAATAGATAATATTGGTTCTATTATAGGATTATTTGGATATTATCTATTTAAAAGGAGAAAAGTATGATAAATGTTGTATTATTTGAACCAGAAATACCAGTAAATACTGGTAATATTATGAGAACTTGTGTTGCAACTAATTCACGTCTTCATTTAATTAAACCATTAGGATTTAGTTTAGAAGATAAATATGTAAAAAGAAGTGGTGTTAATTATATTGATAAATGTGATTATCAAGTATATGAGAATATAGATGAATTCTTTGAAAAGAATAAAGGAGAGTATTATTTCTTAACAAGATATGGTCATAAACCTCATACTAGTTTTGACTATAGCAATCCAAATAAGAATTATTATTTCTTTTTTGGAAAAGAAAGTACTGGTATTCCTCCTAAAATATTAAAACCATATATTGATAGATGTATGAGAATGCCTATGACAGATAATGTTAGAGCACTTAATGTATCAAATACTGTAGCTATTATGGTATATGAAGCATTAAGACAACAAAATTATAAAGACTTATTATTTGATGAACCTCATAAGAGTAAGAACTTTATAGAAGAAAGTTAGAAAGTGATAATTGTTTGTAAAAGTTGTGTCTAGTCATGTTGTCAACCAATTCTTTATAGTGTATATTAGTATTATAAAGATAGGGAGATGGTAAAAGTGATATATCCTTCAATTGACAAATTACTTAATATAGTTGATTCTAAATACAAATTAGTTCATATTGTTGCTGATAGAGCAAAAGTTATGCAAGAGCATCATCATTATCAAATGAATGAAGATGAATATGTATCTAAAAAAGCAATCGGAAGAGCTTTAGAAGAAGTAGATAAGGGATTAATAACAATTAAAAGTAAAGAAGAATAATAAGGAGTTAATATGTATAATCAAAATGATCCAACTGGTTTTAATACTTATGGACAAAATCAATCAAATTCAAATAGTGATTTAATATTAGAAAATTCAAATCCAACAATTATAGATCCTATGAGAAGTCCTAATAAACCAATGGGTAATTCAAATCAATCTGAAAATATACCTCCTATAGTTCAACCTACAAATAATTCAAATGGTAGAATTAAAAATATAATTATAATTATTATGGGTGTTATTATAGTTATTTTAACAGTTTTATTGATACTAAAAGGTGGATCAGCAGGTGATGATTGTATTGATGCTAGAATAGATGAACCAGTTGAACAAACAACTGAAAAAGATAATACAACTGATAATACAATAACAAATACTAGTGTAAACTAGTATTTTTTTTGTATTTGTGCTATAATCATTTACAGCGTTTGAACTTTTTTATTTAAAGGAGATGAAAGTATGGCAAAAATTGACATAATGAGTTTGGGTGGTTTAAACGAGAATGGTAAAAACTTATATACAGTAAGTATTAATGGAAAAATACTTATTTTTGACTGTGGTATGAAATATGCACCTGATAAAATGTATGGCGTTGATTATGTTATACCTGATTTTGATTATCTAATTCAAAGAAAAGATGATATAGTTGGTGTATTTATTAGCCATCCTCATCATGAGAATATGGGTGCTTTAACTGATTTAGTAAAGGCTATACCAGAAATTAATATTTATTGCTCTAATTATACAAGTTTAATTATAAATTATGAATTTGAAGAAGAACAAGTTGAAAGTAATAATATACATGTAATACCTGTTCATAAAAAAATAGATTTTGATAATTTTAGTGTTTTTCCATTTAGTGTAACTCATAGTAGTCCTGAAACATTTGGATTTGCTATTAATACTGAAGATGGAGCAATTATATATATGGCTGATTTTGTAATTGATCCTACTATGAGTGGTCATTATGATATGGACCTTGGAAAGCTTGCTTATATTGGTAAACAAGGTGTTTTATGTTTAATGGCAGAAAGTTTATTTGCAGAAAAGAAAGGACATACTAGTCCTAATCATAAATTAGAAGGTTTCTTTAAAAAGATAGTAGAAAAGAATCCTGGTAGAATAATATTTTCAGTTTTACCACTTCATATATATACTATTCAAGAAATATTTAATTCTTTAAAAAGAACTAATAGAAAAGTAGTTATAATGGGAAAAGAGCTTCATACAATAGTACATCTTTGTGTTAAGAATGGATACTTAGATATTGATGAAGAAATGCTTGGTAATTTAACTGATTTAAAATTAGATAACACAGTAATACTTATTAGTAATGATAGAGAAAGTCCATATCAAAATATTAATAGAATAATAAGTGGACGTGATAAGTTTATTACTTTAGAAAAAACTGACACTATTTGTTTTGCCGAACCAAGTTATGATGCTTATGAAAAAATAATAGTTAAGATTATGAATGAGCTTGCTATTATTGGTGTTAATATTGAAAGTGTTCCAAAAGAAAAGAGTGTTAGACATCATGCATCCAGTGAAGATATTATGATGTTAATTAAACTATTTAATCCAAAATATTATTTTCCTATGAAAGGAGAATATAGATATCAAGTAGAAAATGGAAATCTAGCATATAAAGTTGGTATTCCAAAAGACAATATTATATTAAAAGAAAATGGTTTTATAGCTACATTTGAAGATGGAAAACTTGTTGATAATTTTGATAGAGTATTTGTAGATGATATTTTAATAGATGGAAAGAGTAGTGAAGATGTTGGTGATATAGTATTAAAAGATAGAGAACTATTAAGTAGTAATGGACTAGTTTTAATATCAGCTACTCTAAGTAAAAAAGAAAAAGAAGTACTTGTTGGACCAGAGATTATGACAAGAGGTTTTGTATATGATAAAGAAAGTACTGATTTAATGGATGAAATAAAAAGAATAAGTGAAGAAGCTATTAGTAATAATACATATAATAAATATGCAGATTATGTTAAAATAAGAAATGAAATTAGAGAAAAAGTAGGTAGTTATATATTTAAGGTTACTGGATGTAAACCTGTTATACTTACTGTTATTCAAGAAATTGAGGTGGAATAATGATATATTTAGATTATAGTGCTACAACTCCAGTTGATGAAAGAGTACTTGAATCATATTGTAAAGTAACTCGTGAATATATTGGAAATGCAAACTCAATACATACTTTGGGTGTTAAATCAAAAGAATTATTAATGCAAGCTACTAATCAAATAGCAGAAATATTTAATTGTCATCCAAAGGAATTAATATTTACTAGTGGTGCTAGTGAAAGTAATACTACAGCTATTAAAGGTGTTGCTTTTAAGTATGCATCTCGTGGTAAACATATTATTACTTCTAAATTAGAGCATAAAAGTGTTTTAGAAGTAATGGGATTTTTAAGTAATAATGGATATGAAGTAGATTTTGTAGATATTCTGCCTAATGGACAAATAGATTTAAAGCATTTAGAGAGTCTAATTAGAAAAGATACTATTCTTATTAGTATTTGTGCTGTTAACTCTGAAACGGGCTTTAAACAACCTCTAAAAACTATTAGACAAGTTATTAATAAAAAGAATCCTAATGTTATATTCCATAGCGATTTAACACAAGCATTAGGAAAAACTAGATTTTATTTAAGCGATTTAGATCTAGCTTCTTTCTCTAGTCATAAAATATATTCTCCTAAAGGAATAGGTATTTTATATAAGAAGAAAGATTTAGCTATTGATACATTAATATATGGAACAACAGAGAATTGTCCATTTAGAGGTGGAACACCACCACTACCACTTGTAGTTTCATTTGCTAAAGCAATTAGACTTGCTAATGATAAATTAGAATCTAATATTAAGAAGTGTGAAAAATTAAAAGGTGAATTATTAAAAGGATTATCAAAATATCCAATTAGAATAAATTCTAATGAATTATGTGTTCCTCAAATAGTAAACTTTAGTTTATTAAAGATAAAGAGTGAAACATTTGTACATGCTCTTGAAAGATATGAAGTATATGTTTCAACTACAACAGCATGTTCTTCATTAGAAGAATCAACTGTATTAAAAGCAATAAGTAATGGAGATAAGAGTGTATCAACTACATCTATAAGAGTTAGTATTTCTCCATTAACAACTCATGAAGAAATACAAGAATTCTTAGAAATATTTGATAAAGTTTGGAATGAATTATTATTAAAATGAAAAAAGTTATATTAATAAAATATGGTGAATTAACTACTAAAAAAGATAACAGAAATTTCTTTATAAAAGCATTAAAGAAAAATATATTTAAGAAGTTATCTTCTTTTAGTTTTGAAATAATTGATGACTATTATAGAATGTTTATTATTCCTAATGAAGATGATATTGATGATATAGTTTTAAAACTAAAAGATATATTTGGTATACATGAAATAGTTATTGCTTATAGTGATGAAGATAGAAGTTTAGATAATATTAAGAAATTATCTTTAGATGTAATTAGTGAATATGAAGGAAAAACATTTAAAGTTGTAACTAATAGAAGTGATAAAAATTATCCTATTCATTCAATGGATATGAATGATAAATTGGGTGGACATATCTTAAGAAATACTAAATTAAAAGTAGATGTTCATAATCCTGATATTATGTTAAATATTGAAATAAGAAGAAATTATGTTTATGTATATGTAAATGGTATTCCTGGTTTAGGAGGATATCCGGTTGGAACACTTGGAAGAGCACTTCTAATGTTAAGTGGAGGTATTGATTCACCAGTAGCAGGTTATCAAACAATTAAAAGAGGAGTAGAGTTATATTATTTATATTTTGAAAGTAGACCGCATACTAGTATAGAAGCTAGAAACAAAGTGATTAGTTTAGCAAGAAAACTAGAAAGATATAATAGTGGTGGTAAATTATTTGTAGTTAATTTTACTAAAATACAAGAAGCTATTTATAAGAATTTAGATCCTGATTATTTAATTACAATAATGAGAAGAAGAATGTATGAAATAGCAGAACGTATAGCTAAAAGAAATATTTGTCTTGCTATTGTTAATGGAGAAAGTGTAGGGCAAGTAGCTAGTCAAACGTTAAAGAGTATGATTGCTGTTAATGATGTAACTAATTATCCAATTCTAAGACCTCTTTGTTCATTTGATAAATTAGAAATTATTGATATATCTAAGAAGATAGATACATATGAAATATCTATTCTTCCATATGAAGATTGTTGTACAGTTTTTGTACCTCGTCATCCAGTAATAAATCCTAATTTAAAACATATATATGAAGAGGAAAATAAGTATGATTTTACTGAGTTAATTAATGAAGCAGTAGAAAGTGTAGAAGAAGTAGATTTAGTAGAAAAAAGAAGTGATCTTTTATAATCATTTCTTTTTATTTAGTATTGAAATTAATTGTTTTTTATTATATAATTTAAGCATATTTCGAAGAGGAAAAGAGTAGTAAATTAATAATACTTTTTAAGAGAGTTAATGGTTGGTGAAAATTAACAAAGTTGTTTAATTGAACTTGCTTTTTTAGAAATAGTCGTATATTGGCGTTAACAATATTAAAGATGCATAAGACTTTATGAATTAAGGTGGTACCGTGGCAATAGCTCATCCTTAAGTAATAAAGTTTTTATTTTGGAGGATTATATGAATAATACTGTATTACAATTTTTATTTGATTTTGTTTTATTATTTTTACTTGTATTAATTGTCTATTTAGTATTTATAAATAAAAGAAGAAGTGATTATAAGAAACTGAAAGATGGAAATTATGTTAAGTCTTTTATAGCAAGATATAATTTAGATATGAGAAAAACAAGTTATAAAGAAGTTTTAAATATATTTGCATTTGTTAATTCATTTATACTAGCTTTCACTTCAGCACTAGTATTAAATATTGATAAATTAATATGGAAAATAATTGTTAGTTTTATAGTGGTATTTGTATTAATATATGCATTATATGAAATAGCAGGACGTTATTTAAAAAATAAGGAGGATAAGAAATAAAATGTATGATTTTAAAAAGATAGAGAAAAAATGGCAAAAAATATGGGAAGATAAAGAAGTTTTTAAAGCAGTTAATAATAGTGATAAACCTCATTATTATATATTGGTAGAATTTCCTTATCCAAGTGGTAGTGGACTTCATGTAGGACATGTTAGAAGTTATACTGCTCAAGATGCTAAAGCAAGAATGAAAAGAATGCAAGGTTACAATGTATTATATCCAATGGGATATGATTCTTTTGGTGCACCTGCAGAACAATATGCTATTAAGACACATCAACATCCAGCAAAAGTAGTTGAACAAAATGTGGAAACATTCTCTAAACAAATGAAATCAATTGGTTTCTCATTTGATTGGAGTAGAGCATTTTCAACTTCAGATCCAGAATATTATAAATGGACACAATGGCAATTCTTACAATTCTATAAAATGGGTATGGCCTATAAAGCAGATGTACCTGTTAACTGGTGTCCAACTTGTAAGACAGTTTTGTCAAATGAAGACGCAGCAGGTGGAGTATGTGAAAGATGTGGTTCTTCAGTTGAATTAAGAGAAAAATCACAATGGATGCTAAAGATGAGTGATTATGCTGAAGACTTACTTAATGGTTTAGAGGATACTAATTTTGCTGATAGAGTTAAATTGGGTCAAATAAACTGGATAGGTAAGAGTACTGGAGCAAGTGTTGTTTTCAATATAAAAGAAGTAGATGATACTTTAGAAGTATATACAACAAGACCAGATACAATATTTGGAACAACTTATATGGTTATTTCTCCAGAACATGAATATTTAGAAAAATATAAAGATGTAATTAAAAATATTAAAGAAATAAATAAATATCAAGCAGAAGCAAGAAAGAAAAGTGAACTTGAAAGAACAGAATTAAATAAGGAAAAAACTGGAGTTAAAATAGAAGGGCTTACTGCGATTAATCCAATTACTGAAAAGGAAATGCCAATATTTGTAAGTGATTATGTACTTTCAACATATGGAACAGGTGCTGTTATGGGGGTACCTGCTCATGATACAAGAGACTATGAATTTGCTAAGAAATTTGGTCTTGATATTATAGAAGTAATCGAAGGTGGAGATATTTCAAAAGAAGCTTATACTGGAGATGGAGTACATGTAAATAGTGATTTCTTAAATGGATTAAATAAAGAAGATTCAATTAAAGAAATAATTGAATATATGGAAAAGAAAAAATGTGGTACTAAGAAAACAAATTATAAAATGAGAGATTGGATTTTTAGTAGACAAAGATTCTGGGGTGAACCAATTCCAATGATTTATTGTGATAAATGTGGATGGGTTCCTATGAATGAAGAAGATTTACCATTAGTACTTCCAGATGTTCCAAATTATGAACCAACTGAAAATGGAGAATCTCCTTTAGCTGCAATTCCTGAATTTGTAAATTGTAAGTGTCCAAAATGTGGGGCAGATGCCAGAAGAGAAACTGATACTATGCCTAACTGGGCTGGATCAAGTTGGTATTTCTTAAGATTTATGGATGCACATAATACACAAGAATTTGCTAGTATGGATGCTATGAAATACTGGGATAAAGTTGACTGGTATAATGGTGGTATGGAGCATACTGCGAGACACTTATTATATGCAAGATTCTGGGTACAAATGTTATATAAATTAGGATTAGTTCCAAATAAAGAAATGATTTGGACTCGTGTTAGTCATGGAATGATTTTAGGAAGTGATAATCAAAAGATGTCTAAATCTAAAGGAAATGTTATTAATCCTGATGATATTATTAATGAATATGGGGCAGATACTTTAAGATTATATGAAATGTTTATGGGAGATTATCAAATGGATGCTCCATGGAACATTGATTCATTAAAGGGATGCAAGAGATTCATTGATAGAGTTATTAAATTATTTGATAAAGTTAATGATAAAGAAGGATTTACTAAAGATGTAGTTGTGTTACAAAATCAAACAATTAAAAAAGTTCAAAATGATTTAAGTGATTTAGGATTTAATACAGCTGTATCAACATTAATGATCTTAGCTAATAAATATGATGAATTAGATTCAATTACAAAAGATGATTATAGATTGTTATTACAATTATTAAATCCAATTGCTCCTCATTTCACTGAAGAAATGAACGAAAAATTAGGATTTGAACCATTATATGCAACAGCATGGCCTGAATATGATGAAGCAAAAACTGTAGAAAATGAAGTTACAATTGCAGTACAAGTTAATGGTAAATTAAGAGCAACTATAAAAGTAGATAAAGATATTGATAAAGATGAATTATTGAAAATTGCTAAAAATGAAGAAAATGTTCAAAAGTTTTTAGCTGATACAGAAATAGTAAAAGAAATAGTTATACCAGGTAGAATAGTAAATATAGTAGTTAAATAGTATATTTGATTTTTGATATAATTTTTTGGTATAATGTTAATGAGGTGTAAGAGATGATAGGTTTTTATGATTATACAGTAATACTTACATACTTGGGATTCGCATCAGGTGTGTTTGGTATATTAATGGCATTTAATGGTCACGTTTTAACGGCTGTTTTGGCATTAATGTTCTCGGGCCTATGTGATATGTTTGATGGTAAAGTAGCAAGAACTAAAAAGAAAAGAACTAAAGAAGAAAAAAGTTTTGGAATTCAACTTGATAGTTTATCTGATTTAGTATGTTTTGGTGTTTTACCAGCAGTTATAGGTTATAAATTAGGAATTAATAAATGTTATATGATTCCATTATTAATATTTTATCCATTAGCAGGATTAATTAGACTTGCATACTTTAATATGCTAGAAACTATGAGAGATGGGGATGGACCAGTTAAGGAATACGTTGGTCTTCCAATTACTTCAGCTGCTTTATTATTCCCATTCTTATTTATATTTAAAAAATTATTGGGAAAATATTTTGCTTTAGCATATGGTATTGGTCTATTTGTAGTAGGATTATTATTTATAAGTAAAATTAAAATTAAGAAGCCAAAAACAAAACAAATGATAATAATGATACTTGTTGGTGTACTTGAAATATTATTGATTCTTACGGTGAAGAGATTTCTATGATATATTACAGTAGACAAAGAAATAGTAAAGAAAACATTATTACAGAGTCTAGTAAGGCTCTTAATTTTTTGTATGGCTGCTTCTTAGGTAGATGTATATTAAAACTAGCTACTAGAAAATGTATTTCTAATCTAATTGGGTGGTATATGAATACAAGTTTTTCTAAAAGAAGAATAGAAAAATTTGTTGATAAAAATAATATTAATAAATATGAATATGAAATAAAAAAATATAAATCATATAATGATTTCTTTACAAGAAAAGTTATTGAATCTAAAAGACCTATTAATGCTAGAAGTAGTGTATTAATATCACCATGTGATAGTAAATTAACTGTTTATAACATTAATGAAGATCTAACTCTAAAAATAAAAGATTCATATTATAGTATAGATTCTTTAGTGGATAAAAAAATACTAGAAGATTATACTGATGGATATGCTTTAGTATTTAGACTTACTACTGACAATTATCATAGATATTGCTATGTTGATAGTGGTAGTAAAGGAGTAAACTTTCACATTGATGGAATATTCCATACAGTACAACCAATATCTTTAAAAAATTATAATTTCTATAAAACAAATACTCGTGAATATACAGTATTAAATACTAATAATTTTGGTAAAGTAATACAAGTAGAAGTAGGGGCTATGGGAGTAGGTAGAATAGTAAATCATCATGAAGTTCACACTTACAAAAAAGGTGAAGAAAAAGGATACTTTGAATTTGGAGGATCTACAATAGTATTACTTGTTAAAAAGAATACAATTATTATTGATGATGATATATTAGAAAACTCAAATGAGGGTATTGAAACAATAGTAAAATATGGTGAAGGTATTGCAAAAGCAAAAACATTCACAAGAATAATTAATAAAATCAAGAACATATAAAAAACTTATCAATTGATAAGTTTTTATTTTTGGAAATTTTCTAAATATTTATTATATGCTTTTATTGATAATTCATCAGATACTTTATAATCTAGTTTTTTATCTTTACAAAGTTTATCTAATATATAATCTGTAAGATATGGATTTCTAACTAATATTGGTCCAATGATATGAGTTGCATAAACATTTTTATAAGTAAATCCTTCATTATCACTTTTTAAATCATTAGAGAATTTATTATCAGTTTTAAATAGAGGAGTTTTAACATTTAAATTTAAATCACATCTATTTTGAAAACCAATTATTTCTTCACTGATTAATTTAGTTGTTGCTCTTACTTCACCAACAATTCTATCAGTTGATGCATTTTCAAAAGTACTTTCACTAATAAATTTAGTTTGATATTTGAATAATCCTAAAGCTTCTATTTTTTCATCTGCTTCAATATATTCACCAAATAGATCCATAGCATTTCCAGTAAGTATTAAATACTTATCTGAATCAATAAATTCTTTTATTCCATCATATCTAAACTTTATATCATTTAATGCAAGCAATAAATCTTCTTCACTACCACTACCTATATAAATTAAATCATATTTTTTAAAATCAATTTTATCTCCAACACTTTTATAATCAACATTAACTTTTATTTTGTTAAGTTTTAAACATCTTTCAATGCATCTAGTGTTAGCATTTTCTCCATATAGGTTTAATAAATCATAGTATAAATGTAATACATTAATCATTTTTATCACCTGCGATTATCTTTTTAAGTTCTATTTCTTTATCAAAACAAGTCATAGAATATATATATCCTTTAGTTTCTTTTTTGATAACTTCACTTAAATTATTAATATCTTCAACAAGTATTATTTTCTTTTTATCAATATTAGCATATGTCATTCTAAGAAGTAGGTCATTACAGAATTTACCAATTAATATTATTTTATTAATTTTAGGATCATTTAATTCTTCAAAATCAATATCCCATATCCATGAAACATCATTTTCTGTGTAACGTCTACTTGAGTTATCAAATCCTAATATTATAGTTTTTTCTACATCTTGATGAATTATATAATCAAGTGATTGTTTATAACTTAAATTATTTTCATTTTTACTGACTAACATTTGCCATTTTCTATTATCAAAATCATATATTTCTAAACGCTTAGTTTTAATATCATCGCTATTTAACACATTAGTTATTTCTTTATCATCTAAACCAATTGCTTTGCTTAAAGCATAACATCCAGTTACAAAGTAAACAGTATATAAGAAATTAGAAGGTAAATTAACTTTATTATCATTTATTTCAATTAACTTTTTATCAACATCTATTTTCTTTGCTTCATAATCCGGAGTACTTCTAACAAAGTGATATTTTGGACAATGATATGAACCAATATGTCCATAATGATAAAAATCATATTCTAATTTAGAACTACATATTGGACAATAAGCAGCATCTAAATTATTAATATTGTTTTTATAAGAATAGTTATTTTTATCAATTCCATATGTTGTTATTGGACCATTATGATTAATTCTTAGTCTATTAACAAAAGGATCATCAATATTAAGTATTAAATGAGTTCCATCTGGAATAGCTTTTTTAATTTGATTAAATATTTTACTTGGATGGGAGTTTCTAGGAGGTTGATCACGAGTAATATTAGTTATCATTAAATGAGTAGGTTTGAAATATTTAAAAATATATTTCATAAAGCTTTCATCTAATTCCATTAATAATACATCTTTTTTTAGTTTTCCACCTAATGTAGAGTTGTTTAGAATTAATGAAGTAATTGCGTTAATTGTATTACTTCCTTCTTTATTATAAACAGTAGAGTAACCATTCTTAGTTAATATATTGTACATTAGTTCAGTAGAAGAACTTTTTCCACTTGAACCAGTTATTCCAATAACATATTTAGGTAGTTTTATTTTCTTTAAAATATTTTTATCAAGTTTTAGTGCATAATATCCACCAATAACACTTCCTTCATGTCCAATTAGTTTACTAACTTTATTTATAAATTTACATGTAAGTATTACTATAAATCTCCACATAAAATCACCTAATATTATTATATAACAAAACTGCCTCTTTATAAAGGTTCATTGACAATTATCTTGTTTTAAAAAACAATTTATGTTATTATATCAATGTACTTTTAGATGGCCTGTTGGTGAAGCGGTTAACACATTGCCCTCTCAAGGCAACATTCATGGGTCCAAGTCCCATACAGGCTACCAAATAAAAAATGAACTCTAATATATTAGAGTTTTTTTTATTATAATAAAATAGAGGTTAGTATGATACCTGATATGATATATTTCTCAGAATAAATTATAAGAATAAAAACATTTTGCTCTTTTTATTTTAAAATATTAGACTTTTGTATCTTTTTTATGTTATAATTTTTAATAGAAATAAAGGATAAAGGTGAAAGGGTATGAATGATAATCAAAATACTAATTTAAATAATTCAACCACTACTGGTGGAGTTGCACCAATTGCTGCTACAACTACAGCACAACCTGCACAACCACAAGTAGCTATTAGTATTGGTTCTGAACAAGTTAGTGCACCAACTGCACAACCAATGCCAGCACCTAATCCTGCACCTGTACAAGCTCAACCAATGCCAGCGCAACCTGCACCAGTAGCACCTGCAACACCCGTTGCTGCTACGCCTGTACAACCCTCAGCACCAGCAGAGTCACCATTTTTTACACCTGAGTCTGTTCAACCTGATACTCAAGTATCACCAGAACTACCACCAATAACTCCTGCTGCACCAGTAGCATCTGTTGTTACAGCACAACCTGCGCCTGTACAAGCACAACCACAAGTAGTTCAAGAACAACCTGCACCTGAACAACCAGTTGCATCTACAAATGCAAATGAGCCAGAGGTAATTCAAACAGCACCAAAGAGTAAAGCAAGTAACATTATATTAATTATATTCGTGATACTTTTAATAGTATTTGTATTTAATATTGATACAGTAATTACTATGTATGATCAATATAAAAATGGAATGAATCCATCAAGTCCAATTAACAATAATACAAATAATTTAACTGATGGATTAATCTTAATAGATGACAATACAAGTTCTATTAGAGTGAATGATATTAAATTCTATAATTTTAGAAAATCTGTAGGAAAAGGTATCACATTTAGTTATGAAGTACTTGCTAAAGCAGATGATGCTAAAGAATTAGGTATTTATATTGAATTATATAATTCAGAAAAAGAAATAATATATAAGACTTTATTTAATCCTAGTCAAAAATTAGAAAAAGATACAGTAAGAACATATACAATCGAAGTAGAAGATGATATTTATGATAAAGCTTTCTACGCTTTAGCAAAAGTATATACAGAAGAAGACCAAGCTAAGACATTATCATTAACATGTAAATTAGAAGATAATAATTATTCTTATAAAAATACATTTAATTTTGTTAATAATGGTTTATCAACTTATAGTGTTGAAAAAACATTTAAGACAGAAGATGCACAAAAGAAATTAGAAACTGAATTTGAAGAATTAAAAGAAAAAAATAATGCTGTATTAGAAGATGGAACATTAAAATATACAGTCAATTTAGATAATGATAATGGAGATTTAGTATTATTATTTGAAAAAGATACAACATTAAAAATAATTAAAGATAACTTAACATCAAAAGAATGGAATTGTGAATAATGGATAAGCTATTAATAGGGGATTTTGAGGGACCACTTGATTTATTACTTCATCTTATAAAAAAATCTAAGATGGAGATTTTTGACGTTGAAATATCTGAAATAACTAAAGAGTATTTAAACTTCATTAGTGAAATGAATGAAATGAATTTGGATATAGCTAGTGAATATTTAGTAATGGCAGCAGAGCTAATTGAGATAAAAAGTAGAAAACTTCTTCCAAATAAAGATGAAGAGAATACTGAAGAAGAGGAAATTAATCCTGAAGATGAATTAAAACGTAGATTAATGGAATATAAAAAATATAAAGATAGTACTCAAGAATTTAGATCTTTAGAAGAAAAAAGATTCTCATACTATACTAAAGCGCCAGAATCATTACAAAAATATTCTAAAGAAAAAATAGAAAATGATGGTAGTTTAGGAATAAATGATCTATTAGAAGCTTTTCAAAAATTATTGGAAAGACAAGAGTATAACAAACCAGTTAATACTAAAATTGCTAGAAAAGAGTTGTCTGTTAAGGAAAGAATTGTTACAATAAGAGATATATTGAAAGAAAAGAAGAAAATAAATTTTGTAGAGTTATTTGATGATTTTAGTAAACCATATGTAGTTGTTACGTTTTTATCAGTATTAGAAATGGCAAAAAATAGAGAAATAACTCTTAAACAAGACAATAATTTTGGCAATATTTATTTAGAAAGAGTTGATTAAAGTGAACTTAAAAGCTGTACTTGAGGGAATGCTATTTATTGTGGGTGATGAAGGAACTACAATTAAAGAAATGGCTAGTGTATTAGATATTCCCGAAGAAAAAGTAAAAGAATTATTACTTGAATTAAAGAAAGATTATGAAGATAAAAATAGAGGACTTAGAATTTCTTATTTAGGTAACGCATTTAAATTAACAACTAAAGAAGAACATAAAGATTATTATGAAAAATTAGTTATGGATACAAGAACAACTAATTTATCTAATGCTGCTTTAGAAGTACTTGCAGTAATTGCATATAATGAACCAATAACAAGACTTAAAATAGATGAAATTAGAGGAGTTAATTCTTCTCAAATAGTAAGAAGATTATTAGCAAGAAACTTCATTAAAATATGTGGTAAAGATGATACAATAGGTAAACCAAATTTATATAAAACAACAAATGAATTTTTAGATTATTTTGGCCTTTCTTCAAAAGAAGATTTACCAGAATTAATTAGAAATGAAACTGTTGAAAATGAAAGCGAAGATTTATACGATTCAACTTATAAAGAAAATTAATATTTTCTTTTTTTTATGATATAATTTATATATGATAGAAATAAAGGGTGTAAATAAAACTTATAGGTCTAAGAAAAGTGCTGATACTAATGCTTTAAGAAATATAAATCTTACATTTGAAAACAAAGGTTTAGTTTTTATTGTAGGAAAAAGTGGAAGTGGTAAATCAACACTTCTTAATTTGCTTGGTGGATTAGATACACCTGATAAAGGAAAAATACTAATTGATCATAAAGATTTATGCAAAATGAGTAATCAAGAATTAGATTCTTACAGAAATTCATATGTTGGATTTGTATTTCAAGAGTTTAATTTACTTGAAGAATTTAATGTGTTTGAAAATATAAATTTATCATTAAAATTACAGGGTATAAATGATGATAAATTGATTTTAGATACTTTAAAAAATCTTGATATAGATGGTTTAGAAAAAAGAAATACTAATGAATTATCTGGAGGTCAAAAACAAAGAGTAGCTATTGCTAGAACTCTTGTTAAGAAACCAAAATTAATTCTTGCTGATGAACCAACTGGTAACTTAGATAGAAAATCAAGTGACCAGATTTTTAGAATACTTAAAAAGATTAGTAAAGAAGAATTAGTAATAGTAGTGTCTCATGATATTGAAAGTGCTTTTGTTTATGCTGATAGAATTATTAAAATAGAAGATGGAGAAATAATAGAAGATTCTAAAAAGAATGTTAAAAGAGATAAAATGGAAAGAAGCAAATATGAGAAATCTACTTTACCATTTGGATACATTTATAAAATGGCATCATCTTATCTTATGAATAAACCAGGTAGATTAGTTTTAACAATATTATTATCTATGCTTGCATTTTCATTTATGTGTTTTTGTATAAATATTTATTTATTTGATGATGTATCATTAATTAAAAATACAATTAATGATAATAATTTTAATACTTTAAGAATAGATCATAGAGAAGTTAAATTTAATAAATATGGAAATAGAGAAGAAACAGCATTAGATTTTAAAAAAGGAGATATAGCATTAGTAGAAGCTAGTACATCTTCTAAAGTCAATAAAGAATATGCTTTATATGAAAATAATAATAGTCTTAATTTTGAATTTGGACCAATATCAACAGAATTATTAGAAAATGATGCTTACAGTGTTAAGCCATCTAATTTCAAATTTATAGAATTAAGTGATAAAAGAATAATAAAACTATATAATGGAGAATACCCATCAAATAATGATGAAATAGTTGTTCATAAATATTTTGCTGATTCAATTATCAATTTTGGTATATATGATATAAATGATAATTTATATAAACCAAATAATTATGAAGAAATAGTTAATGATAAAACACAAATCAAATTAGGAACACATAAAGTAATAATAAGTGGTATTGTTAATGATGATAATTCTTTATATGAAAGAGCATTTAAAATGGGTGAATTCTGGAGTAATGATTTAAAGAATTTCTATATTGAAAATTATAGTTCAAAATCATCTTATATATATGTTAATGATACATTTATAGATGATTTAGTTCTTGGAAATAAATTAGATTTATCTAGATTAACTCTTAAATATAATAATATATCTAATGAAGATAGTATTGAATTATTAAATAGTAGTGTTAAATATTATGATTTAAATGGCAATTTAAAAGAAAAAAGTAGTATTAGTGAAAATGAAATAATACTATCAATTGATACATTTAGATTATATAGTGACTTTAATAAAGATTTTGATAAATATTTAAAAAATAATAAGAACTTAGTTTATGACAAAATAGTAGAAAAATATTTAATTAAATATTTAAAAGAAAACAAACTTAATGATATTAATATTAAATTAATTAATAGGACATTTAATAATAGTAGTGATGTACATGTTATTGGTGTTAGCTTAAAAGATAAAAATTATATTAGTAGTACATATAATGATTATTTTGATTCTTCTAAAAAAATAGTTACATCAGTTTATGTATATGAAGATGATAAAGATAAAATAGAATATATATTTAATGATTTAGATTACTTATATGATAAAGAATATTATGATGAAGGTGAAAAATACTATATTAGTTTTAATAATTCAAATAGAGTATATAGTGTTATATTTATTTATCATATGGCTAAAAGATATTTATTTACATTTAGTGTAGTATTTGTATTATTTTCAATATTGTTAATACTAAATTATATTTCAGCATCAATTACTACATACAAAAAAGAAATAGGTATATTAAGAAGTATTGGTACTAGTAGTGGTGGAGTAACAAAAATATTTGTAATCGAAACATTATTAATTGGTCTTATAGCATGGGTATTTGGAATACTAATGTGGATAGTAGAATCATATGAATTAAATAATTCATTCTTTGGCAATATGTTCTTTAAATTAAGAGGCATTGTTATTAATCCAAGTACTGTTATAATATCTTTAGCATTTATAGTAATAGCATCTTTATTAATAACATGCTTATTAATGGAAAAGATAAATAAAGTAAAACCAATTGATGTGGTATTGAATAGGGATTAATTGTTTTAAAAAAGAAATATTTATGCTAAAATTAATTTGTATAGTAGGTGATAATAGTGAGAAATAAAAAAGGATTTACATTAATAGAATTAATAGTAAGTGTAGTACTAGTAAGTGTAGTATTAGTAGCTCTAATCGGGTCATTACTACAACTAAGAAGTGCATACTCAGTAGTACATGAGAATAGTGATGTAATCGTATATACATCATCAATATCAAGAGTAATAAATAGCGATATTAATGCAAATAGTGGAATCAAATTCATAAGTTGTGAAACAGATGGAAAGAAATGTTCATTAATACTTGGTAATGATGAGAGAAGAGAACTTATTATAACAGAAAATGATAAAATACTAGATGATGCAGAAGAGGGAATAACACACACAAATAATAAAACAACTCTAAAGTATATGGATACAACAAGGTATGACAAAACAAATAATGAAGCAGATAAAATATTGTTATATATAAGAACATTAGAGTTAGATAAATATTCAAATGATAATGCCCAAGTAACAACATCAAGTGGGTATAACTTTTATGATATGAGTGCAAATCAATATGAATATTTTGATGAAAGAGGCAGATATCTAGATGCATTTACAACATTAACAATAAGACTTTTAGATGGAGTAAACCTAGATTTATCAAAATATAATATTACATTATACGGAGCAGGAAGATATGACTACTCAAAATATATAGGAAGAGCATTTAGAATAGATTTAGATAATAATGATGCAGATACAGCAGGAACAACAACAATAGATGAAGTATTTGGAGTAGGATTCTTTAAAGCGGAGAGCTCACATACAAAGAAAGATCAAATAAAAAAAATAACAATACCAACTAAGAAAGTTGGTGATGATCCACAAGTATTCTTAGGATATTTTTATGAACCATATGGTGTAAATGTAGAAACACAAATAATAGATGCAAGTGGAAATATATATGCTGATCCAAGAACATTTAAAAATGATGTTATATTAAATGATAGTACAACAGGACGTGTATATGCAAAATGGTCTCCTACAGCCCCAGGCTTTAGATTTCCTCCTGGATGTATAGAAAACTGTACTCCAGAGCCAGAAGAATATACAGTAACATTAAATAAAGATCAAAGGGGCAAAACATGTAATTCAGTTGGGACAAACAATTATGTAGTTAAGTATTCCAATATGGTACCTCCAGTAGAAATACCACAATGTGCTGGATATACATTTGAAGGATATTTATATAATGATGTAGATTTATATCATGATAGAAATGGAAACGGAAAAAAACTATATGAAATAGTTGGAAATGCTACATTTGATGCACAATGGCACGCATGTGAGCAAGGTCAATATTCATTAATAACTCAACAAACATGTAGCGATTGTGCTAAAGGTTCAATAGCACCAACTAGTGCAAGTGGGGAATGTACACCATGTCAAAATGGCAAAACAACAAATGGAGTAAAGTCTACAGCATGCAGTGCTACTTGTCCAAATAGTAATGAACATGTATTAGAATGGAAAACAGCAGTATGGGATGATACTACAAATCAAGTAAGATATGAATGCGAAATTAAAACATGTAAAACTGGATATGATGGAGCATTATCATCAAATAGATGTGTAGCAAACGGCTATACAATTAAATTTGAAATGAATGGTGGAAAACTTAATGGAAGTACAAGTCCATCAAATATTTCAGCAACATATGATGTAGAAGTAACAATTAATAATCCTATGAGAGCAGGTTATGCTTTTGCAGGATGGACATATAATGGTACACCAGCAACAGCACTTGCAGGTGGAGTTGCATGGAGTAGTACATCAACAAAATCAAAGGCGACAACATTCAAAAACTTAACATCTGTTTCAGGCGGAACAGTAACAATGACAGCAAACTGGGGAGAATGTGTAGCTGGAACATATAATGATGGAACTACAACAACATGTAAGGATTGTGAAGCAGGATATTATTGTACTGGTGGAACTCATCATGCATTATGTACAACTTTAGCAACAGATTATACATCAAGTGCAACAAAATCACCAGCAGCAACAAGCTGCTATATACCAAAGGCAAATTTAGTCGGAAAATATGTAGCAGAAGCAAAGAAAAATGCAGTTCAATGTGCCGCAAATGGATATTGTCCGGGAGACACAGATATATACTATAATCAAACTGGTGGTCGAAAATTATGTACAAGCTTAGCAACAAACTATACAACTAGTGCAGCAGGATCATCTGCAGCAACAAGTTGTTATATACCAAAGGCAAATCTAGTTGGAAAATACGTAGCAACAGCAAAAGCAAACGCAGTAACTTGTGCAGCGAATGGATATTGTCCAGGCGACACAGATATATACTATAATCAAACTGGTGGTCGAAAATTATGTACAAGTTTGGCAACAGATTATACAACTAGTGCAGAAGGCTCATCAGCTTCAACAAATTGCTATATACCAAAAGCAAATTTAGTCGGAAAATATGTGGCAGAAGCAAGGAAAAATGCAGTAACTTGTGCAGCGAATGGATATTGTCCAGGCGACACAGATATATATTATGGAAGTTTAGGCGGTCGAAAAGCATGTACAGATTTAGCAAGTGATTATACATCAAGTGCAGCAGGGTCATCAGTTTCAACAAGTTGCTATATACCAAAGGCAAATTTAGTTGGAAAATACGTAGCAACAGCAAAGAAAAATGCAGTTCAATGTGCCGCAAATGGATATTGTCCAGGCGACACAGATATATACTATAATCAAACTGGTGGTCGAAAATTATGTACAAGTTTAGCAACAGATTATACATCAAGCGCAGCAGGATCATCAGCTTCAACAAGGTGCTATATACCAAAAGCAAATTTAGCAGGAAAATATGTAGCAGAGGTAAAGAAAAATGCAGTACAATGTGCAGCGAATGGATATTGTCCAGGCGACACAGATATATACTATAATCAAACTGGTGGTCGAA
>CAMIXH010000002.1 GCA_946402735.1 uncultured Mycoplasmatota bacterium | reverse complement strand
TTTCTCTTAATCCACCTGGATATCCACTATGATTATAATACATTTTATCATTTAGTTTATTTCCAGTTAATCTTACCTTATCAGCATTAATAATAATTACATTGTCTCCACATGGTAAATATGGAGTATAAGTTGGTTTATGTTTTCCTTTTAATACTGTAGCAGCTTTTTCAGCAACTTTACCTAAAATTTGGTTTTCAGCATCAATAACATACCACTTATGTTCAATGTCTTCTTTCTTTAACATAAATGTTTTCATAATTAATTCCTTCCTAATTTCAATGCCGCCATATTTGCAACTATGACATTTCTATCCCACAGAAACTGCATCTCCATTAAAATGTACCGGGAATATTATATAAAAACATTAATGTAATGTCAAACATTTTTTATTATTTTGTACCTTTTTTACACCATAATTTTTCCTACATTATTGACTTTAAATGTATATCATTATAAAATTAAACTATAATATGGAGGGGTTAATATGAAAAAAATACTTATTATTTTTTTAAGTATATGTTTTTTATTGACAACAACTGCTTCAATAATAGGACTTATTGAACATGGCAAGAAAAATGGTGAAGTTAATCCACCTACTCCAACTCCTACTCCAAGTAAATTAGTATCATATGAATACTACCTTGAAGATGATAAAGTTGTTGAAATGCCAGTTAATGATAAAGATAGCGAAGTTAAATATGTATTTTCATTATATAAATGTACAAACGGATTAAGTGGTACTTTTGATAAAAATCTTTGGAAATTCACACCAAGTGAAGACAAAGAATCAGTTTGTAGTTTATATTTTGCTTATAGTCAATATGAAGTGTCTATAACAGCTACAAATGGTGTTGTTGAAAATGATGATGATGGAAAATTTATGATTCCAAGAGAAAGTGAAGGTACATTTAATGTTGTTCCTAATGAAGGATATAAATATAAAAATGTAGTTTGTTCAAATAATAATGAAGCTGTATATGATATATCATCAAGTACACTTACAATTAATTCTGTAATGGAAGCAATAGCTTGTAAAGTTAATTTTGAAATAATGAAATTTAAAGCAAAAATAAGTGTAGTTAATGGAACAGGAAGCACTACTGAAATTCAAAAGTATGGTAGTGATGTTAATGTAATAGTTAAAGCAAAAGATGGTTATGAAAAACCAACTGTTAAATGTACAAATAATCAAAATGGTTCTATTAAAAGTAATACACTAACAATTACAAGAATAACTGATAATACAACATGTACAGTTACTTATAAAAAGATACCTATTGTATTATATACATTAAAAGTTACAGTACCAAGTAATTTAACAATAGTATCAGGTAGTGCATCTCAACAAATTAAAAAAGGAACAGATGGAAGAATATCTATTAAACCACAAGATGGATCAGTAGTAGAATTATCATGTAATGTTAAACCAAGTAGTAAAACAACAGATCCTGATGGAACAGCAAACTTCATATTCTTAAATGTTTCAAAAGATATAACATGTACTGCTATAGCAAATTAATAATTAAAGTTTTCAATTAATGAAAACTTTTTTATTGCAATTAAATAATTATAATGATAAATTATTTTTGGTGAAAAAAATGTGGAAGATTGGCAATGTAGAAATTAAAAATAGAATTGTCTTTGCTCCTATGGCAGGTATATCAAATGAAAGTTATAGATATATTATTAAAACAATGGGAGCAGGTCTTATTTATTCTGAAATGGTTAGTGATAAAGGAATAGTCTATAATAGTAAAAAGACATTAGATTTATTAAAAATAAATGAATATGAAAGACCAATTAGTATACAAATATTTGGTAGTGATATAGAAAGTTTTGTTAAAGCTGCCAAATTTGTTAATGATAATATTAAACCAGATATTTTAGATTTAAATATGGGTTGCCCTGTTCCAAAAGTAGCATTAAAATCACAGGCTGGATCTGGTCTACTTAAAAATCCACAAAAGATTTATGAAATTGTAAAAGAAATAGTTGATAATGTTGATATTCCAGTAACTGTTAAAATAAGAAGTGGTTGGGATAAAAATTCTATTAACTGTGTAGAAGTTGCTAAGCTAATTGAAAAAGCAGGTGCCAGTGCAATAGCGATTCATCCAAGAACAAGAGAACAAGGATACACTGGTAAATCTGATTGGAATTTAATTAAACAAGTAAAAAGGTCAGTTACTATTCCAGTTATAGGCAATGGCGATATTCAAACTATAGAAGATGCTAAAAGAATGTTAGATGAAACTGGTTGTGATGCTATTATGATAGGTAGAGCTACTATAGGTAATCCTTGGTTTATTAAAGAATGTGTTGAGTATATTGAACATAATAATGTTATTGATAAACCATCTTTTAAAGATAGAATTGATATGATAGTTACTCATTATAATTTAATAGAAAAAAATGAAGGAGAAAGAAAAGCTTTACTCGATATTAAAACACATGCATTAGCATATTTAAAATATATTCCTGGTTCAAAAGAAATAAAAAATGAACTAGCTATGAGTAAAACAAAAGATGAATTTGATAAGTGTGTTGAAAAAGCTTATAATCTCATTAAAAATTAGGTATTTTCTTGTACTGCCTAATTTTTTTATGCTATAATAAGTGTTAAGGAGGAATAAGAAATGAAGAAAAAAACAGGATTATTTAAAATAATAATGTTTATATTGTTAGGAATGGTTGTAGCGACATGGTTTTTCTCAGCAAGTTATTACTATAATGGTGCCCTAATGGATATGCAAATGAAGAATATTGGTTTCTTTGATTATTTTTCATTAATATTTGGGTCATTTGAATTCGAATATTTCTTACAAACATTTATCTTCTTAATTTGTGTTGGTGCTTTCTATGGAGTACTAAACAAAACAGGAAAATATAGAGCTTGGATAGAAAGAATCGTTAGTAATTGTGGTGGCAGAGAATTTGCAGTATTAATCTTATCTGCATTTGTCATTGCTGTATTAACTGCTGTATTTGAATATGGATTCTTATTATTCATATTTGTACCATTTATAATTAGTATTTTACTAGCTATGGGTTATGATAAAATCACAACTATAGTTGCTGTATTTGGTTCTATGTTAGTAGGTACTATTGGTAACTTAATGGGAGCTAATACTACTGGCGTTACTGCTTCAATGTTAAGTATAGGACAAACAGATGGTTTTTATTACAAATTAGTATTATTTATCGTTTGCTTTGTTGCTGAAATGATTTTCTTATCTAGAGCAAAAAGATCTAAAGCTGATGCTAAAAAAGCTGAAGAAGATGATTTATATTTAGGAGAAAAAACTTCAAATAAGTATTCAACTGCTGGAATTATTGTTACATTTATAGTAATAGGATTAATCTTAGTACTAGCTTGTACAAACTGGGTTGATACATTTAAAGTTAGTTTCTTTACTAATCTACATTCAAAAGTTATGGGATGGAGTCCAAAGTTACCATACTTACACTTCACAATTGAAGGAGTTCAACATGGTACTGAAAAGATAGCTATTATTAATAAGTTATTTGGTACTATTGGAGAATTTGGTAGTTGGTTCTATTCTGAAATGTCTGTAGTATTATTAGTATTTGCTCTATTACTTGGAAGAATCTATAAATTAGAAAGTACATTTGAAGCAATGGCTGAAGGTGTTAAAAAGATGTTAAAACCAGCTTTAATGATTATGTTATGTTTCACAGTTATTTACTTTGCTGGTATGAACATGTTCTTCCCAACAATAGCAAAATTCATTCTTGGAATTAGTAATAAATTTAGTGTAATTATTAGTTCAATTCTAATTGCAATTGGATCTGTATTACATGTAGATGTATTATATGTTGCTAATTATATTACTCCACAAATTGGAGCTGTTGATGGTGCAAACAAAATGGTAGTTGCATTAATGACTCAATCAATTTATGGATGTACAATGTTTGTAGCACCAACAAGTATGTTAGTTGCATTTGGATTAACATATTTAAATGTTTCATACAAAGAATGGATCAAGAAAACTTGGAAATTATCATTATGTTTATTTGGAATTTCATTAATAGTATTATTAATTGCAAAATTCATTTAATGATTAAATATAAAAGAATGTATAAATTACATTCTTTTTTTATGGTATAATTTTATTGGTGATTAAATATGTATTATTATAGTGATTTTATTCTATTAATACTAATAATTGTTTTACCTTTAATTGCACAAGGTACGATTAAATCAAGATATAATAAATATTCAAAAATAAAAAGTAGTGGTAATCTTAAAGGAAAAGATGTTGCTAAAATGATACTTGAAAGAAATGGACTTGGTCATGTAGGAATTGAACAAGTAAGTGGTAGTTTAACAGATCATTATAGTCCTAAAACTAAATGCGTATCATTATCAGAATCAATATATAATGATGATTCTATCTCTGCTATCTCAGTAGCTGCTCATGAATGTGGACACGCTATTCAAGATAAAGAACAATATTCATTTTTTCAATTTAGACAAAAAATGGTACCACTGGTAAACATTACATCAAAATTTTCATCATTAATCATAGTATTAGGTTTTATATTAGAATTTAGTGGTTTATTAGAAATAGGAATAGTATTACTATGTTGTGGTTTATTATTTCAACTAATTACTTTACCAGTTGAATTTGATGCATCAAGAAGAGCAAAAATTCAACTAAAAGAATTAGGATTAATTACAGATGATGAATTATCTGGTGTTAAAAGAGTATTAACTGCTGCTGCTATGACATATGTAGCAGGGTTCTTAGCTGAAGCACTTTATATAGCAAGAATTTTATTACTATCAAGAAGAAGAAATTAATTCTTCTTTTTTTATACATAAAAAAATAGTTCATAAGAACTATTATTTTGTATATGGTAATAAAGCCATATATCTAGCAATCTTAATTTGATTAGCTATATGTCTTTGATGTTTAGCACATGCACCTGTCATTCTTCTTGGTAATATTTTACCTTTTTCATTTATATATTTAGATACAATAGCTACATCTTTATAATCTACTGTTTTACCAGCACACATTTGACATACTTTTTTTCTTCTATAAAATTCAGCCATTATTCATTTCCTCCTTAAAATGGTAAATCGTTATCACTTAGTGATACTTCTTTATCATAATTTTCATATGGATCTGAAGTTGGAATATCATATTCTGGCATTTCATCTATTGGTGCTGCAGCTGGTTCATCAACATAATCTGTATTTGATGGAGCAGAACCACCTTCGTTCTTTCCACCTACAAATTCTACATTTTCAACTACTACTTCTGTAACATATCTCTTAGTACCATCTTGTGCATCATAATTTCTAGTTTGTACTCTTCCATCTAAAGAAATCATATTTCCTTTTTTGAAGAATTTAGATATAAAATCAGCTGTTTGTCTAAATGCTACACATGGTAAGAAATCAGCATCATAGTTTCCATCTTTATTTTTAAAATTTCTATTAACTGCAACTGTGAAATTAACAGTATTAAATCCAGCACTTGTTGTTCTTACTTCAGGATCCTTTGTTAGTCTTCCAACTAATATAATCTTATTCATTAATTACTCCTCTTCTCTTATGACAATATGTCTTAAGATGTTTTCATCAATTTTAGCTTTTCTATCAAATTCTTTTACAGCAGCAGCGCTAGCTTCTACTTCAAGAACATAATAGTTTCCTCTAGGTTGTTTTTTAATAGGATAAGCTAATTTCTTTTGTCCCATATCTTTAGTATTAATGATTTTAGCTTTCATATCAGTTAGTACTTTAGAAAAAGCAGCAACTGTATCTTTTCCTGTCTTTTCATCGATGTCAGTTCTAACGATAAACATTATTTCATATTTATTCATTATTACACCTCCTTTTGGTCTAATCGGCTTCTATAAAGAAGCAAGGAACTTTTCGTTCGAAGGTATTATATCATATAAAAATATAATAAACAACAATTTTTTTAACTCTTTTCAATAAAAAAAGGTAATTTTTTTATTACCTTTTCTACATCTTATTTGGAATTTTAATGGCAAGTATATCAAGTAATTTTTCACATGTATTATATATTAACTTTAACATAGATAAATATGTATTCTTTTTATCTTCATCAGTTTCATTAATAATATTTGTTTCACCATAGAATTTATTAAATAAACTACATAAATCAAATAAGAATTCACAAATATAACTTAATGTCTTTTCGCTATATGATTTATTTAATATTCTTGATAGTTCTAATAGTTTAATGTATATATCTCTTTCAGTATCACTATAAATATCTTTTATTTCTACTCTATCTATATTTGATTTATTTAAAATAGAATTAATTCTTACCATAGTATATAAAATATATGGACCTGTTTTTCCTTCAAATGAACAGAACTTTTCTATATCAAATATGTAATCAGTTGTTCTTGATGGAGAAAGGTCAGCATATTTAACTGTTGCTACTGTTAGTTTATCAAGTATTTCATTCTTTTCTTCATCATTATCATATTTATTCATTCTCTTAGTTAATTCTTCTTTAACAAGATTTAATAAAGTATTTAATTCTAGAACTCCACCATCTCTTGTTTTAAATGGTTTACCATCTTTACCATTCATAGTACCAAATCCATAATGATTAAGTACACAATCTTCTTTAACTAATTTTGATTTATATGATGCTCTAAATACTTGTTCAAAATATAATGATTGTCTGCTATCAACAACATACCATATTTCTTTTGGATCATATTTTGTTACCCTACTATATATAGTAGCTAAATCCCTAGTTGCATAAATTGACGCTCCGTCATTTTTGATTACTATTAAAGGAGGTATTTCCACTTTATCATCCTCTTTAACAACATCTATTACTTTAGCGCCTTCTGATTCATACATATATGGTTCTAAAACTTTAAGTGTTGGTTCTATATATTGTAGAGAACTAAGTTCTCCTTCCCATAATTCAAAATTACAATTTAAATAATCATATACTTTTTTAATTTCATTTCCAGATACTTCAACAATATCTTTCCACATACTAAAGTATGGTTCTTTTCCTTCATCAACATAAGCAGTAATTTGTCTTACCTCTTCCATTCTTTCAGGATCTTCTTTAGCTGCAGCACTTGCTGTAGGATAATAAATTGCTAATTCTTCAGGAGTTACTTCTAATTTAGGATATTCTCCTTTATAATTAGGATCAAAATAACATAAATTTGGTTTTCTTTTCTTTATTTCAGAAATAACCATTCCAGATTGTCTACCTAAATCTCCTAAATGAACATCTCCAATAACATCATTTCCTAAAGCAATAGCTAATCTTTTTAAAGATTCACCAATATTGGCACTTCTCATATGACCAACATGTAATGCTTTTGCAGCATTAGCGCCACCATAATCAATAATAATTTTTTTCTTTTCTTGTTTATCAATTAATTCATCAAAATTATTAATTGAATTATTCATCTTCTCAAGTAATTTATTTTTATTAATACTTACATTAATAAATCCTGGTCCAGCAATATTAACATTATCAAATCTATCATCTAAATTATCAACAATAGTTTGAGCAATCTCTCTTGGATTCTTTCCATATTTTTTTGCTAAACTCATTGCACAATTTATTTGAAATTCTCCTAGGTCACGTCGAGAAGAACACTCCAAAACAACGTTATCTAGTTCATATCCAAGTCTAGATAACAAGTTAATTAAATATTCTTCAGTTTCTTTAATAAAACTCATAACGCACCTCTCCATTTCATACATAGATTATAGCACAAAGTAAATATTATTCAATAATTTTACTCTCTTTTGACATTTATATGAATTTATGTTATAATTCTTTCGTGTGTGGAGCACTATGCTAGTCAAATATCTCACTAGAAGGTAGGCCTAAAAATCTACCAATTGCGCAAAGAGATACTTTATATGTTTTGCTTCTCTCGCCCAGATTGGGGCAAATGTATAATTTTAGATTTAAGGATATTATATAATGGCATATATGAAATTTCCTTTCTTCACATCGACGAATATGAAAGCGCATGTCGTGAGTGACTTATTGGGATATTTATTTGAAAAATAAGTTGCAACAGCGAATAAAAGTGACATTTATTTGTTTGGGAAAACCTCTAGCGTGTCCTTTATTATAAAGATTGAGGTGCGGACTAAGTGGTGATCGAGTGATCATACTGGCAACATATGATTTGTATCTTTAAAAAGAAATTGCCTAAGGGTAACCAAGGGTAGATACAAGAGAAATTCAACTCGACCAAAGCCGTAAAATTAATTTGTAATAATCCATGCAATTTTTTTATTTTAGGGGAAAATTTATGAAAAAAGATAATTGGATTTTAAAAGCATTTTTATATACTTTTTTTATTGCACTATTTTTTAATGCTTTTTCAAATATAATTACTAATAGATTTGATAATCTAATAATATTAACTATATTAGCATTATTATTTATATTTATTGGTATTATTTTTGATATAATTGGTACTGCTGTATTAATAGCAGATGAATCAACATTTCATGCTAAAAGTACTAAAAGAATTAAAGGTGCTAAAGAAGGGGTATATTTAATAAAAAATGGAAGTAGAATTTCATCAATATGTAATGATGTAATTGGAGATATATGTGGAATAGTAAGTGGTGCACTAGCTGCTATGATTGGTTTTTTACTAGCAAGTAAATTTAGTGTTTCTTCAATTATTACTATACTTATAGTCAGTTCTATTATTTCTTCACTAACAGTTGGTGGTAAAGCTATAGGTAAAAAAATAGCAGTTAAGAATAGTGATGAAATAATATTTCACGTTTCAAAATTTTTAAGCAAATTTAAAAGAAGTTAATTAATAACTTCTTTTTATTTTATCTATTATTTCTAAATCTTTCTTTTTGATTTAATATTTTCTTTCTCAATCTAATAGCATCAGGTGTAACTTCTACAAGTTCATCTTTTTCTATAAATTCTAATGCTTCTTCTAATGAGAAAGTTCTTGGTTTTGATAAAGTAATTGCTTCATCACTACTTTTACTTCTTGTATTTGAAAATTCTTTATTCTTACATGGATTAACATTTAAATCATTTTCTTTATTGTGAATTCCTACTATCATACCTTCATAAACATTTACACCTGGATCAACAATCATAGTTCCTCTATCAAGTAAATTATATAATGCATAACCAAATGTTACTCCAGATTCCATTGATACTAAAACACCATTCTTACGTCCACTAACTTCTCCGGCATATGGTCTATATGAATCAAAACTTCTAACCATAATACCTTCACCTTTAGTGTTTGTAATAAAGTTGTTTCTATATCCAATTAATCCTCTAGTAGGACAAGTAAATTCTAATCTTACATAATTATCTTCAGCATTTTCCATTAAGTCCATAGTGCCTTTTCTTTCACTTAAATCTTGAATAACAGTTCCAGAATATTCACTTGGTACACTAATAATAACTTTTTCAAATGGTTCTAGTTTTTCACCATTTTCTTCATGAAAAATAACCTCTGGTTTAGATACTCCCAATTCATATCCTTCTCTTCTCATATTTTCAATTAATATAGATAAGTGAAGTTCTCCTCTACCAGATACTTTAAATCCATCATTAGTTGGAAGTTCTTCTACTTCTAAACCAACGTTTCTTTCAAGTTCTGCCATTAATCTATCTCTTAAATGTCTACTGGTCACATATTTACCTACTTTTCCAGCAAATGGAGAAGTATTTACCATAAAGTTCATAGATAGTGTTGGTTTTTCAATTTCAATACTTGGAAGTGGATCTACATGATCAGGATCACATATAGTATCTCCGATTGATATTTCTGGACATCCTGCTATTGTTACTATATCACCATAATAAGCTTCATTAACTTCTTTTTTCTTTATTCCTTCATTAATGAACATTTTAGTAATTCTTTCTTTACTAATAGATCCATCATTCTTAGAAATAGTAACCATTTGTCCAGTTTTAATTTTACCTTTATTAATTCTACCAATACCTAGTCTTCCAATATAATCATCATAATCTAAAGATGAAATTTGGAATTGTAATGGATCATTTTCATTACCTTCAAATGGCTTAGTAGTTTCAATAATAGTATCTAATAAAGGTGTTATATCCTTATTATCATCAGTTTCTTCATATTTAGCTATACCTTCTTTAGCAATACCATAAAGAATCTTAAAATCTAATTGATCATTGTCTGCTCCTAAATCACAGAATAAATCAAAAGTCATATTAACTACTTCTTCTGCTCTTGAATCTTTTTTATCTATTTTATTAATAAATAGAATTGGTCTTAAACCATTCTTTAATGCTTCTTTTAAAACAAATCTTGTTTGAGGCATTGGTCCTTCAGCAGAATCTACTAATAATACTACAGTATCTACAGTCTTAATTATTCTTTCTATTTCACTAGAAAAATCTGCATGTCCTGGAGTATCAACTATATTCATTTTATAACCTTTATATCTAATAGAGCAATTTTTTGCAGTAATAGTAATACCTCTTTCACGTTCTAAATCGCCACTATCCATAACACAGTCAACTACTTGTTCATTTTCTCTAAATACACCATTTTGTTTTAATAGTGCATCTACTAATGTACTTTTACCAGCATCAACATGTGCTACTACAGCAAAATTAATAATTTTCTCCATAAAAATCATCCCCTTTTGGCACGCATTTAATAATACACTATTTTTCAAATATTTTCAAGAAAAATCTATCTATAAAAAAAGAATCAATTAAGATTCTTTAATTTATATATACATCATACATCTTTTTATAACAGAATGTTACTCTATTTGTACCTTTTCTCTTTTCTTTAATTAAATAGCCCTCTGCTATTAATTTATTAACTACTTTATTAATTGAATTAATATGTAATCCTGTTTCTTTTACCAAGTCATTAGTAGTAAATACTATTTTCTTAATTATAACTGGATATACTTTATATATAGTAGTTCCTCCAATAGTCTCTTTAAATGACTTATAGTCATCATTATATATTTGATTTAGTTTAACTATGTTCTTAATATTAGTATTACATTCATCAATCATGCATTGAAGCATCATTTTAACAAACTTATTAATATCTTCCTCTACTTCTCCACTAAGTAAAGTAAAATATGTATTTTTTAAATTATCTATACTTTTAGATATAAATAATATTGGAGGTTCCTTTTTATAAAGTGATAATTGAATTGGTATTATTAAACGACCAATTTTACCATTACCTGATATATATGGATGCAATTTTTCAAATTGAAAATGTGTAAGTATAGTAGATATAAATCCATTGTCATTAGTGTTGTTAATGTATTCCACTAAATCTTTCATATATATATCTAATTCTGTATATACAGGTGGTACAAAAGATACGCTTGATCCAGCTAAACCTGGTTTTAATAAGAAATTTTGTTTTTTTCTGAATTTACCACTACCTTTAGTAGTAGCATTCTTTCTACATCCTTGAAATAACGTTTTATTAATCCTATGAAAAGTATCAATAGTAATATTTCCTTTTAAAGCATCAGTTACTCCTATTAATAAACTTTTCTTTAGATTATTAAATTCAATAACATCATTATTAGGATTCATATAAGGAGTATGAAACATATCCTCTTTTTGTATTTTACTTGAATCAATTCGAAATGAATAATACAAGTCAGATATAAAAGCATTTTCTAAATAACTTTTATAATCAAAAGCCATATTCTTTAAATAACCCTTATATTCTCCATATTTTTCAATTGTGTCATCTAATAAGTGAAATAATTCATAACTTTGTGTATATTCTAGTGGCATTTTTTTTGCTTTATATGGTTCCATTTTACACCTCCACTATATTAATAATATCATAAAATTAGTAAAAAATATACACAAATAATAAAAAAAATGTATAAATACATTTTATTTTGGATTTGGATATGACAGTAAACCATTTCCATAACCTTCAAGCCAATAAATCTTGTTTTTACTTACTTTCAATTTGTAATAAATTTCATATTTAGTGTTTTCATGATCAGAATAAGTAAAAGTTAAATTACAAACACAATCTTTATTTGTTTTAAATTGCCATTCAATTTCACTTTCTTTTTCCAATATTAAACAATCATTATCTAAAGTATAATTCCAATCATAATTTTCTATTTCATCATCAAGAGTAATAGTAATATGATCTTTATATACCCCTAGATAAGGATTATAAAATAAAATAACTAAACAAAGAATCAAAGTGATTCCAAATATTATTATATATCTCATAATTAAATCTCCTAAGCAAGAAAAAACAACTAGCTCTGATAAAACTAATTGCCTCCAGTTTTACGAAAATAAGATTATAATCATTTAAATTAAAATTTAATTTAATTTAAATATAATTCTAAATATTATCAGTATTTAGCATAATCCCTAATCTTTTGAGTTTTCTTTCTCAACGATATATCATCTGTCCTTGGTAGATTAGTATCTATTTCTTAAATTAATAAGAGGTATTTATTTAATTCAATTTATATATAATAATTAAGTTAATAATTATAAATATATAAACTTTATATAAATTAAGTTAATAATTTATATAAGATTTAGAATATAATTAATAGATATAGTATTTAATAAATTAATATTAAATAAGATATTATTAATGATATTTAAATAATAAATAATAATAAGATTATATTTTGAATAATATATATAAACAATTAATAAATTAATATTAATTATAGATATATATTATATGGTTTAAATAAAGTAATATATTATTATTAAAAATTAATAAATTAATATTAATCAAAAAATAATAAATATTAACAATTATTTAAACATATAATAAATATAATTTTATAATATAATAATAAATTAATATTAAATATATTATAAACACTATAAATATTATTAATAAAAATATAATTTAGTATATTATATTATATTAATTAATATATTGAAATTAAATAATAAATTAATATTAAATAAAGTAATATAATTAATTAAGTATAAACTATAATATATATTATTATTTTTAATTAAATAAATATATATAGATTTTTTCAACCAATGTATAATAAGTAATTAATAATAATATAAGATTAGTTATATAATTATTAGCTTATCCTATTATATCTATTGGACAATTTTATTTTACCAATAATAGAATTATATGTCAACACATTTTTTATATTTTTTATAAATTTGTCAAAATATTTGATTTTTTATTGTACTTTTCATGAAGCAATTCTACTGATTTTTGGCTTAAAGGCTTAGTAAATCCACTGCTGTAGAATTCTTTAACATTTTCATTGTCAAATGGATAATTATTTACATTTTTATATATTAATTCTTTAATTTGATCTATTCTTTCTTTATTTTCAAATCTATATCCATTTCCATCTAAGCATCCATTTTTACATAATTTGATTTCTATATAATGAAATTGCTTATATTTTCCTGAATTAATAAGGTCATCTAATTCATATATACTATTAACAATAGCTATTCTTATTTGATAGTCACCTATTTTTATACTTAATTCTTTTTTGTCATTTATATTCATAAATTGACTTTCGTCTATTTCATTTACGCTTTTCTTTGTTCTATTAACTAGTTTACAGAATGTCTTAGTAAATATTTCACTCTTTCCACCACAAAGACTCATTAATTTAGAAGATGTACTAAATACATTATAGTCGTCATATTCTTGTCCAACTATATTCTTTAGATTAATTTCTTCAATATCTATTAGTTTTATTAACTCATTTACAGTTATAACATAATCTAAACTATTTTCAGATTCTTTCATCTTCATTTTATTTGATATACAAGATGTAATACCAACAGTAACAATCTTTTCTCTATTAAATCCTTTTTCATTACAAAAGTTTTCTTTAACTACTTCACTTTGAATAAATAATGGATTCTTACATGTTGAAATATTATCTACTACTTCAGGATGATATATTTCTAGATATTTAGTTAAACTAGGGCAACTACCTGTTATTAAAGGTAATAGTTTTTTATTCTTTAATCTTTCTATAAATTCAGATACTTCTTCTATAGTATTAATATCACAAGCAAAACCACTGCTGAAACTATAATCAAATCCTATTACTTTTAATATTTCATTCAATTTAAAATCAATATTTTCTATAGGTAAATCGTAATGATCAGCTATTAACATAGCTACATTTGGTTCTACTATAGAAACAACTATCTTTTCATTTTTATCTATAACTTCTTTTACTTCGACATAATCTTCTTTTTCAGTTATTGCATTAGATGGACAATTCTTAATACATTCTCCACATCCAAGACAAACAGGATTTAAACATTTGTTTAAATCATATCTAAGATTAGCATTCTTCTCACATATCTTTTTACATTGTCCACAATTAATACACTTTTCATTATTTCTTTTAATACATGGATTGCTATCTTCAATTAATACATATTTATTTTCTTCTGTTCCTTCTTTGTTAACAATTTTTTCTTCTTTTTCTTCTGTTAAATTCTCAATAACAGAATTAATAATTGCATCTATTTCATTTTCAGCCATTTGATCTTCTATTAATCTTAATTTTTCATAAGTTGCGTTGCAGTTGGAACATACTGTGTTTTCATTATAATCATCTATTTGATTTATGTGTCCACAGCTATCACACATATATGTTTTCATGATTTCTCCTTAAAACTCATTTTTATATAAACTATTACAATTAAAACCTGAACATTTTATATCATAACTATCTACTATTTTACTATTTTTAATAATTAATACTTTAGGATATATACCATTATAGTAATTAACATCAGTGTTAAAATTATTAATTATCTTAGACATACTATTTAATAGTGTATTATCAATAGTATTAGCATCAAAATAATAAATATTTGAACTCTTAATAACCCATTTTTCCATTATATCTAATGCTAAAATACAATCTATAGATGTACAATTATCTCCCATGAATACTATTTTAGAATATCCTTTTTCTTTTGCCAAACTAATTAACTTATCACTATTGATTTGACTATACTCTGTTACTTGACTTTTTTCATCTTTAAAATCAATTATACTTTTTCCATAATAATTCTTAAATTCATAATTTAACGAATCATCACTATTACTAAAGAATACTTTATCATAATCATCTATATTTAATTCTAGACTATTATCTGTAGATTTATATATTTCTATTATTTCTCCACAATCTAGATTTAAAGTGTTTTTCTTTTTATCATAATTATATGTAGAGCATTTCTCATAATTTGTTTTTGAATTAAAACTATTGTATTGAATCTTATCGTTAGTAAATTCTAATACTTCATAATATCCATTTGTAAAATCATAATGGTACCATTTTTTATTTAGAAGATCACTATCTAATGAATTAAATCCAAAAACAAAGATATTAATAATAGCTAATATTATTAAAGAAATTAAAACTATAATTAAATAATCATATCTTCTATTTTTCATAATTATATAATAGCAAAATAATTGGTTTTTTTCAATTATTTGTTAGTGTTACTATAGTAATTGAATTCACTTATTTCTCGTGAAATGTTTTCTAAATCATCAAGAGTATCATCATCTTCAAGAACCTCATCTATTTGGAATATTAAATCATCTATTCCGGAACATTTATAAGGATCTATATCATACTTTAATAGTACTTCTATTTGATAGTCAGATAAAAAAATACCTTTTCCTATTTCTTTATGCATATACTTTTGACTTACTAAATCACTAATATCTATTTCTTCACCATTAATATTCATATTTTTTCCCGAATAAAAAATCACTTTTAATCAGTGATTCCATATTTATCTTTGAATTTTTGTACGTTTCCAGTTTTAACTGTTTTATACTTTCCTGTATAGAATGAATGACATTTATTGCAAGATTCTAATTGTATTTCACTTTTAGTTGATCTTACTTCAAATTCATTACCACATGCACATTTAACCTTACATGGTTTTAATTCTGGATGTATTCCCTTTTTCATATTATTTTATCCTCCTCGCCATAACTAATTGATAGTTATAGAAATAACTTCGTATCGTATTATACATTGTTTTATTATTAAAATCAAGTTTAAATTATAATTTATACAATATTATTCACTTGCTTTAATAACTGCACCTACTTTAGTTAGTTTTGTTACTAGATTACTATATCCTCTTTGAATATATTCACTATTTTCTATTTCAGTAGTTCCTTCTGCTATTAAACCAGCTATTAATAAAGATGCTCCACCTCTTAAGTCAGTAGCAATTACTTTAGTACCAACTAGTTTTCTTGGACCAATTACTTCTAATTTATTTAATGTTAGGATGCTTGTTTGAGCTCCCATTCTATTTAAATCATACGTATTTTTAAATCTATTTTCATATATTGTTTCTTCAACAATAGATTTTCCTTCAGCTTGAGTTAATAGTGTAGTAATTGGTTGTTGTAAATCAGTTGGAAAACCTGGAAATACTAATGTTTTAATCTTAGTTGCTTTTAGATGTTCACATTTAGATATTGTCATAACATCATTATTTATTTTATATTTAACACCTATTTCATCTAGTTTCATTAATAATGCTTCATTATGTTCTTTAATAATTCCTTTAATCTTTAGATTATCTCCTATTAAAGCACCCATTATAATAAATGTTCCTGTTTCTATTCTATCCGGAAAAACTTCAATAATTCCTTCTTTAGTTTCTTTAGTTCCAACAATTTCTATTCTCTTAGTACCAGCACCTCTAACCTCAATTCCCATATTCATTAAGAATGATGCTACATTTACTATTTCTGGTTCAGTAGCTGCATTTTCAATAATAGTTGTTCCATATGCTCCAGTTGCAGCTAGCATAACATTAATAGTTGCTCCTACACTAGGAAAATCAAAATATATTCTTTTTCCTACTAATTTATTAGCAGTAATAATATATCTATTCTTAATTATTTCAACATGTGCTCCTAACTCTTCAAATCCCTTAATATGTATATCTATTGGTCTAGCTCCAATATTACATCCTCCTGGAAATGACATTTCTACACGTCCAAACTTTGCAAGTAAAGCACCCATAAAGTAATATGATGCTCTCATTTGTACACTTAATTCTTCAGGAATTGGTTTATTTTGAAGATTAGATGTATCTACTACTAAAGCATCACCTTCATGTGTTACTTTGCAGTTTAATAAATTCATTATATCAATTAAATATTCAATATCGCTAATTTCAGGTACATTATATATTGTACTTTTTTCATGGGCTAAAACTGCTGCTGGTAATAATGCTACAGCACTGTTTTTTGCACCACTAATTTTAATCTCCCCTGATAGTGGATGATTGCCCTCTATTGTTAGTTTTGCCATATATTTCTATGACCGCCTTTCATAAGTATATGATACTAATAATATTTAAAAAAATCAACTAACAAACACTTATTTTTGTACTATTTTTTTTACATTTAAAAACTAGCTTATTTTCTTGATTTTAGCTAGTTTTATTATTATTTATTCATTATAAATATATACCTATCTCTATTAGTTAAATCAGTCTCTACAACGTATTTACTATTAGGTAAATATTTGTTTATCATTTTTATTATTTCTTCGCTTTGTGTAATTCCTATTTCAAATGCAATTAGATATTTTTCTTTTATATTTTTTTCTATATTACTAAGTATTTTATCATAATAATATAATCCATTATTAGGTGCATATAAAGCTATATTAGGTTCATATTTTTTTACCATATCCATTATATCTTCATCTTCACTAATATATGGAGGATTACTAATAATTAAATCAAATTTTTGATTAATATTCTCAAGCATATCATTTTCAATAAAATTAATATCAACATCATTCTCTTTAGCATTCTTTTTAGCCACTTCTAGAGCTTTTTTACTAATATCTATTCCATATACATTAGAATTAGTATTTTTAGATAACGCTATTGATATGGCTCCACTACCACATCCTAAATCAACTATATCTATTTTATTATTACCAAATATATTATTTATATATTTAATAGTTTTTTCTACTAAGTATTCTGTTTCATATCTTGGTATTAATACATCTTCATTAACATTAATTTTATATCCATAGAAATTAACATACCCAATCAAATATTGGATTGGGTAGTCTTGTTTTAATTTTTTATAATCTTCTTCTATATTTTTACTAACACTTAATAATTCATCAACTTCTCTTGGTGAGAAACCTAAATCAATTATTTTATTCTTCATGTTCTGCTAAACGCATTCTTTCATCTTCGGCAATTAAAGCTTCTATTAAATCTTCTAAATCGCCTTCCATTATTTTATCTAAATGCATTACTGTATAATTAATTCTATGATCTGTTAATCTATTTTGTGGATAGTTATATGTTCTAATTTTCTCTGATCTATCTCCTGTACCAATCTTACTTCTTCTTTCATTACCAATCTTTTCATCTTGTTCTCTTTGTTTTAAGTCATATAATCTTGTTTTCAATATTTGCATTGCTTTTTCTTTATTCTTAATTTGACTTCTTTCTACTTGGCAATAAACAACTATTCCTGTTGGAATATGAGTAAGTCTTACAGCTGAATCTGTTGTATTAACACATTGTCCTCCAGCACCACTACTTCTTGTAATATCTACTCTAACATCACTATCTTTAATTTCAACATCTACTTCTTCTACTTCAGGCATTACTAATACTGTAGCAGTTGAAGTATGTACTCTACCACCTGATTCAGTTTCAGGTACTCTTTGTACTCTGTGAGCTCCACTTTCATATTTTAATTTTGAATAAACAGCTTCACCACTAAGTAAAAATTCTATTTGAGCATATCCTCCACTTTCGCCTTCTACTTCATGAGTAACTTCTAATTTCCATCCTTGATGCTCAGCATATTTAGTATACATTCTAAATAAATCTCCGGCGAAAATATTTCCTTCATCTCCACCTGCTGCTCCACGAATTTCCATTACAACGTTTTTCTCATCATTAGGATCTTTTGGTAAAAGCATTCTCTTTAATTTATTTTCTAATTCATCCCTTTGAGTATGAAGATTTTCTAATTCTTCTTCAGCAAATTCTCTCATTTCAGGATCTTTAATCATTTCTTTAGCTGCTTCTATATCATCTAAAGTTTGATTATATTTTTTATATGTTTCTACAGTTTTTTCAATTGAATTTTTTTCTTTAGATACTTCTTGCATTTTTTTATAATCATTATATATTTCAGGTTTTAATAATTCCTCACATAAATAATTATATCTATCATTTATAATTTCTAATCTTTCTTTCATATTTTTTTCTCCTTTATTTATATTTAAATATTTAAGAAAGATTCGCTATAAATCTATTTCGTCTTCGTATCCCTCATCAACAATTACTAAATCTTTTAAATCATCCTCTTCTTCATCGTCATCTAGTTCATCTATATTATCATAGTAATTATCTTCTTTTTCATCTTTTTCATCTTCATCATCGTCTCCTTCTTCAACAGGAATATCATCATCTAATTCATCTTCTATTTCTTTAATACTTATTTCGGAAGTATGATTTTCTCTTAAATCCCAATATCCTTTATCAAGTTGAATGAATCTCTTTTCTGTAGATAATAATGAAAAGAAATCTCCAATTTGTTCTTCAAAAGCTGTATCTCCTAAATTTAATTTATTACAAATAATCTTAAATATATCAGTTATTTTCATCTTTTTGCCTTTTTCTTTTAATATCATATAAGCGATATCATCAAAAGGTAAAGTTTCTAATTCTTCTATTGAATAATCTTTAAGTTTCATATCTTTATCAATTCCTCCTCGAGCGTTTGTCTTCTCAAGTTAAAATTATACTAATTTTTCACAATAAATCAAGTTTTTTTTATATTTTTTTTTGCATCGTTTGCGAGGTGTTTTTTTGTAACAAAAACGTTACTTTTTTCTGAGGTATTTTTCCAAATAAAAAAATCCTAATTTCTTAGGATTTTTAATATTATTCTTCTAATTGAGTTCCACAGTTACTACAGAATTTTCCAGTTACCATTGCATGGCAATTTGGACATTCTTTTCCAACTGGTGCTGGTGCTTCTTCAACTGGTGGTTCAACTGGAGTTTCAGGTGCTGCTGCAGCTCCAAAAATTGTTCCTGGTTCTGGTACTTGGTTTCCTGGATTATATCCTGGTGTAGCACCTTGAGCATTTTGATTTGCTACTCCCATCATACTTCCTGCAGCTCCTGCAGCCATATTGAATCCCATAAATCCTGCCATAGCTCCATTAGCATTGCTTGAAGCGTTTCTTAAAGCATCTGCTGAAGCTGAAGCCATAAGACCAGATTGTAATCCTTGATTTGAGAAAATAACAGCTTCATCAACTTTATTAACTTTAACCATTGATTCATCAGTTAAGTTTAAGTCTCCGATTGCTACATCTGTAATTTCTAAACCATAGTTTTGTCTCCATGAATCATCTAAGCATCTGTTCATTTCAGTTGAAATATCACTATTGTATAATTGAATATCTCCAAATGATACTTTATTCTTTCTCATAACAACTGAAATTGCTTGAGTTAATTGCTCAACAAATTTTGCTTGTAATTGAGTTCCAATAATATCTTCATATTTAACAGTATCTGCTGGATTTGCTCCAATAACACTGTTAACTAAAGTAATTGGATCAACTACTTTAAATGCATATTCTCCAAAGAATGTTACTTCTAACATACCATATTTTTCATCTGTAATTTTCTTTGGTTGTGGTGAACCAAATTTGTTTCCAACGATGTTAAGTAAATTAACATAGTAAACTCTTTGGTCCTTTGCTGCTTGACCACCATATGTGAAACGTTTTCCAATAGTCTTAAATATTTCAACTATATTTTCTCCAAGATTTCCAGTAAAAATACTTGGTTCACTACTAGTATCATAAGTGTAAGTACCTGGTTCAGCAGAAAATTCTTTAATTTCTCCATTATCAATAATCATCATTGCCATTCCTTGTGGTATAGCAATAGCTGATCCATTAGAAATTACACCTGCTGTTGGATTAGAATTTCCAGTACCATGGTTAACTACTCCTCTTTGAATTAAAACGTCTTTTTCAATTGTAGGACAAGTAACAAATTCCTTAAATTGATCTCCTAGTGTTGTTGATGTTGCACTAGTGATTGCTTTAATTAATCCCATAATTCTACCTCTTTTCTTTATATCATAAGTATATCATTTATTTTAATGTAAGTAAATTTTTTTTATTTATTTATACACAAAAAAAGATGATTAAAAATCATCTTTATCAATCTCAATAGTAATTCTATATTTATCGAATGAATCTTCTTCTTTTACATTAACTCTTTCATCCTCAAAATCACTTACTAAATCTCTTACCTTATTAACCATAGCTAATATACTAGGTTTAACTGGCTTTTTTGAATTATCTTTTGGTTTTTCAAATACTTTTGGTTCTTCTTTTATATCCTCATCTTCATCAAATTCAATGTGTGTTTTATTTAATTCATTTTTACTATTTTTAAAATCATCATTTATAATTTTATCATAATAACTTTCTTCTTGATTATTAATATTCTCTTCAATCTTTTTTATGTTTTCTTGGAATCTTGCTTGAAAAGGATTAATTTCATCTTCAATATTTACTACTTCAGGTACATAATTAATAAAATGTGTATTTTCTTTAACTTTTGGATTACTTTCTTTAGATTCAATAACCTTATTTATACTATCTGGAATATCATTATCATTTTTATTTAATAACTTACTAATTTCATCTTCTGTTTGTCTAACTGTTAGTCTTTCACTAATTATTCTATCTAATAAAACTAGTTGCATATCTACATCATTAATTGATAATAAACTTCTAGCATGTCTTTCTGATATTTTATTAAATAGTAATGCATCTTGTACTCTTTTTGGTAAATTTAATAATCTAATTTTATTAGCAATTGAAGATTGACTTACTCCTAATTTAGAAGCAATTTCTTCTTGAGTAAATCCTCTATCTAATAATTTCTTAAATGATTGTGCTTCTTCTATAACAGTTAAATTCTTTCTTTGAAGATTTTCTAATAATGCAATTTCAGCACTTGTATTATCATCTGTATTATTAATAATTGCAGGAATAGTTTTTAGACCAGCCATAACTGTAGCTTTATATCTTCTTTCACCAGCAATTATTTCATATTTATTACCTATTTTTCTTAATACAATTGGTTGAATAACACCATATTTTAAAATAGAATTAGAAAGTTCTGTTAATTCTTTTTCATCAAATGCAAGTCTAGGTTGAAATCTATTTGGTAATATGTCTTCAACTGAAACTTGTACTATTTTATCTTTTTCTTCCATATTCAATCCCTCTATTCCTATTCTAAATACATTTTAAAGCATTTTGACTTTTTTATCAAGTTAATTAATCTTTTTTTATTAAATTATAATTTCTTGGATATTTTAAATCCGTCTTTGTTATTTTTTTATAAACCAATATTGTTCTTTTTGAATTTTCTTTTGGTAATAAATATTCAATTTTATTAATATACTCATATCCTAATTTTTTACTTTTTTCTAATGATTCATTAAACTCATCTTCTACATTAGATTTAAGTGGTATAAATAATCCATTTACTTTTAATAATGATATAGATAATTCTAATATTATTTTTAGATTTGATACTGCTCTACAAGTTACTATATCAAACAATTCTCTATTATTTTTACCATATTCTTCTGTTCTATCATTAATTATAGTTACATTTTTTAAATTTAATTTTTCTTTAATATTTTCTAAAAATGTAGTCTTCTTACTATTAGATTCTATTAATGTAATTTTTGAATTACTGAATAATATAGCAATAACCATTCCAGGAAAACCAGCCCCTGTTCCAAAATCACAAATACTCTTATTATCTAAATCAGTTGCTTTTACTAAACATAATGAATCATAAAAGTGTTTTAAATAAACTTCTTCTTCATCTAATATAGTTGTTAAATTAAATTTATCATTCCATGATACTAATTCATTTCTATATAATTCTAATTTTTGAATTATTTCATCATTAATAATAATACCTAATTTTTTACATTCAATTATAAATTTTTCCTTAGTCATTGTTATATTCCTTTTTTAAATATACAAGTAACATAGTAATATCTGATGGATTAACTCCACTTATTCTTGAAGCTTGACCTATTGTTAATGGTCTTATCTTACTAAATTTTTGTTTAGCTTCTGTTGCTATATTTCTTACCTTTTCATAATCAATATCATCAGGTATTTGTTTTTCTTCTAATTTTAACATCTTATTAACTTCATTTTGTGTTTTCTTAATATAACCTTCATATTTAATATTAATTTCAACCATATCAATTATTTCTTCTTTTTCTTCATATTTTAAATAATCAAGAAGATCTTTTAAATTTATTTCAGGCCTTTTTATTAAATCAAATAGTTTTATTCTTCCTGTTATTTTTGATGAATTATATTTTTCTAAAAATTCATTATTTTCTTTTGATAATTCTAAATAATTATTACTTAAATAATCTTCTAATTTTTTAATTCTATCTATTTTATTTAAATAAATATTATATTTTTCGTCATTAATTAATCCTAATTTTCTACCAAATTCAGTTAATCTTAATGATGCATTATCATGTCTTAATAACAATCTAAATTCTGCTCTTGATGTTAACAATCTATATGGTTCTGTTATTCCTTTATTAATTAAATCATCTATTAATACACCAATATATGCTTCATTTCTTTTTAATATAAATGGTTCTTTATTATTAAGTTTTAATACTGCATTTATACCAGCCATTAATCCTTGAGCAGCTGCTTCTTCATAACCACTTGTTCCGTTTATTTGACCTGCTGTAAATAAATTATGAATCTTTTTAGTTTCTAAATTCATATTTAATTCAAGTGGATCAATAGCGTCATATTCAATAGCATAACCATATTTTGTTATTTCACAATTCTTAAGTCCATCTATTGTATGTAATAATTTTTCTTGAATTTCATGTGGCATAGTTGTTGAAAAACCACCAACATAATATTCAATATCATCACTTCTTTCTGGTTCTAAAAATAATTGATGTCTATCTTTATCATTAAATTTAACTACTTTATCTTCTATTGAAGGACAATATCTAGGACCTACTCCTTTTATCATTCCACTATAAAGAGCACATTCTTTTAAATTATCCATAATGATTTTATGTGTTTCTTTATTTGTATATGTTAAATAACATGGTCTTTGATTTTCTATATCATAAGTTGCATCATAAAAATTACTGAATGTTAATGGAGTTTTATCTCCTTCTTCAATAGTTACTTCATCAAAATTTATTGAACTTTTTAATATTCTTGGAGGTGTTCCTGTTTTAAGTCTTATTATTTTTAATCCATGTTCTTCCATAGATTTACTTAAAAACATAGAATTTTTTTCGCCATGTGGTCCACCTTTATAACTTTCATGTGCACATAATATATCTGAATTTAAATATGTTCCTGTTGTCAAAATAACAGCATCTGAATTAATAGTTTCACCATTTTCAGTAGTAATACCTTTTATATAATCATTTTCTACTATTAAATCTTTAGCAAAGCCTTCTTTTAATTCTAAATTTTCTTGATGAGATAAAGTTTCAAACATTTGAAGTGGATAATTTACTTTGCAACCTTGTGCCCTTAGAGAACGAACACCTGGTCCTTTTTTAACATTAAGCATTTTTATTTGAAGAAGTGTTCTATCAGTATTAAATCCCATTTCTCCACCTAATGCATCTATCTCACGAACAACAATACCTTTAGCAGATCCACCAATAGATGGATTACAAGGCATATCAGCTATATTTTTAAAATTACCTGTAATTAAAAGTGTCTTTTTACCCATTCTTGCACATGCAAGACTAGCCTCGCAACCAGCGTGACCTCCTCCAACTACTATTACATCATATTTCATTTATGTCACATCTTTCTTAATATTATTTTCCTAAACAAAATTTACTAAATATTTCATCTAATAATTCATCTTTATATACATTACCTGTTATTTCACCTAATGTTTCCCATAACAATTTAATATTTATTTCCATTAAATCAACAGGTGTATCATTTTCTACTTCCTCATTAATATTATCTACTATTTCTAAACATTTCTTTAATAATGAAATTTGTCTTACATTAGATATATATGTATAATCTGAATTTGTTATATCATCTAAATTGAAAATATCAGATATTTTATCTTTTAATAATTGTATTTTATCTTTATCATTACTAGATATTTCAATAGAATCATATTTATCTAATTCTTTTTGTTTTTTATTACCTATATCTATCTTATTATATACTACTAATACTTTTTTATCTTTTAAAGATTCTAATACTTTTTTATCTTCATTTTCAAAATCACTAGATGAATCAATTATAAATAATACTAAATCTGCCTCTTCTATTTTTCTAATACTTCTTTCTATTCCAATTGATTCAACCAATTCATTTGTTTCTCTAATACCTGCTGTATCAAATAAATTAACATCTATTCCATTAATTAATATATTTCCTTCAACTACATCTCTAGTAGTTCCTTTTATATCAGTTACAATTGCTTTTTCTTCACCTAATAATGCATTTAATATACTACTTTTTCCAACATTTGGTTTTCCTACAATAGCAACATTTAAACCATTTTTAATAATTAATCCATTTTTACTTGAATCAACCATTTCATTTATTTTATTCTTAATATATTTCATCTTTTCTTTAACAAGATCACATGTTACTACTACTGCATCTTCATATTCAGGATAATCTATATTAACTTCTATATTAGCAATTAATTCTAGAACATTACTTCTAAGATTATCTATTCTTTTTGATAATTCTCTACTAATACCTTTCATAGACATACGTCTAGCAGCATCTGTTTTAGATGTAATCATATCAGATACACTTTCGGCTTCCACTAAATCTATTCTTCCATTTAAAAATGCTCTTTTTAAAAACTCCCCTGGTTCTGCCATTCTACAACCATTTAATAATAATAGTTCCATTATTTTATTAACTGATGTTTTACCACCATGAGTATTTATTTCAACTACATCTTCTCTTGTGAAAGTTTTAGGACTTCTAAATATTGATACTAATACTTCATCTACTTTTTCATTTTTATCCATAATAAAACCATACGTGATTGTATGTGATTCTTTGTTAGCTAAATCCTTATCAAATATTTTATTAACTATACTAATAGAATCACTACCACTTATTCTTATTAGATTTATAGATGATTCACCAACTAATGTTCCAATTGCACATATTGTATCTTTCATCAATGGTCCCTTTCTTTCGACAAGATTATAGCATAACTCCTATTTAAAGTAAATAAAAAAGAGTATTTCTACTCTTCATCATCAGATGCTTTTTCTTTATATCTAATAACTACATATCTATTAGGTTCTTCCCCTTCACTTTCAGTACTTATATACTTAAATCCTTGAAGAGCATCATGAACTAATTTTCTTGTATATGCATCCATTGGATCAAGTTTAACATCAACTTTAGATAATGTTACTTCTCTTGCAATCTTTTTAACTTTCTTTTCTAAGAAATAAATTTGTTTTGATCTATATCCCTCAACATCAACTGTAACATTTACATATAAATCAACAGCATTAAATATTGCTTGTCTTAAATATACTTGAATTGAATCTAATATATGACCTTTTTTTCCAATTAGAACTGAATTACTTTTTGAGAATATTTCATATTTGATTTGACCATCTCTTAATTTAGTTTCTACATTAGCATCTATTCCTAATGATTCTAGTAATTCTTTTAATAATTCTTTTCCAACTTCAGCAATATCAGATAATTTAACTACTTCAATAGTATATTTTTTACCACTGAATAGTCCACCTTTTTCTTCATATGTTTTAGTAACAACATCTTCACTTTTTAGATTTAATTCTTGAAGTGCTTTATCTAATAATCCCTCTTCACTCTTTGCTTGAAATTTGTACTTTTCCATATTAACTCTTACCTTTCTTCATTATTAAATTTTGGGCAACTGTAAATCCATTTGATACAATCCAATATAATGCTATTGAAGTTGGTAAACTAAATGAAATTATTAAGATAAATACAGTCATAAATGTACTCATCATTTTCATTTGTTTAGCTTGATCAGGATTTCCACTTGTACTCATATTTTTAAATGAGAAGAATGTAGCTCCAAATATTAATAATATCAATATTATATACCAATAATTTCCTGCCTTAAATCCTTCAATTGGTGTAGTTCCTAAATTAAATACAAGAAAATTATTTTCAAAGAATGCTGGTACTCTATATACTGCTTCTAAGAAAGCAAAGAATATAGGTAATTGTAAAAATGAGAATAAACAACTAGACATAGGATTGATGTTATATTTTTTATAAATTAGCATCATCTCTTGACTCTTAGCCATCATAGATTCTTTATCATTTTTACCTTCATATTTTTTTTCTAATCTATTTAAATCTTTTTGTGCTTTATTCATATTTTCAGACATACTAGTTGCTTTTTTAGATATTGGGAATAAACATAATCTTAATAATAAACCTACTATCATAATAGCAAGACCATTATTCTTAACTATATTTCCTATCTTAATAATAAACCAAGCTAATGGTTTAACAAAAAATGATGTCCATAAACCTTCATAACCACCTGAATTAATTTTTAAATTTTTACATTCTGGTAATTCATCATATACTACAAGTAATTTATCACTATTTTTAGTATAGATTTCTTGTAATTCTTCTGTTTGTGGCTTACATAATATATTAGTTACATAACTCTTTTCTGTTCCATCTTCATTAACAAAATTTACTCTCTTTGTACATCCAGTTAATGTTATTAATAATACTAAAAGTAATACTATTTTTTTGATGTTTTTATTCATTATTATTCTCCTTTTATTAATGTTGATAATTCTTTTTTCATATCATCATATTCAATATCTAATACGCTCTTCCTCAATATTATAACATAATCACATGAATTATTATATTTAAATTTCATTAATATATCCTTTATTCTTCTTTTATATAGATTTCTTGTATGAGCTTTTCCTATTTTTTTACTAACACTTACACAATATCTATTATAATTAAGATTATTTTTTAAATAATACACAATAAAAAACTTATTAACTTCTTTTTTAGAATTCTTAATTATATTTTGAATTTCTTCATTTTTTCTTAATATATATTTCTTATTCATATATATTCACCTGACAAAATAATTATATAAAAAAAATTACTTAATTTAAAGTAATTTATTTAGCTAACTCTTTTCTACCTTTAGCTCTTCTTGATTTTAATACATTAGATCCTCTTCTTGCTAAGAATCCAGATGTTTTACTCTTTTTACTATTATTTGGTTGAAATGTTCTTTTCATAATATATATACCTCCATTCCCTTTCGACTTAATAGATTATAAACTACCAATACATAAAAAGTCAATCTTTTACCTAATTTATCTTAATTGAATAAAAAAATTATGTTAACTTATTCACCACATTTCCACAATTTTATGTTAACTTATTAACAAGTTATTAACATATGTTAATATTTTTAAATTAAAAATTGTTGAAATTGTTGATAACTAATACAAAATACCTATCTAAAAAGAAAAATATATTTACAAAATGTGGAGAAGTTGTTAACATATATGTTAATAAAAAATTTTATTTTGATTTAATTTTAAATTGATTTATAATTTTATTAGAAGGAATAAAAAGTCGTTTATATTAAGAAAGGATTATAGTCATGAGTGTTGAGGATATTTGGGTAAAATTTTTGGCTAAAATTAAATCTAAAGTTTCTTTAATGTCTTATAATTATATATTTAAAGATTTAAAGTTATATTCATATGAAAATAGCGAAGTTGTAATTATTGTTCCTAATAATGAATTATTACTTCAAAACATAACTAAAAATTATGAATCTATAATTGAAGATATATTAAATGATATTACTAATGATACTTGTGAAATAAAATATGTATTTGAATCAGATCTTAGTAGTTTAAAAAGAAAAAAGACTTTATCATCAACTAATTTAAAAGAAAAAAATGATAATATTGTTGATAATAATATAAATGATTTAAATAACTATAATAATAATTTAAATCCAAATTATACTTTTGATACTTTTGTTGTTGGTGAATCAAATAAATTAGCTTATGGTACTGCATTAGCTGTAGCTCAAAATCCTGGTAAATTATATAATCCTTATTTTATATATGCTAGCAGTGGTCTTGGTAAAACTCACTTGATGCATGCAATAGGTAATTATATTGTTAATAATTCAGATAAAAAAGTTTTATATACTACAGCTGATCAATTTTCAATGGATTATATATCTATAGTAAATTCAAAAAATAATAATGTTCAATATTTAGAAGCATTTAGAGATAAATATAGAAATGTAGATGTATTAATTATAGATGATGTTCAATTTTTTGAAGATAAACCTAAAACTCAAATTGAATTAACAAATACATTTAATACATTACATGATAACAATAAACAAATTATATTAGCATCAGATACATCAATAGATGATATAAAGAAATTAGATGATAGATTAAAAACAAGATTTAGATGGGGATTAACAGAATCAATAAATCCACCAGAATTTGAATTAAGAAAAAATATAATAAAGAATAAAATTAAAGTATATAATTATGATTTAGATTTAGATGAAGAAATAATTGATTATGTTGCTAATAATTGTGGTAGTGATGTAAGAAATCTTGAAAATGCTTTAACAAGAATGTGCGCATATAAATCTATGATGAATGTAGAAAAATATGATTTAGATATTGTTAAAGAAGCATTAATAGAATTTGTAGAAAAACCAACATATAGAACAAATTCAATTTCAAAAATAATTGATGTTGTTGCTAAACATTATGGAATAGATAGTTCTATGATAAAAGGTAAAATGAAAAAGAAAAATATTGCTGAAGCAAGAGCAATAGCAATGTATTTAAGTAGAATCATAACAACAGAAAGTTTAGAAAGAATAGGTTTAGAAATTGGTGGTAGAGATCATTCAACAGTTATTTATTCATATGAAAAAATATCTAATGAATTAAAAACAAATATTCAATTACAAGAAGAAATTAGAATATTAAAAGAAAGACTTCGTGAATAACTTATATACTTACCAACAATTTAACAATATAAAAAATATGATAAAATTAAGATAACAAGACTGATTGTTTTAGTTATCAACATTATTAACATTCTATAATAATATTAATTAAAAAATAAAAGGAGGAAAATTATGAAATTGTTAATTGAAAAAAATATTTTAATTGAAGGATTAAGTTCTGTAAGTAGAGCATTATCTACAAGAAATATTATTCCTGTTTTAAATGGAATAAAGTTTGATTTAAAGAAAGATGGGTTATATTTAACAGCTACTGATAATGATATTACTATTCAATATTTTATAGAAAGGAAAAGAATAGCTAGTATTGATGAAACAGGATGTTCTGTTATATATGGAAAATCATTATTAGATATTATTAGAAGACTTCCTGATTCAAATATATTAATAGAAAATTTTGAAAATAATGAAGTATCATTTAAGACAGATAACTCAAATTATAATTTTAATTGTTTTAGTGAAGAAGATTTTCCAAATGTTAATTTAGATGAAATTAAAACACCAATAGTTTTAGATAGTACAAAATTTAAAGAAGTTATTAACAAAACATCATTTGCATGTTCAATGCAAGAAAGTAGACCTTTATTAACAGGAGTTAATATTAAAATACAAGGAGATCTATTTGAATGTACTGCTACTGATTCTTACAGACTTTCAAAGGTTAGTTTAAAATTAAATAAAGTTTATTCAGAAAGTATTAACATAGTAATACCAGCCAGAAATATAAATGAATTTGTTAAAACAGTAAATGATGATGAAGAAATAGAAATGCATATATTTAGTAATAAAGTTATATTTAAATTAAAGAATCTAATTTTCCAATCTTCTTTATTAAATGGAAATTATCCAAATACTGATAATTCAATAGCAAAAGATTTTAAATATATAGTTAAAGCTAATTTAAAAGATTTCTATAATACATTAGATAGAGCATCTTTATTAACACAATCTAAAGATAAAAATATTATAGATGTTGAATTAAATGATAATGAATTTATAATTAGAGCATCTAGTATTGATATAGGAAAAGTAGAAGAAAGATTAGCAGTAGAAAATGAAACAAATAATTCACTTAGAATATCATTTAGTGCAAAATATATGTTAGATGCACTTAAGATGTTTAATAAAGAATATGTGTATATATTAATGAATGGTGAAATAAGTCCAATAATTTTAAAAGAAGTAGAAAATGAAGAATTAATTGAATTAATTTTACCTATGAAAACATACTAAAAAACGAGAAATCGTTTTTTTTATATACTTTTCGACAAAATTCGACATATTTCGACATATATGATGTGTTATTGTATGTTTATTCTTTAAAGAAAGGGGGTATAAGAATGAATTATGAAATCAATAATGATACACAATTATTGTTACCAATTACTGATCAAAAAACAAAAGTAATAGAGCAAGATAATGAATATGTAATTGATTTAAACATTAATAAAATAATGGAACATAGTTGTGAATACTTTGGTAGTTCATATGAAGGAAGAAAAGAAGGTACTAAAAAATTATTAGGGATTACACACAAATCTCCAATTATTGTTGAAGAAAGTAGAAGAATAATATTTTTTCCTACAGCTTCAATTGATAATGATAGTTGTATATGGATAAATTTAGATAAAATAGATAAGTATTATAAAATTGATCATAAGGTATCTGGAATTAAGTTTAAAAATGGAAATACAATTGATTTAAATATCTCATATGGATCACTTACAAATCAAATTTTAAGAGCATCAAGATTGAAGTATGTTTTAGAAGAAAGAATAAGTCCAAAAAAAGATAATATTATTTAAATTATCTTTTTTTATAGGGTATTTTGTGGTATAATTATTTTGGTGTACGGGAGTACCTAAATTAATAAAAATTAAAATTTAGGGGGAAAATGAGGTTAAAAATGAATATTACCAAGATTGAACTAATAAATTTTAGAAATTATAAAAAAGCAATTTTTGATAAATTTTCTAATTTAAATATTATAATTGGTAAAAATGGAGTTGGTAAAACTTCAATAATAGAAGCTATTTATTTAGGTAGTCTTGCTAAGTCATTTAAAACCAATAGTGATGATACCATAATTAATAATGAATCAAATTCGTATAAGATAAAGATATATTATTTTGATTATGGTCCAAAAAATAATTTAGAAATAATATATGATAAGACTGGTAAGAAAACAAAAATCAATTCTAAATTACAAAAAAGATTAAGTGATTTTATATCACAATATAGGATTATTATGCTTTCTCCAGATGAATTGAAATTAATAAAGTCATCACCTAACACCAGAAGAAATTATTTAAATATTCAAATTTCTCAATTATATAAAGAATATATTCATTATTTAAATAACTATAATATTTTGATTAAGAATAAAAATGATTATTTAAAAAAATTAATGATCAATGGAAATTTGGATATAAGATATTTAGATATTATTGATGAAAAAATAGTTGATGAAGGTATGAAAATATATAATTATAGAAAAGATTATATTAATAAGATTAATATTTATATAAATGATATCTTTAAAAAATACGATAGAAATAGTAATATTTTTATTCAATATGTATCTGATTATGAAGTAAATGATAAAGAAAAATTATTAAAAGAGTTAAAAAGAATTAGAAAGAAAGAAATTAATCTTGGTATGACATCATTTGGTGTTCATAGGGATGATTATGAATTTATTCATAATGAAAATAATTCAAAAGAGTATAGTTCACAGGGACAACAAAAATTAATAGTTCTTGCTATGAAATTAGCAGAGGTAAGTATATTTACAAATGATTATAATATTAAACCGATATTATTATTAGATGATTTGTTTAGTGAACTAGATGAAAAAAATAGAAATAATATATTTAAATCTATAAATAAAGATACACAAGTATTTATTACAACAACAGATTTAAAAAATATTAATAAAAGATTATTAGATAGAGCAAAGATATTTAATTTAGATGAGAGGATGTGACACATATGGATGATTATGGTGTAAAAGATATTCAAGTATTAGAAGGATTAGAAGCAGTAAGAAAAAGACCAGGTATGTATATTGGTACAACAGATGTAAAAGGTCTTCATCATTTAGTATGGGAAATTGTAGATAATTCAATAGATGAAGCTTTAGCAGGATATTGTAATAATATAGAAATAATTGTTAATAAAGATAATTCTATTACAGTAAAAGATGATGGTCGTGGTATTCCAGTTGGAATTCACCCAAAAACAGGCATATCTACTGTCGAAACAGTTTATACAGTTCTACATGCTGGTGGAAAATTTGGAGGTGGAGGATACAAAGTATCTGGTGGACTACATGGTGTAGGTGCTTCTGTAGTTAATGCACTATCTAAATGGGTAACTGTTACAGTATATAAAGATGGAAAAGTATATGAAACTAAATTTGAAAATGGTGGAAAAATAGTTCAAAAATTAACAGTAGTTGGAGATTGTGAACCAAATAGAACAGGTACAGTTGTATCATTTAAACCAGATCCTGAGATATTTGATACTGATATTTATGATTATGAAACATTAAAAGTAAGAACAAGAGAATTAGCTTTTTTAAATAAAGGTTTAAGACTTACTTTAAGAGATGATAGAGATGAAGAAGATACTCAAGGAGATATATTCTTATATGAAGGTGGTATTAGTGAATACGTTAAATTCATTAATCAAGGAAAAACACCATTACATGAAGATATAATTCATCTAAATGGAGAAAAAAATGATATTCAATTTGAAGTAGCTATGCAATATACAGATGGATATAGTGAAAATATATATTCATTTGTTAACAATATTAATACTCATGATGGTGGTACTCATGAAGATGGAGTTAAAAGAGCATTAGTAAGAGTTATTAATAGTTATGCTAGAAAAAATAAAATATTAAAAGATGCAGATGAAAATTTAAGGGATGAAGATGTAAGAGAAGGATTAACAATGATTATTTCTTGTAAGCATCCTAATCCACAATTTGAAGGACAAACTAAAGGAAGATTAGGAAACTCAGAAGTAAAGAATTTAGCTGATAATGTTTTTGCAGAAGGATTTGAACAATTCTTATTAGAAAATCCAGAAGATGCAAGAATTATAATTAATAAAGCAATATTGGCAAGAAATGCGAGAATAGCAGCTAAGAAGGCAAGAGAAGCAACAAGAAAAAGTGATTTAGCAACAACTAATTTCTTTGGTAAATTATCAGATTGTAAAAGTAAAGATCCAAGTGAATCAGAAATATTTATAGTCGAGGGAGATAGTGCCGGAGGATCTGCAAAAAAAGGTAGAGATTCAATGACTCAAGCAATTCTTCCTTTAAGAGGTAAAATACTTAATGTTGAAAAAGCAAGATTAGATAAAGCACTTGGTAATGAAGAAATTAAATCAATTATTACAGCATTCGGAACAGGAATTGGAGAATACTTTGATTTATCAAAATTAAGATATGACAAAATCATTATAATGACAGATGCGGATGTCGATGGTGCACATATTAGAGTATTATTATTAACATTATTCTATAGATTCTTTAGACCAATTGTAGAAGCAGGTCATGTATATGCTGCACAACCTCCATTATTTAGAATAATGCATGGTAAAACAAGAAAATATACATTAACAGAAGAAGAAAAAGATGAATATTTAGCATCACTTCCAGAGGGTGTAAGAAATCGTGCTGAAATAGCTCGTATGAAAGGTCTTGGAGAAATGGATGCTGAAGAGTTAAATGAGACAACAATGGATATTAATAAGAGAGTTCTAAGAAAAATAACTGTTAATGATTTAATAGCAGCAGATGCAATTTTTGAAAAATTAATGGGAGATGAAGTAGAACCAAGACGTGAATTCATTGAACAAAATGCTGTTAATGTTAAAAATTTAGATATATAGGAGGGTAATATGGAAAATGATGATGAAAAAATAGTTGATGTAAATGATGAAATTGAATCAGAAGAAAATGAAACTGATTACAATGGTCAATTTCATGAAAGAGATTCACATCAAGAAAATAATATAGTTGATGAAGTTAAAGATTCTTTCTTAGATTATTCAATGAGTGTTATTACTTCTCGTGCTATTCCAGATTTAAGAGATGGTTTAAAACCAGTTCATAGAAGAATATTATGGTCAATGTATGAAGAAGGAAATACTCCAGATAAACCCCATAGAAAATCAGCTACTACTGTTGGTAACGTTATGGGTCATTACCATCCTCATGGAGATACAGCTATATATGATGCTATGGTTAGACTTGCACAAGATTTTAACCAAAGATATATGTTAGTTGATGGTCATGGAAACTTTGGTAATATAGAAGGTGATGGAGCAGCTGCTTCACGTTACACAGAAGCAAGATTATCAAAGATATCACTTGAATTACTAAAAGATATTAACAAAGACACAGTTGATATGGATGATAACTTTGATTCTACAAGGAAAGAACCAAGAGTATTACCTTCAAGATTTCCTAACATTTTAGTAAATGGATCAATGGGAATTGCTGTTGGTATGGCAACAAATATACCACCACATAATTTATCTGAAGTTATTGATGGTTGTGTTGCTTATATAGATAATCCTGATATTTCAGTACTTGAATTAATGGAATATATTAAAGGTCCAGATTTTCCAACAGGTGGAATAATACTTGGTAATTCAGGTATTAAGAAAGCATATGAAACAGGAAGAGGTTCTATTACTATAAGAAGTAAAGCTGAAATAGTAGAACATAATGGTCATAATGAAATAATTATTACAGAAGTTCCTTATGGAGTAAATACTCAAGAATTAAAAGATAAAGTTGCTGAACTTGTTCACAATAAAATAATAGAAGGAATTACTGATTATCATACTGATTTAAAAAATGGTGTTAAAATAACAATTACTATTAAAAAAGATGCAAATGCTCAAGTAGTATTAAATAATCTATTTAAACATACTGCTTTCCAAGTAAATTATGGAATCATATTCTTAATGTTAGATGGATTAACACCACGTACACTAGGACTAAGAGATATTATTGGTAAATATATTGATCATCAAAGAGAAGTAATTGTAAGAAGAACAAAATTTGATTTAGCTAAAGATGAAAAAAGAGTTCATATCTTAGAAGGTTATAAGATTGCTTTAGATAATATTGATGAAGTAGTAAAAATAATTAGAAATGCTGAAGATGATGCTGATGCTAAAGCTAAATTGATGGATAGATTTGGATTAGATGAAGTACAGTCTGATGCAATATTAGAATTAAGATTAAGAAGATTAACTGGATTAGAAAGAAGCAAGATTGATGAAGAATTAAGAACATTACTTGCTGAGATTGAGGAATTAAAATCAATATTAGCTTCTGATCAAAAAGTATTAGATATAATTAAGAAAGAAATGCTTGAAATCAAAGATAGATACGGTGATGAAAGAAGAACAAAGATTGATATGACAGCAATCGAATATATTGAAGATGAAGCATTGATTCCACAAGAAGAAGTAATAGTTACTATAACAAATAAGAATTATATTAAGAGAATTCCTAAAGATACTTATAAAGCTCAAAATAGGGGTGGCGTTGGTATTAAAGGAATAACTACTACAGAAGAAGATTTTGTTGAACAATTATTATCAATGAATACTCATGACTATATATTATTCTTCTCAAATAAAGGAAAAGTATATAGATTAAAAGGTTATAAAGTGCCTGAATATTCTAGAGTTGGAAAAGGATTACCTTTAATCAATCTATTAAATATAGAAAAAGATGAGAAAATCAATACTATCTTAAAAGTAAATGATAATGATACAAATAAGTGTTTGGTATTTGCAACTAAGAATGGTTTAATTAAGAGAACAAACATTAGTGATTTTGATAGTATCAGACAAACAGGTAAAATAGCTATAACTCTTAAAGAAAATGATGAATTAATTGCTGTTAAAGTTGCTGAAGAAGATAGTCAAGTTCTTATGTGTTCATCTAATGGAAGAATGGTTAGATTTGCTGCAAATGAGGTAAGAGTCATGGGACGTACTGCTTCAGGTGTTAGAGGAATTAACCTATCAAATGATATTTGCGTAGGTGCTGAAGTATCTGAACCAGGTAAACTATTATTGGTAGTTACAGAAAATGGATACGGTAAGAAAACAGCTATTGAAGAATATAGAGAAACGAAGAGAGGAAGTAAAGGAGTTAAAACTCTTAATATTTCTGAAAAGAATGGTAAGATTATCAGTTTCAAATCTACAAATAATGATCAAGATTTAATGATTATAACAACTTTTGGTACTATTATTAGATTGGATGTTAATTCTATTTCTCAAATGGGTAGAGTTACAAAAGGAGTAAAATTAATTAATCTTAAAGAAGAAAATAAAGTTGCTTCTATATCTCTTGTAGAAAAAGAACTTGAAAATGATGAAATTTTAGATGAATCAATTCAAACTAACAAAGAAAAAGAAGAATAAAATCTTCTTTTTATTTCCCGGGAAATAATTTTTAGTTGGGAAATATAAAAAAATATAGTTTCACGTGGAACATATAAAATATAAATTATTAGTTACATAGTTCCACGTGGAACATAATTTAATTATAAAAAAGTTTCACGTGGAACATATTAATAATATTTGCTTTTTAAATAGTTATATAATATAATTAATACGTGCAACAAATAAATTACGAATCAGGTCAGAATTGGAAAATAGCAGCCTTAAGTAAAATATTTGTGTGCACATTTTTTTTGGAGAAATAAAATGAAAAAATATATTGAAATATTAAAAAAATTAAATAAAAAGGCAATAAATAATGGAGATATACCAGTTTCAGCTATTATAACATGCAATAACAAAATTGTATCTAGAGCTTATAATAGAAAATATATAGATAATGATCCATTTGCTCATGCAGAAATAATAGCAATAAAAAAAGCCTCAAAAAAATTAAATACTCCAAATTTAAGTGATTGTGAAATGTATGTTTCATTATTTCCATGCACTATGTGTAATGAAGTAATTAAAGAATCTAAAATAAAAAAAGTATATTATTATACAAATAAAATAAAAGAAATTAATAATATAATTAAATATAATAAATTAGATGATGATAATTCTTATTTTTCTAAGGAATTATCGGCATTTTTTAAAGAAAAAAGATAGAATAATTTGCTTCAATTTGATATAATTAAATGGGAGGAAATGTATGACATATATATCATTATATAGAAAATATAGACCAAAAAAATTTGCTGATGTTGTAGGCCAAGATGTAATTATAAAAATATTAAAAAATAGTATTTCTAATAATAAAATAGGTCATGCATACATTTTTAGTGGTCCTAGAGGTACTGGTAAAACAAGTACTGCAAAAATATTTGCAAGAGCTGTTAATTGCAAAAATCCAGTAGAAGGAGATGTTTGCGATAACTGCGAAGTATGCAAATTAAATGATGTTGAAGAAATTGATATTGTAGAAATAGATGCTGCAAGTAATAATGGAATCGATGAAATAAGAGAAATTAAAAACTCAATAAAATTATTACCAGCTGAATTAAAATACAAAGTATATATTATAGATGAAGTTCATATGTTATCAACAAGTGCATTTAATGCCTTATTAAAAACGTTAGAAGAACCACCTGCACATGCAATTTTTATATTAGCAACTACAGAAATCAATAAAATACCACTAACGGTTCTATCTAGATGTCAAAAATTCGATTTTAAAAAAATTACTAAAGAAGTTATATTTGATAGATTAAAATATATAGTTGATCAAGAAAAAATAAAAAACATATCAGATGAGATATTAAATCTTATTTCTGATTTAAGTGATGGTGGATTAAGGGATGCTATAAATTTATTAGATCAAGTAAATTCTTTAAATGTAAAAGAAATTACACAAACAGATGTTTTTAATTTAATTGGAGCTTTAAATAAGGATGATTTATTAGATTTTCTTGATAAAATTGTATCATGTAATATAAGTGAAGTAATAAAAACTGTTAACAATTATTATGATAAAAGTATAAATTTTATAAATGTTGTTAGTAACTTGGAAAATTTAATAAAAGATATTATTATTTTTAATAATAGTAGTAACTATTTTGATCAAGAATATGAAGAAAAATTATATTCATTTTCTAAGATTGATATTAATAAATTATTACAAGCATCAGAATATTTATTTGCATTAAATAATGAATTAAAGAAAAATAATCAAAGAGTAATATCAGAAATCTATTTTTTGAAAATTACATTATTATTTAAAAATATAGACACAAAATTAAATAATTGTGTGCAAAAAAATAATATTTTAGAAGAAAATAATGATATAAAAGATACTAATGTAGATGAAAATTTTGAGGAAAATATAGATAAATCTATATTAATTAATAATGTATTTAGTGGTGCTAATAAAGAAGATAAAGAATTATTTATTGAACTATATGGTAATATTAATGAATACTTAACGGATAAGAAATTCAATTCTATTGCTAATTTATTAATTAAAGGAACACCTGAAGTTGTATCAGATAATATGGTATTATTTTCTTTCAAAAATAATTTTGAAGTAGTTTTATTTGATAAGAATGAAGAATTGGTAAAAAAACTACTAAAAAACATTTATAAGAAGAATTATGGCCTTGTTGCTATATCTGAAGAAGAATGGAAAAATGAAAAAAATAATTATATTAAAAATATAAAATCTGGTGTAAAATATACATATATTGAAGAAAAAAAAGAAAAAAGAGTCACTAAAAAGAAATCTAATGAACTTGAAAAAAGCGTAGAAAATATATTTGGTGATGAAATAACAGTGGAGGAATAAAAATGAATATTCAAGCAATGATGGCTCAAGCCAGAAAATTACAAAAGGATCTAGAAAAAACAACAGAAGAAATTAATAATACAACATTTAAGTATGAAAATGAGAATGTGTTAGTTGAGTGTACTGGAGACAATAAAATCACTAAAGTTATGATTAAAAATGAAGATATTTTAGCTGATAAAGAAATGATTGAAGATATTATTTTGGTAGCTATTAATGATGTATTAAATCAAGTAAAAACAACTAAAGATTCTAAATTAGGCAAATATACTAATGGACTTGGAGGTTTATTTTAGTCATGTATTTGCCTAAAAGTTTTGAAGAATTAGTTAAGAATTTATCTATTTTTCCAGGCGTTGGTGAAAAGACAGCAGAAAGATATGTTTATTCTTTATTAGATAGGGATGAAGAAGAAATTAAAAATTTATCTGAATCTCTTGTTAATTTTAAAAAGAATATAAAATATTGTGAATGCTGTGGTTGTTTAAGCGATTATGATAAATGTGAAATATGTTCAAACAATAGTAGAGATAAATCTACTATCTGTATAGTAGAAGATTCTAAAAGTGTTTTTTCAATTGAAAAAACAAAAAAATATATGGGATATTATCATGTATTAAATGGATTGATATCACCAATTGAAGGAATTAATCCAGAAGATTTGAATATATCAACACTTATAAATAGAATAGATGAAAATGTTAAGGAAATAGTAATTGCTTTAAATCCTTCAATAGAGGGAGAAGTAACATCTATGTATATTCAAAAAATATTAGAAAAAATGCATGTTAAGGTATCAAGATTATCTTATGGTATACCTATGGGTAGCGATATAGAATACTTGGATCCTATAATGATATCTAAAGCATGGGATGATAGGAAAACAATATCTTAATATAATTATAAGGAGGGAAAATTGAATACTTTATATAGTTATTTTGAAAATGCTTTCAATGAAAATAAAATAGTTCAATCATATTTAATTGGAAACACTAAATTTGATGATATAAAAGAAGAATTATATAAGGTATTTAATACTTTTTTCTTTAAAAATAATTCAAATTTAGACGAAAATCCGGATTTATATGTTTTAAAAGCCGATGAAGGGATAGTTTCTAAAGAAAATATAAAAGAGTTGTTAAGTAATATTACTACAACATCACAGTTTCATAACTTAAAAATATATGTTATTGATGAAAGTGAAGAATTGAATGACTTTGCTTTAAATGCAATATTAAAAACATTAGAAGAACCTGCTCCTAATGTATATGCATTTCTTATAACAAAAAATATAGATTCAGTAAGACCTACTATAGTTAGTAGGTGTCAAAAAATATTTATTTCATCTGAAGTAAAGGATGAATTATTTGATGAAGAAATTAACATAATAGTAGATAATTTCATAAATTTAATTGAAACTGAGAATATAAAAACAATTAGCAAACATCCTGATATTTATAATAAAATAGCTGATAGAGATATTTTTAAAAATATTTTAATTTGTATTCAAAAAAAATATATTAATGAATTAAACAATATAATTAATGAAAAACCTGATGATTCAATGGTTGAAGAATTATCAAGAAAAATATTAGTTACTAATAACAATATTAATTTAATAAATAATAATTTAAATAAAAATCTAGCAATAGATAGATATATAATTGAAATGTGGAGATGTAATAATGAGAACAGTTAATGTACAATTTAAAGATAATGGAAAACAATATGTTTTTTTCGATAATAATTTAGATATTAATGAAGGTGATTTTGTAATTGTAGAAACTGAAAGAGGTTTACAATTTGGAAAAGCAGTATCAATTTCATCTGATGATCATAAGGAACATTATAATGTTATTAAAGTTGCAAATAAAAATGATATGAAACAAAATCAACAAAATGTAAGAGAATCAGCTAAAGCATTAGAAAAAGCAAAAGAATTAGTAGAAGAATTAGAACTTGATATGAAATTAATAGATTGTTATTTTGCTTTTGATAGAAAACAATTAATATTTCAATTTATTGCAGATAATAGAATAGATTTTAGAGAACTTGCTAAACAATTAGCAGCCATTTACAAAACAAGAATTGAATTAAGACAAGTTGGTGTTAGAGATAAAGCAAAAGAAATATCTGGTTTAGGAACATGTGGAAGAAAACTATGTTGCTCTTCTTTTCTATCTGATCTTGATTCAGTAGGTATTTCTCAAGTAAAAAATCAAAATTTAGCACTTAATCCGGCTAAAATTAATGGTTTATGTGGAAGACTTCTTTGTTGTTTAAAATATGAAGATGAAATATATACTGAATATAGAAAAGATTTACCAGAAGTTGGAGATAGAATAACATATAATGGAGAAGAAGGTACGGTTTTATCATTAGATATTCCTGGAAGAAAATATGTTATGTTAAATGATAAAAATGAAAAAATAGAAGTATACGTACCATTTAAAACTAATGAAAAAAGAAGAAAAGAAAGAAATAAATGATTTGGTATATTACAATAATCTTAAAATAGTTCAAAATAAAGACTATTTTAATTTTAGTTTGGATTCAGTTTTGTTACCATGTTTTGTTGAATTATTACCATCTACTAAAAATATTTTAGATTTATGTACTGGTAATGCCCCAATTCCATTAATATTATCAACAATGACTAATGCTAATATATATGGAGTTGAATTACAAAAAGATATATATAATTTAGCAAAAGAAAGTGTAAAAATTAATAACATAAAAAATATAAAGTTAATTAATGACGATGCTAAAAATATATCAAATTATTTTGAAACTGATTCATTTGATATTATTACATGTAATCCACCATACTTTAAATATAAAAATACTAGTATTTTAAACAATAATGATGTAAAATCATTAGCTAGGCATGAAATTAGTATTACTTTAAGTGATATAATTAAAATATCTAAAAAACTACTAAAGAATAATGGTTCTTTATGTTTAATTCATAGAACTGAAAGATTAATTGAAATAATTGATGAAATGAAAAAGAATAATATTGAACCAAAAAGAATAAGATTTATTTATCCTAAAAAAGATAGTGAATCAAATTTAGTTTTAATAGATGGAAGAAAAAATGGAAAAGTAGGATTAAAACTATTAAGTCCATTAATTGTTCATAATGAAGATAATAGTTATACTGAAGAAATACTAAAAATGTTTGGAAAGTGATATTATGAATCAAAAGAGTTATGAAGTAAGCAATTACGGAAAACTATATTTGATACCAACACCAATAGGTAATTTAAGTGATATAACATATAGAGCAATTGAAACATTTAAAATGGTTGATATAGTTTATGCTGAAGACACACGTGAAACATATAATTTATTAAAGTATTTTAATATTGATAAGAGAGTTGAATCATGTCATAAATATTCTGAAATGAAACATAAAGATAAAATAATATCTATATTGAAATCAGGTAAGAATATTGGATATGCTACCGATAGAGGAACACCTCTAATTAGTGATCCAGGAAATGTTATAGTAGAAGAAGCTATTAATAATGGAATAAGTGTTATAGCTTTACCTGGTCCAAATGCATTGCTTCCAGCAATAAATATGTCGGGACTTAGTAATGAAAGATTCTTATTTTATGGATTCTTAAATAGTAAGAAATCCATAGCTAAGAAAGAATTAAATGAATTAAAAAATATTAAACAAACATTAATATTTTATGAATCTCCTTTTAGAATTAATGATACTTTAAAAAATATGTTAGAAGTATTAGGTAATAGAAGGGCATCTATTATAAGAGAAATATCAAAATTGCATGAAGAAGTATTAAGAAATAATTTAGAAGAACTAGTATTTTTAAGTAAAAATATAAAAGGAGAAATGGTTATTGTTGTTGAAGGAAATAAAGAAGTACAAGAAGACAATAATAATTATGAAAAAATTATTGATGAATTGATTAGTAAAGGTTATACAAAAAAAGATGCTATAAAAGAAGTAGTAGAAAAGTATGGAGTAAATAAAAATAAATTATATAATATAGTTAAGGAGAAATAATATGAAGTTAATAGTAGGTTTAGGAAATCCTGGTAGAAGATATGAAAAAACTAGACATAATATTGGATTTATGGCTATTGATTTTTATGCTGCAAAAAACAACTTAGAGTTTAAAAATAAGTTTAATGGATTATATTCTGAACAAACTATTAACAATGAAAAAGTTATTTTTTTAAAACCACAAACATATATGAATTTATCTGGTACTTGTGTACGTGAATTTGTTAATTTTTATAATATAGATATATCAGATATTTTTATTATATATGATGACTATAATTTTGAAGTAGGAACATTTAGAATTAGAAGAGATGGTAGTGCTGGTGGACATAATGGAATGAATAATATTATTGAAAATTTAAAAAATGATAATATTAAAAGATTAAGAATTGGTATATCTCAAAACACTATTCCATTAGAAGATTATGTATTACAAAAACTACCAAAAGAAGATCAAGAAAAAATTAATAATTTATTACCAACTATAGGTGATATTATTAATGATTTTTGTTATATTACAATTGATGAATTAATGCAAAAATATAATAGGAATTCTCATGAAGAATGAATTATATAAAAAACTATTTGATAAGGATATTTTAAATTATAAAAAGATATCTATTAGTAAAAATGAAATATATAACCAATTATTGTTATATATCTTTTTTGTGTCTAATAAAAGTTTAGTATTAGTTTATCCAACTCTTAATGAAGCAACTGAAACATATAATGAATTAAAAAATTATATTGATGATGTATATTTATTTCCTGAAGATGATCTAATGGCTAAAAAAGCTATTGCAGTATCACCTGAACTACTATACATGAGAGTAAATTTATTAAATAAATTTAATGATAATAAAAATAAAATTGTAATTATGCATTTAAACAGTTTTATAAAAAAACTACCTAATAAGGATAAATATATAGATAACAAAATAAATTTGAATATTGGAGATAAAATTAATAGAGATTCTCTAGTAAAAAAATTAAATCAAAATGGTTATAAAAGAGAAAGTGTTGTTTATAATGTATCAGATTATTCTGTTAGAGGATTTGTAGTTGATATTTATCCAATTAATGAAGAAAATCCAATTAGGATTGAATTTTTTGATGATGAAATAGAAAAAATTAAATATTTTGATATAATGTCACAAAAATCTATTAAAGAGATAGATTCTATTTCAATTGGAACAATAAAAGATGATTTTGGTGAAAATAATTCAAATATAAAAGATTATGTATCAAATTCATTAACTATTTATACAAATTATAATCAAATTAAAGAACAAGAAAAAATGTTAGCTCCTCAAATAAAATTTTTAGAAGTTGAAAATGAATTATTAAAATTAAAAGATTTAGTTAATAATGATGATATATATTTAGAAACAATAAATAATAGAAATTGTGATATTCAAATTGATGCACAAAGCATTCCAAAATATGAAAATGATAAGGAAAGATTTATTAAAGATATAATAGAAACTAATGGTATCTTATATTGTAGTAATGATAAATTAGCAAATGAACTAAAAAAACACGAAAAAAGACTAAAAATAGAAAAATATACATTAAATCATGGTTTTATATATAAAAAACAATATTTTTATTCAGAATATGACTTGATTGATACATATAAACCAAGAGAATTTATAAGAGAAAAAGCATATGGAGACAAGATTTTGTCAATAGATAGTATAAATATTGGCGATTATGTTGTACATAGAAAATCTGGTATTGGTATATATAGAGGAATAACTACTATTGAAAAAAATGGATTAAAAAGAGATTATTTATTAATTCAATATAAAGGTAATGATAAGTTATATATGCCTGTTGAGGATATAACAAAATTATATAAATATACATCCAAGGAAGGTGCTAAACCAACTATTAATAAACTTAATAGTATTGAATGGACTAAAACAAAATTAAGAATTAAGGAAAGAATAAAAAATATAACAGGTGAATTATTAAAAATATATAAAGAAAGAAACAAAGCAACTATTAATCCATTCAAAAAAGATGATGAGGAACAATTATTATTTGAAAATGAATTTGAATATAAAGAAACAACGGATCAATTAAAAGTAATTGATGAAATTAAACATGATTTAGAAAGTCCAAGACCAATGGAGAGACTTCTATGTGGTGATGTTGGTTATGGCAAAACTGAAGTAATATTTAGAGCAATGTTTAAAACTGTTATGAATAATAAACAAGTAGCATACTTATGTCCTACTACAGTTTTATCACATCAACAATATGATTCAGCTATTCAAAGATTTAAAAATTATGGTGTTAATATTGATTTAATTAATAGACATTTTACTAACAAACAAGTTCAAGAAAAATTAAAAAAATTAAAAGAAGGAAAAACAGATATAATTATTGGCACACATAGATTATTAAGCAAAGATGTTGAATTTAAAGATTTGGGTCTTCTTGTTATAGATGAAGAACATCGTTTTGGTGTAGAACAAAAAGAAAAAATTAAGGGATTAAAATCAAATGTACATGTACTATCTGTATCAGCAACTCCAATTCCAAGAAGCTTACAAATGTCACTTGTTGGTATTAGGGATTTATCATTAATAGAGAGTGCTCCTGAAAATAGATATCCTGTTCAAACATATGTAATAGAATATAATGAAATGTTAATTAGGGAATCTATACTAAAAGAAGTATCAAGAAAAGGGCAAGCATTTATTCTTTATAATAATATTACTGATATGGAAAGTATTGTTAACAAATATAAAAAACTTATTCCTGAAGTAAGAATATGTTTTGCTCATGGAAAAATGAATAAAGATGAAATGCAAGATGTTATATACGATTTTACTAATAAAAAATATGATGTATTAGTTAGTACAACTATTATTGAAAATGGTATTGATATTCCTAATGCTAATACTATTATAGTTATTGATGCTGATAGATTTGGACTTTCACAACTATATCAAATTAGAGGTAGAGTTGGTAGAAGTGATAAAATTGCATACGCATATTTAATGTATAAAAAAGAAAAAGTATTAAATAGTGTTGCTATTAAGAGATTAGAAGCTATTAAAGAATTTACTGAACTTGGTAGTGGCTATAAAATATCTATGAGAGATTTAGCTATTAGAGGCGCTGGTGATATTCTTGGAAAAGAACAAGCTGGGTTTATTGATTCAGTTGGTGTTAGTATGTATTTAGATCTTATCAATGAAGAAGTAAAAGGAATAGATAATGATCAAGAAGAAGAAAAAGATGTAATTCCTATTGATGTAGAAACACATATTGGAAATGAATATACAGATGAAAATAATATTTTAATTGAATTACATAAAAAAATTAATGGTATAACTAATAAGAAAGAACTAAATGAAGTATTATCTGAAATAAGAGATAGATTTGGTTATACAAATGCTTCTTTAGAATTATATGCTCATGAAAAATATTTAGAAAAATTAATAATGGTTACTAATGTTAAAATGACTGAAAATGATAATCTAAAATCTGTAATAAAATTAAAGAAAGAAATATTTAGTAATATTAATGTAGAAAAGTTATTTGTTGAAACTACTAAAATATCAACTAAGTTTAATTTCTCATATAAAAATGAAACAATAATTATTACATTATTAAAAGCAACATTAGAAAAGAATTATATATATTATTTAGAAAGTTTATTAGAATTAATATATTCAATGAAATTTAATTCTTAAATAAGAGGTGTATTATGATAGATACTCATGCTCATATTTTAAATGAATATTATGATAATATTGATGAATTAGTAGAAACAATAAAGGATAAAAATGTTTTATATGTTTTAAATGCATCTAGTAATTATAATGAAGCGTTAGAAATTATAGAATTATCAAAAAAATACAATAATTTTGTATTACCAGTAATTGGAATACATCCGGAAAGTATTAATGAAAAAGATAAATTGGATGATATTGAAAAATTAATAAAAGAAAATAAAGTGTATGCAATTGGTGAAATAGGTTTAGATTACTATTGGGTTAAAGATAATAAAGAAGAACAAAAAGAACTATTTATTAAGCAAATAGAATTAGCTAAAAAATATAATTTACCAATTGTTGTTCATTCAAGAGATGCTATACAAGATACTTTTGATATTTTAAAAAATCATAAGGTAAAAGGAATATTACATGCATATTCTGGTAGTGTTGAAATGGCACGTGAATTTATTAAACTAGGTTATAAACTTGGTATAGGTGGAGTATTAACTTTTAAAAATTCTAAATTATATGAAGTAATAGAACAAATAGATTTAGAAAATATTGTTTTAGAAACAGATAGTCCATATCTTTCACCAGAACCATTCAGGGGAAAACAAAATAATCCATCTAATGTTTATTATGTAGCTAAAAAGATTGCTGAAATAAAGAATATTAGTGTAGAAGAAGTAATAGAAAAAACAACTAAAACAGCCATTGGTTTTTTTGACATTTAATACTGCATATTATATAATTTTTATAGGGAGAAATGTATGAAACAGTATGTAATAAGTCGTATTTTAATGACTGTTGAATTCATTATAATATTTGTATTCATAATATTTGGAATTAATAAAGGAACATTTAGTGTTTCTTCTCTTTCAATTGCTTTGAATACTGATTATGAAAAGAATTTAGACTCCTCAATTATTAAAAAAAATCAAAGTGAATTATATACTCAAGGAATATATAATCCTTTATATTCATTCACAGGAGACTTAACCGGATATGCCGGAGATTGTCCTTTATGCAGTGGTTATTTAGCTTGTCCACCAAGAACTAATGTATTAAAAGAAGGAATATATTATAATGATAAAACATACGGTACAGTAAGAATTGTTGCTAGTAGCAGAAACTATCCATGTGGAACTATTGTTAGATTTAAAGTAAATAAATTATCATCAGAACCAATATATGCAATTATACTTGATAGAGGTGTTGGTGGAAATGATATTGACTTATTAGTTGAAAATGAAGACTTTGCAAGAAAGAATGTTGGTAGAGTTAGAAATACTAAATTTGAAGTAATAAGAGAAGGATGGAAAAAATGAGTTTTGATTACAATAAAGCACTTGGTCAAAACTTTTTAAAAGATAATAATATTATAAAAAAAATATCTGAAAGTATAAATCCAAGTAATAAAGATTTGATAATAGAAATTGGCCCTGGAGCGGGAGCATTAACAAAAGAATTAGTTAAGAAAGAAGCAGATGTTATTTGTTTTGAAATTGATAAAAGATTAGAAAGTATTTTAAGTAAAATTAAAAGTGATAAATTAAAAATATATTTCGAAGATTTTCTAAAAATAAATTTAAAAGAATGTATTAATCCTAAATATGAAAAATTATATTTTGTAGGTAATTTACCATATTATATAACTACAGCAATTATAAATAAGATTATGGATGAATCTAATCCATATGAAATAACAATAATGATTCAAAAAGAAGTTGCTCTTCGTTTTGCAGCTAACCCTCATTCTAGAGATTATTCATCTATATCAGTATTTTTACAATACAATTTTGATATAGAAAAAGTATGTAGTGTTAGTAAGAATTGTTTTGAACCAATACCTAAAGTTGATAGTATGGTAATTAAACTAAGAAGAAATAAAAAATATGTATCAAATAATGAAGAATTATTATATAAATTGATTAAAGATTCATTTAGACAAAAGAGAAAAAATTTAAGAAATAATTTATCAAATTATGATTTAGAAAAGATAGAAAAATTATTACAAGAAAAGAATAAATCATTAAAGTGTAGAGCTGAAGAATTAAGTGTAGAAGATTTTGTTTTTCTATCAAATAATTTATAAAGAACATATTGAAAAATATATGTTTTTTTCTTTTTAATAAAAAGTTACTTACATTACGTTTTTTTACATTAAATTATTGCACTTACAAATGATTTGTATTATAATTAATTTAGCTAATGGTTAAGGAGGTACTCATGGAAATTACATCAGTAAAGATTCGTAAGGTTGAAAGAGAAGGATCTCGTATGAAAGGAATCGCTTCTGTAGTTGTTGATAATGCTATTGCTATTCACGACATTAGAATTATCGAAGGTGACAATGGATTATTCATTGCAATGCCTAGTCGTAAGACTCCAGTAGGTGAATATAGAGATATAGCTCATCCAATCAACCAAGAAGTTAGAACTATGTTTGAAAAAGAAATATTAGATGCTTATGATAAAGCAGAAGATGTTCAAACTGCTGAAGAAGGCGAATAAAATAAATGACTACGATAAGTAGTCTTTTTTATTTATTTTTTAAGAAAAAATTTACAATTCTAGTGTCAATCTAATTCTATCTCATTGTTTTTCTTTTTCTCAATTATTATAATTGTTTTAAGAATGGGATTAGATATGAAAAAAATGAGTAGAAAGACAAAAATTAGGGTGACTTTTTTAGGTATTAGTCTTATAATAGCTAGTATAGTTTTTGTGACGTCTAGTTTTTCATATGTGTCTCAAATTATAAAAACTAAAGAGGAAATAAAAGAGTTAAATATTACATATAATGAAAAATTAGAAACTGAGGAAGAACTAAAAGACGAGATTAATAAATTAAAAGATCCAGAATATATGGCTCGTTATGCTAGGGAAAAATATTTGTATTCAAAGGATGATGAAATTATTATTAAAATCGTAGACTAGAGGTATCCCAATGGAAGAGGTTTATAATTTTATCTTAAATGATATTGGTTTAAAGAAAGAAGACGCTATTGTTGTTGGAGTATCAGGTGGTCCAGATTCAATGGCTTTATTACATTTACTTTTAAATATTAAAAAAGAAAAACATATTAGAATTATTTGTGCTCATATTAATCATAATCAAAGAAAAGAAAGTGCAGAAGAAGAGGAATATGTAAAAAGTTATTGCAGGGACAATGATATTATTTTTGAATGCATTAAAATAAATAAATGGGGAGAAGAAAATTTTGAGAGTGAAGCAAGAAGTGTAAGATATACTTTCTTTGAAGATTTAATTGAAAATTATAATGCATCTTTCTTAATGACTGCTCACCATGCTGATGATTTAATTGAAACAATATTAATGAGAATTGTAAGAGGTTCTACATTAAAAGGATACAGTGGTTTTAATAAAATAGTAGATAAAGGAACTTATAAAATTGTAAGACCTTTCTATACAATTACAAAAGATGAAATTTTAAAATATAATGAAGATAATAATATTAAGTATTATATTGATGCAACTAATAATGAAGATATTCATACTAGAAATAGATATAGACATGTAGTACTTCCATTTTTGAAAAAAGAAAATCCAAATGTTCATAAAAAGTTTATTAAATTTAGTGAGACATTAATGGAATATAATAATTATATTGATAGAGAAGCTGATAATAGTTTTAATAGAATTTTTCTAAACGGATCACTTGATATTGAAAAATTTAAAGAACTTGAAAAAATTATTCAAACAAAAATTATTTATTCAATTTTAGAAAAAATATATGGTGATGATTTATTAATAATTGGAGATGCTCATGTAGATTTAATTTTTGATTTGATTTATTCAAATAAATCTAATAGTATTATTCATTTACCAAATAGTGTTATTGTTGTTAAATCATATAACGAAATATCTTTTGATTATGATGAAGATATTGAATGTGAGTATGAAATAGAAATTAATGGAAAAGTAAATCTTCCTAACGGAAAGATTATTGAAATAGTTACAAATAATTATGATAATTCAAATAATACTTTAAAAATTAATAGCGAAGAAGTGAAACTTCCATTATATGTTAGAAATAGAAAAGATGGAGATAGAATACATATTAAAGGTATGACTGGTACTAAAAAAGTAAGTGATATTTTTATCAATGAAAAAATTAAATCTTCAGATAGAGATATATGGCCAGTAGTACTCGATGCAGAAGATAACATAATATGGATTCCTGGATTAAAAAAATCTAAATATGATAAGAAAAATGATGAAAAATATGATATAATACTTAGGTATTATTAGAAAGGAAAAAATATATGAATATTAAAAAAACTAAAAGAAACATGAACTTTTTACCTTATATATTATTACTAGTTGTGGTAATTGGTTCATTATTATTTACTAATTCAATCGGAAATAAAGTAAATGAATTAAATTATACACAATTAACTAGTGAAATAAATAACGACAATGTAACAGAAATTAATATTACACCAAGAAGTGGTTCAGGAGTATACATTGTAACTGGTAAATTAAAAGATTATAAAAAGAATGAATCTTTTAAAGCTACTATTCCTTATACTGATACAGTAATATCTACTATATATACAGTAGCAGAAGAACATAACTTAAAAGTAGAAACTAATACAAACCCAGAAAATAGTATTTGGATTTCTCTATTAATTAATGTTGTTCCACTTGTATTAATAGGAGTATTATTCTATATGATGTTATCAAGATTAGGAAGTAATGGAAAAGGTACATTTGATTTTGGTAAAAGTAGAGCTAAATTATCTCAAGAGGGTGGAACTAAAACATTTAAAGATGTAGCTGGTTTAAAAGAAGAAAAAGAAGAAGTTCAAGAATTAATAGATTTCTTAAAGAACCCTAAAAAGTTTACTAAGATGGGAGCTAGAATTCCAAAAGGAGTTTTATTAGTAGGTCCTCCAGGAACAGGTAAAACATTACTTGCTAAAGCTGTAGCTGGAGAAGCTAAAGTACCATTCTTCTATATTAGTGGTTCTGATTTTGTAGAATTATTTGTTGGTGTAGGTGCTTCTCGTGTTAGAGATATGTTCCAACAAGCTAAACAAACTGCTCCTTGTTTAATATTTATTGATGAAATAGATGCAGTTGGTCGTGAAAGAGGAACTGGACTTGGTGGTGGACATGATGAAAGAGAGCAAACATTAAACCAATTATTATCTGAGATGGATGGATTTGGTGAAAATGAAGGTATCATAATTATAGCTGCTACTAATAGACCAGATGTATTAGATCCTGCACTTTTAAGACCAGGTAGATTTGATAGACAAGTAACTGTTGGAAAACCAGATGTTAAAGAAAGAGAAGAAATATTAAATGTACATGCTAAAAATAAAATACTTGATAAAAATGTCAATTTAAAATTTATAGCAAGTAGAACTCCAGGATATAGTGGAGCTGATTTAGAAAACTTACTTAATGAAGCTGCATTATTAGCAGTAAGAAGAAATAAAGAAAGTATTACAATGGAAGAAATAGATGAAGCTAGTGATAGAGTTCTTATGGGACCTGCTAAAACTAGTAGAAAAGTAAGTGATTATGAAAAGAAAATTGTTGCTTATCATGAAGCTGGTCATGCAGTTAGTGGAATAGTTCTTCCAAATGGTGAAGAAGTTCATAAGATTACAATTATACCTCGTGGGGTAGCAGGTGGTTATACACAAATGCTTCCAAAAGAGGAAAGAACTTTAGTTTATACAGAAAAAGAATTAAAAGAACAAATCATTACTTTATTATCAGGACGTGCTAGTGAAGAAGCATACATGCATGAGATTTCAACTGGTGCAAGTGATGACTTTAAAAGAGCAACTAAGATTGCTAGAAGCATGGTTACTGAATATGGTATGAGTTCTCTTGGTCCAATGCAATTTGAGCATCAAAGTGAAAGTGTTTTCTTAGGAAGAGATTATAATAAAACTAAGAATTATTCAGATCAAGTAGCATTATTAATAGATCAAGAAGTAAAGAAAATTATTGATGATTGTTATAAAGAAGCAAAAAGAATAGTCTCTAGCGAAAAGAAATTAATTAGTGTACTTGCTAATGCTTTAATTGAAAGAGAAACTATAACTAAAGAAGAAATAGAAGATTTAGTTGAAGCAAATAGTGACTATAAAGTTAAACATGAAGAAAAAAAAGAAACTAAAAAAGAAGTAAAAGAAGAAATAGTAGAAGAAGCAAAAAAGGATACTAAAGAAGAGGAGTAAGAGATTACAATTTTGTAATCTCTTTTTGAGTTTATGCTAAATAATGTTATAAAACAATTTTTAATTTATCATGGTATCAATCCTGAATATTTATCTAAGTTAGTTGATACTAATGTTTATCATACACCACAATACCTTGGTGTTATTTCTAATGTAATAATATTTAGACCACAAGTTATAACGGAAGTAAGCATTGGCGATATATATGGTACTAACATTAATAATTCAAGAGGAGCTGAATCTATATTTGATTTATTATGCGAATTCTATAAAGATGAACCAAAACCAAAAAGAAGTTTCTTTAAAAAAACAGATGAGCATCATATAAGATCAAATGATAATTTGTTATTAAATAGAGATGCAATGTTAGAAAAATGTAATGCTAGTCCTGAATTAATGAGTGTATGTAGAATAGATAATGCTAATAATATTAATCTTATATATTCCAATGGTATGCACAGATATTTAGCACTAAGAACATTATATTTGAAAGAAATATCAAATAATCCTAATGATATTGAAAGAATAAAAAAGAAATACAAAGTGAAAGTTGGATTAAATGAAATAGATGAAATAAAAACCTTTTGTTTCTTTATATTTAGACGTTATCAAAGAAAAAATGGTAAAAGGGCTGGATATAGATTAGAATATGTTAATCGTGAATATACTGGTAGATTGTTATTTGCAACACTAGGTGAAAATAATAAAGTAGAAGAAGAATTTGCATTTAATGATGAAGAATTAATTGAATTTATTAAACCTTTTATTGAACTTGATTTGGATTATTATAAATCAATAAAAGTACCAAGTTTTCAATTATTTTTAACATCTTTAGGTTATAATGAAGATAGTAAAATAAAGTTATAAGGAGGAGATTATGAAAGGAAAAACATTAGTAATACTTGCTGCTGGAATGGGTAGCAGATATGGAGGATTAAAACAAACTGAGAAGTTTGGACCAAATGGTGAATACATAATTGATTATTCAATTTATGATGCTATTAAAGCAGGATTTAATAAAGTAGTATTCATTATTAAAGAAGAAAATTATGATTTATTTAGAGAAACAGTTGGTAAAAGAGTAGAAAATCATATAAAGGTAGAATATGTATTTCAAAATTTTGATAATGTTGATAAGAAATATACTATTCCAGCTGAAAGAGTAAAACCATTAGGAACAGCACATGCAATACTATGTGCTAAAGATAAAGTGCATGAAGATTTTGCAATTATTAATGCAGATGATTTTTATGGAAGAGATGCATTTATGGTAGCAAGTAATTTTATGGATAAGAATGAAAAAGATATAGCAATAGTAGGTTATAAAGTAAGTAATACATTAACTGAAAATGGAGCTGTTAAAAGAGGAATTCTTAAAATAGAAAATGGTAAATTGTTAAGAATAATAGAAAGTAGTATAGAAACTAAAGGTGATATTATTGAGGCTTCACCACTTTCTGGAGATGATTCATTTACTATTTCAGAAAATGATCTAGTTTCAATGAATATGATAGTATTTCCTGCTAATTTCTTTAATTATATTGAAGATAATTTTGATGATTTCTTACAAAATAATGATTTATTAAAAGCAGAATACTTAATACCAGATGTTATTTCAAAAGCATTAGATGAAAAATTATTAAATGTATATGTAGAATCAACTAATGCTAAATGGGTTGGTGTTACATATAAAGAAGATAAAGATGGAGTTACTAATTACATTAATAAATTAATTAGTGATGGAGAATATAAAAGTGACCTATGGTCATAATTGACAAATAATATAAAAGTATTATAATATTTCGGAAGCGAGGTGGAGTATGATATTATTTATCGATACTCATGATGAGTTAATTACTGTTGCATTAAAGAATAATGATGAATTATTTATAAAAACAAAAGAGAGTGAATATAGTCACTCTATTTATACTATGCCTTTAATAGAAAGTTTATTTAAAGAAAATAATCTAGATGTAAAAGATTTAAAAAAGATTATAGTAGTTAATGGACCAGGAAGTTTTACTGGTATTAGAATAGGTCTTTCTATTGCTAAGACTATGGCTTATGCTTTAAATATTGATATTAATACGATTTCTAGTTTAACAGCATATTTAATTAGTAATGATAATGGCAAAAAAAGAAAAGCTGTTATTGAAGATAATAAAGGTTATTATATTAGTGTAATGGATGAAAGTAACAATATTATTGTTCCTGAATATTATAGTGAAGAAGATAATGAAAATTATGATCTAGTAGATAAAAAACTAGATGTAGAAAAAATAATAGAATATTGCAAAAATATGAAAAGTGAAAATTCTCATCATGTTAATGCTAATTATGTTAAAAAGATAGAGGTGGAACATGATAAATAAGGAAATATTAAGTGATACAGATGCTATTTATAATTATATGAATGGAGATACTGTTTTAGGATATATTGAAATAAGACTTGTTGATGGTGTTCTTGATATTATGAATTTATATGTTAATGAGGAAGAAAGACGTAAAGGTATTGCTTCATCTTTATTAAACGAGGTAATTGAAAAAGAAGATTATAATAGAATAATGCTTGAAGTAAATGAAAATAATAATGAGGCAATTAGACTATATACTAAGTTTGGTTTCACTGAAATTAGTCTTCGTGAAAGATACTATGGTGAAGATACAGCAATAATTATGGAGAAGGTGAAATAATGAAGGATGTATATATTTTAGCAGTAGAATCATCATGTGATGAAACTAGTGTAAGTATAATTAAAAATGGCTATGAAGATATTGCGACTATCATTAATTCACAAATTGATGTACATACTAAATATGGTGGAGTAGTACCAGAAGTTGCAAGTAGATTACATTTAGAAAATATTACTATGGTTATTAATGAATGTTTAGAAAAAGCTAATATGAAACTTGAAGATATGGATGCATTTGCTTGTACTTATGCTCCAGGACTTCTTGGTAGTTTACTTGTTGGAGTAGAAGCTACAAAGGCACTTGCATTTATATATAACAAACCATTTATAGCAACTAATCATATGATGGGTCATATATATGCTAATATGATTGGTAATAAATTAGAATATCCATTGATATCATTAATAGTTAGTGGTGGTCATACTGATTTAATATTAATGAAATCAGAAGATAGTTTTGAATATTTAGGTTCTACTTTAGATGATGCTATTGGTGAAGCTTATGACAAAGTAGCAAGAATATTAGATTTACCATATCCAGGTGGACCTAATGTTGAAAAGTATGCACTTGAAGGAAACCCTACATATAAAATGCCACAAATAATGAATGATGAGTCATTTAATTTTAGTTTTAGTGGTATAAAGAGTCATTGCAATAATTTAGTTCATAATGAACATCAAAGAGGAAATGAAATTAATAAAAATGATTTAGCATGTTCATTTCAAAATTGTGTTACATCACATTTAGTTGATAAAACAAAAAAAGCATTACTTAAATATAATATTAAAACATTCTTATTAAGCGGTGGTGTTGCTGCTAACTCATTTATTAGAAATGCTCTTAAAAATATGTGTGATGAAATTGGTGTTGAAATGCATATGCCAGAAAAAAGATATTGTACAGATAATGCAGCTATGATAGGAGCAGCAGCATATGTACTTTATAAACATAAAAAGTTTGCTGATTTATCAGTAAATGCACAAAGTCATATTACATTAAATGATTAAAATAAAAAGATCTAATTAATTAGATCTTTTTTATAATACATTTTCTTCAAAACCTATTCTTTCTTTTATAAGATAATAGGTTTTTTCTTTTTCTTTATTAAATAAAGAATGCAAATATAAATTAAATATATTAGTTAGTATTAAGAATAATAAAATTATATTATTATTAACAACAAATAATTCAAGAATAATCATTAATAAATAAACGAATGTTAATGTTAATAATGATAAAGTAATTGTGTTATAAATTTTATTTTTACTAGTTGAATATTCTTTTAATAATTTATAATTTATTTCATCAATTTTTTTATTTTCTGTTTTCATATAATAAGTATTAAATCCAATTTCATTAAATGTATAAATTGAAAATGGTTTTTGTTTTGAATATTCAATTATTGCATTAACAACATTTTTATTCATAATTCTAAAATATGAATTATTATAATCAAAATTTAAATCATACATTTTATTAAATAATTTTAGTTTCATTTTTCTGAAAAAATTTGTTTCAACATAATTTGTTTTCATACATATTTGATCATATTCTTTATGGTTACATAAGTAATCATACATTTTTGCTATTTGATTAATTTGATAATTATTATCAAGGTCATATAAACATACAAAATCATGTTTAGAATGAATAATTCCTGCTAAAAAACATGAATTTTTATCAAATTTTTTAGAAAAACTAACAATTTTTACGTTTAAATCGTTATTTTTCTGTATATTTTTCAAAATTTCTAATGTTTTGTCTGTTGAAGCATTATCTATAAAAATTAAATTATATTTAATATTTTTTAGTTCTTCTTCAAATTTATTATAAAGTGATTCTAATGTTTTTTCTAAATTATAAACATTAACAATTATATCTAAAGTCATAAAAATTAATATCCCTTCGTTCCATCTAAACTATCATCATTATCAACTAATTCTTGTACATCAATTTCTCTATATTTTTGTTTTGAATCTCTAAATACCATTTTTGAAATTCCACTGTTGATTATAAATCTTTTACACATTGCACATGGCATTGCATCTTTTACATATTCACCAGTTTTAGCATCTACACCAACTTCATATAAAGTAGCACCCATCATATCTTTTCTAGGAGCAGATATGATTGCATTTTGTTCTGCATGAACACTTCTACATAATTCGTATCTTTCCCCTCTTGGAATTTTCAATTCTTCTCTTATACATTTTCCTAAATCTGTACAATTTTTTCTTCCTCTTGGAGCACCATTATATCCAGTTGCAATTATTTCATCATCTTTAACAATTACTGCTCCCCATTTTCTTCTTAAACATGTTGATCTTTCTAATGTAGTTTCAGCTATATCTAAATAATAATTTGTTTTATCAATTCTTTTCATAATTAAAACCTCTAATTAATTTTATCATAAAGAAAATTATATTTAAATAATAGTTATAAAAAAAGAGTTATTATTTTTTAACTCTTTGTAATTTTAATGCTCTTTCATATTCACTTTCCATTAACGATAGTTCCATATTTCTCTGATTAAAATATAAAACTAATTCTTCAAAAAACTCTTGAGTAAATGGTACATCCATATCACTAAAATAGAAACCATGCATTAGGAACAAATTATATAAATCAGGGTATCTTCTTAATGGGTCAGTAGAGTGTGAATATATAGGTATATGAAGACCATTATGAAATCTTGGTGTTGTTGAATACTTACTATCCATATATATTCTATCTATTACTTTTTGAGTACTTTCATCTACATCTATTTTCATTTTTCTAACTAAGTTTTGTATGTAAGATGGATCTTGTATTCTATATACATAAGGTACTGATTCATTACACATTAAGGTTGCTATTAATTTGTTATATAAAACCATTAATTCTGAATTAATTTTATCACTTTTACTATCTCTTATTTTTTTATCAAAAGAACTGATATCTTTTTTATACCAATATAATTTTTTATTTGGATTATTTTGATCAAGTAAACAAGCAACATCATATAAATCTTTTAATGGTTTAGTAAAATCTCTATCAAAATTATCAAATAAATCATTACTTTCATCATGACTAAAGTTTCTTGTTACGCTAATAACATTTTCAGTTATATAGTATTTTTTTACATGACCATATTGATCAATAATTGCATAAAGTGATACAACTTCTCTTGGTTGTGCTTCATTTAAAGAAAAACGATTTTCTACTTCAGGTGATAAAATTCTAACACTGTTTTCTCCTAAATATAAAACTTTAAAATTATTTCTAGCAATAATATCTTCAATACTATTTGGTCTAATTGCTGAAGTTGGATCTGCTATATGTATTCCTACAACATAATCATCATTTTCTCTTCTTATACTAAGAGCGTCATCTCTTAATCTAGTTCCTTCATTATCTATAGTAATAATTTGTTCATCGTAATACTCTTTATTAGGAATATAAAAGTATGGTGTAGAAATATCTTTTATTATTCCGTATTTATCTAATATTTCATCTGGTTCTAAACCTCTTTTAACACCAAATATAATTAAATAAATTTCATTAGCAAATTGATTAGTTTCATCTGTTTTTGCATTTAATCTATCTAGATATTCTCTCTTATTAATAGTAGATGTATAGAATATTTTTAATAAAGATATATAATAATATATATATAAGTCATTATTAACAATAGCATCTACTGATAAATCAAATACATAATCAAACAAATCATTTTTATCTTGTAATATAACTCCTTTATTTGTATTTAATAGTTTTTTAATAATATTAATATCTTCTTTTTTATCTATTAATTTAATTAATAATTTTTTTAGATCATCTAATTTAATATTTTTATCTAAAACAATTTCATCAAGTCTATTAGCTGAATCCATAAAACTAGTATTGTAAAATTTATTAGCATTTGCTAAGAGAGCTTCTCTAGTTTTTTTAATTCTTCTTCTATTAATTATTACTTCTTCTTCATTAAATTCACAATTTTGACATAATAAACAAAGAAATTCTACTGAATTACTAATTATTTCTTCAAAAAAAGCGTTATCTTTGATAACACCTATTTCGCCATTTAAAAAATTAAAAGTTTTTCTGATTAGTTGTTTTTCGGATGCATTATAGTATTCTTTTATATTTTCTATTTTTTCTTCGCTAAAATCACCGTCATATATAAAATCTCTAAATGTATCGTTATTCATGCTATACCCTCTATATAAATAATACCACATAATAGCTTATTAAAACAAGGAAAATATGATATAATTATTGTGAGGTGTAGTATGTTTAAATATAAGAAATTGCTTTTATTTATTCTTACATTTTTATTTATATTATTCTCTTTTATAGAATTTATAATCTATTTTAAAGTGGATAATACTTTTTTTGGCATGGTTTATTTACTAAATAACTTATTAATATTGTTTCTACTTGTGCCTTGTGCATATAATTATAAAAGGAGATTCAGCTCAGCTAGAGTTAGTAAATTAATACTGATCATACTATTTGGAATATTTAATAGTTTTATATTACAAAACATAGTTATAAATACAATTAACTATACAGATGACTCATTAAAATATATAGAAAAAGTATTCATATATAAGAACATTTTTAAGTCAATTATATATGCTGGTCTTCTATTTATAACAATATTTGAGTTCAATATTAGAAAATTAATTAAAAAAAGTGTTAGAAAAGAGGTTGACTAATACTTTTTTTTTGCTATAATAATACACGTTTAGTTAGTCCGAATATACAAAAAGATTGACTTTTTTCAAAAAATATGGTATAATACAATCACTTTTTCAAAGGGGGTAAAATTTATGAAAAATGAATTAGTGAAAGAAACACAAAGTATGTGTGAAAGTATGTATAAGTCATTAGTAGCTTATCGTACAACACTAAAAGAAAATGGCGCAACTAACAGAATTCTAAATGAAGTTAATAGTGACATTTGGAAAGTTAAAAGAATTCATAATGGTGTTAATGTAGATAATGTTGAAGAATATCATACACAAGCTGTAGAACTTCATAGTTATTTAAATGACAAATATGAATTAGTTGTTCCTGGTCTTGAAGAACCTGAAAGGGTTGAAACACATGCAGAAGAAACTTCTGTAGATGACGAGAAAGGAGTTGGAGCTGGAGCTGTTGCTTTAGGATTAGTTGGTGCTACATTACTTACTGGAATTGCTATCCATACTGGATTAGAAGCTAAGAAAGTAAGAAGTGAAAAACCTGAAACTGAAACAGTTGAAGAAACTGAAACTCCAGTAAGAGTTATTACTAGAGCTGAAGATGAACAACCAACAGAAACAGAAAAACCAACAGAAACAGAAAAACCAACAGAAACTGAAACTCCAACAGAAACAGAAAAACCAACAGAAACTGAAACTCCAACAGAAACTGAAACTCCAACAGAAACTCAAGAGGAAGAAGTTGTACAATTAGTAGCAGGAGAATATGGTACATTCTTTGATATCAATGATCCTGAACAAGTACACGCAAGAGCTCAATATATTTTTGATAATTATTTTGCTAATAATCCAACATTAACTGCTCAACAAAAGAGATTAATTACTGTTGAAAATTTAGAAAATACTATCAGAATTATGAATGGTACTTTACCAATTAACGAACAAGGATATGAATTCTTTGATGGAATGACATTAAATGAATATACTGATGTTTTATGTGAAGTAGTTATTAATGTTAACTCAAATGATACAAATCATTATACTTACTTCCCAGCTTACTTATTATTTGCTGATGGAACTGAAGAATCTGATTTCGTTAGATCTTATAGTGTAATTTATGATAAGTTAATATATGCTTTAAATGAACATGATGATGAACAAGTTCAAGATGCCATTGCTTGCTTAGGATTTAAATTCTACAATGAATGGTATCTACAAGGAATGTATGGTGATACAAACCCACATCTATTTAGAACTGACTTAATGTATTTAACATTTATTTCAACAATTGAACCTTATAATACAACTGCTAGAGAATGGCATTTATCAGAACAAACTCCAGTATGTATTGAAGCTTGCTTAGATTATAATACTGGTGAAAAAGGATTAATTTCTGTAAATGATTTAGTTGTTGCATTAGAAACAGGTGCTTGGAATAATGTTGGTGCTAAATTAGGTGGTATGGATGTTGAACCAAATCCATGGCTTGCTGAATACTATGATGCTTTAAATCAACAATTATCTTGGAAATATGATCATAGACAAACATTAAATTTAAATAATAATTAATTAGAGGGGGGTTTTGATATGTATAGTAATGAAAGAAAAAGTGGATTTAGTGTATTAGATCTATTAGTAAAAATTATATTTGCTGCTATATTTATATTCATATTAATTTGGTTATTCCAAAAGAAAATACCTAATGTTAATATGACTCCATTCTATAGTAATGTCTACAGAGAAAATATTAAATATATGCAAGAAGCTGGTGAAAATTATTTCACTACAGATAAATTACCAAGCGTTCCAGGTGAAAGTGTAAAACTTACTTTAGAAGAAATGGAAAATATGAATTTAATATTACCATTTGTTGATAAAGATGGAAAAGCTTGTGATAAAACTAATTCATATGTAAGTATTACTAAACTTGAAGGTGATCTTGGATATGAATTAAAAACATACTTAGTATGTGGAAAAGAATCAAGTTTCACAACAAAGACATTAGGATGTCATGTATATTGTCCTAATAACGGAGTTGAATGTAATTGTAACTGTGGTAATAAAGAAGAAAAATGTTCTTATACTAAAGTTACTCAATATCAATTCAAAAAATTAGTTAGTGGAACTAAAACAAAATATTCTTGTGACAAGAATTATACTTTAAAAGGTAAATATTGTTATAAGATGACTTTAAAAGATAGTGAAAGTGCTATCAAAACTAAGACTAGAGAAAAAACTCTAACACAAGATGCTCAATTAATTACAGAACAAGCTAAATTACAACAATTAAAAACAGTTGTTACTACTAAGACTGATACAAAAGATGCAACTAAAGTAACTACTACTGATACTAAAGCTGCAACACCTGTAACTACAACAGATACAAAAGATGCAACTAAAGTAACTACTACTGATACAAAATCAGCTACAGCAGTACAAAAACCATATTCTTGTGAAAAAACAAGAGTAGAACAACAATGTACTACTAAGACTGAAAAGAGACCATATTCTTGTGATTGTAAGACTACAATTATTAATGGTAAACCAACAACAACATGTAATACATGTTATGAAACAGTTCAAGTTCAATCTTGTAAAGATGTAAGCGTTGTATATACTGATACTTGTTATAAAACAGTTTATAACTGTGATAAGTATCCTGGATATACATTAAGTGGTCAACAATGTAAGAAAACTACTACAACTTATAATTGTAATAAATATAGTGGATATACATTAAGTGGAAACAAATGTGTTAAATCAACTACTACATATAATTGTAATAAATATAGTGGATATACATTAAGTGGATCTAATTGTGTTAAAACTACTACTTCATACAATTGTAATAAATATAGTGGATATACATTAACAAGTGATCATAAGTGTACTAAGACTACAACAACTTATAGTTGTCCAAGTGGAACAGATGTTAAAGAAGGTAGCGGATCTACATTAAAATGCTACAAGTTAATAGCTGGTTCTACATATTATAAATGTAAAGATTCATCTTATAAGTTAAGTGGATCAAAATGTTATAAAGTTGTAACTGAAACTTATACAGTTAGAGAATGTTCTAAGGGATGGAAGTTAGAAGGAGACAAATGTAACTTATATGCAACTTCTAAGAAGAAAGCTAAAGTTACAAGAGTTGAAACTACTGGATATCAATATAAATGGAGTAATTCTAAAACATTAAACGGATGGATTTATACAGGAAAAACAAGAACAGTTAACGGAGAAAAGGTTTGTAAATAAACCTTTTTTCATTGTAAAAAAAACCTTAATGTTATAAAATCAATATAGAGGTATTTTTATGAAAAAGAAATATATTGGTATTATAATTGGAATAATAATTGTTATATTAGGAGTAATTGTTATTTCACTTAATTCTCAAATGCCAGACTATAAAGAAAGAACTGTAGAAGATTGGTATAATGACATTATTAATAATAAAGAAGTATTAACTATATACGGAGCATCTTATTGTTCACATTGTCAGGAATACTATCCAGTTATATCAAAATTAGCAAATAAATATAACATAAATTTGTACTTCTTTGAAGTAGATACTATTAGAGAAAAAGACCAAGATGCATATGATAAATTAATGAATTCATTTGAATTAAGCGATTATGACGGAAATGTTCCATATACATATATTATGAGAGATGGAAACTTTGTTAATAGTACTGTTGGTTTTGCAAATCGAGATTTAACAGTGAACTTCTTAACTGAAAATGGTATTATAAAAAACTAGGAAACTAGTTTTTTATTTTGTTATATTGTATAATTTATATAGGTGAATACTATGAAAAAATGGTTAATAATTATAATATTAGTTTTTTCTTTATTAATTGTTCTTAAATATAGATTTTCTAATTATGAAATTAATTATAAAGTTGATAATTATAAAATTAAAACTATTTATAAGAATAAAAGATTTTATTATGAAATAAAAGATAATGATTATACATATAATTTTGATATTCTTGATAGTAGATCATTTAGGAAAACTATGATTAGTAAAATAGACTTAATAGAGGATGAAAAATTAAGATGTATTTATCCAACTATTGAAGAATATAAAACATATCCTCTTTGTTATTTAAATGGTGTTTATACTGATTATAATTTAATAGATTCAGAATTATTAAATGAATATAAAGAAGAAAGTATTGAAATAGAAAAACCTAATAAAGATTTTATACTTTATAATAATTTAAATGATAAAGAATATATTGCTTTATGGAATTATAAAGGGTATATTGTTATGAATGGTAAAGAATATAAAAATATTAATTTATTTGATAAAGATAAATATGACAATAGTTTAGCTTATATAATTGATAATACTATTTATATGGCTAATAATGATGAAGAACATGAGTTTACTAAATTAATATCATTAAATCTTGAAACATTTGAGAAGAAAGTAATAAATTTAAAACATAATATTGATTTTGATTCTTATATAGTTGGTAATATAAAAAATAAATTATATTTATTTGATAATAAGTTTTCTATTTTATATGAAATAGATACTAAAAAAGATAAAGTTGAAATAATTGGTAATAATGAACTTGGTTATGTTAAATATGAGAATGGTGAATTTGTAACTTGTAGTAAATCATTATATAAAGTAGATAAAATTAAAATAGAAAATAATAATTCAAATTATACTTATAGTAGTGATGGTATTTATAAAAGTTATAATGAAAATAAAGATTTATTAATAAAGATCAATAATAATTCAAATAATATAATTAAAGAAAATAATGATGATATTTATTACCAATATAAAGATAATGTTTATAAGTATAATCCATATACTGGAAGCAAAATAATATTCTATAATTATGAATTAACATTTAATAGTAATAATACTATATTTGTATACAATAAATAATAATATGCTAATTTAAAAGAGACTAAAAAATATAGTCTTTTTTATTATAAAATGTTATAATTCTTATAGTAGGAGTTGGTTAGATTGGTAATTAAGAAGCCTTATGCATTTTTAATTAAACATTTTAGGCTTATTCATGCCTTTCTTTTAGGTTTGCTTATTTATGTATTAGCAGACTCTTTTAGTATATATTCTTTCTTTAGTAATTATGCTAAAACTGGTTTATATTTTAATACAAGTAACCTAGCTAGTACTTATGTACCTGCACTACTATTTATAGTTACAGTTATTGCTATACTTGTTACATTTGTAATTTATTATATTTTGTCTATTAAAGAGAAGAGTAATAAAACATATTTGTTTATATTTATGTATTATTTAATATTAATTTTCTTCTTTATATATATTAGAACAGTATTTTCAAATTTAGAAGAAGCATCAATAAGTGTAGAATCAATAAGAGCAATGAGAGATATAAGTATCATTATAATACTTCCTCAATTTGTATTAATGTTTATTGTACTTGGTAGAACGCTTGGATTTAATTTAAAACAATTTGATTTTAAAAAAGATTTAGAAGAATTAGAAATAGATACTTCAGATAATGAAGAAGTAGAAGTTACTTTAGGAACAGATACTTATAAGATAGCAAGATTCTTTAGAAAGCTACTTAGATTATCTAAATATTTTGTATTAGAAAATAAAATATTTGTAATTGGAACAGCATCTATTTTAGTATTTGGTATATCATTTTATTTATTTAATAAATTAAATGTTTATAAAGAAAGTTATGCAGAAAATCAAATAGTAACAGCATCTTCAATTCAATTTAAAGTAAATACATCATATATAACACAAGCAGATAAAAATAATATAATTATTTCTGATGGTAAGTATTATATTTTAGTAGATGTATTTATGAGTAATATAACTCCTGAGAGTAAAATATTAAATAGAGATACATTTAGATTAAAAGTTGGAGAAGAGTTATTATTGCCATCTTTTAACTATTCTAACAAGTTTACTGATATTGGCGATATATTTGCTCCATTTGAATTAAAAGCAGGCGAGGATGCCGAAAAAACAGTTGTATTTGAGATAAAAAGTCAGGATCTAGAAAAACAATATTTATTTAAGATTAATAACCTAATTAATACAAGTAATGCAACTCAATATAAAGATGTATTAATTATTCCTAATAGTTTAAATAATAATTTAGATGAAGGTAATTATACTATTCCTAATGAAGTAGTATTAAAAGAATCAATATTAAAAGAAACTACTGTTCATATTAGTTCATTTGAATTTGGAGATTCATTTAAAGAAGAATATACATATGAATTAAATGGTAAAAAGAGAAAAGCAATTTATTCTATTATTCCAGAGGGAACTAATAAAGGTGAAGTAGTTATTCTAAAAATAAAAGCAAATATTAAAGTTGATGATTCAATTTATATGAAAAATATTATAAAATATCCAGCTGATTTATTTGAACAATATGGAATTATTAGATATAGATATCAAGGAAATTACAAGACGGTTAAACTAGAAAAAATAAATGTTAATTACAATAAAGATGATTATTCTTATATGGAATTAACAAGAGAAGTATTAAAAGCTAATAAAATTGAATTAATTCTTTTAATTAGAGGGGTTAAATACACTTTTAACTTGAAATAGTACATATAATTTGCTATAATTATTTGTACATGGAACCGTAGCCAAGTGGTAAGGCCCCGGTCTGCAACACCGTCATCGCCGGTTCAAATCCGGCCGGTTCCTCCAATATTTTGAGATTTAAAAAACTAACATTTATTGTTAGTTTTTTTATTATAAATTTGCAATCAATGTTGTCATAACATCTGCTTCATTTTCTCTTTCAGAATAATATGTTAATATTGATATTTCTTTTTCATATCTTTTTATTTCATTTTTTAAATCTTTTATTCTTTTTCTATCAATATCAATAATTGCATTTACTTCATTTTCAATTTCTTTAGCAGTAGAGTTTTTATCTATATTATTAAGTAATTTTGAATAAGCTTCTAGTCGATCTGTTTTACCTTTCCTTTTGTTTGATTCCATTTTTTCTTTTATAAAATTATAATCTAAATCTGCTATTTCTAATTTTAATCCATTTGTTCTAATAGTTTTCATATTCTTTTCTCATATCTATTATTAATAATATCATAACTATAGTTTATTATTATTCAATTATAAAAAACTTTATATAATATAATGTAAATAAAATAACAAAAAGTCTATCTTTTAATAATAATATGATAAAATATTACTAGAAAGTAGGTAATTATATGAATAAAAAAGGTTTTACTTTAGTTGAGTTACTTGCAGTTATTGCTGTTATGGCAGTATTGGTTATTACTATTGCGCCTAATATTATTGAATCTTTTAAAAATACTAAGAAACAAAACTTTATATCTGAAACAAGAGAAGTTTGTAGATCTGCTACAAATACATATTTAAGAGAATCAATTATGAGTTATGAAAAGAAACTATATAATAATATTGAAACCAATCCAGAAAACACTTTAGAGTTACAAGGTAGAAAAGAATATAAATATGCTGTTTATGTTAATACTGATGGAGAAGTAATCGGAATACTAACATATGATGGAACAAATGCAATATTTATTGTTAATCCAAATGGTATTGAACCTAATACAATAGATGAGAATGATTTTTATTCAGTAAATGCTAAAACAATGAATATTGAACAAGCTAAGAATTTGTTACAAGTTGGTAGATAAAAGAATTCAATTTAGAATTCTTTTTTTATGTAGTTGTGTTATAATATTTTCGGTGAATAAAAGTGAATGAAAATTACTTTAAATTAGGTCAAAAACAATTAGAAAATCTAGGGAGTAAAAAGAGATTATTATTACATAGTTGTTGTGCTCCGTGCAGTAGTCATGTTATTTCGTATTTGACTAATTTTTTTGATATAACAATATTCTATTATAATCCTAATATTTCACCAAAAAGTGAGTATGAAAAAAGAAAAAAAGAACAAATTAGATTAATAAAAGAAATAGATAAAATAAATAATATTGATATTATAGATTGTGATTATGATAATGATTTATATGAAGAAAAAATAAAAGGATTAGAGGATGAACCAGAAAGAGGAAGTAGATGTACTGTTTGTTTTGAATTAAGACTTTCTAAAACAGCAGAATATGCTAAAAAATTGAATTATGATTTCTTCTGTTCTACACTAACAGTTAGTCCATATAAAAATTCAAAATTATTAAATGAAATTGGTAAAACAATGGAAAGTATTTATGGTGTAACTTGGTTATATTCTGACTTTAAAAAAGAAAATGGATATAAGCATTCTATAGAATTATCTAAGAAGTATAATCTATATAGACAGGATTATTGTGGATGCAAATATTCTGTTAGAAATAAATTGCAAGATTAATAGATATTTTTGCAATTATTTTGTATAATATTTATGGTGACATTTATGAACTATTTAGTAGAAAAACTTTTGACTGATATGGATGGTGTAACACTAGAAATGGTTATACTAATAATAGTATGTATTTTATTAATATTAGCTATTTTTGTACTATCACTCATAAAAAAGTTAAATAAGTAATACGGGAGATAAGAAAAGTGAAAAAGAATAAAGAAGTAAAAAAAGAAACTGTTGAAAAAAAGAAAGCAAGTGTATTTATTTGGTGGATATTCTGGATTATTTATCTAGAAATGATTTATAGAATATTTATTATTGGTGACTTCTGGTCATTTAATACATTATCTGTTATAGAATTTAGTGTTCCATTAATAGTTATAATGACTATTTTAACATCACTATTTAATGAAAAGGTGAATAGAGTACTTACTCATATTTATTCTGCATTTTTGGGAATATTAGTATTTGCTCAAATTGTATATTTTAATTTTTACCATTCAATTTTTTCATTCTTTTCATTAACAACTGGTGCTGGACAAGTAATGCAATTCTGGCAAAGAATTTTAGAAATAATAGCAAATATATGGTATATCTTATTATTAGTATTTATACCATTAATATTATCATTTATTTTTAGTAAGAAAATATTAGATTTTAAAAGAGCAAGATTACTTAGATATTTAATATTTGTAGTTATAATGAATGTTTCTATTTTAGGAATTATTCTTCAAATAAAAACTAGTTATGGTTTATATTGTTTAGAAGATTTATTATATAAAACACATGCTCCTATGTTAACAATAAATAAAACTGGTTTATTCTCAATGGAAGGAATAGATGTTTATAGATATTTATTTGGATTTGAAGAACAATTTACTTATGATGATGATGTAGAAGATGAAGTAGTAATTGAACCAAAAGTTGAATACAATATCACTAATATTGATTTTGATAAATTAATTAAGAAAACTAGTGATAAAACTATAGAAAAAATGCATAAATATTTTAAATCAGTTCAACCTACAGAAAAGAATGATTTTACTGGTATATTTAAGGGTAAAAATATTATTTTTATTACAGCAGAAGGTTTTGATAAGATTGCTCTTGATAAAGATTTAACACCAACATTATATAAGATGGCTAATACTGGTTGGGTATTTAATAATTATTATCAACCATTATATCCAGTATCAACAAGTGATGGTGAATATCTAAACTTAACAAGTTTAATTCCTAAAGAAGGTGTATGGAGTTTCTATAGATCAAGTAAAGTAAATATGAAGATGGCTTATCCAAATGTATTTAAAAAGAATGGATATACAACATATGGATTCCATAATCATACTTATAAATATTATGATAGACATTTAAGTCATCCAAATATTGGACTTAAATATATTGGTTGTGGTAATGGATTAGAAAAGAAAATGAATTGTAATCATTGGCCAAATAGTGATATTGAAATGATTAAAGCAACAACTGATTATTATATAAAGAAACAACCATTCGCAACATACTATATGACTGTTAGTGGACATTTAGAATACAACTTTGGTGGAAATAATATGGCTAGTAAAAATAAAGCATTAGTTCAAAATATGAAAACTAGTGAAGCTGTTAAAGCATATATGGCAACTCAAATAGAATTTGATAGATCAATGGCTGAATTACTAAAGAGATTAGAAAAAGCAAAAGTATTAGATGATACATTAATTGTTATTTCTCCAGATCATTATCCATATGGATTATCTAAATCACAATTAAATGAAAGAAGTAAAACTGATAGAAGTGATAAATTTGAAAATTATCATACTACATTAATTATGTATAATCCAACATTAAGACAAAGAGAAGTTAATACAGTAGTAAGTAGTATTGATATTGTACCAACATTATATAACTTGTTTGGTTTAGAATATGATTCAAGATTATTAATGGGTAGAGATATATTTAGTAAAGAAGAACATATTGTTATACTATCTGATAGAAGTTGGATTACTGACAAAGGAACATACAATAGTGTTACCGGTAAATTTAAACCATTTAATAAGAATGAAAAAGTAGATTCTAAATATATTGATAGAATTAATAGAACTGTTAATAAGAAAGTTAGTATGTCTGCTTTAATATTAGATAAGAATTACTATAAAACACTAGGTTTAAAATGATAATAGAAGTAGATAATATTGATTTAAAAGGTACATTATTAAGTGGTTCATGTTTTAGAGCAATAGAAGAATCTGATGGTAGTTTTACTAATATATTAAGTGATAGAGTTGTTAATTTTAAACAAGATGGTAATAATATAATTATTAAATCTTCTAATATGGATAATATTAAAAACTTTGTTATTAATTATCTTGATTTAGAAACTGACTACGAGTCAATTAATAAAGAAATAGTAAAAAATAATCCAGATTTAAAAGATATGATTAATAAATGTAGTGGATATAAGATACTAAATCAAAACTCATTTGAGATGTTTATTAGTTATATAATAAGTCAAAACAATAATGTTAAAAGAATATCAAATACTATAGAAAAATTATCACATGATTATGGTGAAAGAATTGTATTTGAAAATAAAGAATATTATTTATTTCCAAAATATGAAGTATTAAAGAATCTAAAAGAAGAAGATTTTAGAAAATATGGAGTAGGTTTTAGAGATAAATATTTAGTAGATTTTCTAAATAAATATGAAACTATTAAGGATATTGAAAATCTAAGTACAGAAAATGCTTTAGCTATATTAAAAAGTGTTAAAGGTATTGGATTAAAAGTAGCTTCATGTATATTATTATTTGGATATAAAAGAATGGATGTTTTTCCAATTGATACTTGGGTAAAGCAATATATTAGTTCAAATTATAATATTAAAAATGATCAAAATTGTATAGAAAAATTTGCTAAAGAAAAATTTGGAAAATATTCAGGATTAATAATACAATATATGTTCCATGTAGAAAGAAATATAAAAGACTAGAAATAGTCTTTTTTTATTGACTTTTGGTTAAAAAAATATATAATATAAGTCACCAATGGGGGTTATAATATGGATAGTAAAAATAAGAATATAGTTGACTTTTATGTAGCGGCTAATGCTAATAAATATACAATAGTTAAACAAGATCCAATAAGAGATTATAGTAAAGCAGAAATTACAGTTCTTGCTTGTTTAGATGCTTTATTTACTCATGATTATGTAGATCCTGAACATGATTATGATGTTCATAAAGTTATTAAAATGATATTACTTGATAGTGTAAGAGACTACTTACCATTATTACCTGGTAGTAAGAAATTTCAACCATTACTTGATGAATTAGATACAAAATTAACAAGAGAAACTATTCAAGCTAAAACTAGTGTTTTTAAGACTATAATTGATTCAAAAGGAGATAATGAAGAATTAAATACATTATTAAGAAATTTTAAACAACTTCAAACTCAAATTAGAAAAGGACATATATATTGGGCAGCTAAAGGAGATAGAATTGAAAGTGATTTAGAGCATACATATGGAACTTTATTAATTGCTTTAGGTATTAATTGTGAATATGATTATGCAATAAACTTTGATGAAATATATGAAACTTTATTAATACATGAAACAGATGAAATTATAATTGGAGATCCTACTGAATTTGATGGAATTACTAAAGAAGAAAGAAGAAATCTAACAAATAATGCAGTTGTTAGAATATTTGGAAATACTAAGAATGGTAAACATCATATGGGAAGATTACAAAAATTTGAAGATGGAGATACTATTGAAGGTCAATATGAGCATACAATAGATAAACTAGAATATGATATGCAAGTTAAAATGTATCAAATGCAAGGTAGATATGATTTTGTTAATAGACCAAGTAATGTAGCTACGCAATCACCTAGAGTGTTAAGTATTATTGCAGAAGGTGCTAATGATACATTTGAAGTACATTATCAATATGATAAATATAGATATCGTGATTTTCCATGTTTAAGAAGAATGTTGGAGATAACAAGAAATTTATAAAATAACTTGCAATTAATTATTCAATGTGTTATTCTTTAAAAGAAGGAAAAAATTATGAGAGAAAAGACAATGACAATTTTTAAAAATTGTATAGGTAGTATACGTACTACTAGATTTGTTAATTTCTTAAATATTTAGTCTCATCATTTAATGGTGAGACTTTTTTTCTACAAAAAATTTATTGTTTAGAAGGAGGAAAAAATGAAAGCAAACAATAAAATGTTACTTGATGTTAATGACAAACCACCAGTATTAAAATGGATACTTCTTTCATTACAACATGTATTTGCAATGTTTGGAGCAACTATTTTAGTACCTATCTTAGTTAATAGTTCAGCAGGAAGTAATGTACTTTCAATACCAGTTGCTCTTGTATCAAGTGGTATAGGTACATTAATCTACATAGTATGTACTAGAGGAAAAAGTCCGGTATACTTAGGAAGCTCATTCGCATTCATTACACCAATGATTGTAGGATTTGCTCTTGCAGGTAAAGCTGGAGTATTCAGTGGTATTATGGCAGTAGGACTTGTATATGTTCTAGTTGCTCTAATAATCAAACTTGTTGGTAAATCATGGATTAACAAGTTGTTACCACCAATAGTAGTAGGGCCTATGATTATGATTATAGGTTTATCACTTGCACCAACAGCAGTAAGTGAAATAGGATTAAATGAAACAGTAGTTCCATGGAAAAATGTTATTGTAGCATTAGTAGCATTTTTAACAACAGCAGTTGTTGCTATAAGAGGAAAAGGATTCTTCAAAGTAATACCTTTCTTAATAGGTATGGTAGCAGGATATATTGCATCAATGATATTAGGAATAGTAGATTATAGTGCAATATCAACAGCTAAATTCATTAGTGTACCAGAATTCTATATTCCATTCTTACATTACAAATTAAGTGCTGGAGCACTACTAACAATAGTTCCAATTGCATTAGTAACACTAGCAGAACATATTGGAGATCACAAAGTATTAGGTTCAATAATTAATAAAGATTTAATTGAAGATCCAGGACTAGATAGAACACTTATGGGAGATGGACTTGCAACATTTGCAGCAGGTTTAATTGGAGGTCCAGCAAATACAACATATGGTGAAAATACTTCAGTAGTAGGTATGACAAAAGTTGCTTCAGTTTGGGTAACAGGACTTGCAGCAGTAATTGCAATTATATTCGGATTCTTAGGTAAATTAACAGGAGTTATCTCATCAATCCCAACACCTGTACTTGGTGGAGTAGCTGTATTACTATATGGATTCATATCAGTAAATGGTCTTAAAATATTAATTCAAAATCAAGTTGATTTTGGAAATACTAAAAACGTAGTTGTAGCTTCAACAATGTTAGTATTAGGACTTGGAGGAGCAGCAATATCAATTATAACTAAAAATGTATCTGTATCAGTATCAGGTATGTCTTTAGCAGCAATAATCGGAATTCTTCTAAATCTAACAATTCCTGAGGAGAAAAAATAAGGAGATTAAAATGAAAGAAGTAGTATTAAGTCATCCACTTATTACACACAAATTATCAATTTTAAGAGATAAAAGAACGGGTACAAAAGAGTTTAGAGAAATAATAACTGAAATAGCAGTTCTATTGTGTTATGAAGCAACAAAGGATGCTAAATTAAAGAAAACAGTTATAGAAACTCCACTTGAAAAATACAATACATATTCATTAAATGAAGATGATTATGCATTTGTACCAATCTTAAGAGCAGGTATGAGTATGGTAGATGGAATAATAACAGTTATTCCAAATGCTAAAATAGGTCATATTGGTTTATATAGAAATGAAGAAACTTTAGAGCCAGTAGAATACTATTATAAAATGCCAAAAGAAATAAACAAAAGAACAGTAATGATCTTAGATCCAATGTTAGCAACAGGTGGTAGTGCACTAGCTACTATTAAAAAATTAAAAGATGATGGAGTTAAGAAAATTAAGTTCTTATGTATAATAGCTGCTCCAGAAGGATTAAAAGCAATCCAAAAAACATATCCTGATGTAGAAATATATTGTGCTTCAGTAGATAGAAAATTAAATGATATAGGTTATATTCTACCAGGACTTGGAGATGCTGGAGATAGAGTTTACGGAACAAAATAATTAAAGAAAAAGAGTAATACAAAATTGTATTACTTTTTTATTTGTTATGTTATAATTAATTCATGATAAAAAAGATAATAGAAAACAATTGGGTATATATGGTTTTAATATTTGCAATAATATTAATTTTTAACTATGTAATGAATTCTGAAACATATGAAACTATTATTAAATTTGATAATAATTTTTTTGAAGCTATAAATGACTTCAGGTCAACTACTGGTACTGAAGTATTTAAAATATTTACTTATTTTGGAAATATATATATACCATTATTAATTCTTTTATGTTTAATGTTATTTGTTAAGAATAAATGGATAGTTATATTACAAACATCCAGTTATGGAATAGCAGGAGTAATAACATATATTGCTAAAATACTAATAGCAAGGCCAAGACCAGGTAGTGCTTTAATAGCAATTCCAACTAGTTATAGTTTTCCAAGTGGTCATACTTTAACATCAATTGTTTTTTATGTTATGCTTGTTTATTTATTAACTTTTAATAGTAAAAAAGAAGTAAGAAATGCATTAATTGTACTTGCTACTATATTCGCCCTTCTAATAGCATTTTCAAGACCATATTTAGGTGTTCATTACTTATCTGATATATTAGGTGGTATGATACTTAGTATTCCATTATTGTTTGTTTTAATAAATACAATAAATTATCTATTTTCAAAGAAATTAAGTGGAGAATAATCCACTTTTTTATTGTTTTATATTGAATTATTATAAAAATATGTTAAAATATTATTACTGATGCAGGTGTAGTACAACGGCTAGTACGTGGCCTTGCCAAGGCTGAGGCGAGGGTTCGACTCCCTTCACTTGCTCCATGAGTAAAATAGAGACATTTATATAATGTCTTTTTTTATTAACAAAAAAATTGTATTATTATATTGATAGATATAGGAGGATATTAAATGAAAAAAAAGATCTTTATAATAATTGCTGTCTTGATAATTGTTATTATAAGAATTATCTTCTTAATATTTAGAAATAATAATGAAAAATATAATATTGATTTGTTTTATGCTAAACTTAGAATACTATATAAAGAAGCAATAAATAATTATGAGCCTGGAATTGCATACTATAGTAGGATAGATGGTATTAGTTGCGAATTCGATTTTTATCATGATGAGTTAACAATAAACTATTATATAGGTTTTGATGATGCAGGAAACATTAATAAAATAGTAGCATATGATGATTATTATAAATATGAAAATGAAAAAAGAATTATTAGTATAGAGGATTTATATATAAATAAAAGACCTATCGCTGTAGAAAAAGGAAATTTTGAATTAAATTGTGATAAAAGACTCAATTAGTTTAGATTGAGTTTTTTATTTTGATTGTTTAACAAAAAAATGGTATTATTATATTGATAGGATATAGGAGGATAGTATGAATCTAAAAACAAAACAAATAATTGATGAGTTAGAACTTGTTTTAGGTAAGTTTAATGGTGAAATAACTGAAGAAGATCTTAGCACTATAACAGAACTAACTATTAGAAATTTTGATATAGATGGTACTATATTGGAGTTTTATTTAGAAGACTTACAATTTTTCGCTAATTTAAGAAAGTTAACTTTTGTTGATATGATTATTGATATTGATACAGTAAACTATATATTCAATAGTAATATTAATGATTTAACTTTTAGAAATTGTGAATTATTATGTGTTATTGATAAACCATTTGAAAGGATTGAAACATTAAGAGTAGAACGTACTGATAATTTTAAGGAAGAATTTTTAGCATATTTTCCAAATGTTAAAGATTTAACTTTTAAAGGTTATACAGTTACTAAAGATATACCTGCTAATGTTAAGAAACTTAATATAGCTAATTCTACTATTAGTGATATAGGCATTATTGAAAGAGCAAATTTAGATGAATTATATATATCTAAAGATGAATATGAAAAGAATACAGAATTCTATAAAAAGATGTTAAATGTATTTGTTTATGACAATAATAATGTTTATTTAGTAAATGATGGTGATGAAAATGAGTAATTATACATTTAATGGATTAACTATAAGCGATGTTGATAGAATTAATAATTTACCTGATGGAACAACAATAGTATTTAGAAATACTGTAGGTATTGATAAGAATGCAATTGTTAGGGTAAAACCATCAATAGTAGTAAGAGTCATTGGTGGATTAGATGAAGTAGAAAAACCAAAATTTAATACTCCAAAATACTATGCTAGAACATTATATAAACCTATGGAAATATATAAAATCATTGAAAAAATGGAATCAATAGAAAAAGGTATTAAACCAGGTTGGAATGATGTTGATAAAGCAATGTTTATATATCAACAAATGTGTGACAACATGAAATATGACCACATAGATGTTGATCTAAATGGAAGAGATTGGAATAGAAATCTTCTTGGATTTTTAAGAGGAATGAGTGTATGTGCTGGATTTTCTATGATGTACAAAGAAATGATGGAAAGACAGGGCATAAGATGTATATATCAAAATAAACAACATGGTCATGCATGGAATTTAGTTGAATTAAATGGAAAATTAGTACCAGTTGATTTAACTTTTGATATTGGTATTGCAGAAGATGCTAATAAATGTACTTTCCAATACTTTGGAACAAATACATATTTCTTTAATGATCCAAATCATATAGCAACAGATGAAGAAATTCCACAAACTTCATTCTTAACTAGAGATGAATTCCAAAGATCATATGAAAAAGTAGTAGAACAAAGAAAAGTAGAAAGTGACACTAAGTCATTTGTTAATCCTCGTGGTAAAAAGATTTATTATCATATTATTCCAGAGGGTAAATATAATAGATGTATATTATACTGTGATGGTAAAATGAAATCTGTTTTATATGATAGTACCATAAAAGAAGATGATGCTGTTCATTATGATTACTTCTTACATGGTAATGATTTCTTTGTATATACAGCTGATCCAAATAGTAAAGAAGCAATGGATGCTTTAAATAATAATTGTATTTTCTATTATAGAACTGATGGTACTTCATTCTTCCTTAGAAAGAGTGATGAAACAATTGATCCTCATGTAATCGGTCATGATTACTTATCATTTGATGATTCATTGGAAGGTAAAGTAGTAAGTACTAAATTATATAGTGAAGATAATTTAATTATTATATCTCGTGGATTAAGAGAAGGAGTAGCTAATGTATTACTATCTAGAAGAAGAGTAAGTGAGAAAGCAGCTAGATTCAAAGGATACGTTGGATATATTGGAATGGAAAAAGGAAGATTCCAAAAATACTCTGTAGCTGAGACAGAGGAAAGAATTTCAGGAATTAGGAGATTTTAAAAACTAGTTAATTAACTAGTTTTTTTATATACCAATTTATTGTTTCATCTATACCAGATTCAAATGTATATTTTCTTTTCCAATTTAATTCTTTTTCTATTTTATTTGAATTAATTGAATACATTCTATCATGACCTGGTCTATCTTTAACAAAGGTTATTAAATCTTTACTTTTATTAAGTTTATCAATAATAGTGTTTACTACATACATATTATCTCTTTTTGAATTTCCGGATACATTATATACTTGACCTTTTTTACCATTGTGAAGTATTAAATCAATAGCTTCAACATGATCTATTACATATATCCAATCTCTAACATTATCTCCTTTACCAAATACATTAATTGGTTTATTTTGAATACAATTTTTAATTGTTAATGGTATTAATCCTCTAAATGATTGATATGGGCCATAATTATTAGTACATCTAGAAATAGTAACATTTAATCCATATGTTCTTGCATATGAAAGTGCAAGTAAATCGGCTCCAGATTTGCTAGCTGCATATGGATTAGATGGTTTTAATTTAGCTTCTTCGTCATATTCTTCTTTAGAATCTATTTCCACGTCTCCATATACTTCATCTGTTGATATTTGATGATATCTATTAACATTATATTTTAAGCAAGCATTCATTAAATTAGCTGTTCCTAGTACATTAGTTTTAATAAATATATTTGGATTTTCAATAGAATAGTCTACTGCTATTTCAGCAGCAAAATTTACTACTGCATCAAACTTTTCTTCTTTAAATATTTTATCTATTTCTTCAATATTAGTAATATCTTCTTTAATAAATTTTAATTTTTTATATGATTCTAAATCTTTTATATTATCTTCACTTTCTTTAACAGATAAATTATCAATACATACTATATCATAATCAGGATATTTATCTAACATATACTTGAGAAAGTTTATTCCAATAAATCCTGCTCCACCTGTTACTAATAATTTCATTTAAATCATCTCCAACATAAAAATTATATCACAATAGAGTATAAAAAAAGATGACTAATAGTCATCTTTATATTATGGATGAAAATCTTTAACAAATATATTGCTTAATTGCTTTTCAATATTATCTAAGTCAGTATTATTTCTTGTTTGAACAGAACCATATTTTTGTGAAATCATCCAGTCTAATGCACTTGAATATCCTAATACTGGTATTTGTGTATTATGAGGTGATGTTTTATAGTATTTTTGAATATTTGATAATACTGTATATCTAATATCACCATTTTGTTCATAATATGCTGTTAATTCCTTAGCAAACATTTGAATTTTCTCATATTCATCATTTGATGTAATAACCCATATTGGAGTTTTTATTGTATATGGTGGAGTCTTTTTACAATCAGCATCTTTATCATATATAGTTGAAGGTACAAATGCACATCTTGTTGCATTCTTAGCTGGACTCATTGGTACTAGTACTGAGAATAAACTTCTCATATTCTCTTCTGACTTAGGTTTAACTATTAAATGACTTCCTTTACTTAATTTTGTTTTTTTATTATCTGAATAACTAATATCAACTTTTATTGATTTATTATATTGTCTAATTGCATCTGCTGTAGTGTTATACATCTGTGCTACACTATCAAGTGTAGTTTCACTATCGGTTGGTGTATAAATAATATGTTCTTCTAAGAAACCAGCATACATAGTTCCATATCCACCTTGAGATGTACCTGTTACTACAACACTATCAATATCAACGTTAAACATTTTAATATATGCATGTAATATATCTAATGCTTTATATATTGATCCTTCCCAATTACATGTCATATTAGATGGAGCAATTACTATTGCATTAACATCAGCATTATCGACTTTATTAATTGGATATTTATTAATATATAAAGCGGTTTTTAAGAAGTGATATGTTTGATTTGCTTCGCTTGTTGTTGAACCTTTACATGGAACACTCCATCCAAATCCACCATGAAGTGCTAGTACTAAAGGATATTTAGTATTAGGATCAAAATTAGGTGGTAAATATAAATAATACGATATTCCGTTTTGTGGGAATGGATTATTTACTTTGGCTGTTTTATCTTGTGTAGATTGTTTTCTAAAGTAATAACCATCTTTATAATAAGATATTGATGGAGTTTTGTGTTTTACTTCGCATTCAACTTTTTTAGTTCTTCCATTATCAAGTGTTATTTCCATACCAGGATGTAGTAATAATTCGTATGAATTATTTGATTTATATGACGTAGCAGTTCCATCAGATACAACTTTTCCCGCATTTTTGATTTTATAATGTGTACCAGTTACCTTACTAGAATTTAAATAGATATATGCATTACCTGAACCATTTTCATATTCTGCAAAACAAGAACCATCTATTACTCCTTCGCCACCAGGATTTTGTTTTCCTAGTATTTCTTCATGTAATTGTTCCAATTCATCTAATTTTTCTTGTCTAATATCTGGATATCTAATAGTGCTTATATAATATTTTGCTGACAAGTAGTCATTTTCTTCTTCAGATTCTCTATAAATATTTATTAATTCATCTGCTCTTCTTACATATGCATCTCTAATATCAATTGTAGTAGTTAAATCTATACATTGTTTATAATCATTTGTACCAACTATATCTGCTATAACATTAACAAGTGTTGGTATTAAGAATATTAATATAGCAGCTATTATTTTAGCAGCAGAAGTTTTTAATGATTTAGCCAAAGCATCATTATCATTTTTCATTATTGCTTTTGTAATACCTATCATTATTGATACCATTAATATAATAGGAACTACGATTCTAATAATTTTAATAACTATTATAATGATATTTATGATACTTAATACTTCGGGAGAATCACATATACCCAATATCATATAAACACCTCTCTACAATAGATAGTATATCATATATCAATTATTTTAGGAATAAAAAAACATATTCGTTTGAATATGTTTTAGTATCCTAATTCATCAATTAGTTTAGTTACATCTTCTTTATATTGATCTTTAACATGTACGAATAATAATGTGTTATCTACTCTACATAAATGATAATATTCACCATTATTATTTAATGTATATGTATTATAATTACCCATATTAGCTTCTGATTTAGATGATGTACCAGTTATTTTTGATTCAGAATTTTCTTTATTTTTTTCAAACATAGATTGTGCATTTTCAGCTGTATCTAATACATAAAATTCTGTTTGATATCCTTCTTTTACAGCAATAATTGCTTCTTTTAGTTGTTCAGAAGAAGCATATTGATCTGAAATATCAACTATATTGTAACCTAATTTTTCAGCTCTTTCTTTAAACTCTGCAGATGTTAAAACTGTCTTTTTAAAGCATCCTGCTAGCATAAATACAGCTGCTATCATTATAATACTTAAAACTATTCTCTTTTTCATAAATCCTCCTTTCAATTGTATATCTATATTCATTATAACATATTCTTTTTTTATTTGTTAAAAGTGTCAACAATATATTTGAAAAACAAGTTTTTTTATATTTTTGATATCATTATGATATAATATATTAAAGGAAGGTGTTATATTATGAGTAGTTATATTATATGGATACTTTTACTTGCACTATGGAATGTAATATTATTCTATGGAAATGATCTTGGATTGAATGTAGTATTATTTATGATTCCATTATTAACATTTGTTTATATATTCTTGAGAAAGAATGAGAAAATAAATAATAAAAAAGGTTTACTATATTTGATACCAATGTCTCTATTATCATTAACATATTTGTTATTTGATGATACATCATTTAGTGCTCTTAATTGTATAGCAATTACTGTTCTATTTGGAGTATTATATGTATTTACTATTAAACCTGTAGATAGACTTAGTGAATTAGTTGATGAAGCTATTTCATTACTTGTTGTACCAATTACATATATAGGAAATTTCTTTAGAGTTTCAACAGCAAAAATAAGAGAGAAAATAAAAGTATCTAAAAAAGCAAGAAAAATATTATTATCTTGTTTAATAGTTTTACCAATAGTATTAATAGTTGTATCTTTATTATCAAGTGCTGATTTAATATTTGGAGAATTATTTGATAAGATTTTTGGTGGAATAATTGATTTCATTGAAGATGTAATATTTGATGATTTCTTTGGAAGATTAATAGTATTCATTATTGTATTCTTTGCAATTGGAACATCTATGATGTATATATTATATGAATATCCTAAGAAAAATGATAAAAAGATTGTTAAAGAAACTAAAACAAGAGATGTATTTACTATTAAATTATTAGTAAGTGTATTAAATGTAATTTATATTATATTTGATGTAATTCAAATTAAATCATTAATGTTACATAGTGTAGCAACTACTATTAATTATGCTGAATATGCTAGACGTGGATTCTTTGAATTATTAATTGTTTCTGTTATTAATATTGCAATTATATTAGTATCTAAGAAATTTGAAACTAAAGATAATGAAAAAGAATTTAATTATATTAATATTATGAATGTATTAATGGTATTCTTAACTATTATAATTATTGTTTCATCATTCTTAAGAATGAACTTATATGAATCTGCTTATGGATATACAACATTAAGATTATTAGTATATGTTGCTTTAATGACTGAAACTATATTAATGATACCAACAGTTATGTATATATTTAATTCTAATATTAAAATATTTAAATCATATATAGTTATAATACTATGTGCATATGTTATAACAAACTATATGGATATTGATTATCTAGTAGCTAGAAGAAATGTTAATAGATATTATGTTAATGAAAAAATTGATATAGATTATCTAAAGAATTATGGATATGATAACATACCAGTATTAGTTGAATTATATAATAAAACTGATGATTTATATGTTAAAGAAGAGCTAGGAGAATACTTAACAATAATGAAAGAAGATATTGATCAATATTCAGTATTTACATTTAAATTATCAAGATATAAAGCTTATAAAGCATTAGAAGAAGATTTTAAATAATCTTCTTTTTTAGTGTATAAAATTATGATATACTTTTAATAGTAGGTGATTATATGAACGAAAGAGAAAGAGCACTTGATAGTAAATGTATTGCATGTGGTGGAAAACTTGTATTTGAACCTAGCATTGGAAAATGGAAATGTGAATATTGTAAGAGTGAATTTGATTTAGAAACTCTTGAAAAACATGAAACACATGTTAGTAGTAAAAAAAATAATGAAGCAGTAACTGAAGATAAAGATACTGATTATGTAGAATATCATTGTAAGGATTGTGGAGCTAAAATTATAGCAGATGAAAATACAGCATCTACATTCTGTGTATATTGTGGTAATACTGCAATATTAAAAAGTAAGTTATCTGGAAAGTTTGCTCCTTCAAAAATAATACCTTTTAAGAAAACTAAAGATGACGCTATTGAAGCATTTAAGAGTTTATATAAAGGAAGACCATTAATGCCTAAGTTCTTTAATGATCCTAAGAATATAGAAAAAATAAGTGGAGTATATATTCCATTCTGGTTATTTACTTTTGAAAATAATATTGTTGTTGAAGCTAATTGTAAAAAAGTAACTAGTTGGAGAGTAGGAGATACAGTATATACTAAAACTGATTCATATAAAGTAGCTAGAAATGCTGATATGAAATTTGAAAATGTTCCTGTTGATGGATCTACTAGATTTAATGATGATATTATGAATACAATTGAACCATTTAATTATGCAGAAATGGTTAAATATAATCATGCATATCTATCTGGATTCTTAGCTGAGAAGTATGATGTAGAAAGTGATAAATCAAAAGAGATAGCTGTTAAAAGAGTTCATAGTAGTGAAGACTCTGTTATAAATGGATCTATGCTTGGTTATTCAACAAGAGTAAAAACTAAATGTGATTATAATGATAAAGATAAAAAAACTGAATATGTATTACTTCCTGTATGGATGGTAAATGTTAAATTCGGTGGTAAATATTATACATTTGCAATGAATGCTCAAACAGGAGAATTTGTTGGTAATATACCTGTAGATAAAAAGAAAGCCGTTATTATATTTGCAATTGAATTTATTGCTATTGCATTAGTAATTGTATTAATATCATATTTGGCTAATATATTTGGAGGTATCTAATGAAAAAGATTTTAACAATAGTTTTATCATTTGTATTATTAGTAACTCCAGTATTTGCTTCAATGCCAGATGGAAGTAATAGAACTGACTTACCAAATTATGGCGTTAATAAAAAAGAGGCAAGAATAGATACAACTAATATGGATAAAATATTAAGAGTTCCATATGTTGATTCAACAAAAAAAATATATGATTATGGTGAATTATTAAACGCTGAAGAGAAAAATGAATTATTAAACTTGATTGGAAGTTTTGTTGAGCATACAAAAATGGAAGTAGTAATATTAACTATTGATTTACCATATATATATGATATAGAAAACGAAAATTATGCAGTGGATTTTTATGATTATAATGATTTTGGACTTAATTTTGAACATTATAGTGGAGTACTAATTTATAGAAATAAAAATGAAAAACCATATTATGGAATTTATACTTTTGGTGATGCTCAATTATATTTTGATGATAGCAGATTAAATAATATTTCAGATGGAGTTTATTCATACTATCAAAATAATGAATATTTAAATGGTTTTAAATATATTATTAACAGATTAACAAATTACTATGATGATGGTAAAGCATTACCAAATTATTATTTAGACGATATGGGATATATTCATAAGAAATATACTGTTCCATATGGACTTGCTTTAGGTGGAGGAGCAGTTGTTTCAATAATAACATTAATCGTTTTAGTAAAGAAAAATAAAATGATTAAGAAAGCTACTGAAGCAAATGATTATTTAGTAAAAGATTCAGTTAAATATAATACAAGAAGTGATATATTAACTGGAAGTATAACAACACACTATACAATCCAACATGACTCTGGAGGAGGTGGAGGAGGTCATTCTTCACGAGGTGGCTCTTCTGGTATGGGACATGGTGGTGTAGGTCGTCATGGATAAGAATTAATATTTATTAATTCTTTTTTTGTGATATAATAAAATTGATTAAAGGAGGTGTACATAATGCTAGTAAGTAATAATTGGAAAGACTATGAATGTATTGATGCTGGTAATGGTGAAAAGCTAGAAAGATGGAAAAATGTAATTCTTAGAAGACCAGATCCATGGGCATTATGGACACATAAGGATACTCCCGATTGGAATAATTATCATGCTATATATTATAGAAGTGATAAAGGTGGAGGACACTGGGAAAATAAGAAAAAATTTCCTGACTTCTGGTCAGTTAATTATAGAGATTTAACTTTTAAGGTTAGTCCTACTGGTTTTAAACATACTGGTTTATTTCCAGAACAAGCTGCTAACTGGGACTTTATTATTGATAAGATTCAAAATGCAGGAAGACCTATAAAAGTACTTAATTTATTTGCATATACTGGTGCTGCAACAATGGCTGCATCATTTGCTGGTTCTTATGAAGTAGTTCATGTTGATGCTTCTCAGGGTATGAATGAATGGGCTAAAGAAAATGCTAAACTTTCTCACTTAGAAAACAATAGAATTAGATATATATGTGATGATGTATTAAAATTTGTAGAAAGAGAATTTAGACGTGGTAATAAATATGATGCTATTATAATGGATCCACCAACATATGGTCGTGGACCAGGAAAAGAACTATGGAGATTTGAGGATAGTTTAAATAAATTGATTGATTCATGTATTAAAATATTAAGTGATAAACCATTATTCTTACTTATTAGTTCTTATACTAAAGGAATTACACCTGAAATACTTAAAAATGTTTTAAATACAGCTTGTGAAGGTAAATTAAATGGCAAAATTACTACTGATGAAATTGGAATTAAAATAACTAATACTGACATGATACTTCCTTGCGGTGTTTATGGAAGGTGGGAAGAAAATGAAAAGTAGAATAATATTTAAAAGTATATTTGTATTAATACTTATAGTCATTTTATTCTGCCTTGTATTTATTATTTATGATAAAGCTGGTAAAAGGGCTCGTATATATGATCCTTTACTTCTTAGTACATATACAATAATGTACGATAATGAAGGAAAAGACTGTATGAGTACACCGGAAGTTATATATAAAGATAATAAATATAGTTATTCACTTCCATGTATTAGTAGTTATGATACATATTTATTATGGGATGATGGTACTAAGGAATTAGTTAAGAATGCTTTAGAAAATAAAAAAGTAGATATTGATTCATTAGTTAGTCATGGATTAAAGATTGATAAAAATGAAATATAATATAAATGTAATATATGAAGATAATCATTTATTAGTAGTAGAAAAGCCAATAAATATACCTACTCAAGAAGATAGTAGTAAAGATAAAGATATGCTTACTATTTTAAAAGAATATTTAAAAGAAAAGTATAATAAACCAGGTAATGTTTATTTAGGATTAGTTCATAGATTAGATAGACCTGTAGGTGGAATAATGGTATTTGCTAAAACTAGTAAATGTGCATCAAGATTATCAGAACAAATAAGATTAAATAAGTTTAATAAGATTTATAATGCAGTAGTAATGAATAAAATTAATGACCATGGGTCACTTACAGATTATCTGCTTAAAGATACTAAGAATAATATAGTTAAAGTAGATAAGAATGGTAAAGAATCTAAGTTAAATTATAAAAGAATAAAGACTATTGATAATATGAATCTTGTTGAGATTAAACTAGAAACTGGACGTTCTCATCAAATAAGAGTACAAATGTCACATAATGGAAATCCACTATATGGAGATCAAAAATATAATAAAAATGCTAAAAATGGTGAACAATTAGCTCTTTTTTCTAAAAAATTAGAGTTTTTTCACCCAATTACTAACGAATTATTAACATTTGAGATTGATTTACCAGATAGATTTCCATTTAATATATTTAAAAGTTAGAGGTAAAATATGGAAGAAGAATTTATAAATGATACTGACTATTTAGATCAACATTTCTTAATTGATAAAAAGATAATTAATGCATTAATTGACTATTCTCATTTAAGACTTGTAGATGAGGTTGTCGAAATAGGACCAGGTAAAGGGGAAATTAGTGATACAATTGCTAAAAGAAGTAAACATCTTACATGTATTGAAATTGATAAGAAATTAGAACCATTTATTAATGTATTAAAAGATAGACATAGTAATGTAGATGTTATATATGGAAGTGCACTTGATATATATATTCCTAAATGTAATAAAATAATATCAGCATTACCATATTCAATAACAGAACCATTTATTGAAAAATTACTTAGATGTGAATTTGATGAAGCAATTTTAATTGTTGGAAAAAGATTTGCTGATAATGTAGTAGAAAAGAATCATAATAAACTAGCGTTACTTACTAATTCATTCTTTGTATGTGAAAAAATAATGGATATTGGTCCTGATGCATTTGATCCAAGACCTAGAGTAATGTCATCTATGATTAGATTAACTAAATTAAGAAGAGAAGAATTAAAGAATAGTTATAAAAGATTTATGTTTAGAGAGATGTTCTTTAATAGAGATAGAAAATTAAAGAATAATTTAGTTGAGTCATTAATAGAATTTGTTAAATTGCATAATAAAACCCTTACTAAGAAAGAAAGTAAGGCAATAGTACAAGGTATGGTAGATGAATATAAAGTACCAAAAGAAATGTTAAATAAGAAAATGGAAAACTTATCTAACGAAGAATATGAAATATTATATAACATATTAAAATAGAGCTTTAAAAGCTCTATTTTTTATTGAATCATTTTCTTAATTTCACTAAATAGTACTGGTTTTAATGATTCTATATTTGTTGGTCTATCAAATATAATTGAATCATATACAACACTACTTACTAAGTTTACTATCATGAATATTACTGCTTCTGGATTTTTAATCTTTTTGTTATATTGTTTTAATCCAACAACAAGCATTTTCTTAATATCTATATAATCTTCGTTATTTTCCTCATTAAATAATCCTAAATATAGATATTTACCAATTAATTCTGTTAAATCTTTATTTTTTGATAAAGAATTAATAATATAATCAAAAATATTTATTAATTTATCTTGATAATCATTAATTTTCTTATTAGTTGTATTAATAACAGCTTCATCAAATAACAACCTAGATTTTTCAATGATAACTTTTTCTTCTATATCATATTTATCTTCAAAATATAAATAGAATGTTCCTTTAGCAACACCAGCATCTTCTACAATATCATTAATAGAAGTATTAAATGATCCTTTTTTCATGAATAATGTATATGCTGATGATAGTAAATTTTCTCTTTTAATTTGCTTTTTTTCCTCTACTTTGGAAAAATGTTCCCCTGAATTTTCCATATTTCTCCCTTTCGAGCGTATATAATAGTACATAAATGACTAAAAGTCAAATATTTTTGGTCATTTTTTCCAATATTTTAGTTGATTTTTAGGGAAATGTGCTATAATATGTCTGGAAGGGTGATATTATATGTGTATATATGTCAAAAGAGTAATTATTTATACAAATAATATCACACTTGCTTAGAATCCTTTAATGATTGTAACAAGTGTGAATTTTTTCGCATGTAAAAATTTTAAAGGAGATAATTATAATGATAGAAATAAGTTTAAATAAAATAAATAAAAATTATGGTTTTAATAGTGTTTTAAATGATTTATCTTTTGATATAAAAACTGGTGAACGTGTTTCCTTAATTGGAAGAAATGGGTGTGGTAAAACTACTACACTTAGATTAATTATGGGTTTAGAAAGACCTGATAGTGGCACAATAAATATTAGAAAAGGATCTACTATTGGTTATTTAACTCAAATTCCACCATTAGAAAGTGACGATGTGTCAGCAAATGAAGTATATTTAAGAGGAGTAAAAGACTTAATTGATCTTGATAATAGGATTAATGATTTTGTTATGAATATGGATTCTTCTGAAAAGTCTATTAAAGAACTAACAGTACTTCAAGAAGAATTTAGAATTAAAGGTGGATATCAATTAAAAGAAATAATTGAAAAGATTAAACACGGTTTTAAATTAAGTGAAAGTGTTTTAAATACTAAATATAATAATTTAAGTGGTGGAGAAAAGACCATTGTTAATTTGGCTAGTTTAGTTTTAAGTAATCCTGATATTCTTTTACTTGATGAACCTACTAATCACTTAGATATTGATACTTTAGAATGGTTTGAAGACTATTTAAATAGTTATAAGGGCGCTATTTTATTGGTTAGTCACGATAGATACTTTATGGATAGAGTATGTAATAAAGTAATATGTATTGAAAATGGACATGAAGATATATATTTTGGAAACTATTCATATTATTTAGAAGAAAGTGATAAAAGATTTTTACTTCAAATGCAAAAGTATAAAAATCAACAAAAAGAAATAAAAGCTATTAAAGAAGCGATTGTTAGATTAAAAGAATGGGGTAATAAAGCAGATAATCCAATTTTCTTTAGAAGAGCAGCGGCTATGGAAAAAAGACTTGAGAGAATGGAGAAGATTGATAAACCTGTTGAAAAGAGTGAACTAAAGATTAATTTAGATACAATTAAGAGAAGTGCCAACTGGGTAATTGACATTAAAGATTTGAGTTTACAAATTGACACTAAGTCGTTACTAGAGAGTGCAAACATGAATGTATACTTCAAAGAACGTGTTTGTTTAATGGGAAAAAATGGTTGTGGAAAGACTACTTTAATAAAAAATATAATAAATAATACACACGATAATATAAAATTGGGTGCAAATGTTAGTATAGGGTATATTCCACAAGAAATAAGGTTCGAAAATGAAGAATTAACAGTTTATGAACATATGAGAAAGAGTTTTGTAGGAAGTGAAAGTGAACTTAGAAGTAAATTAAATAGATTTTATTTTGGAGAAGAATCAATTTCTAAGAAACTTAAAAATATCAGTGGTGGTGAAAAGGTAAGAATTAAATTACTTGAATTAATTTTACAAAAAGCCAACTTTCTAATTCTAGATGAACCAACTAATCATATTGATATTGATACTCGTGAAATATTAGAAGAAGCACTTCTTGATTTTGATGGATCTATATTATTTATTTCACACGATAGATACTTTATTAATAAGATTGCTACTAAAATAGTTAGATTTGAAAATAGACACTTGGTCACTTATAATGGCAATTATGATTATTTGGCATCGCTAGATAACAGAAAAAAGATAATTGAACCTGTTACTAAGAAAGAAATAGTTATTAAAGGTAGTAATAGATTAAACGAATTCTTAAAAGATGCTAATAGAGTAGAAGAAGTTACAATTGGATGTAATTCTAAAGTATATAGAATAAGAAAGAAGAGTAAAACATTCTATTTGAAAATAGCTGATCATTTAAGTAAAGAATCTATAATGCTTGATTATTTAAAAAATAAGATTAAAGTTCCTGAAAAGATGTTTTATGAAAAATATAATGGTAAATCATATATATTAAGTCGTGAAATAAAAGGAGAAATGCTTTGTAGTAAGTATTATGAAGAGCATCCTCTAGAAGGTATAGATATAATAATTGAAGCATTTAATGATTTATATAATATTGATTATAGTGATTGTGTTGTTGATGAAACAATTGATACTAAGATTAAAGAAATTGAAAGTAGATTTCCATCAATAAAAAATAGTGATATTAAAAAAGAAATATTAGATAGATTTCATAGTAAAGAAGCAATTCTTAAGTATTTAAAAGGTAATAAACCAAAACAGATAATGGGATTTACTCATGGTGACATGTCTTTACCTAATATATATGCTTTAGATCATCACTTTAATGGTTTAATAGATGTTGGAAATGCTGGTATATCAGATATATATTATGATTTAGTGGTATGTGAAATGTCTATTGAAAGAAATTATGGAAAAGAATATGTTCAAGTTTTCTATGATAAATTAGGAATAGAAAAAGATGAATTCAAGAGTGATTATTATAGAATACTATTAAGTTTATAAGAAGGAGCTAAAAAGCTCCTTTTTTTGTGATTTTTATTTTTGAATAGAATATGATATAATATAGTTGTAATAGTATTTACAAATGAAATGTAAAAATCAGGTGATTTTATTGAATATTTACACTTTCAAATATATAGTAATAATAGAGAGGTGTATATATGAATAAAGAATTATCTGGTAATTCTATTGCTTTAACTAAGGGTGCTAATGCAAAAGTTAGAGAATGGTATTTAAAGAATCTAGGTAAAAATAATAAACTCTTTATTCCATCTTTAAATAATGTTGTAATGCTTCCCTATGTTAAAGAAGAATCTAGGGAAGAAGGTATGAGGCTATGAATACAACTTTCATATTTCAAGATGAGGATAGAGAATATAAGAAAGCTGAGTTAATTGTTGGTTTTACTGAGGGTGATATGAATTATATCGCCTATGAACTTGAGAGTGAAAAAGATTGTCCTCAAGATATAATGCATTTTGCGTTATATGATGAAGTAAATGGAAGAGTATTCATTCATAAAATTGATCCTAGTAAAATAGATTATGTTAAAAATAAATTACTAGACTTATTAAAGGGCAATTAGCTCTTTTTTATTGCATAAAAAAAATAAGTAATTTCTTACTTATTTTATTTTGTTTTTATAAAGAATATCTATATCTACAAAACCAGGTATTCCATCAACTTTACCACTACTTGTTGCTTGCCACATCATGAATGGTTTTTCAGTATAATCATTATTACTTGTATAATATGCTAACCATTGATTCTTAAAGTTAGAACCCCATAATCTTGTTAGATAATATGCACTAGAATAAAGCATTCCTTTATAACCAGCTTTCTCTAATGTACTTATAAATGTTTGAGCTGAATTATGTACTCTTGTAAAACTCATATGATATGAGTTAAATGATCCCCAGTTTTCCCAGTCATATGCGATTGGTAAATCTAGTTTTTCACCATTTAATTGTTTTATAATCCATTGTGCATGTTGTTTAGCTTGTGTTTCATTCTCTGCATATGAGAAGAAATATAATCCAACTTTTACACCATTCTTTTTAGCATTTTTAATATTATTTTGGAATTGTTTATCCATTTTTATTTCGCCACTATTAGTATGTCCGAAACCAATTCTAATAATTGCAAATTCTACTCCAGCTTTTTTAGCTTTTGCCCAATCTATTTCATCTTGCCAAGATGATACATCTACACCAATCATAGTATTCTTATTTTTATATTTTTTAATATAATCACTGATTGGTTTTCCTTTTTTAGTTGATGATGAACTAGATGAACTACTTGAACTAGCTGGTTTTTCTTTAACATTTAATGTAAAACTAACAGTTTTAGAATTACCACTTGAATCAGTAGCTTTATATTTTAATTTATATTTACCAACTTTATTAAAATCATAGGTACCAATTACTTTACAAGTAGGAGTATCATCATAATTATCTCCACATAGGAATTTATTAACTAGGTTAACTTTCTTTCCTACATAAGTACTAACACTACCACCAAGTATTACTGGAGGAGTAGTATCAACTACAGTATATTTAATTGTATAAGTAGTTTTTCCAACTTTTACTTTTTTAGTAAATGTACCTAACTTAGTTGTATCTAATTTACCACTAACATTTTGTTTTATAATACTTTTAATAGTAACTTTCTTGTTATATTGTACTTTTAACTTATATGTTCTAATCTTAGTTGCTTTTGCTTTAGCAGCAGTAGTAGTTTTTTCTACTATTTTATTCTCTGCTACTTTTGGTTCTTCTTGTTTAGTCTCTGTAGTAGCTGACTCTTCGTCAATAACTTCAGCTTCTTCTTCATTTATTTCTGCTATTTCAACTTTTAAAGGTTCTTCAAAGAAGCTATTATCCTCAAATAGATTTAGAGGATCTTTTTCAGGTTTCATCATAAAATACACTGGTACAGAGAACAGTGCAACTAATGCTAAAATAATTGTTATACTTATTAATTTATTTTTCATAATTTAGTTATACCATAAATTTTAAATTTTTTAAAGTAAAATAGTGTAAATATTACATTATTTTATTTTCAATTATTTGCAAAAAATATATAATTATAATAAGGTGAGGAAAATATGAAGAAAGGATTCGATAATGCTAAGTATGTAAAAATACAAAGCAAGAAAATCAAGGAGAGGTTTGGTTTATTTGATAAATTATATCTTGAAGTAGGTGGAAAACTATTTGATGATTCGCATGCATCAAGAGTTCTACCTGGTTTTAAAAGTGATGCTAAGATTAGCATGTTTAAGGAATTAAAGGATGATTTAGAAATCATCTATTGTATTAATGCTAATGATATTGAAAGAAATAAGACAAGAGCTGAATATGGTATTACATATGATACAGAAATATTGAAGTTAATTAATAAGTCTAAAGAAATGGGATTTAGTGTTAATAGTGTAGTTATTACTTTATATAAAAATCAATTAAGTGTAGATAAATTTATAAAAAAATTAAATAGAAATGGAATAAAAACATATATTCATACTTTTACAAAAGGTTATCCAACTGATGTTGATACTATTGTTAGTGAAGAAGGATATGGAGCTAACCCTTATGTTGAAACAACTAAGCCATTAATTCTTGTTAATGCTCCTGGACCAGGTAGTGGTAAACTAGCGACTTGTTTATCACAGGTTTATCACGAAAATTTAAGAGGTGTTAATGCTGGATATGCTAAATTTGAAACATTCCCAGTATGGAATTTGCCTTTAAAACATCCAGTTAATATTGCTTATGAAGCAGCCACTGCTGATTTAAAAGATGTTAATATGATTGATCCATTCCATTTAGAAGCATATGGTGAAACAGCAGTAAACTATAATAGAGATGTTGAAATGTTTCCAGTACTTAAAAGTATTCTTCATAAAGCAACTGGAAAAGATATATATAAGAGTCCTACTGATATGGGCGTTAATATGATAGGTTTTTGTATTACTGATAATGATGTAGTAGAAGAAGCTAGTAAAAAAGAAGTAGTAAGACGTTATTATAATGAACAAAATAGTTACAAACTTGGTTTAAGTGATCAAGATAATGTAGAAAAAGTTAAACTACTTATGAATGAACTAAATATTGATGAAACATATTTAGATGTTATTAAACCAGCATTAGATAAAAAAGCTGAAAAGAACTCACCTGCGATTGCATTAAGAATCAATAATAAAAAGATTATTACAGGAAGACAAACTGATATATTAACACCAGCAAGTAGTGTTGTATTAAATGCTATTAAGTATTTAAGTAAAATACCAGATGATATTAATTTATTATCACCTAAAGTATTAGAACCAATGCTATCAGTTAAGAAAGAAATATACAATGGAAATAAAATAACTCTTCCAGAAGTATTAACTGCTCTTAGTATTTGTTCTGCTACTAACCCTATGATTGAAAAAGCATTATCTTGTTTATCTAAGTTAAAAGATTGTGAAGCACATGCAACATATATAGTAGATAATGGTGATAAGAAAACATTAAAAGGTTTAAAAATAAACCTTACTTGTGAAAGTGAATACTTACAAAGCGATAATTTCTTTGAATAAAAAAAACAATTCTTATGAATTGTTTTTTTAATCGAAATTATATGTAATGTAGAATGCTCTACCTGCAGCTATCCTTTCTATGGTTATAGTTAAATTGTTTTTATTGATAGTAGTTTTATAATAATCTTGTGACATTACCATTTTAATTGACTCTTTATCCTCTTTTGTTAATTCATATTTTCCATCAAATTTATTAGAAAAATATTTTAAATCATTATTTATTAGTCCAACATTTTGTCCTTCATAAAGAGAACCAGGCACAATAACAGTAATAAGATTATCATTGTATCCTCTTTTATCAAAATCGAAACTATAATAACTAGAATATGCTTCTTTTACTCTGTAATTATTATAATGCATATCTACTGAAATATTGTAATTATCTAAATATTGTTTATAATGATTAATAAAATCATATACAGGGAATCTATTCTTATAATCATTAAATAGTAAATTATACATTTTTAATCTATCATATTTTTCATTAAATGAAGTTGAACTTAATGAATCTATATCAAGTTCCAAATCATTATCTACTCTATAATACATAATAGAGTAATGAATTGTTGTTGATGAACGTGAAATATAAAAATGGAGACCATCCATATTAATAAAACTACTAATATAGTTTTCTTTACTATTACCAAATATGTTATTAATAATACTACTTCTTGTTGAAATTTTTTCATTATTATATAAATTTCCAATTAATAATAAATCATCTTTTGAATCAAATTTTTCATTTTCATCTATTTTTCTTTTTATATTAAACCATCCAGTTATATCATAATCAATCTTGTATTGACCATTAGTCAAACATTTATCATTGTTAGGGCAAGTAGAATCGTTGTATTCTTCAAATCCCAATTTCTTCAATTTTATATCTATTCCATTATGTATACTTTCCTGAATTCTTTCTTGTTCTTTTTCTTCTTGAATTCTATCTTGTTCTTTTATTTCCTCATTATTATTAGTATTATGTTTTTTATAATAATTAATAGTTGATGGTAGACATATTAATATAGATATGATTGTCCAAATGACTACAATTATAATAAAAACCTTTTTAAAATTTACTGGTTCACTTGTTTTTTTATCCATATTATCACCTATGATAATTATATCAATATAAAGTACTTGTCACAATAAAAGGATTGTATGTTTACAATCCTTATTTTATTTTATGTTTGAAATCAAATATTGTTATATTGATATCACCAAATACTAAAGTTACATCTTTTACTTCTTCTGGGATATCATAATATAAATATCCATCATATGTCTGAATATCTTTAGCAAAGAAATCTAATTCTTTAGCTGATACTATTTCTTTTCCTGCGCTTCTTTCTTCGCCTTCAATAAGATATGTACATCTTATATCAGACAATGTTTTCCAATCTCTTGTTTTGTTATTAAATACTATATGAAATCCATAATAATGTTTATTCTTCTCATATTTAGTTTCAGTATAATCAATTACTTTATCTACTTTAATATCGAATTGATCTGTATACGCATATTCATTAAAGAATATATATACTTTTTCATGATCTTTTTGTAACATTTCTATTTGTTCTTTGTTATTAATATAGTCATTATATTTTTCTTGGTAATCATCCATACTTGAGAATGCTTGTCTAAATATTATAAAGAAGAATGCGAATGATATTAGGAATATAGCTATTACTATAATGAATACTGCTGGTATTGCTTTTTGACTAGCATTATGAACATCTTTAGTAATATTATTAGCTATTTGTTGAGTTTCTAAATTTAATTCTCTTTGCTTTTTTTGATAAGCTAAGTATTCTTTATATTGTTTATTATTTTTATATGGAGCTCCACAGTTAGGACACTTTATATCTTTGTCTGTGTTAATTAAAGAACCACAATGTTCACAATTAATATTATTCATATCATCACCTATTATGATTATATACTATTATATTTTAAATATCAATTGTGGACTTTTTCTTATAAATTTAGTACAATTTATAATAGGAGAATAAATAAATGAGACAAAGAATAATCCTAAATAAACAAGGCTTATATGTAGATTGTATCATTCAAGATGGTAGAGTCTCTTTTGAGTTTGAAAAAGGATTAGAAATTCTAAATGATAAAGTAGAAATATATAAAGTTGGAGATGTTACTTATGGCCTTTTAGGATTAAAAAGATTTATCAAAATAGCACAAGGACAAATAACACTTGAAAATAATGTTACTACTACTGAAATAAGAATATTATGTGCTCTTGCTTATAGAATAGATCGTTTAATTAATGAAGGAGATACAGATGCACATACATTCTTTAGTGAATTTAATAAAATTAAAAAAGAATTAGATTCTCTTCCTAGAGGATGGAATAGTGTACAACAACATCATACTGAATTACATACTCATTTAATTGAAATATTAAATCCTGATGAATTCTTATTATTTTTAGAACAATATCATGTTACTTATCCAATAAATACTAGTACTGGTGAACTTGATTTTGAAAGTAGTAATGTTACATGGTTAACATATAGTGATATAAAAGCTAATAATGATATATATAGAAAAGTTACTAATGCATTAAGATTAGATGTTAGTAAACAATCAGAGTTTAGTGATTTAACTAATGTAGTAAATAATAATAGACGTCGTTTATTAGAAATAGCAGAAAAACAAAATGCTAAGTATATATTAAAAGATAGAATATCTGAATTTGAAAGAGAACCTGATAAAACTAAAAGAGATTGTATGGTTAGAGACATTCTATATGATGATTTGTTAGTAGCTTCATTAGCAAAATTAAAGGATGAAAAAATAGAATATTCAGAAATTAGTTTTTCTACTGCTAATAGACTTAAATATATGAGTAAGAAGCATTCAAAAGACAATAGTTTTAATTTATTACTAAGTATTAGAAGAGATAAAGATATTAAGTCATTTAGAAGAGCAGCTAGAGATTTAGAAGAATTACTAGGTAGTAGTAAAGTTATTGGCGCTGATGTAATGGGTCTTGAAAAAGAATTAACTGGCGACGAACTAGCAAATTTCAAGAATAGTTTAACTTGTATAATTCCTGTTCTTCATATGTATCCAAATAGTTTACTTAGATTGCATGCTTCAGAATTTAAAGATGCAAAAAATAATTTATTTGAATCTTTAAAAACTATACAAGAAATACAAGATGAATTGAATAAATCATGCCAAAGTTTATTTAAACAAGATTGGGGAAAAATACCACCTCCTAGAATTAGAGTTGGTCATGGAGTAAATATTTTACAAAATCCAGAATTAGTAGATTTATTAAAAGATTTGGATGTTACTGTAGAAATTAATGTATCATCAAATTATGCTTTAGGAAATATTGATTCATTAAATGATGTACCAATTAGTTTTTATAAGAAGAATGGTATTAAACATGTAATTTCCACTGATGGTGGGGGAGTATATACTACAGATATTCATCAAGAGGAAAACTTACTTAAAGAAGATACTAAAGAATCAATTGAGGAATCAAAAGATCCAAAAACAAAAAAAACTTCAGAAGAAATTCAAACTGATTTAGGAAAAAAAGGTGTAGGTAAACCAAAATTAAGTGATGAGGAATTATACAAAAAACTAAAACCACATTTGAATAAAATGATTGTTGAAGTAAAACCTCAAAGTTTAGATGAAGCCCAATTAAAAGAAAAAGAGAAACAAGGTAATATGACTCTTAGTCAGTTTGTTTCTTATGAAATGGAAAACTTAGAAGGTTATATAATGGATATGGATCCAGATTATGATCGAATGTACTATAGAGTTATGATTCGTAGAATAAATGAATTAAATAATTCTGGTAAAAGTGATATAGCTAGAACATATTTATTCTTTTTACAAAAAGAATTATTCCCTGAAAGACAAACAGCATTTATCACATTAGAATATATGTATGAAAAAACAACAAATAATACAAATGTTGATAATGATAGTACAATGAATTATAATAAAATAGGTATAAATATAAAACAAAATAATATAATTGATTCAGAAATAATTAAATCATATGATGATAATATGAATTTAGATGAAAAATTCAGCTCAGAATTAATTAAATTATATGAAGTAATTAAAGCATCATATGAATATGAAAGAGGAATAATAAAAAGAAGAATACAAGAACAAAGTGATTCAGAAATAAAAAGGAGATAGAAAGGATGAATAAAAAGAGGGTATTTATATTTGGACATAAGAATCCTGATACTGATGCAGTATGTGCTGCTATAGGTCTATCTTATTTGAAGAATAAACTTGGATTTAATACTATTCCATGCGTTTTAGGAAATGTTAATGCTGAAACTAAGTTTGTTCTTGATTACTTTGGATTTAAAGTTCCATATCATTTAAATGATGTTAAGTTACAAATAAGAGATGTTAATTATCATAAAAATAATTTTATTGGTAAGAATGCAACTATTAAATATGCTTTTGATTATATGAATAAATATTCATTAACTGGTATACCTGTTGTTGAAGGAAAGAATAATTATTATGGATATATTTCTCTTAAAGAAATAGCATCAGAAGTTATTAATGGTAATTCATATAGAATAGATAGTTCTTATGGTAATATTCTTGATATTTTAAAAGGTGAAAATATACTTAAATTTGATAAAGAAATATGTGGCACTTTATATACACATGAATCTATCAATAAATCAAAAATTAATAATGAGACTATATTAGTAATTGGTGATAAGAAAGATACTATTGAATATGCAATTGATTCAAAAGTAAAACTAATTATATTAGTAGATAATACTAAACTAACTAATGATTTATTAAATAAAGCTCGTCAAAATAAAATAAATGTTATTAAAACAAATTATGGTATTTATGATGTAGGTAGTTTAATAACTCTTGCTAATTATGTTAGAAATTTTGTTAGAAGTGAAAAAGAAACAATTACATTTAATGAAGTTGATTATTTAACTAGTTTCTTTGATAGAAGTAAACAGTATAGACATACTAATTATCCAATTATAAATAGTAAGCATGAATGTTTAGGTGTTCTTAGTTTAACTGATACTAATAATGTTAATAGAAAACAAGTTATGTTAGTTGATCACAATAACTTCTCTCAAAGTGTTGAAGGAATAGATGAAGCTGAAATAATAGAAATATTAGATCATCATAATATTGGTGATATAGTAACAAGAAGACCAATTAACTTTAGAAGCACTAATTGTGGTAGTACTAGTACTATGATATATGAAATGTATAATGAAAACTTAGTAGAAGTACCACCTAATATAGCAGGACTTCTTGCTTCTGCTATTATATCTGATACATTATTATTAACTAGTCCAACTACTACTGAAAAAGATAAAATAGCTTTAGAGCGTTTATCAATAATAGCAGGTATTAATTATAAAGATTATGGTATGAAGATGTTAAAGAAGGGAATGAATGTTTCTAATTTAACTGTTGAAGAAATGCTTAATAAAGACTTTAAAACATATAAAATAGATGATAAATTAATTGGTATTGGTCAATTATTAATAATGGATTTTAAACAAATTAAAAATAGAACTGATGAAATAGTTGAATATTTAAATACAATAGCTAAAAAAGATGGATTTAAAATATTAACTTTATTTGCTACTGATGTATTTGATAATGAATCTTATTGTTTATATAATAGTGATGCTGAAGATATTATAAGAAATGCATTTAATAAAAAAGAAGTAGTTGAGGGTGTTAAACTAGATGGTATATTATCTAGAAAAGCTCAAATACTTCCTAAAATAATGGAAATAATAGGATAATAAAAAAGTGACTTGATGTCACTTTTTATTTTTTATCAAAATCCATTAAAATTTCATGCATTATTTCTTCTTTATTACCTACATCAAATTCTTCTATTCTATCAACTCTACATTTTTCACAAGTAATAATAGCATCCATTTTAGCTAGTGCTTCATCTAGATCATCATTTACAACTACATAGTTATATTTAGATACTTCATTTATTTCTTTATATGCAGTTTCAAATCTTTCTATAACTTGTTCTTTTGTTTCTGTCTTTCTAGCAACTAGTCTATTTTTTAATATTTGCATTGATGGTGGCATTATAAATATGAATATTGCATCTTTTCTTTTTTCATTTACTTTTCTAGCACCTTCAATATCAATTTCTAATATTACATCATTGCCATTACTAAGTTGTTTATTAACAAAATCTTCAGGTGTTCCATAATATGTATCAGCATATACATTAGCATATTCAAGATACTTATTATTATCAATGTTTTCTAAGAATTGTTCTTTAGAAATAAAGTTATAATCAACCCCGTCTACTTCTTCTCCTCTTATCTTTCTAGTTGTATCAGATATAGACATAACTATATTCTTTCTTTTCTTAATTAATAGTTGATTAAGTGTTGATTTTCCACTACCAGATGGACCACTTACTACTATTAACAAACCTTGATTTTTTGTTTTTATCATACTATCCCTCTAATTAAATTATACAAGCATAATATTAAAAAATCTATAATTGTTTTTTGTATTTTGATTATGGTATAATTAACTTAACATAGAGGTGTATGTTTATGGAGAGAATAAGAAGGTTTCTATTAATACTAGTAGCAATAGTTTTTTTAAGTGGTTGTGTAAACAGTAATATAACTACTAAAATAAATAATGATAAAAGTATGAATCTTGAAGTAGAATTACTTACTAAAGATGAATATAAAAATACTCTTAGTGCAACAGTTACTTCTGGTGATTTAGAATCAAGAGGATTTAAAATTACTACTTATAATAATGGTGATTATAGTGGATTCAAAATTACTAGAACATTCAAAAATATTGATGAATTATGTAATGCTAATAAAGATACTGTTGATATTGCTGATATTTTAGAACCTACATTTGATTTTACTAAGTTATTTAATAAAACTAGTAGTTTCTTTAAAGATACATACACAGCTAATATAGTTTTTACTGGTAGTAAATTACAAAAATATAATGTAAGTACTACAGAAGAAGAAACTGAAGAAACGGAATTAAAATACAATTTAGTTGTTCCATCAAAAGTAGGTAGTAATAATGCTAATGACGTTAGTTCAGATAAGAAATATTTAACATGGAAATTATCTACTAAAGATACTACAAAGATTAATTATTCATTTGATGTTATAAATATGACTCATATAATTATTGTTGGAGTAGGTGCTCTAGTAGCAATAATACTAATTATAGTAATGATTATTGTTCTTAAAAAGAAAAAAGCTACTAAAGCAACATTAATATATAAAGAATATGATCCTTCTATAGAAGGTGAATTAAATAAAAATGAAGTTATTGAAGGTGAAGCTACTAAAGTAGAAGAAGCACCAGCTCAAACACAAGAGCAAACTGCTGAACCTACTGCTAGAGAAGTAGTTGCTGAGGTAGCTGCTCCTAGTAATGAACCTGTAGTAGTAGATGCTAAAAATGATACTATTGTTGCTCCTGAAACGCCAGTAGTTGAAGAAACACCAGAAGTAGTAGAACAGCCAGTACCAGCAGCACCTGCAGAACAAGCAGTACCAGAAGTAGAAACGGCTACTGATAATATGGAAATGCAAAGTCTTCCATCTTTAGAATTTGAAGCACCAGAGATTACAGAACCTGAAGTAGAAGAAGTAGAAAATGATGTTATTGAAGTAAAAGCAAATACATATGATTTTAATAGAAGACCTGATTTTGTTAAATCATATGAACCAAGTAAATTTGTTGATGAGGCTGCTAAGGAAGAAGAACAAGAAATTGTTATTGAACCACCTATAGAGGATAATTTAGTTGAAACACCAGAAGTAGAAGAGGTAAAAGCAGAAGAACCAATAGTTGAGACACCTGAAGTAGTAGAAGATAGTTCTTCAACATTTATAGTTAATAATGATAATTACACACCAGTTAAAGAAGAAAAACCATCTACTACACCAGAACTAGATATACCTGATGCAATAGCATTTAGTGATATGGATCAAACTAAATAATTACTTAATTTAAGTAATTATTTTTTTATGATATAATACTTTTATGGATATAAGTTGTTTTGACAATAAAATTTTGATTATAAATGATAATATTAAAGATAGTTTATTAAAACTAATAAATGATAATAATAAACTATTAAATATTAAGATTATTACTTTGTCTGAATTAAAGAAGAAGTATTTTTTTGATTATGATAAAGAAGCTATTTATTATATTTGTAAGCATTATAATGTTATACCTAGTATAGCTAAAATATATTTGAATAACTTATATTATATAGATGAAGTAGATAATGAAAAAATTAATCTTTTAAAAGATATTAAAAATGACTTAGAGTCTAATAATTTATTAATAAAAAATGAATCATTTAAGAATTATTTAATTAATAGTGATGTAGTATTATTTAATCTTAAGTATTATGATAAATTCTATAATAGAATATTTGACAATTTAAAACATGTTTCAACATATAATATAGAAGAAACAAGTGAAAAAAAGAAATTAATAATATGTAATAACAGAAATGAAGAAATAGAGTATGTAGCTTCTTCAATATGTTCTTTAGTTAAAAATGGAGTAGATATTAATAATATATATTTATCTAATGTTACTAGTGAATATAATTATATTATTAAAAGTATATTTAAAATGTATAATATTCCAGTTAATTTAAGAAGTGATGAACATATTCTAGGTACTAAGATAGTTAAAGTATTTAAAGATAATTATGATCTTGGAATAGATAAGTGTTTAGAAGAAGTTAATAAATATGTTAAGACTAATGAAGATAATGATATATATAAACAAATAATTAACATTATAAATAGCTATAGTTTTATAGATGATTATGAAGATAAAAAAGAGTTTATATTTAATGATATTAATAGTATTAAAATAAAGAATACTATTTTAAAGAATGCAGTTAATATTGTAGATATAGATGATTTATTAAGTGAAGATGATTATGTATTTTTAATTAATTATACTGAAGGTGTAATACCAGTTAATCATAAAGATGAGGATTATTTGAGTGATAAGATTAAAGAATCACTTAATTTAAGTGTGTCTTATGAATTAAATAAGAACAGTTTAATGAATTTATTATCTGGTATAAAAAGAATTAAGAATTTGGTTATAACATATCCTAAATATGATGGTGGTAGTCCACTATATATGTCTTCTTCATATGATGAAAGTTTATTTGATATAGAAGAGTTTAAACCTAGTTTTGAGCACTCAAATCTATATAATATGTTAAAACTAGTAAGTCTAAAGGATGAAAATAAGAAATATGGAAGTATTAGTGACGAATTATTATTATTAAACAGCCATTATAAAGATATGGATTATTTATCATATGATAATAAGTTTAGTGGTATTGATAAAAATAGTTTATATGAATTTTTAAACAAGTATTTAACATTATCTTATTCAAGTGTTAATGAATATTATAGTTGCGCTTTTAAATATTATCTAGATTATGTTTTAAGAATTAATAAATTTGAAGATTCATTTGAAATAACTATTGGTAATATTTTTCATAATGTATTATCTAATTGTTTTAATGATAATTTTGACTTTGAGTCATCATATCAAGAATCTATTAACAATTCTAAGTATGAATTTAACAGTACTGATAAGTTCTTTTTAGATAAATTGAAAAGTGATTTACAATTAATAGTAGAAACTATTAAAAATCAATTAAAATACACACAACTTGATAAATTTATGTATGAAAAAGAGATAAAAATAACGGTAAATAAAGATCTAAATATTATATTTAAGGGCTTTGTTGACAAGATTATGTACGGTGAATTTGACGGTGAGACTATCGTAGCTATCATAGATTATAAAACTGGCAATCCACCTCTTAGTTTAAATAATGTTGTATATGGAATGGATATGCAGTTACCTGTTTATATGTATCTAATAAAGAATTCTAATATTGTAAATAATGTTAGAATAGGTGGACTATATTTACAAAAGATACTTGGTAAAGAAAAAACATTAGAAGATAAAATAAATGCATTAAAGTTACAAGGATATTCTAATAGTGATATGGACGTTTTAGAAAAAGTTGATTCATCATTTAGAGATTCTAATGTGATAAGAGGAATGAAGATTAAGAATGATGGTACTTTCTATTCTAATAGTAAAGTACTTAGTGATGATGAAATGGATATTATTTGTAAAATAGTAGATGATAAAGTAAAAGAAGCAAGTACTAAGATATTAAATGGTGAATTTGATATTAATCCTAAAGCTATTAAGAATATTAATAAAGGATGCATGTACTGTAAATATAAAGATATTTGTTATATGAAGAATGAAGATATAGTAAATCTTGAAGAAAAGAAATTGTTTGGGGGTGATGATGATGAGTAAATGGACGCCTGAACAAGAACTTGCGATTAAAGAAAGTGGAACTAATATAATAGTATCTGCTGGTGCTGGTAGTGGTAAAACAGCTGTATTATCTGAAAGAGTAATTAATAAACTTGAAAGTGGTATTCATATTAATGAACTACTTATTTTGACATTCACAAATGCAGCTGCTGCTGAAATGAAAGATAGAATTAGAAAGAAAATAGCAAAGAATGCAGAATTAAAAAGTGAACTTGATCTATTATCATCTTCGTATATAACAACATTTGATTCTTTTGCATTATCAGTATTAAAAAGATACCATTATTTATTAAATGTAGATAATAATATATCAATAACTGATGAATCTATAGTACAAATAGAAGAAGAAAAGATTATAGATGAAATATTTGAAGAACTATATAGTGAAAGAAAAGAAAACTTTATTAATTTAATTAATAATAATTGTGTTAAGAATGATTATAGAATTAGAGAAAACGTTTTAAAAATAGCTCTTCAAATTAATAGTAATATTAATAAAGAAGAATATATCAGGTTTATTAGAGAAGAGTACTATAGTGAATCTAATATTAATAAAATAATTAGTGATTTTGATAATCTAATTAATGAAAAGAAAAGTATTATTAGATTAGAACTAGATAATTTAAATTATTATTTTGAAAGTGACTATGTGTCACTTGTAGAAAGCTCTTTAGATAGCCTATTAAACTGTGATAATAATGATTTATACTTATATAAGAGTGTTAATATGCCTAATGCCCCAAGAGGTTCTTCTGAGGAAGCAAAAGATGCTAAAAAGTCATTAAAGAATAAGATAGATTCATTATTATCTTTAGGTGAATATGGTAGTTATGATGATATTAGAAAATCTATTTTAGATACTAAAGATGATATTAATACTATTATTGATATAGTAGAAGAGTTTATTAACAGATTAAATGATTATAAACGTAAGAATAATATATATACATTTAATGATGTAGCTAGTTTATCTATTAAGATATTAAAAGAAAATAAAAGTGTACGTGAAGAGTTAAGGGATTCATTTAAAGAAATAATGATTGATGAATATCAAGATACTAATGACGTACAAGATATATTTATTAGTTTAATTAGTAATAATAATGTATATATGGTTGGTGATATTAAACAATCAATTTATAAATTTAGAGGATCTAATCCAAATATATTTAAAGAAAAATATGACTTATATTCATCAAATAATGGTGGTATTAAGATTGATTTAATTAAGAACTTTAGAAGTAGAGATGAAGTACTTAACAATATCAATAGAATATTTGAATTATTAATGGATAGTGAAATAGGTGGAGCAGATTATAAAGTAAGTCATGAAATGGTATATGGTAATATTAGCTATGACACTGAAAGAGTAAAAGACTTTAAATATGATATAGATATTTATGAATATGAAAATGATACTCCAGGATTTACTAATAGTGAAATAGAAATATTTAAGATAGTAAATGATATTAAGAGTAAAATGAATTCTCATATGAAAGTATTTGATAAAGAAACTAATACTTTAAGAGATATTACATATAATGATTTTGTTATTATTCTTGATAGAGGTAAATGTTTCACTGATTATAAAAAAGTATTTGAATATTTTGGAGTACCCCTAACTGTTCTTAAGGATGAAGAATTAAATACTAATCAAGATATTCTATTATTAAAGAACCTAATTGATATAGTTATTAGAATTAATAATGAAGATATTGGTGTTGAATTTAAATATGATTTTATAAGTATAGCTAGAAGTTTCTTATATGAATATTCTGATAGTGAAATATTTGAAATATTTAAGAATAATACATTTAAAGATACTAGTATTTATAAAAAATTAAGTACTATTGATAATATTAATAGTATGACATCATCTAACATATTAGAACGTATATTAGAAGTAACTGATTTTTATAAGAAGATTTATAAAGTTGGTGAATATGAAGATATTAATGTAAGACTTAATACTTTATATAATATTTCTGTTAATATTAATGAACTAGGTTATGATATTAGTGATTTTGGAATGTATTTGGATGACTTAATTAAAAGTGGTATTGATATTACATATAATAGTTATAAGAGTAATAGTGATTCAGTTAAAATAATGACTATTCATAAATCTAAGGGTCTTGAATTTCCAATATGTTATTTTGCTGATTTAGATCATGAATTTAATTTAAGAGATTTAACAGATGAATTTATCGTATCAAATGATTATGGATTAATTATTCCTAAAGATGATAGTCCTAGTGTTATAAAAGAATTATATAAATATGATTATATAAAAGAAGAAATAAGTGAACGTTTAAGACTATTATATGTAGCTTTAACAAGATCAAGAGAAAAGATTATTATTGTTCTTCCATATAAAGATACTAAGAAATTAGAATTAGATGAAAATGGAATAATTGATAGAATTAGAAGACTTGATATATCTAGATTATCTGATTATATCTATTATATTAAAGATTATTTAAGTGATTATTTTGAAAGTATTAATCTTGATGAATTAAATCTTACTAAGAATTATTTATTCAAGAAAGAAATTAATTCTAAATTAAAGAGTACTACTTCTGATTTTGAAGTAAATGAGATAAATATCACTAATGAAAAAGTGGATAATAGTCATTTTTCTAAAGAAGTAAAAGGTCTAATTGGTGAAAAAGAATATAGACAAATGAAGTATGGTACTAAAGTACATGAAATACTTGAATATACTGATTTTAAGAATTATGATGAATCTATTATTGAAGATAAGTTTATTAGAGATAAGATTAATAATTTAATGAATAGTGAATTATTCAAAAATATTAAGAATGCTAAAATATATAAAGAATATGAATTTAGTTATATGAGTGATAATAATATATTAAATGGTGTTATTGATTTAATGCTTGAATATGATGATCATATTGATATAATTGACTATAAATTAAAGAGTATTAGTGATGAAAAATATATTGATCAATTAAATGGATATAGGAATTATATTAGTACTAAATCTAATAAGAAAATAAATGTGTATCTATATTCAATAATGGATGGTATAATTAAAGAAATATAAAAAAGAATTGTTTTTAATTCTTTTTTATTTATGATAGAATATTGAAGAGGTAATATTATGAAAATAATAGTTGTTGGAATTGGAAAACTTGGTGAATACTTATCAAAGAGTTTAGTTAGAGATGGTAATGATGTAACTCTTGTTGATTTAGATTTTACTACTAGTAGAACATTTATTAGTAATGAAGATGTTAAATATATAACTGGTAATGGTCTAAATAGTGAAATATTAAGTGAAGCAGGAGTAGAAAAAAGTGATTTAACTATCTCAGTAATGGATAGTGATGAAAAGAATATTATGTGTTCATTACTAGCTAAAAAGATGGGTTCTAAACATACAATAGCTAGAATTAGAAATAGAGATAATAATGATTCAGCTTTTTTATTGAAGAAAGAAATTGGATTATCATATATAATTAATCCTGAGTATTTAACTGCATTAAATATAGCAAAAGCTCTTAGTATACCTAGTGCACTAGAAACAACTACTTTCTTAAGAGGAAGACTACAAATGATATCTTTGAAAGTTAAAGAAGGTAGTGTTTTAGATGGAATGAGTCTTAGTGCTTTAGATAGAAAAAATAGTGCTAGTGTAATAGTATGTGCTGTTTTAAGAGACGGAGTAATTATTATTCCTAAAGGAAAATTTAAATTAAAAGCAGGAGATAAGATTAATGTAGTTGGTACTATTAAAGATATAAGAGAATTTTTAGATTATGCTGATTTAATTAGTAATAAAACTAAAAAAGTAATAATAGCTGGTGGTAGTACTACTAGTGTATATTTAGCAAGATTTTTAACTGATATGAAAATAAAAGTTAAAATAATAGAAATTAATCCAGATAGATGTAAAGAATTAAGTGAATTATTAGATAAAACATTAATTATTAATGGAGATATTTCTAATCAAAATATATTATATGAAGAAGGTATTGAAGAAGCAGATGCATTTATATCACTTACTAGTATAGATGAAGAAAATATAGTTTATTCTATGTTTGCATCTCTAAGAAAAGTACCTCGTATTATTACTAAAGTTAATCATATAGATTTAGATGGAGTTATTGAAGCAGCTAATATTGATACTGTTATTACTCCACATAGAATTGCTACTGATAATATTGTTCAATTTGTAAGAGCTCTTGAGAATAGTAAAAAGAGTAGTTGTGAAGCAATATATACATTTGATGATGATCAAGTAGTAATACAAGAATTTGTATTAAAAGATGACTTTAAAAAGACTAATACTAAATTAAAAGATTTAAATATAAGAGAAGATGTATTAATAATAGCTATTCAAAGAGGAAAGAATATTATTATTCCTAATGGTAATACTGTTATTAAAGAAAATGATACAGTTGTATTAATTGATAATACTCTAGAATTAAAAGATATAAATGACATATTGGAGTAGATCATGAAGAATAGAATAATATATAAATATGTTGGTAAAGTATTAATTACTTTTTCTATTTTAATGATTCTTCCAATGATAGTAAGTTTAATATTTAAAGAAAATGTATTACCATTTTTATTACCATCTATAATGTGTTTTATAGTTGGTTTATTACTAAGTAGAATTAAAGTTGATAGTCAATATTTATATGCTAAAGATGGATTTATTATTGTATCTTTATCATGGATATTAATATCATTATTTGCATCTTTACCATTATTCTTTGGACATCATACTGATTTTGTTAGTGGATTATTTGAAGCAATATCTGCTCTTACTACTACTGGATCAACTGTATTTGGTGATGTAGAGAGTTTACCTCAATCAGTTTTGTTTTATAGAAGTTTTATGCATTTTATAGGTGGTATGGGTATTATTACATTTGTTATGGCTGTTATACCTTTATCTAAAAAAGATAAATCTATGTATTTATTAAATGCAGAGATGCCTGGTAATAATAGTGAAAAGATGGTATCTAGTACTAAGAGAATGTTAGTATATTTATATTTAATATATTTTGGACTAACTTTAACAGAAATAATATCATTAGGATTAACTGGAGTAGATTTCTTTCATAGTACTCTAATCACAATGTCTACTGTTTCAACTGGTGGATTAACATTTATGAATAATAGTCTAGCTACTATAAATCCATATGCAAAATTAATAGTGGCAATCTTCATGTTTTTAAGTGGTGTTAACTTTAATATATTTTTCTTACTTGTTATAAAGAAATTCAAAAGTGCATTTAAGAGTGAAGAGTTTAGAGTATATGTATGCCTAACAATAGTTTCAATTCTATTTGTATTTTTAGAGACATATAAATTATATTCAAGTATTGCTAGTGGATTATTAAATTCAGTATTCCATACTGTATCTATAATGACAAGTACTGGTTTTTCTATTAGTAATGTTAATGTATATCCATCTTCATGTAGAGTACTACTTTTATTCTTAATGCTTGTTAGTGCATGTGGAGGTAGTACTTGTGGTGGGTTTAAAGTATCAAGATTAATTCTTATGTTTAAAACAATTAAAAGAGATATATTAAAAATAATACATCCAAATAGTGTACATGTTATTAAATATGATAAAAAAGTAGTTAGTGAAGAAGCTATTAATAGTAATAATACATTCTTATTCTTATATGCTACATTTATTGTTGTAATAATGTTTATAGTAAGTTTGAATGGATTTAATTTTGATGTTACTTTAAACTCTGTATTTAGTACTTTTGCTAATACTGGTTTATGTTTTAATATATATAATTATGCTGATTTTAGTTCATTATCTAAAATAGCTCTTTCTATTGGTATGTTACTTGGTAGACTTGAAATATTCCCATTAATAGTTTTGTTTAGTGATTTTAGAAAATAGTATGTTATAATTAATGTGAGGTAAATAATATGAATGTATATGATTTTGTAGAAAAATATGGTAATTATACTTTTGAAGAAAAACCATTTAATGATGTAGATAATTTAGTTTTTTCTATGCTTATTTATCTTGATTATAATGATACTAGTATTGTTCTTAGAGACCATACTATTGAGTTTATTGGAAAAGAATATTTAAAATCACATACTCTTTTAAATGAAAGAAAACGTGGTATTGCTCAAAAAGATGCATATAAATTAATAGAAAAAATTATTAAAACTAAAAGATATAAAAATATTATTATGCATGATTATGTATATAGAGCTAATATTAATAAACAGTTTAGTGCTGTTATGTTTAGAATAAATGATAATTTAGAATATATTAGTTATGAAGGAACAGATGAATTAATAAGTGGATGGAAAGAAAACTTATATTTATCTTGTGTATTTCCAGTACCCGCTCAAAGAGATGCTATTGATTATGCAAATAAACATATTAAAATATTTGGACCTAATATAATATTAGGAGGACATTCTAAAGGTGGTAATCTAGCATTAGTAGCAGGTATGTATCTTAAACCATTAAAACAATTTAGATTAAAGAAAATTTATAGTAATGATGGACCAGGTTTAAGATTAAGAGAATTTACTTCAAGTGAATATAGAAGAATTAAAAGAAAATTAGTTCATATAATACCAGAGTATAGTGTTGTTGGTGTTCTTCTTAGAAATGATATTTATAATGTAGTTAAAGCTACTAAAGAATCTATTATGGCACATGAAGCAACAACTTGGTTAATAGAGGATGATCACTTTAAAGAAGGAAGCTTATCTTCTAAAAGTAAGAAACTAGAAAAGAATATAATATCTTGGTTAATGAATCATTCTGATTTAGAAAAAGATAAAGCAGTAACTGAGTTATTTACTGCTATTGAGAAAGCTGAAATAAAGAGTTTAAAAGAAGTAAGTAATGTTCTAAAATTACATCATTTGATTGAAAATATTAAAAATATAGATAATGAAACTAAAGAATTATTTAAGAATCTAATTAAGGACTATATAGGCTTAAGTATGGGAAGAGATGAATAATCTCTTTTTTTATGATATAATGTTTTATAGTAGAGGGAAGTAGAATGAAAGTAACATTAAAAAAGATAATTCTTATAATTGTTTGTTTTATACTATGTGCTTGTTCTGTTAAGAATGAGAATACTCTTACTATAGATGAAAATGGTAAAGTTAAATATAATGTTTTAATAGCATTAGATAAATCATTAGTTGAATCATTAGTAAAAACTAATATAATAAAAACAACTAAAAATGAAGATATTGGAGATTATGTTAGTAAGAATTTAAAAGATGATTATCTAGATGGTTTTATTAAGACTGAATATAAAGATGAAGAGTATGTAGGAAATGAATATTTATATGAAGTAGATAATTTAGAAGAAGTAACTACTGATAGTAATGTAGCTGTTATATTAAATAAGAATTCTATAGTAAATACTAAATTGTTTACTAAAAAGAATGGTATTTATAATGCTAATTTTTTATATAATTTAAATGATAAATATAATTATGAAAATGTAGATTTTGAAAATACTTTTACTGTTAATTTACCAGTAAAAGCTTTATCATCTAATGCAGATACTGTATTAAATGATGGTAAAACTTTAGTATGGAATATTAAAAATGGTGAAAGTAAAGCCATTAATTTTAAATTCACTTTTCAAAATGTTAAATCATATATATCACTTGGTTTAATAATATTTGATATCATTATAATAATTATATTCATTGTTATATTAATAGTAAGAAGGAAAAGGAAAAAGGCTTATGAAAAAGAAATTATTTAGATTAGTAATTGCTTTAACTTCAATATTATTAACATATCTTATAGTTGATAGTATGTTCTTTCCTACGTCTGTTTCTTATAATGAAAAAGATTATGAACAAATGATTAGTATGAAAGGAAATACTATATATGTTAATTATGCTATGGCTAATTTGTTTTTAGAAGAAATAAATGGTTTTATAGATTATGGAGATAGTTTATCTAAAATATATAATGATATTATTGATAAGTATTATAAAGATCAAAATATAAAATTATATGATGAAAATGAATATAAAGTATTAGAAATAAAATATAAAAGAGAAGAAGCTAGAGAATTATTTAAAGATGTATTTGAAATTGAAAAAGATGTTAAAGTAAAAATACTATTAAATAAAAATTGGAATCTTAAAAATATAAGTATAGCTAAAATAAATAAAAAACTAAATAGAGAAGAAACTCTAAGAAATGAAATAGTTAAACTTGCTCAAAAACAAGTTGGCGTTCATGGAAGTAGATATTGGGGTTGGATGGGATTCAAGAGAAGAATGGAATGGTGTTGTGTATTTGTTAGTTGGCTTGGTAATGAAACTAGTTTATTAAATACACATATTCCTAAGTTTACTGCTGTTAGTCAGGGTATTAATTACTTCAAGAGTAAAAATCAATTTAAATATGCTTCTAAATATACTCCTAAACCAGGTGATATAGTATTCTTTGATTTTCCAAGTGATTATTTAGTTGATCATGTTGGTATTGTTGAAAAAGTAGAAAATGGAATAGTATATACTATTGAAGGAAATGCAAACTCTGATTATGTTAAGAGAAAAGAGTATCCAATAGGTCATCCATATTTATATGCATATGGTGTTCCTGATTATGAAAAAGTAGGAAATTAAGATAAAATTATATTATTAGCACTCGCTATTGACGAGTGCTAATTTTTATTGTATAATATATCTGGTTAAAAGGAGGTGTATATATATGTATCCACAAGAAGAGATTGAAAATCCTTTAGAAAAATTTGGTAGAGATATTACTTCTGCTGCTAAAGATAATAAGATTGATCCTATTATTGGAAGAGATGAAGAAATTAGAAATGTTATTAGAATTTTATCTCGTAAAACTAAGAATAATCCAGTATTAATAGGTGAACCAGGTGTAGGTAAAACTGCTATTGTAGAAGGCTTAGCACAAAGAATCATTAGAGGAGATGTTCCAGATGATTTGAAAGATAAAAGAATATGGGAACTAGATTTAAGTGCTCTAATCGCCGGTGCTAAATATCAAGGTGAATTTGAAGAAAGATTTAAAGCAGTATTAAAAGAAGTTAGTGAATCAGATGGACAAATCATAATGTTTATTGATGAAATACATATGATAGTAGGAGCTGGTTCTAATAGTGCTATGAATGTTGGTAATATGTTAAAACCAATGCTTGCTCGTGCAGAAATAAGATTAATCGGAGCAACAACTCTAAATGAATATAGAGAGTATATAGAAAAAGATGGAGCACTAGAAAGAAGACTTCAAAAAGTAATGGTAAAAGAACCTAGTGTTATTGATACATTAACAATACTAAGAGGTTTAAAAGAAAGATTTGAAATATACCATGGTGTTACTATTCGTGATAATGCATTAGTTGCAGCAGTTAACTTATCAGATAGATATATAACTGATAGATTTTTACCAGATAAAGCAATAGACCTTGTAGATGAAGCATGTGCTACTATTAAGATGCAAATGAATTCTGTACCAGCTGATTTAGATAAAATAAATAGAGAATTAATGACTCTTGAAATAGAAAATCAAGCATTAAAGAAAGAAAATGATGAATCTAGTAAAACTAAGGTTAAAGAGATAGAAAAGAAAATGGAAGCATTAAAAGTTAGTCAAGATGACCTTAGAATGAAATGGGAAGAAGAAAAGAAATTAAAAGAATTAATTAATGAAAAGAAAGAAAAATTAGAAGAGTTAAAATATGAATTTGAAAAAGCTCAAAATGAATATGATTTAGAAAAATCAGCTAGATTAAAATATGGTGAAATACCAGAAGCTGAAAGTGAATTATCTCAATTAAAATTAACTATGAGAGGAGAAGTATTATCTGATATAGTTGATGAAGATAATATAGCTGAAATAGTTTCTAAATGGACTAATATTCCTGTATCTAAATTAGTAGGTGGAGAAAAAGCAAAACTACTATCATTAAAAGAAAATTTAATGAAGAGAGTTAAGGGCCAAAAAGAAGCAATTGAACTTGTAAGTAATGCTATTATTAGAGCACGTTCTGGTATTAAAGATCCAAATAGACCTATTGGCTCATTTATATTTATGGGACCAACTGGAGTAGGTAAAACAGAAGTAGCTAAATCACTTGCTTATGAATTATTTGATGATGAAAGACATATGATTAGAATAGATTGTTCTGAATACATGGAAGCATTCAATGTATCTAGATTACTTGGTGCTCCTCCAGGATACGTAGGTTATGATGAAGGTGGAGAATTGACTGAAGCGGTTAGAAGAAATCCATATTCAATAGTATTATTTGATGAAATAGAAAAAGCCCATCCTGATGTATTCAACATATTACTTCAAATATTAGACGATGGTAGAATAACTGATTCTCAAGGAAGATTAATTGATTTTAAAAATACTATTATAATTATGACATCTAATTTAGGTAGTGAAATTATATTAAATCATAATAATGATGAAGATAGAGATAATTTAGTTATGAGTATTTTAAAATCTAAATTTAGACCAGAATTAATAAATAGAATAGATGAAATAGTTATATTTAATTCATTAAGTAAAGATGTTATATATGAAGTATTAGATAGATTAATAGAAGTAATTAATAAGAACTTAGAAGGTGTTAAATTACATATTGAATTATCTGATAAAGCTAAGAATAAAATAATAGATGAATCATATACTCCTGAATTTGGAGCAAGACCTATTAAAAGATATGTTACTAAACATATTGAAACTCTAATAGCTGAATCTTTACTTAAAGAAACAATACATAGAGGATCTAATCTATTAATTGATTATGATAAAGATTTTATAATAAAAGAAGAATAGAGTAATCTATTCTTTTTTTATGATATAATTATTATAGGTGAATTGATATGATATCTTTTATTAAACATGATAAATATATTTCATTAGTAAATATTATTGTAGTAATTATATTTTTATTATTTAATGTTTCATATTATTATTTCTTATTATTAGAATTGACTATAATAATGTTATATCTAATATTTATACTATATAGGTTTTATTTAAGAAGTAGAATTAAAAGTGATGATATGGATAAAATAAAAGAACTATATAAATTAGATTTAAAATATGAAGATTATAAAGATATATATGAAGAAGAAGATACTTTTGAATTAGAAATAGGAGAATATAAGAGTTTTATTGATGGAATACTAGTAAGAGTACTTAGAATGGATAATAAACTAAATATAGATGGATATGATATCTTAGATCAAGGATTAGATAATTTAGAAAAGAATATTCAACATGATAAAAAAAGAAAAAAGAATTATGAATTAATAAAAGAAGTAATATCAATTATTAAAAAGTATTATGATAAAGATTGTAATAGAAAAGAAAATATATTAAAACATAAGAGATTATTAATAATATGTTCTGTATTAACAATAGTAAGTTTATTATTTTTAACCATATATTTTATCTTTGATAATATAGAATTATATTCAATAGTTTCTTCAATATTTATAGTAGTTTTGTTAGTAGTTAATCTATTCTTAAGCGGATATAATAAAGAATAATATTTTATTATTCTTTTTTTGTGTCTACATGACAGTTCGCTTTACAATAAAATGATGCTAAAATTAACAAAATATACACTTAAAATATTAATGTTGTGTATAAAATGCATATAATTGTCATTTTTGAGTAAAATGTGGTATATTTAATTTATGAATGGTAGAAAATTATTAACAACTGTAACTTTAATTGTATTTTTTGGAGCTTTTGCTTTTTTTGAGTTTGGGGATTATTTAAAAAAAGAAGATAATTCTAATGATATAAATTATAGTGTTAATACAATTCCAGATTATAGTGGAGAGGATGTTATTATTCTAAATAATAATGAACCTAATTTTGGAAACACTAGTGGCGTAGATGAGTCTTTTGAATTATATGGTGAACTTGATAATTTAGGAAGATGTACTACTGCAATAGCTAATATTGGTTATGATCTAATGCCAACTACTAAAAGAGAGAGTATTAGAGATATTAAACCTACTGGATTTAGAATTGTTAAATATGACATTATTAAAGATGGTTTATATTTATATAATAGATGTCATTTAATAGCATATCAATTAACTGGTGAAAATTTAAATGAGAAAAACCTAATTACTTGTACTAGACATATGAATGCAGAGTTAATGGAACCATATGAGAGTATGATGGGAAATTATATAAGAAAGACAAAGAATCATGTTTTATATAGAGTAACACCTGTATTTGATGGGAATAATCCTATTGCTAAGGGTGTTGAAATGGAAGCTTTAAGTATAGAAGATAATGGTGAAGGAATAAAGTTTCATATATTTATTTATAACGTACAACCAGGTATAGAAATTGACTATAAAACAGGGGATAGTAAACTAATTCAATAGTATTTGAAATTATTAATTATTATTGTATAATTATATCGATGGTGGGAGTTATGAGGTTACTAAAGAAGAAACAAGGAAAAAAGAAGAGTAATGAAACACTAGAAAGAATAAAAGGGATATTAATTAAATTTAAAAAAGAATATTTTGATAAATATAGTCCTAATATATATTACATGGCTATTCCTTTTATTTTAATGGATGTATTCACTTATATATTTGGTTATAAAATTAGTTACTCTAGTTATTTAATAATATCACCGATATTATTTACTTTAACTTGGATTCTTTTGTTTGTAATGACATCTATTTCATTTAAGAAAATAATTGGTAAATTAATATATATATTCTGGTCACTACTTGGAATATTCTTGTTCTTACTTAATAATGTTTATTATTCTATGACTAGAACATTCTTTGATTTTCATTTGTTAGAATCAGCTAGTGAAGGAACTCCATATATATGGGAAACTATTAAGAATTGTAATCCGCTTGTATATGTAGCATTATTCATAGTATTAATATCAATCATTATTAGTGTTAAAAAGATGCCTAAGATTGAAGAAAATGACTTTAATAGATTAAGTAAGACTATATTATTAGTTATTGGACTTAGCTTTATTATTCCGCTTACATATGGTAAATCTAATACTGATTTAACTTGGTCTAGTTGGAGAAATCCTAAGAATGTATTTAACTTATTTAATGATAATAATAAGAGCATGAAAATAACTGGATTATATGAATACTCTGCTAGAAACTTTTATGTTACATTCTTAAAGACACAAGAACAAGAAAATGAAGAAGATATTGAATTTTTAGATTCTGCATATAAAGATGCGGGTAAACATAAAAATAGTTATACTTCTAAATTAAAAGGAAAGAACTTAATATTAGTACAACTTGAAGGAACAGACAATTGGTTAATTGATAAAGAAACTACACCAACTTTATATAAGTTGATGGGAGAGGGTATTAACTTTACTAATCATTTTTCATATTATAATGGTGGGGGATCTACATTTAATAGTGAATTTGCTGTTAATACTGGATTTATTACTCCATTATCATATACAAAGAATGCATATTCATTTAATAGAAATAATTATCCATATTCACTTGCTAAGTTATTTAAAGAAAGAGGATATACTGTTAATGCATTCCATATGAATCATGGTGAGTATTATAGTAGAACATCTAATTATAAAAATTGGGGTTATGATAATTATTATGGATTAAAAGAATTAGGTACATATAAAGATAGTAGTTATGAGCTTGATAGAGAGCTTATATTAAACGAAACATTCAATGAGTTAATGTTCCCTAGTGATACTAACTTTGTTGATTATATAATCGCTTATTCAGGTCATTTACCATTTACTAACACTAAAGGTGTATGTAAGATGTTATATGAAGAAGATGTAGAAAAACAAGTATTAGAAGAAAAAGAAGAAATATTAAAAGAAGAAAAGAAAAAATGTAAAAAAGAAAAAAGAAAAGATTGCGATAAGATCACAATAGATACTATTGAAGTAGAAACTCCAGAGTTTGTAGAAATGTCTGAAGAAGAGTGTGTTAGAAGACAAGCAAAAGAAACAGATTATATGATGGAGTTATTACTTCAAAACTTAAAAGAAAAGAACTTACTTGATAATACAGTAATAGTTGTATTTACTGATCATTACTTATATACATTAAATGATCAAAGTATATTAGATAAATATAAAACAACATCAAATAATATAATTAATAAAACTCCATGGTTTATATGGAGTAGTAATCTAAAACATAAAAACATTAAATATGTAACATCACAATTAAACATTTTACCAACATTAGTAAATCTATATGGATTTAAATATAATACTAATAATTATATTGGTGAAGATGCATTAGATTCTAAATATAAAGGAATAGTATTCTTTAGTGATTATAGTTGGTATGATGGTAATGTTTATGTAGAAAATGGAGAAGTTCAAAATAAAAAGAAAATATCTCAAACAGCTTTAGATGATAAAAATGAATATATTAATTATATTACTAAGAAGAATGATTTAACTTTAAAATATGATTATTTAGACAGAATAAAATAAAGAGTTATAAAACTCTTTATTTTAATTTGATATAAAGTACTATAATAGCAACAGCAATCATTATTATAGTATATAAAATGGTTAATAATGTATTTAGTGTTGTCTTTACTTTTTTATTCTTTATTTTATCTATTTTATTCTTTGGTTTTTGATAGAATGTAGTAGCAAATCCTTCAGTATAGAATTGTTTCTTTAATGATTTCATTTGTTACCTCCTAAGTCATCAATAGTGATTTTACTTTCATGAGGTATTGGTTTCCAATCTACTTTCTTAAATACTGCTACATATGTAGTATATCTACCTATAATATCAAACCATGGCCACATTATTATGAACCATATTTTCTTTAGTAGTGGTATTTTCTTTATTCTTGCATCTTCTACTATGAATACATATATAGCCATTAACATGTTAGAGAAGTATATTCCCATTCTATATAGTATTCTAAACCAAATAGTAAGTAATGCACCAATTAGCATAGCTTTAAAACCTGGTTTAATTGTTATATCAATAGCAAATAAACTGTTTAATAATTTAGCAAGCCATGTTCCTCCTGTGAATAACTGCATCCCATTTAATCCTTCTGTGTATTGTACACAAGAATAGATAATTACTGATACTATTAACCATCTAACTAAGTTTATAAATGCGATTGGAGTTAATTGTGATAGGGTATCAAATGATGCAAATCTATGTCTTATTGATTCTAGTATTCTAAGGAATATATTCTTTTGTTTATCTTTATTATCTTTATTCCAATTTGTTTTAATGAATAATTTACCAAATATAATATTTATAAATAGATATGGACCAGATTCAGCAAATGCTTGTAAGTGTCCTTTTGACCATCTAAGTCTTTGACGAAGTGCAATTTTTAAATTTATTGGTTGTTCATCATAGAACTCTGCTTCATCTTGATAAGATATTTGATATCCTTGAGCTACTGCATCAGCAGTAAGAGCTCTATCTTCTGTAAGAGATGTATATTTCCAACCATCTTTAACTATTTCATTTGAGAATAAGAATCCAGTTCCTTGAATGTTAGTTGCTAGTCTTAATACACTTCTTGCTCTATGATTAGTTCTAATTGATCTAATCCAGTGAAGAGCATAGTTTGAAGATATCCAATTTTCATCAAAGTTTTTAGTATTTCTATATGATGTAACTATCTTACATCCTGCATCAAAAGCATCATTCATTTTAGATAAGTAATTACTCTTAAGCAAGTTATCTGCATCAAATATAAAGAATGCTTCAAATGAATCTGTTTTATAATCTCTTTCTATTTGTTTAAATAAGAATTGAAGAGCAAATCCTTTCGTTTTATGTTCGTTATCAAATCTTTCATAAACAATAGCACCTTTACTTCTACATAACTCTGCTGTTGAATCAGTACAATTATCAGCTACTACAAATATTGTATACAAGTCTTTAGGATAATCTTGTTTATGAATACTATCTATTAAATTACCAATTACTTTTTCTTCATTTCTAGCAGCAATACATATTCCATATTTATGATTTTTATTAGCTTTTTTAAATTTTCTAGTAAAGAACATACCTATTACAAAATAAAAAGCTTTATGAAATACAAGTACGCTTAGAATAATTCCAATAACTTTATATACTTTTTCCCATATTGGATAAGTACTAGCAATATTAGTTATTAATTCTTTTATAAATTCCATAATAACAGCTCCTGAAAAGATTATATCATAAATATATTTTTTTAAGTATATTTATGTTATAATTCTATTGGGTGAATTATATGGACTTTGAAAATGAAGAAGATAATGAAGTATTAGAAGAAGAAACTGAAGAAGAAGCTAATCAAGAGGAAGAAATAGATTTAGAAAAGACACATCAAATTGATATAGTTTATGATCCAGCTAAATTAAAAGATTTAGGTATTATTAAAGAATAAAATAAAAGAGACTATTAAGTCTCTTTTTTAATCTATATTTATTTCTTTTACAACTCTTCTAGGACTATCTAGTTCTAGTAGTTTTTTAACTTTATGAGATAATATCATAGTAAGTATTACATTTACTATTAAAGTAGCTCCTTCAAATCTAATTAGTATTGTTGCTAAGAATGTAGGTTTAATAATAATAACTATTCCAAATATTAATACAAGTATTATTAGTACTAAGTATACCCACCATGAAGTAGTTCTATCTTTTTTGAACTTTAATATATTTATTATATTTAATACTGAACTAATTATTATGAATAAACCAACTATATCATTTATTACTCTTATTATCCATGTAGGATCTACAAATATTGTTATTGATATTACTATTGATATTACACTAAGTACTACTGTTATTAAATCTTCATTTGTTTCAAATGATTTTTTCTTAATAATCTTTATTATATAAGTAGCACCAGCTAACATAAGCATACTAGCTAATAAATAACAAGCTATATTTAATGATTCAACTGGAAATATTAATAGTAGTAAACCAATTACTAATAATGATATTAAGTTTACCATACTATTCCATTTTATTTGCTTAAATCCTTTCATAGATATCACCTAAAATCATTATATCAAATTGTAAAAAAATGTAAAATATTAATTAAAATCTTTATAAGTACTTGATTCTTTTATACAATATATATGGGTGATAATCTTGGATTTATTGGATAAAGCAATGAATATGAGAAAGATCTATTCTAAAGCAAAAACAGGTTATAAACTTGAAGATAAAAAGGAATTTGCTTTAGTTAGAAGTACACTTTCTAGATATGGATTACCAACTAAAAATTTTGATATTAATTTAAGTAATTTAACTATTAATACTAAGTATCAAAGTGAAAGTGATAATTCATTTAGGATAGGTGTTTATTACCCAAGAAACAATGTTTTAAATATGCCAAATGATAATGATGATTTTATTCATGAATTATTTCATATGGCTAGTAATGATGCATCAAATGATACTTTGGGTGGATGCAAGATAAGAGGTATTAAAGGAATATTTGGACTTAGTTTAGATGAAGGTATAGCAGAATATTTTACTTCATTAGCAAAGAGTGATTATGTTATTAGATATCCGTATGAAGCATTCTTTGCTTCATATATTGCTAAGATATATGGAATGGATATATTTAAAGAACACTTTAATGGAAATGCTATTGAATTTTATTCTTCATTTAAACAAGATGAACCTTTTATAAGAAATGTAGTTAGTGCATTAGATCAATATCATGAATCTATTCAAAAGTTTGATTTTTTTGGAAAAGATAAAAATAGTTATGATAATACTTGTAATTATTTTATAGATTTTGTTTGTGAATTTGTAAAACTATTACAATTAAAGAAAATAGATGAAAATGAATTTCTAAATGATTTAAGAAATATAATGAATGATGAAAAGAATGAATTTGTTACTTTGATAAATGCATTCTTTGAATATAGTACATATAGAGGAAAGGATAATATATATAAAACTATTAGAGAAGAAATAGGCGAGGAGGGATTTATTTTACAATGAAAGTAAATAGTGAAATGTTTCGTGAATATGATATTCGTGGTGTTTATGGAGTAGATTTAAGTGAAGAAGTTGCTTATTTAATAGGTAGAGCTTTTGGTACTAAATTAAGACGTTTAGGAATACCATCTACTGTTGTTGCTTATGATAATAGATTATCTTCTGTTGAACTTGAACGTGGTATGGTAAGAGGTATTACTGAATGTGGAGTACATGTTAAAAGACTAGGTCTTGCTACTACACCAATGTGTTATTTTGCTGCGAATTATTTAGGAGATAATTCTAGTATGATGATAACAGCGTCTCATAATCCTAAAGAATATAATGGATTTAAATTCTCATATAATGGTATTCATAATGCTTATGGGGATAGTGTTAAAGAAATATATAGAATTATTGAAAGTGGAGACTTTGAAAATGGAGAAGGTACTAGTGAAAATGTAGATATAACAGATGCATATATTCATTTAGTAGTTGATAAATTAAACTTTGGTGATAGACGAATCAAAGTAGTTTATGATTGTGGTAATGGTACTGGAAGTGTAATTGCTGGTAAAATATTTGAACATTTACCTATGATAGATAGTGTTGGTATTTATGATGTATCTGATGGAAACTTCCCAAATCACCATCCAGATCCATGTGTAGAAGATAATTTAGATGGATTAAAAGCTAAAGTTAGAGAAACTCATGCAGACTTAGGTGTTGGATATGATGGAGATGCTGATAGAGTAGGATTTATTGATGAGAAGGGTACATTTATTCCAATTGATAAATTCTTAATAATAATGTGGAAGTATTTATATGATAAAGTAGATAAAAAAGAATGTTTATTTGATGTTAAATGTTCTAAAGCGTTAGAAGATGAACTTAATAATTTAAATGTTAAAACTGTTGAATATAGAACAGGTAACTCATATACAAGAGCAGCATCTAGTGAAGGAAATTATCCGCTTAGTGGAGAATTATCAGGACATGTTTATTTTAGAGATAAATGGCCTGGTTATGATGATGGAATCTATGTTGGTATGAGACTAATTGAAATGTTAAGCCATACTGATAAACCACTTAGCTATTATGTAGAAAACATTGTTAAATACTATAGTACTCCTGAAATTAAATATAAGGTTACTGATGAAACTAAATTTCAAATAGTAGATAAAATGAGAGAATATGCCGAAAGTAAGAATTATAACTTTATTACTATAGATGGTGTTAAGGTTAAGTTTGATGATGGATTTGCTTTAGTTAGAGCAAGTAACACTGGACCTAATATTACATCTCGTTTTGAAGCAACTACGGAATCAAGATTAAATGAAATAAAAGAAGAATTTGAGGGTGAATTAAATAAATATATATAAGAGGTGTGAAACCTATGAATATTTTAGATAGCAAAATATTAGAAGAAGTACAACAGGGAGTTATTCCTGGTATGACATATAGTGTTATTAAAGATAATGATATTTTTCATGGTGGTGTTGGTTTAAAACAAATAGTACCAACAAATGAAAATGTTAGTGAAGATACACTATATGATTTAGCATCTTTATCTAAAGTAGTAGTTACTGTAACTATTGTTTCTAAAATGTATGCTGAAGGTAAAATACAATTAAATGATAAAGTATCTAAATATTTAGATAGATTTAAGTATGATGATATAACTATATTTGATTTATTAACACATAAATCTGGTTTACCTGCTGATTTAGATGATTTATCAATAGTACCAAGAGAAGAATTATTAGATAAAGTATATAAAACTGATAAGATTTATGAGACAGAAACTGATGTTATTTATTCTGATTTAGGCTATATTCTACTTGGAGAATTAATATCTAAAGTATATGGAAAACCATTAGATGAAGTAGCTAAAGAAGAAGTGTTTATTCCACTTGAAATGAGTCATACTTGTTATAATCCAATTGATAAGAGTAATTGCGCTCCAACTGAAGAAACAACTACAAGAGGATTAATACAAGGTGTTGTTCATGATGAAAAAGCATTCTCATTAGGTGGTGCTGCAGGTAATGCAGGAGTATTTAGCACAAATGAGGATTTAAGTCATTTTATGAATATGATTTTAAATAATGGAATGTATAATGGTAAAGAGTATTTACCAAAACAAATAATAGATTTATGGTTTAAACCATTAGTATTTGAAGAAAGAAATAATCGTTATAGAAGCTTATGTTGGATAGTAGGTTGTAATAGATTAGTTAATAGAAATAATGGTAATATAATATCATTTAATGGATTTACTGGGCCAAGTTTATCAATAGATAGAGATAATAATGTAGGAATTGCTTTATTAACAAATAGAGTTCATCCTACTCGCAAAAATAATTTAATATCATCGCAAAGAGCAAATATAACTGATAGTATATATGAAGAGCTTGGCATAAAAGAACAACCAAGAATGTAAGAAATACAATGTAAACAATTGTATTTTTTATTTAATTTAATAATAATATTATTTATAATATAATTGGTGAAATATATGGATGTAGTACTTCTTGAATATATTGATACTAAGGAATTTGGCAAAATAGCTCATTTTGTTGATAGAGATGGTAAAAATATATATTCTAAAATATTAAATGATGGTGATACTATATATTATCAAGAACTTACTAGTGATGAACTTTCTAAAATAGAGGATGAATTAAACTAATGGAAAAGGTTCTTGATAAAAGAATTTTAGAACCCTATATTAAATTACTTTTAGATAAGTATTCTTTTTTGTATGGATTTTCAGATATAATCGAATTAGAAAATAGAATCAGAAAAGTTAATAAAGTAATAATATCTGATAAACGTGAGAAGAATACAGTAATGAGTGTTTCTCTTACTGATAATAATTTATATATAAATGCTAATAGAATCCAACAAGATATTGATGGAAACTTTATTCTTGAATTTGATAAAGCAAGTGATTTTGTTAAGCATTCCTTTATTCATGAATTAATGCATTTATCATCTATAAGGAATGGTTATGTAGGAATAGTTCCTATAAATAAAGGTGGATGTAAAAATATATTAAATGAAGGATTAACTCAAATGTTAACTGATGAAGTATGTGGATATTATGAAGATAAATCAGTTATGAGTTATGATTTTCCTAAAGTAGTAGCTCATATATTAAGAGCTAGTTTTGGTAATGATGTAATATTAGATGCATATTTTAAAGATCCAAATGCATTAGATAAAGCAATTGATAATACTGCTATATCAAAAGCATTTAAAAGTTATTTATATGTTAGTTTAACTTTATGTTCAAGAGCACCAATGGTTGAAAAACAAAGAAGAGAAAATAATATATTAAAAAGTATGGTTGTTAATATAATAGCACCTACATTTCAAAAACTAGATGAAAAGAAAAAAGAACAATACTTATCTAGATTACTATATAGTATTAGTGGTGATACATCTAGAAAGGCTAAATTAATTGAATACATTAATCAATATTTAAATCTTCCAATTCATAAACTATTAGATGTGGATACTGAAGTATTTTGTGAATATGAAAGAATAGAAAATGAAAGTGAAGCAATTAAAGAATTACCAAGTACTAGAAAAATACTTGCTAGAGATGATGGTAATATAGAAATATTAGGAAAACATGGTAAATATATTTTAAATAGAGAATATAAAGAACAAGTATATTTGAGATTATTTGAGTTAAATGGATATGATAAGTATTTAACAGAAGGTGTTATCTCAGCATATGAGAAGGCTATTAAACAGGGTAAGAAAATAAATATAAGCCAAAAGAGTATTTTAACTAGAAGAATATTATTTTGTGGAATAAAGGATGCTTTATTTAAAAGAGGATATATTTTGTTAAATGATTATGAAGAATTTAATAAGAATGAATCTGTACAATTAAAATATATTAATAGAAAAATAACTATGAGAGACTTTAAAGAAATATGTAAGTGTTTTTCAATTTGTAAGAATAGAATTGGTAAAAATAAATATACTTATTCTATTATTTATAATTCTACTAAGAATGAAGTAGAGGATGTTACTATAAAGAGAATTGCTTTTTTTGCAATTAACTGGCTAAATAGTGTTAAAAAGGGAGAAGAAGCTGATATAGAAGAAGCGTTTAGTCCTAAAATGGAAAGAACATTTGAAGCTGTTAAAACTGACTTATTTTATGCCGCTACTGTTAGTGGAAATTATGATGCTAGTAGTATAGCTAAAGATAGTTTACATGGCGATATAATAAGAAGAATGTTAAAAACACCTGAGCAAGTAGAATGGATCTTTAGTTTTATTAATTTAGTAAGTCCTAATGAAATATTTCAAGAAAGAAAAGGATTATCAACAAGTGAAACTAATAATCCATATTATTTAAAAAATGAATCTTTAGTTGAAGCACGTGAAATAATGCGTAAAAATAGGTAAAAAAGTGTGTTTATAATACTAAACACGCTTTTATTATGTTATAATTATGTAGGTGGAGACGAGTATGAAGTTTGTATACAAAGATACAAGTATTAATTATCAGTATTATGACAATTCATCTAAAACATGTATTATTTATTTACATGGATGGGGTCAAAATATTAATATGATGATGCCAATAGCAAAACCATTTATTAAAAAAGATAATGTTTTAATTATAGATTTACCTGGTTTTGGTGACAGTGAAGAACCAAAAGAAGTATGGAGTATCTATGATTTTGCTGATATGGTTCATGAATTAACTAAAGAACTAAAGATTAAAAATCCAATATTAATTGGACATTCTTTTGGTGGAAAAATATCTTTAGTATACGCTTCTAAGTATGAAACTAGAAAATTAGTATTACTTGCTAGTCCATATAAAAAGAATATTAAAAAAGATAATTTTAAAACAAAAATATTAAAGTTTATGAAGAAGATACCTGGTCTTGGAGGATTAGCTGAGAAAGCTAAAAAGTATTTTGGATCTACTGATTACAAGAATGCATCTGTCATGATGAGAAAGGTTCTTGTTAAACATGTTAATCTTGATGTTAGTGATGACGCTAAGAAGATTAAATGTCCTACATTATTGATATGGGGAACAAAAGATGAAGCAGTTTCATATGATGATGCTGTTGAACTAGAAAAGTTAATTTCTAATTGTGGTCTTGTTACCTATGAAGGAAATACTCACTATGCTTATTTAGAAAGATTAACTCAAACTAATAATGTATTAAGAACGTTTATAGGAAGTGATGAAAAGTGAAATTATATTTTGTAATATCATTATTACCATGCATGTTCTATTTAATTTATAAAAGTAAAAGAGCGATGCATATGCTACAACAAAACTGGTATAATGATGGACATAGATATGTATCATGGATACTAGCAAATTTAGGAAAAGTATTCTTAAGTATAGATTTAGTATTTATAGTATTTCTATTCTTAAAATCTTATCCAGCTATGATAGCTTTTGAAGTATATTTTATTATTTGTTATGTTGTTGAAAAACATAAAAGAGTTAATGAACAGTCAAAAAAACCACTAGTTTTTACACCCAGAATTAAAAGATTGTATGTAACAACTATCATTTTATATGTTTTATACATATTTACATTTACTTATTTTGGATTTGAAGAAGATCTACTTGGAAAGTATTATTTTTATATAGCTTTACTTGTATATTTGAATTGGCTTGTAGTATTACTTGCTAATGCTATTAATAAACCAATAGAGAAGATGGTATTTCTTCATTATAAAAGACTTGCTAGTAATAAGTTAAAACAAATGAGTAATTTAAAAAGAATATCTATTACTGGTAGTTATGGTAAAACAAGTACTAAGAATGCTTTAAATGATATATTAAATGTTAAATATAATTCATATGCTACTGAGAAGAGTTTTAATACTATGAATGGTCTAATGATATCAATTAATAATAAGCTTGATAAGTTTACTGATATATTTGTATCAGAGATGGGAGCATTCAAAAGAGGAGAAATAAAAGAATTATGCGATTTCTTCAAACCTCAATATGGTATTATTACTACAATTGGAACAGCTCATTTAGAAAGTTTTGGTAGTCGTGAGAATATTCAAAAGGGTAAATTTGAATTAGTTGATTCACTTCCAGAAGATGGTATTGCTGTACTAAATATGGATGATGAATATCAAACAAGTTATCAAATAAAGAGTAAATGCAAAGTAGTTTGGGTATCAATGAAGAATAAGAAAGCAGATGTTTATGCTAGTGATATTAAATTATCTAGTAGAGGAACTATGTTTACTTGCCACTTTAAAGATAATAAAGAAAGTGTTATAGTAGAAACTAAATTACTTGGAGAAAAGAATGTTTATAATATTTTAGAAGCAATTGCTTTAGCGTATAATCTTGGATTAACACTAGAAGAAATAAAGACTGGTGTTAAGAGAATTAAGACTATAGAACATAGATTAGAATTAAAGAAATATGGCGAAATAACTATAATTGATGATGCTTATAATTCTAATGTAGATGGATCTGCTATGGCCTTAGATGTATTAAATCTAATGGATGGAAAGAAAATAGTTTGTACTCCTGGTATGATTGAACTAGGTGATAAACAATATGAATATAATATGGAGTTTGGAAGACACATCGCTAAAGTATGTGATGAAGTAATTCTAATTGGAGAAGAACAAACTAAACCAATATTAGATGGGTTAAAGAAAGAAAAATATGATGAAAAGAAAATTCATATTCTAAATGATGTAAAACTTGCTTTTCCATTAATGAGGAAGTTAGCTAATGGAAATACATTTGTTTTAATAGAAAATGATTTACCAGATATTTTTAATGAATAGGAGTGAAGTATTATGAAGATTAAATTAGGTGTTATTTTTGGAGGAGAAACTGTAGAACATGAAGTAAGTATTATTTCTGCCTTACAAGCTATTAAGAATTTAAATACTGATAAGTATGATATAGTACCAATTTATATTGCTAAAGATAAAACTTGGTATACAGGTAATGCTTTAATGGATATTGATACTTATAAAGACTTTAATAATTTGAAAAGATATACTAAGGAAGTAACATTAGTTAAAAGAAATGGAGAATTCTTCCTAGTTAATACTAAAGGTTTATTTAGACGTGATATTGATACAGTAGATATTATTCTTCCAGTAGTACATGGTAATGGAGTAGAAGATGGAACTCTTGCTGGATACTTAGAAACTGTTGGTATTCCTTATGTAGGAAGTCATGTTCTAGGATGCGCTTTAGGACAAGATAAAGTAGTTATGAAACAAGTACTAAGAGATAATGGTATTAGTATTGTTGATTATACTTGGTTCTTTGATAGTGAATATTTAGAAGATAAAGAACGTATATTAAAGAATATTGATAAAGTTGGTTATCCAGTAATAGTTAAACCAGCAACTCTTGGTAGTAGTGTTGGAATAGAGTTCGTTAAAGATAAAAAAGGTATAGAAGAAGCTATTGAAGCAGCTATTAATTATGATAATAAAATCGTTGTAGAAAAAGCTATTGAAAACCTTATTGAAGTAAACTCTAGTGTAATGGGTAATTATGAATATCAACGTGTTAGTCCACTTGAAGAAGTAATGGGTGAAGATGAAATACTAAGTTTCACTGATAAATACTTATCTGGTGGTAAAACTAAAGGATCTGCTAGTAAAGGAATGGCTTCTACTAGTAGAATAGTACCAGCTAGAATTAGCGATGATTTAACTAAGAAAATTAAAGAAACATCTAAAGAAGTATTTAGATTATTTAACTTTAGTGGTGTTGTTAGAATAGATTATTTAATTGATTCTAAGACTAAAAAATATTATGTTAATGAACCAAATACAATACCTGGAAGTTTAGCTTTCTATTTATGGAAAGAAATGGGTATTAGTTATAAAGAAGAATTAGATGAAATAATTAATGTAGCTATAAAAGAATATAAAAATAAAACTAAGAAAGTTAGATCATTTGATTCAAATATCTTAGAAGGATTTAATGGTTCTAAAGGAGTTAAAGGATTAAAGAAATAACAAGTTAAAAACTTGTTATTTTTTTATGATATATGATAAAATTATTTAGAGGTTTTTTATGGAAACAATAATTAATTTTATTATAAATTTATTTAGTGGTTTAACTCATAGTGCTTTTGGAAGAGAAATACTTGTATTTATTATTTCTATGATGCCAATACTTGAATTAAGAGGAGGTTTACTTGCAGCAGCATTATTAAAAGTTGAACCAGTTACTGGATATATAGTATCTATAATAGGTAATATTATTCCAGTACCATTCATATTATTATTTATTACTAAGATACTTGATTGGATGGAAAGAAGTAAAGTTAAATGGATAAATAAGCTAGGTAAAAAGATTAGAGCTAAAGCAGATAAGAATAAGGGCAAAATAGAAAAGTATGGTTATATTGGACTATTATTATTTGTTGGTATTCCTTTACCAGGTACTGGAGCATGGACTGGTTGTTTAATAGCATCAGTATTAAATATGGATAGAAAGAAATCATTTATATATACACTTCTTGGAATACTAGTGGCAAGTATTATAATGATGATATTATCATATGGAATAGTTGGTAATTTAATATAAAAAAATATCTCAATTGAGATATTTTTTATTTCCTATAATATACAAGATGTATCAAAATCTAATAGATTACCTAAGAATGATAATAATGGTTTAAATAAGAATATTATTACAAGTATTATTGCCATCTTAGCTAGTGTACTTCCAGCTTTCTTTAATGCATCAGCATCTTTTGCTAGGATTGGTGGAATTAATACCATCATACCTTTAACTATTGCTATTATAGCAGCTACTATTTGTAATATTGTTATTGCAACTTTAACAATTGCTGATAGGTTTTTTCCAAGTAGTTCATCACAAGAATCTATGTTTCCTTCTGGTATTGTTGGATTAGTTATATCAGCTGGAGGAGTATTAGGATTTGTTAGTGTTCCATCTCCATCACTATAAGTACCACTCATACTTTCATTTTTGCATTCTTGAAAATCATCTGAAAGAATAAATTCTGGTTTAGATTTTTGATCACTCCAATATGAACATGTTTTATCTTTTTCTATACATTCATCACCATCAAATATTTTCTTTAAGAATGCGGGTTTTAAAATTATATCTGCATCTTGTGCATGAATAGTAACTTCTTCATTAAGATTAACATATTGTGATTGACCCTCTCTATCTAGTTTTACTTCATATACTGGTTCTCCTGTTTGTTTATTTTGTGTTTTTGAGAATGTTATTTTTAAATTGTTATAAACTTTATTTTCAAAATTATATTGATAATCACATGTTTTTTCTTTAAATGCTGGAGTAGATGGATCAGGGTGCGTATCTTCTTTAAAGAAGTCATCTGGGCTCATCCAATCTCCTGAGTCTCCTCTTACTTTTTCTTCAGCGGCAGTATCAATATTATAATATGAAAATTTATTTTCATCTGTATAGTAGTTTAGAACTGTTACAGTTTGCATACCGGCTGTCTTATTAGCGTATATTCTTGGACATTTACCACCAGTTTTATAGTTTCCTACAAAAACATTTTTTTCATTGGATGAACCATCAAATATATTAAGACCAGTAGTAACTCCAGTATAGTTACTTTTAATCATAGCTCCTGTTGTTTCTTTCCAATTACCATTATCCTTAATATAAATCTTAACTGTTGGTGAACCACTACCACCATTATAGTTATCAACTTCAATTTTTATTTGAGTTAATATCTTTTCTGATGTTTTATCTTGATTTGGATCTGCTATTTTTGTATCTCTTGCATATGGATCATATATGTTATATACACAATAGAAGTCTTTTACAGTTTTAGCAGCTTTAACATTATATGGAATAATTATTAAAGCTAACAGAATTAATAATAATAATAACTTTTTCATAATATCCTCCTAATTATTTCAATTTTTCAAATACTTTTTTCATATCATCATGAATAACTATTTCTGCTTTATAATCATATTGAGTTTCATCTTTATTAATTATTACTAGATGTTTTCCTCTAAAGTAGTTAACCATTCCAGCAGCAGGATAAACGTTTAGTGATGTACCTGCGATTATAAGTGTATCAGATTTAGTAATATGATAAGATGCTTCATTAAATGAATCTGGAAGACTTTCGCCATAAAGTACTACATCTGGTTTAATAATACCTCCACATTCACATTTAGGAACACCATTAGATTCAAATACATATTTTGGATCATATTCTTTATTACATTTAATACAATGATTTTTATATATAGTACCATGTATTTCATATACATTAGTGTTTCCTGCTTTTGTATGAAGACCATCTATATTTTGAGTAATTATTGCTTTTAGTTTACCTTTCTTTTCTAGAGCTGCTAAATAATTATGTACTGCGTTTGGTTTATAGTTTAAAAGATTAAATTTATCTTTATAAAACTTATAAAACTCTTTAGTATTAGCATAGAAGAATCCAGAACTTAGCATTATTTCAGGAGGATATTTAAACTTTTGATTATAAAGTCCATCTTTACTTCTAAAGTCAGGTATACCACTAGAAGTAGATACTCCTGCTCCTCCGAAGAATACTATATAGTTAGATTCATCAATTATTTTTTGTAGCTTATCTATATCTTTCATACATTTATTATAGCATTATTTGCTATAATTGTGCTATAATCATAATGAATTTGAAAAGGGAAGTGTGTTAAATGAATGCAATTATTATAACAATACTATCTGGAGTAGCATTCTTTATAGGATATTTAATTACTTTATTTGTTAAAGATGAAAAGAAATTAGTTACATTTGCTGTAGGTTTTTCTTTTTCAGTATTACTAGGATTAATTGTTTTAGATATATTGCCTGAGTGTTTAGAACATTTTGATAATAAGTGGATTATGATTCTTTGTATGTTAGGTGGGGTAGGATTATTAAAGATACTTGATTTATTTGTTCCTGAACATAATCATGAAGGACATGGTAAGAAGCATTTAGAGAGCCATTTGGAGCATATTGGACTTGTATCTACTATTGCACTATTCTTACATAATATCATTGAAGGGACGGCTTTATATACCACTAGTTTAAGTGATATTAAAATGGGATTATTAATGTTACTTGGTGTGTCTTTCCATAATATACCTCTTGGTATACAAGTATCATCTATGGTTAGAAATAAAAAAGAAAAATTATTATTAATAACAACACTAGCTTTATCTAGTATAGTAGGTATTCTAATTATAAATGTATTTAATATTCATATTAGTGAATTAGTTAATGGAATACTATTATCAATAACATTTGGTATGTTAATATATATAACAGTATTTGAATTATTATGCGAAGTAAAAGAACATATTAAAGATAAACCATTATTACTAGGTTTAATTATAGGTATATTATTTTTAGTAATAGGATTTTTTATAGGTTAATATGAAAAAAAGTGAGAAATTAAAAATATTATTTGAAGATAAACATTTAATTATTGTATATAAGAAGAGTGGTATACCCACTATTAGAAGTGATAACTATAAGAATAATTTATATAGTGAAGTATATGATTATCTACATAAAAAGAATCAAAGAGTATTTGTAGTTCATAGATTAGATGCTGATACTAGTGGAATAGTAGTATTTGCAAAAAGTGAAAAAGTAAAAGAAAACTTACAAACTAATTGGGATAATGTACTAAGAGAATACTATGCAGTGGTACATGGCAATACTAAATCAAGTGGTGTTATCGAATCATATTTAAAAGAAACTAAAACTTTATTAACATATAGTACCAATGATAAAAGTGGTAAATATGCTAAAACTAGTTATGAAACCATAAAACAAAATAAACAATATTCATTATTAAAGATCAATATTGAAACAGGACGTAAGAATCAAATAAGAGTACATATGAAAGATAATAAAACTCCAATAGTAGGAGACAGAAAATATGGTATTAAAGATGGTTATAGGAACATGTTACTTGAAGCAAGCAGAGTATTCTTTGTTCATCCAATTACTAGAGAAAGATTAGATATTAAACTAGATATACCAGAGTTATATTTAAAGATATTTGAAAAGACTAGTTAATCTAGTCTTTTTGCATGTAATACTATTTTTTTATTATTTGTATAGCAAGATGATAATGTAAGTATTTTATCATTCGTATTTAGATTTACTTTGTAATTATATATACTTCTTTTTTTAATTGTTTTTAAAAATTTGTTAAAATCAGATAAGTTTTTGAATGAAGTTTGTATATAATAATCTTCATCTTTAATAGTGTAGGTACTAAAAACTTGGTAGTGGATTATGTTACTTTTTGTAATTATTGTAATAATATGATTTGAGGGTGTAGTATACCACTCTTTTTTTATAGTATTTTTGAGTGTACCAAACATAGACTTATCTTTTCTAGCATGTGCATATATGATTGTATTTTGATCAGAAAAGTCTTTTTTGTTTCTAAAATCCATGAATGGCCAACCACTACTTGAATAAGTCCTATCTAAGGCATGATTTAAGTAGTATGAGTTATTATTTGTTTGTACAAATGGGTAACGTATGTAAGTTTTATTTACTATTATGAAGCCTACTGTATCCTTATTCATTTTGATGTAATATTCTATATCTACGATACGTTCTGTATCATTTGGAACATATCCTTTATTTACTTGTGTTATTAGTTCACTTATGTGTCTATTATCATTATGCCAAATTACTATTTTTATAGTGCAATAAAAAAATAATATTATTGAAATTAGTAATATTATTTTTTTCATATTTTTGTTAAATCAAATTATTGTTGTTGTGTTTCTTTTTTCTCTTCTTTAGTTTTCTTTGGTGCGGCAGATACATGTTGCGTAGGTTGTGTACCCTTAATGAATAAGTGTAGTTGACCTCCAGAACCATTTGCTAGTTTTGGTGGGTTAGTACCAAAGGCAACTCTTGCCCATACTAGACCACCTGGCCATTTAAATTTAGAATTCTTTTCATGTATCTTATTATTTATTTCAGCTTGTATCTTCTTTCTTTCTTCTCTAGCTCTATTATTAGTTATATAAGTCTTTCTAGTTAATTTATCATATCCAAGCCATATTGCAACACTATAATCTTTAGTAAATGTTACTGTCCATGCATCTTGAATAACTTCTTTACTTAATCCTAATCTTCTTAGTCTTGATTGATCATATGTACTTGTTCCAGTCTTAGTAGCTATTTGAGTTCCTTTAACTTTTACTTTAGGAGGTGTTACTCCTTGAAGAATATATGAAATCATATAAGCCGTTGTTGCTTTCATAACTCTCTTCTTTTCAAAGTTGAATTTTTCTACTATTTCTTCTGGACCATTCTTATAAACAATCTTTGTTATTGAATGTGGTTCTGTATAATAACCACCATTTCCAAATGCTGAGTAAGCTGCTGCTAATTGAACAGGACTTACCCCACTAAATGCTCCGATTGAATGTGCTTCATGAATATATTTAGATTTTCCTAAGTACTCTGGTGTAATACCAAGTGATGTAACAAATTTATTAATCTTATTATTACTTACTGCTTGGAATGCTTGTAGAGCACATGTATTTCTTGAATCAACTAAACATTCTTTTAGTGTTAAGAAACCTCTATATCTATAATCATAGTTTTGCATTATTCCACCATAAGTATATTTAACTGGTTGATCCATAAATGGAGTATATGTTGACCAGTTCTTATATTCAATACCTGGTCCATAATCAAATAATGGTTTAGCAGTACTACCTGGGTGACGTTTAATTTGAGTAGCATAGTTAAGTGACATTTCTGTTTTCTTATTTCTTCCTGCGCCTACTGCTATAATTGCTCCAGTCTTATTATCAATTACTCCAATACCTACTTGGATCTTTTTATCTTTGAATTTATGATTTTTATAGAAGTTATTTATAACATCTTGTTTCTTTCTTACCATTGTTGTGTAGATATTCATAGATACTTCATATGGGTTATTACCAGTTCTATCAATTACTTCTTGTACTACTGTATCTATAAATCCTTGATATTTATTTGTTTTAGTTTTTAATTTTTCTAAATGTTTTTCTACATCTACTTTTAATGCTGCATTTGCTTCTGCTTCTGTTATAAATCCATGTCTTAACATTAAATTAATAACTTCATTTTTTCTTTCATTTGTTTTATCTGGATTAACATATGGATCATATTCACCAGGTGCTTGGAACATACCAGCTATCATAGCAGCTTCTACTAGATTTAATTGTCCAACACTTTTACCAAAGTATGTTTTAGAAGCTTGTTCAACTCCATAAGAACCTCCACCTAAGTATGGAGCATTAACATAAAACTCTAGTATTTCTTCTTTAGTAAAGTCTTTTTCTATTTTAAATATTGATAAATATATATCAGTAAACTTTCTTACTATTCCTTCAATACCTTCTGCTTCAGTAGAAGTAAATGAATTTTTTGATACTTGCATTGTTATTGTTGAAGCACCACCTGCATTATTACCAGTGAAGTAACCATAACTAGCTATCATAAATCTTGGTACATCAATTCCATTGTGTTCAAAGAATCTGGCATCCTCTGTAGCAAGTATTGCATCTATTAAAACTTGTGGTAAATCTTTATATTCAATTATTTGTCTTTTCTCAGTACCTATTGTAGTAATTAGTTTACCTTGTGAATCATATATATTAGATGACTCTTGTTTATAAAGTAAATCTGTATTAAATTCAGGGGCATTAAAATAAATAAAGCAGAAGAATCCAAATCCAGCAAACACAAAAATTGCTATAAAAAATATGATTATAGCACTAATGATATTAACTGCACTGAATTTCTTTTTCTTAATAGCTTTTTTCATTTTATCCCCCATTTAATAAAGATTATAACACTAAATCAAATTACTTCAAAGTAAAAATTGTAATTTTTTTAAAAATTTTTAAAGTTGTATTTCAACAAGATAAAATGTTATAATACTTATGTATTTGAGGAGACAAAAAAATGAAAAATTGTGTTGTTATTTATAATCCAAATAGTGGAAAATTATCTAACAGAGAAGATGTTAAAAAACTTCATAAAATACTAGAAAATTATGGTTATGAAACTAAGATAATATATACTGAATATAGAGGCCATGCTAAAGAGATTACTAAGAAATTAAAAGATTGCGACTTATTATTATGTGCTGGTGGAGATGGAACTTTAAATGAAGTAATAAGTGGTAATATTGAAAGAAAACATCCAATACTACTTGGTCATTTACCTCTTGGTAGTGTTAATGATGTAGCTCATATGTATGGTATGACTAATAATACTATTAAGAATATTGCTTTATTATTAAATGGAGTAGAAAAGAATATTGATGTTTGCTTAATAAATGGAAGCCCATTTGTATATGTAGCTTGTATAGGAGCATTTGTAGATGTATCTTATGCAACACCTCGTAAATTAAAAGAGAAATATGGAAAGATGGCCTATATACTTTATGCTATTAAACAATTAAAAGAGAAAATGGTATTTCATAAAGTAAGATATACTGTAGAAGGTGAAACTTATGAAGATGAATTTTCATTCTTCTTTATAACTAATAGTAATAGAGTAGCAGGAGTAAGTGTTAAAAATATATTAGATGATGTTAAACTTGATGATAATAAATTTGAAGTATTAATGTTAAAGATTAAGAATAAATGGGATATTATTAAAGCACTTCATTATTTAAAGAGAAGAGAATTAAATGATATACCAGGATTTACTTATTTTAAAACAGATCATATCAAATTAGAATTTGAAGATGTTCCACCATCTTGGTGTATTGATGGTGATGAATTAACTCATAATGAAAAAGTATTTGATATAACTATTAATAAAGATAATCATATGCTTCTTCCTTCTAAAAATGTTAGTTTATTATTTGAGAATAAAATTGACGAAGAAGATAGTGAAATTGAATAAAAAGGATTTAAAAAATCCTTTTTTTATTTTATAATATTGATAATAGGAGGATATCAATATGGTATTAGTAAAAGCAATTGTATTATTATTAGTTGGTTTTATTTTACTTGTTAAATGTTCTGATATATTTGTTGATGCGATTAGTAGTGTTGCATCTCATTTTAAGATGAGTAAAATGATGATTGCTCTTACTATAGGGGCATTTGGAACATGTGCTCCAGAACTAGCAATATCATTTAATAGTATTAGAATTGGTACAGGTGATATAGCTCTTGCTAATGTAGTAGGTAGTTGTATCATTAATATTATATTAGTAATTGGTATAGCTTGTTGTGTATCTCCTATAAGAGTAAAGAACGAATCAATTAAAAAAGAGTTACCTATATTATTAGTAGTAACTTCTATGTTTGTTATTTCACTTTTATTCCATTGTTTTGAATATCCTAAAAATGTACTTACTATAAATAGATTTGATGGATTATTATATGTATTCTTCTTTATAATGTTTATGTTTTATATAGTATCTGTTGTTAAAGCAAAGAAGAGTCCATTTGATATTCATAAACCAAAATATAAAATAGGAAAAGCAATAATCTATACAATTATATGTGCAATTATAATAGTACTTGCTAGTGATTTAGTAGTAGATAATGCTGTAGTACTTGCATCTTTACTTGGAGTAAGTACTAAAATAATAACAATGACTATAGTAGTAATAGGAACATCCCTTCCTGAGATGACTATGACTGTATTATCAGCTAGGAAGGGCGAATTTGATATAGCTCTTGGTAACATAATAGGAACTAATATATTTAATATAGGAGTAGTACTTGGAATACCTATATTAATATATGGTGGATTTACTAGTAGTAGTTTCAATATAATAGATATGATATTTGTTCAATTAGCTGCTACACTTCTATATTTATTCTCTAGAAATGATAGAGTTTTATCTAGAAAAGAAGGAGCAGTATTCATAATATTATTTGTTATTTATTACTCATATTTGTTTATATTTTAAGACTTTTAAAGTCTTTTTTAATTGCATTATTATTCATTTTTTTTTATAATAATTCTGTGGGGTTTGAAAGGATTTATTATGAAGAAAAAATTCGGTACTAGAGTTAAAAACGTACCTGGTATGATGCAACTAAATTGCGATATAAGAACTAAAAGACAAGAAGCTTATCTATTTGCTAATCAAAAATATGATGTAACAGAATTATTAAAATATTTAGATAAGTATAAAAAGAAAGGTGAACATATTACATTCTTCCATGCATTTGTTAGTGCACTTGGAAAAGTATTTTATAATAGACCAGTATTAAATAGATTTGTTAAAAATAGAAGAATTTATCAACATAATGATGTATCGTTTGCTTTTGTAGCTAAAGTAGGATTTGATGATAAAGCAGAAGAAATGATGATTCAATGCAAAGTTGATCCTAAAGATAATGTTCATACTATTAGTGAAAAGATATCTAAGAAAGTTAATAAAGTTAGAGAAGATGCTAATAATGTTGATAAGAAAGGTGCTAATAGCGCTATGGATATATTAGCTAAACTTCCTAATATTATTAGAATACCTGTTGTTGGATTCTTTAAATGGATGGATAAGATTGGATACTTACCAGACTTCTTAGCTGATGATAATATTTATTATAGTAGTTTAATATTATCAAACTTAGGAACATTTAAATTTGGAGCAATTCATCATAATATACATGAATTTGGTATATCAAGTGGTCTTGCTACAATAGGTGAAATAAGAGATGAAGAAATATTAGTTGATGGAAAAAAACAAATAAGAAAAGTATTTGAACTTGGAGTTAATTTTGATGAAAGAAGTAATGATGGCTTTTATCTAATTAAATCTCTACAAATGCTTCAATATATTTTTGACCATCCAGAGATGTTAGAGGATGATGCAGATGCAAAAATCGAGATTGATAAATAAGGAATTAAAGGGAAAAGGAAAAAAAGATGAAATGGCTAATCCTTGGGAAAAGTTTTATCCTGAGGGTGTAACTAGTGATTTAGTATTTCCAGAAACTACAATGGTTGGATACTTCTTAGATAGTGTATCTAGATATCCAGAAAATATAGCTATGGAGTTTTATGGAAGTACATATACATATAGAGAATTATATGAAAGAATTAGAAAGGCAGCTGCTTCTTTAAAGAGTTTAGGTGTTAAAAAGGATGATAAAGTTGCAATTGTGATGCCTAATACTCCTCAAGCTTTAATTCTTTTTTATGCCATTAATATGGTAGGAGCAATTGCTTTAATAATTCACCCACTTAGTGCTGAAACAGAAATACAACGTTTCTTAAGTGAAAGTGAAGTTAAGTTCTTACTTGTACTAGATTTAGTATATGAAAAAATCCATAATATAGCAGATAAGACAGTACTTGAAACAATAGCTATTGCTACTGCTGGAGATGGACTTAAAAATATTAAGAAATTTATTTATAAATTTAGAAAGATTGGACAAACTCCTAAGATTGAGTTAACTGATAATATCATGACTTGGAATGAGTTTATGAATTATGGTTATGGATATGAAGGAGAAATAACATGTTTAAGAAGGAAAGATGATCCAGCTGTTATTTTATATAGTGGTGGTACTAGTGGAGATCCAAAAGGAATAGTACTTTCTAACTATAACTTTAACTCACTTGCTCTTTCTTGTCATAAGATGATAGAACAATCTGGACCAGAAGAATCAGTACTTGCAATATTACCAATATTCCATGGATTTGGACTTGGAGTATGTATGCATACTGCTCTTGGATGCGGAATGAAAACTATATTAGTTCCTCAATTTAATCCAAAAGAATTTGGTAAATTATTACATAAATCAAAAGCTTCAATAGTAGCAGGAGTACCTTCATTATTTGAATCTTTAACACAAACTAAATTAGGTAAAAATGATTTAGAAAATTTAAAGGTTGCTATTAGTGGTGGAGACTTTATGTCTGCTGATTTGAAGAAAAGAGTAGATAAATACTTCAAAGATCATGGAAGTAGTGCTGAAGTAAGAATAGGATATGGTTTAACTGAAGCTAGTGCTGCTATATGTGTTACTCCAACTGGACATTATAAAGAAGGTTCAATTGGAATACCATTCCCAGGTACTAGAGTAAAAATAGTTAAATTTAATTCTCATGTAACAGCAGATATTGGCGAAGAAGGAGAATTATGTATAAGTGGACCAACAGTAATGATGGGATACTTAAATAATCTAGAAGAAACTATTCAAGCTCTTCAACAACATAAAGATGGTAGAGTATGGCTTCATACTGGAGATGCTGCTTATATGGATAAAGATGGATTTATATTCTTTAAGCAAAGAATTAAGAGAATGATAGTTTCAAATGGATATAATCTATATCCAAGTTATATTGAAACAGTTATTAATTCTCATCCAAAGGTATTTACTTCTACAGTAATTGGTATACCTCATCCTAAGAAAGTACAAGTTGCTAAAGCATTTATTGTACTTAATGATGGGTTAAAACCAACTAAAGAAATAGAAAGAAGTATTAAAGAACATTGTGAAAAGAACTTAGCTAGATATAGTTTACCTGCAGAATATGAATTTAGAGATTCTCTTCCTAAAACATTAGTAGGTAAAGTAGCTTATACTAAGTTAGAAAAAGACTTACATGAAGAAGTACAAGAAGCTTCTAGTGAAGAAAACAAATTAACAAAAAGAGAATTAAAAAAATTAAAGAGGTTAGAGGAAAAAGCAAAGAAAATAATAAATAAAATATCAAAAATTGGTAGGGAGTGATTAATATGAAAAAATTTGATGTGGCTATAGTAGGAGCAGGTCCAGCAGGACTATTTAGTGCTTATGAGTTAATAACCAATAATAATAAACTTAAAGTAGCACTAATAGATAAAGGACATAGAGCTGAAACCAGAATGTGTCCAATGAAAGTTAATGGTGGAAAATGCTTAAACTGTAATCCTTGTCAAATTATGTCTGGTTATGGTGGAGCAGGAACATTCTCTGATGGAAAGTTAAACTTTATTCCTAAACTTGGTAAAAGTGATTTATTTAAATATATGTCTCAAAGTGAAGCATATGATATTATAGATGATACTGAAAAGATATTTACTAAGTTTAATATGGATAGTGAAGTATATCCATCTAATATGGATGAAGCTAAAGAAATTCAAAAAGAAGTAGCTAAAACTGGAGCTAGACTATTAATCATTAAACAAAAACATTTAGGTAGTGATAAATTACCGCTTTATATAAAAGAATTTACTGATTTCTTAGAAAAGAAAGGTGTTACTATTTATCAAAATACTGATGTTATTGATATTGTAAGTAATGGTAAAAATGATCATGATTTAATCATGAAAAATAAGACTAAAGATGAAACAATTAATGCTAAGAATGTAATTGTTGCTCCAGGTAGAACTGGTGCTAAATGGATTCAAGAATTAGCTGATAAATATGAAATACCATATACATCACAAAGTATTGAAATTGGTGTTAGAGTAGAAGTTAGAAAAGAAATACTAGAAGATATTACTAATATTATTTATGATCCAACTATATTTATTAAGACTGATACTTATACTGATGAAATAAGAACTTTCTGTACTAACCCAGGTGGTTATGTAACAAAAGAAAATTATTATGGATTTATTTGTGTTAATGGTCATTCATTAAAAGACGTTAAATCTATGAATTCCAACTTTGCTTTTATTAGTAAAGTGGGTCTTACTGAACCAGTTACTAACACAAGATTATATGGAGAGAGTATTGCTAGAATAGCTAATACTTTAGGAGATGGAAAACCAATAGTACAATGTCTTAGAGATTTAAGAAAAGGAAGACGTTCTGATTGGAAGAGAATCAATAAAGGATTTATTGAACCAACTTTAAAAGATTGTGTTGCTGGAGACTTATCACTAGTACTTCCTCATAGAATAATTACTAATATTCTAGAAGGACTAGAAAAACTTGATAAGATAATACCTGGTGTTAATAATGATGAAACATTATTATATGGACCAGAGATTAAATTCTTTAGTAATGAAATAACTACAAATAACAAATTCAAATTAGAAGATTATGATATATACTTTGTAGGTGATGGTTCTGGTAAAGCAGGTAATATAGTTACTGCTGCTGCTACTGGATTAATTGCTGCTAGAGATATATTAGATAGAAAATAAAGAGGGTCACCCCTCTTTTTATTTTGTAGGAAATAATATGAAATAAAATAATATTCTTGCTTTAAAAAAGTATTAATGTATGATAAAATATTTGTTAGTAAGGAAGGTATGCGCAGTGGGAAAAGTAATATCATTAGTAAACCAAAAAGGTGGAGTAGGAAAAACAACAACAAGTATAAATTTATCTAGTTCTTTAGGACATTTAGACAAGAAAGTATTATTAATAGATTTAGATTCTCAAAGTAATACTACTACTGGTCTTGGTATAGAAAGAGCTAAGATTAAAAAGAGTACATATGATGTTATAATGGGGGCATGCGAAATTAAGGACGCTATCATTAAGACACCATTTAAAAATTTAAGTATAATACCATCTGTTATAGATTTAGCAGGTGCTGAAATAGAATTAATGCAACTAAGTATGCAAGATAGACAATTTATCATGACTGAACAATTAAAGAATCAAATTAATAAAGTTAGAGATAGATATGATTATATTATTATAGATTGTCCTCCTGCTTTAGGTATTTTAACTACTAATGCTCTAGCTGCATCTGATTCAGTATTAATACCTATTCAATGTGAGTATTATAGTTTAGAAGGAGTTAATCTTTTATTAAAAACTATATTACAAGTACAAAAGAGAGTTAATCAAAATTTAGAAATAGAGGGTGTTTTATTAACTATGTTAGATGGTAGAACATTACTTGGTCTTGAAGTAGTAGAAGATGTACGTAAATTCTTTAATGAGAAAGTATTTAGTACTATTATTCCAAGACTAGTTAAACTAGTTGAAGCACCAAGTCATGGAAAACCAATTATAGAATATGATCCAAAGAGTAAAGGGGCTCTAGCATATTTAAATTTGGCTAAAGAGGTGATTGAAAGAAATGGAAACAAATAATAATAAGAGAAAGGCTTTAGGAAAAGGACTAGAACAATTATTTAGCAATGAAAGTTTATATTCTAATCCACTTGATTCATTGGATGAAATAAGTCATAATGCTAAAAAAGAAGATATTGTTGAAGTAAATCTAAATGATTTAAGAAGTAATCCTTATCAACCAAGAAGAACTTTTGATGAAGAAAAGTTACAAGAATTAGCTGAATCTATTAAAGAGTTTGGTGTAGTTGAACCTGTTATTGTTAAAAAGAGTATTCATGGTTATGAAATAGTAGCTGGTGAAAGAAGATGTAAGGCTGCTAGAATGGCAGGCTTAGAAACTGTACCAGCTGTTATTAAAGAATTCTCTGATGAAGATATGATGCAAATAGCATTACTTGAAAATATTCAAAGAGAAGATTTAACTGCTATAGAAGAAGCTGAAGCTTATCAAAATCTTGTTGGTAAACTAGGTATTTCTCAAGAAGAATTAGCAAGACGTGTAGGAAAGAGTAGAAGTTATGTTACTAATATGATTGGTTTATTAAAACTACCATATGAAGTAAAACAACATATACTAAATGGATATATATCTATGGGACATGCTAGAGTACTTAGTAAACTAGAAGATACTGATAAAATACTAGAATTAGCTAAAAGAGTTATGAATGAACATTTATCAGTAAGAGCACTTGAAGAAATAGCAAGTAATCCTAATTATGAAAGAAAAAATAAAATTAAAGTAAATAGACCTACAAGAGAATATGATTATGTAGCAGATGCATTCACAGAAAAGATTGGCAATAAAGTTAAGATTCAAAATAAAAAGATTGTAATTCCTTTTAATAGTGAAAAGGATTTAGAGAGAATACTTGAAATATTAAACGTTGATGTGAGTGTTGATTAAGATGAACAAAGAGTATAAAATAGGAAGCAAAGTTATTATGAAAAAAGCCCACCCATGCGGAACTAATCTTTGGGAAGTAACTAGAGTGGGTGTAGATGTTAAAATAAAATGCGTTAATTGTGGTAGAAGTATCATGATGGATCGTATGGAATTTAACAAGAAACTTAAAAAGGTGAGTGAGATTTAATGTTTAAAAAAAGGAAAAGAATAAGTCCTGTTATGACATTTATTATTCTTACCATAGTAACTGTAATATTAAGTGGATTACTTCATTTATTGAATGTTCAAAGTGAATATACTACTGTTAGTACAACAGGAACACTTGTTAATAATATAATAGAAGTAAAAAACTTATTTAGCTTAAGTGGCGCTAAATATATAGTTACACATGCTGTTAAGAATTTTATGTCATTTACACCACTTTCAATATTAATAATAGTATTAATAGGTATTGGTGTACTTGAGAAGTCTGGATTTTTAAAATCATTCTTCACATTATTAACTAAGAATTCTAAAAAGAATACAATTACATTTATATTAATATTTATTAGTTTATTATTATCATTATTTGGTGATATAGGATTTGTTATTATGCTTCCAATAGGAGCTTTACTATTTAAATATGGTAGACGTAATCCATTTGGAGGAATTATTGCTTCATTTGCAGCATTATCATTTGGTAGTGGAATTAATATATTCTTAACTGCTAATGATAGTTCATTATTAAAATTAACTTTAAGTGCTGCTAAGACAATAGATGAAAACTATGCTATTGGAACATTCTTCTCATTATTTATAATGATTGGTTTATTAATAGCAACAGCATTTGTATTCACTTTTGTTACAGAAAAGAAGATTATGCCTAAACTTCCTAAGTATGAACATGATGAAGAGGATGTAGTTATAACAAATAAAGAATTAAGAGGAATAATAGTTGGTCTTGGACTTGGAGCATTATATTCATTAATAGTTATTTATATGATTATACCAGGACTTCCATTATCAGGAGCACTTCTTGATCATAGAGCTACAATATATATAGATATGTTATTTGGAGCTGATTCTTTATTTAATCAAGGATTTATATTTATAATAACATTCTTATTTGTAATAATAGGTTTTGGATATGGAATAATGTGTAAGACTATTAAAAATGCTAAAGATGTTACTGAATCACTTGCTTATTCACTTGATAATATTGGCAATATAATGGTGTTATTATTCTTTGCATCATTATTTATAAGTGTATTTGAAGAAAGTAATATAGGAGAAGTTCTTACTGGACTTTGTGCTAAATGGATTGGTGGTATTTCATTTACTGGTGTAGGATTAATAATAATAACAATTATATTAATTGCTATTAGTAATATATTAAATCCAAATTCTCTAGCTAAGTGGAAAATGATATCAGGTAGTATGGTACCACTTTATATGAATGCTAGTATTAGTCCTGAGTTTGCTCAAATAATATATGTTACATCATCTTCTATTACTAGTGGTATTACTCCATTATTTACATTCTTTGTTATATATTTAGCTTTCTTAGAAAAGTATAATAAAGAAGATATGGTAACTATGAAAGATGGTATTAAGTATATGATGCCATATGCAGCATATACTGCAATTATTATGTTTATAGCAATTATAGGATTCTATATGATAGGAATTCCAACTGGTATTGGATCATTCCCGGGGGTGAGTTATGGCGCTTAAGGCAGGTATTATAGGACTTCCAAATGTTGGAAAAAGCACTTTATTTAATGCAATTACTAAAAAGAATATATTAGCTGCCAATTATCCATTTGCAACAATAGATCCTAATGTTGGAGTTGTAAGTGTTCCAGATAAGAGGCTAGAAGTATTAAATGATATGTATATGCCAGAAAGACTAATCGGAACACAATATGAGTTTATAGATATTGCGGGGTTAGTAAAAGGTGCTTCTACTGGTGAAGGACTTGGTAATAAGTTCTTAGCTAATATAAGAGAAGTAGATGCAATAGTAGAAGTAGTTAGATGTTTTGAAAGTAAAGATATTATTCATGTTGAAGGATCTATTGATCCAAGACGTGATATAGAAATAGTTAATTATGAATTAATTCTAAGTGATTTAGAAATAGTAGAAAATAGAATAGGTAAGATAGAAAAGAAAGCCGTTACTACTAATGATAAAGAAGCATTATTTGAAGTAGCTACTTTAAAGAAAGCAAAAGAAGTATTAAGTAATGGAATGATGTTAAGATTAACAGAGTTTGATGAAAAAGAACAAAAATTACTTAAGAATTTTAATCTTATTACTAATAAACCATTTATATATTTAGCTAATGTTAGTGAAGATGATTTACTAAGTAGTGGTAATAAATATGTAGATGTTGTAAGAGAAATAGCTTCTATTGAGAAAGCTAGTGTAGTACTAATGTGTGCTAAGATAGAAAGTGAGTTAGCAGAACTTGATGTTGAAAGTAAAGAAGAGTTCTTACATGAACTTGGTATTGCTAATAGTGGACTAGATCAATTAATTCATATTACATATCATATGCTAGGACTTAAAACATTCTTTACTGTAGGTAAAGATGAAGTTAGAGCATGGACATTTAAAGATGGTATGAAAGCACCAGAGTGTGCTGGTATAATACATACTGACTTTGAAAAAGGATTCATTAAAGCAGAAGTAATGAGTTATGATGACTTAATTGCTTGTGGAAGTGAATTAAAAGTTAAAGAAGCAGGTAAAGCAAGACTAGAGGGAAAAGATTATCTAATGCAAGATGGAGATATCTGTTACTTTAGATTTAATGTTACAAAATAAAAAAGCTTCAAATGAAGCTTTTTTTATTTAATTAATATTAATTTATTTGGATATATTTCTTTTGTTCTTTCTTCTCTTCTTTAGGGAATGTAACTTTTAATACACCATTATTAAATGCGGCATGAATATCTTTTTCATTTATATCTCCAATAGTGAATTGTCTTCTAAAAGATCCTGAAATTCTTTCTTTTCTATAATATTTTTTATCCTTATCTTCATGTTCACTGTCAGTATGACCTTCAACAGTTAAAACACCTTTATCTACGTCTAATTTGATATCTTTTTTATCATATCCAGGAACTTCTAGTTCAATATGAACATTACCACCTTTCTCATAAATGTCGCACTTCATATCTAGATTTTTCATTTTTGGCATTGGTGCAAAATCATTAAAGAAATCATCTAAATAAAATCTGTCTGGTAATAAACTCATTATTATCATCTCCTTACAAATATAATTATACTCAATAATTAGCACTTGTCAATAGAGAGTGCTAATTATTTTTTATTTTTACAATAAAATTTTTTAAAAAATAGTGTTTTTTCCCTTTTTTTCTTAGAAACTATATGCTATAATATGTTTGCTTTATGTACAAAAGGGGATATATGGTATGAAAAAGGATAAGAAATTTTTAGAAGAATTAAGTTCTTTCTTGGGTGATTCAAAACACAAAGATGAAATCGTTAATAAATACGATTCTTTTATCAAGTCTGAAAAAGCAAGTGGAAAAAAGATTAAAGACATAATTAAAGGACTAGGTGATCCTGAAGAATTAGCAGCTAAAGAATTAGAACCTTTTAAAAATGAAAAAGTAAGTGTTTTTGAAAAGATTAGTAAATACTTTAAGAATAAGAAGAAAGAAAAAGAAGAAAAGAAAGAAGAAAAACCAAAGAAAGAAACTAAGAAAAAAGAAACAATAAAAATTAAGAAAGAAAAGAAACCTAATATATTTGTTAGATTAAAAGAAAAGTTAGCTTCTAAAAAGAAAGATAAGAAAAAAGAAGTTAAGAAAGAAAAGAAAGATACTAAGAAAGAAGAAAAAGAATCAGTATTCAATAAAATTAAAAACTTCTTAACTAAAGACGTATCATTTAAGAAAAGAAAAGTAACTGATACTCCTAAAGAAATAGTAGAAGAAGTTAAAGAAGAAGTAGAAGATAAAATAAGTGATGTTAGTGAAATAGTAAGTGAAACTCATATATTTGAGAGTAGAAGTACTAGAATAAAAAGAGTTATTTTAAGGACTCTAGGAGTGTTTTTTACATGCGTACTTGTATTTATATGGTTATGGGTAACAGTTGTGTTCTTTGCAGCTATATTTGCTTATTTAGATGGTATTAAGTTTAAAGGTGTTATTATTTGCTTATTCGGAATAGATTTCCTAATATTATGGCTTGTTATTATGATTAATAGAGCTATATTTAGAAAGAAGATGTCTCTTAGATTAAATCTTATAATTATATTCTTATCTGTTGCTTTAATAGCTTTTGGTGGAGTTATGGCATTTAGAGAGATTAAGGATATTGATTATGTACAAGATGTTAGTGAAAAGTATACAATGACTAGAAAACTAGAGACATATGATTTACCAAAAGAATCAAATGAAAAATTCATAATTACATTTAATAGTAATTACAATACTCAATATGTTATTAAACATGACAAAAATATAAAAGGTAAAGTTAAAATAGAAACTAGATATTATGAAGTTTATTATGATTATTACACTAAAGCTAGTGTTAATGGTGTATATGTATCATTAAAACTTGATGATAGAGATAGATTTAGCGTATATTTGGATGATATTAAAGAAGGCAAGATTTATGATAATGATGAACTTGCTAGATATACTGTTAAAATAACAGTTAATCCAAATGAAGCTAGTAAAATTGCAGTACAATAAAAAAGACTCAAATGAGTCTTTTTATTTTAACCAAATAACAATGAGATAATAGATCCAAGTCCCTGACATCCTTCCAAGCAATCTCTTAGGAATATAGCACAAGCGATTACTGCTATTATCATTAATATAATACCTAATACAAATAATACAATATATATAATAAGTAGTATTTTAGCAAATTTACTTTCTGGATATTTAACCTTAGCATATATTGCTAGAGCATATGCTACAAAAGGCAAAATCATTGGTATTCTTGCAAATAGGGAAAATACATCAGACTTTGTAGCTAAATATGCAAATAAACCTGTTAATAAAGGACAAGCAATATAACAAATTATAGAACATAAACAGAAGAATGTATCATTTGCCATAGAACTAACTATTCTTTTTTCTTCTGGTTTATTAGTAACAGTGGTTACTTCTGTTTTAACTTCTTCTTTTACTTCTTCCTTTGGTTCTTCTACTTTTTTTGTCTTTTCTTTTACTTCTTTTTCTGGAGTAGTGCTTTCAACTACTTGTCCACACTCTCTACAAAATTTATCTCCTTCATTTATTTCATAACCGCATTTAGAACATTTCATATTTTCACTTCCTTATCTTAATTATATTATTATTTTATTTATTTAACAATTTTTTTCTTATCATATTTACAATTACAATAAATAGTAACATAAGACTTATAATCTGATTAGTGGTAATTACCTTTGTTAAATGATCATATCTTAAAAAGTCTAAAGCAAATTTTGCAAATGCACAAACTATTATTGTAATACTGATTATATTTTTACTGTGTTTCTTATTTATGAATAGTAAACCTATGAAAAGGCCTATAAATACTAGGGATTCTAGTAGTTGAATAGGGAAGAGTGGAATGTTAAGTCCAGAAGAGTATGTAACTGAAAATAATCCATTATATGGAAGTCCGTAACAGCATCCTGCGAAAAAACATCCTAATTTTGAAATTCCATAAAGTAGTGGCATTGATAACATAGTACACCTAACATATTCCAAATTCTTGCTCGGATTTACCTTTTCATAAAAAATACTGGTCAAAATCAGCACAAAGCAACCTATGTAACTGGATAATCCCATGTTTTTATCTATTATATAACAGACAATTAATGATCCAAGAAGACCAAAAGGAACTATCATACTGACATATAAAAGTATGTCTTTCTTTTTTATCTTTTTATTCATTAAATATTTATAAATAAACACGCAAGCCCCTATAAATGCTAGGATTATGCATGTCATATATATTGGAAATTTTATTTGATTTATTGTCATATGTAACCTCTATTTTTATTATAAAATAGGTATAAAAAAAACTCAAGAAGACTTGAGTTAATTTTTTAATGGCGCCCAATGCAGGACTCGGACCTGCGACCTAACGGTTAACAGCCGTGCGCTCTACCGACTGAGCTAATTGGGCAGCTACATAAGATAGTATAATATAGGGAGTGTCTTTTGTCAATAAAATTATAGACTTTTTAATACAAAATTGATAAAATTGATATAGTAAAGAGGGAATAAAAAAATGAATAATGAATTAGAAATAGTTGAATTTGGTAATAATGTTAGACCTACTGATTCTACTGGGATGGATTCAAGTACATTTAGTGAAGTAACTGGATCAGCTCCAGTAGCACCAGAACCAGAAGAAAAGAAGATTAAATATAGTATTCTTGATACTTATGGTGAAAACCTAAGTAGAAAGGAATATGTAACAAACCCAGCTATTGGTCGTGAAAAGGAAATAGAACAAGCAATAGAAATACTATTAACACCAGAGAAGAGTGCACTTCTTGTTGGTAAAGCTGGTATAGGTAAAACTGCTATTGTAGAAGGAATTGGTTATAAGATGGTTAATGGAACTATTCCAAATGCCTTAAAACCATATGAATTAATTAAAGTTAATATTTCAAGTTTACTTGGAGAAACAATAGTAGATGGTACTAGTGAGAATAAATTACAACTATTAGTAGATGAATTAAAGACTAAGAAAAACATTATTCTATTTATAGATGAGGTTCACTTACTTGTTAATAGAAATACTTCAAATATGTCTATAGACTTTGCTAACATGTTAAAACCAGGCTTAGACCGTGGTGATATTAAGATGATTGGTGCTACAACAGATGAAGAATTTGAAGCATATATCTTAAGAGATAGAGCCTTCCTAAGACGTTTCTTAAGAGTAGATGTACTTGAACCTACTATGGAACAATGTACTCAAATTTTAATGGGTACTTATCCTAAATATGAAAAACGTACTGGAATTAAGCTAAATTATACTGATTTCATTAAAGAAAAGATATTTGCATTCATCGTACAAATGACTGATGAATACAAGAGAGTATACGAAATAGGTAATAGATATCCAGATATTGCTTTAACTATCGTAATGAGTGCTTTCTCTATGGCATTATATGAGAATGCTACTGAAGTTAAATTAAAACATTTCTGGAAAGCTATTAAGAGAACTAAAGTTATCTATGAAGACTCTAAAATAAAGGAATTAGAGAAGTTTAAGACTCAATTTGCTGATCTAATTCAAGAAGAACATATTAATTTAGATGAAGAATAAAATTTACTTATAATTGAATAATAGAATAGTTAGGAAACTAACTATTCTTTTTTGTTATAAATAAAAATAAATTATGAGTAACTTTTTACACTCAAGATTCAAATATACTAGTTTGAATTATGTAACCGTATTTTATAAAATCCAGATGAAAGGAAAGAGAAAATGATCAAAGCAGTGAGTGTTAGAAATATTTCTAAGAGTATTAATGGAAAGAAAATTCTTCATGATATTAATTTTGATATCTATGAAGGTGAGAAAGTGGGTTTAGTTGGCCCAAATGGCGCAGGAAAAAGCACTTTGTTAAAAATAATGACTGGTCTTTATAATTATGATACTGGAGAGGTAAGTTACTACAATTTTGACTTAAAAAATGACTTTGAGAAGGCTATGAGCATCATCGGAACTCTAATTGAGTATCCAGATTTGTATTATAACCTAAGTGGAAAACGTAACCTAGAAATTTTTAAAACAATGTTTAAAAATGTTGATGAAGAAACAGTAAAAGAAATTGTAAAAATTGTCGAAATGGAAAAATATTTGGGTAAAAAATTCAAAACTTATTCTCTTGGAATGAAAGAGAGGTTAGGAATAGCTTCTTCATTAATTAATAAACCCAAAATTTTGATTCTTGATGAACCAACAAATGGATTAGATCCAGTTGGCGTTAAAAAAATTATGGATATGTTAAAAAATATGAAAGATACAACCATAATAATTTCATCACACATGTTAAGTGAGGTTGAAAATTTGTGTGATAAGGTAATTTTTATCAATAATGGGACTATTATTAATATAAAAAACAAAAAAGAGAGAGGTGTAAAGCAAAAGTGTCTAGTTTCTTTTGTAGTAGATGATTATTCTAAAGCAAAAATTTTACTAAATAAATATGCAGTAAATGAAAATTTAGAAGTATATGCTAATAATGAAGAGATTTCTAAGATAAATAAGGAGCTAATCTTCAACAATGTCAGTGTTTACCGCATATTAGAGAAGAATACACTTGAATCAGAGTTCTTTGAGATGATCAATGATAAACCTAATTAAAAACGAGATTTATAAGGTGAAACCAGGGAAAATCGTACTTTCATGGATAATTTTGATACTTTTATTTTTTATTTTTATCAAATTTGTTAAAAAAAGTGCATTTGTTCTTTCGTTCAATTTGATACCTTTTGTGGGTATTTTTGAAATTCTATTTTTTAGTGGAATTATTAGTGATGAAATTGATAGGGGAACGTTTAGATTTTACCTCACTAAGCCCGTGAGCCGGCATAGAATCTACGTTTCTAAAATGGCACTTATAATAGGATATAGTTACATAAGTGTATTAATTATTATAATTTTTACCTCTATTTTTGAGGCAAAAATCGACATTTTTTACGTTTCTAAGTACTTAACTTACTCAATTCCGATTTTTACGATTTCTGGCCAAATTTTGTACTTTTCGTCAAAAATACGTTCAAAATCGTTTACGATTTGTTTTTGTATCCTGCTATTTTCTTTCTCACTTTTGATAACTCAATTCTTATTAAATATGGATCTAAAATTCATAATTTTTACTCCTCTTCCATATTTAGATTTTTCAATTTTTGAAAATCCTGAAAATTTGGAAGTGTTAAATAAGACATATGATATAAATTTAAACTTAAAGAGTGGAGTATTACTTGACACTGTTTACATGACACTTTTTTATTTATTAGGATTAAAATCCTTTGTTAAAAAAGACATCAAAAATTAATAATTTGCCTTAAATACTAGGAAGAATTGGTTTACACTTTTGAATAGTGTCTATTTTATATATAGTTTTTTCATTAATAAAATATATATATTTTTAATACTTTTTCATTATGAAATGTGTGTATAATTTGTGTAAACATTCATATATACATTAATATATAGTGAAATGGGGTAGTTTGATACATAAAAATCTTTCCTTTTAAAAAGATTTGTAAATTATACAAAAAAACTTGTACTAAAAAATATTTAAATGATACAATGAATATGGTGATAGGAATATATGACATACAAAATTACAGCTTATTCTGAAGATGACACAATGGAATTAGCACAAAATATAGAATCTGAGAAATTTCCTAATATGGTAATATGTTTGGAAGGAGATCTTGGTAGTGGTAAAACTGTGTTTGCTAAAGCATTTGCACAAGCACTTGGTATTACTGAGAATATAACATCTCCTACATTTACTATTATTAAAGAATACTATGGTGGAGAAATGAAATTATTCCACATGGATGTATATAGATTAAGTGATATTAAACAAGATATAGGTATTGAAGAATACTTTACTAAAAAGGGAGTTTGTATTATTGAATGGTCTGATCTAATTGAAGATATTCTTCCTAAGAATAGATTAGATATTAGAATTAAGATAGTAGATGAGAATACTAGACAATTCATTATTACTCCTCATGGAAGTAAATATGAAGATTTATGTGAAAGAGTTTTATAACTCTTTTTTTTATGCTAAAATGATAATATAATAGATATATATAATAGGAGAAAAAAGAATATGAATGAATTTGAAAAAATGGATGCTTATTTTAGGGCATGTAATTACTTATCATTAGGACAAATATATCTAAGAGATAATCCACTTCTTAAACGTCCTTTAGAACTTAGTGATGTTAAAGCTAAGTTAGTTGGTCACTGGGGAACAGTACCAGGTCAAAACTTTATTTATACTCACTTAAATAGAATTATTAAGAAGTATGATTTAAATATGATCTATGTATCTGGACCAGGACATGGAGGACAAGCTTGTGTATCTAATGTATATTTAGAAGGTACTTATTCAGAAGTATATCCAAATATTACAGAAGATGAAGAAGGAATGAAAAAACTATTTAAACAATTTAGTTTCCCAGGTGGAATAGGATCTCATGTTACACCTGAAACTCCAGGTAGTATTAATGAAGGTGGAGAGTTAGGATATAGTTTATGTCATGCTTATGGAGCAGTTTTAGATAATCCTGATTTAATAGCTGCTTGTGTAGTAGGAGATGGTGAAGCTGAAACTGGACCACTTGCTACTTCATGGCATTTAAATAAAATAATTAATCCTTTAACTGATGGTATTGTTTTACCAATACTTCATTTAAATGGGTATAAGATTGCTAACCCAACAGTGTTAGCTAGAATTCCACAAGAAGAATTAATTAAACTATTTGAAGGATATGGTTATAATCCATATATAGTAGAAAGTTCAAATAGAATGAGAATACATGAAGCTATGGCTGATGCTTTAGATAGATGTATTCATGATATACAAGAAATTAAAGCAAAGAGTAGACTAAATAAAAGAGCAGTTTACCCAATGATTATATTAAAGACTCCTAAAGGATGGACTGGACCAAAAGAAGTAGATGGAAAAATGGTAGAAGGTTCATTTAGAGCTCATCAAGTACCAATTGCAGTAGATAAAGATCATAAAGAAAACTTAAAAGTATTAGAAGCTTGGTTAAAGAGTTATCATCCAGAAGAACTATTTGATGAAAATGGTACATTAAAGAAAGAATTAAAAGAATTATGTCCTAAGGGAAATAGAAGAATGGGCGCTAACCCAATAGCTAATGGTGGTAACCTATTACAAGAATTAAATATTCCTGATTTTAAAGATTATGCTGTTGATGTTAAAAAACCAGGTGAACTTGTTAAACAAGATATGATGGAACTTGGTGCTTTTGTAAGAGATATTATTAAAAATAATCCAGATAATTTTAGAGTATTTGGACCAGATGAAGCTTTATCAAATAGATTAAATCATGTATTTGAAGTAACTAATAGAGAATGGAATGGTCAAACATTAGATACAGATGAATATTTAGAGAAATCTGGTAGAGTAATTGATTCATTCTTATCAGAACATGCTTGTGAAGGTATGTTAGAGGGATACCTTTTAACTGGTAGACATGGATTCTTCCATAGCTATGAGGCATTCATTAGAGTAGTTGACTCAATGGCTTCACAGCATGCTAAATGGTTAAAGATGTGTAGCGAACTTCCATGGAGAGAAGATATAGCTAGTTTAAACTATATTTTAACGTCATATGCATGGCAACAAGATCATAATGGATTTACTCATCAAGACCCAGGATTTATTAACCATTTGGTTACTAAAAAGGCTGATATAACAAGAATATATTTACCACCAGATACTAACTGTTTACTTTCTTGTTTTGATCATTGTATTAGAAGTAAAAATTATATTAATGTTATTATTGCTTCTAAACATCCTCGTCAACAATACTTAAGTATGGATGAAGCAGTTAAACATTGTACTAAAGGACTTGGAAGATGGGCATTTGCTAGTAATGATGAAGGTAGTGAACCTGACTTAGTTATGGCTTCTTGTGGTGAAACACCAACAACTGAAGCTCTAGCAGCAACAAAAATATTAAGAGAAAAATTCCCTAAATTAAAAATAAGATTTATAAATGTAGTAGACTTATTCAAACTACAAAGTAGTACTAACCATCCACATGGATTAGATGATGCTGAATATGATGCATTATTTACAAAGAAAAAACCAATAATATTTGCATATCATGGATATCCTCATTTAATTCATCAACTTGCATATAAACGTACTAATAAGAATATGCATGTACATGGTTATATTGAAGAAGGTACTATTACTACTACATTTGATATGAAAGTTCAAAATCATTTAGATAGATTCCATTTAGTAATGGATGCTCTTAAATATTTACCAGAACTTGGTGAAAAGAGAGGACCAGTAATTGAATGGTGTAAAGATAAATTAATTGAACACTCTGAATATATAAGAGAAACAGGAGAAGATCTTCCAGAAATAGTAGATTGGCACTGGTAAAAAAAGAATTTGAAAAAAATTCTTTTTTTTCAAGTTCATTTCAGTTTCATCACTTATACTTTAATCATGAAAGGAAAGTGATGACTATAGGTTATTAATATAAAATAAATATATATAGAAATAAAAAACTAATGTAAATTTAAAAATAATAAAAATTTTTTATAAATTCTCTTACTATGCCTTTTAAAACACCTCTTATGAGGCGTTTTTAACTGTCTCTAATTGACAATAACACTATTAATGTATATAATACTTGCGTGGAAAGAGAGAGAATAAATAATTTATGTCAAAGTCAAATGATGGAAGTGTATTTTTAGATGTGTTAGGAGAAATAGAACAAGAAAATAAATATTTTGATTTATTAGTTGAAGATGAATCAGAATTTAGAGTATTTGTTTTTACTACTGATGATGATTCATTAATTAAGTTCTATTATTATTTATCAAGAATGCAAAAAATATATGAATATAAAAATGTTTCTGGTGAATATACTGATAAATTAGCTAAGATAAAGGAGCGTTATAATGCTTTATTAAGTACTAATACTATAAAGAAACATATAAATGCACAAATAGAAGAAACAGTTAAAATAATTAATGAAAAACAAAGACAAAGAAGATTAAAACCTTTTGGAAAATTATTTCCTAAAAGAAGTAAATAGTATGTTATAATAATCTTGTATAGGAGGAAACTATGGAAAAGAAAAAAGTTGCTGAAAAATCAAAAGGATTTATTAAAGAATTTGGAGAATTCATTAAAAAAGGTAATGTAGTAGATATGGCTGTTGGTGTTGTTATAGGTAGTGCTTTTGGTGCTATTGTAACAAGCTTAGTAAATGATATTATAATGCCACTAATATCACTAATTACTGGAGGAATTGATTTTTCTAATTGGTTTGTAGCACTTGATGGTAATAAATATGCAACATTAGAAGAAGCTACTACTGCTGGAGCAGCTACATTAAATTATGGAAACTTTATTTCATTAGTTATTAATTTCATAATCGTAGCATTCTGTATTTTCTTAGTAGTTAAAGCTATGAATAGATTTAAGAGAAAAGAAGAAGAAAAACCTGCAGAAGAACCAAAGAAACCAGAAGATGTAGTATTACTAGAAGAGATTAGAGATTTATTAAAGAAACAAAAATAATCACATTTTGTGATTATTTTTTTGACTTAGTATATATTATATGTTAAAATACTTTTTCGTATCGAGGAGATTATTTATGGAATCAAATGTTAATTTAGTAAGATCAGTATGTATAAATTTTCATATTGTTTATAATGGAGATATACCTAAAGTATATGACTTTAAATTCTTTGTAAGAGAAGAAGATGCTACTGAGATGATAGCTCATGCTATATCTTATATACCAGGAGAAGATATGAATACTTTAAAAATGGATAGAAGCAAACCATTATTCTTAGAAGAAATGAATTTAACTACTAAAGAATCAATTGAAGATTTTATGATTAAAACATTTGATTTAAAGATACCAAAACTAAAGTTAGAACAGGGGAATAAAAATGGAGAATAAAAAAGTAGAATGTGTTCATATAAATGCTGCATGTACTGATGTATATAATACTCCTTGGGGATTTACTTTCTTTGTTAGAAAGAATGAAGCAAGTGAATGTATGTTACATACTATGAATGTATTATTAAACCTTCATTTTCAAAATGTAGAAGTTAAAATGGGAGAAGTAATACTTCATTTAGAAGAAAATAGAATATGGACTAAAGATAATATAGAAGGCTGCATTAATGATGTTGTTTTATTAGCGACTGATGCAAATATAAGATCACATATGATGGATTAAAAGGGGGATTAATATTATGGGGTTACCTAAAGTATTAAGTAAAACTATATATGTAGATTGTTTTAATGATGATGGAGCTAAACTATGGAGTTTTGCGTTTAATGTTAAAGCAGATGAAGCATCTGATTTAATGTTTCACACAGTAATGAGTTTATCAAGTTATCATTTTTCTGATTTAGATGTTAGAATGGGACCAGAAATAATAGTTGGTGGAGAAGAAATATATACAAGAGAAGCTATTTCAGAATGTATAAAAAATACAGTAACCCTTTCAAAAGAAAGTGGACTAGTAAGAAAGCCAAGACCACAAAATAATTAAAAGCAACAAAAGTTGCTTTTTATAATGTACTTTTTTTCATTTTTGTGGTACAATTCTATTTGCATGTAAGGGAAGGTATAAAGATAATATGACTGAAGATATTAGTGCTGTTGCTTTAGATGAAAAAGATGTTGATATGGACAAAGTCGAAGCTAGAAGAACTTTTTTCTATAGGGGTTCAAAAAGAGTATTCGATATTTTTTGTGCTTTTTTTGGAATTATATGTATGTTACCTATAGCTTTAATAGTAAAAATAATGTACATGTGTACTGGAGATTTTAAATCAATCTTCTATAAACATACTAGAGTAGGTAAATTTGGTAAAGAATTTCAATTATATAAATTTAGAACAATGGTTCCTAATGCTGATGAAAAACTAAAAGAATTATTAAAAAATCCTAAATATAAAAAACAATGGGATGAGAATAAAAAAATAGATAATGATCCTAGAATAACTAAAGCTGGAAGGATTCTTAGAAAAACAAGTTTAGATGAACTTCCTCAAATGTTTAATATATTAAGAAATGAAATGAGTTTAATAGGGCCTCGTCCTTTAATCCCAGGGGAACTAGATGAACATAATGGTAATCATAAAATATATGAGAAGGTTAAACCTGGAGTAACATCATGGTGGGCATCTCATGGACGTTCTGCCACAACATATGAAGAAAGACTTGCTCTAGAATACTTTTATGTTCAAAATAGATCATTCTTATTAGATATAAAATGTATATTTGCTACCATAAAAGCAGTTATTATGAAGACTGGAGCAAAATAAAGCACAAAAAGTGCTTTTTATTTGGTATAATATAATAAGACTAGGAGTGATAATATGAAGAAGAGAGAAAAGAATACTGATATTAAAAGTAAAATATGGTTTATTATTAAAGCAGTAATTGCTTTAATAACAATAGCATTTTCAATATATTGTATAAAAGTAGTGAATGGTTTAGATATGCTACCAACTAAGATATTTGTTATATTTATAGTTATTTATGCAATATTAAACATAATAAATATAATTTGTTTATTACTAAACAAATTAAAGCTTAATATAGTAGCATTATCATTTTCATTATTATTAATACTATTATCAGGGTTAGGAATTAAACATGGCAATAATATAGCTAATTTTATGAATAGCGCATTTAATAATGATGGAATAGAAGTAACAGCATATAATATAGCAGTATTAAAATCTAGCAATTATAATCAGTTATCTGATTTAGAGAATAAAACAATAGCATTTTCAATAGTAGATGAAAAGAAAGAAGATTATGTTAATACTATTAGTTCTAAGATAACAGCAGAACTAAAAGCATATGATAATCCATTAGAATTCTATGAAGATCTATTAAAGAAAAAGATAGATGCAATCATAGTAACTGATGGATTTATGCAAATACTAGAAGAAGAATATGATGATGTTTATGATATGATTAAGGTTATTTATAATTTTGAAATAGAAAAGCCAGTTGAAGTAGAACCAGAGCCAAAGAAAGAAGAATTCAAACTAACACCAGTTAGTATATTGATATCTGGAAGCGATTCTAGAACAGGAGTAATTGTTGATAAAACAAGAAGTGATGTTAACATGATAGTAACAATTAATCCCGACAATCATAAAATACTATTAACTAGTATTCCTAGAGATTATTATGTTCAATTACATGGAACAAAAGGTATTAAAGATAAATTAACTAACTCAGGGATTTATGGTATAAAGAAAACACAACAAACTATAGAAGATTTATTTGGAATAAAGATTAATTACAACATTAAAGTTGGTTTTCAATCAGTTATCAAAATTGTTGATTTAGTTGGCGGAGTTGATATTTATAGCGACACTGCATTTACCAGTCATTGTGGTGATGGTGGAGCTCAAATTACTAAAGTAAAAGTTGGCATGAATCATTTTAATGGTGCACAAGCATTATCATATGCACGAGAAAGATATGCATATAGAAATGGTGATCATCACAGAATACAAAATCAACAACAAGTACTTGAGGCAGTTCTTAATAAAATTTCAAATAATAAATCTCTTTTATTAAAATATGATCAAGTATTGGAATCACTTAAAGGCGCCTATAAAACAAATATTCCAAGCAAGTATATTTCTTTAATCGTTAAAGAGCAAATAGATGATATGCCTTCTTGGAAAATAGAAACGCAACAAGTCACTGGCGGGGGATATATGAGAGAAACATATTCAGCACCTGGTAAAATGAGAAGTGTTGTTATTCCTAATATGGATAGTGTTAAAAAAGCAACAAAGAAAATAAATAAATATTTAGGCGAAGAATAGTCTTTGCCTTTTTATTTTATTGTTTAAAATAGTAATTTATAGTATAATATTATTTGACAATTATATAGTTTACTTTCAGTGTATTATTATATAAAGTAAAAAAAAGAAATGGAAGTTAAAATAATTCAAAATAATAATCTTCCAAAGTATTTGATTATGGGAGGTTTTATTTTGTGAAAAATCAAAATATAAGTGTAGATATTATTTGCCCTTTATATAATGCTTTTGTTTACATTGATAATCTTCATAAATCATTACTTAAACAAAAGAAAGTTAAAATTAATAAAATAAGATATGTTTTAACAGAAGGTAAGGATAATACAGAAGATTATTTAAAGCAAAACAAAATTGATTATAAAAAGATAAAAAAAGAAGATTTTTCACATAGCTTAACTAGAGAAAAAGAAGCAATGGATAGTAATGCAAATGTCATAGTTTTCATTACTCAAGATGTTGTTATAGAAGATGAATTGTGGTTATATAATTTGGTTAAAGATATAGATGATAAAGATATTGTAGCAGCATATTCAAGACAGTTAACTAAATATAATAATTTAGAAAAGTACACAAGAGAATCAAATTATCCTGATAAAAGTATAATTAAGTCAAAAAAAGATATAGAGAAGCTTGGATTAAAAACCTTTTTCTTTAGCGACGCATCTAGTTCAATAAGCACAAAAGTATTCAAAAAATTAAATGGATATGACAATAAGAAATTACCTATAAATGAGGATATGTATATAGCATATAAAATAATAATGAGTGATTATAAAATAAAATATTGTTCAGATTCTGTAGTTTATCATTCACATAATTTCACATTAAAAGAAATATATAATAGGTATAAATTAACAGGTATGTTTTTTAAAGAAAATAATTATCTTGATCAGTTTGGTACTACAGGAAGCGGAGCAACCTTAGCTAAATATGTACTGAAGAGAATATTCCAAGAAAGAAGATTTTCACTTCTATTTAGATATCCATTTGATATGGCAGCAAGATTTTTAGGGATGAAAGTGGGGAAAATGTAATATGAAAAGAGATTACTCTATCTCTGTAGCAATGGCAACATATAATGGGGAGGAGTTTATCAAAAAACAAATAGACTCTATAATAGTTCAATTAAATCCTGATGATGAGATAATTATAAGTGATGATGGCTCAACAGATCATACTATTTCCATTGTTAAATCTTATAAAGATAAAAGAATAAAAGTAATAGCCGGACCTAAAAAAGGGGTGAAACAAAATTTTGCAAATGCAATAGAACATTGTAAAGGAAAGTATATATTTTTATCAGATCAGGATGATATATGGATGCCAAACAAAGTTAGAACTGTGTTAAATACTTTTGAAGAAAAAAAATGTGTTTGTGTTGTTCATGACTGCATTGTTTTTGATTCAAACAAGAAAGAAATATTGTATAATTCTTTTTTTGAATATAGAAACTCAGGCAGTGGAATCATAAAAAACATTATAAAAAACACGTATATTGGTTGTTGTATGACTATTGATAGCAATTTAAAGAAATATATTTTACCAATACCTAATAATATAGAAATGCATGATCAATGGATTGGATTAATAAGTGAAAAAAATGGTAAATCATTATTTATTGATGATAAATTGATACAATATAGAAGACACAATAGTAATGTTACAAAAATGAAATCATATAGTTTTTATGTGATGATATCAAATAGAGCAAAATTAATACTTGAATTGTTAAAGAAAATATGGAGGTAATATATGTTTAGTGTAATATTCTTATTATTTACTATAGTTTTTTTTGCAATTAATAGATCTATATTTAAAAGAAATGCTAATTTCTTAAATATATTTTGGATTATATTCTTTACTGCAGTTAGTTTATCTGAAATAAATTTATATTCTTTTAAACCAGTAAATTCAATTGTATATGTATATATTTTAATATCATTAATAGCTATAGAATTAATTTCTTTAATAATATATAAATTAAAATTTACAAATAAGAAAAAAACGGAAGAAAGAATTCAAAATTTGGAACTAAACAACACTCTTTTAACATTAATTGCAATTATTGTTTTTGCATTAATGATTCCACAAACAATTAATGGAATTAATATCATTAGGAGTCAAGGATTAAGTATGCTAAGAACACTAGTTTTGACAGAAGAAATGTATCAAGGAAACGTTCGTGTGTTTTTGTATTACATTTTAACTCCTATTAGCAAAGTAATTGCATTCTTTTCCATTTTAGACCTTGTTAGAAGCAAAAAAATTAAATTACATTTTATTATTGGTATTATAAATATTGTTCAAATTTCGCTATTAACTGCCGGGCGATCTTCAATATTTGATTTTTTATTATTTCTTTTAATCGTAGTGTTCGATGTTTATCATTTAAACATTGTTAAAATATTAAAGGAAAACAAAAAAATGATTTCATTAGGTGCACTATTAATAATATTTCTATTTATTATTACAAGCAACAGAAAAATATCATCGGATGCAAATTTTTTTGAAAATATTTATACATATTTTGTTGGTAGTCTTTCACTTATGAGTATTCATTTGGAAAATGCAGATTTATCTATGTTGAATGGTTCACATTTGCTTTTGGGAAAGGGAATGTTTTCACCATTATTTGATATAGCAAAAATTTTTATTAAATTTATAGGGTTTAATATTGATATGAGGACTGGTGTTCAGATAATTAATGATGTTACACAAAAATTTTATTATGTATCTAATAATATAAAAATGAATAATAATGTTACATTTTTGTATGTTTGTCTTAGAGATTTTGGCATTTTGGGATTGCTATTAGGACCACTATACATTTCGATAGTTTATACTCACTTTGCAAAATTATATGAAAAAAGCAATAAGGATTGCTATAAAATTGCATATTATTATTTGATTTCTTTAATACCATACTTTTTATTCTTTTTTCCATTCTCTAACACACCTACATTAATATTGTTCATTATGATTTTTATTTTTTATAAAGTTTTATATAAAAAAACATCAAGGAGATGATATCGTGATAAGTGTAGTTATGTCGTGCTATAATGAAAAAAAGGAAGAAATAAAAAAATCTATTGATTCAATTTTAAAACAAACCTTTAAAGATTTTGAATTCATTATTGTTTTAGATAATCCTAATAATACCGAGTTAAAAAAATTGCTTCAATATTATAAAAAAAAGGATAATAGAATTAAAATTGTTATAAATGACACTAATATTGGATTGGCTATGTCATTAAATAAAGGAATTGAAAAATCGAAATTTGATATAATAGCAAGAATGGATGCAGATGATATTTCGATGTGCGATAGATTTGAAAAAGAATATAATTATTTGTTATCACATAGAGATATATCTTTGATATCTTCTCGCGTTATAGTTATTGATGAATATGATAAAGAAATAAGAAAAAGATTTCCCTCTTTTGTTAATGACAAATATATACACAAAGCCTTAAACAAAGGAAATTTTATTTCTCACCCTTGTGCAATGTTTAGAAAAAAGGATTATATAGATGTTGGCGGATACAGGGATTTTCCAACAACACAAGACTATGATTTATGGCTGAGGTTTGCAGAAAAAGAATATAAATTTCATATCTTAAATGAGTGTCTACTAAAATATAGGGAGAGGCGAGAAGGTATTTCGGTTGAAAAAGCTTATTTACAATTTTTGTGTCAAAATTATATACAGATGATTCATTTGAAAAGAATAAATACAAAAAAAGATGATTTTTCTAGAAAAGATTTATATTCTTTTTTAGAAAAAAATGAATATAAAAGTCAAAAGAAAATGAAAGAATATAACAAAGCAAGAAATGAATTAAACGAAGCCAATAATTGTATAAGGTCTTTCAAAATAATAAAATTTGTAGATCATTATTTCAAAATGAAAAAGATTGAACCAAGATTAAAAAAAGTATTTTGGAATAATATTTATATTAAACTACTAAGCTACTTAATCTAAAAAAAATATGAAAATGGAGAAAAAAATGAAAAAAAAGATAAAAAGCATTTTACCCTGGGTATTTATGAGTGAAAAAATATTTCGTTTATATGTAAAATCAAATAAGTATGTTCAAAAAGGGAATAAGCTACTTGCGTGTTTTATAAGCAATAAGATATATAAAAAATATAAGTGTATTATTTCTCCCTACGCAATCATTTCAAAAGGAATTATTTTTCCGCATCCGTTAGGAATTGTGATAGGCGACGGAGTAGTAATTGGTGAAAATTGTATAATTTATCAAAATGTTACTATTGGAAGAAAAAATAATGACATACCTGAATATCCTAAAATAGGAAATAATGTTAAAATATATTGTAATTCAACAATAATAGGTAATATTAAGATAGGAAATAATGCTATTATAGGATGCAATTCAGTTGTATTAAGAGATGTTAAGGATGGAGAAACTGTTGCTGGAATAGTAAAATAGGAAGGATATAGAATTATGAGCAAAACTAAAAGCAATTTGATTTATAACACTGTATATCAAATATTAATACTTTTAATTCCTTTAATAACAATGCCTTATATTTCAAGAATTCTAGGAGTAAATGGAATTGGCATCTATTCATACACGTACTCAATAGTTTGTTATTTTATGATTCTATCTATGATTGGATTTAACAATTATGGCAATAGAACTATAGCAAAATCAAGGGATGATAAAAAATTGTTAACAAAAAATTTTAAAGAAATTCATTTACTACAAATAATAACAACGACTATAATGATATTTTTATATTTTTTGTTTTTATTGATTAGTAAGAGCGATTATAAATTGATTTTTCTTTTACAATCTATGTGTGTATTATCCTGTATGTTTGACATTAATTGGTTTTTCTTTGGGTTAGAAGAATTTAAACTAACTGTATTGAGAAATAGCATTATTAAAATAATTTCATTAGCATTAATATTTGTTTTTGTTAAAACAAAAAATGATGTTTGGATTTATACATTGATTTTAAGTGGTAGTACTTTGATAAGCCAACTTTCATTGTGGCCATTTGTTAATAAACGAATTGACAAAGAAATGAAGGTTAAATATGATTTGAAAAAGCATATTATTCCATGCTTAAAACTGTTTTTACCCGTAATTGCAGTAACGATATATAGAATTATGGATAAAACAATGTTAGGTTTTTTTTCTGGTGTAGAAGAAGTTGGCTTTTATGAAAATGCAGAAAAAATAATTAACGTTCCTGTAGCTATAATAACGGCTTTTGGAACTGTTATGTTGCCCAAAATGAGTAATATATATTCCAAAAATAAATCTCAAGAAAAATCTTTGCTATTAATGGAAAAGTCAATATCTTTAATAATGTTTTTGAGTTTTGCAATGACATTTGGCATTTTTGCAATTAGCAAAAACTTTTCAACTATATTTTTTGGAAAACCATTTGCTAAGACAGGACTTTTAATACAATACTTATCAATTACGATTATTTTTTTGGGATGGGGAAATGTTGTTAGAACGCAGTTTTTAATTCCTAAGGAAAGAGATAAAGAGTATATTGTTTCTGCTTTTATTGGCGCAGGTATAAATTTTGTATTAAATCTTATTTTTATTCCTAAATACGGATCTTCTGGCGCTTGCATTGGAACTATATTTGCAGAATTTTTTGTTATGTTATATCAAACTATTTCTATTAAAGAAGAAATATTAATAAAAAAGTACTTAAAAAACATTATTCCATTTTTTCTAAAATCTTTGATAATGTTTTTTGTTGTTTTTCCTTTAAACTATTATGAAATGAATAATATTTTAAAATTATTTATTCAAGTAAGTGCGGGGAGCTTGTTGTATTTACTATTGAATTATAAGTATTTATATAGTATTGTTTTTAAAAAAAATAATGCATAATAGTAAATATTCTAATAAAGAATTAAAATATGGAGGACAAAAAAATGAAGACCAATGTAAATTTAAAGAATAAAACTATATTAGTTACAGGAAGTGCAGGGTTTATAGGATTTTATCTATCTAAAAGATTACTAGAAAAAGAAAATGAAGTAAAAGTAATAGGCTTTGATTCTGTTAATGATTACTATGATGTTTCATTAAAAGAGTGGAGACTAAATCAATTAGAAGAATATACTAATTACACTTTTATTAAAGGTAATCTAGCCGATAAAGAATTGGTTAATAAAATATTTAAAAAGTATAAACCTAGTATTGTAGTAAATCTTGCTGCACAAGCTGGTGTAAGATATAGTATTGATCATCCAGATGTTTATATAGAAAGCAATATAATTGGTTTCTATAATATCTTAGAAGCGTGCAGACATTATCCAGTAGAACATCTAGTATATGCTAGTAGTTCTTCTGTTTATGGTGGTAATACTAAAGTACCATTTAGTGTTGATGATAAAGTAGATAATCCAATTAGTTTATATGCAGCTACAAAGAAGAGTAATGAATTATTAGCTCATTGCTATAGCAAACTTTATAATATACCAAGTACAGGACTTAGATTTTTTACTGTATATGGTCCTGCAGGAAGACCTGATATGGCATATTTTGGATTTACAAATAAATTAATTAAAGGTGAAACTATTAAGATCTTTAATTACGGAAATTGCAAGCGAGATTTTACTTATGTTGATGATATAGTAGAAGGAATTATGAGAGTAATGCAAGGTGCTCCAGAAAAAAAGAATGGAGAAGATGGATTACCACTACCGCCTTATGCTGTTTATAATATAGGAAATAATAATCCTGAAAATTTATTAGACTTTGTACAAATATTGCAAGAGGAATTAATAAGAGCAGGAGTATTACCCAAAGATTATGACTTTGAAAGTCATAAAGAATTGGTCGCTATGCAAGCTGGGGATGTGCCAATTACTTATGCGGATACAAGTGCATTGGAAAGAGATTATGGTTTTAAGCCGCATACATCTTTAAGAGAAGGCCTTAGAAAGTTTGCAGAATGGTATAAAGATTTTTATATAGACAAGGGGAACAAATAAATATGAAAATAGCAATAGCAGGAACTGGATATGTTGGATTATCTTTAGCAACACTTTTGGCACAAAAGTATGAAGTGATTGCTTTAGATGTAATACCAGAGAAAGTAGAAAAAATTAATAAAAGGATTAGTCCTATAGCTGATGAGTATATAGAAAAATTCTTTAAAGAGGAGAAACTTAATTTAAGAGCTACTTTAGATTATAAAGATGCTTTTGAAGGGGCTAAGTTTGTAATTATATGTACTCCTACTAATTATGATGATAAAACTAATTTCTTTGATACTTCTTTAGTAGAAGATATTATTGAAAAAGTAATTAGTATGGATGATCCTAGTATTACTATGGTAGTTAAATCTACTATACCAGTTGGTTATATAGAAAGTATTAAAGACAAATATGTAATTGATAATATATTTTTTAGTCCTGAATTTTTAAGAGAAGGACAAGCACTATATGATAGTTTATATCCATCTAGAATAATAGTTGGTGAAAAGAGTGAAAGAGCTGAAGAATTTGCTCATTTATTGGATGAATGTGCTTTAAAAGAGAATATTGATATTAAGTATATGGATCCAACCGAAGCAGAGGCTGTTAAGTTATTTGCTAACACATTTTTAGCTTTGAGAGTTAGTTATTTTAATGAACTTGATACTTATGCTGAATTAAAAGGATTAAATACAAAAGATATTATTGATGGAGTTTGTTTAGATCCAAGAATTGGAAATTATTATAATAATCCATCTTTTGGATATGGTGGATATTGTTTACCTAAAGATACTAAGCAATTATTGGCTAATTATAAAGATGTTCCTGAAAATATGATTAATGCAATTGTTGAATCAAATAAAACTAGAAAACAACATATTGCTGATATGATTTTATCTAAGAAACCAAAAATAGTTGGGGTATATAGATTAACTATGAAAAGTGGATCTGATAACTTTAGATCAAGTGCTATTCAGGGAGTAATGGAAAATATTAGATCTAAAGGTGTTGAGATTTTAATATATGAACCAACAATAAAAGACGATTCTTTTGAAGGATATAAAGTTGAACATGATTTAACAAAATTTAAAAAGAAATCAAATGTTATCATAGCTAATAGATTTGATGATATTTTAGAAGATGTAAGGGAAAAAGTATATACTAGAGATTTATTTAGAAATAATTAGAACAGAATGTTGCAAAATGCAACATTTTTTTATATAATTGTACTAGTTAAGGAGCAATTATGGATAAAAAAGTTGGAAATTTGCTAAAAAGTATAAGGGAAAGTAAAAATCTTACACAAGAAGAAGTTGGAAAAACATTAGGTTTAGGAAGAGATGCTATTATTAAAATAGAGAAGGGTACTAGGAAGATAAGTGCAGAAGAATTAAAACAGTTTGAAGAGTTATATAATGTTGAAGTAGAAGATTTACTTTTTGATGGAGTTGATAATCACAATGTTAAAGGTATTATTCTTGCTGGTGGTACTGGAACTAGATTATATCCAATAACAGAAGCAACTAGTAAACAATTAATACCAGTATATGATAAACCTATGATTTTTTATCCTTTATCAGTTTTAATGCAAGCGGGTATTAAAGATATTTTGGTTATTACCACAAAGGAAGATCAAGCAGGATTTATAAGATTATTAGGTGATGGTAGTCAATTTGGAATAAACATTTCCTATATAATTCAACCATCACCAGATGGACTTGCTCAAGCATTTATTTTAGGAGAAGAATTTATAGGTAATAATCCATGTGCTATGGTATTAGGCGATAATATATATTATGGCAATGGATTAGAAAAAGAATTACAAAAAGCAATTAATAATGCTGAAAATGGATATGCTACTATATTTGGATATCAAGTAAGAGATCCTCAAAGATTTGGTATTATGGAAATTGATAAATACAATAATGTATTGTCTGTAGAAGAAAAACCTAAAGAACCAAAAAGTGATTATGCTATTACTGGTTTATACTTCTATCCAAAGGGTGTATCAAGTAAAGCTAAGAAAGTTAAACCTTCTGCTAGAGGCGAGTTAGAAATAACCACTTTAAATGATATGTATTTACAAGAAGGATTGCTAAAAGCAAGTATTCTTGGAGAAGGATATACATGGTTTGATACTGGTACATTTGAATCATTACTAGAAGCTTCTAGTATGATTAGAACTATTGAAAAAAATAAAGATGCTGTTATTTGTTGCCCAGAAATGATTGGATATACAAATGGATGGTTATCTTTAGATAAATTATCTAAAAGAGCAATTCTTTTAAATAAAAATAGTTATGGTAATTATTTAATGAAAGCGGCTGAAAGGGAAATTAAAAATGAAAAAAATAGAAACTGATTTATTAGATTGTTATATATTAGAACCTCAAAGATTTGGAGATGAAAGAGGATACTTTGAATCTGTTACAAAAGAACAACTTAAAGAACTAGGTTTTAATGATATATTTCAAGTAAGTAATTCTAAAAGTGGAAAAGGAATAGTAAGAGGATTACATTTTCAAAAAGATCCTTATTGCCAAGCTAAAGTTGTTAGATGTCATAGAGGAGCAGTATTAGATGTAGTAGTTGATATTAGAAAAGATTCTAAAACATATGGTAAATGGATTAGTGTTGAGTTAACTCCTGAGAATGGTAGAATGCTATATGTACCTAGAGGATTTGCTCATGGGTTTGTAGCACTAAAAGAAGATACTTTATTTGAATATTATGTTGATAATAAATATATGCCTAGAATGGAAGGTGGAATTCTTTGGAATGATCCTGAACTTGGTATTAACTGGGATGAAATTTTTAAAACATATGGTATAAAAGAACCAGTATTATCTGGTAAAGATCAAGTAAGATGTACATTAGATGAATGTGATACAGTATTTTATAGAATACCTAGAAGATTTTTAGTAACTGGTATAACTGGTCAATTAGGATATGATGTTGTAAGAGAATTACATGAACGTGGTGAATATGATATATATGCTCCTACTAGTAAAGAAATGGATATTACCAATAGAGAACAAGTTATGTCAATAATAAAAGACTATAAACCAGATGTTATTATTCATTGCGCTGCTTGGACTAAAGTAGATGCTGCCCAAACTGATGGCAGGGAAGCTTGTGAACAAGTAAATGTAGAAGGAACTAAAAATATTGTTGATGCTTCTATAGAAGTTGGAGCTAAGATAATGTATATGTCTTCTGATTATGTATTTGATGGTACTAAAGATGGCTTATATACAGAAGAAGATATTCCAAATCCTAAAAATGTTTATGGTGAAACAAAATATAAAGGTGAAGAAGAAGTAAGAAGAAATCCTAATCACTTTATTACTAGAATTTCATGGGTATTTGGTATAAATGGAAACAATTTTATTAAAACCATGTTAAAGTTATCAGATAGCCATAAAGAATTAACTGTTGTAGATGATCAAGTTGGTTCTCCAACTTATACAGTTGATTTAGCAAAACTATTAGTTGAAATGTCTTATACAGATAAATATGGAACATATAATGTTAATAATGAAGGTTATTGTTCTTGGGCTGAGTTTGCTAAATATATTATGGAATCTAATGGTAAAAAAACAAAAATTAAACCTGTTACTACTGAAGAGTATTATGCAGGAAAAGATATGAGTACAATTGCATATCGTCCTAGAAATTCAAAATTAGATAAAACTAAGTTAGTAGAAAATGGTTTTGAATTATTACCATCATGGATGGATGCTACTGATAGATATTGTGAAGAACTAGTTAGAGCTAGAGTTTTAAAGAAATAAGGAGAATAGTATGAAATTTTTAATAACAGGTGGGGCAGGTTTTATAGGAAGTAATTACTTGCATTATGTAGTTGATAAATATCCTAAGGATGAATTTGTATGTTTAGATGCATTAACATATGCTGGTAATTACAATAATATTAAAATGCTAGAATCAAAACCAAATTATAGATTTGTTAAAATGGATTTAAGAGATAAAGAAGCAGTTAATAAATTATTTGAAGAAGAGTTATTTGATGTAGTAATTAATTTTGCAGCAGAATCACATGTAGATAATTCTATTAAAAATCCAAATTTATTTGCTGATACAAATATAATGGGAACTTTAAATCTATTAAATGCTTTTAAAATGATTAGAGATGAGAAAGGAAAAGAAATAACTAGATATCATCAAGTTTCAACTGATGAAGTATATGGAGATCTTCCATTAGATAGACCAGATTTATTATTCACAGAAGAAACTCCAATTCATACGTCAAGTCCATATTCATCATCCAAAGCATCTGCTGATTTATTTGTAATGGCTTATTCAAGAACATATAATATGCCAGTAACAATAAGTAGATGTTCTAATAACTATGGACCTTATCAATTTCCAGAAAAATTAATTCCATTAATGGTATCAAAAGCATTAAAAGATGAAAAATTACCTGTATATGGTACTGGAGAGAATGTAAGAGATTGGATTCATGTACATGATCATAATGTGGGTGTTGATTTAATTGTAAGAAAAGGTAAAAATGGAGAAATATATAATTTAGGTGGACATTCAGAAAGAAATAATCTTACAGTTGTTAAAACTATTCTTAAACAAGTTGGCAAGAGTGAAGATTTGATATCTTTTGTAGAAGATAGAAAAGGCCATGATTTAAGATATGCTATAGATTCAACTAAAATAGAAAAAGAATTGGGTTGGAAAAGGTCATATACATTTGAAGAAGGTATTAAAGAAACTATTGATTGGTATGTTAATAATCAAGACTGGATAGAAGACATTCTATCAGGAAATTATAAGAACGCTTACAAAGAATAATTAAAGATGGAGGATTGTATCCATCTTTTTTGTGTTATAATAATGTATCAAGGAAAGGATGATTTTGTGATACCGTTTAAGAAAGGGAATATATTAATTCCTAAAAATATTAATATGAATAAGTGGAGTGTAGTAGCTTGTGATCAATACACTTCAGAACCAGAATACTGGAATCAAGTTGAAGAGATAGTAGGGGATGAACCTTCAACTTTAAGATTAACATTACCAGAAATATATTTAGAAAGTGATAATGTTGAAGAGAGAATTAAGAATATTAATTCTAATATGAAGGAGTATCTTGATAAAGATTTATTTACTGAATATAAAGATAGTTTAATATATCTAGAGAGAACTCAAAGTGATGGTAAAGTTAGAGAGGGTTTAATAGGAGTAGTTGATCTTGAAGACTATAGTTATGAGAAGGGTAGTCAAACATTGATTAGAGCTACTGAAAAGACTGTTGTTGAAAGAATACCTCCTAGGATGAAGGTTAGAGAAAATGCATTACTTGAGTTACCTCATATAATGATATTAATAGATGATGAAAACAAGGATATCATAGAAAATTTAAAGAATAAAGTTAGTGAAGAGGATAAAGTATATGACTTTGATTTAATGATGAATGGAGGTCATATAAAAGGGTTTAAATTAAGCGATGAAACTAGCGATGAGGTTATTAGTAAATTAGAAGTATTAGCTGATAAGACTAACTTTGAGCATAAATATGGTGTTAGTGATAAAGGTGTATTACTATTTGCAATGGGTGATGGTAATCACTCATTAGCAACAGCTAAAGCTTGTTATGAAAAGGATAAGAATGAACTTAATAGATATGCTTTAGTTGAGTTAGTTAACTTACATAGTAGTGCTTTAGAATTTGAAGCAATACATAGAGTTATATTTGATACTGATGTAGATGATTTAATTAAAAGTTTATATGAATACTATGATATTAATGAAGAGGGTAATGGTGAAAAGTTTGAATTAGTTACTAAGGATATGGATAAAGTATTATATATTAGTAATCCTAAATCAAATATATCTGTTGGTAGTATTCAAATATTCTTAGATGAATATTTGAATAGTCATAAGGGCAAAATTGATTATATTCATGGGGATGAAGTAACTAAAGAACTTGGAAGTAAAGAAGGAAATGTTGGAATACTATTTGATGCGATGAAGAAGAGTGATTTATTTAAAACAGTTATTCTAGATGGAGCACTTCCTCGTAAGACATTCTCTATGGGTCATAGTAATGATAAGAGGTATTATTTAGAAGCAAGAAGAATAAAATAAAAGTTATTACTAGTGTAATAACTTTTTATTTGTTATAATTAAATCATATGAGGTGATAGATTTGAGGAAGAAACTTTTATTATTTATTTTTATGTTTGTTTTTATACCTTATGTTTTTGCTGAAGAAGTAGAAGGGACTATAGAGGAAGCAGAAAAATGTGAGGTAAGTGAGGCATATTTAGAATGGTTAGAAATGCCTGAAGAGGAAAGAGAAAAGGTTAATGTTCCTCCATATTGTGCATCTAATGGTTTAGCTGATTTAAATTTAAATGTTAAATCAGTACCTAGTCTTAATAGAGCTAGTAATATGCCATATTATATTGATAATAACAATATTATCAAAGATCAAGATTTAACTGGTACATGTTGGGCATTTGCATCAACTACATCAGTAGAGTCTTATGTTAGAAAACGTTATAATTTTCCTGCTGAAAATATTATATATTCACCAGGACATTTAAATTATTATGAATCACAATCCTTTTATGATAGAACTAATCCATATGGTGTTATTAGAACAGTTAATTCAGGTGGTAATTTTGAAATGTCTAGTTTATATTATATAAATAGATATGGACCTGTATTTGAAAGTGATTATCCTACTGTTACTAATGTTAAATATTTACCTAAGGTATATTCTGAAGATGTATTCATGGTTAGCAATAAATTAAATGTTAATAACATTGAATATATTCATCGTAGTAAAGCTGGGTCTTGTACTAATGATGAAATAAGTTATATTCAATCATTAGTTTATTGGAATGGTTCAGTAGGAGCTAATATGTGGATGGATACTCCATATTATGATTATACACATCGTTCATATGTTTATAGAGGAACTGGTAATACTAAAACTAATCACTCAGTATCTATAATTGGATGGGATGATGATTATGATGTTAGTAATTTCCAATCTGGTAGCCATAAACCAGTTTATAAAGGAGCATGGATAGTTCAAAATTCATATGGTACTGATTTTGGAAATAATGGAATATTCTATGTATCTTATGATGATACTCAAATATGTACTAGTATGTTTAGTATTAGAGATGCTGATGGTGATACAGATGATAATTCATATATAAATGTTCATAATTTACCTTTGTATTATGCAGATAGTCCTGCAGTAATGCAAGTATTTAATAAGAAAAATAATGGAATGGATGAAATAATAGATAAAGTATCTTTTAGAGTTACAACACCAACATCTTATAAAATATGGTATTATCCTGGTAATGGATCAGGTGTACCAATTAAAAAATGGAAATTACTTGATAAAGGAACTGTTGAATCAATTGGATATGTTACAGCTACTAATTTAACAGGAAAAATATCTAAAAAACTAACTAAATATTCAATCGCAATACAGCTTGGTTCTAATGAACATAGTATAGTTAATAAGAAACAATATGGTTATGATGATGAAGGTTATGCTTATAGTACTACTGCTACTGAGAAGTTTACTAAAGGAACTTCATATTTATGGAAGAATGGTAAATGGAGAGATTTATATAGTTATTATAATAATGGAAACTTTAAACCAATAATAAATGTATTTACTGAAAATGCTTATGTAGAAGTACCTAAAGCTAGTGTGTCATATGCATATGATGATCATATTGATATTAATTTCACTGTAAGTGCTAAAGGAACTGGCGTTGTTAAATCTATCTATCTTTTAAAAGGTGACAAAATATATGCTATAGATGAAACAGAAAGAACTGTAATGAAGGGTGTAGATTATAATTGGTCACTAAGAAAAGATGGTCTTTCTGATTTAACAAATGGTACTTATACAATAGAAGTTGAAATGAATAATCGTAAGACTGCATATCATACTGTTAATATTAATTTAATACCAATACTAGGTGTTATTATTACAAATAAACCAAATGTTAAACTTCCTGTTGGAGATACACTACAAATGACAGGAGTAGTTACTCCATCAACAGCAAACTATATTGATCCAACTCTAACATGGAGAGGTGATAATAGTTATGTAGCTACTGTAACAAGTGATGGATTTGTAACTGGAGTAAATCCTGGAACTGTTACAATTACTGCTATAACTAAAAATGGAATAGAAAAGACTTATACATTAACTGTTACTAAACCATTAAAAGAAATAAATGTAGATAAAGAATACTTATATCTTGAAAGTGGTAATGTCGATACAGTTAAATATAGCTTGAATCCTGTTGATACAACAGATGATACTACTATTACCTATAAGAGTAGTGATACTAATGTAGCAACTGTATCAGAGGATTTATATGAAAATAATAGTCTTGTAGTAACAGCCATTAGACCTGGTATTTCAACAATTAAATTAACAAGTAAAACTGGTATTACTAAAACAATAACTGTTTATGTTAAAGGATTTGGTATTACACCTTTAAATTATAAATTAGAGCTTAAGAATTCTAGAGTAATGAGTGCTAATAGTATTAGTGAATACTATGAAGTAAGTAATTATGCTACATGGACTTCATCTAATAAAAAGGTAGCAACAGTTGATGCTAATGGAAAAGTGGTAGCTAAGAAACTAGGAACTACTGTTATTAGTGCTACTGATGAGATGGGTAGAGTAGTTAGAACTAAAGTAACTATTACTAAGATATATGCTGCTCATTTCACTGTTAATAAAATAAGTGATAAAGTATATACTGGTAAGAGTATTAAACCTGGTGTTAAAGTAACATATAAGGGCACTACTCTTAGAAAAGGAACTCATTATACTGTAAGTTATGGAACTAATAAGTATCCTGGAAAAGGTACTATTAAGATAACTGCTAGAAAGAGTAACTTATATCAAGGAAGTAAGACTGTAACATTTATTATTAAACCAAAAGCTACATCTATTGCTAAGATAGCTAGTGGATCAAAATATATTAAAGTAACATTTAATACAATGCCTAAAGTAACTAAATATCAAGTACAATATAAGATTCAAGAAGATAGTGTATGGCAAACTATTAATGTTGCATCTACTAATGTAGCTTACTTAAAGAACTTATTTACTGGATATAATTATCAAGTAAGAGTTAGAGGTTATATAACAGTAGATGGTAAGAATTACTTTGGTGGATGGTCTAAGATAAAAACAATAAAATGTAAGTAAAACTTACATTTTTATTTTGAGGAAGTGTTTATATATATTCTTAGTTAATAATACTATTAGGAGGATATTGACCATTTTGGCGTTGCCGACAAAATGGTCGAAATAGGTTCTAAAACTATATCTAAAAATGGAGGAACAATGCCAGAAAAACTTCTAACGCCTAATAAGAGTTTAAAAGAACTAGAAAAGAAATGAATCGTCTTGAAAAAAAGGGGCACTTATGATACCCTATATAATAGAGGTGTGCGATGAAGTGTGATAATTGTGGTAGTGAACATACTATAGTAAGAGACAGTAAATATACAACAACTATTAAAGGCAGAGAAGTATCAATTACTTGCAAAAGAAGATTTTGCACAGAGTGTAGTAGAGAAGTACAAGATGAAGATTTAGAAAAAGAATCAAAGAGAAAAGCAATTAGAAGATATAATGAAATAGTTGCTTTAAATAAAGATAGAATAATGGAAATAAGAAAGGGATATAACTTATCACAAGAATTATTTTCCAAGATAATAGGATGTGCTAAAAAGACTCTTGTGTGTTATGAGAAAGGCACTAGTAGTCCTAATGATAATTTTTCTATAATACTTAATACTTTAGTGTATAAGCCAAGACTAATAGTTGACTTTGTAGATGCTAATAAAGATAATTTTACTAGTAAACAGTATGAAACTATTATGAAGAAAATTAATACTAAAAAATAACATAATTCGTTATGTTATTTTTTAATTTTATATGTTATAATTTTATAGGAATAGGGAGAGACAATATGGAAGAAATTAATTTAAGAGAATTTTATCAATATTATAAAAAATTTATATTAGGAATAATAGTTGTTTGTTTATTATTTGTAGCAATAGTACTAGTTTATAACATTATAATTAAAACACCTTTATATTCAGCTAGTACAACTATTATATTGGTTAAAGATGAGAATGATTCAACTCAAACTATTAATCAGAGTGATATTTTATTAAACCAAAAATTAGTATCATCTTATAGTAGAATAGTTAAATCAAGATTAGTATTAGAACAAGTTATTAAAGACTTAAATTTAGAATATGAATTTGAAGATTTATATGATGAAGTAAGCGTTAATAGTGTTAATGACACTGAAATAATGGAAATAGTAGTAACAGATGCAGATGCAGAAAGGGCTGTATTAATAGCTAATGATGTTGCTAAAGTATTCGATACTGAAATTAAACAAATATATAAGATTAGTAATGTTAGTGTTATTGATTCAGCAGTATTACCAACTAAACCATCAAATGATCATATATTAAGAGATATAGTTCTTGCTATATTTGTAGGATTTGCTCTTAGTAGTGGTTTAGTATTTATAGTATTCTATTTTGATGATACTATTAGAGATGTAGATACAATTGAAAAAGAAATTGGTCTTCCAGTTATTGCTAAAGTATTTAAAGATGATAATGGAATAGATTTACTTGTTGATAAGAAACCAAATGCAGCAGCAGCTGAATCTATTAGAACTCTTAGAACTAACTTACAATTCTCAAGTGTTGATGAAGAATTAAAGACAATACTTATTACTAGTTCAATGCCTAGTGAAGGAAAGAGTTTCGTATCAGCAAACTTAGCTATATCTTTTGCACAAACTGGTAAAAGAGTATTATTAATGGATTGTGATTTAAGAAAAGGTAGACAAAATAATATATTTAAAATAAGTGGTAGAAAAGGATTATCTAACTTACTTATTAGTGATATTCATGGTTATGCAGATTATATTTATGAAACTAAAATAGATAATTTATATATAATACCAAAAGGTAGTTTACCTCCAAACCCAAGTGAGTTATTAAACTCTAAGAAGAATGAAGTATTAATTGAAATATTGAAAAGACACTTTGATGTTATTATCTTAGATGGTGCTCCAGTAATGGGACTATCTGATTCATTAATACTTGGATCTATAGTAGATAAAACAATAATTGTTTCATCTATTAATGGAACTCCTAAGACTGAACTTATTAATACTAAGAAAGGTCTTGAAAGTATTGGTGCTCATATAGCTGGTGTTGTTGCTAATAACTTAGAGGCTAAAAAGGGTCAATATGGTTATGGATATGGATATTATGGAAATGAAATACCTGATGCTACTAGAGATAAAAAGATAGTTACAAAGAAAGTAAGTTCTAAAGTAAGAGATGAAGTTGAAGAAGCACTTAGAACTATTCAAAATAAGGATAATCAAGAATGATAGATATTCATAATCATCAATTATATGGAGTTGATGATGGAAGTAGGTCTTTAGAAGATAGCATTAGTGTTTTAAGAAATATGAGTAAATGTGGTTATACTGATGTAATCTTAACACCACATTATATTAGAGATAGTAGATATAGTAGTAATGTTCTAAATAATAAAAGAATATTAGATGAATTAAGAGAAGAATTAAGAGAGAATAACATAAATATTAATTTATATTTAGGAAATGAAATATTTATGGATGATGATATTGACGAGTTAGTTAGATCAAAAGAAGCAAGAACTTTAAATGGAAGTGAATATATATTAATAGAACTTCCTATGAGTGGAGAATATCCTGATTATATAGATATTTTTAGAGAATTAATATATAAAGGTTATAAAGTAATATTAGCTCATCCTGAGCGTTATATTGCTTTTCAAGAAGACTATAGTTTAATAGATGAAATAGTAGATGAAGATATATTACTTCAATGTAATCTAGATAGTATAAATGGCAAATATGGACCTGGAGCTGAAAACTTAATTAAACTATTATTAAAGAATCATAAAGTATCATTCTTAGGATCAGATATTCACCATGTTAGAAGTGATTATAGTAGCTTTGCTAAAGCAAGAGAAAAAGCTTTAAAAATAATTAGTAAAGAAGAATTTGAAGATTTAACAGTAAATAATCCTAGTAAAATAATTAACTAGGATTTTTATTTGATTTTATAAACTTTATATATTATAATTGTTAGGTCGAGAGGTGCATAGCATGAGTATTAGCAGTAAAACAAATAAGGTTTTATTAATAATAGGTGTTTTTCTAATAATTCTTATTTTTAGTCTTTTAATATATTATAAAAAGACAAGAAGAGTAGAAGAAGAGAAAATAGAAAAGATTAATAATACAAAAGAAGTTAAAGAAGAAGTATATGATAGAAAAGTATTTGGAGACTCTTTTGATTTTGGATATATAAATGATGCTACTTTATTAGATGAAGTAGATGGAATAAGATTCATGGAAATGGAGAATAAATACTATCTAATTAAAGATGATGGACTTCTAAATTGTGAATTTGAAGATGAAAAATATAAGTTTTGTATTATAGATGATAAATATAAAGTAGACTTTACAACAAATAAAATAGTAAAAAATAATGGTTAAACCATTATTTTTTAATCTAATGTTGACAAACTAATGTTTGTGATATATAATTGGATTGTAATAATCACTTGCCGAATGTTATTATGACAATTAGATCGACTAGGGTTTTCTATTTTAGGCAAGAAAAATAGATTGCATGCATGCGGAGATACTAATATAAGTAGCAATATTTGTATTAGTGTCTCCTTTTTTTAGGAGGAGTTTAACAATGAGTGAATTGATAAAAAGTGAAAGAATCAATGTAGAAAATTTAATTTATGAAGTGAAAGGATTGCAAGTTATGCTGTCATCTGAAGTCGCAAAACTATATCAAGTAGATACCAAAGCTTTAAATCAAACAATAAAAAGAAATATAAAAAGATTTCCTATTAGTTTTTGTTTTCAGTTAGATAAGCATGATATTAATCAATTGCCTTTAAGGTCACAATTTGTGACCTTAAACAAAAATAATAATATGAGAGGACAACATTATAAATATTATCCTTATGCCTTAACAGAACAAGGAATTATGATGCTATCCGGACTTTTAAAAAGTGATATAGCAGTAAATGTAAATATTCAAATTATAGATGCATTTGTTAAGATGCGTCAATATATGTCATCAAATTTAATAGAACAAAGATATATTAATAATATGGTATTAAAGCATGATGAAAGTATTAACTTTTTGATGAATTCTTTTGAAAAAAAAGAATCAAATGAAATATATTATAAAGGACAAATGTATGATTCATATTCAAAGATATTAGAAATATTTAATTCATCAAAAAAAGAATTAATAATTATAGATTCTTATGCTGATAATACTATATTAGATATAATTAAAAGACTAAGTGTTGATGTAACTATTATAACTAAAAAAGATAATTTGTTGACAAATCAAGATATTAGAAAATATAGTGAGCAGTATAGTAATTTAAAAGTCATTTTTAATAATACATTTCATGATAGATACTTCATAATTGATGAAACTGAGGTATATCATTGTGGAACTAGTATAAATAGAATAGGTCACAAAACATTTTCTATAAATTTACTTAATGACGCAAATGTATGTAATTCTTTCATAAAAAATGTTAAAATGATTATAGATAATAAATACTAGGGTGAGATTATGATGGAAAAAATGTCATTAGAAGAATTTCGTGAAATCAAAAATGGTCTTAAATCTATTATTGCTGAAGCAGAAGACTACTATGAAAAGCATAAAGATGATGCAGATTTTGATGAGAAAGAATTAGAAACAAGACTTGTCAATGAATACTTAGCAGTTCAAAATAGATTATGTAATCGTGATTTAAGTGATATTCCTTTTGAAGAATGGGAAGGAATGGAAATAATTGGTGATCAGGATCATATAGTTGATTTATCAAATACTCATGCTAATTTAGATTTTAAAGTAACTACAAATCAAAGATATATTAATTGTAGAGGATGTAATGTTAGAAATCTAGAAAGTAAATATGGGCTTTTATTTGAAGAATTTTTTGAACCTAGTATAGTTAGTGAACATCCTGAAATATTTATACCACAATTATCAAAACCAGAAGTAAGAGATAAGATGTCGCTTGTGGATCTTACTATGGAAGATTTATTTTCTTTAACTGATGAAGAAATAGAAATGTTAAAGTCAAAAGATTTACTTAAGGCATTTGATTATAAAATTAGAAGTGCTGTAGAGTACTTGGGTGTAGATAGATCTATTGAATTATATAAATATTCAAAAGAAGATTTTCATTATTATAGTGAATTAATGAATAGATTTTATTATGATTCAGATGAAGACAGGATTAAACTTATTAATGATATTAAAACATGTGAAATAAGTGAAGTAAGAAAAATAGTTAATGATGGTTTTAGAAAAATAGTATTTAAAAGATATATGGGACTTAATCCTAATAACTTTCCTAGTGAATTTGTTGAAGAAAACAAAGACTTATTTTTACTTCAAGATGGGATAGATGAAGAATTAAGACAAAGATATTATGATAGGGAATTAACAATAGATGATTTATTAAATAATTTGTCGTTATTTAAAGAAATACCTTTTGCTCAGTTTATGGATTATAGTAAAGGTTTTAGTAGTATGTTTGATAAAATGGTTTATTATCATGGAAATCAAAATGCATATGAATATGTTAGTGCTTATCCAGAATTATTTAATTATATTGCGAAAAGTGGTTTGGAATTACAATTTGTTGAATTCATGGAAAAAAATATTTTTGAGGTTCCAGTTGGTAGTGGTAGAGTATCTGCTTTTAGGAGATATTTGCATGATTTCTTTGTTAAGAATCCAATGATAACATCAAGAGGACAATTACTTTTATATAAACCTGAATTTCATCCATTAAATGAAGGACAACAAAAAGTATTAGATTATTTAGGACTTGAGAATATTATACGTTTTGAAAGAGAAACTGGATTCTTTTCACATACTGAGAGATATTATTATCGTGGACTTCCTATGTTAGAGGCTATAAGTGGATATCTTAAGATGCGTGATATTGAAGATTTAAGAAAAGAAGGAATAGATCTTCAATATGGGCAGTTGAGTTATGAAGACTTCTTAAATATACTCGCTAAATTAATAGATAACATGAGAAGTCATAATATATTCACTGATTATCCTACATATGAATGGATGGAAGGTCCTTTTAGAGATAATCATCCAGAATTATTTATAAGTAAGGATGCTTCTGAAGATTTTAGAACAGCATTCTATAAAAATAGAATAAATCCTACATTCTTAAGATTTAATCCAGAAATAATAGATTATTTATTAGATAAGAATTTAGTAAATACTGTTAAAGCTAATATTAGATTAGTTATGTCTGAAAGGGTAAATGAATATGGAGATGAAGTTCCAGTATATGCTAATTTTATAGAAGAATATGCTAAAAGATATGGTAATAGAAAATTATTAGAATTATTAGTAAAATATGGAACACTAATGGAAGATATTACTATTAGTAATCTTAATAATGAAATAGAAAGTGAAGAACAAATAGAACAAGCTGTTATAGAAAGCATTTATAATAGAATAATAAATAATAGAGTAGAGTATTATTATTTAATACATAATCAATCATTTGTAGGTGCTCATCCAGAATTATTTGTTAATTTTGACGGATTAGAATTAGAGCCAAATAAAAAGACTGATTTAACTGAAAGATTCTATAATAGGCAACTCACATTTCAAGATATAATGGTTCATCCTGAATTAATAGATTTATTAAAAGATAAGAATCTTGAAATAGCATTTGGTAATAACCATAGAGAAATAGGTTATCTTAAAAACATAAGTAATGAAGAATTCTTAGAATTATGTAGAAGATATGGTAATGCGATGATTGGTTCTGCTAATTATATGGCAACAAAGAGCTTCAAAGATCCAAATAAACCAACATTTGAAGAATTAACTAGTGCTATAGAAGAACATATAGAAAAACAAGTATTTCAAGGATATGTTGATTATACTGATGAATTAGCTCCAGAGTTTTTAAGGGCAGCTCATCCTGAGCTATTCTTAGACGATGATGCTCCTGATGATTTAAAAGATTTCTTCTATAAGAAAGCATCTAATTATATTTTTAGTTTTCATGTTCTTGCTGTACAAAAAGAATGGATACCATATTTAAAAGGTAAAGCAGTTAGAGTAGCAATGCTTAGAAGTAGTTCATATAAAAATGAATTAAATGAATTCTTTGATTCTTTTGGGGATGAATATGCATTAAAACTTGGTGTAGCTAGATGTGAAACTGTTAGTGAAATGATTAAAGCACGTCGAGTTGGTTTAATGAGACAATGGTATGAAAAGACTGGTTGTAGATTTATTCCAGACTTTGTAGTAATGCAAAACTTTAGTATTGAAGAAGCTGATAAATTCTTAACTTCTGGTTCTAACTGGAGTTCTTTAATGAGAATTAAAGAATTTGCAGATAATCCAGAAGGAAGAGATGCTATGCTAAAATTAGCATACTCATTTGGAACTTTTGATGGAGATACAAGAGGATATAAACAATTATTGGATTTATTAACAGCTTTACCTAGAAAAATAGATGGTGAAAAATCATATATAATAGAAAGAATTGATAAAGAAATAAATTTATATAGTCAAAGAGGAGTATTTTTTGAAAATAAAAGTGTTCTTAAAAGTGATGGAACTTCTGAATTAGAGTATCCTGAGCTTACTCCTGAACAAATGGAAGAAGCATATAATAAAATGATTGCTTATACTAAAGGAAATGGATTCTATGATACATTAGATACTAAGACTTTAGTTGATTTACTTGAAGCATTAAAGAAAGAAAAGGTTGGTATTGACTTTAGAAAACCAATATTTGCTCAATTATATACAATGAGAAAAGATGGTACATATACTTTGACTATTAATGAACAAAGTTGTCCTAGAACAGCTTCTGTTGTTAGAAATATACTTGGTAGATTCAGAGAATTAAATATATTAACTCCTGGAAAAGCTCATCAATTATTTGGTGGATTTGGTTTAATATATGATCCGGATTTTAGAGAATTCGTACTTCGTAATATGAATAGAATTTTAAATGATCCAGATGCTTCTTTGTATTTACAAAGTATTCAAAAACAATTCCAAGATATAAAAACTGTTAATGCTAATAGAGTTCTAACTTGGGAATTAGCTGTTAGTTATGTTCAAACTAATAAATATACAGATATTCAAGCTGGTAATGAAAGAGTAGCTGAAATATCTTCAATCGCAGGTTATACACAACAAGATTTTGAAACATTACAAAGAATATATAATTATGGAAAACAAAGAGTATATAGTTCTATTCCTAGAATAGATAAAGTAAGTGGACAATATCATTATGAAATATTAAGATTAGATGATCCACTTGCTATGGCTATTGGTACTCTTAGTGATTGTTGCCAAGAATTAAATAACTGTGCTGAAGTATGTATGGAACACTCTATGGTAGATAAGAATGGTCGTGTATTTGTTATAAGAGATGAACTTGGTAATATAGTTGCTCAAAGTTGGGTATGGAGAAATAAAGATGTACTTTGCTTTGATAATATAGAAATACCAGGTAAAGCATTTACAAGAGCAGAAAGAGAAAGAAGAGAACTTGGTAGAAAAGGATTCACTGATGAAATATATGCTATATATAAGAGGGCTGCTCATGAATTAATTGAAGCAGATGAATTAATATATAGAACTCTTCTAGAAGAGGGTAGAATTACACAGGAACAATATGATGGATTAAGACTTGGTAAAGTAACTGTTGGTCTTGGTTATAATGATATAGCTGAATCATTAAGAAAAAATGCTCCAGTAGATAAGGGAAATATAGCAAGACCACTCCCATTTAATGAACCAGTAAGATTATCTAGAGGTATTTATACTAATGACTCTACTACTCAATATATATTAGAAGAAAGAGAAGATAGAAAAGAAATATATGATGAAACACCTAGTGTTCATAGTGATGAAGTAATTGTATATAATGATGAAACATTTACTAATTCAATGTTATTAACTTTAGAAAAACTAGAAATAATAACTAAGGGTGGTAGAAGAAATACTACTATTAATGATTTTTCTGAAAATGAACACATATTAAAAGAACTAGCATATAATTATGGATTAAATGCTAATAGAACTAGAATAGTTATGAATCCTAATTTAGCTATTATATATGAAGAATATGATGATTGCATTAGAATAGGGGATGTACTTTATAATACTATTACATATGATGCAAATAAGGAAATCAATATTGAAAATGCAGTACTTCTTCAAATGAGGATCATGTTAGATCATATAAAAGGCGATAAAGAGATAGAATATACTAGTTATGTAAGTGAAGAACAAATAAAATTTGTTAATAAGTGTTTGGGACTTGATAGTGAAATAGATAAGGAAAGAGGTGTTGGTAGTGCAAGATAATATAGATACTGTTATTAGTAATGCTTTATTAGTTAAAAAATATAATTTAAATAAAAAAGTAAAAGATATTATTAATTCTATTAAAGAATCTATTATGAATAATAAAGATAACTTTAATGAAGCGGCTAATATTGATATTAAGAATAATAATGGATTTAATATGGACTTTGATATTATTGAAAGAATATTTAATAATATTGAAAAAGAAGATGTACTATATGGAACAGTAACTCTTTCTAGCAAAGATGATAATAAAGTATATGGAAAAGAACTATTTAGTTATGGAAATGTAGTTGTTATTAATGATGGCAATACATATACAATACTAGAAATGATATTAAAGAACTTACTAGTATGCAATAATGTAATACTTGTTAATAATGGTTATATGTATGGAGTAAATCATTTACTTGTTGAAATAGTAAGAGAAGTACTTAGTAAATATAAAATTGATAGTAATTTAGTTCAATTATATATGAGTGAAAACTATGAAGAAGTTCTAAATAACTATGCCAATATTGATTTAGTAGTAGTAATTGGTAATCATACACTACAATTAGATGTATTAAATAAATCAAAGAATAGAACTATCACAAGTGGATATGAGTACTTTGATATATATATTGAATCAGTAAAAAATATAGATTTTATTAATAAAATAAAAGATACTAATTTAAATATTCAATATTATGTTAAAGATGATTTAGATATTGAATTTGATAATGAAATTAGAGTTGCTGATTTAGAAGAAGCAATAGCTCAAATAAACTATAATGGTAGTAGGTATTCAACATCAATATTCACAGAAGATGAAAATAATGCATCAAGATTTATGAAAGAGGTTAAATCAAGCATTATAACAGTAAATACTAGTCCAACAATAGAAAGAATACTTGATATTAAAACACGTGATCTAGCTTATGAAAAAACTGTTATTTATCCTAATAACTTAAAACTAGATGGAACACATGATGAAATAAAGAGCACTAAATAAGTGCTCTTTTTATTTAAAAACTCAGATTATATCGCATAAGTCTTATGTAAATTGTGTGTGTAAATATATAAAAAAAGGTTAAAAAATACTATATGTGTATGATATACTATATTTAATAGTAGAGAATGTATGTCATATCTCTATCTAAAATATGTTTATAACATAAGATTTTAAAAGAAATCGGAAGGAGGAAAATATGAAGAAAGGAAGTAAGAAATCATTATTAGTAGTAGTTTTACTATTATTAGTTGGAGTAACTGCTTATTTTGGAGTTAATACATATGCAAAATATGTTAGCGAAATAACTGGTAATACTGGAACAGCTACTGTTGCTAAGTGGGCATTTAGAACAGATAATGCTGCTCAAACATATACAATTGATTTAGAAGGTACTTATGATAGTACATCATTAGTAAATGGAACAATTGCTCCAGGAACAAAAGGTTCATTCAATATTGCATTAAGTACAGCAAATACTGATACAGGTGTTAATTGGACTATTACTTTAGACGATATTGCTAATTTACCTACAAACTTAAAGTTCTATAAGGATGCTAATCGTACAGTAGCATTTACTCCAAATGATAGTACTTCTACAATCACAGGTCAATTAGTACCACATGAAACTAGATTAAATGTACCAATTTATTGGGAATGGAAATATGAAACTGATGCAGTTGCTACTAATGACCCACTAGATACAACTGATGGTGAAGCTGCTAAGACTTTAACAATCGGTGTAACTGTATTAGGTGTTCAAACTAATCCTACTGAAGCTGTAACAACACACATTAATAATAATTAATGAAAATAAATCGGAAGTTATTATTTAACTTCCATAAGGGAAATAGTTAGATAGTTATTTCCTTTATGAAAATTAAATAGTGATCGAGGAGTATTTATGAAAGAGGAGAATAAGAATACTTGGTATGGGGTAGTTATTGCAGTACTTGTAATAGTTATCGTAATCTTGTTACTACTTACTCAATGTGGAAAAAATGGTAATGGAAATTTAACACCAACAGGCAATGTTGATGTTTTTAACATTGATATAAACAATTGTAATTGTGATGAAGCAGGTAAGTGTGAGAACAAAGATAATAATTCAAATAATAAGAATAATTATCCAACATGGAAGGATGATGCGAGTCATATAACAAATCAAATATATGTAGATGATGAGAGTGGTAATTATATTTATCATCAAGATCTAAAGATATTTGAAAATCCATATTATGAATATACTAATAAGATAGCACCTGGTGTATCTAACTCATATTCATTTGTTGTTCATAATGATTCTGATATAAATGTTAAGTATTATTTAGAAATGTATAGTGAATGCAATTATGATTTAGATTTAAAGTATAGACTTAAAAAGAATGGTAAATATGTAATTGGAAATGATAGTACTTGGGTAAGTGCTAATGAATTAAAGACATCATTTGCTAAATTAAATAGTGGTAAAGATGATACATATATTCTTGATTGGAAATGGGAATATGAATCTGGTAAAGATGAAAAAGACACTTATATTGGTGAGAATATGAGTGATACATATAAATTGAAAGCTAAATTCTATTTTGAACAGGTATAATGATGAAGAAAGTAATATATAGATTATTTATAGCATTAATTATTCTAATCATAATAGTAAATATATTATCAATATTTAATTTATCATTCTTTGGATATAGAACTTTTAGAATAGGTTCTGGAAGTATGGATCCATATTTAAAAGTTAATGATTTTATATTAATTAAAGAGAAAGAAGAATATAAAGTAGATGATGTTGTTACATATATAAATGAAAGCGGTAATTATGTAACACATAGAATAATTGGAATATATAGTGAAGATAATGAAGTAGTTACTAAGGGAGATGCGAATAATATTGAGGATACTCCAATTACTATGCATGATATAGTAGGTAAGGTAGTATTTAGAATACGTGGTCTTGGATTTGTGATGTATTTATTTAGTAATCCAATATCATGGGTATTATTATTCATAATAGGACTTGGTATTACTATGATTATTCCTGATAAGAAGGAAGAAGAAATAGAAGAAGTAAAAGAAGAACCAAAAGAAGAAGTTAAAAAAGAGATTAAGAAAGCTAAAAGAGGAAGACCTAAAAAGAATAAATAGATATGAAAGGAGGAATAGTTATGGCAACAAAGAAAGTAACAACTAAAAAGACTACTACTAGGACTAAAACAACTACTAAGAAAACAGTTACTAGAAAACCTAAAACAACTGTAGTTAAAGAAGAACCTAAAGTAGAAGTTAAAACTAATAAGAGATTTATTAAAAAGAAATACGTTGTATTCCTTTGTTTGTATGGACTATTTTTCGTTTTATATTCAAGTATGACTTCATTTGCTAAGTTTGCAAGTGTAGTTAGTCAAAGTGGAAGTATTGCAGTAGCTAAATGGGATGTATCTCTAAGTGGAGAGGATAATGCAGTTTTTGAACCAATTGTTATTGGAGATGATAGTACATATCAAGATTATACATTAACAGTAACAAGTAATTCAGAAGTAGCACTAAGTTATTCAGTTGTATTAACAAATGTGCCTGATGATTTAATAGTATTAGTAGGGGATGAAGCTCATAGACCTACTAATAATAGAATTACTATTAATAATATTGGATCATTTACTGCGCTTGATAATAATAGAACTCATACTCACACTTTAACATTTATTGTACCAATAGATAGTGATGCTTTTGATAGTCAAACTATTGATATTGATGTAATGTTTTCTCAAGAAGAATTGTAGTGCTATAATATATAATAGGAAAGAAGGTGTAATATGAAAGATAAAAAAATGAAATATCTAGTTATATTTCTTGTTTTATTTGCAGCATTAATTATACCTTTGACTTATAGTAAGTATGTTAAAAAGTATACTAAACAGTTGTCTATCAGTGCTAGACAACCAACATATACTGTTGTGTTTGATGCGAATGGTGGTAGTGGAACTATGGCTCCACAAACATTCACATATAAAACACCACAACAATTAGATCCAAATGAATTTACTAATGGAACTCTAGTATTTGATACATGGAATACTTTGCCAGATGGTAGTGGAACTTCTTATGAAGATGAAGAAGAAGTAGATAAATTGACTACTGTTGATGATGGCGAAGTAACATTATATGCACAATGGGTAGATAAAGCAGCTAAAATAGGTAATAAGTATTATGATACTTTAGGACTTGCTTTTGATGATGTTTATTCTAGTAGCCCACAAACAACAATTGTTTTATTAAAAGATGTTAATGAAGTTATAGATGTTCCATCTGGAGTAGATATTATACTTGATTTAAATAATAAAACATTAGGAAATGATGGAAATGATAATATCATTAAAAATAATGGAACTCTTTATATAAAGAATGGAAATATTTATAGTGATGCTCCTGGCAATGGAGCGATTAATAATAATAGAACAGGTACTCTTGTTTTAGATGGAGTTCATATTACAGCAATTGCTGGTAAACAGGCTTTATATAATGATAAAGGAAATGCAACTATTAAAGGTGGTAGTGTACTTGAGGCAACTGGAAATATTAGAGCTTCAGTTCAAAATGTATCTGGTGGTACTTTAAGGGTACTTGATGCAACTATTATATCTACTGGATTTAGTGGACTTGTTAATGCTGGAACACTATATTTAGGAGATAATGATGATACTATTCAAGATGTTCCAGTTATAAGAGGAATAACATATGGTATTGATACAACTACTAATGTTAACTATTATGATGGAGTAATAAAAGGTATTCCAGCAGCAATTAATGATGATCAAAAACTTAGAAATGTACCAACTGGACACATTCCTGTAGATGATCAAGAAGATATAGATGGAGTAATTTATAATATTAAATATATTGGAGTAGGTGCTAAAGTAACATTTGATCCAAATGGTGGAAGTACTAATGAATCTATTAGAAGTATTATAGTTGGTCAAGCTATTGGGCCTCTTCCAACAGCAGTTAAATCTGGTCATACTTTTGATGGATGGTTTACTGCTAAGAATGGTGGAACTCAAATAGATGAATATGTTGTTATAAATAATGATGTAACATATTATGCACATTATACTAAGAATCATAATACTGTGGATATGAATGGAGTATTATATGATACTCTACAAGAAGCTATTGTAGATGCTCCTAATAATACACCAACTACAATTACATTATTACAAGATGTATTTGAAACAATTAGTATACCAAGTACTAAGGATATAATACTTGATTTAGATAGTCATACATTAACTAATGCTGGTAATGCAGCAGTTATAACTAATGAAGGAAATTTAACAATTGTTAGAGGAACTGTAAGAAGTGATACTGATACAGCTACTATTAACCATAACGCTGGTACTTTAAATGTAACTGGTGGAAATGTAATAGCAACAGGTACAAGAGGAGCTATATATATAACTAATGGTACTGTTAATATAAGTGGCACTGCTTATGTAAGTAGTCAAGCTTATGGTTCACCAACAAATTCAGCTTTAGAAAGAGGAGCTATTCAATGTTTAACAGGTTGTACTTTAAATGTAACTGGTGGAACAATAGTAGGAGTTAAACAACAAGCAATATCTAATGAAGGAATTGTTAATGTTGGTACTTTAGATGGTACTGTAGATAGTACTACACCAATAATTCAAGGTAAGACTTATGGTGTTAAATCAGTAGGAACATTTAATTTCTATGATGGTATCTTAAAAGGACAAACTGGTACTTATAATGGAACTTTAAGTGATACAGAACCATCTAGTCATATAAGTAATGGCACTGAAGTAATTGATGGTGCAACATATAATACAGCAATTGTAGAATTAGATTAGTAAAGTCTCTAGTAAACCTAGAGACTTTTTTATTTGCTTTAAATATTAATATGATATAATTTAATTAATAATAGGAGGATATTATGGATAATATAGAAATTAAAGAAAATGGAAATATCTATTATAGAAATGGTAATAGAGAATTTAAGTTTGTTAATATGGGAGAATATGTAGGATATAATACTCGTAATTTGAATGATCCAGTACCTGATTGTTATAGACTTATGGCATATAATGAAGATCAACCAGACGGAGTACTACATATTGAAGCATTAATAGATCCTCTTGGTAATTATTCAAGATTAATAATAAGTAAAAATTTAAGTGAAAGGGTGGTAGTACTTAGTGGAAGATTCATATTAGAAGATTATGTAAGCTTAGCTGATGATAGTAATGAATTTGTTCCTAAAGATAAATATATTGCTTTTGAAGATGATTTTGAAAGTAAGAAGTTATTTGAAGATTATTTACATGAAGCAAAAACTTTCAAATCTGATGAAGGTAAAACATATTCTGGAGATTTAACTAAAGATGAATATATAACTTATTTCTTACAAAAGAATCAAGAATATTCTCATGCGGTAGCTACTCCAGAAGAAAGTACTCCTGGTTTATAATAACTAGTCAAATGACTAGTTTTTTTAATGTATACGAGTTGATATTGATAATTTTAAGTAGTAGAATATTCTTTTAAAGGAGGATGATATGACAATAGATTTTTATGGTAAACTATTTGAAGAGTATGAACGTGAACATTATAGACCATTTGTTGGATATTTTTCTCCTAAAGGGAAACTAGTAGATTATAATACTGAACTTGGTGGTAAACATAGAACAATAGGTAATATAGTATCATGGACATTCTTGATGTGGATTAAATCTTCTGATACTTTTAAAGATTTAGGCTTAATGGATGTTGAGATGAAAGCTAGTTTTGATAAAGAAACTGGTATTATTAAGAATGCTAATATACCATTAGTAGAGGATATTGATGTTAATTTACTTAAATTACAAAAAGATTTAATAGAACTATTAAAAGTAATGGAAAGAGATCCTTTATTACAAGCCAAGATAAGTGAAAGAATAGATATGGCTTTAATACCTGAATCTGTTAAGAAACATGGTTTGATTTCTGAAGATGATGGTAAAATGTTTGAAATAGAAAGAGTATTTGGATTTGCTAATACTACTAATTTATTAACATTATTAAAAGATATATTAGTAGAATACTTAGGATATGACTCTATTGAAAAGATAAGACCAAATGGAGAATATTTAGAATATCCTTTAAATATATCTAAAGAAGACTATTCTTTTGCTGATAGGCCAAGAACAATAGATACATCTAATAAAGAAATTCATGTTAGATTTTTTAACTATTTGCTTATGGATTGGAAGGTTGCTCAAATGCCTGGGTATATTTATAATTCGCAAAAGGGTACCTTTGAAGAATTACCTATGGGTATGTATGCTATACAGTCTGGTAGGGATTTAGAGTACCAAAGTGAGATAGAAACTATCAGGAGATTAGTGCCTAGAAAGGACAGAATACAGTTCTTTAGATAAAACATGTGTAAATCTATTATAAAGGTATTTACAAAATAAAAAACTTAAACTATAATGGTTTTAACAAGCTTAATTACACTATATATATTGAAAATTTATTTTTTCTTATTATATGTGTTTTTTTGTTTGTTGAAAGAAAGGAGTGGATGATGTCGTATATCAGTGTTGCTGGTATAAGCAAAACCTTTAAGGTTGCCAAAAGAAATAGTGGCTTGAGGTCAGCTTTAAAGTCCTTCTTCAAAAGAGAATATGTTACAATTGACGCTGTCAAAGATGTATCATTTCAAATTGAAAAAGGTGAAATTGTTGGTTATATTGGTCCAAATGGAGCCGGGAAAAGCACTACTATTAAAATGTTAAGTGGAATTTTATTACCAACCGCTGGAAACATAAAAGTAAATGGCTTAGACCCTTTCAAGGATCGTAGCAAATATGTTTCTAAAATAGGAGTTGTATTCGGGCAGCGAAGTCAGCTAGCTTGGGATATACCCGCGGAAGACACATTTGACTTATTAAAGGATATTTATAAGTTAGATAGTGTGGAATATTTTAAGACTAAACAGGAGCTAATAGAGTTACTAGATATTAAGGATGTTATCAATAAACCGGTAAGATCTTTAAGCCTAGGCCAAAGAATGAGATGCGAAATCGCAGCCTCACTTCTACATCGACCAAGTATTCTATTTTTAGATGAACCAACGATTGGCTTAGACGCCGCTAGTAAAAAAGTAATTAGAGACTTTATTCTTAAAATTAATAAAGAGAGAAAAGTAACGGTTATTTTGACTACACATGATATGCAAGATATTGCTTCTCTAGCTAAAAGAATTATTCTGATAGGCAAAGGACAAATCTTATACGACGGTTCGCTTGCTAAATTAAAATCCAGATATGGTAGCTTCAAAAACATAGTTGTAGAAACTAAACAAACAATCAAAGAAGTTAAGATGAAAGGAGTTATTAGTAAAAAGAAAATTGATGGTGGATATAATTTTATCATTGATTCTAATTTGCTAAGTGTTTCTAAATTCGTTAGTCATATAACTAGCAGATATGCTGTTGATGATATCGATATAGAAAATGAACAAATAGATAATGTGATTCTAAAGTTATATCAATACTATGAGATATGAGAGCTTACTTAAATTATTTTAAGTTAAGACTAATAACAAATCTACAATATAGAAGTGCTGCCTTAGCAGGAATATTTACTCAATTATTCTTTGCGGCTTTATATATAATGTTATATTTAGCATTATATGAGTCTAACACTGGAGTTAAAGCTCCAATGGATTGGAATAGTTTAGTAACATATTTATGGCTACAACAAGCTTTCTTTGCTATTACATATCCTTATTTAAGGGATAATGAACTCTTAAGTATGATTCAAAATGGAAATTTGGCTTATGAGCTCATAAGACCTCAAAACTTCTTTTTGAAATTCTATATTAAGATGTTAGCAGAAAGAGTAGTAGCAACTCTTCTAAGATGTATACCAATTATTATAATTGGAATGTTATTACCTTATCCATATAAGTTGTGTTTACCACCAACACTTGGAAATTTCTTAGTGTTTATGGGATCACTTATACTATCATGTTTACTAGTAACAGCTTTATCATTAATAGTACATATTATTACTATGTTTACAATTGATTCTAGAGGAATTACTAGCGCATATATGATGATAGCTGAGGTATTTATGGGGATTGTAGTCCCAATTCCATTCTTCCCATTGTGGATGAAAAAAGTATCTGAGTATTTACCTTTTAGGTTTATAGGGGATTTCCCTTATAGAGCTTATTCAGGTAATATAGATATTATGGAAGGGAAAACTCTTCTAATAGGGAGTTTTATATGGATGACACTAGCATTAATATTCGGTTATTTAATATCAAAATATGCTCTTAAAAAGGCGGTAATTCAAGGTGGTTAAACTTTATATTAATTCTTTTAAGAATAATATTAAGATTCAACTTGAATATAAAGCTTCCTTTATAATGAATTCCATAAGTCAGTTGTTTGTATTTTTTACTTATTATTTCGTTATCATTGCCTTGTTTAACAAGTTTGATAATATCAAGGGTTTTAGTGTTTATGAGGTACTTCTATGCTTTTCAATTATTCACTTTGGTTTTGCATTTAACGAAACATTCTTTAGAGGAATTGATAAGTTTGAAGATCTAGTTATAGATGGAAGTCTTGATAGATTCTTAGTAAGACCACAAGGAATTCTATTTCAAGTATTATGTACTAAAATAGATTTTGTTAAGATATTTAGAATACTACAATCATTAGTTGTAATGATAATTGCACTTGTAAACTTAGATATACATTGGAATATAGGTAAAGTAATAGTACTAATTTTAATGATGATGGCATCTGTACTTATATTTTTTGGATTGTTTGTACTAACTGCATCTTATTGTTTTATTACCATTCAAGGATTAGAAGTTAAGAACTTATTTACAGATGGAGGTAAGAATTTAGCGCAGTATCCTATTTCTATATATAGAAAAGGAATTGTAATATTCTTCACATTTATAATTCCCTATGGTTTTATAAATTATTATCCATTATTATATTTTGTTGATAGAACTGATAACATGCTTTATATGTTGTCACCACTACTGGTATTTATATTTTTAATACCATGCTTACTATCATTCAAAATTGGTATGAAGCACTATAATAGTGCTGGTTCTTAAAAAAATAAAGAAGTTGCTGATAACAACTTCTTTTTTTTATGTCCTTATTTTTCTTTAGTCATCATTAATACATATGCAGTATGATGAAGAGTAGCATTTCCTCCGATTGGTTCATCCCACGATTTTTCTACACATTCAAGCCCTGGTACTTTTTTTACAATATATCCTTTTTGTACTTTAGAAATAAAGTCTTCTATATAAAATTTTTCTCTTCCATATCCTTCTTCTAAAGAACTTAGGGTTACTTTATATCCATCATCTAATCTATTATCATTTTCTGTTATTACACATTCTACCCATTTTTCTCTTGAATCACTTGAAGTACTAACTATATATCCATATGGTGGAACAGGATGTGCTTCAAGTGGATGCATCAATACATAATAATGTGCATTAAAATCTATACCTTTAATTTCTCTTAAATTGTCGCCTGTCATATTGTTCTCCTTTGTTAATTATGTATTATAACATAAACCATTTAAAAAATAGTTAAAAAATGTTATTATTATAATAGGAGTATAGTATGACAAGACAAGATTATAATAGAAAAGTTAAACAAATAATGATTAATAATCCTTTATTTGGTCAATATCATGCACAAAACTTTAGTACTTTTGGTAGTTTAGGTGAAAATCAACCAATTAATTCATCTATTATAAATGATATTCCAAGAGGTAGTATTATTCTAAGTGAACAAGTCTTTGATATGCTTTGCGCTATACAAGATGTTACTAATACTGAGATGGAAGAAGTACCTTTTTTCTTAATTGGTATGGAGGGTAGTGATAATTCAATAGAGTTTACTGAGTTTATGTCATCAAGTAGAGATAGACAAAGTACAGAAGCTAGCTTTAATAAAGATATGGTAGACTATTTACAAAATAGAATATCAGGGGATCTAAATGATGGTCTTGTTGTATGTCATGGACATTCTCATCCAGCAATAGGCAGGTTCTATGAGAACTTTTCATTAGGGGACTTAACTACATATATTCAAATGAATGAAGAAAATGCAGTATTTAGAAATAGAAAAGTAGAACTTGTTGGTTGTGTAGTTACAAGTACTGGTAATATAAACTTTGTATTTTATGATAATAAGAGACAAGATTTCTATAGATTTACTCATGTTTATGTTAAAGATATGTATGGTAATCTAAGACCAGTAAATGCTTATGGATTAAATCAAAGAGAAACTGTTCCAACTATGTAAATAATTAAGATAGGAGAGAATTATGAAAAAAGAAGTAAAGAAAGAAAAGAAAGAAACTAAGAAAGATGATAATCAAGCAATTAAGTCTATTCAAAATTTAACATCAATAGTAGTTATACTTGGAATATTAATAATTAGTCTTAATATAGTAGTAGCTTTTAATACAGTAAATAAATCAAAATTTAGAACAATTATTAAACAAATAGAAACTGCTGTTGAAGAAAAACCAATAGAAAAAGAGGAAGAAGAGGAAGAAATAGTAGAATCTGAGTATGAAATTGACTATAACAAAGAAGAATTAGTTAAAGGAATAAGAAGATTATTTCCTCAAAAGAATGATTCTAAAGTGACAGGAGATAATCTATATAAGAAATTTAATCTTAAAACTGTAGAAAGACATTCTGGTAGATTTACATTCTATTATAATAACTTTAAGTTTGTTTATCGTTATATAGATGGTGGTGGAGACTCAAGTAGATTAACAATATATGATAAGAAAACTAATAAAGAATTAAAGGTTATTGAAAATATTAAAACTGTAGTAGTAGATAAAAATTTTGGTGAAACTAATGCACTACCAACAATATCTGGTGGTAAATTACATTATTTAATATATAATCCAAAGAATTGTTATGTTGGAAGATATGAAACTATGAATCCATATCTTGAATACAGACAAATTGATTTAAGTAATAATAAATTAAGTAGTAAATTAATTTTAGCTGTAAAAGGACATGAATTTGGAGAAACTCCAGAATGTGAGTAGGTGTTAATATGACAGACAAAACCAAAAGAGATATTTCTATTGTATGTGATGTAATTGGTATTTTCCCTTCATTATGGATGCTAATGATGGGATTATATAGTATTGGAGATTCTGGTTTGGGTGGTTTAGGAGTAATCTTTATATTACCAGGAGCTTTAGCTGTAGGTACTATAGCAATAGATTTTTTAATAACAATAGATAATATTAAAAAGGGATATGTATATTCCTATATGGTAACAATAGCAAGACTAGGTATAGCATCATTATTAATTCCTAGTTTGATATATTCTATACAACAAGAGATGATTGGTAATATGTCAAATTTAGGATTTGATCTTGCGGTAATATTAGTACTTGTTATAACAGCAATACCATCAATATTTAATATTATTAAATTAAAGAATAAAAAATAAGAATCAATCTAATGATTGATTTTTATTTTCGTATAATATGATATAATTAATAATAGAGAACAATAAGAGAGGAGGATGTTTATGGTTATTAATGATTTTAAATTGTTAGAACAATTAAGTGCCGAAAATGACTTTTTTGTTGATTATGATGAATTAGATTTAAATAATCCTGATATTTTAAAAGAATTATCTGGTATAAAGAAAATTAGAATTAGTCTTTCTAAAAATGATAATAATATAGATAATACAATTAAACAATTAATAGCTTTGATAGAAAAATGTCCTAGTCTTGAATATGTTGGTGTTAATTCTTTAAATGCTGAGTCTAGAAAAATGAATATTAATGAATTACTAAATACAGCAATTAATCAAAATATAAAACAATGTACAGTACATGGTTTTGAATGTGATTATATGGGATTATATAGTAAAATTGCTTCTTCAGGAGGTAATACTACTGTTGCTTTAGATTCTATTAAGGATCCTGTAAGTGGTTTTGCTTATATATTTGGACCAGTGGATTTAAGAAAAAGATTTAGAGTGGAACATTTTAGTTCTGTAGAATTAGACCAGTTATATGATAAATTACGTTTTGGTGTTATTACATTAGATAACTATGATAAATATAGAAATTATTTAGTTAATTATGATGAAGTATATATATCTATTGGTAGTGTTAGTGAATTAGATTTAAAGAAATTAGAAAGCATTAAAACTGATAAAAGAATTAAAGGTATTAAAGTTGGAAGTGGTTATAGTAAGGGTAATTCTAATTATTATACTATTGAAGATTATGCTGAGATTAGAAAAGTAGTAGATAGTATTGTTAAAATGGTAAAACTTCCTTTAATGGATGATGTAGATAGAGAGAAGAAGATATTTGCACAAATATATAAAATACTAGGTAAGAATATTAGATATGATTACTATGCTATTAGTGAAGAAGGCAAAAAAGATGAAGAATTACAAGATACATGCCGTAATTTAAGAAATGGATTAATAGGTGTTGAACGTAATGGAAAGAAACAACTATTAACAGTATGTGCTGGATATGCAACAATACTTCAAAATATATGTGCTTGCTTTGATATAAAGTGTGATTATATATCATCACATTCTAAAGAAATAGAAGAACCTGGTGTGTTTAGACTTGGTGGACCAAGGAATTATGAAAATGGTACAAATGATCCTATGGGACATGGATATAATGCTGTATATTTAGATGGAAAAGCATATTTCTGTGATTTAACATGGGATGCTGATCGTATGAAACTAGATAAACTAGCAGATAATTTCCTTAAATCATATGAAGATTTTTATAAGAGTCATAGAGATGAAGGATTCTCAAGTGATAATATAAAGGTTGTAACTCAAGATGGAGTAGAACAGCTATCTTTTGATGTAAGTGGTTTTGTTCATTCTTATCCTTTAGATAAACAAGCAGAATTATTTGGAGTTATAGCTAAAGGTAATATTGATGAAATGATTAGTGAAGGATATCTAGCTGACTTTGCTATGAAGAATGTTGAATACATTAAACAAGTTAAAGGACAAGCTGGTGTTTTAGATTATTTAAGACTAATTCAACTTGTTCATCAATTAGAAGACTATATTAAATCACCTAAGTTTAGAGAAAGAGCAAGTTGGGCTGGTCAAGCTATGTCTAGTGAAGTTAAGGATGAGAAGGGCAATGTAATTGGTCAAAAAGACTTTATATTCTATCCTGGAACTAGAGATTTATCAGCAGAAGAGGCAGTTAGACAAGTAACTGAGATGGAGGAGCGACAATGGAGAATAAGGTAGTAAGAGATGCTTTTAAAGAAGCGTATATTGTTTTAAATGAACTAGATTTATATAAAAGACTTCCAGCAAAACTTAAAAGTCGTATAGAAGAAACTATGGATCCAAATCATACATTCTCTTTTGATAAAAACATTCCATTATTTAATCAGGTAAATAATGATGTAACTAGGAATTTATTAACATATATTTATATTAGTTATATCAATAATGATAATGGTACTGATGAATTCTTTGAAGATGAATTAAATGAAATAATTAGACAAGCTAATATTTAAACAATAAAAAAATCAATCTATTGATTGATTTTTTAATTTATATCTAAACTTGAGAATCCCAAGCTTGATATCATATGGAGCAGGTGATGGGAATCGGACCCACGTTAGCAGCTTGGAAGGCTGAAGTTCTGCCATTAAACTACACCTGCATTTCCCAATTGCATTTAATATTTTACGTGAAAAAATATTATTTGTCAACTATAAAACAGTTTTTTAATCGTGATATTTGTAGTATAATATAGATAATAAAAGAATTAAGTAGAAAAAAGAAATTAATTATAGTATAATAATTAGGCCAAAGGGAGAGTGCAAGATATGAGTAAAAGAAAGAAAAACAAATCAGATAATATAATGTTAATAATATTAATATTAATACTAATTGTATGTTTTTCAGTATTTGGAGTTTTATTTTATAAATATTTCTATGCTGGAGTAAGTTCTAGTAAATATGGAAATAGATTAGATGGAATAGAGAATTTTAAATTAAGTGAGACTTTAGAAGATGATATTAATGCTTTATATACTAAAGAAACATCTGTAAGTACTGTTACTGTAGATGTTATAGGTAAAATAGTATATGTTAATATAGAGTTTAAAGAATCTATTAAAACAGATAAAGCTAAAACATTAGCATCTAAAGCATTAGATAAGATTGGTAAAGAGAATTTAACATATTATGAAGTTCAATTTATATTAACTTATAATGGCAAAGAAAAGAATAATAATTTCCCAATATGGGGTTCTAAAAATGCCAATAGTTCTAAAGTATCTTGGAGTAAATAACTATGAAAAATAAAAAGAAGAAGACTCTATTAATAGTATTCTTTATCGTACTTGGAATAGTTCTATTATTCTTTGGAATACTATATTATATATCTAGTACTGTTAATAATTATAGTTATCAAGAGAAGAGTTGGATTAATGATAACTTAAATAAATCTATTGATGTTTATGTTGATCCATCTTTACCTGTTTTTGCTAATGGTGGAAAAGGTGTATACTATGATTATTTAAATGCTTTAAAAGAAGATACTGGTTTAAATTTAAATATTATTACTAATGATAAGAGTGAATATAAATTAGTTAATAGAAATAAAGTAGATGATGATGATGTAGTATTCTATCGTGATCACTATGTTGTTCTTGGTAGTAATACTAGTATTAATAAGCTAGATGATTTAGATAATAAGAAGATAGGTATTATTGATACTGATAAAGATAGTGTTTCATATTATTTAACTGAACATAAGAATGTTACTATTAATACATATGCTAACTTTGATGAAATAGTTAGTGCATATAATAAAAATTCTATTAATTATATAGTAGTTCCTATGTATAAATACTTAAATGAAATAGTATCATCTAAATCATATAGTATATTATTCCATTTAGATGGATTATATTCATATTATTGTGCTAGTTTAAGTGAAAATGGTAATCAAAACTTAAATAGTATATTAACTAAGTTCTATAATAGATATTCTAAGAGAGCAAATGAGTTAATTAATAAATACTTTTTAGAAATATATTATGATATTAATGGTTATACTGAACTTCAAAAAGAATCAATTGTAAGTGAAGATTTTATTGTTGGTTATATTGATAATCTTCCATTTGAAGGACAAATAGCTTCTAGGTTTACTGGTGTTACTGATACATATTTAAGTAAGTTTAGTACAATGACTGGAGCAACTTATAAATATATTGGTTATAAGGATACTAAAGAGTTAAATAAAGCATTAACTGAAAAGAAGATTGATTTGGCATTAAATTATTATTCTATAAGTAATGATAATTATGAGACTACTAGAACACTTGGGCCAAGTGAATATGTAGTACTTGCTCATGCTAAGAATAATATAGTTATTAATTCATTATATAGTCTTGTTGATAGTAATGTATCAATGCTAAATAATATGAATCTTAAGTATAATATGGCTAGTAAAAATCTATTTGAAATAACTGATTATACTAGTGTTAAGAGTTTACTAAAGAATATAGATGAGAATTCTATAATAATAGTAGAAAAAGAAGTATATGATTATTATAAAGATTCTTCTTTAAGAAATTATAGTATTAGATATTATGACACTATTAAGTTAAATAATACATTCTTACTTAAGAAAGAAAATAGTGCATTTAATAAGTTATTTGATTTCTATTTAAGTACACTTAGTTCAAATGAAATTAAGAATGAGAGTGTTGTTGGATTAATTGCAACACTAAAAGGAAATAGAATACTTAACTTTATAATAACTAACTTAATTTGGATAGTTATTGGTATTTTAGTAGTATGTTTCTTAACATATGTGGGTATTAAGAGACATATGAATTCTAAGAGAATTAAGAAAGAAGATAGATTATATTACTTTGATGCTATGACTAACCTTAAGAATAGAAATTATTTAAATGATAATATTGATTTCTGGTCTTCAACTAAGGTTTATCCTCAAGCAATAGTAGTAATTGATATTAATAAATTAAAAGTATTAAATGATAAGATAGGTCATGAAGCTGGAGATGCTCAAATTAAGGCTGTAGCTAGTGTTTTAATTAAGACACAAAGAGATAATTCAGAGATTATGAGAACTGATGGTGATGAATTTATTGTTTATCTAGTTGGTTATGATGAAAAGAAGATAGGAACTTATATTCATAAGTTAAATAGAGAATTTGCTAGTGATTTGCCTAATAAAGATTATGGTGTATCAATTGGATATAAGATGATCACTAGTGAAGAAATGACTATAGATGACGCTATTAATGATTCACTTAATATGATTAATAAGAGTAAGAAAGGGTTAGAATGAAAGAGAAAGCTATAAATTTCGGGAAATTAATAACTTCTAAAGAGTTTCAAATTTTACCTGGTAATATAGCATATTCATTGTGTGTATCTATTATACCCATCATTTCTATTATTATTTACTTGTTATCAAGTTTAAATATAAGTGCTGGGGTTATTAATAATGCACTTTTAGAAGTAATTCCAAAAACATTAATTGATTTTATTAAACCATTGTTTTCAACTGATGCTTCTGCTAATCAAATTATTACAATAGCAATTTCAATATTTGTTATTACTAATGGATGCAATACTATTATTGCTACTAGTAATTCAGTATTTGAAATAGAGAATAATATAACTATTAAAAGAATAGTTAAGTCTTTAATGCTTGCTATATTACTTGTATTATTACTTGCATTCATATTAATAGTTCCTTTATTTGGTAAAACTATAATAAATGTAGTAAGTTTATTTATTCCATTTATTAGTCAAAATGAAGTTATTATTAATCAATTATATACAATACTTCAAATGCCTGTATCATTACTAGTTATGTATTTTGCTATTAAACTAATTTATGTAATAGCACCAGATGATAAAATAAAAGGCAAATATGTTACAAAAGGAGCTGCTTTTACCACAATAGCATGGTTACTTGTAACAATACTATTCTCAACATATATTAATAATATAGCTGATTATAACCTAGTATATGGAAGTCTTGCTAATGTAGTTATATTATTATTCTGGTTATATATTCTAGCTTATATATTTGTTATTGGTCTTTTCTTAAATAGAAGAAATACTGATATTGAGAAAGATAAGACAAATAGAATAGCTTTAGCTGAAATAAGAAAGAAAGTTATAGAGAATCAAAAACAAGGAAAGAAATAATCCTTGTTTTTTTATTGCAAATAAAAAGATAAGTATTACTTATCTTAATATTAATATTGCTATAAAACTTCCAATTAGAAGAGTAAGAACTACGAAGTAAGCAGCAAATGTTTTAAGAGTAAAACCAGTATTATTTTTATTACTATATGGTCTTAATACAGCTCCTGATTCTTCTCCTTCAGTGACTGGTCTCATATTCTTTGTTTCATTGAATACTTCTTCTGCATATATAGGAGCAGCTCTTCTTAATGCTTCTATTTCTTCTTCTGATAATTCTTCTTCTTGACTAAATAGTTTTTCATTAAGTCTTATATATTCTTCTTTAGATATTAATTGTGAGCTAACATCTTCTCCAATAGTTTTTTCTGCTTCTGCTTGACCATCTTTAACAATGTTTGCTTCAACATATCCATCTTTATCTTCTGTAGCAACTACAGAGTTATTTCCTTCTAATATATGTGTATCCATAGTTGAATTATGTCTTGTTATATCCATTTCTCTAGCATTAGCTAATGTTTTATTAGTTTGTATGAATTGTAACATATCTACTTCTTGGCTATTAAGTTCATCTTTTTTAACATCTTTAGTACTTAATAATTCCATTTCATCTGTATAGTAGGTTACTAATTCACGATAGAATTCTTCAGGATCTAATTTTTCATCTGGACCAAGTTTAGCAAGTCTTTCTTTATAATATTCTTCAACTCTAGGAGCTTGTTCTATATCTGTTAGATGTACTTTTCCATATGGATCAGTATATTTAATATGTTTTCTATTATGTAACCATATTATTTGAACACTATCTAATCTATTAGTAGCTTCATTTAACATATCACTTTGTTGTTGTTTTCCTTCTTCTGTCATAGCAGCTACTTTAGAAACATTAGTTATATATCTTTGTAACTCTTTATCATCATACTTCTTAGTTATTTCTTTAATATCAGCTTTCTTTAATAATTTAACAGCATCTTCATTAAATGCACTATAATCAACCTTATTACCAATCTTATCATATAGAGCTTTAATAGTTTCTAAATCATCTTTAACATCACCTAAATCGCTGATATTAAAGTGATATTTTTCAGCTATTTCATGAGCATAGTAATTAATTAATGAACTTTCTAAAGCTTGACCATATTCAATAGTAAGTGTATTACCATCACCTAAAGTCATTTCTTTAGTAGTATTCATATTAATAACATCGCCTAGCATCCTTCTTAATAGTTTTCCTCTTAATTCACCAGCTGTCTTACAATTTAGTAAGTCATTAGTAGTATAAGTAGTTTGTTTTAATAAGTTAACTCTATCTACTGGTAAAAACCTTCCATATGTTTGAATTAAGATTTGTTTTAAAACTGTTTCATTTTGTTTAATTATACTAAGAGTATTATTCATAATATCACATCCATTATCCAATATAAGTATATAATTATTTGGGCTTTTTTTCAACTTTTTTTTGATTTAAAACTATGCTATAATATATGTACATTAATTGATTTTGGGAGGGTATATATGAAAGTTATATTTTTAACTGATGTTAAAAAGCAAGCTAAGAAAGATGAAATTAAAGATGTTAAGGATGGATATGCTACATATTTAATTAATAATCATTTAGCTGTTGCTTATTCTGCTGGAAGTGTTAATGTACTAAATAAGCAAGTAAAACAAAGACAAGATGAAGAAGATGCTAGAATTGAAGAATGCAGCAAGATTAGAAAGAAACTTGAAGATAAGAATGTTAAATTCAAAGTAAAAACTGGAGAAATGGATAAGGTATTTGGTAGTATATCTACTAAACAAATAAGTGAAGAACTTGCTAAGTTAGGTTTTGATATTGATAAGAAGAAAATAGAGGTAGATAGTGAAATAAATACCCTAGGAACGCATAAAGTAAGAATTAACTTACATAAGAAGGTTTCATTTTATATCAATGTAATACTAGAAAAATAAGTTATAAGGAGGAATTATGCCAAGACGTGAACCTCAAAATATAGAAGCTGAAATATCTGTCTTAGGTTGTGGATTTTTAGATAAAGAAGCACTAGATAAGATAATGGATGAAGTTAGCGATGATATGTTCTATAGTGAACAAAATAGGACTATATTTAAGGCTATGAAATCACTTCATCAAGAAGGCACAGCAGTAGATGTTAATACTGTATGCAATGAACTTGATAAGTCAAAGAATTTATCTAAAGTAGGTGGAGTAGAGTATGTTACAGAAGTAATTAACTCTGTTCCTAGTACTGCTAACTTAAACTATTATATTAAGATTATATTTGAAAAAGCTGTACTTAGAAACCTAATAGATAAAAGTACTAAGATTCAAGAAGATTGTTATGATGAATCTAGTCCAGTAGTAGATATCGTTGAGAACGCTGAAAGAAATATATTAGATGTTTATAATGATAAACTAGGACGTGATATTAAAAAGATTCAAGATCTTCTTCCTGAAGTACAAAGAGATATGGAAGCGTTAGCTGATTCTAAGACAGAATTTACTGGTATTAGAACAGGATTTTATGATTTTGATAATATAACTAGAGGCCTTCAAAAGAATCAAGTTATTATTATCGCAGGACGTCCAGGTTCAGGTAAATCTGCATTTGCATTAAACATTGCTTTAAATGCTGCTATTCATGAGAAAAAGAGCGTAGCATTCTTCTCACTAGAAATGGGAAGTGATGAAATCATCAAGAGAATGTTTGGATGCGTAGGTAAGATTGATGGAGATGTACTAAAAACTGGTAAATTAAAGAATACTGACTGGAGAAAATGGAATGAAGTATATAGTGAACTCTCTGATGCTAAGTTCTATTTAGATGACTCAGGTGGTCTTACAGTTAGTGAAATTAGAAGAAAATGTAGGAAACTAAAGAACTCAGAAGATGGACTTGATTTAATAGTAATCGACTACTTACAACTTTTAAGTAGTTCTGCTAAATATGCAGGTCAAAGAGTTCAAGAAGTTAGTGAAATAAGTAGAGATATTAAGAAGTTAGCCATGGAATTACAAATTCCAGTAATAGCGTTAGCTCAATTATCTCGTAGTGTAGAACAAAGAAAAGGTGAAGATAGTAAACCAAAACTATCAGACTTAAGAGAATCTGGTTCTATCGAACAAGATGCCGATATTGTATTATTCTTACATAGTGATGAATATGGTAAATATACAGGCAACTTAAATAGAAAGATTGAATTATTAATCGCAAAGCACAGAGCAGGTAATGTTGGTAGTGTAGATTTAATATTTAAGATGAATACAGGTTCTTTTGAGAACTTTGCAAAGGGTGATGTAGACAATGGATGAAAAAACTAATGAGGGGGCTTCATTTTTAACTCTGTTATTTGGTCTTCTGTTAGTTTTATTCGTATGTTACATGTGTTACATATTTAAACCAATAGAAAGAACAATTAATAGATGTTATCAAGTATACTTACAGGGTGAAAAGATTGGACTTATATATTCAAAAGATGAGTTATATGATCTAATTGATAAAGAACAACAAGAAATAAAAGAGAAATACAAAGTTGATAAAGTATATAGTCCTCAGGGATTAGAAGTAAGAGAAATTAATACTTATAACAGTAATATAATGAGTGTTGAAGAAATATATGAAGAAATAAAAGATTTAGATTCATTCACTATAGAAGGTTATGAAGTAAGTATTAAGGGTAGTGATGGTAAAAAGAAGACTATATATATTCTTGATAAAGCTAAACTAGATAAAGCAATTAAAAATGTAGTAGTAGCCTTTGTAGGTGAAGAAGAATATAACAATTATTTAAATGGTGAATATAAGAAGAAAGAAGAAGGAAAAGAAATAACTAATATTTACTTAAATAATGAAGTAACTATTAAGAAAGCTTATGTTCCTGCTGATGAGAATATAATCACTGATTCAAATACATTAAATATGTATTTCTTATTTGGAAATACAAACTTAAAAAAGAAATATAAAGTAAAATCAACAGATACAATAGAAACAATAGCTACAAAGAATAAACTTGGTGTAGATGACTTCTTAGTAGCTAATCCAGATATTCCTGGAGAGAATGCATTACTTGCTGTAGGACAAGAAGTAACAGTTGATCCTATTAATCCATTAGCTGGAGTAGTAATAGAGTCATTTGAAACAGAATATCAAACAATGAGATATGAAACAAAGACACAATTTGATAAAACATTAAATGCAGACCAAACTTATGTTAAACAACAAGGAAGTAATGGTTTAGCAAAAGTTACATTTGCAACAAAAGAAGTAAATGGAAAAGTACAAAAATCAGCTCAAGTAAGCAGTGAGGTAATTAGACCAGTTGTAGATAGAATAATCGTTTACGGAGCTAAGAATGTAATATATTATGGTAATACAACATATTGGGCATGGCCAACAGTTAAACCATTCAGAAGAAGCGATTCATTTGGATGGAGAATCTTAAATGGTCAACCAAACTTCCATAAAGGAATTGATATAACAGGTACAGCTAAGAAAGATATATATGCAATACAAAGTGGAAAAGTAATAGAAGCAGCTAGAGGATATAATGGTGGTTTTGGAAACGTAGTTAAAATTGATCATGGAAATGGTTATGTATCAATATATGCTCACCTTAGTAAAATATTGACTAAGAAAGGAGCTACAGTAGAGAAGGGTCAATTAATTGGTATAATGGGTAACACAGGATTGTCTTATGGAACTCACTTACACCTAGGTGTCCAAAAGAATGGAGAATATATTAACCCTTACAGTTTATATAAATAATGATTAAAATAATTTGTGTAGGAAAAATAAAAGAGAAGTATTTAAGTGATCTAATTAATGATTACAAAACTAGAATAGGGAAGTATCATAGAATAGAAATTATAGAATTAAAAGACAGTGAAATTAATAAAGAATCTGATGAAATTTTGAGTCAAATTAAGTTGACAGATTACAATATTCTACTTGACATCAATGGAGAACACTTTACATCTGTAAAGTTCTCAGAATTCATTCAAAATACATTCAATAATTCGAATGGAACCATAACTTTTATAGTGGGTGGGTCAAATGGAGTGAATGATTTAGTCAAAGAAAAAGTAAATAAAAAAATATCATTTTCAGATATGACATTTCCCCATGGATTATTCAGAGGAATACTCCTAGAACAGATATATAGATCATTCAAAATATTGAATAATGAGAGCTATCATAAGTAAAAATGATAGCTTTTTAATTTATCAATATTAGTAACCTATGTATCTTTAAAAAACTCATCAATGCAAGTAAATAAGGGAAATTATAAAAATTGGGGTAGAGAAATAATTTAGAATTTTATATAAGCAGATTCTCTTCAATTTTGAATTAATCAAAAAGCTCATCGGTAAGAATAGAATTAGGAGAATACTTTCATCAAAAATGAGATATATAATCGTACTAATTTTGATCAATATTTATATCAATTTAGCTAATTTATGCATTTACAAATATAAAGCAAAATATTTACAAAACTTTACATTTGCTTGTATATATTTAGATATAATAGGGGATAAACCTATATAATAAGGCACATTTATAGAAATAACACATTTTAGACACATCTGTAGCTGTTTCATCAATATAAGGAAAATATAACCATAATATAAATGATTTAGAATTAGAATGATTCTTATACTATAATGGGGTAAATTTAATCAAAAATCGTCTTTATCTGATGCTCATACATGATCATTATTTGCATCCTTTTTGATTGAATTTTGTCAAAATGACTCATTTTTGATAGAAATTCAAATATTAAATATAGAAACCTATGTAACTTTAAAAATTGCAAGAAGCGCTATAAATAGGGCATTCGGTAAATTTAATGGTTTTTATATATTAAAAATTACTCTCGTTTTAGCTAAATATCATTCATTTGAATCTTATTGGAGTAGAGTTCTATTCTGCTATATATTTCATATCATTGTTTTTTATATAAAATAATCATATTTATTCATCCTTTTTTTTGATCAAATTTAGGTTATTTTTTTATATTAAAAAAATGATAGAAATTTATTGATTTATATTATTTTGCTTTACGCCTGATTTTACATTATTTGTTTACTTCCTTTTAAATAGGGGATTTGTAAATGATTTATCCATTTTTATATAATTTATATTATCTATTTTTCTCTAATACATGTAGGGTTGTTTCTTATTTGAAAGAATACTTTTATCATGTTCTGATCATTATTGGCTAGTATATCACTATAATTGGAGATAGGAAGAGATGCAAATAATTTGTGTGCGATTTCTAACGTGTTTTTAGCATTTTTTGATAAAAATTACATATTTTCGGCTTTTTTCTGAAAATCATAAAAATGGGGTATTTTTGTTACTTTTTTGACCGTTTTTGATGGGTTTTCCTGCGGGGTAGAAAATTCTAATATAGTAACCTATGTACCTTTGCTAATATATTGACTTTGCCTTAAAATCAGGTATAATTGATATAGAGGGATAAATATGATAGGTAACGATTGGGATGAAATTTTAGCTAGCGTTTGGAATAGCCCCGGATTTGAAAAATTTATGACTAAGGTTAAAGCAGAATATGACCATTTTGTATGTTTTCCAAAATTTGAAAATATCTTTAATGCATTAAAATGTACTCCTTATAAAGATGTTAAAGTTGTAATTATTGGTCAAGATCCATATCATGGTGAAGGCGAAGCTCATGGTTTGTCATTTTCTGTTCAAAGAGGAATTAAATTACCTCCTAGTTTACAAAATATTTTTAAAGAAATGTCAACTGACTTAGGATTACCAATTCCTAATTGTGGTGATTTAACTCCATGGGAACATGAAGGTGTTTTACTTCTAAATAGTATTTTGTCTGTTAGAAAAGATTCTCCATTATCTCATAAAGATCTTGGATGGCAATTATTAACTGATCATATTATTAAACTTATAAATTTAAAAGAGACTCCTGTAGTTTTTATTTTATGGGGAGGATACGCTCGTAGCAAAAAGAAATTCATTACAAATAAAAAGCACTTAGTAATAGAAAGTGTTCATCCTAGTCCTTTATCAGCTTACAATGGTTTCTTTGGTAGTAGACCTTTTTCAAGAGTAAATGAGTTTTTAAAAAAGAACAAAATAAAGGAAGTCGACTTTAGACTTCCAAATTATTAAAGTTACTATCAAGTTCTCTTCCTTCAATTAATTCATTAATCCTATACTTCTTTATTTTTGAAATAATGTTGTATGGGAATTTTTTTATCATGCTATTAAATACTAAAGTGTATTTATTATGATATGTTCTAAGAGATACTATATTTAATTCATTTGAGTTATATTGTTCTATTAATTCTTTAAATGTTTTACTTTCTCTTACACTTGGATGATCTTCTCTGATTTGTAAGATTTCTTTATAACTTTTATTTATTGTCTTTTCACTCTTGAATGAATCTAATGAATCAATATTTAGTTCTTTTACTTGAGTGAATACATTACTTTCAATCTTATATCTTTTTTCAGTATATTCAATCATCTTAGTAATTAATTCATATTTTATTTTATATTTATCTAAGCATTCACTTTCTGAATCATTAAGTCTTTCTTTTGTTAAATCTAACTTCCATCCATCTGACTTATATATGATATATATTAAGAATGCTAATACTATAAGAGAGCTTATAATAATAAATATAATGTTTATTGTTGTCATATCTCTATCACATCCTATAATACATTATAGCATAAAAAAAAGATTTATTAAAAGTTATTTAAATAACAATGAATAAATCTTGTAAACTAATGAATCATAGAAATGGACTTCTACTATAGGAGATCCATTTATATGTCTTATTATAAAGTAAGTAAGAAATATTATACCTATTACTATGCATATAGTGTTTTCTAATCTTTTATTTACCTTTATATTATTAATCTTTAAGTAACCATATAATGGTACAAATAACAATACTATTGGCCATAGTGCATGATAATAAAATGCACTTTTGAAATCTAGGTTTAATACTGATAATAGGCTTCTTGATATTCCACATAATGGACAAGGAATACCTAGTATATAGTTTTGAGGACATACTAGTAATTGTTTTAGAGCTAGTATTAATAATATAAACATAATAAAAAATACAAGAACGTAAGTTTTGTATTTTTTAGTTTTTTTATTATTTTGAATATTCGCCATTTACGAAAGTTACTTCTTCAGTATCTTTATAAGCAGCACCATATACTTTAGTTAAGCACATAATCCAGTCGATTAATGCCCAAATTCCACATCCACCAGCAGTGATAAGTTTTAAGATTCCAAGACCAATTTGACCTCTAACGAATCTATCTACTCCAAGACCACCAAGTGCCCAAGTAAATAGCCAACAGAATAGATGCTTATTGAATTTCTTTTCTTCCATAATACTTCTCCTTTTCTTTTTTACTTTTATAATTTGATTATAGCACTATATGTATTCTTTGTAAAATGTTTTTTGTAGTATTAAACTAGATTTAAAGATGATATAATTATAATAGCGAGGAGATGAAAATAATGGATATAAAAGTAGGAGTATCTAATCATCATATTCATTTAACAGAGAAAGATTTATATACTTTATTTGGAGAAGGATATACTCTTCATAATAAACGTGATTTAGTTCAAATTGGACAATTTGCTGCTGAAGAGACTGTTACTTTAGAAAGAGATGGTAAACAATTAGAGCATATTAGAATAATTGGTCCATGTAGAAACTATACTCAAGTTGAGTTACTTGATAGAGATAATGAATATTTTGGTATTAGTGCACCAGTTAGAACAAGTGGAGATTTAGAAGGAAGCGAATGGATGGATATTATTGGACCTGTTGGTAGAGTTCATGCAATTGAGTCTACAATAGTAGCAGATCGTCATATTCATATGAGCGCTGAAGACTTAGTAACATTTGGTGTTCATAAAGGACAAACTGTTAAAGTTCAATATGAAAATGGTGTAGTACTAGGAAATGTTCATATTAAATCAGACCCATCTTGTAAATTAGAACTTCATATGAATAAAGATGAGGCTGAAAGACTTGGTATTGAAACTGGTATGGGTGTTAAAATATGTTAAAAGTAGAACATGTCACAAAATATTATGGAGATTTTAGAGCAGTTAATGATATCTCTTTTGAAATAAAAGAAGGAGAAATATTTGGGCTTCTAGGAGTAAATGGAGCTGGTAAAACAACAACTTTTAGAATGATTATGGGTTTACTTGATAAGAATGGTGGCAAGATTACTCTTGATGGTAAAGAGATAGACTATTCTCAAACTGATAAGATTGGTTTTCTTACTGAAGAGAGAAGTTTATTATTAACTAAGACTGTTTTAGAACAAGCAATATACTATGGAGTATTAAAGGGGCTTACAAGAGAAGAAGTAGAGACTAGATTAGATGAATATTTAAAAGAATTTAATATAGAAGAATATAAAGATAAAAAGATTAAAGAGTTATCAAAAGGTAATCAACAAAAGATACAGTTTATTCTTGCATTACTACATAAACCAAAACTATTAATATTAGATGAACCTTTTAGTGGACTTGATCCAATTAACGTAGAAATGTTTAAAAAGGTTATTCTTAGATTAAAGAGTGAAAATACTATTATTATATTCTCATCTCACATGATGGAACATATTGAGTATTTCTGTGATTCTTTAGTTATTCTTGTTAATGGTAGTGCTGTTCTTGAAGGAAAACTATCTAAGATAAAGAAAGATTATAGAAAGAAAAATATTAAAGTTATTGGAGACATTGATGTGGATACTATATCTAAGATAAAAGGTGTAGTTAGTGTAGATAAGAAAAGAGAAGAATATACTATTAAAATAGAAGATGAAAGTGTTACTAAGAATGTATTTAAAGCACTTAGTAAGTGTGATAATATTACTAAATTTGTTGTTGAAGAACCAACTTTAAATGAAATATTTATAGATAAAGTAGGTGAATCATATGAAAAATAAGTTTAAGTTTTTAACAAAAGAAAGTATTAAAAAGAAAATAGGTACTAAGTCTTTTAAAATAGTTAATATAGTTCTTTGTATTATAATTGTTGGTATTGTTAACTTAGATAGTATTGTTAGGTTCTTTGGAGGAGACTTTAATGAACCTGTTAATATTTATGTGGTTGATGAAATTGGTGTATATGATACTTTTAAAGCTGTTATGAATAATAGTTATTTAGATATACTTCAAAATTATAATGCTACTGTTAAAAAGGCAGATAAGGATATTGAAGAGATTAAGAATGGTATTATTGATGAAGAGACTGATGATATCATAATACATATTAAGAAGGTAGAAGAGCCAACATTAGAGAGGGTATTTGACGTAGACTTCATCTCATATGAATATGTAGATGCAGTATTATATACAAATATTGTTAATGGATTAAATGCAGTAAAGGAAAATGAAGCATTATCTATGGCTAATATTAGTCAAGAATTACTATCTAAGATAGGTAAATCTGTTGAAATAAATAGAGTAATGCTTAGTGATGATATAAAAGAAGACGAAGAGTTTATGGAGCTAATCGGTAGTTTAATAACTATTGCATTTATAGTACCAGTATTTATTCTTGTTAATCTTCTTGTTCAAATGATAGGAGCAGAGATTAATGAAGAAAAATCTACTAAGAGTATGGAGATAATAATATCTAGTGTTTCTCCTGAAGTACATTTTACTTCTAAACTAATAAGCGCTAATGTATTTGCAGTAGTTCAGGGAGCATTATTAATGCTATATAGTTTAATAGGAGCAGGTATTAGAGCACTTACTACTGGAGGAATATCTAGTGGTATTAATCAAGCAATTGGTACGTCTGAAGGAAGTATTGATCAAATAAGTATGTACTATAATATGTTTTTAGAAAGTGAAATAGCTCATAAGATATTAGTGGGTATTCCATTCTTTATAATAATCATATTACTTAGTTTCTTAGCTTATTCATTGTTTATTGGAATACTTGCTAGTATTACAACTAGTATGGAAGATTATCAACAAATACAAACACCAGTTATGATCTTCTTAATGCTTGGATACTTCTTAGCAATATATTCAAGTGTTTTCCAAGGAGCATCATTTATTAAATTTATGGCTTTTGTTCCATTTATATCTGGAATACTAGCACCTGTTATGTATACAATGGGAGAACTTACTATAGTAGGATTAATAATAGCTATTGGTTTATTAATAGTAACTTGTGCTTTATTATATAAATATGGTATGAAAGTATATAAAGTTGGAATACTTAATTATTCATCAAGTAATTTATGGAAGAAGATATTTGAAGCATTAAAAAGTTAGTATTTAAGAAATATTTAAATTGTGTTATACTTTAATAGATAAGATAGGAGGGAAGCAAAGTGGATAATCAAAATAATAATGGTGTTCCAGAACCAATTACTAGTGTTCCAACACCAGTAGAAGAAGCGCCAGCAACAAGTGCTTCACAAGAAAATGCTTTTGGTCCAAGTACAAATACAAACACTAATCAAAATCAAGGAGTACATGTACAAACACAAATGGGGACTAAAAAAGAAAGAGAAACATTCAACGTAGATGAATTATTAAAATCATTTATAGGTCCAAATTATGACAAATTCTTAATGAGACCATTTAACTTTGCTGCTTTTTTCTTTACATGGATGTATTATTTCTATAGAAAGATGACTCTATATGGAATAATAATATTAATATTACAAGGAGTAATTAGTTATTTCCTTATTGATACGCCATATGCAGTGTTAGTAATAAATATATTTTGTGGTTTCTTAACTAATAAATTATATGCTAATTTTGCACTTAGAAAAATTAATAAAGAATTAATATCAAGTGCGGGTAAGAGTACAGATTTTGTTAAAGGAGTATGTTCTGTTAAAGGTGGAAGAAGTATTAAGAGAATATTTACTACAATAATCTGGTTATTCTTAGCATTAATACCTGTAGGTATGATATTAGCACTTCTAAATCTATCTACTGATTTTAAAAATTTAATTAATAATTTTGAGTTTAATGTAGATGATATTAAGTTTTCTGATATTAAATTACCAAATGTAGAACTTCCTAATATGGAATTTGATACTAAGTATAGTGGTTATTTAGTAGTAGATAAGAGTGTACCAGTAAAAGATAAATTTAATGTTAATATACCTAAAGTATTTAAGGCAACAGCTAATAATGATCAATATAATATGGAGTATTCATATAGAAGTACTGATAAACCATTAGGAGCTTGTACATTTACTTTTAGAGCAGTAACTGAGTTTAAAAATGCTAAGAACTTAATTACAAGTATGCAAGAATATTACAAAGATAAAAATGCTACTCCTGTAAGAGAAGACTATATTAATAAATTCTATTGGTATGGATTCAATTATGAAGAAGAGAATGCTAATATATATTATTATGCTACTACTAATGTTGATAAGATTTACTTATATACATTTGTAGATGAAAAGAAAACAACTAAAGCTTGTCATGATTATGCAGCTAATTTATTAAATACAATTAGTAATAAATAGAACCTTTAAAAGGTTCTTTTTATTTACAAAAATAAAGGATTATGATATAATATAATGGCTTTTTAAAGAGGGGGAATTATAATGGCAAGATATGAAGAATTAGAAACTATACCAGCTACTTATAGAAAAGTTATGTTAGAAGGCGGGGATAGTGGAGCCAACGGTGTATGTTATTTAACAAGTGATGGAGATGTATATAAGCATTTTAAAATGCCTTTTCCATATGATTATGAACTAGGAGTTCTATCTGAAATAGAAAGTCCATCTTTTGCATTTCCAACTTGTTTAGTTTATTTAGGTAAAAAAGATCCAGTTAATCTAAAAGGATATAGAATGGATTTAGTTCAAGGTAAGAAGTTTGCTCAATTAGATCCCAAAACTAGAATAGATTTATTATTAGAAGCAGCTAGAAAAGTAGAAAAGGATATAGTTGAACTTGCTAAAAATCATGCAGTAGTTTTATATGATGTTAATAACTCTAATGTTATTTTTCAAAGAGATAATACATTTAGAGTTATAGATACTGATCTTTATATGTATCAACCATCAGAAGAACAATATTTAAATTGCATGGAAAGTATGAAGGAATGGAATGAATATTTCCTTATGAATTTAAAAGGAGGATCACTTTGCTTTAAATCATGGGCTTTAAATGAATATCATGAAAATGCATTATATCAAGGTGATTATCCAGCATCTTACGTTACTGAGAAAGTAATAGGTGAAATGAGAAGAAATACAGGAATAGATCCTGTAACATTAGAAGAATATTATAAAGGAGTACAATTACTAAAGAAATACTTATGAGAATAGGAATAGATATTGATGACACTTTAATTGATAGCGTTCAAGTAGTTAGAAAGTATATTAAAAAATATGGACACTTGTATTGTAAGAATAATGAATTATCTGATTTAGAAGGGGAACTTCTAAGGGGAAAACTAAAAAATAAAATAGTTACTGATTTTTTTTCAAATCATTGTATTGAAATAAGTGACCATATAAGAGTAAAAAGATATGCTAAACAAGTAATTAATAAACTACATGAAGAAGGTAATGAAATAATTATTATTACTGCTAGAAGCGATAATTATTATAAGAATGCTCAAGAGTATTGTGCTAATTATTTAAAAAAGAAAAATATTCATTATGATAAGCTAATAACTCATCAAACATATAAGTATAAAACATGTAAAAATGAAGGTATTGATATTATGATTGATGATGCTATTGATACATGTGAGGATGTTATAAAACTTGGTATGAAAGCAATAGTATTTAATTCAAAAACTAATATAAATAAAGATACTACTTGTGATAGAGTAAATACGTGGGTTGAGGTATATAATTATATTCATAATTTAAAAAAATAATGAATATATTATTGACTTACAAAGTCAAAATAATATATAATTAAATTGACATAGAAATATGTCATGAATACTTCTACGAATCAATATGGGAGTATTCAACCAAAACCCCCTGAGAGGCCTTCGGGCCTCATTTTTTATAGAAAAAAGGTGATAATATGGCAAAAAAAGAATCATTGTTTTTAGGATTATTAAAAGCTTTTGAATCAAATAATGATAAAAAGGATAATGATATGAATTCATGGGAAAAAGACGCTATGAAAGATGATGAGTATGAACCATATAATTTTGAAGAAGAAGAACTAGAAGAAGACGATTATTATTATGATGATGACAAATAAAAACATGTGAATATCACATGTTTTTTCTTGGCAATTTTCTTCTTCTACCAAACTTATCTTTTTGTTCTTCTAGGATATCTAAAGATATTTCTTCTGGCATAATCGCAGGTATTTTTTGTTCTTCACCTGTTTTTATAGTTGCAGTTAATGCTAATGCTGCAGCTAAAAGGATACTTATTGTTTTCTTCCTAGTACTACGTTTCATACATTCCCCCTAAATAAAATGATACTCTTATTCTTTTTTTAATTCAATAGTTTAAATATTATCAATAATGTGATATAATACGAGGCCAAAGGAAAGGGGGAATAATAATGGTAAATATATCAAAAAGTGAACTTGAAGCATTAGAGAGAGTTGACTATGGTTGTTTTGGAACAATATATAGAAAAGATGATAAAGTTTATAAAGTATATCATGAAAAAGTTAAAAATGACTTTAAAGAACCAGTAGATAATCCATTATTAGATTTTCCTTTTCTAACAATTCATAAATTAAATAGATTAATTAGATTAAATAGTAGTATAAAATATACTGATTTAACAGAAGATATATTATATGTAGATAATAAATTTGCTGGTATGGTAATGCCTTATTATGAAGGAGAATTATTTGCAAATTTAAAAGATTTACCTTTAGAAGAGAGAATTAGATTATTAAGAGAATTATTAAGAAATGCTAAAGAACTAACAGAGTCCGGAATATATTTATTTGATCAAAGACTTAAAAATGTAATGTTAGTTAATGGAGAAGTTAAGATAATAGATACAGATGACTATTATGTAAAAGCTCCTTTTATTAAAAACCCATACTATTTCTTTAAAAGTATTTATTCACTTGATTCAACATGTAAGAGTTTCTTAGGTGAGTTTGTAAGATCTACTCATAGAGAAGTAATAACAAGTAAAGTATCAAGAAAGTTTTATAGAAATACTTATTCATATAAAGCATTAGAAGAATACTTAGATTTTAAGAGTATTCCATATAGAATACTATTTATAGATGATGAATTTGATATTGATTCAGACAAGCTAATAAGTGGTAGTAGGGTATTACTTGTATATGATAAGTTAGATATACCTCATATATTAGAAACAATTAATAAATTAGATCAAAGATGTATTACTGTATATGATGTAGTATCAAGAGAAGATATGAGGGCATATATGAATAATATTGCTCATGATGAATGTTTATTTGTAGAACATAATAGAGTATTAACATTAAAGTAATACTCTTTTATTTTGATTATATAAATGTTATTATTATAATAGAGGTTATAAGATGATATTAAGTGTATGTGATATGCCTGAAGTATTAAGGGTAATGAGAATAGTAAACATAGTAATTAAAATCATTAGAATCATAGTACCAATATTATTAATGGTAAGTGCTATGATTGATTTAGTGCGCGCTGTAACTAATTCAGAACTTAATAAAATTACTAAACCAATGGTAGCTAAAGTAGTAGCTGCAGTCTTAATATTCTTTATACCAGTATTTGTTAGAATGATTGCTATAATAGCAGATAATGATAGAGAATATGAGAAATGTTTAGCTGATATAACAAGTGAAGATATACAAAAAGCATATACTAATCAGGCAGAAGCATTAGTAGAAAGAGCAGAAAAGAGTAAGTTATTAAGTGATTATAATAATGCTATTATATATATTAATAATATAAAAGATGCTGATCAAAAGAGTGATTATCAAAAAAGATTAGAAGAAGTTAAAAAAGAAATAGATGCTCAAAAGAAACCAGTTGGTCCAGGAACACCAACAGGTCCAGTACAAGATACTGGAGTACTTAAAATATATTATTTTGGTATTGGTAGATATGATGGACATTTAATAATAGGCAATAATACAGTATTATGGATAGATGGTGGTTATGAATCACAAGCTAAGAAAGTAATACCATTTATAAAGAGTTTAGGTATAACTAGAATAGATGGATTAATTGGTTCTCATATGCATGATAACCATATTAAAGCTCATATTGAATTTATTAATCAATTTGATATAGGTGGAGTATATTATGCAGAAGATCCAGGTCAATGTTTAAGTAAAAAGACTTGTGTTAAAAGATCATCTGATCCTACAAAATTAATGGCTTTAGTTAAAGAAAAGAATATTCCTATGACAATACTAGGAAGAGGATATAACACTAATATTGGAGGACTATCTTGGGATATAGTAGCACCTAATGGATTTACTACTGGAGGAAGTTATCCAGAAAATAATAATTCATTAAATATGATATTAAAGTTTGGTAATCATAAATTCTATTTCTCAGGAGATCATGTAAGAAGTAATGAAATATTACAAAGTTATGATGCTAGTACATTAGATGTAGATATATTTAAATGGCCTCATCATGGACAAGAAAGTGTATCTAATAAATTCCTAGATGTATTAACTCCAAAATATATAATAGTTCCAAATTCATCTATTGGTAGTCAAGCACAAAGTGGAATTTCTCATACTAAAGCAACTGGATATGCAACAGGTAGTGATGGATATATATTAGCTGAGAGCGATGGAACTACTCTTACTGTAACAAGGGTTAATAAAAGGTAATATTATGGAAAACGTTAATGGAGCAAGAATGGTTAGCTTAGGTAATGTTACCTTAAGAGGTGGGTCTGATATTCCAAATAAACCTTTTTATTATCAAACTAGTAAACCTATAACATATGCACCTATATTAGGTAGTAATAATGTTAAAGTAGAAACTATTAATTTTGATCATTTTGTTTCAGACAAAGATAGAATAAGAACTGTAAAAGGTGAAAAAGGTAGTTATACTTTTGGTGGTGCTGGAAATGTATATAGAACTATTAGTGTAGAGGGTACAAATTATATAGTTTGTAAAACAAAAGCAGATTTATATGAATATGTAAGCTATATTAAAGATGCTAGATTATATCAAGAAGCTAAGAAAAAATATAAAAGTAAATGTCAAAGTTTATCTTATATATATGCATTTGGTTTATTTTCAAATAGAAGAAACTATGGTGATAGTAATGTAGAACACTCTAATTGTGGTGGTACTTTCTGTCAATTTATAGATAGTGATATGAATACTATGATGGAAATAATCTATTCTGAAATAACAAATGGTAGACCTGTAGTATTACAAGTAAATGGTGATGAAAAAGGTACTAGTAGACATTTTGTAACAGTAGTAGGGTTTAGACGTAATGTTGCTAGTGGTAGTCAATTAAGACAAGAAGATTTATTAATAATAGATAGTTTTGATGGACAAATAGAAAGAATGGATAAAGCTGATTCTAGATTTATGATAACAGGAAGTGATTGTAAAAAGGATTATGATGGATATTATCTTTTATATATAAAGCATAATACTCCATCACCATCAACTACAGCTAAAAATCAAATAAAAGAATCATCATATAATTAATATGTTATAATAGTATTAATCTTATAAAGAGAGATGGAGGGACTAGCCCTATGAAATCTCACCAACCTATTAAGTTAGGTGGTAAAGCTAGATCGATAAGATAACTTAAAAACAAACTTAGAGTTATCTCTAAGTTTTTTATTTCCTCTTTATAAGATTAGAAGGGAGGATATATGATTAGTTACAAAGAATATAAGAATAGAGTATATAAACTATTCTTGAATAATTGCTTAAAAGATTTATCTATTAAAGAGAGAATAGATTATCTTAAAGACAATGAAATATTAATTAGAAAGTCATATAAAGGAGATTTATACAGTTATAAATATTTAGCTATTAAAAATGTTTTTAATATTAATTGTATGTTATCTAGAATAGTTTCTAATCTAGAATATTTATATTAATAAGGAGGATATTATGAAAAAACAATATATAGTACAAGAGAATAATAAAGGGAAAAGAGAAGAGTTTTATAATTATATAGTTAATAATTATAATCTTAAAATACATTATCCATTTACAAAAGAATTATTTATTGAAAGTGATTTTCCTTTTGTAGTAGATTTTAAAGATAATTCTTTTTGGACATGTAATAGTATTACATGTCTTGCTTGTTTGGCACAAGCTCATAAAATTATTTCAATAGCTGACTTTATGAATAGACAATAATATGTAATTTTATTATAATTCTTTTGTGAGGAGATTATTTATGAATCAAATAATTGTTAATAAAATAAGATGTTTAAAATGTGGAGATGAGATAGAATCTACTCATAGACATGATTTTAAGTTTTGTAAATGCGGAAGTGTAGCTGTTGATGGTGGAAAAGATTATTTAAGAAGAGTTGGTAATCCAGAAGATTTTCAAGAATTATCTAGAGTAGAAGAAGTACCATCATTAAAGAGAACTATGCATCCAAGAAGCAGAAAATAGTTGTTTATTTTTATAATTGGATTATAATATATTTTTGAGGCGAATTTATGAAGAAATATCCTATTGATAGATTTTATGTTGGAAAGCTAAATATTGGTATTAGATTTGGCAATTTATTGTTTCCAAATAGTTTTTCATATCGTGATGAAAAACAAAAGGATTTAAAATTTGATACTATGGCTAGAGGAGCAATTAATATTGCTGATTTGTGTTTAGAAAAAGTAACTAATTGGGAAGATAGATTAATGTATGAAACATTATTTACTATATTCTATAGAAATGATGATAATACTTATACATGCTTACATAATGGAGAAACATATAGTTCATTTGGAATGAATTATTGTAGTCATTTAGTACCACTTAGTAGTTGTATACCTAGTATATCTTCTAGAGTAGATGATAAGATATCATTTATTGGTGCAAAACAAATATTTAAAGTATTATTTAAAAGTGAAGATAAATCTTTATATAATAAATCAAATCGTTATTTTTTAGATAATTTTTATCTTGGACGTCTTGATTTATATACAGGTAAACTTACAGAAGATGAGAATATTGCTCAACAATTAATGTTAAATTCTAAAGGAATATTTCCTTATGGTGGATGTTCAAGATTAAAAGAAGGTACAGAAGAAGAAAAAAATTATGGTTTTTATAAAGTGGTAGTTTTATTACCAAGAGATTCTAGAATGTATAATTTAAATGATAATAGGGTATATGATGAAGAATTATTTAATGAAGAAGGATCTTCAATTATATTATCTAATTCTTTAGCAGATGAAGAATTCTTTACTGATAGAATTAGTAGAGATGAAGTTACTATTCCAGAAGTATTAAAATTACAAAGGAAATATATACAAAGTAAAAGACAATAAAAAAAGCAATCATTTTATGATTGCTTTTGTTGTAATAACAATTCTTTTTCTTTTTTTATGATTCCATCTCTTATTAAGTCAAGTATAAATGCTGTATCAGTATTAATTGGCATACCACCAGCTCCTGGATTACCTCCACCTTCTATACAAAGTGATTTAGCAATTTGCCCAACATTAATATCTTTTCTAACTGTTCTAAATGAATATTGCATTCTCATAAAATTAGGTATTAGTATATAATCTAATTCATCTTTGTATTTACTTGATAATGCGGTTCCAACAGAACTTCTATATAATTCAGATACAACAACTCCAACATTATGACCATTAAGTTCTATTCTGATAAGGTTTTTATCACACTCTTCAATATATTCTTGTTCTTTTTGACGTTGCATATTTATTAGTGCATAATCTTCTTCAGTCATTGGATCTTTTCCATATTTAATACCAGCACTAAACTTTTTAATAAATGCATCTATACCAATAATACTAACTAGAGTAGTTAAATCTACTCCATATTGATTACCACAAAGAGGACCTCCAGTATCATAATCACATACAGCTTGTAAATACTTATCTAGATATTCACTTTTATATTTAAAATCATCTTCTATATGATTATAGAATAGAGTAGTTCCACACATTTTCTTACCATCTATTTCTTTAACTTCATTTACAAAAGAATATTTTTCAGCAGCCCCTGTCTCTGACATATGATGATCAAAATGTCTAATTCTTTTCTTTAATTCTTCGTTAGAATCAATTAATTCTAATGAACCAGTTCTAAAAGATACATCTGTTACATATATTTCATCATAGTTTTTATATGTTCCATTTTCCACTATTGTTTTTAAGAAATCTTCTAATTCAGAAAATTCTACTAAACAATAATCAATATCTCCAAAATGTAATTGAGCCAATATTAATGCAGATATTCCATCAACATCAGCAACATGAGATATTATTAATTTCTTACTATTATTAATCTTATCTTTCACTCAAAACCCTCCATAGTTATTTATTATAAATTAGATATTAATTTATTACAATGATAATTTGACTTTGAATTAATTATTAATTAAAATACTATTGGAGATAATGATAATGAAAAAGAAAGAAAATAAAACAATTCATATTATATTGTTAATAATTATTTCAATTTTATTTGCATTATCTTTTTATTTTGATAGAGAATATATAATAATAAAAACATTTGAAGGAGTATTATTTTATATATCAGATGGTTTTAGTAATTCAAGTTCTAAAGTAGTAATTAATATTATTTTTAAATTATTACCACTTGTATTAATATTCTTTATATTGATATATGTATTCTTTTATCATTTTTCTCATCAATATATAAAGGTTAATAATAAAAAGAAATATATTTTTAATTTTTTTATAAAATATAAAAAATTAGTAACAAGTTTATTATTAGTATTATCAATATTTTGTCTTTTGAAAAGTGTACATTTTTTTGAATATGTTAAGTATTATTATTCTTCTTCTACATTTATAGAAGATAATTATGTTGATCCTAAGAATACTAATATTAATTTTGAAGAAAAAAGGAATTTAATAGTTATATATACTGAGTCTTTAGAAACATCTTTCTTTACAAAAGAACAAGGTGGTTTATGGGATTATGAAGTAATACCTGAGTTATATAATTTATTAAGTGAAGAGGATTCAGTTTCTTTCTATAATAAGAATTATGCTGAAGGTATGAATGAAATAGAAGGTGCTTCTTGGACTACAGCATCTATTTTTGCTAACTCTTCAGGTATTCCATTTAAAGTTAGAATAGGTAAAAATGATTACCATCCTAAGAACTTTTTAAATGGGTCTTATACACTAGGTGATTTACTTAAAGACAATGGATATTATAATGAATTAATATCTGCTGCTAGAGTATCATTTGGGGGAATAGAAGAATATTTTACTAAACATGGAGATTATAATATTATTGATGAAAAAACACTAAGTAAATATGGTTTTGAATTAAAACAAAATAATAGAAGTGGATGGGGATTTAATGATAGGTATCTATTTGATATAGCAAAACAAAGATTAAATGAATTATCTTCAAATGATAAACCATTTAATTTAGAACTAATAACAATAGATACACATTATTATGATGGATATATTGGAGATTATTCAGAAAGTAAATACTCTAATCAATATGAAAATGTATATGCTACTGATTCTAAATTAATTGTAGATTTTGTTAATTGGGTAAAACAACAAAAGTTTTATAAAAATACAACAATACTTATTATAGGAGATCATTTATCTATGGATGGAGACTTCTTCCATAGAATGAATAAAGAAGGTAAAAGATATATTTATAATTGTATTATTAATCCTTATATCAAAAAACAAAATAATGAAAATAGAATTATAACTGCTTTAGATACATATCCAACTATAGTAAGTGCATTAGGTGGTAAAATAGAAGGCAATCGTTTAGGACTTGGTGTTAATTTATTTTCATCAGAGAAAACATTAGCAGAAGAATATGGACTACAATATTTAGTAACAGAATTAGAAAAGAATTCATCATTTTATGATAAAAAGATATTAGGACAAAAATATAATTATAATTAAAGAGGGAATGGATGATATAATAAATATAAGAAATGGAGGAAATAATATGAAGAAAGGATTATTAATAGTATTAGTACTAATAATGTGTTTTGTTATGGTAGGTTGTAATAAGAAGGAAGAAGTATTAACAGGAGGATGGGAAACAGTATTATCAAGTAAGGTTAATGATATTAATGAAGAAGATTTATATAACTTCAATAACGCTGTTAAAGACTATGGCAAAGAAAACTTAGAAGCAGTTTCTTTACTTGGCAAACAAGTAGTAGCTGGAACAAACTACATGTTCTTAGCTAAAACAGATAGTAAATATAAAGTAGTTATTGTTTATACTGATTTAGAAGGTGTATCTAAAGTAAGTAAAGTAACTGACTTTAATTATGTAGACTATGTTAATAAGAATATGGATGGTATTTCTGAACAATTATCAGGTGGATGGTATACAGAGAGTAGTAATAATTCATATAAGTTAGAAGATGAAAAAGTACAATCTTTATTTGAAAGTGCTACTAGTACACTAGCTGGTATGGAATTTAAACCATTATTAGTAGTTGGAAAACAAATAGTAGCTGGAACAAATTATGCAATTGTATGTTATGGACAAGCAACTGTTCCAAATGCAACAACAGGTATCTACTTAATGACACTTTATGCTAAATTAGATGGTACTAGTGAAATAACTGGTATTGCATACATAGATCTATCACAATACAATCAATAAAAGAAAGCAAAAGCTTTCTTTTTTTATGTTATAATAAACTCATGAATATCGAAAAAATGAACAAGAAACAATTAGAGTATATATTATATGAAGAATCATTAGATGCAGTAGATTCTCTTAGACTATATACATGTATGAAAAAAGAAGATTTTAGTAAAGATGATCTTTTATATGCTATTGATATTATAGAAGATAATATTGATGACAAATCAATAGAAGAACTAGAAGAAATAAAAAAAGAATCTTTAAAATATAATTGTGATATTAGAATAATAGATAAATATATTAAATATTTAAGAAAAATAGAATCAAAGAAGAAACCTAAAAGAAAAGGTATACTGGGTAAAATCCTGTTTTGGAGTTTAATTGATAAACTGGGAAGTCCTGACAATAGTACATTTGATGAGGGGTATGAAGACTTTAATTTCGAAGAAGAAGAATTAGAAGATGATGATTTTCATTTTGATGATTTAGATTAAAAAAGTAGTGAATTGTTAGGCATTCACTACTTTTTAATATTGTTATTTGTGCTCTCTTCCCCCTGAAGAGGCCATGAATCAAAGTGGCCTCATTTATTTTGCCCTAAAATAGGGAGATTGCAGGGATTAACATATTTGATAAAATGGCTCTGGGTGACATTTAGGTGACATCATACCAAAATAAACTTATATTATTTATAACGTAATATTTTATAAAAATGAATGTGAAAACGATAATTAAAATATGATATAATTAAATTAATAAATTTACAATTAAAGCCGGGGAGGTAATATGAATAAACAAGTTTTACAATTTATTTTAGAAGAGGAAAATCCAAATGGAATTATTGAATGTTCTGTTGATGATTGGTTTGGTATTAGCTATAAAATTCCAAGAAACAAATTAAAAGAAGCATCTTCGTTAGAATATATAAATAATACAGGAGTCTATATTTTATTTGGTGATGATGAGAAAACTGCTGAAAAAATAGCTTATATTGGCGAAGCAGAAGATATTTATAGCAGACTATCTCAACATAATAAGAATAAAGACTTTTGGAATGAATGTGCTGTATTTGTTAGCAAAGATAACTCATTAAATAAAGCTCATATTAAATATATTGAACATGAATTATATGATATTAGTAAGAAAGCTAGTAGATATATTATTAAAAACGAATCAAGTCCAACTAAATCATCATTAAGTAATGCTGATGAAATTAGAGCAAAAAAGTTTATATCTAAAATTAAGATAATTGCAAATATGTTTGGATACAAATTATTTATTAGTTTAATTGATAAGAAAGATAAAGAAGATAAAACACTTCATTTAACTAATAATGGCATTGAATATGCTCATGGAATGATGACTGATGAAGGATTTGTTGTATTAAAAGGTTCTAAAGTTAAAGAAGGTGTATTTGAAAGTCTATCACCATCATTAAATGGATTCTTTGAAAAAGAAAGAAGTTCAACAGATTTGGTTGATAATGTATATATAAATGATCATTTATTTTCATCTCCTTCAATGGCAGCAATTGCTATTTTAGGAAGAAATGCAAATGGTTATACTGAATGGAAGAATAAAGATAATGTTTCATTAAAGAAACTTATAGGTGGCGAATAATATGGTAGAAAAAGAGGCACTAGCGAGAATAAAAATAAACAAATTATTAGAAGATGCTGGATGGAGATTTTTTGATAATGAAAAAGGAAAAGCTAATATCCAACTTGAACCAAATGTTAAAATAACTCAAACTGATTTAGATGGTTTAGTTCAAAATGGAACAAAGAATGGCTATGTTGATTATCTATTATTAGATGAACAAAGTTTTCCTTTTGTTGTAGTAGAAGCAAAAAAAGAAGAGATTCATCCATTAGAAGCAAAAGAACAAGCTAGAAAATATGCTAATAGCTTAAGATGTAAATATGTAATTTTAACAAATGGATCTGAGCATTATTTCTGGAATCTTGAAAAAGGTAATCCTGAATTAATCACTACTTTTCCAACATATGAATCACTTACTGAAAGTAGAGCTTTAAATAGTAATACAGATATAGTAATTAATATGAATATTGATAAATATTTTGTTGCTACAAGTCAAGATCCATCACTAGAAACATCTAGTGCATATAAAAGTGGCGATGATGAACTTTTATTTAAGTATTGTATGGAACAAAACTTAAGAGTATTAAGATATTATCAATTAGATGCTATTAAAGCAATTCAAACTGCAATTAAGAATGGAAAGAACAGATTCTTATTAGAAATGGCAACTGGTACTGGTAAAACATTAACAGCAGCTGGAATTATAAAAATGTTTATCAGAGGTGAAATTGCAAATAGAGTATTATTCTTGGTTGATAGAATTGAACTTGAAAACCAAGCAAAGAAAGATTTAACTAGATATTTATCAAAAGATGGAATAAGTGTTGAAGTATATAAAGAAAATAAACAAGATTGGAATGCAGCTAATGTAGTTATTAGTACAATTCAATCATTTGCTGTAGAGAATAAATATCAAAAGATATTTAATCCAACTGATTTTGATTTAGTTATTTCTGATGAAGCACATAGAACATTAGGAACAAGTAACAGAGCTGTATTTGAATATTTCTTGGGCTATAAACTAGGATTAACAGCAACACCTAAAAATTATCTTAAAGGTGTAGATTTTGATTCTGAAGATCCTAGAGAATTAGAAAGAAGAATTTTATTAGATACATATCATATTTTTGGATGTGATTCTGGTACACCAACGTTTAGTTATACTTTAAATGATGGCGTTAAAGACGGAATATTAGTTAATCCAACAATTGTTGATGCAAGAACAGATATAACAACTCAATTATTAAGCGATCAAGGACTAATTATTAATGCGGATGATAATAATTTTGATGTTACTGTAACTAATAGTTTTGGTGAGAAGAAGAAGGTATTTAATGAAAAGAGCTATGAAAAGAAATTCTTCTCAGATTCTACAAATGTTGTTTTATGTAAAGCATTTATGGAAAATGCATTAAGAGATCCAATTACAAATGAAATTGGAAAATCAATTATTTTCTGTGTTAATCAAGCACATGCTAGAAAAATTGCACAAATATTAAATGAATTAGCTGATGCTATGTTCCCAGGAAAATATAATTCAGATTTTGCTGTTCAAATCACATCAAATGTAATGGATGCACAACAAATGACAATTCAATTTTCAAATAACAACTTAAATGGATATTCTAAATGGAACGAAGAATATGAAACATCTAAGACAAGAGTAGCAGTTACTGTTGCAATGATGACTACAGGATATGATTGTACAGATATATTGAATCTTGGTTTAATGAGACCTGTATATAGTCCAACAGAGTTTATTCAAATGAAGGGTAGAGGAACTAGATTACATACCTTCAAACTTAAAAATAATGAATCTAAAAAACACACATTTAAACTATTTGATTTCTTCGCAAGCTGTGAATATTTTGAAGAAAGATTTAATTATGATGAAAAATTAAAATTACCAGTTATTCCAACTGCAAATTTAACAACAGATCCACCACTACCTTCAATTATCGATATTGTTAAGAACATTGGCGCTGATGCTTTGTTAAATATTGAAGAAGAAAAAGTTCCGGATACTGGAATGAGGATAGATAGAAAATTCTATGAAACATTTACTGAAGAAGTTAGACAAACTCCAGAAGCTCAAAAAATTATTGATGCATTGGATGTTGAAAAGATGGAAAGATATCTTCAAGAACAAGTATTTAATAAACCAGAAAAATATTACAATATTCAAAAAATTGAAGAGTCTTTAGGTATGGACAGAAAGATTACATTAAGAGAAGTTGCTTTAAATATTTTGGGATTATTAACTGGATATAAATCAAGAAAAGAAAAACTATATGATGAATTTGAAAATTTTAAATTATTAACTAAAGATGATTTAGAAAAATATTCTGGAAGAGATGTTAAAAATATAGAACAAGCATTTTCAGCTTATATCACAGATGAGAATGTTAGAAGAATAGTTTATAGTGGTAATTATTCTCAATTGTTTAATACTGCAATGAAAGGTGTATTATTTGAAATAAGAGATATTAGATTACGTAATAAGCCAGTATTAGAATATATAAAAGATTATGTATCAGAAAATAATATAAATTGCGATAATTTCAGGAGGATATAATATATGGCAAAAGAAAATATACAAAAAGCTATTGATGATTTAAGAGATACTATAGTTGGTAAAATACCAATGCCTAATATTCAAGTAGAACAAATCACATTGGCATTATTATATAAATTTATGGATGATATGGATTATGCATCTGTGTCACTAGGTGGAAATGCAACATTCTTTTCTGGTGAATTTGAAAAATATGGATGGAAGAAAATAATGAGCCAAAGTATAGGTGCTCAAACTAGATATAATTTATATACTGAAGCATTAGAAAAGTTTTACGCACATCCAAGTTTACCAGACACATTTAAATCAATATTCAAGAATGCAACAGTTCCATATAGAGATCCAGAAACGTTAACAAGTTTCTTAAAAATAATTGATAAAGAATTTGATTATAGTGATTCTGAACAATTAGGAGATGCATATGAGTACTTATTAAGTGTATTAGGATCACAAGGTGATTTAGGACAATTTAGAACACCTAGAAATATTATTGATTTTATTGTTGAAATGGTTGATCCTCAAAAAGAAAATACTATTTTAGATCCTGCATGTGGAACAGCTGGATTCCTTATCTCAGCTTATAAGCATATACTAAGAAATAATACAGAAGAAATTGAAGGAGATAAATTAGGATTTGAGGAAAAGAAAGATATCTTAAATAATATTTGTGGATATGATATCGAACCTTCAATGGTTAAAATAGCAGAAATGAATTTATTCCTTCATGGTGCTGCGGAACCTAGGGTTTATGAATATGACACTTTAACAATGGATGATAGATGGAATGATAAATTTGATTGTATATTAGCAAATCCCCCATTTATGACTCCAAAAGGAGGAATCAAACCTCATACTAAATTTGGTGTAAAAGCTAATAGAGCAGAGGTACTATTCGTTGATTATATCGAAAGTCATTTAAAAGTTACTGGTAGAGCAGGAATAATTGTTCCTGAGGGAATTGTTTTTCAAACAGCGAATGCATATAAAGATTTAAGAAAGAATTTAATTGAAAATTCTTTAGTTGGAGTTATTAGTTTGCCTAGTGGTATTTTTAACCCATATGCTGGTGTTAAAACATCAATTTTGTTACTTGACAAGAAGTTATCAAAAGAAAAGAAAGACGTTTTATTTGTAGAATTAACAAATGATGGTTATTCATTAGGAACTCAAAGAAAACAAATAAGTGGAAATGAAATTCCTGATATTATTAAAGTTGTAAACAATTTCAGAGAGGGTAATGCATTAAAATATGATAAGGCTTTCGTTATCTCTAAAGAAGAACTATTAAAAGATGATTGCTCATTATCTTTAAATAATTATAAAAAAGTTGAAGAAGAAGAAAAGATATATGAGAAACCAGAAGTAATTCTTAAAGAAATAATGGATATGGAAGATGAATGTCAAAAAGGATTAAAAGAACTTGGAGAGATGATTAAATGAAATATCTAAAGATAAAAGATATTATTATAAATAATTCTTTTGAAAAAGTTCCAGTTGGGACTAGTCCTTACATAGAAATAGGTGATATTGATATATTTAGTAAAAAATATCAATATAAAGACAAAAAATCTGTTAGCGGAGCTAAATATGCATTAAAAGACTCTATTATTGTATCAACTGTAAGGCCTACTAGAGGTGCAATTTCTATAGTAAATGAAGATAAAATAGCTGTATCTAATGCATTTGCTATAATAAATGTAGATAAAAACCAATGCAATTATAAATATATATTTTATATGATAAACAACCAAAAATTTTATGATTATTTAGGATCCAATTCATTTGGTGCTGCATACCCTACTTGTTCAAAAGAGGATGTATATAATTACGAAATCGTATTGCCCTCATTAGATGAGCAAAACAAAATAGTTAAAATATTTGATAATATATTTGATAGTATTAGCATTAAAAATCAACAAATATTACATTTTGAACAGTTAGTTAAATCTCAATTTACTGAGATGTTTGGCAACAATAAATGTAAAAAAAATATGTTAAAAAATATTTCAAAATTCCAACAAGGGACGCAGGTTCCTGTAGAAGAGCAGAAAGAAGAAAAAATAGATGGATATAATAGATTTTTAAGAATAATAGACTATACTCAGGCTCCACAAAAACCTCGATTTGTTAGAACTAAAGGGAGATTGATAGACGAAAAATCAGTTGTGGTGGTTAGATATGGAGCAACGGCGGGATTTGTTGGTAGAGGATACTCAGGAATATTGGCCAATAATTTATTTGAAATAATTCCTGATGAAAAAGTAATTACGAAAGATTATTTATATATGGCTTTAAAATATGGCAGCTTTGAAGATGAAATAAATAAAAAATCTTTTGGTGCTGCAATGCCTGCATTGTCATTTGAAATGGTAAAAGATATTATGATAGAAACACCTTCAATAGAATTACAAAACAATTTTGTATACTTTTTTGATCAGGTTAATGTGCAGAGGTTAAAATTTGAAAAACAATTAGAAAAACTAAAAGAATTGAGAGAATCTTTTATAAAAGAGTATTTCGGATAATACTCTTTTTCTTATATAGTCATCTTACTCAATTAATAGAAATTTATAGAAAAAAGTATGCAAAAATCTAGTATATGCAATATTTGCCCCCTGAAGAGAGCAATAGGCTCTTTTTATTTTTGTAATAGAATAAATATGATATAATTAAGATATCATAGGAGACTAATATGGACGAAGTATTAAAAGAGAAATATAAAGAATACTTGTTTAAGCAGTTAGATTTAATTTTCAATAGTGAAAATGGTGAAGTTATTGAAAACTCTTTTGCGTCTTCCGCTGTTGGATGTCCTATGTTTACTTCCTGGTATAATTTTTTAACAGATGAACATATGATGGCATATAAAAGACCTGGTGAAAAAATGCCAATGATATCTTTAAAAACTGGAACTAATTACTGTGAAGGATTTACAGTTATTAAAGATAAGTATGTTCTAAATTATGAATCTGAAATATATGGAAATCATCCTAAAGGATTACTAGGATTTTGTAAGATATTAGATAGTAATGGTAATTATTTAGCATTAAAAGCACCAGATGGTAAAAGAGTAGATGAGTTTAGGGAAGCCTATAATTTTAGTGAAGGATATGCATATGTAGAATATAAAACTAGTAAGAAAGATAGTTTACATAAAAATTTTATTGATTATGATGGTAACTTATTATTTGATTATGATTTAGATTATGAATTTATTGGCAGTTTTCATAATGGTTATGCTTTAGTAAAAAAGGTAGATGGACAATATAATTTTATTGATAAAGAGGGTAAACTATTATTTGAAAATGAATGGTTATATGAAGCTAATTCATTTAGCGAAGGAGTAGCTTGGGTACAATCTAAAGATGGAAAATACTATTATATTGATACTAATGGTGAAAGGATTAGTTCATTCTTTGATAAAGTGGAATCTTTTAATTGTGGATGGGGACTCGTATTCCTTAAAAATATAGGATATAACTATGTAAATAAAAAAGGATCATTCTTAAGTGGTGAGTGGTTCAAACAAGCAACAAATTTTCAAGGTGGAGTAGCCACTGTTAGTTCTTTAGCAGGAGATAAAAGACATATTGATACTAATGGGAATACAATTAGATTAGAAAAAACGCAAAGCATGTATTATGTAAATGATAGTGCAACAGCAATAAATGATGAAAGAGATGAACGCATTTTTAGAGATTTTAAATATAGATATTATTTTAGAAATATGGATCTTGGTGGTTATAGTGTAAAGACATATTATGGTAGATATAATTGCAAGGGCCCAAAAGATTCTTTTATAGTAAAATATAGACCGATAAGAATATATGGTAGATATGTATTGTGTTTTGATAAAAAATGGAATGAATTACATGTTTATGATAGGAAAACGAAAACGATTGTTAAAGAGTTAGGGAAAACAAGTGAAGTAGAATTTAATAAGAATTTTATATATAAAAAATATTATAATAGACTATATCTAATGTATAATGATCAGATGATTGATATAACTGAGTATTTCTTTGAAAAATTAAGAGGTAAAAAGAATATTTCTATAGCTCCAAATATTGAATTATTAGATATAAATGATTTTCAATTTAAATATGGTGAAGATATAGATGAAGCATTAAGTGCTAAAAAGGAAGAAAAGAAAAGTATAATCGAAGAAAGCGAATATCTTGAAACAACTTCTAAATTAGAAGATTTAGAAGAATTAGAAAGAAAAAGAAAAGAAAGAGTAAAACAAAGATATTTAGAAGCAAAAGGAAAGTATTCTAATACATTAGATGAATGTCTTCCTGCTTTTGCTGAATATGAAGAAGAATTTGGATTAATAGATAGAGTAGCACCAAATGGTGTATTTATAAATGTTGGTGATCACTTAGAAATAAGAAAAGAAATAATTGAAAAGAAATGGTTAAAATATATTAATTTTGCTGGTTTAACATTTAAGAATGTTAAGGTAGAAGGGTTAGATTTTAGGGGATGTAATGTTGATTCTTTAGTACCACAAGGAGTATATGGCATGAGTTTAAAAGGATGTGACTTTACAGAAATATATTTTCCATTAACAGCTAAGTTTAAAGGTGTTAATATTTGTGGTGCTAAATTCACAAGTGATAAAAATGCATTAACATTTGATATCAATGTTGAAAACTTACTTGAAGGAACCTATGATGATGAAACTACATTTGATGGCAAAAAGTTATCAGATCTGAAGAAGGAAAGAGATAATAGTAGAAAAGAGTTTACTTATTCATTAGAGGGTAAATCTAAGGAAGAGATATTCTATACTATTTCAAAAGTATTTGATGATTTTATTAAAGGAAATCAAGAAAATACACTTCCTTTTGGTTCTGAGTTTGGTGTTAAATTCTTAACATTAAGACAACAGAGAAGAGATATAGAACTAATGGAATCATTAGATTTATCTAATATTAGTTATGAAAAAATACTAGAGAAGATGGATGAATTATTAGCTGAAGAATTAAAAAGAAAATAAAAATCTTACAAAATGTAAGATTTTTTTATTCATATACTTTTATATCATTGAATAGTATTTTTACTGGTATGTTTAATATGCTTTGGAAGAACATTTCTATTGATTTAGCATATTGTTCTATTTTATATGATTCTATATATGCTATATCTGGATCATTATTAAAATCTATTGTTCTATCTATTTTTAGAACTAGTGTTCCATTATCTACGAAATTACTTGGCATATCATCATTATCATTAATAATAGGGCAATATTGAGAATTAATATCACTATCTATAATTAATAATTGTTTTAGATTAGTAATTATATAATTATAAGCTGTTGATTGATTAGATATGTTATTTTGAAGGTTTAAGTATTCATTATTATCAAAATATAAATCATTTACTAATTCTATTATGTTTGAGTTTTTAGTAATACATATATTGTAATCAGATTTGATATTTTTTTCTATTGCTTCTAAATCGCATTTTTCTTTTAGATATTGAAGTATATATTTTTTACATATATTGTTTTCATTTTCTTTTAATCTAACTCTCATATTAATTACCTCCGATTGTTATGAAGAATAGTCCACCATCTTCATAACTATTATATGGAGTACCTTTAGTTAGTTCCCATTCTTTTCCCCAACTAGATACTATAAAATTACCATTTTCTGATATACCAGTTATTGTCATTAAATGACCACCTTTACTAGACATAGCTTTATCAGTATTATTGCCATATGGTTTTAATGAGTAGTCACTTACTGCGATAGATGCATATTGATAATTACCACTCTCCATATATTGTTTATATGTTTCGATAGATATATCTTTTGGAGTTGTTTGTACTGATACTATTTGACTTGGGAAAGAGTTTCTTAATATTTCTTCATAATTAGATGTTCTAACATCATATTGTTTATCATTTTTAGTTTTATTTTTTAAGAATATGTCTAATAATATATAGTCATAGTTAAATACTTTATTTCCATCTTCATTAGTATCATATAAAGGAAAACCATAAATACGCTCAAATTCAACTGGATTATCTTTATAGAAGTCTGCGATTATATTAGCCATAGTAACAAAACCACAACCATGATCTTCTATCATAACCATCATATATGTTTGATCTGTTTTTTTAGATATACCGTATTTATTTAATATTTCATAATATGTATTTAAATGCCTTTTTTCATAATCTGACATACTTACTATACCAATAGTTATAGTTGAAAATAGTTTTTTCATACGTAAAGAATTCAATGTACCTTGACTTCCTCCATAGAAACCAGGTACATCTGTTGGTAAATATGTTTTAATTTCAGCATCAAAACTAACACTTTCTACTTTTGCATTTTGAAGTGTTTGTGATGGAGTATAACTAGTAAAATTAGTGCTTACATGATTATTGTTCATATAAGTATTATTATTAATAGTTTTATTAGTAATTTGTGTTAAATTGTAGTTATTTATATTACTATCCATATGTATCATCCTTTACATTAATATTATATTAAAAAATATAAATATATTCAATTAATGGTTATAAATATGTTAAAATAATGTATTAATTTCACAAATAAATGATAATCCTGATAACTTTGTTGATAATGGTAATTTAGTTTTAAAAATAGATAGGATAATGTACTTTAATGAAGATGAAGTAATAACGTTTGGAGCAACGCTAATCTAGAAGAAACTATTAAATTATTAAAATCATTAATTCAAAGTAAAAAAAGACTAATTATTAGTCTTTTTTTAATTTCCTACTACATATTCTATTGTTCCATCTTCATAAAGATTTCTACAATCATAAACATGTGCTTTTTTATAATGACCAGAATCTTTGTTTCCGCTTTTTATAGTTTCAATTATTTGCAAAAAGTCTTGGCCTTCTTTTCCAGATTTTTCTATTTGTTGCTCAATACCTGTATATGAATGATATGTTGCATTTGTTGTAATTCCATCATCATTAGCAAGTATTAAATATTTAGTTGTTTCAACAGCATCATCTATTTCAGCTTTATATTTTCCACTTTCATATTTTGATCTACGTTGTGTACATCTATAATTTTGAGCACAATTTCCAGCAGTATATCTAATTTCTTTTCCTTCTAGTGGATCTCTTTTAGCATTAATAGCATAATGAACTGTATTGTGAATGAATACTGTTCTATATATTATTACATATGCATATCTTGATGCGGGAGCTATTTCTATTTTCTCTTCGCCAAAGAATACTCCCTTAGAATACTCTGATAATGAAATAGTTTCTTTAGCAATATCTCTACCATTTGATTCATATGCTCCTCCAGGTAAATCTGCTTCAGGATTCTTATATCTTTGCTCTTCTGAAGGACATGTTTGCAATCTAATATTAACTATTTCTTGATTTAATACCCATTTGCATGCAGTAATTAATTCTTCAGTTGGAACTATATCACGACCAAGGCCACTACTAACCAAAGAAGAATTAGATGGTTTCTTTCTTGATTCATCTATGAGTTCTTTGACTTTATCTAGTCTATCCTTAAATTCTTTTCTTTTTTCAGAATCTTTTATGTTAATCAAATAATATATAGCAGTATTATAATCATCAATACTCAATGTTTCTTCTGCTTTAGAAACATATTCTTCTTCTTTATCAATAAAGCTTTGCTCTATTTGTTGTTCAGAAATATCAACAATGCAATTTTTATACTTACTATCACTTAATACAACATTTGATATTAATTTAACGAATGTTGGAATAAAGAATACTAAAACCGCAGCTATTACTTTAATAACTGCACTTTTATTTGCTTTATTAAGAGCATCATTATCATTGTTTCTAACTGCATACATGTAATTAGTTGCAAGAGAAACAATTAATATAATTGGAACAACTATTCTAATAATTGTAAGAACTATATTAATTATTCTCATTACTCTTAATACTTCCGGTGCCTCACAAATGTCCAATATCATAAATAATTACCTTTCTTAAACATGATACTAACATATAATACTTTAAAAGTCAAAAATATGTTATAATGATTTTGGTAATGATAGAGGTGAAATATGGGACTATTAGATAAATTATTTGGAAGTCGTGAAATGAAGGATGAAACAGTGCCAGTTATAGCGCCTAATAATAGTAATGGAAAATTTCATTTTATAGTAGAAGATGTATTTACTATTACTGGACGTGGAACTGTTGTTACTGGAATAGTTGATTCTGGAGAAGTTAGAGTAGGAGATATGATTCTTATTAATGGAAGTAGAAGTGTAGAAGTTACTGGTATTGAAATGTTTAGAAAAACACTAGATTATGCGCAAACTGGAGATAATTGCGGAATACTTTTAAAAGACATATCAAGAGATGAAATAAATAAAGGAGATAATTTAACAAAATAAATAGAAAAGGAGAGATTTATATGGAATATGAAATATTAGGTGGAAGTTTTCCAATAGTAGAGTGTACATTAAAGTCAGGAGAATCTATGATTACTCAAAGTGGTTCAATGGCTTATATGGATCCTACTATTACAATGGAAACTTCATCAAATGGAGGATTTGGTAAAGTAGTAGGTAGATTATTTACAAAAGAAAATTTATTTCAAAATATTTATACTTCTACTAAAGATGGATCTAAAATAGCATTTGGTACTTGCGTACCAGGTTCTATACTTGCAATTAAGTTAACTGGAGGAAATAGTATTATTTGTCAAAAATCAGCTTTCTTAGCTTCTTATGGTAATGTTGAATTATCAACATTCTTTAATAAGAAAATAGGAGTAGGTCTATTTGGTGGTGAAGGATTTATCATGCAAAAGATTACTGGTGAAGGAACAGTATTTATTGAAATAGATGGTTCTTATAAAGAATTTGTATTAGAAGCAAATCAACAAATGATACTTAGTACTGGATACTTAGTATCTATGGACGAAACTTGTCAAATAGATGTTCAAACTGTAAAAGGTTTAAAGAATATATTCCTAGGAGGAGAAGGTATATTTAATACAGTTATTACAGGGCCTGGTAGAGTTACATTACAAACTATGCCACTTGCTAAACTTGCTAATAGTATTTATCCATTCTTACCAATACCAACTTCATCTAGTAAGACAGGAAATGATGCTGTTGATGCAGCAACATCTATATTTAAATTAATTAATAAAAAATAAAAAGAAGCATTAAGCTTCTTTTTTTATTAATTCTAATACTTGTTTTTTATAAGAACCATTTGTTATAAGGGAATCAATACCACTAACTGATCTTAAAGCTCTTTTTGAATTTTTAAGTTCTAATGATATTTCTATTTGATATAGAATATCATCATATGACATGTATGTTTTTTCATTTAATATGTCTAGTGAATCTATAATATCTGATGCTTCTTCTAAATCAACATGGTCTATGTTAGATAGAATTAGATTTAATAAATAGTTTTCTTCTTTTAATATTTTAGACATTTCTTTTATAACATTTAAACTTTGTTTTATTTGATTAGAAGATGGTCCAAAAGTAATAAGACTTGAAAAGAATAATTTAATAGCATCAATTGTTATTCTATATTGTTCTTCTGGAATAGTTTCTATCATAAAATGTAATTGTTCAATTAATTCATCTTTAGTTGGCATAAAAAATCACCTTGGTGATTATTCTATAATAAAAATAAATAGTTTACAATGATAATTGTTTATAATTGAACAAAAAGAATTGATTATGTATAATTATATTATAGGAGAGTAAATATGAAAACAATAATATCAGAAAATATATATGTAGCATCCACTTCACCAATATTTACTAATTATGGTGGTGGTAGATATGACACAGGACAAATCATTGTTAAAAACTTCTTAGTTAAACCAGTTATTGGAGAAGTAGAAGATGGTTCTAAAAGAACAATAGGTTATGTTGAAGCTGTTACTGGAGATAGAGTAATAGATACTCATTATTTTCCTATTAGTTTTGCTGGTGGTTTTGATTATGATAATCCTGATACTCAATATCAAATTGATTACGTATGTCAAAATGATGGTGTAGGAGATGTAGCATGGACTGTAAATGCTAGAATACCTGCTAATAAGATGATGGGACAAAGAGGAGTTGATAGATATCTAGCAAAGGATCCTGAAGAAATAAGAGCAGATTTATTAATGGTTAGAACTTCATGTAGAGAAATGGCTAAAACAGAAGAACCTGAAGACGAAATGGGAATGTATTAAAATGAGTGATATTGTTAGTGGGGCAAAATTGGTTGGTATTAAGAATGTTACTTTGAATTATCAAAATAATAACAATTATAAAGCAAGCATGATAGTTCAAGCAAAAACTAGTAATCCAGTTAGTGTTACACAATTAGAAGATGTAACTATTGAGAATGTTAATCTAGATGATTTGGTATCAGATAATTTTAAAACATCAATAAATGATTCTATTAAAAAAGGAATAGAGGCATCTAAAGAAAAGGTATCTGAAAAAAGGGAAGTATCATCCGAAAACGGTGAATCATTAAGTGTAGCGTTTCATTATGAATCTGGTATAGTGGCTGGTCATGATAATGGAGATGGAACTGCTACTTTTTATGATGAGAATGGACCAAGAGTGACAATTAATACATCCGGAGTTGAAAATGCTAATTGGGATAGTTTAAATAATAATTAAAAGAAGTTTTAAAACTTCTTTTTTTATGCTATAATGAAGTGGCCGCTTGAAAGGGGATGCAATATATGCCAAGCTATAAGACACATTCAATACATGGTGAAATAATACTTCCAAGTATTAGAAATAAAGTGGCTATTAATAAAGAGGATATGAAGACTTTTTGTATGGGACCAGATCCATTAATTATAGCTGATCCTAAAGTATTTGAATCTCAACATGCTAGTAGAGTAAGAGAATACTTCACAAGAATGCTTAAATATATTAAAAATAATAAATTACAAAATAATCCTAAAGTAATGGCGTTTTTATATGGTCAAATTGATCATTTAGTTCTTGATGCTACTATGCATCCACTTATATACTACATGACTGAAGGAATTAAGAAGAAAACTGTTTTTCCTCCTCATAGTTTAGTTGAGATATGGATTGATGATTATGTTGATGATAAATATAAAAAGAATGATAGAGTATATTATCGTACATTTCATTTAGGTGATAAAAAATTAAGTAGATTAATTGATAAAATATATAAAGATATATTTTCATCTACTAATGGTAGTATTAAATATAATATTGGTTATTTTCTTATGATGTTATTTGATACTCTTGCTAGAAGAAATATACTAGGAGTTATTAAGCCAGTTATTAGAATAGGTGGTCTAGGTGACTTTATATATAACGAAGATTTAAAAAGAGTAGAGCCATATTTAAATAGTGAGAATGGTGTTTGGCGTAATCCTGAAACTAGTGAAGAATATAGGTATTCTTTTGATGAATTGTGGGATCAATCATTAGAGGTATCTGAAGAAACAATTGATGATGTTAATAATTACTTATATAATGATAAACCACTTCAAAATAGAATAATACTAGATGATACATCATATAATACTGGTATGCCTTGTAGTAAAGGGCAAAGACTTAGATTTATTAAAAGATGGAAAGATAGATAAAATTGGTTGAAAACCAATTTTTTTGTTGTATAATAAGGGTGTTTATAGGAGGGGTGGCATGAATAATTTTAATTTAAATTTATTTAAATACTTTTTCTACGTAGTATATTACAATGGATTTACAAATGCTTCTAAGAATTTAAATATAGCTCAATCATCACTTAGCTATAGTATTAAGCAATTAGAAACTCAACTTGGTAAAACCTTGATAATAAGAAATAATAAAAATTTTGAATTAACTGAAGATGGTAATAACTTATATGAAACATTAAAATCAGCATTTAGTATGTTGAATCAAAATATTGATAAGTTTGATTCTAATAACAAGATGGAAATAAATATTGGTATTAGACATTACTTATCTGATTTTATATTTAGGGATGCAATATTTGATTTTATGCTTATGTATCCTGAAGTACATATAAATATAAAATTATATTCTAAATTAGATATAAAAAAATATGAAGATGAATATGATTTATTAATAGATTTTGAAGAATATACTAATTTAATAACTAGTAATAATAAAGAGAAATTATGTACTTTAGAAAATACATTTGTAGCAGGAAGAGAGTTATCTAAAGCTTATGAAGATGTTGAATCAATTAGAGATTTAGGTGAAGCTAAATTAATATCAATGTTACCTAATAAGAAGAATGGTAAATTCCAAAAGATGTGTTTTGAAAATGGAATATTATTTCAAAATATTATATCTATTAATGATTGTGCATTTTCTAAAGAATTAATTAAGAATAATATGGGACTTTGTTTTATAAATAAAGAATTTGTTAAAGAAGAATTAGTGAGTGGAGATATAAAAGAAATAAGAGTTAAGGAAGAATTATTTAAAGATAATATTTATGTAGTTTATAAGAATGGTAAAGATAAGAATAAGATTAGATTACTAGTAGATTTACTTATGAAAGAGTATGAAGGTGAAAATAATGAATAAATGGGATTTATATGATAAGAATTTTAATAAAACTGGTGAAGTTATAAATGAAACAGATGATATAACGGATGATAGATACCATTATTCTGTAAATATTTGGATTATTAATTCTAAAAATCAACTTTTATTAATTAGAAACAATTTAAATTATAATTTACATTATCCTGGATTTTGGAATAGTATTAATGGAAATGTATTGAGTGGAGAAACTCCAATAGAACGTTGTGTAAAAGCAGTTAATAATAAAATAGGTATTGATTTAGAAGAAAAGGATTTTGAAAAAATAGATACTAAGACTAGAGATCCATATCATTATATTTATGAAACATATATTGTTAAAAAAGATATTAATGCAAGTGATATTAAGTTTAACGATACAACTGCTGTACAAGCTAAATGGATAGATTTAAAAGAAATATATAATATGATAGAAAATGGTGAAATAGCCTGGGTAATGATATCAAGACTCGAGGAATATGTAATACCAAGAATAAAAGAAAACTAATCAATTTGATTAGTTTTTTTATGTATCTAAAAATACTATAGTAACTATCGAAAACTTGAATACTTATATAATAGATTACTATTATATAATAAAACCAGATTAGGAGGGTTATTATGAGCGATATTCCAGAGTCTTTAAAAAGGGTTGTTGAAAGAAATCCTGAAGTTGAACATTTTGTAAGAGGATTACCAAATCTTGGTAAAAACAGAGTAACAGGAGAGTTTTCACCTGAGGTTGCTAAAATCAATGATGCATTTGGTTTATATGGAAATGAATTATATGCACTTGAAAATGATAGGATAAGAAATCGTTCATCTAGAAGTCTAGGTGGTGGAAGTCCAATGAGAACTAAAGCTTTCCCACTATGTACTGAAGAGTTAGTAAGAACAATTACTGAAGATGGACTTAGTGATTATCCAATGGCAGCAGGAGATGAAAAATCAAGAGAGATTATTACTGATTATTTAATTCAAGAAGGTTTTAAAAGTAATAGTGGAGTAAATAAAGATAATATTATATTTACTGTATCTACTACTCATGCTTTTAATATAATATCTAGTATTATAGCAAGACCATATGATGTAATCTTAATGACTGGACCAAACTATGGACTTTTCACATTTGTTCCAGAAAGAGCTAGTGGAGCTACTGTAGAAGTATTACCACTAAGTGCAGAAGATGATTGGTATGTAAATCCTAGTAAGTTGGCTAAGAGAATAGATGAATTAAATGCAGAGTTAAAAACTAAATATGAAGGTAAACTTGATTATACTCCAAGAGTAGTAGCATTTTTAAATGAGAATCCTCATAATCCTCTTGGAAAAGTAATGGGAGAAAGTAAAAAAGAAATACTAGAGGGTATTGGAGATGTATGTTTAGATAGAGGAGTATTTGTAATAGATGATTTAATCTATAGAGACTTATCTTATGATAGAGATAATATTGCTAAACCTATGCAAAGTTATCCTAAATATTTTGATAATACTATTTCAATTATGGGACTATCTAAATCTTATGGACTAGCATCTATTAGATCAGGAATGGTAGTAGCAAATGAAATAATAGTAAGAGCTATTAGAAATAATATATTCCAAACTATGGATTCTTCTCCAGTATTACAGGGAAGAGCTCTAGCAGGAGCATTTAATGCTACTCCTAGAAGAAATGAAGAATATAAAAAATACTTTAATCCAATTATAGAAGAATATAAATATAGATTAGAATTACTAAAAGCAATGATTAATGGACTAGATAGTATAAAAGATCCAAAGCTAAGATTTAATATTGAAAAGGATATTAGAGGTTATGCTAGAGGATTTGATCTAAGACAAGTATTATCTGGTATACCAGGAGTAGACTTTGTTAGTGGTACTATTCCAGAATCAGGATTCTTCGAAATGTTAGATTTTAGTCCACTTAGAAATAAAGTTGCTGAAAATGGAAGAGTAATAAGTGATGAAAAAGAATTACTAAAATATATGTATGAACAAGAAAAAATTAAATTAATATTAGGAAGAAGTATTTCATGGCCAAATAGTGAAGACTTAGTAGGTAGAGTTACAACAGCATTACCTAGAGAAGATATAGTTGAACACTTTAGTGCAATGAATAGATGCTTAAGAAAGTTAAAATGAAAAGTATAGCTATAGTATCTTGTGATAAATGGAAAGATAGAATAGTTGAAGATAAACTATTAAGAGATAGTTTAATTAGTAAAGGATATGATGCAAAGATTATATCTTGGGAAGATAAGACTATTGATTATAGTAAATATAGTGCAGTTATTCTAAAAAGTGTATGGGGGTATCAAAATAATTATAGCGAGTTTAAAAATTGGTTATTAAAATTAAAAAGAAATAATGTTTTATTATTAAATAGTCCTGATATTGTTTTAAACAATATTAGAAAAGATAAACAATTTGAAATACTAGATAATAATGATATACCTCATGTAGAAACAAAGTTCATATATAGTCCTAGAAGTATTGGTGATATTGATAGAGTAAGTGTTATTAAACCAATAATATCAGGAAGTGGAGAAAATACATATTTAGTAAGAAGTAATGAAGATATAGATAGTATTAACTTTGATTTTGCATATAGAGAAGATAATGGTATTATGTTAGAACCTTTTATAGAAGAGGTTAGAAATGGAGAATTATCTTGTATATATATTGATGGAGTTAATACTCATAATATGATTAGATATCCAGGTGTGTTTACAGAAAGAAAAAGGCCAGTAATGGCAGGTCCTATTCCCATGGAAGCATATGAACTAGCAAGAAAGGTATCTAGTCTAAAAGAATATGAGGGGTACTTATATATGAGAGTAGATATGGTTATTAAAGATAAAAAACCTATGATTATGGAAGTAGAGTTAGCTGAACCAGATTTATTATTCAAATATATGAGTGATGAAGAATTAAAAAGTGAAGGTATTGATAAATTATCAAATGGTCTAGTAAGGAGAATAAAATAATGAAAACATTATTATATTTTGAAGAGTATGAATCTAATTTATCTCATGAATTATTAAAAAGAAAAGATATAATTCCTGTAATAATTAGAACTAATAAAAATATGAAGTTCTTTTCTAAAGAATATTTAGATAGTAATAGTGGTGTTTTAAATTATACAATTGACTATTATAATGATATCGATATAGAAGTAGAAAAGTTTAAGAAATGGTTGAGTGATAAGGGGGTTAAGCTTGACTATTTCTTAAACGATTCTGAGTATTATCTTGAATTTGCTAACGCATTTGCTAGTAAACTTGGACTTTACGCTTTAAATGAAGAACAAGTAGGATGGGTTAGAGATAAAGTTAATATGAAAGAAAGATTTAGAGAGATAGGTCTTGATACAGTTGACTTTAAAGCTGTTGAAAGTAAAGATGATGTAAAAGATTTCTTTATTAAGAATGGTAGTAAAAGAATAATATTTAAACCTAGACGTGGTATGAATAGTATTGGAACATACATGATTAATTCACTAGAAGATATTGATGCGATCAATGTAGAATTTGAGAAGGGCAAATACATGGTAGAAGACTTCTGTTATGATCATGAATGGTCTATTGAAAGTATTGTTCAAGACGGAGTGGTATTAGACTCATATGTAACATATATACCTAATGCTACTATATGGGCTACTATTAACAATGATTTAAATTGTCATATGACTGTTCCTAAAACTCCAGAATTCTTTAAATTCGTACCAAAGGAGTTTATTCAAACAATAGTAACAGGTATGGGACTATTGGATGGAGCTATGACAATAGAAGTATTTATAAGTGAAGATGGAAGAGTTAAAGCTAGTGAACTAGGATGGAGACTTCCTGGTTGTCAAGCAACACTAAATCATAGTTATTCATATGGAATAGATATTTATAACATACTACTTGATATCGCTATTCATAAGAAAGTAAACTTAGTGTATAACGATAAAATAGTTAGTGTAGGTGACTTGTACTTACCAAATAAAGAAGGTATAGTTGAAGAGATAACTCCACTAGAAGAACTACTTAAAATGGACGGAGTTATTGGAGGAGAAATGTTTGCTAAAGTAGGCGAATATCAGAAAAAAAGAAGAGTTGGAAATGATGCTTCTGGATGGGTACAAGTAATAGGTAATGATGAAAAAGAAACTTTAGAAAAAATGAGAAATATATTCAACTCATTTAGAATAGAAGTAAGAAAAGGAGAGATTTGTCGTGTTAGAAAGATTAATTAAATATGTAGTGTGTTTACTAATAGTAGTAATGTTATGTGGATGTCAAAATAAACTAGACATTATTAATACTTTAGAAGATTTAAACTATAGTAACATTGGGGTTACTACTGGAAGTGAATATGACACAATAGCAAATAATAATATAGAGAGTCCTAGTATTTTTTACTATAACAGTTATAGTGATCAAATATCTGCTTTAAAGAGTGGTAAGATTGACGGATTCTTAACAGATGAACCATTAGGAAAAGAAATACTTAAGAATAATGATGGACTTAAAATGTTAGAAGAAAAATTAACTGAAGATAGTTATGCTTTTGCTATTAATCCAAAATTAACTAATTTACAAAGTGATGTAAATAGAGTACTTAGCGAAATGAAAGCAGATGGTACACTTAATAAGTTTGAAGAAAAATGGATGGGTAATGATGAATCTAAAAAAGAATTAGATAGTTACAAATATAATGGAAGTAAAGGAACTATTAAATTTGGTACAGTTAGTGGATCTGCTCCATTTGCATATGTAAAAAACAATAAAATAGTTGGTTATGATATAGATGTTATTAGATATATTGCTTATAAACTTGATTACAAGTTAGAAGTAGTTGAGATGCAATTTGATGGATTATTACCAGCTATTGTAAGTGGTAAAGTTGATATAGCAGGATGTTCAATCATAGTAACAGAAGAAAGAAAAAAGTCAGTATTATTTAGTGATGCTGACTATACTGGAGGAATAGTAATTATAACAAGAAAGTAGGGGTAAAATGAAAAAGAAGAAATTAATTCTTTGGATATTATTTACTTTAATAATAATTGGTTTGATTGTTATATTTAGAAATATTTTATTATCATTTTTTGATAGTGTATATATTAGTTTTAGAAGAACTATTATAGAAGAAAAAAGATACTTATTATTTCTAAAGGGATTAAAGAATACAATGATAATATCAGTATTATCAATACTATTTGGAACACTCTTAGGAATACTATTATTCTATATACAAAGGATTAACAGTAGAGTAGTAAAACTATTGTCAAATGGTATTATTAGATTTTTACAAGGTGTACCAATAACAGTATTATTACTAATATTCTATTTTGTAATATTTGGTAATGTAAATATTGATCCAGTTATTGTATCTATAATGGCATTTTCTATATACTTTTCTGCATATGTAGCAGAAGTAGTAAAAGGAGCATATGCTTCAATAAATCAAATTCAAATAGATTCTGCTTATTCTTTAGGTTTTAATAGAATACAGACTCTTAAATATATTATTATTCCACAAATACTAGGAATAGTAATACCAGTATATAAAAATGAAATAGTATCATTAATTAAATTAACATCAATAGCAGGTTATATTTCAATAATAGAGTTAACTAAAGCAAGTGATATTATTAGAAATAGAACTTATGAAGCATTTTTCCCATTAATATTTACAGCAATAATATATTTTGTAATTTGTTATATCATTGGTAAAATACTTGATTTAATATATAAAAAGATTAATCCAAGGATGGTGAAGAAAGCATGAAGAATGAAATATTAAGATTACAAAATGTAAGTAAGTATTATAAAGATGAATTGATATTTAAAAATGTTAATTTAAGTATTAAAAAGGGAGAAGTAATATCTATTATAGGTAAGAGTGGATGTGGAAAAAGTACACTTCTTAAATGTATTAATCGCCTAGAAGATGATTATGAAGGAATAATTACTTTAAATGGTATTAATACTGATGCGATTGATTTAACTGAATTAAGACAAAAGATAGGTATGGTATTTCAAGATTATAATTTATTTGAACACCTTACTGTTATGGATAACTTAATAATTGGTTTAACTAAGATAAAAGGTTATTCTAATATTAAAGCTAAGGAAATGGCAAATAACATTTTAAAAAGAATAGATTTAGTTGATAAGAAAGATAAATATCCTGATGAATTATCAGGTGGTCAAAAACAAAGAGTAAGTATTGCTAGAACACTACTTATGAAACCAGAAATAATCTTACTTGATGAACCAACTAGTGCATTAGATAAAGAAATGAAAGAAAGTGTTTTGTTATTAATAAATGAACTAGTTAAAGAAGATATGACTTTAATAATAGTGTCTCATGAAGAAGACTTTGTTAAAAAAGTATCTGATAAGATTTATAAACTAAGTAAGAATGGTTTAATAGAAAGTAAGGAGTAAATATATGTCAGGGGATTTTAAAGTAATAAGAGAGTTTAATAAAGGTGATTCTTCAGTTAAGAAATCTTTAATTGAGTTTAATGGTAAAACATGCCTGTTAAGAGAATATGATAGAAGATTTATGATAGATAGATATAGATCTTTTGATAATATGATTAGACTTCATAATGCAGGTATAAATGTACCAGAGTTATATAAATTCGGAGAAGGTTATTCAATAGTTGAATGGATTAATGGATATCCATTAGACAAGTTATTAACAAATACACCAAGTGATAAAAAATATAGTAAGGCTGTTAGTAAAGAGTTAGTTAAAATGCATAGTGTAAAACCTCATGAAGAGTTAAATATATATTTGAAATATTTAAATTCATATAATAAAAAAATTAAAAGAATTAATGATTTAGGTATTGATATAGATTTATCTATGATAGTTGATTATGTAAGTGACAATGTAGAAGTATTAAGAGGAATGAGTACTAGTATTGTTCATGGTGACTTTCATCCTGGAAACATAATAATGAATGGTGATAAACCATATATGATAGATTTAGATGTATGTAAAGAAAATAATGGAATCTATGATTTAGCTTCTAGTAGTGTTATTGAAAATTATCCAGCATTTTACTATACACTAATCAATAATTATTTTGATGGTAAAGTACCTGGATATTTTTGGAAAGTATATAACTTATATAGCATTTTATACATACTTGATTATATATTCTATACATATAGAATGGGTAAAAGTATGGAAGATGCTCAATATAAGTTAGATTATTTCTTAGGAAATAATAGATGTTTTAAAGATGAGAAACCATATTGGTATACTCTTAGAAAGAAAGGAGAGAAATAATGAGAGAGTTAAAAAAATATGAAGGTGAAAGAGTTATATTAATGGCTTGTTCTAAATGTAATGTAGCATGTACACACTGTTATATTGGCTATAAAGGAAATAGAACACCAGAAGAACTTGAAGAGTTATGTAGACATTATTCTAAGGATTATAAGATTGTTAGAATAGATGGAGCAGAACCACTAGTTGATCTTGGATATTTAAGTTCATATAAAATAGTTGGTCAAGATTGGATTATGACTAATGGACTTAGAATATATCAAGAACCTGAAGTAATTGATTTATTAAAAGAAAGTGGTATTAAAACAGTATTTATGTCATATCACTTTGGAATTCAAAATTCATTAAATGGAATTACAAATGAAATGTTAAATGAAGTAACTAGAATGTTAAGAGAAAAAGGTTTAAGAGTAGTATTAATGACTACAATAACTAATAAGAATGCTCATAACGCTTTAGAGATATGTGATGAAGCTCATGAGCTTGGTGCTTCAGGAGTAGAATTTAATAAAATATTTATTCAAGGTAGAGCAAAAAATTTATCAAATGTTGGTTTATCTAAAGATGATTATGATGCTTTCTTTACTCAAATAAAACAAGCTAGAGATAAATATGATATTAATGATTTAGAAGTTAGAAGAAGTGGAACATTTGGAAAAGATACAGTAAATGAACCAAATAGATTTCAATGTTCTGCGGGTGTTAAAAAAGTATGTATAACACCAGATGATCATGTATATGGATGTACTTGTATTTGTAAACCTGGTTATGAAATAGGTGAAGTACATGATGGTCAAATATATTTATATACAGATTTTGTAAATGATAGAACTTGGTGTTTAGGAGATAAGATGGGTCAACTTGGAATAGAAGATATTCGTGAGTTAAATAATCCAGATGTAATGAAATTAACAAGAAAATATTATTAGGAGTTTTTAATGGAAGAGATGGTCAAACAAATCTTAAGACATATTGGTATAGATGAAAATGTACCATGTATTAGAATAAGAAGCGGGTTTAATAGATCCGTGTTTGACATTGATAATAAATATGTATTAAAAATATGTACTAATGTAAAAAGAGAAAGTGATGTTAGAAATGAAGTATCATTTTTCATAAATAATGATTATGATTTTAGCCCAGGATTACTTGTATATGATAATAGTAAAACAGTAATACCATATTATTACACAATAGAAGAAAAAATACAGGGACATAATCTATTCTCATTATGGGGTGATATGAGTGAAATGCAAAGGTATAGAACACTAGATAATTTAGTTAATATCTTAAGAATTATTCATAGTAAACCATATATAGGAGATTATGATCAATTATCAATAATGAATAACTTCAATAATGAACTAGCACAGTGTAAAAGGATGGGACTATTTAGTAAAGAAGAAATTAAATATTTATTGGAATTAAGTAATAGTTTTGAAGAATATTTAAAAAATGCTAGATGTGGTTATATTCATGGAGATGTTCATTTTGATAATATAATTGTTAGCGAAGATGGACTAAAGTTAATAGATTTTGAATGGTATGGACCAAGTATAATCGATAAAGAATTTGATGCACTAAATAGAATGAGTAAAAATCCTAATAGTTTTATAAGTAATGGAAGTGTAAATCCAGATGATTATAAAAATGTTATGAGTATGTTAAGAGAACTATATCCAGAAGTTATGAACAATGAAATGTTAAATGATAGATTACTTATATTTGATTGTTATAATGCAATTAAATGGATATCTATATATCCAGATCATGAAAGATATCATCAAGTATTATTTGATGAAGGAGCTAAATTGATAAGAAAAAAATAATATGTTATATTTAAGGGGGAAATAATTATGATTATATGTGTAGAAGGATTAGATGGTGTTGGTAAAAGTAGTTTAGTTAATAATCTAAGTAATTCTTTAGGTATTAAAACTATTAGTAAACCAATAGATTCATTATTATTACATGATAAAGAATCATCTCACAAAGTAATGGAGAATATATATAATTATTCTAATAATCTAGTCGCAATGTATTATTTAATGGGTAATTTAAGTGCCTTAGAAGATGGAAGAAAAGAAGATGTTATATTAGATAGGGGATTCTTATCAACATATTACTTTTCTTGTCATGATGATAATAGAGAATTATTTGATTTTTATGCTAGTCATTATGGTTTTCCTGATATAACTATTGTGTTATATGCATCAATTGAGGAAAGAATAAAAAGAATTACTCATAGAAATTCAAAAGATTTAGATTTAGGTAAGAAAAGAATATATGTAGATGGTTATGATAAAATATTTGAGGCTATAAGAAGATATAATATACCTCATGTAATAATAAATACTGATAATTTAAGTGAAGAAGAAACTCATAAAAAAGTAATGGAAATATTAAGAGAGTTTATGAAGAATAAAAGTGTTATAGAACAATATAGTATTGATCAAATGACAATGAAGTTAGAAAGAAGGGATAATAATGAAGGAAATAATTGTTAATAAGTATAATTTAACAGAAGAAGATGTTACTGAAGTAGTAAAAAGAGTTAAAGTTTTAATTGTTAACTCAAAGGATGAAGTATTACTAGGTTACTCTCATAATGATTATCAATTCCCAGGCGGACACGTTGAAGAAAATGAAGAATTAAAAGACGCTGTTATAAGAGAAGTAAAAGAAGAAACTGGTATTACATTATCAAGTGTAGAAAGTGAACCTTTTGCAGTACTTCTTGGTTATTATAAAGATTGGCCAGAAGTTGGAAAGAATAGAAAAATAGAAATATATTATTATGAAATTAAAACAGATGAAGAAGTACATTTAGATAAAACTGAATATACTGAAGATGAGAAAAAGGGTAACTTTGAACTTAGAAGAATACCACTAGAAGAAGTAGAAAATGAATTAAAAAAGAATATGAGAAAATATGGGGATCAAAAAGGAATAGCAAAGGAAATGTTAGAATTATTTGAAATATATAAATCTAACTAAATATAAAATGAAACATTTAATAGCGATAGATAGTGATGGTACTTTAAGACATAGTGATGGAACTATTACAAATGAAACTAAAAGTACTATTAGTAAACTTGTTAGAAATGGTAATGTAGTAGTGATATGTACAGCTAGACCTAGATATCATGGTTTAAGAATTAGTGATGAAGTAGGTCTTAGTGATTATTTAATATCATCAAATGGAACAGAAGTTTTAGATATTAAAAATAATAATGTGATAATGAGCTATTATTTACCAAAGTATATAATTAAAAAAATATACAAAGACTCTAAAAGAAATAATCTAAGAGTAGTCTTTGTATGTGACAATATGGAATATGTTACTAAGTTTACTAGAAATGATTCACAAGTATTATTAGATGATAATAATTTTGAAGAAGTACTAAGTAAAAAAATAAAACAAATAATGGTTATTGGAAGTGAAAAGAAAGCTATATTAGAATATAAAAGCAAAATAGAGAGTATTTATAAAGTAGTTGATTCTTCCAATGAATTTAATAATGAAATATATTTTAGTATTGTAAATAAAAAATCCTCTAAAGGAAACGCTATTAAAAGATTAAGTAAGTATTTAAAGATTAGTGATATTATTGCTATTGGAAATGATAAGAATGATTTATCTATGTTTGAAGTAGCTAATACTAGTGTATGTGTTAATAATGCATGTACTATGATTAAAAATAAAGCTGATATTATAACTGAATCTAATGATGAAGATGGAGTTAGAAAGTATTTAGAAACACTATTATAAATAGTGTTTTTTTGTTATTATGATAATAGAGGTTAATATGAATAGTGTGATAAATAAAATAAGAAGTGAAATTGGTAATGCTTTATTAGTAGCTGTTTCTAAAACTAAGTCTAATGAAGAAATACTTAAATGTTATAATTTAGGAGTAAAAGACTTTGGAGAAAACTATGTACAAGAATTAGTTAGTAAAATGGATAGTTTACCAAATGACATTAGATGGCATATGATAGGACATTTACAAACTAATAAAGTAAAAGATATTGTTAAAAGAAATATATATTTAATTGAAAGTGTTGATTCAATAAAACTAGCTAATGTTATTAACAAAGAAGCTATTAAAAATAATAAAATAGTAAATATATTGATTGAAGTTAATATAGCAGAAGAATCTAGTAAGACAGGTTGTAGTGTAGAAGAGTTAGATAATCTAATTAATGAAGTTAAAAATATGAGTAATATCAATTTGATGGGTCTAATGGCAATAGGGACTCATAGTGAAAATGATAGTGAGATAAGAGATAGTTTTAAAAAGATGAAAAAATTAAAAGATAAATATAAATTAGAATATTTATCTATGGGTATGAGTCATGATTATAAAATAGCTATAGAAGAGGGTAGTAATATAGTTAGAATTGGTACTTTAATATTTGGAAAAAGAGATTGAATAATCAATCTCTTTTTATTTGAAATACTTATTTATATATTTAATAACATCAATATTGAAATATTTATTTTCATTTTTTTGCAATTCTTTTAATAATTTATTACCGACTTTAAATGCCATGTTGTAATCTTTCTTACTAATTAATTTATTATTTAGTGCTTCTTTTAATTCATCTTCATCAAAGAATTTGAATTCTTTTTCTTTTGGATAATGAAGTATATCTAAATATAGATCTACATAATATGGTAATTTATATTTAATACCATTTTCATATGTTATATCTATATAATAATCAATTACATTTAATTTATTATCTACATAGAAGCGAATATTATATTTTTCTTTTAATGGAGTTATTTCAACTACATAGTAGTCTTTATCAATTAGAGTAGTACCACTAATTTCAAACTTATCTGTCATTTCTAAATATTTCTTTATTGTGATAAAGTAATCATCTTCTGAAATAATAACTATTTCATATTTAATTGCTTCTTTCATATAAGTATTTGTAGTTAATTTAGTTCTTTTTTCTATGATGTTTTTTCTCATAATACCACTCCTTTCATTGTATTATAACACTTTACTATTTTTATATTCTCTCATTCTTTGTAAGATTTCATTTTTTCTTTCTACAAATTTTGCTACTTCATAAGCATCTTTTGTATCTTTTTTATCTTTATATAAGCTTATTATTCCTTCTGCTTGAGAACCATAACCAAACTTATCATAAAAATCATTACATAAGTCATTTAGTGCTTCAAAGTTTTCTTTACCAACTTCATTATAAATAACATCTATATTACCATGTGATCTACTTTTGATAATGGCTCCTTTAAATTCTTGAAAGAAATCTTCTAAGAATATTTGCATACACATATAAACACATAAATCTTTATCAACATATGGGCTATAAATATGTTGACCTCTACTATGCATTATATCTGTTAATGTTTGAGCTAATCTTTCATTAATATATTCACTTAATAATTCATATTTTCTAGTTATACCATTATAATTATCATCGGATTGATGATCTTTAAATTCCATATTTGATATATCCCATCCTGATATAGCAACATCTCCATTACTATTTACTGATATAGTATGATGCTCATATAAGTGATTTAATTCATGCATAATTGTATTATCAGTACTAGAACCATCTAAACTAATAAATACAAGAGGGGATAGTATATAATTCTCACCATCAAGTTTATAGTTTTCTGTAAAACAAGATACAGATGATAAAGAATTAAATAAGAATGGACCAAAAGGATCATCTTTATCTACTAAATCTAAAGCATCTATTTGCTTTCTAACACTTACATATTCTTCCATGTTCTCTAGTATTTCATAGTTTCTAAGTTTCATTAGTTCTTTTCTTCTAGCAGATATCATTTTAAAATCACTTTTAGCTCTTGTTATTAATTCATCAATACCTTCTAACTTTAAATAATCTTCATATGTTGGTGGATTTAAAGCAAAATCTCCTTTTCCTTTTAAATTAAATCCCATTGCTTCAAAGAATTTCATTCTATCATCTATGATACTATCTTTTTCCCAGTCTGTATTTGGATCATTTAGTATTTTTTCAGCTTCTTCATCAAAGCATCTAGGACCACTAGTAATTCCAAATCCAAAATAATAACTCATAAATGTAGTAGGGAAACCAATCATTTTATAAGCATCCATTTCATGACTAGGAATTAAATATGCAAAATCATTAACTAACATATCAAAGTATTTATCATCAATGATTCTTTTCGTTTCTTGATATCTTTTTAATTTCTCTTCATATGGAGCTAGTCTTTCCATAACTGGTTTAAATTTTGCAATAAATTCTTGTACTTTAGGATATTTATTATTTTTTATATTTTCTATTATTACTTGTGGGTCTTTTTCACCAAATAATAAATTTAAATCTTCATCATCTATAAAATCCATTTCTTCTGTAGTTAAATTAACAAAATCTTCATACAATTTATCTACTTCAAAAAAGAATGTATGTCCTTCATCAATACCAAATACTTCTTTTAAAACACTTGATTTAACCCTTCTAATATTTGATTCAAAAGTATCAATATTACCAAATGTAGTAATAAAAGTACTATTAAATCTTTGAGTGATGAATTCTCTTTCTTCTTCACCATAAAGAGTAACAAAGGCTTCAATTATGTTGTTTAAATTATCTTTTATATAATCATGACCATCTATTTTTCTAAAACTATCTTCTACCATATAAAGACCTCACAAGTTTAGAAAATTCTTCATAATTTTCTGGTAGATTTCTAGTACCTCTGATTATATCTACTTTATCATTAGAGTGAACTTTTATTTCAAAAACATTACCATCAAAATATTTATTATTGTAATAATTTGACTTCCAAGTTCTAATAATACTAATTAAATATGATATTTCTTCATCACTAATAGTAGTAATTTTATCTTTTTTAATTAGTTTGTTTTCTTTAGGCAAAATAGTAAAACTAATATCATTAACTAATATTTCAATTTTATCTATATTCATATTATCACCCTAATAAAATACTATCATTAGATATATTTATTGTCAATTTTAAAAAATGTTTACTATTTATTGTTTATGATATATAATTAAACTAGAATAAGGAAGGTATGGTATGAAAAAAGATAAGGAAAAACAAATTAATGCTAATGTACCTATGATAGTACCAATTGTATTATTAGTAATGGTAGTTGGACTAGCAATAGCATTAATGACACAAGGACCTACTAAGGTTTTTAATATTATCAGTAATGCTGATAATTATGAGTCAAGTAATGGTAAGATAACTTTTCAGAGTGATTCATATACTTGTACTGAAGGGGAAACATTTGAGACTATGATTGAAGCAACTGCTCCTAAGAATAAAAATGAAGTAGCAACTGTTAGATCATATGGAACAAGTGATACTTCTGTAGCAATTATTGATGATGAAGTAACTGAACAAGTTAAATGCATCAATTGTAGAGTAGTTAGAGTTGTATGTAAGAAAGCAGGTAGAATACTTCTTCATGCTGAATCAAGTTTAGGAGCAAAAGGAAGTGCAGAGCTAACTGTTAAACAAAGAGAAGGAACAATAGCATACGATAAAACTAATTATAGTTGTAATGCCGGAGAGACATTTGAAACTATGATTAGAACTACTAATGGTTTAGCAATTAAATCATATAAATCAAGTGATGAAAAAATAGCAACTGTTGATACAAAAACTAAATTAGTAGTTAATTGTATAGATTGTTTAATGGTAAGAGTTGTATGTCATAAGAAAGGTAATGCTAAATTATATGCAACAGCTAGTAATGGAGCAACAACTAGTTCAAGTTTAGAAGTAAAAGAACAAATTGGAACAATTAGTTTCTCAGAAAATAGTTATACATGTAATGCTGGTGAATCATTTGAAACAATGATTACTGCTAAGGGTGGGCCAGTAGGAACATATGTTAAATCATATAAATCAAGTAATACTAATATAGCAACAATAGATGATAATACAAGCGTACAAGTTAAATGCATCAATTGTAGAGTAGTTAGAGTTGTATGTCATAAGAAAGGTAGTGTAACATTAAGTGCTACTTCATCAAGTGGAGCAACAACTAGTGTAAGTTTAAATGTAAAAGAAAATATTGGATCTATTAGCTTTGCTAAATCAAGTTATACATGTGATGCTGGAGAATCATTTGAAACAATGATTACTGCTAAAGGTGGACCAGTTAATAATCATGTTAAATCATATGGAACAAGTAATGGAGCAATAGCTACAATAGATGATAAAACAGATTATCAAGTTAATTGTATTAATTGTAGAATGGTTAGAGTTGTATGCCATAAGAAAGGTAGTGTAACACTAAAAGCTGAATCAAGCACAGGTGCTAAAACTACAGCAAGTTTAACTGTTAAAGAAGATGTAGGAACAATTGAATTTGCTAAATCAAGTTATACATGTAATGCAGGTGAATCATTTGAAACATTAGTTTCTGCTAAGGGTTCTCTTAATGCACGTGTAGGATCTGTAGTATCTAGCGATAAAAATATAGCAACAGTTGATTATAATACAAGCGTACAAGTAAATTGTATAAATTGTAGAATGGTTAGAGTTGTATGTCATAAACCAGGTAATGTTTCATTAAAAGCAACATCTACAACAGGAGCAACTACTTCTGTAAACTTAAAAGTTGAAAATAATGTTGGAACAATTGAATTTGCTAAATCAAGTTATACTTGTAAAGCAGGAGAAACATTTGAAACATTAATTACAGCAAAAGGTGGACCACTTGGAACATATGTTAAATCATATGGAACAAGTAATAATAATGTAGCAACAATAGATGATAATACAAGCGTACAAGTAAGTTGTATAAATTGTAGAATGGTAAGAGTTATATGTAAGAAGGCAGGAAGTGTAATACTAAATGCTACATCATCTAGTGGAGCTACTACAACATCAAGTTTAACTGTAGAAAAAGATATTGGAACTGTGTACTTTAGTAAACCAAGTTATTCATGTACAGCAGGACAATCATTTGAAACAGTAATTACTGCTGTTAGTGGAGACTTAAGTGCTAGAGTAAGTGGATATAGTTCAAGCAATACAGATATTGCAACAGTAGATGATAATGTATCTGCAGTTCCATCTTGCATTAATTGTAAAGCAATTAGAGTAAATTGTAAGAAGAAGGGTAATGTTACATTAAAAGCAACATCTACAACTGGAGCAAAAGGTCAAGCTGATTTAACTGTAAAATAGAAGATAACCAGTAATGGTTACCTTTTTTTATGCTATAATGTTTTTATGAAGGAATTTACAAAAGTATGTAACTTTAGTTATTGTAATATACCATATGCTATGTTTATTGATAATAAAGATAGATATTTTTTCATGAGAAGAGATAATAATGATAACTATTATTACACTACATATGAAGAACAAAAGAAACTATTAACTGTATTTTATAGAAATAGAAAAATATTAAATATTAAAATGGGAGATAAACTTCAAACTGTTCCTAAAGTAATATCTGGTACATTAGCTATGGTTATGACTTTAAGTATGTTTCCCGGATGTGCTAAGGGAGAAAATGTAGTTGTAAAAGATAGTTCTACTAGTCAAGAATACAATTATTATTATGAAAATCCATATGAAGATAAATTTGATTTTGATATGGATGAATTTGTTATTGAAGATGATGACTTTAAAATAGATACATATCGTGAAATACCAGGTGCTGGGGATAGAGTAATGGTACATGATAGTGCTTATCTAGACGATATTTTAGGAACTCATCAAGCTACTGAAGAAGAATTTAATAATTTAATAGATAGTAATAGTAATATACCCGAAAAGTATAAACAATTAATAAAAGATTATTGTCATAATTATATAACTTATATGCCTAATGCTGATAGAAGAATTCTATATCATAATTTAGAGACACTTAAATTTATAAGTGTTGATAAGATGGGATTAATATTATCTACATTTGATAGTGCATCAGCTGCTTGTTATTATCCTGTTGATAATAGTATTACTGTACTTGATGAATATGAATTTAAAAAGGGTACTTGGGAATATCAAATATTATTCCATGAATTAAGTCATGCAGCTAGACATGCTATGTTTAATCAAAATGGTAAAAATTATGAAATACAAAGTGGAGGATATAGTTATAACAATGTAATACTTGATGAAACATTAAATACATTATTCTCAATTAAATTACTAGGATATGATGAAAAAGATTTTGCATATCAATTACAAAGTAATTATTTATATGCAATAATTGAATCAATGGATAATTATGATCTATCTGATTATATTAATCATAGTCAAAGTTATTTTATTGCTAAATTAAATGAATATATTGGACAAAAGGGAAGAAGTAATCCAATATTTGAATTAATACAAATGCAATTTGATGATTATCATGATGAATATATTAGTGTAGAACAAAGCGAATATTATCCAATATATGAATTTGTATTAGATGTTTATTGTAAAAATAGAATAACTAGTGGTATGAGTTATGAAGAAGCAGAAAATATAAAGAAAGACTTACTTGATATTATATTATTTGATGTACCAGAAGGTTATCAAATAGATACTAATCATATAGATCAATGTTTTGATAATTATTGTATAAATAATGGTATTGAAATAAATAAAAAAAGTTTATAAAAAATAAACTTTTTTTATGAAAAAAAATATGTTATTATATATATGATAGTATAGGGGTTAAGACTAGTGGGAGTACAATATGAAGATATATTTATTTTTAGCTGATAAATTATTGTCTTACAATATTCCTGTTAAGGTATATGGTAGTTTTAGTTTTGGTGAAGAAAATGAGGAAACAGAAAACCTTATTAATATAGAAGCCCGAGATGATGCTTGGGTTCTTTATAGTACTGATGATGTAGATGTATTAAAGGGAAATGAAAGACAAGATGTATTACCACTAGAAAGTAATTCATATTATGCTTTAAGAAAAGATAATAAGAATTATTTAATATTTGTTACTGATGCTTTTGATGAATCTTTCTCTGTATTTAATTATAGTGATAAGATTAATTTAGTAATTGGTAATAATGAAGAATGCAATGTTAGAATAAATCTTAATCTTTTAAATAAAGTAGTTGGAAGAATTGCTATAGATGCTGGACAAATAATAATTAGTCAAATGGATGTTCCCCATGTATATGTTAATAATAGAATTGTTGAAACTGAAAATGGAACATATACTTTAAAAAATGGTGATCAAATAAATATATATGGATTTAGAATGCTTATATATAAGTATTTCTTAATGATTAATAATCCAAAAGGAATAGTAAGTATTAATAATCAAACAACTGGTTTAACACCATATGTTTATGTTCAAGAAGAAGATCCTCAAAAGATAACAGTTAAAGATAGAGATTTATATGGAAAAGATGATTTCTTCTCTAAATCTCCTCGTATTAGAAGATTAGTTAAGAAGTTTGATATGGAACTTGCTGCTCCTCCTAAGACACAAGAAGATAATGTTATGCCTGCAATATTAACTTTAGGACCAGCAATTACATTACTTTTAACATCTTTAGTAAGAGTTGCTGAATCAGTAGAAGAACTACTTAATGGAGAAACAACATTTAAACAATGTTGGCCAACATTATTAACTAGTGTTTTAATGATGATATCTTCATTTGTATGGCCTGCAGTATCAAGAAAAATAACTGCTAAAATGGATGAAGAAAAGAGACGAAAGAATAAAGAAAAATATACAGCATATTTACTTAAGAAACAACAATTATTAATTGGAGAAGCTAAATTACAAGCTGATATTATTAGTGATAATTTAAAAACTTCTGCTAAATGTAATGAATTAATAAATTCATCAAGTTTAAATTTCTGGGATAAGAGAATTGAACAAAATGATTTTTTAGAAGTTAGACTTGGTATTGGTAATCAATTAATGAATGCTAATATACAATATAAAAAGGAAGACTTTACTATTGAGGAAGATGAATTAAGAGAACAAGCAGATAAATTAATTGAGTCATTTAAATATATTCATAATGTACCAATTGGTTATTCTTTCTTACAAAATAAAATAACTGCTATTATGGGATTTGATAAGAAGAAATATGGTATTATCAATAACATAATATTACAGTTAATAACATTCTATAGTTATGAAGATATTAAATTTATAATTATTACTAATGATGCTAATAAGAGTAGATGGGAATACACTAAGTATTTAAATCACTGTTTCTCAAATGATAAATCTATTAGATTCTTTAGTACTGATTTTGAACATACTAGATATTTATCAAGTTACTTTAGTAGTATAATCGCACAAAGATATCAAATGGCTGCTAATAGTGAGAATGGTGGTCAAATTCCATTTTCACCACATTATGTAATTATTACTGATGATTATTATCAACTAAAGAATACTGATTTTATTAAAGCAGTTACTGAACTTGATGTAAGTTTAGGATTTAGTTTAATCATATTAGAAAGTAGACTTAGTCAACTTCCAAGTAAATGTAATAACTTTATTAACTTAAGAGGTAGTCAATCTGGTATACTTAAAAACTCATTTGAAGGTACTGAACCAGAGATGTTTATGGATGAGATTGATTATAATGTTGATATGATGAAAATTACTAAGAAGCTAGCTAATATACCAATAGCATTTGAAGAAATGGCTAAAGAATTACCTAATTCAATTACATTCTTAGAAATGGAAAAAGTAGGTAAAGTTGAACAATTGAATATTATGAATAGATGGGAAAATAATAATCCAGTACAAAGTTTAAAAGCTGAGATTGGTGTTGATGAAGAAGGTAATCTAATGTATTTAGACCTTCATGAAAAAGCACATGGACCTCACGGATTAATTGCTGGTACTACTGGTTCTGGTAAATCAGAGTTTATTATTACATATATCCTTTCTATGGCAATTAACTATAGTCCTGATGAAGTAGCATTTATATTAATAGACTACAAAGGTGGTGGACTTGCTTATGCATTTGAAAATAAAACGTTAGGTATTGTTTTACCACACTTAGCAGGTACTATTACAAACTTAGATAAAGCAGAGATGCATAGAACATTAGTAAGTATCGATAGTGAAGTTAAGAGAAGACAAAGAGAATTTAATAAAGCTAGAGATATGTTAGGTGAAAGTACAATTGATATTTATAAATATCAAAGATTCTATAAAGAAGGTAAGATTAAAGATCCAATTCCACACTTATTTATTATCTGTGATGAGTTTGCCGAATTAAAAGCACAACAACCTGATTTCATGGATAACTTAATTAGTGTTGCTCGTATTGGACGTTCACTTGGAGTTCACTTAATTCTAGCAACACAAAAACCAAGTGGTGTTGTTAATGAACAAATTTGGTCAAACTCTAAGTTTAAAGTTTGTTTAAAAGTTCAAGATGAAACAGATAGTAATGAAATGCTAAAGAGACCTGATGCAGCTATGCTTAAACAAGCTGGACGTTATTACTTACAAGTTGGTATGAATGAAATATTTGCTTTAGGACAATCAGGATGGTGCGGAGCTAAGTATTATCCATCTGAAAAGATTGTTAAACAAGTAGATAAGAGTATTAACTTTATTGATGACTCTGGTATTATTGTTAAGAGTATTCAAGCTGATAATGGAAGTAATGCTAAAGTAGAAGCTCAAGGTGAACAATTAGGAGCTGTATTAAAAGAAATTATTAAAATAGCTGATAGATTAAATAATAGAACTAAGTTATTATGGTTACCTGATATTGAACCAATTATATTAGTAGATGACTTAGAAAAGAAATATAATTATAGTCAATTTGCTTATAAAGTAGAGGCAATTCTTGGAGAATATGATGCTCCAGAAAGACAAGAACAAGGATTACTTAAATATTCTTTTGAAGAAAATGGTAATACTATGATAGTAGGTACTGAAGAAGAGGAAAGAGAAGGATTACTTACTTCATTAATATATTCTGCTTGTAAATGGCATAGTGCTGAAGAATTAAATATCTATATTTTAGATTACGGTTCTGAGAGTTTAAGAATGTTTAATGCATTCCCTCAAGTAGGTGGTATGACATTCGTAGGAGAAGATGAGAAGAATAAGAACTTGTTCAAGATGATTGATGAAGAAATAAAGAAGAGAAAGAAATTATTAATACAATATGGTGGATCTTTAAAAGCATATAATGAAAGAAATGAAGTTAAACTTCCACAAATACTATATATTATTAATAACTTTGCTGCTGTATGTGATTCATATTCAGACTTTATGGATGAATTGATACCAACTATTAGAGATTGTGAAAGATATGGTATTAATACAATAATAACTAACCCAACCGGAAATATGTCTGGTAGATTTACTCAATTCTTCCAAACTAGATATGCATTACATTTACAAGAAGTAGATGACTATGGTGTAACATTAAATCTTAGAATTCAAAATAAACCAAAAGATAATGTTGGTAGAGGATATTGTGCTCATGATGAAGTTGCTCATGAATTCCAAACATCTAGTATTTGCAAGCCTGAAGAAGATATTGTTAAATACTTAGATAATATAGCAACATTATTAAAACAACATAATAGTCATGTAGCACCAAGAATACCAATGTTACCAGAAAAAGTAACATTAGACTTCATTGAAAATGAGATTACTAATATTAATGCTGTACCAATTGGTGTATATAGAGATAGTTTAAGAACTGTTAAATATGACTTCTTATATAATAAGTCAACAGTTATATCTTCTAACAAGATAGAAAATATGGTTTCATTTGTAGATTCATTAATGGATGTATTCTTAAGAATGGCTGGTATAGCAATATTTGTAGTAGACCCACTTAAGAAAGTACCAGATATCGCTACTAAGACATATAATAATAGAAAGATAGATTACTTTGATGATCCAGAAAAGTATGAAGAAGCATTTGCTAAATTTACTGTAATTGCTAAGAATCCAAACTTCAAGAAATTTAAGATTGTTTATGTAATGTATGGAATGGATAAGATTAAGTCAATGGTAAGTTCTGATACATTAGATAACTTATTCTCTGAGATTAAGAAATCTGAAAATGCTACATCTATTATCATAGATACAGGTGTTAATGTTAAGAATATGGATTATGATAATTGGTATCTTGCTGTTAAGAATAGTTCTGATGGTATTTGGATTGGTAAAGGATTTGATGAACAACCTGCATTTAGAGTAAGTAAGATTACTAGAGATATGTCTCAATCAAGACCTTTAAATTATGGTTATGTAGTTCAAGAAAGTACTGCTGAATTAGTTAAATATATTGAATTTAATGATATGATCAAGAAAGAAGGTAGTGAAGATGAAGAATAAAGTTTTAGTTAAACTATATGTACCTGAACTTGATTATTCAACAGATATATTTTTACCAGTAAATGAAGTACTATGGAAAATTAAGATAATGGTAATTCAATCAATATGTGATATGACTGGAGGAGCTCTTAATAAAGATAGGAAATTCCTATTAATTAATAAAGATACTTCTGTAGTTTATCCATCTAATAAAGTATTAATAGATACTGATATTAGAAATGCAACAGAATTGATATTATTATCAGTAAAATAAAAAGCTTATAGTTTTATAAGCTTTTTTTTATTAATTTGACGTAAAAATTGTTTACAATTGTTCATAAATAATTTATAATTGTAATAGGGTAGAAAGTAAATTTCGCCTAGCAATATTTATTAAGGAGGAGTGAAAAAATGGAAGTTGCTGGTTATAACAGAGATAAGGTTAATGCTATCGGAGATACTATTAATAACACTTATGCTACTTTAGTAAAAGGATTAGCAGACAAGATCCAAGCAGGATTAGTTGATCCAATGTCAACTAAATGGTATGCACCAGAAGCAGTTGATGAATTCAAAGATATTCAAAAAGCTGTTAAGAAAATGGGAGAAGCTATGTATGATGCTTACAAAGCATACAGAGATTGGGTACAACAAATGGGTGAAAACTGGGCTGCTAATACTAAAGGTAAAAAGCCAAGTTTAAAAAATCCAGGTAAAAAATCTATCGATATTAACGTAAGCAAAATTCAAAAAGAGAATGGCGGAAACGTAACTCTTGATGAAAAAGGAGCTCAAGCTGTTGCTGCTACTATGAAACAATTACATAGTGATATGTTAGCATTAGTTAGAGCTGAACATGGCAAACTTGAAGCATCTACTGCATTCATCGGACACGGACAAGCAGCTGCTGCAACTGCATGCTTTGTTAAAGTAGCTGATGCTATTGGCGTTCTATTCAACTTAATGGAAACATTAGGCGACAGATTAAATGAATACGCTAATAAGTATAAGACTGTCGGTGAAGGAATCAGAGATCAATTCAAATCTGCAAAAATCGACGTTCAACAATAATAGGAAAAAGAGAAATCTTTTTCTGAATATATGCCAATTTGTATATTATAAATTGGCATATATTTGGAAAGAGGAATTATATGATTGTTGATATTAATATAAAACAATTAGGGTCCCTTGTAACAGAACTTACTGAATTAATTAACGAGTGTGATGAAGCAGAACTAAACATATTTAATCAATTAAAGGAAGCATGTGTTAATTGGCAAGATGGTAATTCTGTTGAGTTTGAAGGAAAAATGAAGAATGAGAAGAAATACACTCAGAATTTTTTGGGTGCAATTCAAAAAAACAAGGATGCTCTAAGATTTGCTTATGATGAATATAAAGCAATTGGTAATAAGTTATATGCTAACTTAGAAAAGAAATCTGCAATAATAAAAGCGGTTGATACATGCATTTCTAATGCAAATGATGTTATATATGAATTAGATAGAGCAGAAAGAGGATTCTATTATTATGAATTAACTCTTATAAATAATCAAAGATCTAATATGTATACTGTTAGAGATAACTTAAAAACTATGAAAAGTAAACTAAATGAATTATATAAAAAGATTGAAAATGCTGAAGCTAGAATAGCTACTAAAGTTTCAAAACTTGAAAGTTCTATGACTTTTCCAGAATTTGATTTTAGTTTAGATGGAAGGAATGGGTGATTTAGATGAATGATAATAAAGTAAATGAATCACTTCTTCAAAAAAACATTGATTTATTAAAATCATATAGTAATGAGGAAAGAAAAAATTTAAACTTAATATTTGAAAAATTTGATAGTTGTTTAGCTAATTATAAAACTAATAATACTAAGAGTATGAAGAATAAACATACAGCATTAAAGAGTAGAGTAACTACTATAAATTCTAATAGAACTAAATATGCTAGCGTACTAGAAAGCGTAATTAGAAGATATTATGAAATTGCTGCTTCTGTTGTAGTAGCGGCAAGGAAAGCTGAAGGTGATATACATGTTGACGAAAGCGATTATTAAGTGGAGAATTAATGCATTATATTCAACTATTAATAGAATGAATAATGCAAGTAGTAAAATTAATACACTAGCAGCAAGTATAGACACTTTAAATAAAACAATAGACAATAATATAAAAGTTGATGATAAAGTACCATATAAAGATTATGCAACATCAGCATTAAATAATGCTAAAGGGGTACAGGGTCAACTTAGTGGAAGAATAGTTCCAAGTTTATATTATAGAATTAATGAATTGAAAAAAGAATTAGATGGTTAAAAAGGAGAGGTAAGAATGAAAAGAGATTATTTACCAATAGGTAGTGTGGTATTACTAAAGAATACTAAGAAAAGATTAATGATTACTGGATTTTATGTAAAACCTAATGATGCAGATACTTATTTTGATTATTTAGGTTGTATCTTCCCAGAAGGAATGGTTTCAGATCGTGATAATTACATCTTTAATAATGAACAAATTGAAGAAGTTTGTTATAAAGGATTAGTTGATGAAGAAGAAACTACTTTCAAAACTAGATTATATGAAATCATAGGTGAAAAAGAAGGTACTCAAGAAGATAGTATAATTAGTATTCCAGTTAAACTATATGAAGAATATGGTAGAGAAAATGATATTATTAGCATTCCACTTGATCAATATAATGCTGCAAGAGGAATTATTTCTATTCCAGCAGATGAATATGATAGAGCAAGAGGAATAATTAGTATTCCAGCTGCTAAGTATGATGAGGCTAGAGGAGTTATTTCTATTCCAGCAGATAAATATGCTGAAGCAATGGGAATTATCAGAATTCCAGCTGATTTATATGCACAAGCATGTGGAACTGTAGAATCATCTAATATTATTAGTATTCCAGCTGAATTATATGATGAATATAATAAAAAAGATACTGGAGCAGATATCATTTCAATTCCAGCAGATGAATATGAAAAAGCAAGAGGAATAATTAGTATTCCATTTGAAGCTTATAAACAAGCTACTAATGTAATTACTATACCTCTAGATGCATATGAAAAAATAATTAGAGAAAAAAGTGTAATAAGCATTAATGCTAAAACTTATGAAGAATTCTTAAAAGAAGAAAATAATGATATTATTAAAGTTCCAGCAGATGCTTATATGGAAGCAACACATCAAAGAATGATAAGTATACCACTAAATGTATATGAAAGATTACAAAAACAAGAAAATGTAATCAGCGTTCCTTTGAATGTATATGAAAAAATGATTAGGGAAGAGGGTAACAAAGTTATTTCTATTCCACTTGATGAATATGAAAGATTAACAAGAGGAAGAGAAAATGATGGAGTTATTACTTTACCAGCAAGCGTATATGATGAAATGCTAAGAAGAGAAAAATCTGGTATTGAAGATAAGGGTGAAATAATTGAAATACCTTATGATCTATATGCAAAAGCACAATTAGATAACAATAATTAATTGACATAAAAAAGGAGAGGTAATTATGAATGAAAATATGCCAAATAATAATGAAAATGTAGAGGAAGTACCACTAGACTTATTTAGTCAAGTAAGTTTAGATGACTATCAACCAGCAGAAGAACCACTTGAAATGGTTGAATTAAATAATTCTACACCTGCAGCAACACCAGCAGTTCCAATAGAGGACTCTGGAGATATTATTTCTATACCTGCAGGAGCATATGAAGCAGCTATTGCTGCTATGAATAATTCAAATGGACCTCAAAATAACTAGAATATACAGGAGGACTTATGGATGGTAATATAGGCGGAATAATAACACCTAAAATAGGTGGTATTAAAATTGGAGGCGGTGGTTATTCATCTGGATGGGGTAGCTTTTATAACTTTACTAATGATCCAAATGAAACAACTGCTAGTAAAATTGAAACAGTAAACCTTGAAGGCTATGATCCTAAAATGGATAAAGTTAGAGAAGGTAGAATAGTAGAGTTTAAACCTGTTGAATGGATGAAAATGGTAGCCACAATAGCAGCAGATCCTGTTAAAAACTTAATTAAAGATGTAGGTGCTCTTCCAACTGAAAATCTTGGTAAAGGATGGCAAGGAGGAGCAGGCCTTTTCGTAACAGCTATTTCTACTTTTGCAGCTGAAGCAGTAACTTATGGAGTAACTGGAAAAAAATGGGACTGGACCAAAATTGGAGCCAAAGTTGGTGGAAAAACTGGTTCAGCAGCTGTTAACTTCCTTTTAAGTATGTTCTCAATCGAGAAACAAGTAATAAAAGAAGGCGAAAAGACAATTACTAAACTTAAATGGAAAGAAAAAGGATTCGATAAGTTTATAACTGCTAAAATATTTGATGAAGGTTCTGTTGCATCATCAATCTTTGCAGATATGTTAGCAAAGGCACCAGAAGAATATAAATGGCTAACTGATTTAGGAATTAAAGATGCAACAAAAGCTTTAAAACCAGGACAATGGCTTAAGATTATTAAGCAACCTGGAGCTTTTAAAGAATTAAGAAATCTAAGAATAAGTATTTATAGTGACATGCTAAAAGATATGTTCAAGGGTGGAGTATTAGAATCTGCTAAGAACCTTGGCGGTCAAATGGCATGTGTGGTTGGATTTGATTATGCTCTTAGTTTAGTAAGTAACCTTATTCAAGGATTATTAGAAGGAAAAAGCTGGAGTGAAGTTTTCAGTATTGATAACATGCACTATGGATCAGAACTTTTAAAGAGTGTTAATAAAACAGTATTCGCTATGGCCGGAAGATTCATAGGCTATTCAATTGGTTGTCCAAAAGCAGGAGAAATAATTGGTTCATTAATAGGTAGTGCTTTAAATACTGTAATTTGTGAACCATTCAAAAATGAATTTGGTGAAATAGATGAAGGAGCATGTGCAATAGCTGCAGCTGCAGAACTTGGTGGAGCAATAGTTGGTGGACTTGTAGCTGCATTAATAGTATGCGGAAGTTCAGGACCAGTTGGTTGGATTATTGGACTTGGAATAATAATTGGAGCTGTAATAGCATATACTATAACCGCAATTATATACAATTGGGAAAAGATAATGAATTTCTTCTCGAACGTGTTTACGGGAATATGGAATGGAATTTGCATCGCGGCAGAAGCAGTTGCCAGTGCAGCAGTATGGGTTTGGGATAAAGCTGTCCTAGGCGCTGTTGCTGTAAAAGATTTTGCTGTGAATTTAGCAGTAACAATTGGAAATGCTGTTGCTGACTTCTTCACAGGAGCTGTAGAAGTAGTAGGCGGATTCTTCTGTGCAGCCGGAGAAGCGATTGGCAATTTCTTAGATGGTGCTGGAGAAGTAGCTGCATCAATGTGGGATGGATTAACATCATTAGTAGGATATTTAAATCCATTCTACTGGTTCGCATAAGAGTATAACAATTATTCATGGGAGGTAAATAATGAATAGTGATCAAATAAAAGAAGAAGCAAGAAGAAGAGTCGCTCAAATGACTGAGCAAGAAAAAGAAGACATATGGGGCTTTTCTCCAGAAGAAAATGAATTCTTAAGATATGTAGATAAAGTTGGTTCAAAAAATTTGAACCCTGAACAAAAATCTAAATTTCGTCAAATGTTAGTTCATTTTTCAACCAAATCAATGCCTGGTGGACCATTTAGATCAGCTATGACAACACATGTTCAAGAACACTTTAGTATTTCAAAAGATGATTTAAGAAAAGGCGGAGTTAAGAATCCATATAAAGCTCATATATATAAAGATATTGCAGTAGGACTTGTTTTAGCAGCAGGTGGAGCTGTTCTTGCAGTAAGTGGAGTTGGTGCTCCTGCAGCATTAGCAGTAGAAGCAAGCGCTGGAGTTTGTGCAATGGATTTTGCAAGACAAATTAAAAACTATTTTGATTTTAAAAAATTGCAAAAAGCATATAGTAGTGGAGCAATGGATGAAGAAGAGATTCGTTCAGAGATGTTAAATGAAATATTTGAAGAAAGACATCAAAGGTGGTTGAGATGAATTTAGAAATAGGATATGAATTTGAGTATAATGGTTCTAAGTATTGTTTATTAGATATCTTGACATTAGATTCTAAAAGATACGCTATGTTTTCTGTAGAAAAAGGTCAAGAAAAATTAAATTTTCAATTTTTTGAAATTGATGAGGACGCAACTGATTTTAATTTTACAAAGGTAGTAGATGATAATATAAATAATCTATTATTACAAGAATTGGAAAGGAGAAATAATGGAGGACAATAAATTATTACCAATAGGTACTGTAGTTCTTTTAAAGGGAGCAACTCACAGATTGATGATAATGGGATATACACCAATGAGACAAGAAAATGGTCTTAGAATATTCGATTATTGGGGATGCTTTTATCCAGAAGGACTATTAGAACTAGATAAGACATTAGTGTTCGATCGTGATAGAATAGACAAAGTATTTGCTGAAGGATATTCAGACAATGAAGAAAAAGAATTTAGAGCAAAAATTGAAAAAATTCTTACTGATGTTAAAGATGAAAAAGGTAATGTTAAACTTAGTGAAGGGGAACTTGCTACATATATGTTAGATGTATTAAAAGGAGGAAATAAATAAAAATGGAAGAGAAAATTGAAAAATATTTACCAATTGGTAGTGTGTGCTTATTAAATGGTGGAGAAAGATACGTTATGGTTATTGGGTATTTAGGAGTAAGTGCTCAAGATCAAAATACTGTATATGATTATATGGGAGCTGTTTATCCACTAGGAGTTATTTCAAGCGATATTTCATTTATGTTCAATCATGATCAAATTGCTAAAGTAATTTATAAGGGATTTGAAAATGATGAAAGCAAAGAATTCAATAAGAAATTAAATGAAGTATCTAAGGAAGAAATTCTACAACAAATGAATGCTAAGATGGCAGAAACTGCAGCAGCTAATGGAATTCAACCAGTAGGTGAAAAACCAATTGAACCAGCAGCGCCAGCAGCACCAGCAGCACCTGCAGCACCAGTTGCACCTGAAACTAATACTCCAAATGTTAATAATCCTGCTTTCTAATATTAGATAAAAATAAAAGAATAGCTAAGCTATTCTTTTTTTTAATCCTATTATGAAAAGTATCATTGTAACTGCTAGGAACATATGACATATTCCATTGTGATCTAGTATCCAGAATTTAACATGTGTTAACATTAACAAACCACCAATTAATGCTACTAGAAAACCTATTAAGAAATACTTTTTATTTTTTAAATTGTCTTTAATAATATAGTAAACACTAATAATCATTATTAGCATAATATACATTGTAAATGAGAATATAAAGTCCATATCAAAGTATATTTGTACCATCATGAATAGTGTTAATAATATTGATAAGATTATTATATGTCGTACTTTAAATCTTAAGAATATTACAAAGAATGTATTAACTGTCAGAGTAAAGAATATTGATAGTATTATCCATAATATAACATTTACTTGTATACTCATCGCAACACCATGTACGATTACTCCTAGAAATGAATCTATTGACATAAAGAAGAAAAATAACTTCCATAATTTTTCTTTTTTTATTGTTATAAAACCACATACACATACTACAAATATAACAGCATTTGTAAGAGCGGTAGTTAGTTCATAACCGGTTGTTAAATGCATAAATACCCACCTCAAAATTATTATATCATTAAATAGTATTTTTATGATACAATTAATATATGAAGATAGATGAGAAACAAAGCATTAATAAAGAAATTAATACATTAGTTAATAATCTTTTTAGTGGTAAAAAAATAACTAAAGGAGATATAGTTAAGATTAAAAAAATGAAGGGTAGGAAGAAATAGTATGAATAATGAAACTACAACTACACAAGTAACTATGAGTACTGAAGAGAAAATTAAAAATCTTGAAGAAAGAGTTGCTAAACTTGAAAAGATTGAGAAAGACAGAAGAACTAGAAAAATAATAGCAATATGTATTAAAGTAGTATTTTATTTAGCAATAATAATAGCAATGGTTATATTAATGTTAAAATTAAAAACATATTATGATTCTTTAAGTAATTTAAGAAATCTAGGTAATGGATTTAATTTTGATTCAAGTTCTTTAGAAGGATTAGATATAAATAATTATCTTCAAGGATTATTTAATTATTAATAGAATATGAGAATACTTAGTTTATTTGATTGTGATTTAGATAATATATCATTTTACTTGGGTGAAATAAAAGCTCAAGGTTTTGATGCGATTCAAATTAGTCCTTTACAAAATACTAAGGATGATTCATCTAAAGAGTGGTGGATGTTATATCAACCATTAAACTTTAATTTAGGAAATAGGATAGGTAATAGAGATTCTTTAAGAAGATTATGTGATGAGGCGAGAAAACATGGACTAGTTATTATAGCTGATGCGGTTATTAATCATTTAGCATCAACTAATAATACTGGTAGTTTGGATCCTCATCCTTTTTGTGATAGAGAAATATTATGGAATAATGATAGTTTTAAAATAAAAAGAAATGTTGATAATTGGGATGATAGATATCAAGTTACTCATTATTGTATGAGTTTACCTGGATTAAATCCAAATAGTAGATTAGTACAAAGAAAAGTAATTGATATGTTAAATGAATATATTTCTTTGGGAGTAAGTGGATTTAGATTTGATGCTGCTAAAAGTATTGCTTTACCTGAAGAAGGGTGTGATTTTTTTCCTAATATCACATATGCCTTAAATAGTTGGGTAGTTGTTATATATGGAGAAGTTTTATTTGCAGATAAAGAATTAATACAAAAGTATGCTAGATATATGAAAGTATTAACTAATAGTGATGCATATAATAATAACGATATTGTTAAATTTGTTGAGAATAAAGATAGTTATTTATCAAAAGACTTAGGTTATACTAGAAGTACTAGTGTACATGATATTAATAATTGGTATAGTGCCATATGTAGATATTATCCTAATACTTTATATTATGCTAGAAATTATTCAGATGATTGGAATGCATGGAGAACTCCTCAAATAAAAGAAGCAAATTTAGTTTTAAAAAGATAGATATGTGTTATAATAGGGATTATGAACGAAGACATAGAATTAATGGTTAAAATTTATGGTACTTATGAAGTTGACTGGATGGGATGCGAATTTGATGATCCTGAGTGTTTGACACGCCATCATATTGTTAAAAGAGAAGATGGTGGTGAGAATGGTATTAGTAATTATGCTTTACTTACATATCGTTCTCATATGTTACTTCATTATATGGAAACAAATTTTCATGATGATTATGTAAGATTAAATCAATTGTTTTTAGCCTTAAATAGGAGTCTTAAACCTCCAACAGCTGAATATTATGAAGAAGTAAAAAAAATCATTAAAAGGGTTAAAAAGACTATTAAAAATAATGGTAGAAGTAGAAGACACAAATAAAAACAAGTCATACGACTTGTTTTTTATTATTCTATTACATATGTGGAACTTGTTTATCTTGTAGAGTATTGAAGAACATAGCTATTTGATCTAAGTTATCGAAAACTAATGTTCCATTTTTAACTAAATCTTTTTTAATTTTTTTCATGTTTTTAGCAACTTGTCCTTCAAATGTTTTACCATCACGTTCTTCTAGGATACAAGCAACAACTCTTCCTGGTCTTTTACAACTATCCATAGCAACTTCGAAAACACTATAAACTCCAGTCATTTCTGGTGTTAAAACGTAAAGGGTAAAATCATCGTTTTCTTTATGATAGTCTTCTTCTGCTTGAGCTTGTTCATTCCAATCTTCAACAACTGGATTGAAAGCACTTACTCTAGCTGGATCAAGTTTTGGAATTAACTCATCTCTCCATGTAGATCCGTTACAAGTTCCTCCTAAAAATACAGTATACATTAATACATTACCTCCTATTATCTAATATTATTGTATATTTATAATTAATAAATGTCAATTTAGATTTTGATAAATCCTCCTTTCTAGAGTAGAAAAAACAAGACTTCTACTATATGTAAAAGTCTTGTTCTTTATTCTATTAGCGGATTATTTATCGTGCTGACGCTTAAATAGTTCATATATGTTAATATGAGAACTACTCCCTCTTTACAAGGCTATATTATAGCATAAAATAAGTAAAATATCAAGAGGGGTCTTTACACTTGCTTTTGACAATAAAAATTATTTTGTTTATACTTAAGGTGTAAAATAAAATGATTTGAAAGGAGTTATACATTTTATTAGCGCCTGGACCACTTTGGTTGACGAGGATGATAACTATCGAAAGACTCGGCGGATGTTATCACGGTCTATATAATCGTTAGATATATTTAAAAAGCAAAATCAAAATTGTAACAGAGGATATATCATATATTAAATTTTTTGCGTGGAGGAAAAAATTATGTGTGGTATCGTAGGATACAATGGAAAAGAAAAAGCTGTTAACATACTTTTAGATGGATTATCTAGGTTGGAATATAGAGGTTATGATTCAGCAGGTCTTGCTATTCGAGATAAAAAAATAGAAGTATTTAAAGCTAAAGGTAAACTTGATAATTTAAGAGAAAAAATAAAAGGCAAAAGATTAAAAGGAACAATTGGTATAGGTCATACTAGATGGGCTACTCATGGAGAACCAAGTGAAAATAATGCACACCCTCATATATCAAATGATGGATGTGTTACTTTAGTACATAATGGTATTATTGAAAACTATAGAGAAATGGTTTTAAAATTAGAAAGTCATGGTTATAAGTTTTATAGTGAAACTGATACTGAAGTACTTGCTAATGTAATAGACTATTATTATAAAAAATATAAAAATGGACCAATGGATGCTATTAATAGAACTATGGTTAGGGTAAGAGGTAGTTATGCTATATGTGTAATGTTTGAAGATTATCCTGATGAGTTATGGGTAGCTAGAAAAGATAGTCCAATGATTATTGGTATTAGTGATGATGGATTATATGCTGCATCTGATGTACCAGCAATTTTAAAATATACTAGAAATGTTTATTATATTGATAATATGGAAGTAGCTTGTCTTACTAAGAATAAGGTAACTTTCTATAATCTTAATGGAGATGAAATTAAAAAAGAATTAAAAGAGATTAAATGGAATCTTAGTGTAGCAGAAAAGAATGGTTATGAACACTTTATGATTAAAGAAATCAATGAAGAAGATGAAGTAATCAAAAAGACATTTAATTCTTTTGTGCATAATAATAAAATAGAGTTTCCAATAAGTGATGATGAATTAAAAAACATAAAGCAGATTTATATAGTTGCTTGTGGAAGTGCATATCATGTTGGAGTATGTGCTGGATATATAATAGAAGATTTAACTAAAGTAAGTGTTAGGGTAGATATAGCTTCTGAATTTAGATATAGACATTTAGAACTTGATAAAGATGGTCTTGTTATAATTGTTAGCCAATCAGGAGAGACAGCTGATTCACTTGCTGCTTTAAGAGAAGCAAAATCTCAAGGAGTTAAAACCCTTGGAATAGTAAATGTAGTATCTTCTACAATCGCAAGAGAAGCAGATTATGTTTTATATACACTTGCTGGTCCTGAGATTAGTGTAGCTACTACTAAAGCATTTAGTACTCAATTAATAGTTAGTTATTTATTTGGGATACATTTAGCATTATTAAAAGGTAAAATAACTAATAAAGAATATACTAGTCTTATTAAAGAAGTTAGCACTTTGGGTGATAAGACTAAAAAAATATTAGATAAATTAACTAATGATATTCAAAAATTATCAAGTGAATTTGCTAATGTTAAAGATGCATTCTATATTGGTAGAGGACTAGATTATGCTATTAGTTTAGAAGGTAGTTTAAAATTAAAAGAAGTAAGTTATATACATAGTGAAGCATATGCAGCAGGAGAGTTAAAACATGGAACTATTAGTTTAATTGAAGATGGAACACTAGTAATTGGAATAGTAACTCAAGATGATATATATGAAAAAACAATTAGTAATCTAATGGAGGTTAAATCAAGAGGAGCATACATTATAACAATATCACCAGAGAATATTGATATACCTTTTTCTGATTATAAGATTCATATACCAAATACTAGTAAATATTTTTATCCATCCCTAGCAGTAATTCCTCTTCAATTACTATCATATTATATTAGTGTATCAAGAGGACTTGACGTTGATAAACCAAGAAATTTAGCAAAGAGCGTTACTGTAGAATAATTGTGTTATAATGATTATGGTGAATAATATGAAAGAGATGGCTCTTAAAATAATAGAGGATTTAAAAAATTATGATGAACTTTATATTATAGGTCATGATAAGATTGATACAGATTCATATTTTTCTAGTTATTTATTATATAAAGTACTTGGTAATTTTATAGTAAATGTTCATTTTTGTATGTTAGATGATTATACTATTTTAGAAGAAGATAGAAAATTAATAGAAGATTATACTATAGAAGAACCTCTAATATTAAAAAGAAGAAGTCTAAAGAATAAAACATTTATATTAGTTGATCATAATGATCCATCTCAATCATTAGGAAATAAAGATTATAATATTGTTTTATCAATAGATCACCATATAGAAACAAATAGAGTAAAGAATACTTATTCTATTGAATATACTAGTACTGGTTTATTTATATATGATTTATTTAAAGATATATATACATTTAGTGATGAATTAAAAGATATAATAGCTATAACAGTAATGGCTGATTCTTGTTATTTAACTACATCTAGATTTAAGAGTAGTGATGAAGTATTATATAAAGAATTAAATAGTCCATTAGATGTTAATGCTATGAGAAAGAAATATTTTAAAACAATAGATTTCAATTTAGATATGGATTATAACATAACTAATTCTCATAAAGTTTATCATGTAGAGGATAAAGAAATTAATAGAGTAATTATTAAATGTTATAATGAAGATATGAAATATATAGATAGTTATATTAAAAGAGCTTGTGAAATATATAGGAATAATTTATTCATATTAAATAATTTTGATGAGTTAACTACTAATGTATATTTTAATGGAGAATTAATTAAAACATATAATAAGATTATTACTAGTAGTATGTTAATTACTAAAGATTTAATACATGAAATAGGAGATAGAGTAAAATAAAAAAGATAGAATTAATTCTATCTTTTTTGTTGTAATATTCTTTTTATTTCTTCAGCAGTAGTCTTAAGTTGTTCTATATATCTTAGATTGTTATTCATTTTTTCAAGTTCTCTTCTTATAGCTTTTGCTTCTTGAAGAAGGTCTCTTATATTTCTTTCATTATCATCCATAATATCTCTTCCTTTGAAATTAGTTTTTATTCTACAAAAAAATAAATAAAAATACAAGATTTTTTAAATAATTTTTAGTATAATGTTAATAGGAGAATATATGATAAAGAAATTAATTAGTGAAAAAGAAATTAATACTAGAATTAAAGAATTATCTAACGAATTATATACTGAATATGGGAATGAGGAAGTAGTATTTATATGTACTTTAAAAGGAGCTGTATTTTTTGCTTGTGAACTATTAAAGAAGTATAAGGGAGATGCTAGACTTGAATTTTTAAGAGTATCATCTTATAGTGGTGATAAGTCTAGTGGAAAAGTAGAATTAAACTTATCTATATCTGAAAAGAATATTAAAGATAAACATGTAATAATACTAGAAGATATTGTTGATACAGGTCATACTTTGAAATTCTTAAAAGGATATATTAGTGATATGAAACCTAAATCATTAAAAATAGTAACTTTACTTGATAAAAAAGAGAGAAGAGAAGTCGATATTGAAGCAGATTATTCTTGTTTTGAAATAGAAGATTTATTTGTAGTAGGATATGGACTTGATTATGATCAAAAATATCGTAATTTACCATATATAGGTGTTGTTAAATGAAAAAGATTACTATAGTATTAATTGCATTCTTAATGATATTTTCTTTATGTGGATGTGGATGTTCTAGAAGAGAAGAAGAAAAAGAAGAAGAGAAAAAAGTAGTACTTGCAGATGATGAATATATGTATGCAGGTGTTTTATATAAGATAAATCAAGATGAAAGTGGATATGGTATTAAATATAAAATAGCTAGTAATTTTAGAAAAACTGATACTGGAAATGCACTTAATTATTATTCTGAAAGAAATGAAGATAACACTTCTAATTTTGTTATTAGAATATTTCGTTATAAAAATAAAGATATAAATTATGCAATAAAAGATACAACTACTAGTTATGATAGTAAAACAGAAGTAGAAATAAATGGTATTAAATATACTAAAGTACATTTTACTAATTATAATAATGCTAATACATATTTGTTCTATCATAGACATAAAAAAGATACATATGTATTTTGTTTTACAGCATGGGTAGAAGAGGAAAGATTAGAAAATATCTTCTTAAATGGAATTACTTACTAAAAGGAGAAGTATTATGGAAGAAAAGAAAAAGAGTAGAAAATGGGTATTACTAGTGATTCTTTTATTATTCTTATCTATTGTTGGTATTGTATGGTGGCTTCATAAATTTGAAGTTGTAATAAAATATAACAATGATCTTGAGAATACAGTTCAAATGGTAAGATTATTTGGCAAAGTAGATGAATCATTAATAAAAGAAAAATTATCTAAAAATAATTATTATTTTAGAGGATTTCGTGAAACTTATGTTTTAGATAGTAATATAATTGAAAGAATTAATCAGGGAGAAAGCATAGATACATTTATGTGTGAAAAAGGATTCACTTTATCACCTAGTGATAATAAATGTATAAGTGAAACAGATTTTGATTTTAAGAATACTAGAATATTAAAAGATACAGTTATTGAAGTTATGTGGGAAAAGAAAGAACCTGTAGAAGAAAATACTGGTAAAAAAGAGAATGCTACTGTAACTCTTAGTACAAATAAAAAATGTATAGTAGGGGTAAATAGTTCATTTGATATTACTGCTAAAATAAAAGGATATGTAAAAGATAAAACTATTAAATGGGAAACACCAAAATGCTATACTGCTCAAAGAATATCAGATAGTCATTATAAATTTACAAGAATTAAAGATTGTGAAGAAAAAGAAGAGATGATAACTAGAGTAACAGTAAGTTTAACAAATGGATATAAGACAACTATTAAAATTGATTATGAACCAAAACTAACAATAAAAGTTTTTGATGGTAACAGTCCTGTATACATTAAAAATAACGCATATAAGGCTAATAATCCAACAATAGTATCAAATATACCAGCTACATTTAAAGCTTCTAAAAAGAACGTTATTGATGTTACAGAACAATATAGTGTTAAACTATATGAAGGAGTTAAAGATGATATTACTGTTAAGACTCCTTGTAATCAATCAAAAGTAGTTACAATAAAATAAAAGATTGGAATTTCCAATCTTTTTTATTTGTTAAAATCCAGTAGGTAAACTAGTTTTCATTTGTTTATTATTTATTGTATTAGACATATCTAAGTATGAATAGAATCTAGTATTATTAAATGGTTCATATGTAGTAACAACACCAATATTATCAACTAGTGTTTTAACATTATCTACCATTTTTGTTCTTGCGTTTGCTTCTGTTACATAATAACCATTTTCATCCATAGCACTAATAATAGCTACGTGTTTACTTTCATCACATACTTTAGCATATGTAACTACATCTCCAACACTACCACGATTATTAGAAGTTATTTTATGTATTCTTGCATAACCCCAAGAACATAATTGTTTAGATGAACCAATACCACTATTCATAGAATAATTTGATTGTGTATATGCCCAACTAACAAATCCTCCACAGTGTATTCCAATATTATTAAATAGTCCTTTTTTCATAGCAGATGTTACTTTACTAGAACCCCAATCTTGAGGAACACCATGAACTATATGACTTCCTGGATAAGTTGATCCATATGATATTTTAATTTTATATTTATTATATAGTATTTGTGTTAAAGCTAAAGATGCAGCAGCTGCGCCTTCTTTACCACCACCTGCTATATAAACACTTCTTTCAATTGTTTGATTTAATTCTTCCAATGAGGAACCTTTACTTTTTAAGAATGTATCTATATCAGTACTTAGAATGGAAATATCAGTTTTATCATTTGTTACTGATATATCACTTGTAGTAATATCTATTTCTTTTTCAATTATTCCATTTTTAGTTCTAATATAAGCATAATGTTTACCAGGTAAGAGTACAAAATCAATATTGTTTTTATCTGATGAAATCCATTTACTATCAGTGTCTGTTAAGTTTTCTTTTTGATTTGAAAAATAATATCCAGTTACATCTTTACTAGATAGGGTAATATAGTTACCATCTTTTTTATAATCAGTATCATCATCTGTATGTGTTGGATCATCACTACATACATATTGAATTGTTTCTTTTGGATTTTTTGATAATTCTATACATTCATCAAAACTAATATCAACTGAACATATTTTCATAATGACATTTACAAATGTAGGAATTAAGAATACAAGTACTGCAGCTATTACACTTGTAATAATTGGTTTTTTCATAGCACTAATATCATCGTGAGATGTTATTGCTCTTATTAGTTTTATCATAACTGATAATATTAGTATTATTGGAACAGCTATTCTAATGATTAGTATTACAGTAGTAATAATTCTTACAATACCTGCGATATCTTTTCTTTCACATAACTCTAATCCTTCTACTGCTTGATAACTACAATGTTCTTGAGGTTCTTGTGGAGTAGAGGTTTTTCCTTCTACTATTAGTTGTCCATCTCCACTTGGATATCTATAACCATCTAATACACTTGATGGAATCGATTCATAATTTTGAAGAGTGAGTACTGTGATAGCACCGTGTGGTCCAGTATTACCTTTAGCATCAGGAAAAGTAGAACCAACTCTATTACCATATGATATAGCACTTAAATCATTTAAACTAACGCCTTCGCTTCTATTATGAATATATTTTCCATCACCAACATATATCATTATATGAGTTGATTTATTTGCTTCATCTTGGCTATTATATGAACTACTACCAAAACCAACTACTGCGATTAAATCACCTGGTTTTAGTTTACTTTCTAAGTTTATTCTACTAGCAGCAGATTGAATAGTTTCTCCTTTTCTTAACATGTATCTAGTTGAATCATATAAGGAACTATGAGAAGACCATCCATCATTTCCATTTAATGCAACTCTTCCAGAAGAATTTAACATACCATCTTTATTACCATTTTGAGGAATAGTTCCATTAGAATTAGCTTCTATTCTAAATGCATTATATACTACAAAACCAACAAAAGCATTACAATCCATAGCATAAGAATTGTTTTGTGTTTTATATCCAAGAAATATCTTTTGTTGGTTAACTTCTTTAGGTAATACATAAGTAATATCACTTTTTTTGTTATTGTAAATATAATAAGCATAGTCAACAATAGCTTTTCTTGCTTCATCTTCTGTTAATGCTTTTATTTTTAATGGCATTAACAATAATAAAATAAAAAAAATTAAATATAATTTTTTCATATGACACCTACTATGTATATTATATCATAATTATGTTATAATAATCATATAAGGAGTAAATAAAATATGGCATACAATACTAAATTAATATTAGATTATATAAATGGTGATGAACTTGATGGTTATGATGTAGATGAATTAGAAAATGATCCTGAATTTATGATACAAGCCATAATGGCAAGTGGAGATAAAAAACTATATAATCTATGTTCTTCTAAAGTTAAAAGTGATTTAAAATTTGTTTCAATGTTAATACTTAGATTTAAAACTGATGTTGATTTTATTGATAGTGTAGCAGATGAATTTTTAAAACTGGTTCATGATGATTATGAAAGAACAAATGTTATAGTTCAAATGTGTAACGCTCTTGAAAATGCTCATCATGAAGAACAATATGCTAAGTATAGAATACTTTTTATGGCTAAATTTATGACTGAAATGTTAGGTAATGTAGCATATAGGGAAGTACATCCAGAAGATAGAGAATTTGGTCTTGGATTTAGTATATTTTATGATCAATATAATGGCGATGAAGAAGTAATTAAGTATTATGCTCGTCAATCAATAGATTATTTATTAGATGAAGAAGTAAATCTAAAAGATGTATTACATAGTATGTATGATAGTCCTAGTGAGATAACTAAGGGTGGTACTGTTACATTTATGGTTGATTTTTTAAGAAGATATGATGAAGATTTATCTGATTATGCTGCTGTACATCCTGATGTATTAAAAACTTTCCAAGAAAGACTTAAAAAAGTAATGACTGGTTGGGATAATTATACTAATAGAGAAGAAGAATATAATTATGAAATGATGTTTACAAGAGTACATGATTATTATCAATCAGTAGAGATGCAAACAACTATAAGTGAAGAAGCATATATATATTATGTTGGAAGAGAACTTGGTATTAGTTCTAAAATAGCTTTTTATCAAGGAATGAGTAGAGAAGAATATGAACAATTCTTTGATGATGAAGATCATGAATTTATTCAGTCAGAGTTATCAAGTTTACAATCAAGAATAGTATATAATAATATAAAAAGAATTATGTTAGAAACTATATTTGATCAAAAAGAAGAGCGTAAAACAGGTGGCCAAATAATAGAATTAGACTTTACTAAATTAGGAAGATAAATTTATCTTCTTTTTTTTATTTTTTTTGGTATAATATAGGAAAAGGAAGAAGTATGAAAAAAAGAGGATTAATAATTTCAATTGTTTTTTTATTGTTGGTTATAGGTGTACTACTAGTAGTTAGATTTGTTGACTTTGATAAATTTCCTTTAAATATGTCATTAAATGGAGGAAAAGAAATTTCTCTTAATTTAAATGATGAATATAAAGAAGATGGTGTTAAAGCTAAATTCTTTTGGATAGATGTCAAAGACAAAGTTAAAGTAGATAGTAATGTTACTACAGATATACCTGGTAATTATACTGTTAAGTATTCTTATGAGAATCTTTTAGTTAAAAAAGAAATTATAAGAAATGTTAATGTTGTTGATAATATTCCACCAACATTAACTCTTGAAAAGACAAGTATTTCTATGTATGTTGATGGGACATTAGATCATGGAAAAATAACAGCAACTGATAATATTGATGGTGATATTAGCAATGATGTTGTTATAGATAATCAAGTTAATAATAAAAAAGCAGGTAAATATAAAATTAATGTTAGTGTTAAAGATTCTAGTGGTAATGAAGCAACAGGAACAATTAATGTAACTGTTAAAGAAAGACAAGTTAAGAATGGAACAGTTAATGCTAGAATTGATGTTTATATTCATGAACAAAAATTATATTATTATAAGAATAATAAATTAGTACTTACTAGTGATGTAGTCACTGGTCAAAATAATGGTACTCCAACTGGACATTATAAAGTTTTGAGTAAGAAAAAAGATGTTTATTTAAAAGGTAGAGACTATTTAGAACATGTTAATTATTGGATAGCATTTATAGGAAGAGTATATGGTATACATGATGCGACATGGAGAGATAAATTTGGTGGAGATATATATAAAACAGATGGATCTCATGGATGTGTAAATGTACCTTTAGATAATATTAAAAAACTTTATGAACAAGTAGAGGTTGGAACCGCTGTTAATATTTATAAATAGAGGTGAGACTTTATGATAGAAACTGAAAGTGGATTTGGTTTTAGAGTTTTTGAAAAAGAAGAAGATGGTTTAAAATACACTTATACTATGGTTAATCTAGGAGATGAAGATTATCATCTTTTGTTTGAAGAAATATATCAAGATACCAGATTAATATGTAGTATAGATGCTTTAGTAGATGAAGAGGGGGAATATGAAAGAATTATTCTTGATACTCCTTCATTTGAAAGAGCAGTTCATATTGATAGAGGAGTAGTAACATCTGATAATGTATTTGTAAAACCAGAAAAAGGTCATTTAGGAAAAGTATATTGTTCAACTAGAGTAAAAGAAAAATATCCATTAGAAGGATATTTAGAAGAAACACCAAAGTATTTAAGTATTGAAGATGAAGAGTATATTCCTGACTTAAATACACATGAAATATTAACAGGTTTTTTAAATACTAGTAGGGAATTAAAGGAACAAACAAAATTAGTAAGAGTACCAAAAAATTAATGGTACTTTTTTATTGATTTTTAATAATAATATTTGTATAATTATAGTGGAAAGTAGATAGTCATATATGCTTAATAATATGGTTTAAGCGTTTCTACCAATTCACCATAAATGAATGGACTATGACATGATATCTTTTCTGCTTAGAGTATATAGTCTTACAGCATTATTGTAAGATTTTTTATTTTCCAGAAGGGAAGAGATTGTTTTCATGAAAAACAAAAAGAATAGTGGCGGTAAGTTAGATTCATTCTTTGAAATCACTTCTAGAAAATCAACAAAAAGAATCGAAATATTTGCCGGGCTAACAACATTTCTTGCTATGGCTTATATCTTGATAGTCAATCCAAATAATATTCTATGGGGAGGAGTAAGTGATCCTAGATTCTCTAGTGTATTCATTGCTACTGCCTTAGGAGCATTTATTGGAACACTTCTTATGGCTTTACTTGCAAAAATGCCTCTTGCTCAAGCACCTGGTATGGGGCTAAATGCAATGATTGGTACAATCGTTGGTGGTGCAATGGGATTTGCGTATTCCTATGGAAATGCAATGGCAATTGTATTTATTAGTGGAGTAATATTCTTGCTTTTATCATTCATTCCATGTGGAAGAAACAAAAAGACTGGTAAACTATTATCTTTAAGAGAGAAGATATTTGAAGGAATACCTGTTTCTATTAGAACTAGTATTTCAGTAGGTATTGGTTTATTTATAGCATTTATTGGTTTACAAAATGCAAGTATTATTACTGATAACCAATTTACTTTACTACAAATGGTAGACTTCAATAATTATGAATTATGGGCTCCAGGGGGAGCAGCATGCTCTGCAATAGTATGTTTATTTGGTTTACTTGTAATAGCAGTTTTATCTCATTATAAAGTAAAAGGTTCAGTTATAATTGGTATTATAGCTTCAACTATTTTAGCTATACCTTTGGGTGTTGCTAATACACAAGTATTAACTGGAAATGTTCCTGGTATTAGTTGGAAATTCTGGGAAAATATTAGTGCTTTCTTTAGTGGAGATAACACTGTATTCTTATCTGTGTTTAAAGGTGGATTTGCATTCCCTGAGGGATCATTAATGTCAGTAGTAATGTTAATTATTACATTTAGTATGATTGATATGTTTGATACTATGGGAACTGTTATTGGTTGTTGTTCAACAACAAATTTAATGGATGAAGATGGTAAACCTGTTAATTATGACAAGATGATGTATGCTGATAGTATTGCTACTGTAGCTGGTAGTATAAGTGGAACAAGTACAGTTACTACTTTTGTTGAAAGTGGAACAGGGGTAAGTGTTGGTGGTAGAACAGGACTTACAGCATTAGTTGTTGCAGTATTATTCCTTCTTTCAATATTCTTACTTCCATTATTTGCATTTATTCCAAGCGCATCTGCTGCTTGTGCATTAATATATGTTGGTGTTGTTATGATGAGCAATGTTGTTAAAGTAGATTTTTCAAATATTAAAAATGCTGTTCCAGCATTTATGACAATAATTACTATGTTACTTGCTTATTCAATTACTAAAGGTATTGGAATGGGAATTGTAACATATGTATTTGTAGATGGAGTTGTTTACTTAACTGATTTAATTGCTTATAAGTGTGGAAAGATTAAAACAAAACCTCATACTGATATAACAATTGTTACATTGATAGTATTTATACTATTTATGATTTATTTCTTAGTACCAACAATTTTATAAGAAAATAAAAACTGTGTTTAACACAGTTTTTTATTTGTCTTTTATTAACTAGCTTTTTTAGTTCTATCTTTAGCCCAGTTTCTTAATGTATCTATTTTTTCTTTATTAGTTTTATAAATAGATAATGATTTACTATAAGCATTTACTATATCAGAAGTAGTTAATTGTTTGTTATTAGCTATTACTGAATAAGCTAAGTCTCTTAGAACTGATTCAATATCTGAAGAAGAGAAGTTTTCTGTTATAGTAACAAGATTCTTTAATACTTCTTCTGGAGCATTTACTCCAAAATATTTATTTAAATATAAAGTTATTATTTCTTTTCTTTCTTCTGCATTTGGTAAATCAATAAAGAATAATTCATCAAATCTACCTTTTCTTAATAACTCAGCTGGTAATGCTTGAATATCATTTGCTGTAGCTACTACGAATACATCTTTCTTAGATTCTTGCATCCAGAACAAGAATTGACCAACTAATCTTTGAGTAATACCATTTGAATCATTTAATCCTGATAAACCTTTTTCAATTTCATCTATCCATAATATACATGGACTAACATGTTCAGCTGTCTCTAGTGCTTCTTTTAATTGTTGTTCACTTTGACCAACGTATCTACCTTGAATAGTAGAGAAGTCTAATCTATATAAAGGTCTTTGCCACATTTTAGATATAGCTTTTGCTGCTAGAGATTTACCACAACCAGGAACACCTAATAATAATATTCCTTTAGGAGGTTTGATACCTCTTTTAGTCATTTCTTCTTTTTTATTTAAATTTAATAATTTGCCTTTTTCATTTAACCAATTCTTTAAAACATTTAGTCCACCAAATGCTAACTTTTCATCAACATTTATTTTTTCTAAACCATTAATATTTGAAAATAAACTATCTTTAGCATATTTTAATTCTATTAAATCATTTTTAAGAATTGATCCTTTTGCTATTAAAGTAGATAAAACATTTTTGATTTCAGTACTACTTAAACCAAGTAGGGTATTAGCAGCATCTTTTACATCATCTTTATCCCATTCAATAGTTAACTGTCCATTATATGGTTTTAATGATTCAAGAATAATATGATTTATTTCATTTTGATCAGGTAAATCAAAATCAATAATCATTCCTTGTCTTTGTAAATTAGGCCATATTACTGATGGAGTAATAGCTATAATACAAGATGATTTTTTTTCAGCTAGAGTAGTTAAATCCATCAAATATCTAGATGTAATACTTTCTGAGTCTAATTCTTCAGTATCACTTAATACATATATTTTGTTTTCTGAAGTAGATAATTCATTTGATATATAATCTAGTGAAGAAATAAATAATTTTTCATTACTAAAAACTTCTCCAGTATTTAAATCACTAAATCCTTTAGACATAGAATGTATTTTAATATTTAGATTATTTTCAGCGCTTATTTCTTTTAATAAATCAATTGTTCTTGTTTTTTCAATAGAGTTAATGACTATTAATGGTATTCTTGCATTGATATATCTGGTTAAAGTTTTTTTAGTTTTTAAATAGTTCATCTTTCCTCCATTAAATTAAGATTATTTAGAATCATAGCATAATCACTTGATTTAACAGCAGCATAACGTCTTTTAATAGTAGTAGTATAATCATCAACATACCTTTCAATATCGCCTTTTAATTCATTTAATAATGCTGTATCAAATGATTTAACTTTTTGTATTTTAAATACATCTTTTATAGTACTTTTAATTTTATTAATTAGTAGTGTTAATTCTTGAGGTGAATTAACTTTATCAATTTCAGTATCTAGTTCATCTCTTATAGTTCCTAGTTTATCAAATATAACTCTTAATAAATGATCTTCTAGTCTTACCATTACTTCTGGTGGGAAATCAAAATTATAAGTATTTATTTTTTTGATAACATCATCAGTAATTGGTTTAGTTTTTAACTCATCTATATAAGATACCCATTCATAATACGTCATTATCTAATCACCGTCCTTACATTTTCATATGGAGGTTCTAAATTCCATTTAGGAGGATTTAGTTTATTAGTATCTTTTTCTTCTTCATCAAATAATTCATTATTTGGTTTAACAAAATTATCGTTATCTTTTTCTATAGTTATATTTCTATCATTATTTGTTTTAATATAGTTTTTATAATCAAGTGTTTTTAATAGAGTAGTTGTTTTATTTTTAATTTCTATTCCATCTTTAACTATAAATCTAAAGTCTACTATTTCAGCGATTACATTTAATAATATATTTCTCTCTTCTTGCTTTCTTTGTTCTCTTTTTTGAATTTTTTCACTTCTTACTTTATAGTTTGCATAGAAAGAATATATTAACATCACTATTGTTGCTAATACTATTAGAACAGAGATAATACTCATATCCATTAAATATAAAATAATAGAACAAACAAATCCAAATATTAAAGTAAATATCATTTTAACATCAAATAATTTAACACTTTCAATATCAAGTCTTGTTTCTTTATCAATTGTTTGATATAAAGAATCAACTAATTCTTTTTCATTTTTACCATCAATAGTTGAACCTGTAAAATTATTAATCTTTATCATTATATTCATATTATCTAAAACATTTTCATTTAGATGTTCATATGAATTATTAATTAAATCTTTAAGAAGAGATAATGATAATTTTTTAGTATTAATACTTGGTTTTAATTCATTATTTTGAAGTACTATATTAGTTAGTATTGAATAAAAATCAGTATTTTTTAGATAAGCAAATTCTGACATTTTGAATTTTTCTTTCGCTTTAGTAGTATTACCATTTTCATCAATTATAAATTGATTCTTAGCAATATCTTTTCTTAAATCTAATTCATCATTTTCATAATTATAAATTAATAGATTAATTATTTTATCTACTTGATCTTTCTTATTTAGATTAATTTCTTCTTTTTCATTAATAGCTTCTACAAAGTAATAATAAATATTTCTTTGAGATACATTTATATTTGTTAATCTATTAATATCTGCATATTTATTTGTAAAGTTCTTAATATAATAGTATTCATCATAGTTCTTTTCTCCTAGTAAGAATACTAAGAAATCTATCCATCTATTTATTTGAATATTTTTATAGTTTGATTTACTATCTAATTCATTAGTCCATAGAGTTATTTTATTTAAGAAATATTCTTTTTCTTCTTCATTAAAAATACCACCTGTTAATGAATCAAGTAGGGGAACAATCTTATTTTCCATCTTAGATGCATCTTGCATATCTAAGTATCTTTTTAACCACATGAATGATGAAGCATATCTATCAAATTTAAGATTAATTAATGAGAAGAATAAACTTGTTTTCTCATCATCTTTTTTGATAGCGTCTTTTAATGCACTTATGCTTTCTTCTTTATTATCATTTAACCATGCACAAATCGCAACAAAAGCACTTGATAACCAATAATCTGGTGTATCAACTAAAGCGTTTTCCTTTAAAGATTTAATTGTTTTTTTATCTATTGAACCAACTTCAATAGCTTGAAATAAACCACTAATTTTTCTTCTAATATTATCATAGTGGCCATATTTTTTATTAATTTCATCTTGTGCTAGACTAATTGATTGCTTAGCATTTGTAAGAATAGTTGTTTCTCTTATTTCATTAATTAAGTCTCTAATATTAGAGTTAATTGTTTTAACTTCTTCAGAAACTTTATTAACTTTTTGATTAACATCTTCAACTCTAACATCAACTTCACCAATGTTATTTGCTAAGTAATCTAGGTTTCTTTCTAATACGTCTAAATTAGCTGCACTTATTGCATATGCTCTATCATCACTCATAACCAAACTCCTATTATATATACATTATAACATAAAATAATAAAATAAAAAATTAGTTTTTTAACTAATTTTTATTTTCCAAAATATCCATTAAATGCTTCTTTAGATTCAGTAACTACTATATAAGCTTTTGGATCTTCTTTTTTAACAATATCTTCTAGTAATTTAAGTCTTCCACTTTCTACTTGTGAATAGATAATAAATGATTCTTCTTTACTATGAATTCCAGTACCTCTAAGAAGAGTACCAGCAAATTTATTTTTAAGCATAGCTTCTGTTACTTTTTCATCTTCACTTGTAACTATTGAAACAGTAATAAGTGTTCTAATAGTTCTAGAAGATATAACTGATCCAAGTAGTGCTCCTGCTGCATAACCACCAGCATAACATAGTGGAATGAATATAGAAGTACTATCAGTAACTAGAGCTTCTCTTACTATTACAAACCAAATAAATACATCTATAAAACCAATTATAGCTGCTGTAATTCTTTTGTTTTTTACAATATACATTGTAACCATAGTAGCTAGTGTTACATCAACAAGTCTTCCTAAAAATATTTTTAAACATAATAGAAATAATTCCATTATACTCACTTCCTATCATAGAAATTATAAAATAAAGACATAAAAAAAACAATATGATTTTACATATTGTTTTCTTACTATTTAAATAGTAATCGACCAACAAAAATAACTATGCAAGCACCGACTACTGATACAATAATAGTTCCAATATAACCTGAACCACTGATACCAATTAATCCTAGTAAGAATGAACCAACAACACCACCAACGATTCCCATTATGATGTTTCTTAAAAGTCCACCTTTACTTCCCATAATTCTACTTGCAAGAAAACCTGCAATGGCACCAATAGCAACAGAGATTAGAATATTAATAATGTCTCCGCTCATACTTTCCTCCAAACATATTATATAAAAAAATATGATAATTATCAAATATTTTATTTTGAATCTTTTTATGTTAAACTTATAATAGTGCATGAAAACGGAGGGCGTATGGCTAGAAGAAAGAAAACATTTGATGGATTAAAATTAAATGAAGAGCAAAGAGTTATTAATGAAATAAACACTCTCTATGGCAAAAAGAATATTGTTCTATATTTAATTGCTCATCCTGGAGTAGGAAAAACTAGTATTTGTAAAAAGATAAATAAAAATCATTTAATATATAATGTATCTTCATTTACTGAAGAAGATTTAGTATGTGATAAACCAGTATGGTATAGAGAATTAATGTCTTTGTCTAATAGAAGTGGTGAAGATGGATGTTTACTTGTATTTGATGACTTTGATGAATTTGATCCAACCATGCATATATACATTTATGATTTGCTTGAAAAAGAAAGACATATTGGCCCTTTTATGATACCAGATAATGTTAATATTTTATTTTGTGGTAATGCTGAAGAATATGCTGACCCACTAAATACTTTAGATTTTAAATTATATTCTAAAATTAAAAAAATAGATTTTAAACCTGGTATTAGTGATTATATTAATTGGGCTAATAAGAATGGTATTAATAGAGTAGTTAAGTCATATTTAAATGAAAATCCTAGTGATTTAATTAGAGATATTAAAGATAGAAATACTTATGATTTTCTATATAGTTTAACTCCTAAGAGTTGGTCTATTAGAGTAAGTAATGAAGTAAATATTAGTGGTTATAAATGTAATTTAGATTATTATTTAGATGATAAAACTAAAGAGAAATTTATGGATTATTATGATAACTATCTATCATTAGGAATAGATGATATTTTAGATGGAAAAATAACTAATTTTAATGAACTTAATTATAGTAATAATGATATTACTTTTATGACTAATGCATTTAGTTCTTCTGCTTATACATTAGAAGAATTAGAAAGAGTAATAGTATTTTATAATTCTATTTTGCATAGTGAATATAAAGATTTATTTATGAATCTTTGGGCTAGCATTAATAGTAGTGAAGAAGAGTTATCAACATTGAAGAAAGCAATCATTAATGTTTCTAAAAGGGGTGAAAAATAATGAATAATAAGTTAGATAAATTATTAGAATTAGATTGTCCTATATATGTTGATAAAAGTAATTTGAAAGGTAATTTTACTAAATTAAATAGTGTTAGAATAAATGCTAATATTAGAGAAGATGAATTAGAACAAATAGATTTTTATAATGTATTATATGGAAAAGAGTATTTAATAATTGATATGGATGCTTCTAGTGATATACATCAAAGAAAATTCTTAAGTATTATAAAAGATAAAAAATATAAAACTTTTTATTTTAAAGACTTGAAAATTATAGTTACTTCAACTAATATAGATACTGTTTCAAAAGAAGTACTTGGTTTACTTGCAATACTTTAGGAGGAATTATGAAATTAGATATTTTATATAAAGATAAAAAGAATGAAATATATGGTTATTATAAAGAAGTAGGACTTATAACAGTAGATAGTATTCAAGAAGTAAATGATAATATAATTGATAAGAAAATTAAAAAAGAAGATTTAGAAAATGATTTAATGGAATTTTATATAACTGTATCAATGTGTTCATTTATGATTGAAAATGATTTATATGATGAGTATTTCTTTACTACATATGCTGAATTATTAAATGAATATAAAAATGGAACATATGATAATATGTTTATGGATATATTAAGTGATAAAGCTGATTTAGAAAGTGATATTGAAGAAATAAATGAATATATTAAAAAAGATGAAGCCATAAGAAAATATTATGATGATGTATCTGATATTTATAATGAAGATTTAGAAGAAATAGAAAAGTTAATAGAAGATAATGAATAAAAAAGATATCAAATTGATATCTTTTTATATTGCCATTAAAATGTATTTTAACATAAACAAGAATGAGAATATGTATATAATCAGTGATACATCTTTTGCTTTATGAGTATAAATAGAAATAACTGAGTAGAATATAAATCCAAATTCAATTCCTGTTGTGATTGAATATCCAAGAGGCATCATTACTATTGTAAAGAATGCTGGAATAGCTATTTCTAATTTTTTAAAGTCTATTGATGAGACATTTTCAAACATTGATACACCAATTAATATTAATACTGGAGCTACTGCTGCCATAGGAACACATTCTATAATTGGATATAAGAATATAGAAAGTAGGAAAAATAAACAAACAAATACTGAAGTAAGTCCTGTTCTTCCACCGGCTTCAATACCAGCAGTACTTTCTAAATATGTTGTTGCATTACTTGTACCAAGTACAGCACCAATTATTGTTCCTGCTGAATCAGCTACCATAGCACGTTCTAAATTCTTTGGCATGTTTCCTTTTTTATCTATTTTGAATATTCCTGCTTTTTTACCAGTTCCAATAAATATACCAATAGTATCAAACAAATCTGAAATTGTAATTGTGAATATTGTCATTAATAATATAAATACTCCTGTTTTAACACTGAATAAACCATTAAAATCTAATTTTAAAAGAGTAGGAGTAATACTAGGAATGAGTTTAAAGTTTGTAAAATCAGGTAATTTAGTAACACCAAGTGGAATACCAATTAATGTTGAAAATATTATTCCTTTTAAGTATGCTGCTTTTCTTTTTTTAACAAGTAATATTGAGGTAAATATTAAACCTAATACTGAAACTAGTACAGCTGGTTTTACTAAATTAGATAATTGAGGTACTACATTTTGAGCAATTCCATATTCTATATCACTAGCATTAAATTCAATAATACCAGCATTCATTAAACCAACATATGTTATGAATAGTCCAATACCAATAGTAATTGCTTCTTGTAAGAAAGATGGTATTGAAGATATAATTCTTTTTCTTAAACTTGTTAGTGTTATTACTAGATTTATACATCCGCAAATAAATACTATTGCGAGTGATTCTTGCCAAGTATAACCAAGACTACCACATAGTGTATAAGTAAATAAACTACCAAGACCAATACCTGCACTTGATGCATATGGTACATTAGCATATAATCCTAAAAATAGAGTAGCAAGTACTGTTGTTAGAATAGTAGCAGTAAATACTGCTTCGTAACTCATACCAGTTTGACTTAGTACACTTGGATTTAAAAATATAATATAACTCATAGCAATAAATGTAGTAAGACCAGCTATGAATTCAGTACTTATATTTGTTTTATTTTCTTTTAATTTAAATATCTTTTCTATCATAAGTACCTCCTATGATAAAAATATTATAGCATAGTAATTTTTTATTTAAAAGTTTACAATTATCGTGTATAATTATTTATAGTATTGGAGGAAATAATAATGAATTGTAAAGTATGTGGAAAAGAGCTTAAAAAAGGTGCTAAATTCTGTACAGAGTGTGGAACTAAAGTAACAGAAGTAGTAAATACAACAGAAAAAATTGAACCAGAAGTAACAGTTACAACAACTACTTATACACCAGTTAATAAAGGTAAAGCAGTAGCATCTTTAGTAATTGGTATTATATCTTTCTTTATAGGATCTTTATTTTTACCACTACCAATTATTGGTTTAGCACTAGGTCTTAGTCAAAAAGAAAAGTGTGGAGAAAAAACAGCTGGGATTATTCTAAATGCAATAATGTTAGTAATATCAATTATATCTTGGATATTTGTAATTGTATTTTTAGTTGTTGCTTATAAGACTGATACATATGAATCAAGAGAAGAAAATGATGGTAGTAGTGATATTATAATTAATGATAATGGAAATACTGATTATGATTTTGACTATAATGATTATTTTGATTATGATTTCTAGAAGGTGAATAGAATGTATTGTAAAAGTTGCGGAAATAAAATAGAAGATGGATCTAATTTCTGTAGTAAATGTGGAACTAGAAATAAAGTATCAAAAGGACCAGCAATTGCTTCATTAGTAATTGGTATTTTATCTTTATTTTTAGGAGTAATATTTTTACCATTACCAGTAATTGGATTAATACTTGGTCTTAGTCAAACAGAAAGATGCGCTGAAAAAACAGCAGGTGTTATTCTAAATACAATTTCATTAGTTTTCTCTGTAATAGCAATAGTATTAGCAATAGTTTTTGGAGTATCATTTGGATCTAAATTAATAGATACTGTTTTTGAAAAGGGCCTTGATAAATTTAGTTATGATCAAATACAATTAGAATTAAGTAAAGATTGGGGTAATTATTCTGAGTATGTAGATAGTAATGATGAGTTGGATACTACTAATAATATTTTTGGTAATTGGAAAGAATTATCTGATAAGAAAAGTTATTTAGTATTTGAAGAAAATAAATACTATTTCTATGATGATGTTAATAATTTAGAAGATAAATATTTAACTGGAACATATAGTATTACAGATGGATTTGAAGAATTAAAAAAAATAAATATTACAAATGAAAAATATAAAGCATTAATGGATAAAATAATGGATAGTTTAAAAGAAACAGGTTTCTTAATTATAAAGTTAGATACTATTGAAACTCATGAAAATGGAGTAGTAACAGATACAAAAGTAACTGAAGAAAACTCTGAATATATAGGCATTATTTTAGAGCATGATAATATAGTAGAATTAGTATTTGCTGGTCGTCGTAGTGATGATGAAAGACGTTTTTATAAAGTAAAAAAGTAATTAAAAATATGAATCAAAACCTTAGTGGTTTTGATTTTTTTATAAAAAATATTTATATTAATATTGATTTTTTTGTTTTTGTCCTTTATAATTAGATTATACATTATAGGATATGTTCCTTTTGTATGTTTGCTACTAATCATTGGAGGAGTATTATGGCAAATAGTGTAGTAGTCAAAGCAGATAGGGTAAGAGGATGGAAAAAATTAGGTAAATTTGTTAAGCTAGCCATTTTCTTATTGTTATTACTGCTAATAATTATCTATATTGTACTAAAAGTACTATTCAATGATGGAAGCTTTATTGTTTCGCTTTCAGACAATAAGATGCTGTATAGTGGACTTTCAATGTATGAATCATTAAATGATCCTACACCAAAAAGAAAACTTAAAGCAGATGATGTTCAGTTTTTGGATAACATTTCAATTAAATGGCTTCCAGATGATATAACTGAACATGAAGGTTCTCATAATGGAAAGAATTACATCGCATATTCATTCTATGTAGAGAATACTAGTAATACAGTTAAGAATTACTGGTATAAGATAGTAATGGACGATGTAATACTAAATGCTGATGAAGCACTTAGAATTATGATTTATTTGAATAATGATAGAACCGTGTATGCTAAAGGAAATAGTATTGACCGTGAACCGGAACCTGATACTACTAAATTTAGAGATGACAAAGATGGAACAATAATACTGGAACCTAGAAGAGACATGCAACCAAAGGACCTTGATAAGATAACGGTAGTTATTTGGATTGAGGGGGATGATCCAGAGTGTATAAATGCTATCATTGGTGGACATGCGAGATTACACATGACACTAACTGAAGAAAATACAGAAGATACAATAAAAGAATTGGAGTGAGATTAAATGGCAAAAATAAGACAAGGACAAAAAAATAAGAGATTAAAATCATTGGTATTATTACTATTCTTAACTATAGTATTATTATCAACATCAACTTATGCATGGTTTACAGCTAACAGAACTGTTTCAATTGAAGCAATTGATATTAGCGTAGCTGCATCAAGTGGTTTACAAATTTCAGCAAACGCAAAGGATTGGAAAACATTAATTACAAATGATGATATCATTAATGTAACTGATTATACTAACCCAGTAAATCAAATACCAAATGTATTAGCACCAGTTTCAACTACTGGAGCTGTAAGTAATGGTAGAATGGTATTCTTTGATGGAGCTGTTGAAGGTGATGAGAATAATGGCGGTGCTATGTCATTAACAACATCAGCTGCACACGCAGAGGTAAATGAAAGTGGAGATAACACAGTTGGACACTTTGTAGCATTCGATATCTTCCTAAAAACAGAAGATAACAATGTACCAATTTATCTAACAAATGGATCTGGTGTTAAAGTAACAGAAGGAGAAGCAGATAAAGGTTTACAAAATGCTGCTAGATATGGATTCATTATTGAAGGAAATGTAGCAAGTACTGCATCTCATACTACAGCACAAGCTCAATTAACAGGAACTTCATCTATTATAGTAGAACCAAACTTTGATGCACATACAATCAACGGTGTTAATAATGCATTAACATATTATGATAAGAATGATGTTGTTGAAGCATCAAGTGGAGCACCATATGTACCTTATGTTGGTGTTAAAGCTGCTATTTCAACTCCAATTGTATTAAATAGAACTAATGCATGGAATACTTATGATACTAGTAAATTTGGAACAATTACAAATTTAATGAGAACTAATGTAGCTTATAGTGATGGTGGAGCAAGTTATGAAGCATATAATACTTCAGGAACTAAAGAAGATCATTTATTACAAGTATTTACATTAAGAAGTGGTATCACAAAAATAAGAGTTTATATGTGGGTTGAAGGTCAAGATATCGACTGTGAAAACGCAGCATCTGGAGCATTCATTTCATATAAAATTGGATTCACATTAGACGACGAAGATTAATATTAAAAATATAGTAAAAAATGTACTAAAAAAAGCATTAAAAAATGCTTTTTTTTTGACGTAAAATGTTGTTTCAAACTGGTATTTATGATATAATTTTATCATAGAATGGAAAGGTATGTAGTAGTATGCTTAGAGACATATTTGATAAGGTAAAAAACAAACTAAAAAATAGACGATTACTAGTAAGTATATTACTACTATTTTTTGCTGCAAACTTGTTTGCAATTTTCACTACTTTTACTGAAAAAACGTCATCTACAATATGGGATGGAAAAATAGCTAAAAAGTTCTCAAGTGGAGATGGAACTTCAACTAATCCATATGTTATTAAAAGTGGTAGTGAACTTGCATATTTCTTTACGTTAATTAATTCAGAAGAAAATAGTGAATATTTTAATAAATTTTATGAATTAAAAAATAACATTAACATGGATGGAAGAGATTTCTCATTTGCTAAGTTTAATAAAACATTTTGTGGAACATTCAATGGTAATGGTTATACAGTATTCAATTTCACTTTAGATAATTTCTATTTGAATGAAGAAGAGGATGAAGCATCATTTAACTTATTTGATTCTTTATACGGAGCTACTATTAAAAATTTAAATCTTAGTGATATAACATTTAATATTAAAGATGAAGATCTTGTTATTAAAGAAGTTGTTCCTGAAGTAATAGAAGATACAAAAGAAGAAGAAAAAGAAGAAACTAAGACTGAAGAAACAAAAGAGGAAGTTAAGGAAGAAACTAAAGAAGAAACTCCTAAAGAAGAGGTTAAAGAAGAAACTAAATCCGAGGAAAAGACTGAAGAAAAGGTTGAAGAGAAGACTGAAACTAAGACAGAAGAACCTAAAAAAGAAGAAGAAACTAAAAAGGATGAAGTTAAAACTGAAGAGCCTAAGAAGGAAGAAACTAAGACTGAAGAAGTAATAGAAAATCCTAATGTTGAAGGAACTTCTGCTTTAAAGAAGTATACTATTAGATTTGTAAATGAAGAAGTAGAAGAAGAAAAAACTGAGATTAATCTTGAAGATGCAGTAACTAATGAAATACCAGAAGAGACAAAAACTGAAGAAGAAACTAAGACTGAAGAACCAAAAGAAGAAGAAAAAGTAAACGTTAGAAATATTGAAAAACTAAATGTAAGTTTATTTAAGAACGTTAAACAAAGTACTCTTTCTAATATTAGTATTACTAATATTCAAATTAAGTATGATGGTGATAAAAAGAAGATTACTTCTTCATTATTTGTACTAAATGATATTGAAAATAATAAGATTGAAAATATCAATATTACTGGTAAAAGTAGTGTAAGTACTACATACATGTTAATTGGAAATTACAATAAAGCTAAAGTAGAAAATATCATGTATAGTTCTGATAATCTTAAGTTAATCAAAGGTTATAAGGACGTAAATGAAACAATATTTAGATATAAAATTGTTAATGGAAAGTTAACTTTCTATGAAAATTATCCAATTCAATCTGTACTTGAAATATTTAATAAAAAGTCTAGTCTTAACTGGACAATGACTGATAATAAATTTAGAATGCAAAATACTGGTAGCGATGGTAACAACAAGAGAGGAGCAATGAAGAGTATTAATAAGACTGCTCCATCAAGCCATGCTAGTGGTATTAATGGTACTACAGTATATGTAAATGATTATGAAGCTGATTTACATTACTATGAAGGATTAAATTATACATATTCTTCAAATGGAACAATACCTTCTAAAGAAGATAAAAATATTTACAATGAAAATAATCTAGTTTATGTTCAAATTAATTACTTTGGTACTGATAAAGAAGGTGCTAATACTGGATATATAACTGTTGATAAGACTGAAAATAAATTAGTTTATTACAAAGTTTATCCAATAAATAATAATGGTACTGCTAATAATACTGAAGATGATTACATTGAATTTGAGTTAATAGATAATCCATTTACTATTAGACCAAATGGTAAAGCTTTCTATAACTGGATAACTGATTATACTGGTGCTTCAATTAAACTTGATATGGATGACTATGTTAGATATGTTAAAGTACCAATTAGTTATACAGGATCTACACCAAATAATATAAACATGAATGTATATGCTAAGTGGGGAAAAGAAGTAACTACTACATATACAGGAACATGGTCAACTGCATTTAGTGGTCTTGCTACTAATGGATTCCATGCTATTAGTAGAGCTTGGGTAGAATATGAAGATGTAAGACTTCTATATACAAGAGGAACTACTAATAATAACTATCCAAATGGTGCTGTTGATAGTACTGGTCAACCATTAACTGGTAGATGTCAAGGAAGTGGATGCGTATATTATATTCATCCAACAAATAATACTTATAATGCAAATACTACATACTATGCATTAGAATTAGATGAAAACTTAGGTACTTATTCAATGGAAGTACATGATGTTGAAGAATATCAAATGTATGAATCAGAGGTACCTGTTGGACAAAATATATCTGGATACTTTAGACAAGCTACTATTCCAAATGGTGCTAGTTTGAAAGGTTACTATAATAGTAATGGTCAAATTCAAACTAGTGGTAATTGTAATACTAGTGGTGGATGTAATAATTATTATGAATTAATTCAATATAATGATTTCAATCAAGCACAAGAAGTTGTTATAAGTGGAGTAATTTATTATTACTTAACTACTAGAGATACAAATATCATGTTACTTGGAGCTACTCCTGGTACAACTACTTGGACTAATAATGATCAAAATAGTAAGAAATTTACATTAACTGCTGTTAATGATGGAACTAATAACTATAGTAGATATTACTTAAGATTTAGTGGTTATAATGTTACTTGTTATGCTGACACTGTAATTGAGAATATGAGAACATATTCAAACTCAAGAAGTGATGCTAATTATGGATATTGGAAAGATAGAAGTAATAGAACTATTACAACTGGTGGTTTATATGGAAACTATAACAATGTAAAAATAGGTAGAAATGTAAATGCATCAGCATCTGCTAGATTCTCATTCAACCATGCTATTGGCGGTAATAATAGTGCTACTGGTAGTTCAACAAACTTAACAAAATATAGATTCATTGTTGAAAGTGGTTTCTATGATGAGTTAAGTGTTACAACAACAAATGCAACAAACAGCAATAATGCTTATATAGATGGAACTGCAATATGGGGTTGTGATTATGATAGAGTATCTGAAGGCGATGTATCAAATGTATCAAATGCAGCTAACTTAGTAGTTAAACATACTGCAGCTGGTAGCTGGAATGGTAACATTCGTGGAAGTAGTGCTACTGACATAATGCTTCATTCAATTATTAAATCTGGTCAATTTGGAGCAGATCAAGGTACATATTATGATGGAGTATATGTTGGAGGATTATACGGAGGAGCACATTATGCTATAAGAGAAGGTGTTGTCGAGGGTGGTTATATTTATAACTTAATCGGTGGACCTCTTGCTCAATCATCTCAAACTAATTACAACAGTGCTTTGATTTATATCAAAGGTGGAGTTGTAGATGTAGTAGTAGGTGGAGCTGGTATTACTGAAACTTATGGTAATAGAATAGTTCAAGCTACTGGAGGAACTATTAGATATGCTATATTTGGTGGATCTAATGGTGTAAGTTATGATGGTAGTTCTACTACTCAAAACGGTAAAGTTGTAGGTGACGCTTATGTTTATGTAGGTGGTAATGCTACAATAGGAACTCCAACATTGGTTGCAAATAATACTATAGAAAGTGTTTCAAAAGTTGAAGCTGGTAGCGTATTTGGAATTGGAAATGGAAAACAAGGATATTCAAGTGTTGGTACTGTTAATAATTCAACTGTAATTATTGATGGTGGAATAATTTTAAGAAACGTTTATGGTGGTGGTAACTATGGAGCCACTGGACAAAATGGTTCAAATCAAAATTATGCAACAAATATTAAAATATTAGGTGGAACAATAAATGGTTCTGTTTATGGAGCTGGAAATAACAATGGTGCTGGAAGCGATGAAACTACATCTGGTAGTTGGTGGAATCCAACTACTAATCCAGGAAATGATGTAGAAATAACTATTGATATGACTGGTGGGACAGTTAATGGAAGCGTTTATGGAGGCTCTAGGACACTTGGAACTGTATATGGAAACACTAATGTAAATATTAAAGGTGGTACAGTTGGTACAGATGTATATGGCGGTGGTGAAGGAGGTTATACTAATAACAACAATCCAGGTACATTTGTTAGTGGAAATGTTAATATTAAGATAGGTACTTCATCAAGTGGACCAGCAATAAATGGTAATGTATATGGTGGTAGTGCTTACGGTACTGTTAATGAAACTGAAAGAAATAATACTCATAATAATAAGACAGTTACAGTAACTGTTAATAATGGAAATGTAATTGGAAGTGTATTTGGTGGAGCTAAAGGTAGTTCATCATTTACACCAAATATAAATGGTAATATTACTGTTAATGTTCATGGTGGAACTATTAGAAGTGTATATGGTGGATTTGATGAAGCTGGACAACCAGTAGGAACAGATGTTGTTAATATTGATGGTGGAACAATTGTTAATGTATTTGGTGGAGGAAATAAAACTTCAATAAATACAACAACAGTTAATGTATCTGGTGGAAATATTACTACTATGTATGGTGGATCTAATCAATCAGGTACAGTAGGAACAACAAATATTAATATCACTGGAGGATCTGCTGGAACAGTATATGGTGGTAACAACGAAGGTGGAAATTGTTCAACAACAAATATTAATATGAGTGGTGGAAGTGTTACAACTGCTATGTATGGTGGTGGTAACTTAGTTGGAACATCAACAACAAATATTAATATTACGAATACTGCAAATACAATACCTGCAATATATGGTGGTGGTAACCAAGCTGGTGCTACTACAACAACCATTACATTAAATGGAGCTAATGTAAATGCAACTAGTGTATATGGTGGATCAAATAAATCAGGTACAGTAGGAACATCAAATGTTACTTTAACAAATGGAACAGTTGGTACAATGTTTGGTGGAAACAATGAAGGTGGTCAAACAAATACTTCAAATGTTACTGTAAGTGGTGGAAGTGTTACAACACTATATGGTGGTGGTAATGAAGCCACAACTGGAAATACACATGTTACATTTAATGGTGGAAATGTTACTACTGCATATGGTGGTGGTAATAAAGCCGGAGCTACTACAACAACAATAAATTCAACAAGTAGTAATGCTCATGTAACAACATTATATGGTGGAAGTAATACATCAGGTAATGTTAATAGTTCAACAATTATAATTGGTGATGGTGTACTTGGAACAGTTTATGGTGGTAATAATGCTGGTGGTGTAACAACTACTTCAAATATCACTGTAAATGAAGGACAAATTACTACAATATATGGTGGTGGTAACCAAACTAATACTGGTACTACAAATATTACAGTTAATAATGCAACAAGTATTGGTAGTATCTATGGTGGTGGAAACCAAGCTGGAGCTACTACAACAAATATTACAGTTGGTAATGATAATAGTACAGGAATTACAGTGGGAAGTATCTATGGTGGATCAAATCAACAAGGTAATGTTACTACTTCTCATGTAACAATAAATAAAGGAACAATTACTGATTTATATGGTGGTAATAATCAAGGAGGTACAACTGGTAGTGCTAATGTAACTGTTAATGGTTCTACAATTACTAACCTATATGGTGGTGGTAATAAAGCTGCTACAACTACAACAAATGTACTTGTTAATGGCGGAAGTGTTACAACAATATTTGGTGGAGGAAACGATGCCAATGTTACAGGTAATACAACATTAACTCTTCTTGGTGGAAGCGTTCCAAATAACTTATATGGTGGTGGAAATAATGGAGAAGTTGGAGGTAATTCAACTGTACTTATCCACAATACTACAGTAGGTGGTAGTGCTTATGCCGGAGGTAATGGTGCAACTGCTACAGTACATGGAAATACAGCAATAACAGTAAGTGGTACAACAGTAGTAGGAACAAGTTCATGTACAGTTTTAAGTAGATGTTCAGTATTCGGTGGTGGTAATGCTGCTACTACTGGTAGTGAACAAAATAATAATTCAACAGCAACAGTTAAAATAACTGGAGCTACAATATATGGAAATGTATATGGAGGAGCTAATACTTCTAAAGTATATGGAACAACTTCTGTAGACATTGGAGCTGATGTTCCAACTGGAACTAACATCGAAAGAGGAACAGTATTAATTGAAGGAACTGTATTCGGTGGTGGTGAAGCTAACGCAAGTGGTAGTGATGAATATGACTGGTCATTCGTTAGTGTTACAAATGGAACAAGTGTTAATGTAAATGGAAATGGTTATGCTAACTTTGATATACATGGTTCATTCTTTGGAAGTGGTAATGCTTCTACTACAAATGGATCAAGTTCAATAATGATTAAGAACTATGGTACATTTGATAGTCCAAAGAGCAATGTATCAATTCAAAGAGCAGATGTAGTAACAATTGATAACTCAGCATTCACATTAAGTGGAGCAACCGATAGAGAAAATGATTATGCTACTGAGTTATTCACAATTTCAAGAATTCCAGTATTAAATCTAAAGAATAATTCAACATTATTCTTGGAGAGTGGAGCAAACCTTCTTGAAGAATTTAATAGTTTAGACTCTTCTGGTAATAAAGCAGCAGTAACTATTAATAAAGACAATGAAACTGTTACTAAGACTGTTGATAATAGAATATATTTACTTGCTGATAAAGCAAATAAAGCATTAAATATAGCTCACGATCAAAACGTAACTGATTATGGTGAAGTAAATGGTATGACATTCTTCGGAATGTATAAGTATAAAGGTAATGGAGAAGTTAATGTTGGTATGTATGATGATTTTGCATACGGAGCAACATTAGACTGGGCAGGTGTATTTGATAATGTAACTGCTTATGTACTTGGTCTTCATGAAACAGATCATAATATTGAAGTTGATGGTTTCTATTCTAACTTTATTGATGAATCAACTGCTAAGAACACAGTTGCTTATATAGAACCTCAACCAGAGACTGGACCTTTATACATGTGGACAATTGGTACTGGTGTTATTGAATACGAAGTTGATTTAGTAGCATCTAAGTATTCAACACTTGGAACAGTAGAGTTATCATTAAGAGACTTTACAAGACCAAATACTACATTTGATATTTTAGGTTTTGACTTTAGTGAGTTAGCTAGTGGAGTAGAGCTTGTTGATAAGAATGATATTAGTAAGATTGCTCCAAATCAAACAACTGCTGATAATGTAATGGGTCTTGCATTTGAAACAAGTAATAGTGGATGGTTAACAAATGGTCATACACAATTCTTATCAGATGAAAATTTAGAAAGACCTTATACAGGAACAACATCTTATGTTGGTGGTAATAGTGGAGTAGTTCCATCATTACTTCTATACTTATATCACTCAAAGAACTTATATACTGAGGGTGAGATGGGTAGTGTTCATGTACAAATGTTATCAACAACACAAATAAGTCCATTATTAAAAGAAACAAAGAGACTTAATATTAAGATTAATATATCTCGTTCATTATTTGATACATTAAGTTATGAAGGATCTATGACACCAGGACGTAAGTATGAAATGTTTACAAGTACTTCAACTAACATAACAAGTAAATCATCATTAAGTGCTTACTTCTCATTATTCAATGCTGGAGAAAACATTTATAAACCTGGATATCATAGAACTCTTGTATCAAATTATGTATTCCCATTAAATACTAAGATTACTATGATAGACTTAAGTGAATCTACTCCTAAATATTATTATCATGTAATTAATAGTACTGATGTTACTAATAAGACAAATGAATTAAATAATATTGGTGAAGCTTCATATGATTTATCTATGTTTGAAGTAATGGGAGCTATTAGTAGTAACGTTTACTATAATGATGCTACTATGAATGCTGAATACTTCCATAGTAATCCAGATTATGCTGAAGAAGAATTTATATTCATAATTGATTTTGGTGATACAACAATTGCTTCAAATAAGCTTGGTAATAAATTATTAATGGAATTAAGAGATGCAGATAATCAAACAATTTATAGTGTTCTAGCACCTCAACATAATTCATTAACTTACGGTATATATGCTAATGAGGATGCTGTTATTGATTTAAGTGGATCACTTAGTTCATATAAGATTTATAATGGGGATTCAGTAACTGCCGACTTACTAATCAATTACACACAACAAATGGTTGGTTCAATTACTGTATATGATACACATTACTTTGATTCTAAGATGGGTGTTAAAATATCATTAATAAATTCAGATGGTGAAGTAGTAACCGGAACAACTCTTCTTGGTTTATACTATGAACTAAATGAAGCTAGATATGACCCTAACATAGAAGGTAATACAAGAATTAAACTTGCTGATAAAGTAGGTAGTGCCGAAAGATGGATAATCATTAATACTGGTACTTCTACGATAGCATCAGGAAATTATAAATTGAGATTTGAATCGTTTGGATCTCCTGATGGTATATATTATGGACTTGTATCTTCTGATACATTAGACTTCGATATTGAAATTGTTAATGAAATATATGGTCTGGATGTTGATGCGGATCCTGAAGAAATGATTGTTAATACTGAAACTGATTTAACTGAAAAAGGAAATAAGAGTATTACATATACATTTAATTACAATTCAGGTTTGACAAATCCAAATATTAAATTTAAAATGTATAGAAGAAACTATGCTAGTGTTCATGATACTACGTATAGTTTAGTAGATGCTAATAAATACTTTACTGATTTAGTAGCGTCAACTAGGGAAAAAGAATACGTTGTCGATGATAGTCCTGGAAGTGAGTTTACTCATACATTCAACTATAAAGACAACCTAAAGAGTGGTACTTATAAATTAGAATTTATCTTGTACGATGGCAATTCTAAGATAGGTACTGTAGATAAGTATATTATTATAAAATAGGAAGGAGTTAATATGAAAGATTTAGATAGTAAAGAATTACTTGAATTATACAAATTATTAAAAGAATTTATCCAAAGTCTAGAGAATCAAAAGGAGGAACTAGAGCAATGATAGAAGATATTAAGCATGATATAGAAATATTTAATTCTAATATTAAAGTCCTTCCTAATAAAACTAAAAAAAATAAGGAAAAATGCTTAGAATATGTTGAAGATTATTTATCAAAATATAAACATATGTTATCTGAGTGTATAGGTGAAATCAATACAAGAGCAGATAGAATTACAAGAAAGTATACAACTGATAGATATAATCTTTTAGAAGCTACTCTTGATTATGATTCACTAAAATTAACAGATAGTAGAGTTCCTATTACAGAGAGACTTGATATTGAAAAAACATTTTATGATATTGAATATTCTGATGGTGATTTAGATTATATTAATAAAAAACTAGAAGAATTATTTCATAGATTTAAGAGTGTTGGTGTTACTTTAACTAAAGAAGATTTCACTATTAGTGAAAGTGTATATAAATATATATGCTGCTTCTTTGATAAAGGTAAAAATATACAAGATGTGTTTAATGAACTATACTTTAAAACACCAGATATTATTAAACAAATAGAGATAGCTATTAAAAATATTGTATATAAAAATGAAAAGGTTATTTCTAAGAATTTTGAAAATAAATATAGAAGTTTTGATTATCATGCTGTTATTAATGAACACAGAGGAGTAATCAATGCTAATGAAAGAATTAAACATAATAATGTTCATTACTTATTTGATTTATTTAATGAAGGACAAATGGATGTTAAAGAATTCTTAAGTCCTAGTAGAATGGAAGAATTATCTAAGATGTTAGTTGATTCTGATAATGAAAGAAATTATGAGAATTTAATTAAATTACAAGATACATTAAATGAATATAAAGAATATCAAAAGTATGTATTTATAGCTAATGACATTAAAGCTTTATATGAACATAAAGCTGAATATAAAGATTTATTTGCTAATAAATTAAAAGAAATAGAGAAGAAAGAAAGTAGTGTTGCTAGTTTAAATAAGAAAATGAATAATCCTATGTTTGGGTTCTTAAAACTAAGCAAAGAAAAAATGGCTGATGCCAAATTAGAAAGAAATAATATAATAACTGAATTAATTAATGATTATGAAGAATTAGATTCTTTAATGATTAAAGATACTATATATAAATATGTAGATAATGAAACTAGTTGTTTCGATATGTTAAAATTAGCTAGTTATAATTATGATTATTTTGTAAGTATTTTAAAGAAAAATGATCCAGATATTACAGTTAAAGATATTGATAGTAAGTTATTAGAACTTCAAAGATTTATCTATGATAATAATTCTGATATATTAAACAATATTAATATTAATGATGAAAAAGAAATGAATAAGATTATATGTGAAAAGTATAAACTTAATAATATTGAATTTAGTATGGAAAGATTAGATTTATCAGAAATAGATAAGTTAATTGAAGATGTAGGGAAGCTTATTGTTAAATATGATGTTGAAAGAAATGGCATTGATTTAAATGAAATAAAGTACTTAATAGAGGTTAAGGATACTTTGAAATAATTTGACTAATAAAGTATAAAATATTATAATGAATATGATGATAAAGTGAGGTTTATATGAAGAAGATTTTAGGTTTTGTAAAGGGTATATTAATATCTGTATGGGTATTAATTGCAGTAGTTTCAACTATATGTTTAATTTCATTTAATGATTATAGTGTAAGTGAAATTGGCAATTATTCTATATTGATTGTAGATAGTGATAGGTTGGAACCGGATTTTAAGGAACATGATTTAGTTATTGTTAAAAAGGTTACTGAAGGTAATTACAAAGTAGGGGAAAAAGCCTTCTTCTATTTAACTAATCCTCAAGATAGAGTATTTATTAATTATGGTGAAATAACTACTATTACTGAAGAAGATCATGCTGAAGATTCATATTACTTCGGTAAAGATATAGCATCACATTCTAAGATGATAGGTAAAGCTAATGGGGCTATGGTTTATCATGGATGGGGACTTGTTCTCTCTATATTTGAATCTCGTTGGGGATTTATGTTTTTAGTAATTTTCCCAACAATATTTGCCATTGTATATGAGGTATATTCAATTATAGAAGAGGCAAAAGAAATGAAAGATGAAGAAGAGGAATAATAGAACAAGAGTTATTTTATACTTATTAGTTATAATAGTGTTCGCTGTTTCAGTAACACTAGTTTATGACACGCTTGCTTTATTTGAAACAAATACTATTGGTACTGTTGAAGAGGGTATTGGTAAATGGATTATTAAAGTAAGTGGTAAAGACATTACTACTGGTACTAGTGATGAAATAGTAATAGATAGTTTTGTTTATACACCAAATCCTCATGTAGAAGCAGGATATATTGCTCCTGGAGGAAGTGCATATTTTGATTTAATAATAGATGCAACTGATTGTGATGTTGCAGTTAAGTATACACTTAATTTTGATTTAAGTGATACAAATTATGAAGATAATATTAGATTTGAAATTGATGGACTTGAAACAATAGGAATTATTCAAACAGGGGAGCATGACTATACTGGAGTTATTAGTTTAAGTCAAATAGAAAATGATGAAACATTATCCTTAAGAATATATGTTTATTGGGATGATGATAGAGATTATGATGAATCTGATACAGAGATTGGTATTGTGCCTGGAAATAGTTTAAAAGTTCCAATTGGATTCCATGCAATACAATACTTAGGAGAGACAATTACTCCATATAATTAAAAAGAAAAAATAATAAGAAGGGTGTACGAATAATGAAGAGAGTATTTGGAATTATTGTAGATGTTTTAACTTTCTTAGTGTTCTTAGTACTTGTATTAATAATATTCTCAAGAGTTAAAATGATGGTTAGTGGTAAAGAATATTTCGACGTTTTCGGATACTCTATTTTTAATGTTGCTACTGGTAGTATGGAGCCAGTAATAAGTCAAAACGATATAATTGTCGTTAAAGAACAAAAAGATTATGATTTAAATGATATAGTTACATTTAAGAGTGATAATGCTTATGTAACACACAGAGTTATCTCAAAGAGTGGTAACTCATATATTACTAAGGGAGATGCCAATAATGCTAAGGATGTTTCTATTAAGAAAGATGATATTATTGGTAAAGTAGTACATGTTATTAGACAAGGTGGAGTATGGCAACAAATATTTACTTCTCCTACTATAATTATTATGATTTTTGTGACTTTAATGTTATTTGATTTTGCATTTTCATATAAAGGAAATAAAGAAGAAGATAAGGTTAAAGTTGTAGAAATAGAAGATGTTAAAGAAGAAGAAAAAGAAGAAAAGAAACCAAGAAAGAAAAATAATATTAAAGAAAAATTAGATGAAAAAATAAAAGTAGTAAAAGCTAAAACTGAAGAATTAAAGAAGAAAAAGAAAACAAAGACTGAAGAAGAAAAGAAGGATAAAAAAGAGGAAAAAGAAGAAAAAGAACCAGAATTAACTGATAAAGAAATTGTAGAATTATACAAAAAAACACAAGAAGTTAAAAAGGACAACGCTGAAAATGACGATGATGATCCGTTTGGTTATACTGTTAGGTTGGATTTAAGTGAGTTACAAAAACGAATAAATGAAAAGATGAACGAGGATAAACATGAGTAATTTCTTAAGTAAAATTGATAAGAAAAGATTCATATTCGTAGGAAAGATTATATTTATTTTTGTGGCCATAGTCATAATTGTAAATGTTATGGGTGAAACATTCACTAGATATGAATCTGAGGTTGATTTATCCGCAGAAGCAGCAACTGCATTCTTCGTGGTAGATCAGGGTACATATGAGAGTTCTATATCACTAACAGGATTAGTTCCTTCTACAACTCCGTTATACTATAAATTCTATGTGGCTAATTATGATAAAGACAATCATAAGACAAATGTAGATTTAACTTATACAATTAAGTTTGAAACAACTACTAATCTGCCACTTCAATATGAAATAGTAAGAAATCAAACATTTAATGGTAATTATACAAATATCATACAAAATTCTACAGTAAGGCAAGATGATAATGGTGTTTACTATAATGTTTTTACTAATAATAATACTTATAGTTTTGGCCATTCTCAAAGAGAATTAGATGAATATACTTTGAAAGTTATATTCCCAGAAAGTTATAAAGATTATCCAGACTTGTATCAAGGAGTTATTGAGTTATTTTCAATAATAATTGATGCTACGCAAGTTGCATAATCTTTTTTTCTATGCTATAATTTTTATGATTGGAGAATAGGCATGAATAAGAAGAAATTAACAACAATTATCATAGCAATTATTGCTGTAATTTTATTGTCTCCTATTGGAATTACGTTCAGTAGATATGTTATTAGAACGGTTAAAAACTATATATTAGAAGCTAATAATTTCTTCTTTAATAGTGATAAGCTTGTTGAAGGTGGAACTAGTTATGGTATTAATAACTGGGGTGGTGTTGGAAATATAGAAATTCAATTCCAACTTAATAACCATAAAAATAACATTTTAACAAGTGATACTGATATAACATATACTATAACTACCAATTGTGATAGCAGTGTTGTATGTAATCTAAGTAGTAGTAATGGTACTATTTATAAAGATGAAATGACTGATAATTTAACTCTTACAATAGTTCCTCAAAGAGCATTTGCAGACAATGAAAGCTTTAATGCTACAGTTATAGCAACATCAAGTAGTCCTTATGCTAAAACACTTAGTGCTACATTTACTGTTACTGTTGGTAAAAGAGGTATTACTTATGAAATTACTGATAAGCTAAATTCTCCATATTTTATGTTTTCAATCACTAATGCATTGGATACATATAAAGTAATTACTGCCTTTGGATCACATAATGTTGGAGATATATTGACATCTAATCAATATATGGCACTTACAGCTCAACAAAAAGCAAATTGTGCTTCTGTTGTAGTAACTCTTTCATTTAATCCTGGTGTAGTTGTTCTTGATACTACAAGTGATATTTTAAAGAAATCAACTTATACTACTAGTACTTATCAAGGGGTTAGTTATATTAGTAGTATTACATTCGGAATGGATGCACTTGATAGTGAAGAGATAAGATTTTATAAAAGGAATAGTAGTATAAATTATACATACCCAATTGTTAATAATACATCGGTAGTTACTTTTGCTGCTTCATAAGGGAGGAAAGAATAAATGGATTGCGTTTTTAGTGAATATGTTAAATTCGTTAATGATTATTTAATGAATTATTATAGAAAAATGCTAGATAGTAAATATGAAAAAGGTCTTGTAGAACCTTTTGTAAGCAAGTATATCGATGTTAGATACTATGGTAGAAGTGAATTAAAAGATATAAGTTTCACTAAGAAAATAGATAGGGAATTAAAAGAAGTATTTAAACAACAATTAAGAGAATTTCCTAAGAGAAATGAAACAATAAAAAATATATTTGCATTATTTAGTTATGTATTATTTATAGATGGTATTACTCAATTTAAGGATATTAATTCATTATTAAAAACTATGTTTAAAGATGAAAATATCACATTAGAGTATACTGATGATATTAGAATAGCGGTTACTGAAATAACAAAGAATTATATTAAAAAGAAAATAGAGTTCTTTAAGTTATTTGAGTCAGCTGAGTTTTATTTAAAGGGTAAAAGAATAGCTGATAACTTATATTTTATTGATTTAGGTCATAGATGTGAGTTACCAGAATTATATAGTAAGAATGCTATTGAAAGGGCATATAATTCAGATGTAGTTTTAGAAAATAGAACATACTTAGCATTAGTAATGTTATCTTCTAAAATATTATCTGAAGTAATATCATTAAAGTTTAGTAATAATTATGTTCTTAATTTCCCAGGTTCTTTATTTAAGAAACCTAAAAAGATTATTAAGTTTACTAAATTATTAAATGATGATTTATTAAAAGAGAGAATTAATTTAAGAATAAAATATAAGGATTATAAAGAATTTAAAAGGACTGTAAATGAAATAATTAAAGAAGGATATAGTATCTCACTTGAGCTTGATGATACATATGTTACAGATTTTGATAATTTATTCTTATTTTCTAATATTTTTGTTAGTAAAGAGGCACCATATTATGATACAATTATAAATAATAAGGATGCTATAAAAACAAATGTAGTAACTATGTGAGGTGAGTTATGGGAACGTTTTTGAAATATTTTTATGAAATATTGAATCAGTTCTTTGGTGGATTCATTACAATATTTAGTGGATTGTTAACTGGAATTGGTCAAATATTTAATTTTAAACAATATATTCAAATAGCTAAACAATATAAAGGAGACTTCAATGTAAGTGAATGGATATTATTTGGAATATCTATGTTAATCCTTTTGGTGTTAGTAGGACTTGTAGTATTATTCGTAGTATTCATAATAAGAAAATATATTAGATTTAGAAAAACAATAGTAGATCAAGAAAGTTTACTTGATGAAATTAGTGATTTAAATGCTAGAGTAGCTCAACTTTTAAAAGAAAAAGAAGATATATTAGCTATGAAAGTATCACAACTTGGACTTAAACCAGATGAAAGTAATACTATTGAACCTGGTGAAGAGGGAGAAACTCCTGAAGGAGAAGAAGAGATTGATACTAATACATCAATTAGATTTGCTAAGTTACATGATGTAGACTTAAGATATGAAGATTATAAAATACAAGATTATGGTAATTCATTTGCATTACCAGAGTTAGTTGAATTATTTAGAAACTTCTGTGCTAGTCAATTAAGATTATATTATTCAACTGAATTAATTAGATTATTTATCTCAGCATTAGCAAGTACAAAGCTTGTAATCTTACAAGGTATCTCTGGTACAGGTAAAACATCACTTGCATATGCTTGGGGAAAATTTTTAAAACATGACTCATGTGTAGCATCTGTTCAACCATCTTGGAGAGATAGATCAGAGTTATTTGGATACTTCAATGAGTTTACTAAAAAGTTTAATGAAACAGATATTTTAAAAGAAATATATGAAGCAGGATACACTGATGATATTCATACAGTAATCCTAGATGAAATGAACATCTCTCGTGTTGAGTATTATTTCGCAGAAATGTTATCAATTCTAGAGATGCCAAACAAAGATGAATGGATTGTAGAAGTTGTTGCTTCTGGATGGGGTAGTGATCCAATTCATTTACATAATGGAAAATTACAAATACCACCAAATGTATGGTACATCGGTACAATCAATAACGATGACTCAACATTTATGGTAACAGATAAAGTTTACGACCGTGCTATGCCAATAGATATCAATGAAAAAGGTAAAGTATTTGAACCTGAAGAAGTTAGTGCACAAGATATTAACTATTCATATTTAAATCAATTATTTGAAGATGCAATAGCAGGTAATGAAATGTCACAAGAAGTACTAGACAAAGTAGAAGAGATGGATGATTATGTTATTAAACATTTCAGAATTGCCTTCGGTAACAGAATTGTTGCTCATATGAAGAAATTCGTTCCAGTATATGTAGCTTGTGGTGGAGATGAAGTTAGTGGAGTTGATTACTTCATTGCTAAGAAGATCTTACGTAAATTTGAACAATTAAATATCTCATTTATTAGAGATGAGATTGATGGATTCGTTGACTTCCTAAATAAGACATTTGGTGAAGACAAGATGAAAGAATGTATTGAATACGTATTAAGACTTAAGAAAATAGGATAATAAATAAAAGAAGGGTTGAAAATGACTAAGTTAAAATTATTAGATGTTTATGATGAGAATGATAGTAGAATAGATAAATTTAATGCGTCTATTAAATCAGATTATACTCTAACTTCTAACTATGAGAGAATAGAAGCGGATTTTGCTTGGTTAGATATTATGGAAAATACAATAATATATATAGATAATATCTTAAGAAACCCTAATAGATTTATTATAAATGAAGAAGAAGTTGTAAAAGTAGAACTTGCTAAGAGAATTACTGTTGATAGTATTAAACATTTAGCAAAGCATACTAACTTCATTCAAGAAATAGAAGATAATGGTGATATTAAGCCATCTAAAGTATTAAATATTAATAAAGATGAGAGTTATAATACTTATGAGAACAGACTTATATATACATTAATCAACAATATGAAAATGTATTTAGAAATGAAAGAGAAAAATTTTGTTGATTCATCTAGTTTAAAAGATGATAAGAGATGTGAATATAATGCTGGTGCTAAAGTAGGAGCTGAACGTATTAATATTAATATGGTTATTACATCTAAGACAGATTTCAAGAAGAAACAAGGTAGTAAGAATGGTATGACTACGTTAGAAAGATTTAATAAGTTAAAGCTAAGAGTAGCAGACTTAACAAATACTCCTGTGTATATACAACTTGCTAAAGAGCATGTTGCTAAGGTTATACCACCTGTAAAGAAAACTAACCTTATTTTAAAAAATACAAACTTTCAATATGCTATGAAATTATGGGATTTCTTACAAGCAAATATGAAAGATGATACTAAAGTGGAAAAAGATAAAAAGAATCTGCATGATGATGCTGGTATTAAGCAAATGCTTGATGATGCATTCTTACTAGATTATTTGGTTATGACTAGTATAGATACTACTCATGAAATATTAACAGATAAATCAAAACAAGAGCTTGTTCAAGATTTAACTAATAAGATGATTGATAAGATTGTTGAATTAAATGCTGATTTACCAGAAGAAGCATTAGAACAATTACTTGGACAAAAGATTGCTATGGTTAGAAGTAAGAGAGAAGCTTCTCTTGTTGAGTTAGAAAACAAATTTAATGAAAGAATTAATTTATTTGTAAATAAGATATTAAGTTTTAGCTTTAGGTGAAATAATAATGGAGAAATTTAGACAGTTTAGACAAAAAATAGAAGATAGTATTATATATAAGGTTATTAGAAGCATTTTATACGCGTTTGTAGCGTTATTATTAGTGGTAATAATAGTACAGAGGGTATCTAATAATAATTTATCTATAGGTGGATTTAGAGTGTTTATGATTGTATCTGAATCTATGAAAGGTGAATATGATATAGGGGATATTCTTGTTAGTAAGAATGTTAGTGCTGATAAAATTGAAATAGGGGATAACGTTACATATCTTGGAGAAGAAAAAGAATTAAAAGGATTAATAATAACTCATAAAGTAGTAAATAAATATGAAAAAGATGGTGAATTTATATTTGTTACTAAAGGTTTAATTAATGAGGTAGAAGATCCTGAAATTAAATATGATCAAATATATGGAAAAGTTGTATATAAGACTATAATACTTAGTTTTATAGCTAGAATGATGAATAATAAATTAACGTATTATGTATTATTCGTAGCAATAGCGTTAATTATGTCTATAGAAATAACATCAGCGATATTTGAGGCAAGACGTGAAGAAAAGGAGGAAGATGACTGAGGAGAAGAAGAAAAAGAAGAATATTTTATTAAAAGCTCTAAAAAAAGTTAAAATTAGTCATCTTGTTATTCTTGCTATATTACTTGCTGGTAACTCATATGCATGGTTCGTTTATATTAGTACTGTTAGTACTCAAGTAGATGTACATGTTAGAAGTTGGAAAATAGATATTAATGATGGCGATGAAGCAGTAATAAATTATGTTAATGTAGTAGTAGATGATGCTTATCCAGGAATGGATACATATACAGAGTCTATTGTAGCTAATAACTATGGTGAAATGGCTGCTACTGTTAATTATCAAATATTATCTGCTGAAATAATGGGTGATGAATATATTAGTGTTGAAGGAAGAGCAAATATGGGACAAGATCCTGTAGCTACTGATTTAACTAGTGCAGAACTTGAAGCTATGCTTGATGATGATTATCCATTTAAAATTAACTTAGAACTATCATCTAATACAATTGCTCCAGAATCAGGTACAGCAACATATAATGTAACTGTTAGCTGGGCATATGAATCAGGTGATGATGCTACTGATACATATTGGGGAAATAGGGCATATACTTTTAAACAAAGTAATCCAGATGATCCATGTATTAGATTAAGCATTAAGATAAATATTCAACAAGCAACAAGTTAGTAAAACTAACTTGTTTTTCTTTGCAATAAAAAAGACTTCTTAAGAAGTCTTATCTTTTTTGTATGAAGTTTACATTAATATCAAATGCTGCTGTACCTTGTTTACTAGCTTGAGTATCAGCTGCGTTATTCATTGTTTCTCCAGTTCCATCTTTCCATTCAACATTGAATGTAATAGTTACTGTTTTATTAGTATCTGTTAATAATATATCATTTGATATTGAAGAACCATCATAAGTATAATAATTACCATTTAATGTATATCCAGTTATTTCTAAATCTGTTACAGCACAATCTGTTGTATCTAAATCAATTGTATATGTAAATGATACATCAGTGTCATTAGCATTTATTAATAAATCAAATGTTCCAGTTGAAGTAGGTGCGATTACATTACTGTTAATATTTGATGTTCCTGTAAATGTTGGAACTACTACTTCTGAGAAGTTTGAATTATTTACGATATCTTGGTTGTTTACTAATATACTCCATCTTGCTATTGTTAACTCTGCATTTGCTTCAGCACTAGTTAAATATTTACCATAAGTGTCTTGCATAAAAGTAACACAGTAAAATAAGGATATTAAAGCTACAAAGAATAACAATTTTCTTTTAAATTTCATTTTCATATCTTTTCCTCCTTATCTTGATTCAATTATATTAAATGTACGTTAAATTGACAATAGATTTTGTAAAACTTTATTGTCTAGTTGACACATTAATTTTACACCAAAATATAAAGCGGTTGACACTTTATAAAAAAGAGATATTATTATGCTATAATAAAAAGGAAGAATATAGAGGGAGAAATAGTTATGGACGATGTATTAGAACTAGATAATCAGGATAAAAGAAGAATTGACAGAAATATTCGTGCCTTAAGACGTGATGATATTCCATATTTGGAATATATGACAAGAATACCGGTTAATTCCTTGACAAAAATACTAAGTGAAAAAGAAATAATCAATAAAATGCTAGTTGACTATTTAATAAGTAGTTCTGCAAGTCTAATGATTAGTTCTTCTATGTTTTTAGTTGGAGATCTTCTTGATAAAATAAACAAGAAATATAATACTGATAGTATTCTTACATTAGAAGATAAGACTCTAATACTAGATATTATTAATAAATTATTTACATTAAGTGAACTAGATGAATATAGTCAAAGAATAGAAAGTGTAAATGTATGTTTATGGGTATTAGGTTTAATAGATGATATTAATTCATATACCAAATGTAATATAGAAGAAATCAATAAGATAATATTTAAATATAAGAGTTATGATGAATTACAAAAGTCATGTAGAATGAGAAGTAAAGATGAAATATTATCTAAGTTTGATTTAATAACTAGATACTACTGGGCATTTAGAGAAGTTGGTAAACAAGAACTAGCTGGTAAATTAAATGAAAATATAGTTAATATTCAAAATGATACATTTGAGATTATTACTTCTTATAGCTATGATAGTTTAAGAGATAAGAATATAAGAATAGAATATGATAAAGATGATTTGGAATTCAACTTTGAAATACCAGGTCATTTGAATTTTGAAAGATTATCTGATCACTCTAGAGAATTACTTGCCCTAAAGAGTGATGATGGTAATAGTAGAATTGTATTTACTGATTTAGGTAATATAGAACAAGAAGAATTTGATACAAAAGTAGAAAAGAATATTAAGTTATTTGTAAAAAGTGGTTTTACACTTCTAGGAGACTATGTTCTTCATTCAACATTACTTGATGAAAAAATAGTACGTATAGTAATTAGAAGAGGTAATACATCACTTAATTCATATTATTTCTTTGTATCAAATCATTTGATAAGAATGGACTCATTAATAGAGGCATTCATTGATAGTAGTAACTACTATGAAAACACAAACTCTAAAAATACTAATCAAGATTTAGATATAATCTTTTCAATAAGGGAAGTAGAATACTAACTTCCTTTTTAAGTTAAAGGTGATAACATGTTAGAAAAAATATTTATTAAAAATTATAAAGATACTAATAATAGTGAAGTAAGGGGAAAATACGCTATTACTTCTGGTTTTTTTGGTATTGTTACTAATACGATTTTATCTATATTAAAACTGGTTATTGGGTTACTATCAAATAGTATTAGTATTGTAGCTGATGCTATTAATAATTTATCTGATATGGTTACATCAGTACTAACAGTAATTGGATTTAAAATAGCTTCTAAAAAGCCAGATAAACATCATCCATATGGACATGCTAGGTATGAATATATATTAGGGTCTCTAATAGCTTTTATAATGTTAGAATTTGGTGTTGTATTTGCATATCAATCTATTAATAAAATAGTACATCCTATAGAATTAAATATTAATATATATGTATATATAATATTAATAATATCTATAGTACTTAAAATATTTCAGATGAGAGTATATAGTAGATATTCTAAAATAATTAATTCTAAAGCATTAAAAGCAGCTTCTATAGATACAAAGAATGATATTTTATCAACTAGTGTTATATTATTAGCTATGATTATAATGGGTATATTTAATATCAACATTGATGGATTCTTAGGATTAATTGTTTCATTATTTGTAATATATAGTTCATTTAGTACATTAATGGAAACAATAGAACCTTTAGTAGGAGTAAGACCTTCTAAGAAACAAGTAAAAGATATTAAAAAGAAATTATTATCATATGACTATGTTCTTGGAATACATGGACTTATGATACATAACTATGGAGTATTAAATGATTATGTTACAGCACATGTAGAGATAGATGCTAATTTGAGTATGGTTAGGGCTCATGATTTAATTGATAAAATAGAAAATGATTTTAAAGATGAAATGAATACTACAATAACTATTCATGTTGACCCAGTTATTGTTGGTAATAAAAAATTAGATAAGTTAAAAAAGGATATATTAAAATCTCTTCAAGAACTTGATAGTAGAATAACTATTAGTGATTTTAGAGTACTTCATGGTAAAAGTAAGAGACTTGTATTGTTTGATGCATTAGTGCCTTTTGATAGTAAATATGATTATGAAGAGTTAGAAAAATACTTGAGTAATAAATATAAAGATTATGATTTTGATATAGAAATTGAAAGACCATATTGTTAATAAAAAAACTAGATTTTTATCTAGTTTTTAATTTGAATAATTGTTATAATATTTTTGTGTATATAAGGGAGGAAAATATGATATATACAAAAGAAGTAGAAAATATGTGTCCAGTACATGGAATATGTCATCCTAATGCACCAATTCCTGAAGAAGGTGCATGGGTAAATGCTAAAGAAATTAAAGACATTAGCGGCTTAACTCATGGTATTGGATGGTGTGCACCTCAACAAGGTGGATGCAAATTAACATTAAATGTTAAAAAAGGAATAATTGAAGAAGCACTTGTAGAAGTTATTGGATGTTCTGGTATGACTCATAGTGCTGCTATGGCAGGAGAAATATTAGTTGGTAAAACTATATTAGAAGCACTAAATACTGACTTAGTATGTGATGCTATTAATACTGCTATGAGAGAGTTATTCTTACAAATAGTTTATGGTAGAACTCAATCTGCTTTTTCTGAAGGTGGACTAGCAATCGGAGCTGGTATGGAAGATTTAGGAAAAGGTAAGAGAAGTCAAGTTGGAACAATATATTCAACAAAGATGAAAGGTGTTAGATACCTAGATGTTGCTGAAGGATATGTTATGGAACTTGGACTTGATAAAAATAATGAAATAATTGGTTATAAATATGTTAACCTTGGTAAGATGATGGAAAACATTAAAAAAGGAATTGCGCCAGAAGAAGCTATTGAAAAAGCTAGTGGTACTTATGGTAGATTCGATGAAGCGGTTAAGAAAATTGACCCAAGGGAGGAATAAGTTATGGCATTATTTGAAAGTTACGAAAGAAGAATTAAACAAATAGAAAAAGTAATGAAGAAATATGACATCAAAGATTTAGAAGAAGCTAGAAAAATATGTACTGACTTAGGATTTGATCCATATGAAATAGTTAAAGGTGTTCAACCAATTTGTTTTGAAAATGCATGTTGGGCTTATACTTTAGGAGCAGCAATCGCTATTAAATCTGGAAGAACTAAAGCTCATGAAGCAGCACTTGCTATTGGAGAAGGATTACAAGCATTTTGTATACCAGGAAGTGTAGCAGAAGATAGAAAAGTTGGTATCGGTCATGGTAGACTTGCTTCTATGCTACTTGATGAAAATACTAAATGTTTTGCTTTCTTAGCAGGACATGAATCATTCGCAGCTGCTGAAGGAGCAATTGGTATTGCTAAAAATGCTAATAAAGTTAGAAAGACTCCTTTAAAAGTAATACTTAATGGTCTTGGAAAAGATGCAGCACAAATTATTAGTAGAATAAATGGATTTACATTTGTAGAAACTGAATTTGATTTCTTTACTGGAAAAGTTAAAATCGTTAAAGAAACTAAATATTCTGATGGAGAAAGAGGAAAAGTTAGATGTTATGGAGCAAACGATGTTAGAGAAGGTGTAGCTATTATGCATCTAGAGGATGTTGATGTATCAATTACTGGTAACTCAACTAATCCAACAAGATTCCAACATCCAGTTGCTGGAACATATAAGAAAGAATGTATTGAAAAAGGTAAAACTTACTTTAGTGTAGCTTCTGGAGGTGGAACAGGAAGAACTCTTCACCCAGATAATATGGCAGCAGGACCAGCATCATATGGTATGACTGATACTATGGGAAGAATGCATAGTGATGCACAGTTTGCAGGATCATCAAGTGTACCAGCACATGTAGAAATGATGGGACTTATCGGTATGGGTAATAACCCAATGGTAGGTGCTACAGTTAGTGTTAGTGTTGCTGTTGAAGAACATACAAAATAATAAAAAATAAACTAGTCAAATGACTAGTTTTTTTATAACTTGAAATAAAAGGAATAGAGATATATAATTTAAATATAAGATAACTAAATATTAAAAAGGTGAATATATGAAAAAAATATTAAATTTAGTTTTATGTTTATTAATGTTAATTAGTTTCACTAATATAGCAAAAATATTTGCTGAAGAAGAAACTTTAAGTGTACAAGATGTAGTTAATCATTATATGGATACTAACTATATGCAAGGTATCTTACAAGCAAATCAAATAGAAGAGTATGAAGAGGATCTTCATTTAGAAATAGATGAAACGAATCATAAAATAAATATAATTAATCATGAAGATGTATTAGTTTCATTTGACTATACAGATGAATATATTGCTTATAATGGTATAGTACCTGAAATAACAGAAGATTTTGATTCTAATGAAGCAGCTTTTGATGATTATGATGCATTTAAATATGCTAAAGGATTCTTAATTTCTATATTTGATTTAATGGGATATACTGAATTAGATGAAAATCTTGAAGAAGAAGAATATGATGAGGAATTCTATAATCAATATGGATGGTTACAAACATATGATGAGGTAACTCTTCCAGGAGAAGATGAACCAGATGAATATTTAAAAGAAATAAGAGTATCATTAAATAAAGCTAAAATACAAGCTTTACTTGATACATATGGTACCCAGAGGGAAGATTATATTAAAACATTTTCACCTTTAGTAGAAACACCTGAAATTAAAGTTATTAAGAAAAATGCAACGTTGTATATTAGTTGGGAAGATGATTATAGGGCTTATAGATATGTACTTTATAGAAGCGATAAGAAAGATGGTAAATATACTAGTGTAGCTTCTTATTGGAGAGATGATGAAACTGATGAAGTAAATCTTTCATATACTGATAGAAATGTAAAATATGGAAATCCATATTATTATAAATTACTTTCAATAGGAGATTATAATAGAGAGTATTCTACAATTAAAGGAAAGACTTTTATTCCACAACAAGTTATGAATATGACTGCTGGAAATATAAAAACTAATAGTATTAATATTAGTTGGGATAGACAAGTTGATACTGGATATGTAATTTATAGAAGTACTAATAATAAAACATGGAAAGCTATTAAAACAATAACTAAAAATACTACACTTAGTTATAATGATACTAAATTAAGTCCATATAAAAGATATTACTATAAAGTAAGAGCGTATAAACAAGTAGGAAGAAAAAGATATTATGGAAAATATAGTGAAGTAATAACTGCTGTTACAGCACCAGCAAAACCAGCATTTAAAGTTGCGTCTAATACATATGAATCATTAAAACTAAATATTACTGCTGTAAAAGGAGCAACAAAATACATAGTTTATAGAAGTACATCTTTAAATGGAACATATGAAAGAATTGCAGATATTACAACAACATCATATACAGATAGTGGACTAACTTTAGGAAGAACATATTATTATAGAGTAAGAGGATGTAGTAGATTTAAGAATTGTGGATCAATGTCAAATAAAGTTAGTGCTAAAGTTATTATTAAAGCTCCATCAGTAACTTTAACTGTTAGTAAGAGTTCACCAGTAACTATTAAAGTAGGAGGACTTAGCGCTACAGAAGGTTATGAAATATGGAGAAGCACATCTTTAAATGGAACATATAAAATGATAAAAGATTCATCAGTAGATGAGACAACTTATGTAGATGCTGGAACTAAAAAAGGAATGAGATATTATTATAAAGTAAGAAGTTATGTTTATATTAATGGTAATCCAAAATATAGTTCTTATACATCGAAGAATATTAGAGCATTATAAATGCTCTTTTTTATTGCTTAAATATGATATAATAGTGATAATTTATTAAAATGCAACCAAAAATTTACATAAATCAACTCAAAATTGGTAGGATGCAACCAGGTGACATGATATATTTGATGCATAAGGAGGAGATAAAAATGAATTTATCAGACAATCTTAAAAAGATTAGAAAGGACAATAATTTATCACAAGAAGACTTAGCAGAAAAATTAGGAGTATCAAGACAATCAGTTTCAAAATGGGAATCAGGTCTTGCTTATCCAGAAATGGATAAAGTATTAGAACTATGTAAAATATTTAATTTAAATATTGATGACTTATTAAATCAAGATATCAAAGAAATAGAAAAGACTAAACAATCTTCTAATACTATTAATAAATATATAGATAGCTTTCTATCATATATTAGTAAAACAGTTAATTTATTTAGTAGCTTAAAATTTAAAAATAAAATTAAATGTTTATTTGAACAATGCTTAATAGGATTTGTTCTTATTGTAATAGCATTTGTATTACATGAAGTATTAGATAATGTTGTAAGAAATATATTTGATATTTTACCTTTATCTATATATCGTGTTGTATTAAATGTATTTGATGGATTATATTTATTATTTGCATTTGTTTTAATAGTAGCAATAATGTTATATATATTCAAAATTAGATATTTAGATTATTATGTAGTAGTTGATGAAAAAGAAGAAAAAACAGAAGAAGTTGAAGAAGAAACTGAAGAAGTTGAAACTGATAAAAAAGAAGTAAAAGAAATAAAAAGAAAAGAAGAAAAAGTTATTATAAGAGATCCAGAACATTCAGGATATAGATTTATAAATGGACTTGTTAAAGTAATTTTATTCTTTGTTAAATGCTTTGCATTCTTTATTGGTCTTGGATTTGCACTTAGTTTAATAGGACTAGTTGCATGCTTTGTACTTTCATTTATGATAAGCAAAACAGGTGCTTTATTTGTTGGTGCTTTAATCGGTATTATTGGTGGTATTGTTATTAACTTAATTATTCTTGATATTATTATTAACTTTATTATTAATAGAAAGAATAAAAAAGGACTACTACTTATATCATTCTTAGTATCATTAATTATGATAGGAATAGCTTGTGGACTTGTGATGTCTAGTTACAAAGATTTCAAAGTAATAAATGACCTTGATGAAAAATACTATACAACTAAAGAAGTAACTTATAAGATGACAGATAAAACTATATTTGATGGTGGATATAAATTTGTTGAAACAAAAGATAATAATATTAGAATAGTATATAAATATGCTAATTATTGTAATATACATACATATAATTCTGATGGAATTATTAGTTCATATCAAGCTTGTTTAGATTCACCGGAATTATTTAAGAATTTCTTAAATATGTTAAATGATAAAGTATTAGTAGATGATGTGTCTGAAACAATAGTTTATACAAGTAAAGCTAATATGAAAAAGATAACTGAAAATAATAAAAAGTTTTTTGAACAACAAAGACAAATAGATGAAACTAATGAAATGTTAGATTATGAAGAATAAACCTTTTAAATAAGGTTTATTTTTTATATAATTTTATTAGGTGATAAATATGAAAGAAACATTCCCAGATTATAATGATTGTTTAACTAATGTAGCATGTAGTATTTTAAAATATTTTGAAGTAGATTATAAACATAATACTATTAGTGATATAGATAATATGTTAGAAGAATATAATCCTAAAAATGTAGTATTAATTTTATATGATGGTATGGGTTATAATTTATTAAATAGGATATTAAAAGAAGATGATTTTTTAAGAGCAAATACTATTAGAAGTATATCTAGTGTATGTCCTAGTACTACTACTGCAGCAACTACTAGTATATTAAGTGGTATGAATCCAAGTGAACATAATTGGCTTGGATGGGATATGTATATTAAGGAAGAAAATAAAATAATAACTATGTTTTTAAATACATTTAAAGATACATATGTTCAAGCAGCTCCATATAATATAGCTAATAAATATTATGGATATAAAAATTTAATTGAACAAATAAATGAAGGAAAATATAGTGCTAGTATAGTAAGTAATCATGGTGGAATAAAATATAAAGATATTGATGAAATGCATGAAAAAATATTAGAAGAAACTTCTAAAGAAGGAAGAAGATATGTATATGCATATTATGAAGATCCTGATTCAACTATGCATGAACATGGAACTGATTCTAAAGAAAGTATTGATGCATTTAATTTAGTTAATAAAAAAACAGAAGAATTATCAAGAAAATTAAAAGATACACTACTAATAGTAATAGCAGATCATGGTCATATGAATAGTACTCCAATTACATTAAGTGAGTATAAAGATATATTTGATACATTAGATGGTGATGTTAGTATTGAATCAAGATTTTGTTCTTTCAAAATAAAAGAAGGAAGAGAAGAAGAGTTTGTTAGATTGTTTAAAAAATATTTTGGTGAATGGTTTGTTTTAAAAACTAAAGAAGAAATAATAAGAGAATTTTGGTTTGGTAGAGGAGACTACAATAAATACTATAGAGCAACTCTTGGAGATTATTTTGCTCTTGCTATTTCTGATAAGTATTTTAGGTATAATGAAAACTCAGTTAATCTTAAATCAATGCATGCTGGTATAACAGAAGATGAGATGAGAATACCTTTGATTATGAAATATATAGCGTAAAAAACTTGTCATTTTTATTGCATTATTTTATAATTATATTAGGAGGTAGACAATGAAAAAGATATTAGGTTTATTATTAGTTATGATGATGTTAGTGACTCCATTTACTGTTAGAGCTGTTACTGCAGATGATGAAGAAATTAATATTAAAAAATATAACACAATGAACTTCAGAGAGATTTTAGCTCAAGAGCAAATTAAAGAAGAATTTAAAGAATATGCTGAAACTGATGATCAAATTACTATCTATTTATTTAGAGGTAATGGTTGTGGTTATTGTCAAAAATTCTTAAATTTCTTAAATGGTATTACAGATGAATATGGAAAGTATTTTAAAGTAGTAGGATTTGAAGTATGGAATAATGCTGACAATTCTAAATTACTTGAAAAAATATCTGACTTTTTAGAACAACCTGCTAGTGGTGTACCATATATCATTATTGGAGATCAAGTATTCGGAGGATTTGCTGATTCTTATGCTGATGGTATTAAAGCTGCTATCACAAGTTTATATGATTCTGAAGAAAGATATGATGTTTTTGAGGCTTATAATGATGCTGTAGGAGAAGCTAAAGCAGAAGAATATAGAAAATATGTTAGACCTGTAATATTTAATGCAATTTTTGTAGCAATTGGTGTTTGTGTAGTTTGTTATTTTATTAAAAAACAAAATGAAGAATTACTTGGTAAACTAGTTGAACAAAAATATACTCCTACTAAAGTAGTTAGAGAAGAAAAAGTTGAAGCAACTGAACAACCTGCTACTAGAGTAGTTAAGAAAACAACTAAAAAGAAAAGAAGATAATTAATCTTCTTTTTTTATGATTTAAATTGTGCTACAATGAAATAGAGGAATAAGAAATATGATATTAAGTGTTTGTGAAGTACCTGAGGTACTAAAAGTAATGAGAATTGTAAATATAGTTATTCAAATTATAAGAATAGCTGTGCCTATTATATTAATAGTAAGTGCTATGATTGATTTGGTACGTGCTGTTAGTAATTCTGAATTAAATAAAATAACTAAACCTATGGTTGCTAAAGTAGTAGCAGCAGTTTTAATATTCTTAATACCAACATTTGTAAGAGTTGTTGCAAATATAGCTGGTAATGATGGTGAATATGAAAAGTGTTTAGGAAACATTACTAAGGAAACAATAGAACTAGCATATGAAAAACAAGAAGAGATTTTAGTTTCAAAAGCAGAAGAATCTGTAGATTTAAATGATTATAATAATGGTATATCATACTTATTAAATATTAATGATAAAACTAAAAAAGAAGAATTCCAAAAAAGATTAGATGAAGTATATAAGAAGATAGAAGAAAATAGACCTAAAAAACCAAGTGGTAGTACTATGAGTGGTACTGTTGATGGTGAAACTGGTTCATATACTTTTGATGGAGATGGAACTCAAAATGAAGTTATTAAAACACTTAATGGTGAATATATAATTGCTAAGACTAAAGCAGATTTACCAAGTTATGTAAGTTATATAGCAAGCAAAAAATTATATCAAGCATCTGATTCAAAATATAATGATAAATGTTTAGGATTTTCTGAGATGCATTCTTGGGGATATTATACTAATAGAAGAAATTACAATGCTGATAATGGTGGTAATTATACTAGTGGTGGAAGCTTTACTAAATTTATTGATGAAGATATGACTACTATTATGAATGTAATATATAATGAAATATTAAATGGTAGACCTGTAGTATTACAAGTTAATGGTAATAAAGCAGGAACTAGTAGACACTTTGTAACAGTAGTAGGATTTAAGAGTAGTGTTACTAGTGGTAATAGTTTAAAACAAGAAGATTTATTAATAATAGATAGTTATGATGGTAAACTAGAAAGAATGGATACTGAAAAGTCTAGATTTATGACTAGTGGAGCAGATTGTCATAAAGATTATAAAGGATACTACTTATTATTAATTAAACATGCTGCTGCTGCAACAAATAATAATTCAAATAATAATTCAGGCGGAGGAAGCAAAGATAGTAATACTGGTATTCCAAATGAGCATCAAAGTTCAACTCCAGGTACATATGGCTGTGCTAAAGATTCAAAAGATGATGCATGGTACAATTGCTTCTCTAAATCACATAACTTAGTTGTTCCATCTTTAGGAGCACAAGGATCAACTATTACAATGAAAGTTGGAGAAACCAAAACATTTAGAGTTAATCTACCAAGTGAATGTGGAACACTTGTAAAATATACAAGACAATCTGCTGATGGAGCTACTGGATGGAGTACTTATGTTGCTCAAAGTAGAACAGGTGTTGATAATACTGGATTTACTTGGGTAGTAAAAGCTAAAAAAGCAGGTAGTACAATAGTTTCACAAACTATTCAATATGATGCTACTAGTCCTAGTGGTAAATGTACTAAGAATGTTAAATCAATGTATAGATTTAATATTAAGATTACAAATTAAAATAAAAAGGATTGATATTTGTTATCAATCTTTTTTTTATTGAATTTTTATATTATAATATAATAGGTGATGATATGAAAGAAAGTTTAATAATTGATGGAAATGAAGCTGCTGCTAGAGGAGCTTACCTTTTTAGTGAAGTATGTGGTATTTATCCAATTACTCCAGCTAGTCCAATGGCAACATTAACTGATAAATGGAGTAGCGCTGGTAAATTAAATATATTTGATGATACTGTTAAAGTAGTAGAGATGCAAAGTGAAGCAGGTGCTGCTGCAGTAACACATGGTGCTTTAGAAGGTGGTAGTTTAGCTACAACATTTACAGCATCACAAGGTTTATTATTAATGATACCAACTATGTATAAAATGGCTGGTGAAATGTTACCTGGTGTTATACATGTAGCTGCTAGAAGTTTAGCAACTCATGCTTTATCAATATTTGGAGATCATCAAGATATATATGCTGTTAGAAGTACAGGATTCTGTATGTTAGCATCTTCTAGTGTACAAGATTCATATCATATGTCTATAATCGCACATTTAAGTGCTATTGATGGAAGCTTACCTTTTGTACATTTCTTTGATGGATTTAGAACTTCTCATGAACTAAATAAAGTAGAGTTATTAAATGATGAAGAAGTAATGAAACTTGCTAATATGGATAAAATTAAAGAATTCAAGAGTAGAGCTTTAAATTTAGGAAAAGAAATAACTCGTGGTACTTCTGAAACGGGAGATGTGTATTTCCAAAATACTGAAGTTAGAAATAAATATTATGATGAAATGGCTGATATAGTAAATGCTAATATGGAAAAGTTAAATAAATTAGCTTTAACAGATTATAAACCATTTAATTATTATGGAGCTAGTGATGCAACACATGTAATAGTAGCAATGGGTAGTGTAACATCTACTATTAAAACAGTAGTTGATTATTTAAATCATCATGGTAGAAAAGTAGGTGTTATTGAAGTACATCTATATAGACCATTTAGTACTAAATACTTATTTAATGTTTTACCTAGTACAGTAAGAGTAGTTGGTGTACTTGATAGAACTAAAGAAGCAGGTAGTGCTGGTGAACCATTATATTTAGATATATTAGAAGCATTAAAAGAAAAGAATATAAAAGTGTATGGTGGAAGATATGGACTATCTAGTAAAGATGTTCCACTTAGAGATATAAATGGTGTATTTGAAAACTTATTTGCAAGTAAACCAAAGAATAATTTTACAATTGGTATTTTAGATGATGTTACTCATAGAAGCATAGCACCAAAAGATATTGATATTAAACCAGATTATCAAGAAATAAAAGTATTTGGTTTTGGATCAGATGGTATGGTTGGTGCTAGTAAAAACTTTATGAAAGTTCTTGGTGAAAAGAATTATGTTCAAGGATATTTTGAATATGATTCTAAGAAGAGTGGTGGAGTAACAATATCACACTTAAGAGTAGGACCATCTAAAATAGATGCTCCATATTTCTTAACTGAACCTGATTTCATAGTAGTATCAAAAGATATTTATTTAGGTAGATATGATGTATTAAAAGATATTAAAGAGAATGGTACATTATTAATCGCAAGTAATAAAAATGATGCTGAATTGAATCAGTTAATGAATTATGAAAATAAGAAAACAATAGTAGATAAAAATATTAAAGTATATATTGCTAATTTAGATGAATTAAATGAGAAATATTCACTTAAAGGAAAAATTAATAACGTAGTATGTATGTATATGTTAAAGATTGGTGGATATTCTACAAATGAAATAAATGAATTTAAAGATTTAGTTAGAAAGACATATTCATCAAAGGGAGACGCAGTTGTTAATAATAATATAGGTGCTATTGATGAGGGACTAAAATATTTAGAAGAAATTAACAATAAGATATTTACTTTAATAGAAGATAAAAAAGAAGATAAGAATTTCACAAATGAAATATTAAAACTACGTGGTAATGATCTAAAAGTTAGTGATTTCTTAGATTATAAAGATGGTACATTTGAAGGTGGAACTGCTAAAACTGATAAGCGTAAAACTAGTGAATTAGTTCCAAAATGGTGTAGTGGAAATTGTATTGAATGTAATCAATGTGCATTTGTTTGTCCACATGCTGCAATTAGACCATTTAGTTTGACTGATAATGAATTAATAGATGCTAGAATTGACAAAGTTGAAACAATACCAAGTATGGGAGAAAATGGAAAGAACTTCTATATGGCTATAGATGAAGCTAACTGTACTGGCTGTGGACTTTGTATGAGTGTATGTCCAGGTAAAGATGGTAATAAAGCATTAGAACCAGGTACATATAATGATAGACTTGAAAAAGTATGTAATTATTTATTTGATAATCATAAGAATGAAACACCATTTAATAAATTTACTGTTAAAGGTATTGGATTTGAAAAACCATATTTTGAATTTTCAGGAGCTTGTGCTGGATGTGGAGAAGCAGCATATATTAAATTGCTAACTGAGTTATATGGACGTAATATGGTTATTGCTAATGCTACTGGATGTTCTTCAATATATGGTGGTAGTTTACCACTTACTCCATATAAGTTACCATGGATGAATTCATTATTTGAAGATAATGCTGAATTTGGATTTGGTATTCATGAATCATATGTTAAGACTCGTGAAAGACTTAAAAAATTAATGTTTAAATATAGAGATGAAGTTGGTCCAGAAATTAAAGCAACATTTAAAGAATGGATAGATAATATGGATGATGATGATTTAACTTATGCTATTAAGGATAAGTTAGAAGGCAGTCTAATTCCAGATGAGATAAGAGAATTACTTGATTATATTCCAGCTCGTACAGTATGGATTCTAGGTGGGGATGGATGGGCTTATGATATTGGATATGGTGGACTAGATCACGTTCTTCATAGTAATGAAAATATTAAGATAATGGTTCTTGATACAGAAGTATATTCAAATACAGGAGGTCAAAAATCTAAATCAACTAGAAATGGAGCAATTGCTCAATTTGCTGATACTGGTAAACTTGAAAGTAAGAAAGATTTATTCAAAATAGCAATGGCTATTCCTAATGTATATGTAGCTTCAATATCAATGGGTGCTAATATGATGCAAACATTAAAAGTATTCAAAGAAGCTAAAGAACATAAAGGACCAGCACTAATCATTGCATATTGTCCATGTATTGAACAAGGAATAATTGGTGGTATGTCTAATCAACTAGAAGAACAAAAACTACTTGAGAATGTTGGTTACAATCTTCTTATGAGATATAACCCAGAAGAAGATAAATTAACAGTTGATTCTAAAGAACCTGATTTTAATAGTTATGATATAGTATTCCAAAAAGAATTAAGATATAAAAATCTTGAAGTTAAGAATGAAGAAGAATATCAAAGACTATATGATGAAAATGTTAATTATGCTAAAGAAAGATATAATTACTTTAAAGATTTAGAAAATAAAAAAGACGAATAATCGTCTTTTTTATTTATTTTATGATAAAATTATTTTGTGATTTGTATGTTTAAATATAGTGATTCAAATAAAAGATATTATACACTTGATTATTTTTATAAACATAAGTTTAATTCTAAAGTATTTAAAGTATCTTTAGATGGTGGTTTTACATGTCCTAATAAAGATGGTACTGTAGGAATTGGAGGATGCATATATTGTTCAAAGAGTGGTTCTGCTGAATATGCGGGAGATAAACATGATGATATAGTAACTCAATTTGAGAAAATAAAAAATATGATGTTAAAGAAATGGCCTAAAGCAAAATATATTGGTTATTTCCAAGCTAATTCAAATACATATGCACCAGTTAAAAGATTAAAGGAATTATATGAACCGATATTAAAACAAGATGGTGTAGTAGGATTAAATATTGCAACAAGATGTGATGCGATTAGTGATGAATGCTTAGAATATTTAAGCGATTTAAATAAAAGAACTTATTTAACTATAGAATTAGGATTACAAACTATACATGATGAAACTTCTAAAATAATTAATAGATGTCATTCATTAAAATCTTTTGAAGATATGGTTAAAAAGTTAAGAAGTAGAAATATTAATGTAGTAGTACATATCATAAATGGTCTTCCATATGAAACACATGATATGATGGTTGATACTGTTAAGTATTTGAGTAATATAGATATTCAGGGTATTAAGATACATGCATTATCTATATTAAAAGATACTGAACTTGAAAGAATGTATAATGAAACACATTTTAAAGTTATGAGTAGAGAAGATTATATTAATACAGTTTGTGATCAACTAGAGTATTTAAGAGAAGATATAGTTGTTAATAGAATAACTGGAGATCCTAAAGTAGATGATTTAATTGAACCAAACTGGTTAATTAAAAAAGTTACTATAATAAATGATATAGATAAAGAAATGAAAAGAAGAGATTCTTATCAAGGTATAAAATATAAAAAATCATTTTAGAAAAAATGATTTTTTGTTTGTTTTATATAAAAGAAAAACACCTAACTGATGTAAGTTAGGTGATAACAATAAGGTAACACTCAATCTACACAAATTGAATGTTCCTTTTCTATTAATATAATAATATATTATGGTATTGTTTGCAATTAACACGATTTATAATTTTGTAACTTTTTCTCCGTATACACTTATTGTTAAATGATCATCAAATTGTTCTTTCTTTTCTTTTACATACATCCCGATAGAATGACTATCAAATCCATATACTGGATCGTCTAAGCCTGGATATAAAGATAAAATATGATTTCTTGCAGGTTCATACCATTTAAAGAAATCTGTCATTGATATATTTGGTATACCTGATATAAATCCTATTAGATTAATAACATTATTATAATCATCTGTTATATTGAAACGAGATACTACAGATAATACTGTATCTAAATCAAAGTCTGCTTGCATATTTCCTCCGTAATCTTTATATATATATAAAATGCATTTATTTACAAAAATAGGACTGCCACCCCCTGATGGACAGTCCGGAAAAAAGAATAAAAAGGGGTTGGCTAGTGTGATACTAGCACCAATTCGCCTAAAAGTGAATTGGTAATTCTATATACTAATGATTTAAGCGTATTTTGTCAAGTATTTTTTAAAAAATTTTTTAGAATTTTTATCTTTGAAAAAAAATGGTTTTATGATATAATATGGTAGATTTTGTTGGAGGTGAACTATGAAGTTAAGCGATATCAAAGGTTTAGGTCCAAAAACATTAGACTGTTTAAAAAATTTAAATATAAATAATATAGATGATTTAGTTAATTACTATCCATATAGACACGATATTATTATATTAAATGATATTAAAGAAGCTGAAGATAAACAAAATGTAATAATAGAGTGTATTGTAGATAGTGTACCTTTAACACGTAGATTTAGAGCTAATATGTCATCTTTGACATTTAGAGCTGTATCTAATAGAAAAATGATAGCTGTTGTTATATTTAATAGAGCGTTTCTAAAGACACATTTAACACCTGGTAGTGTTATTACTGTATTTGGTAAATATGATAAAAATAAAAATACAGTAGTAGCATCAGATATTAAATTTGAAAAGATGGTTAGCGGCTCTATTGAAAGTGTTTATCATTTAACTAGTGGACTTACTTCTAAACAATTAAAGAAATATATTAATGAGGTATTACCTGATTATGATAGATTTGTTGATTATGTTCCAGAATATTTAAATGAACAATATAAATTTATTAGTAAAAAGGATGCGGTTAATAAGATACATAATCCTAAGAATGAAGATGATGTTAAACAAGCATTAATCAAACTTAAATATGAAGAGTTATTTGAATTTATGTTTAAGATTAATTATATGAAAGAAATCAATAAAAAGAAAAATGAAGGTTATGTTAGAAGTGTTGATTTAGAAAGTGTTAATGATTTTATAAGAAGTTTACCTTTTGAATTAACTAGAGATCAAAATAAAGCAATTAATGATATATATGAAGATATGACTTCTTCTAGAAGAATGAATAGAATGTTAGAAGGAGATGTAGGTAGTGGTAAAACAATAGTAAGTATTGTTGCCGCTTATATAAATTATTTAGCAAAACATCAAACTGCTTTAATGGCACCAACTGAAGTACTTGCTTATCAACATTATGAAACTATTAAAAATATATTAAGCAGTACTAAGATGAGAGTAGAACTTCTTGTTGGAAGTATGAAAAAGAAAGAAAAAGATGAAGTTGTTGAAAGATTAAAAGCAGGAAAAATAGACTTAATAATCGGAACACATGCATTGCTTTCTGACAATGTAACTTTTAAAGATTTAAGACTTGTTATTACAGATGAACAACATAGATTTGGTGTTAATCAAAGAGCTAGTTTGAAGAGTAAAGGAATATTACCAGACATTCTTTATATGAGTGCTACACCAATACCTCGTACATTTGCATTAACTATATATGGTGATATGGATATTTCATATATAAAGACTAAACCAAAAGGAAGAAAAGAAATTAAAACAATAATTAAGAGTCCTAAAGAATTAGTTAGTGTATATGAAATGATGAAAAGTGAAATAGATAATGGTCACCAAGTATATATTGTTAGTCCAATCATTGAAGAGAATGAAGTACTGGATTTAACTACAGTAAATGAAATTAAGAGAAATATAGAATTGTACTTTAAAGGAAAAGTTAAGAGTGCAATTATGCATGGTAAATTATCTAAAGCTGATAAAGATAAGATAATGGAAGACTTTAAAGAAAATAAGACTAACATATTAATATCTACTACTGTTATTGAAGTAGGAATAGATGTTAAAAATGCAACACTAATGGTTATATATGATGCTGAGATGTTTGGACTTGCAACACTTCACCAATTAAGAGGAAGAGTTGGAAGAAATGACTTTGATTGTACTTGTGTATTAATTGGTAGTGAAGAAAATGAAAGACTTAAAGTATTAACTGAAAGTAATGATGGATTTTATATAACAGAAAAAGATTATGAAATGCGTGGAGAAGGAGATTTATTTGGTGTTAAACAAAGTGGAGATATGGAATTTAAAGTGTCTAACTTACATCAAGATATGAAAATACTTCTTCAAGCTAAAGCTGATTCTAAAGACTTTTTAGATAAAAATATTAAGAATGATTTTGAAAATTATAAAGAGTATGCTAAAATAATAGAAGAGATATCAAATCTAGATTAGGGTGAAATTATGGATATAAAAATAATTCTTAATATGTTAGAGAATCCACCGAAAAGATTGGTTATATAAATAAATAAAAAACAAAAATTAAGGAGGAATTTATTATGGGAAGAGCTCATGAAGTAAGAGCAAAAGCTATGGCTGCTACTGCTGCCAAAAAATCAAAATTATATTCAATTTATGCAAAGGAAATATATCAAGCTGCTAAAGGAAATCCAGATCCAGTAAATAATGCTGAATTAAGAAGAGTTATTGAGAAAGCTAAAAAAGAACAAGTTCCAGCAGATGTAATTAATAGAAATATTGATAAAGTTAAGAAAGGTGCTACTGAAGATTATCAAACTGTAGAATATGAAGCATTCGCTCAAGGCGGAAGTTCATTAATTATTAAATGTTTAACTGATAATACTAATAGAACACTTACATATGTTAAAACAGTATTTAACAAATGTGGAGCTAAGATAGCTGGTCAAGGTTCAGTATCATTCATGTATGAACATTTAGGAGTAGTTGGTATCAAAGGTCACAATGAAGAAGAAGTAATGGATGCACTAATCAATGGTGATGTTGATGCTAAAGATATCGAAGTAGAAGATGATGGAACAATTGTTGTTTATACTGAAGTAGCTGATTTAAATAATGCTAAAAAAGCATTAGAAAGTGCATTTCCTGGAATTACATTTGAAATTGATGAAATATCATATTTTGCAAATGATACAGTAACACTTAGTGATGAAGACAAAGCTAAATTTGAAAAATTACTTGAAATGTTGGATGAACTTGATGATGTAAGCAACGTTTATCATAATGTAGAGTTATAAAAAATAACTCTTTTTTATTGTTCCATAATATGATAAAATTATAATAGGTGAAGAGGCTATGAAAATAAAACCTATTGTAGATGCTGAAAATATTAGTGAATTAACAAGATATAATCCTAATACAAGAGGTACTCATTTATTTGTAAGTGAGGGTGCTATTAGAGATGAAAAGACTGATTATGCTAATGTTGTATTAGTTTCTTTAATGTATTCAAGAGGATTCTTAAAAGATTCAATTGGTGAAACAATTGATGCAGCTAGTGAATATGTTAGTGATTATGAAAAAGATAATGTTATGGGGTTATAAAAATGAATATAAAAAAGAATAATGTTATTAAATTTAACAATGGGGATTATTTAGTAATAGATGTATTAAAACATAAAGATAATACATATCTTTATCTAATAAATAATGATGAATTTGAAAATGACGTTTCAATAGTTAAGGTTAATTTTGAAGGGGGAATAACAAAGTATTCTCCTATTGATGATGAGGAAGAATTTAACTATGTTATTAACAAATTATTTTTAGAACATAAAGTTGAAATAAATGAATATTTTGAATAACATAAATACTTTATTTTAAAAAATATTTATGTTATAATTCTTATGATAGGAATAGGGAGTGTACATATGAATATACTTACAATTATAGGTTTTTTCACTGATTTGATAAATATAGGTGGCTTTGTCGATTGGATTACAGAGATTTTCTATAAAGCATTACTATTCTTTGATGGTCTTGCTTATATGCTACTAGCATATTCATATAAGTTATTCCAATTGATGTGTACACTAAACTTTAATAGTTTATATGGACTTATTTCAGGTATCCTAACTAGAATTGAAGCTCTAGTTATGGTTTTTGTTGTGTATAAATTAGGTATTTCTTTGATTAACTTTATGTTAAATCCAGAAGAAGCTAGTAAAAAAGGTAAAGAAATACTTATTAATATATTTATAACTGCGGCATTACTGTTAAGTTATAATACAATTTTTACATTATTTAATGAACTTAGTATGTTAATTATAGGTACTCCAGATAACTATAATTTTGTTGTTTTGGGGCAAATAGCAGATATAACAGGTGGAAAAGATTCTGGTCTTATTAATAGAATTGTTTTTGGTACTGCTGAAGAAATGCCAGATATTGGTGAATATATTGCGTTTTCGGTATGTTCAACATTCATAACAGATGCTAAAGATCCACAGAATCAAGAACCTTTAAAACAAGCATTAAATGATAATGGTCATATAGAATTTAGAAATCTACCTCAAATAGCAGGTGATATTGGTAAGAAGTTTGACTACTTCTATGTAGTTGGTTTTGCTGCGGCATGTTATATGATTTACGCATTTATAAAAACGACTATTCAAGTTGGAGTTCGTGCATTTAAGTTATTAATCTTGCAAGTAGTAGCCCCAATAGCAATAATCACTATTATTGGTGAGGGTATTAAAGGTAAAACATTCTCAGCTTTTGTAAAGAAGTATAGTGCTGTATATGTAGAAGTATTTATACGTATGTTTAGTATGCTTCTTGTTTGTAATTTTGTAGTTAAATTTATTAGAAATATAACAGATTACTTCCCAGCAATTAACTCTGATGAGTGGTATACAGTAGCATTAATGATAATATTAATTATTATTGCTGCATTTAAATTTGCTGGAGATATTCCAAGCTTTATAAATGAAATATTACATTTAGAAATAGAAACTAAAAAGCGTGACTTCATGCCATTCCTTAAAGGACTTGTTGGAGGAGTTGCAGGTGGCACTATTGGTGGACTTGTTGGTGCAGTCGGTGGATTTGCCGGAGGTGGCATTGGCGGAGCTATAGCTGGTATTGGATCAGGTATAACTGGTGGTGCTAGATCTGGAGCAAAAGGAAAGAATGTTGCAGATTTCTTCAAAGGACAAGGACAAGTTGGTAAAGATACAAAAGCAAAAGGACAAAATATTGCTGCTAGAGGTGGCTTAATACAAACTGGAATTGGAAATGTACAAAGCGCTGCTGGTGTAGGAAATGCACAAGATAGAAAGATTGCTAAACTTGATAGACAAAGTGCGGCTTTAGATGCATTAGATTCAGCAGAAAAATTCGCAGTTAAAGATTCTAAGATGGGAACTGTTGATAACGACGGACATTTAACATCACAATTCGATCAAACTTGGGGTGCAAGTCAAGAGGGTTACGATGCTGATCATGCTGCAGACTACTTTAGAGATACATATTCAGGTGGATATAGTGATGTTAAACTTGGAGAAGATAAAGATGCTTATGCTGCTAAAATGCTTGATTATGACAAAGCATATCAACAAGCTCAAGCTGCATACGATAGTATTAGTACAACAGATTTAAGTTCATATAGAAGTAATATATCTGATGCAGATAGAAGAGTTGCTGAAGCACAAGAACAATTAGATTCAGCAACAACTGATGAAGATAGAATTGCTGGTCAACAACTTCTTGAAGAAATGCAACAAAGAAAGATAGAAGCTGAAGAAAGACTTGCAGCACAAGAGAAGAGTATTGCAGATGCTAAAACTGCTGCAGAAGTGGCTCGTCATAATGCAGAAAAACGTGCTAAAGATTACTATGATGCTAGAAAAGGATTTGAAGGTGATCATAGCGCCGATGTTAGAAGTAAACGTCAAAGTTATCTTGATGCTGGTGGAAGAGACGCTAGTGGTAAGAACAGAACAGATGAGAAGAGAAGAATCCACGAAGAAAAAGCTGCTATACAAAATAAGCCAAGTTATCAAAGAACTCATGGAGGAAATCCAAAGAATAAATAGTTTAAAATTGATATTAAATTAATAGAAAGGAAAAAAGAGTATGAATAATTATTTAATACCCGCCAATAGTAAAAAAGGTCAGTTAATGTTTGGTGTATTTAGACCAATAGACTTGGCTGTTCTTATTGGTGGTGGGTTTGTAACATTGATGATGATGTTTATAGTGCCTGGTGAAGGTTTTATGACTCTTGTATTAAAGTTATTACCATTAACATTGTGTGTATTATTGGTTGTGCCTATACCTTATTACCACAATGTTCTGGTATTTATAGAGGAGGCTATAATATTTATATTAGAGCCTAAACAGTATTGTTGGAGAGGATGGTGTGCTAGAATTGAATACGGAAGCGAACAAATCAAAAAGTAATTCTACAAGAAAATTTGCAGAAGATTGGTTACCTATAAAGGGTATTCAAAATGGTGAAATATTTTTAGATAATGGATATAGAGTAACAGGTGTTAAAGTTAAACCTAGAAACATCTTTATCTTAGACTATGATAGTCAAAGTAATGCCATCTTTAATTTAAGAAATTTCTATAATACTATAGATTATCCTTTCTGGTTAATTGTATCTGATAGACCAGTTGATATTAATGTATATCTTGCTCAATTAAAATTACTTTATAATTCTGTACAATCTCAAGCTATGAGAAAATTAGTTAGAGAAGATATAGAAAAAGCTAATTTATTTATGAGTAAAGAAGTTAATGTAACTGATACTGAATACTTCTTACTATTTAAAGAAAGAAGACCTGAAGTTATTCAAAAGAGAATACAAAATATGGTATCAGGACTTGCTTTAGCTGGACTACAATCAACACAAGTAAGTAATGATGATTTAAGAACATTATTAGATGGATTTATGAATGGTGGAGACACTATTAATTTTGGGACGGTGATGAGTAGTATATGAGCGTAAGTTTTAAGAGTCAATTAGCCCCAAAGGGATTAGAATTTAAATCTTCAGAAATGATTATTAGTGATAAATACTGTTGTGTTTTAACAATAGTTAGTTATCCTAAATCTATTAGTGAAGGTTATCTTGCAAATATTACACAATTATCTGGAATTAAAGTATGTATTAAACATATTCCAATCTCATTTAGCGTTTTATCAAAAATGTTAAACTCAGAGATTGCTGATTTAAAAGCTAGATATCAAGATGAAAGAGATAGAACTATTCAAGAAAGATATCGTCAAGATTATGAAAGTATTGAAAGTTTTATTGAAATGCTAGCTGCAACACAAGCTAGAATCTTCGATTTCCAAATGCATTTATTATTAAGTGCTGATTCTCATGAAGAATTAGAAAATAAAAAAGTTCAAGTTAAGAACTATTTAGATGCTATGGGAATGAAGGGATTAGTTTTAAGATTTGAACAAAGAAAAATTATAGAAAGTATGCTTCCTATATTTGAAAAGAATGATATAGAAGATAGAATAGGTACACCAATACCATCAGTTACAATGGCTGCTATGTATCCATTTGTATTCGATAGTATTAAGGATCCAGGACTTGCATGTTTACTTGGTGTTGATTACTCTGGTGGTGTTATCTTATTTAACCAATTCTTATATCAAACTAAGAAAGAATTTAATAGAAATAATGCTAATATGATTATCTTAGGTACTTCTGGTAGTGGTAAATCTACAGCTGCTAAAGTTCTTTTAAGAAGTAATATTAGAAATGGTCATAAGATCGTAGCAATAGACCCTGAAGGTGAGCTTGAAGAAATGACTAGATTATATGGTGGAGATTTTATCGACTTAGGTCGTGGTGGCGACTTTGGTATGATAAACCCATTAGAAGTAGTACTTGATGCTGATGAAGAAGAAATGACAGAAGGTATGGGATATGCTGTACTTACTCGTACTCTTCAAACATTAAAAGCATTCATGAAGTACTATAGTCCTGACATTGAAGAAGATGTTTTAACACTATTCAGTGAAATGGTTCAAGAAACATATAAGAGATATAAAATAGATTTCAATACTGATTTTACTAAGATATTCGCACATGATTATCCAACATTTGATGATGTATATGCTACAATCAAAGGTAAATTATTTGCTATGACTGAGCATACTCATGAAAGAGATATCATGGAAAGACTTGAAATAAAGATTAGACCATTAGTAAATGAGCTAAGATATTATTTCACAGGTAAAACTACTATTGATACAGATGCAGACTTTATAGTATTTAATATTCGTGAAGTTATGAATGCAGATAGTAATATCAGAAATGCATTATTCTTCAACATATTAAAGTTTGCATGGGGACTTACATTAGATAGAGAAGTAAATACTATATTAATGGTTGATGAAGCACATATGCTTCTTGCTGATCAAAATACATTAGGTGCTGAATTCTTAGCACGTATCCAAAGACGTAGTCGTAAGTATAATACAGGTACTATTGTTATTACACAACAACCAACAGACTTTGCTGCTCCTAACGTACTTGTTCATGGTAAAGCTATATTTGATAATGCTTCATATTATTTAGTTATGGGACTTAAGAAACAAGCTGTTGATGATTTATCAAAATTAATAGACTTAAATGATCAAGAAAGAGATTCTATAAAGAGATATTCTCAAGGACAAGCATTATTTGTATGTGGAAACAGAAGAATGCGTATTAATGTAATAGCAACTCAACAAGAGTTAGAATCATTTGGATCAGGAGGAGGATTCTAATAAAATCCTCTTTTTTTCTTAAAAGGAGTTAATTATGAATGACGATTATAATGATGAGTCACTTGAACAAGATATAGATCAAGCTAGTCAAAGTAATGTTAGTGTTTCTTTTAACGGATTTGGTGAATTCGGTGGTTTTAGCATGGGCAACGATAATAAAACTGATGACATTAAAAGCATAAATGATAGAACTGGTAAGAATCAAGAAATAAGAGGTACTGATGAAGATTATGGAAAGACTAGTTCTAAACAAAAGAAACAAAAAGAAGAAGATCAAGAAGCTGATGACATTACTGGAGAAAAAAAGAAAAAAGATACTGATGGTCTAGAAAGTAAGGATGACAAAGATAAAGAAAAAAGTGATAGTGATGGCCTAGAAAAATCATCTGGTGATAAAGAGAAAAAAGATGGTGAATCTTCTGATGACAAAAAAGAAAAAGACAAAAAAGACGATGATGATGGCGTTGACAAAGATAAAGATGATGATAAAGATAGTGGCGGCGGATTAAAAATTGGCAAAAAGCTATGGAAGAAATATAAATGGTATATCATAATTATTGGCGGAATGTTAGCTGCATTTGTTGTTGCATTTATTGTTATAGCAGTAATGGCCGCAATTGATAATCTAACATTAGGACTTGTTAGTTTCTTTGGTTTGCCTGAAGCTACTAAAGAAGAAACAGGTGAGATGCCAGGTTTAGTAGATGATGAAAAGTATCAATATGATGCAAATGGAAATCCAATGAATAGAACAGATCTTATTAATTATTTAGAAAATAATAAGAGTTGTGAAGGTAATTTCTGGACTGGTATAGCTGATGGGTGGAATAGTTTATGGGGACACAAAATAACTGAAACTTGTGAACTTATTAGATATATTGAAAAAGAAACTAAGAAGAACAATGTAGATCAAGCATTGATATTCTCAACAATTTTCTATGGATATGATACAAGACCGACAGTAGATCAATATATTAATCCAAATGAAGCACCTAATTTAGCACCAACTACAGAGCATTATTCTAGTTTAAGTGAAGTTTTACAAGATAAAAATACTCATATAACTAGAAAAGGTATTGATGATTTAATTAAGCATTCACATGCTGTTACTAAATCATATTATTATGAATGGGTAGTTGATGTAACTAAAGATGAAAATGATAAAGTAACAAGTATTACTGGTAAATGTGAATATAAAGAATCAGAATCTGATAAATATAATCTAGATAAGTGGAAAGTATTTATGAGATTTGGAGCAGATGCTGCTGATAAATTTGATGAAGTAGTATTAAAGTATAAAAACTTTGAAACATCTTCTGATGAATGTAAAAATGCTGATGATGCTTATACTGAAGAAGTGTTAAATCAACAATTAAAAGCTATTGCTTCATCATATGGATCTAATGTTACATATAAGCTTGATATGGGTAGTGTTAATAAAGCTAGAAAGGCATTAGAAACACCTGATGCTACATCTAGTGAAATATTCTATCAAGCAGCAGATCTTAATTCTAAAACAAAAGATTATTTTACTGGATATGGTGGAGTAGCTTTTGATTATAGAAATGGATATGCATATCAAAACTTCCCATCATTTGGTCCATCTATGGATTCAGGTGGTGTTTACTATGGAAAAGTAAATATTACGTATGATGACGTGTTTACTCCAAAAGTAGTAGAACAATTAATACAAGATATTGTTGGAAGAAAAACAAATATGAATCATTCTTTAAATAGAGATGACCCTGATGAAAGGGATGATTATGATAGTACATTAGGTGGATATACAGGTGTTCCAACTGGAGCAAATTGTCAACAATATTTAACAGCAAATTTAAATGAAATAACAGTTGAATTAACAGACTGTTTAGGTTCACCTATGCTTAAAACAACTTTTGCAGATTATATAATGGGTGTAACTTATGGAGAAATAGGTGCTCAAAGAAATAATGATAATTATGTATTATCTCAAATGGTAGCAGCTATTAGTTATGCTTTAAGAAGAAATAATAATTATACAAAGGGTAGTACAATAAAAATGAGAAGTGGTAACTGTGATCAAGTTTATTGTGGTATTTTGAGAGGTTGTTATTCACTAAATACACCACTTCCAACACTTCAAGGTTGTCATAGTTACTATCCTGGAAGAGGAACATATAAAGGAGTAAATGAAAGTTTATATCCTATATATCAAGCATTATATGAAAAAGCATCTGATTATTTAATTATAGATGGCAGTGCACCATTTAGTGCACATTATGTAGATACATATCAACATCGTTGGGAAGATAAAGCTAACCAAGGTATGTCATTTACTCAAATAATGCAAGAGGAATATGGAGATGAAGGAGCAACATTAATTAGATGTTCTGATGGAGATAGTACTCCAGCAGATCCAGAAACTCCTGAAGATGAAGATAGAACTGGTAATAAACCAACTTCAGAATATCCTAATGTAGCACCAGATAGAGGTAACTTCTATGGATTTAGTTATAAGGATGGTAGTGATGCTACTCATATAACTATTAATCCTGATTGGAAAACAGCTAATTTAGTAACTATTAGTCCAACATGTGAAGGAAATAGTGAATTTGCTAGTAAACAATATACTGTTCATAAAAATGCAGTTAAAAACTTTGAAAAAGCATTTAAGAGTGTATGTAAGATGTTAACAAATGGTGTTAAAATTACAAATGGTCAAACTTGTAAATATACTATGAATGATATTATGGATGGTACTGTATTTATAGAGAAAAAAACAGCTAGTGGAACATTTGATTCTCATGCATATGGTATTGCTCAAGATATAAATTATTCTAAGAGAATAACGGTTAATGGAAAAGAATATTCTCCATATAATACTCGTGAATTATCTGAATATTTAGAATTTGTTAATGCACTTGGTGGAAGTGAAGAAAATTGTAAGAACGTTAACTATATATTATGGGCATATGCATACAAAGATGCTGGATTTAATTGGGGTGGAAATTATGGAAGAAATGGAAACTCTGGAACATATGATGGAAAACTATTTGAGTTAAAGTATTAGGAGGGCAATATGGAGATAGATAAATCAAAATTAAAAGCCGGATTAATCGTAGCCGGAGTAGCTATATTATTTATAATCCTAGTATATATATTAGCTAGCGCAAGTAGTAATAAAGAAGATAAAACTAATTTTCCAGATTATGACAATTTAAATATTAGTGAAAAAGATGTGAGCGATAAATCTAGTCCAACATATGCAGAAATCAAGGATAGATTAGAGACAGATTATCTATTTGGTAAAGAAGCATTAATTTCAAATTATAATTATAAGTTTTATAGTGGTGCTTCTTTACAACAAATGGTATGGAATTATATATTTGCATTTGAATTAAATAATAAAAAGTATTTAAGTTCAATTGATTATAGTACAGGTAATTTCTGTATGAGAAGTAAATATGTTATAGATTCATTTGAAGAGTTATACGGAGTTAAAATATCTGAAAATATTGATTTATTAGATGGTTATTATGAATATGTTAAATCTAGGGGTAATAATTATTGTTTTAACTTTGGAAATGTAGCTCGTGATTATAACAATGAAATAAAAATTATGGTAGATGCTATTAGTGTTAAAGAAGGAATAGTAACTACTAATTTATATTTATTTGAATATTATATAACTGATACTCCTAAAGAATTACAAGCTATAGATGAGTTAAATATATCTATTAAAAATAGTAATGCTCCTAGTGCTATTAATATAGTAAAAGGGGTATTAAATGGTAAAACCACTCATAAACAAATACAGTTTAAGATAAATAATAGTGGTAAATTCTTTAAATATCAAATTTTAAATAGCAAAAATTTAGAATATTAGTGAAAAAAAATATTTTATAGTGTATAATATTTTTGTATCGGGGTGAATAAATAGATGAAGTTAAAGTTCAGGGCAGAAAAGAAAGACGTTGTAATATTTGTAATATTCTGTATTTTCTTATTATATTTAGTAGCAATCGCAGTATTAAACTTACATAGTTTTGCTGTTGATGGTGAAATTTGGGGACTAAATCCAGGCCCTGCTTTTCGTTCTGACTTTATTTTCTATACATTAGTATTTTACTTCTTAACATTAATCGCTTTGATGCTTGCTTGTTCATCATATTTCTTTGAAAGAGAAGAAGGATTTGGTTTTACAACTGAATTAAAGAGTAAAAATGATGGATATAGTAAACTATTAAGTGAACGTGAAATGAAAAAAGAACGTGGTATTGTTAAGATTCACTTAAAAGATGAAGATTATCCAGGAGGTGGTCTTCCATTTATAAATAATGGAACTGATGCTTGGGTAGATGATAGTGGAGAACCACACGCATTAGTTATGGGTGCTTCTGGTTCTGGTAAAACTCAACAATTAATGTTCCCACTTGTTAATATATTAGCTCGTCATGGCGAAAGTATTATCGTTACTGACCCTAAAGGTGAACTTTATGAAGGTTGTGGAAAATTATTACAAGAAAAAGGATATAAAATTATTCTATTAAACTTCCGTGATCCTAATGAAGGAAGTGCATGGAACCCATTTAGTTATCCATATAGAATATATAAAGAAGGTAATGTAGATAAAGCAAATGAGTTATTACAAGACCTTGCTAAAAACATTTTGGTAGACCCAAATAATAAAGCTGAGCCATTCTGGGAACAAACAGCATCTAACTTCTTTACTGGTTTATCATTAGGACTATTTGATGATGCTACTGAAGATGAAGTAAACATCAATAGCGTTAACATGATGGCTGAAGTAGGTGAAGATAGATTTGGTTCATCTAACTATATTAAAGAATACTTTAAGAGTAAAGGAGAATTATCTCCTGCATATATAGCTGCAGCATCTTGTATTAATGCACCTAATGAAACACGTGGTGGTATCATGTCTACATTTAGAACAAAGACAAGAATTTTCTCAAGTCAAGAGAACTTATCAGAGATGCTATCATATAGTGATTTCGATATTAGGGATATTGGTAAAGAAAAAACAGCAGTATTCTTAAAAGTACATGATGAAAAAACTACATATCATGCACTTGCAACAATATTCGTAAAACAATGTTATGAAGCTTTAATTGCGGTAGCACAAACTTGTCCAAAATTAAAACTTCCATATAGAACAAACTTTATTCTTGATGAGTTTGCTAATATGCCAGCACTTAATGATATTGGTACTATGATTACAGCATCTCGTTCAAGAAATATAAGATTTACATTTGCTATTCAAAACTTTTCACAATTAAATCAAGTTTATGGAAAAGATGTAGCAGAAACAATTAAAGGTAACTGTGGTAACTTTGTATATATCATGTCTACAGAGTTAGCTGCCTTAGAAGAAATTAGTAAATTACTTGGTGATAAAAAACCAGATAAACCTAAAAAGGATGAGCCAGCTCAACCAATTAGACCATTATTCACAGTTAGTGATTTACAAGCTTTAAAACAAAATGAAGTTATATTTAATAGATTTAGAAGTATGCCTTTTAAAACAAAATTAACTCCAAACTGGCAAATAGATTGGGGTAAAAAATATGAAGATATGGGATATACTACTAGACCACGTCGTGAAATAAAAGTATTTGACTTAAAAGGATTCGTTACTAAATTAAAAGGAGAACAACCTTCAGGAATGCCAGGTATGCCAGGTATGGCAGGAGGAATGGGTATGCCTAATATGATGGGTATGCCAATGAGTGGAGGATATGTTCCTGGTGGAATGAGAAGTCAACCAATGATGAGTACTAGTTTAGATGATTATGTTAAGAAACTTGATGAACAAATTGCTAAACTAGAAAAAGAACAAGAAGAAGAGGAAAGAAAAGAAAGAGAAAAATTAGCAGCAAAAGAAAAAGAAGAAAAAGAAATTGAAAATACTGCTATTAGAGATGAAAAAGATATCAAGAAAGAAATTAATGATATACTTGATCATAAATCTGAACCAACAGTAAATATCAATATTAATACAACTGAAAAAACTGAGACTAAACCTACATATATTACAAGTGATGATGATGAAGAGTTAGAAGAAATAGTTCCAAGTTTACATGAAGAAGAAAAACCTGTAGTAAATGTTGAAATTAATAAACCAGCACCAGTAGTTGAAGTAGTAGATGAAGAACCAGTAAGAGTTAATCCAATGGATGGAGTAAAACAAGAACCTACATATGAGGATGTTGAAAAACCAAAAGTTAATATTGATGTTGATAGTGTTGTTGTTAATAATCATACTAATAATGAAGATTTCTTTGATGATTTCTTCGGTGGTGAAGATGAATAAGAGATGTTTAAAACATCTCTTTTTTTGTACGTTGAAATAAATGGTGTTTTGTACTATAATCTTATGTATGGAAAGTATAGTAGAATTATTAGAAAAAGTAGTTGAATTCATACAAGGATCAGGAACACTAGGTGTTTTTATTTCGTGTGGAATGATGACTATTGAATCAATACTTCCATTTTTACCACTTGGTGTATTTATAACAATAACTATGTTAGTTCTTGGTAAAGTATGGGGATTTTTAGTATCATGGTTTTTTACTATAATAGGTTGTTGTATATCATTCTTTATTTTTAGAAATGGTTTTGGTAAAAAGTTTGATCATTTAACTGAGAATAAAGAATTAATTAAAAGATATAAAAAGATGTTTAAAGATATATCACTTGGCAAATTAGTATTAGTAATAGCAATGCCATTTACACCAGCATTTGTAGTAAACATAGTAGCTGGTTTATGCAAGATGGATTTTAAAAAATACTTTATAGCTTTGGTAATAGGTAAAATATCTATGGTATATTTCTGGGGTTATATTGGAACAAGTCTTGTTGAAAGTATTACTAATCCTATAATAATAGTTAAAATAGTAATAAGTATGGCATTATGTTATATAATATATTTATTAGTAAAGAAAATATTTAAATTAGATTTATAGAGGTGAAGTTATGGAATATGTATTAATGGGTTTATTAATAGTAGTAGTTATTTTAGAAATAGTACTAATATTTAAGAAACAAAATAATAATGAATTAGAAGAAAAAATATCTAGAACAGAAGTAAATGTAGTTAAAGAAATAGGTGAATTTAAACATGACTTTTCTAGTGATTTAAATAAAGATTTTAATGAATTAAATGATAGAATTGAACGTAAACTAAATCTAATGAATCAAAAAGTAAATGAAAAATTAGAAGATGGTTTTGATAAAACAAGTAAAACATTTAATGAAGTTATGGCAAGACTTACTAGAATAGATGAAGCTCAAAAGAAAATAGATGGTCTTGGAAATGAAATAGTATCACTTGAAAGTATACTTACTGATAAAAAGAGTAGAGGTATATTTGGAGAAGTTAATTTATATCATATTTTATCTAGTATATTTGGAGAAAAGAATGATAAGATTTATCAAACTCAATATACACTATCTAATACTACAATAGCTGATGCGATTGTTTTTGGACCAGAACCTCTAGGAACAATATGTATAGATTCAAAATTTCCTTTAGAAAATTATAGAAGACTTGTTGAGAAGGGTCTAACTAATACTGAAAAGGAACTAAGAAGTAAAGCATTTGAATCAGATGTTAAAAAACATATAGATGCGATTAGTTCTAAATATATAATCGCAGGTGAAACATCTGATCAAGCAATTATGTTTTTACCAGCAGAAGCAATATTCGCAGAAATTAATGCATATCATACTAATATTATTAAATATGCTGCTAGTAAAAAGGTATGGATTACTAGTCCAACTACATTAATGAGTTTACTTACAATTATACAAAGTGTATTAATGGGTCTTGAAAGAGATAAATATACATCAGTAATACATGAAGAATTAAATAAACTTGGAATAGAGTTTGGTCGTTATAGAGAAAGATGGGATAAACTATCTAGAAGTATTCAAACAGTAAGTAATGATGTAGAGAACATTCATAAAACAACTGAAAAGATTACTAAGAGATTTGATTCTATTAATAATGTTAAAATTGATGAAGAAACAACATTACAAATAGAAGAAGATGAAGATGAATAAAAAAAGCAATTATTATTAATTGCTTTTTTGTTCTAATAACATTTGTAATCTATTATCATAATATTCTCTAGTAAACTCACCAAATGACTTTATACTTTGAGTAAATCCATTTTGAATTAGTGAACTTTTAACCATATTAATCGTTTTGCATCTTCTACCAAGTACAGATTCTTCAGTTATAAGTACTGGGTTATTTGGATTTATTTGTTTTGCAAATACATCTATTATTTGTTTGCATAATCCTTTTTGTCTAAAAAAATCATTTACTTCAACATAACCAAAGAATGTTTGAGGAATAGTATAGTTTTCATAATATAAAAAATTATCCACATATTTTATAACAGATAGAATAGTTTTAGTTCCTTTTTGATTAGTACATACTCCGATTAAGTATGTTTTTTCAACTTCATAAGGACTACTAGAAACAATACTATCAAATGATAAATAAGTTAGACCAATAGGTCTATATGAATCTAACTGTCTAGATATTAGTTTATTTGTTGTTTGATCAAAATAGTTTTCTCTTACAAATAATTCTAATTCTTTTTCAGTTAATGTTAGATATTCAATGTTTTCTAAATTAATTCCTTCAATATATTCTTTTTTCCATCTGTTAAATATACTATCATCTATCATATTAGCCCCTCATTTGATGATATATTATATCAATTTAATAAAAATTTTACAATAAAAAAAGCCCGTAAAATGGGAGAAGAGTAGAATATTTTAAAATCTTTTTAACAAAATGTTAAAAAGAGTATTGACAAACAAATCTGTTTTTAATATAATGTTAATAACAAGAGGAGAAAAGACCTCTTTAAAAATAATCTTTGTTATTAACAAAATGTTAAAAAGAAAGGAGAAAGTTAATATGAAGAGAAAAGAAGATTTAGAAAAATTACTTGTAGTAGTAGACATGGTGAATGGATTTATTAGAGAGGGAGCAATGGCTAGTTCAAATATTGAACACATTATTCCAAGAATAAAAACTCTAGTAGATAAAGCTTTAGAAGAAAAAGAAGGAGTTGCACTTATAAAAGATACACATGAGGTTGGATGTTTAGAATTTAAAAAATTTCCAGAACATTGTGTTAAAGGAACAAGAGAAAGTGAGTTGGTTGATGAATTAAAACCATATGAGAAAGATGGACTTGTATATGAAAAGAATTCAACTAGTACAATGTTTGCTCCTGGATTTATGAAAGATATAGAAGCAATGAAGAAATTAAGAGAAGTAATTATAACAGGTTGTTGTACTGATATATGTGTATTGAATTTAGCAATACCACTAACAAATTACTTTGATCAAAATGATAGAGATGTAAAAGTTATGGTTTATGAGGATGCAATTGAAACATATGATGCTCCAACTCATGAAGCCAAAGAATATAACGAGATGGCACTTAAATTAATGCGTCAAGCAGGAATTGAAGTTAGATAAGAAAGGAAAATAAAAAATGAAAGATTTATTAATTAAACAAATATTTGAATTAAAAGGATATAGAAAACCAGAAGAAGGTGAAAACTATTACGAAGAGTTACTTGATAATTATGAAAGAACTTATAATTTTTATAAAAAGTTAACTGTAGAACAATTAGAAAAAAATCTTAGATTAGAAAAAATACATGCTGAATCATTAAGAAAGAAAAATAGAATAGCTAGAGATTATACATTAATGACTGATGCTTATGAATTATTTATGTCAGATACATATGTAAAAACTAAAAAAGGTGTTGAAGGTGTATTCGATGTATTTTATAGAGTTGTTCCAAATGGTGGTGGATACACAGTAATGGCTGGCTTAGATAAAGTAATTGAATATATTAAAGATTTAAAATTTGATGAATGGGATATAGAGTATTTTAAAAATGCTGGATATAACTTCAGTGAAGAATTCTTAGATTATTTAAAGAACTTTAAGTTTACTGGTGATATATATGCAATACCTGATGGAACTCCAGTATTCCCAAATGAACCATTAATTACTGTTAAGGCACCTTTAATAGAAGCACAAATAGTTGAAACAGCTCTTCTATCATTTGTAAATGGAGCTATGGAACATGCAACTGGAGCAAGAAGAATAATTGAAGCAACACCTAAGAATGTACCAGTTATGGAATTTGGAGCAAGAAGAGCAGATGGACCTGAAGCAGCAATTGATTCAAGTATATATGGAATTATGGCTGGATGTGCTGGAACAAGTAATGTATTAGCAGCTAAGATGAATAACATGAAAGCACTTGGAACAATGGCTCATAGCTTTGTAGAAACATTCGATAGTGAATATGAAGCATTCTTAACATTTGCACTAGATCATCCAGACAATGCAACACTTCTAGTTGATACATATGACACTTTAAGAATTGGAATTCCAAATGCTATTAAAGTATTTAACTATATGAAAGAACATGGTATTAGAACAGATAAGATTGGAATCAGAATTGACTCTGGAGACTTAGCTTACTTATCAAAAGAAGCAAGAAAGATGTTAGATGAAGCTGGTTTTCCACAAGCTAAGATTTGTTTAAGTAATGGACTTACAGCTGAAACAATTGAATCTTTAATTAATCAAGGAGCATGCTTTGATTCACTTGGTGTAGGAGATAACATTTCTAAACCAGCTGGAAGAATGGGGGCTGTATATAAAGAAGTAGCAGTTATAGAAAATGGACAAGTTATTCCAAAGATCAAAGTAAGTGGAGATGTAATTAAAATTGTTAATCCAGACTTCAAAGATTTATATAGAGCATATGATAAAGAAACTGGATATGCAGTTGCTGATGTTATGTGCAGCCGCGGTAAAGATATTGATGGAAGAAAACTTGAAATAGTAAGTTTAAAAGATTTCATTAAAAGTACAACACTTAATAATGTTGAATTAAAGAGATTACAAAAACCAATCTTCTTAGATGGAAAGTTAGTATATGAAAATCCAACATTACTTGAAAAGAAAGCTTATTGTGAGAGTCAAATGAAAACATTATATCCAGAAGTTAAAAGAACACTTAATCCTCATGAATATTATGTAGATGGTACACCAGAATACGTAAATATGAAACATGAAATGATTAAGAAAATGAGGGAACAAAAGTGAGAAAGACAAGACGTGAATTAATCAACAAGTATTTGGAAGAACTAAGAACTATCAAAAGAGAAATTAATGAACCTAAAAAAAGATTCATAACATCTATTCCATATAAATATACATTAAGTAATGGAAGAGTTCTTCCAAGAGAACAAATGTTAAAAAATGGTATATCCGGATCGGCTGTAATGGTTGCTCCATATATAGAAGAAACTAAAGAGTTCTTAGTAGTAATGGAACCAAGAGTATTTACTAAACTTGGAGTAGCCATTTCCTTTCCAGCAGGATATATCGAAGAAGGAGAAACACCTGAAGAAGCAGCTCTTAGAGAATTAAGAGAAGAAACTGGATATGTAGCTGGCAAGTTAATTCACTTAGATTCCTTCTATCAAGATGAAGGAGTAAGTGAAGCATATAATCATTCATTCTTAGCATTAGATGTAGAAAAGAAATTTGATCAAGAATTAGATGAAAATGAAATTATTAAATATATGACACTTACATATGATGAATTATTAGAACTTGATCAAGAAGGAATAATAAGTGGAGCTAATACAAAATTAACTTTATCAAAGATAAGAAATTATATTAAGGAGGAATAAATTATGTTTGATGCAGAAAAAGAAGTAAAAAATATTATTGAATTTATAAGAGATTATTTTAAAAAAAATAACTTAAAAGGAGTAGTACTTGGAATAAGTGGAGGTAAAGATTCTGGAGTAGTTGCTGGATTATTTACATTAGCTTTAGGAAAAGAAAATGTACTTGGAGTAACACTTCCATGTCATTCATTAAATACTGATAAAACTGATGCTAAAAAGGTAGCAGAAAGATATGGATTTGAACTAATTGATTTAGATCTAACTGGTGCTTATGATAGCTTCATTAATGAAGTAAATAAGTTAGGAAACTTTACAGATGAAGAATTAAAAAATAGTAATATTAATATAAAACCAAGACTTAGAATGGCAAGTGTATATTACTTAGCAGCATTATATACAGCACTTAAAGGTGGAACATATATAGTAGCTGGAACATCTAATAAATGTGAACTATATACTGGATACTTTACTAAAGGAGGAGACAATACATTTGATATAGCAGTAATCAATGATTACACAGTAAGTGAAGTTATTAAGATTGGTGAATACATTAACGTACCACATGAAGTTTTATATAAGACTCCTAGTGATGGATTAAGTGGTATGAGTGATGAAGACAAACTTGGTGTTAAATATGCTGATATTGAAAGACATTTAAATCATGAAGAATTAGATAAAGGAGTAGAAGAAAAAATACTTCGTTTACATAACGGAGCACATCATAAGTTTAATATTCCAATGTATAAAAGAAATAATTAATAAAAGGAGATGGGGGGGGAAAATGAAAGAAATGAAAATGGATATTAGTAAAAGTGATTTACTTAAAATGCTAAGTGCTTATTATTCAAAGGAGTTAGGAACAACAGTAGTTGTTAAAGCAGAACTTCATAGAGTTCCAATAGGATATAGAGATGATGATTATGAAAATCAAATAGAGTTTAGTTATACTCAAACAATTACTTATGGTGAATCTTCTATAACAGTAACAACAGTTTTAAGTGAAGAAGATATTAAAGAAGTACTTGGAAAAATATTAGGTGAATTAAATTACAGTGTTGAACAAGTTAAATATAAGACAGATTTTAAATATACAGGATATGGAAGAGATGAACATGCAGTATATTATTTCGATGGAGTAACATTAAAAGTAAGTCCTAAGGGATATGAAAGAAAAATGGAAAGAAGGTAAATATTATGAAAATAGGTGTATATGTGGGAAGCTTTAATCCAGTACATAAAGGACATGTTAGAATAGCTAATACTATTATAAATAATGGATATGTTGATAAATTATTAGTAATACCAACACTAAGTTATTGGGATAAGAAAGGTATTATATCTCTAGAAGATAGAGCTAATATGTTAAAGTTCTATGAAACAGATAAAATTATTGTAGATACAGTATATAGTAACCTACAATATACTTATCAAATAATAAATGCTCTAAAAGAAAGATATAAAGATGTTGAATTCAGTTTAATAATAGGAGCAGATAATATTGTTAATTTTGATAAGTGGATGCATTATGATGAACTATTAGAATTAACTCTTATTATAGCTGCTAGAAATGATATAGATATTAAATATTATTTAGATAAACTAAATAAAAAAGATAAATATATTATTGTTGATATTGATGATATGGATATTTCAAGTACTAAAGTAAGAGAGAATATTGATAATGAAATGGTACTTAGAAGATACTTAGATCCTAAAGAAATTGGTTATATTAAAGATCATAATTTATATAAGGAGTGATATTTATGAAAAATGTAATAATTGCTGGTAGTAGTAGATGTGGTAAAACTACTATATCTAAATATCTTAAAAAGAAATACAAGATGAACTATTATAAAATGGATTCAATTAAAAGAGGAATAGATAAAAATTTCTGGGATGGATATAAAGATGACTGGAAAAAAGTTTCACCTCATATGGCTCACTTAATTAATCAAATAATTACAGAAAGAGAAGATGAATATTTAGTAATAGATAGTTGTCATTTATATCCAGAAGATATATCAAAATATAATTTAGAAGATACAGTTATTGTATTTGTAGGACATGACACTATAACTGTAGAAGAAAAGTTAAAACAAATTAGAAAATATGATCATCATGCATGGACTAATAAAGAAGATGATGAATATATGAGATATAGTAATCAACTTGGAATAGAGTATAGTATTGAAGCAAAAAAACAATGTGAAAAGTTAAATATAAAATACTTTGATACTAGTCATAATTTTCTAAAAGTTAAAAGAGAAATAATAAAATATATAGAGGAGAATATAAAATGAAAAAGATAATTAAAAAATTTAGTTTATTTGAATGGGCAATGTTACTTAGTGTTATAGGATTTACTATTTATTTTGCATTAGTTGATACAGAGAATAGTTTATTATATTTAATAATTGATGGTATCGCAGCTATATGTGGAATATTCTGTGTAGTCTTATGTGCTAAAGGAAAAAAGAGTCAATATATATGGGGACTAATTAATATAATTGGTTATATCATAATAGCATTTATAAATAAGTATTATGGTGAAGTAATGTTAAATGCTCTGTATTATTTACCAAGTCAATTTATAGGATATTATTTATGGAATAAACATGAAAATAAAAAGACAGAAAATGTTAAAGGTAAAAAACTATCTATTAAACAAACAGCAGTGTTATTAGTCTGTACAGCAGTAAGTATTGTTTTATATAAATTATTACTAGATGTATTAGGTGGTAATAATACAATACTTGATAGTGCATCAACTATGATATCTATTATTGCTAATACATTAATGCTTTTAAGATATAGAGAACAATGGTTATTATGGATCATCATAGATATGATAACAGTAGTGATGTGGATACTTATGAAAGATGGAATCATGGTAACAATGTGGGCTGTATATTTAATAAATGCTTTTTATGGATATATTAATTGGACTAAAATAGCTAAGGAGTAAATTATGTATAAGATTGGTATGTATGGAGGATGTTTTAATCCATTACATTTAGGTCATGTTAATGCAATTATTACTGCTGCTAATCAATGTGAAAAATTGTATGTAGTTATTAGTAATTCAAATGATCCAAATGAGATTAATCATAAAGAAAGATTAATGTGGTTAAAAACAGTAACTCATGATATGGAAAATGTAGAAGTATTTGAAATATTTGATAATAATGATACTAAATATGTTTATGATTGGGAATCTGGTATAAAGCAAGTTAAAGATTATATAAAAGATAAAATAGATGTTGTATTTTGTGGAAGTGATTATATAGGAACTAATACTTGGGAGAAAGCTTATCCTGAAAGTAAGATAGTATATTTAGATAGAAATGATATAAATATATCAAGTAGTGAAATAAGAAAAAATCCATTTAAATATTATTCATATTTACCAAGAATTGTACAAAAGCATTTTATTAAAAAAGTATGTGTTATCGGAACAGAAAGTTGTGGTAAAAGTACATTAGTTAGAAACTTAGCTTTAAAATATAATACTTCTTATGTTAGAGAAGAAGGAAGATATGTATGTGATGAAGCTGGTGGAATAGATAATATGCAAAAATATCATTATCACAATATAGTATTTAGACATAAAAGAGAAGAAGAATTAATGATGGACTCTGCTAATAAAGTATTATTTATTGATACAGATTCTCTAATAACTTTGTATTATTATAAATTGGATTTTGGTATTAAGAAAAAAGAGGATAAAGAATTTGAAGCTTTAGCTGAAGGTATATCATATTTAAATAATTATGATTTATATATTTTCTTAGAACCAGATGTTAAATGGGTGCAAGATGGAAGTAGAACATATGGAGAACAAAGTATTAGAAAAAAGAATAACAAGATATTAAAAGATTTACTTAAAAAGAATAATATAAAATATATAAGTATTAACGGAGATTATCAAAATAGATATAAAAAATCAATTGAATTAATTGATAAATTAATAGGAGAATAGTATGGAATTAGAAGAACAAATAAAAATGTTTACAAATGAGATTATAAACAGAACTAAAAATTCAAATGAAATAAAAAAGAATGTTTTAAATTATAAGAGTTTTTTAGTAAATACTAAAATGATTAGTTCAAATAGTGAAATATCAAAATGGTTAGATGTTATTATTAATAATGCTAGATTAATTTCTAATTTTAAAGAAGATGATGGATTTGTAGATTTAGAAGCTTTTGTTGAATCAATGGCTATATATAAAGCTAAAAAGAATAAAGTTGCCTCTGATCCAAAACATTATGGTCATTATCATGAAGTATCAAGTAGTTCATGCGGAAGTTCTAGAACATTAGTACAAACTGATTCTTGTGGATGTAGTTATAGAGCTACAAATAGATGTTAATTATGATAAAAAATGTATTTGGAAAAGATATTAATATGAGGGATTATCTTTGTTCTACTAATAAAGATGAGTATCCCCTAAAAGCAAATCCATCACTTAGATTATATGTAAAAGTAACAGATGATTGTAATGCTAAGTGCAAGTTTTGTGTAAATGAATCTTCAAAAGATAATGGTAAAATTGATATAATAAAATTAGAATATGTAATTAGATATTTATATGAAAAAGGATTATTACATGGAGTAAGTCTTAGTGGTGGAGAACCAATGGTTTATCCAGATACTGTTAATGATATTATACAGATGATATATAGAATAGATCCTAATATAGAAGTACAGTTATCAACAAATGGATTAAATTTTAGAAAAATACTAGAATTTGATAATGTTAATAATTTAGAAAGTATACATTTATCAAAACATCATTATGATGAAGAAATAAATCAAAGTATTTTTCACTCTAGAAAAGTTGCTAGTGAAGATGATATAATATATGTACAAGAGGGATTAAAAGACAAAAAAATAATTAATATTAATACTCTTGTAATGAAAGGTTATATTGATTCATTAAAAGAAATAAAAGCTATGCTTAATTATGTTGGAAGACTTGGAATATATAAAGATGGTTTTGTTTCTTTAATGAAATGTAATGAATTTGCAAGAGATAGATTTATTAATTTCAATGAAATATTTAATAATTTAGATAAGAACTTTTTCTTATCACACCATTTTTATTCTAAAGGTTATTGTGAATGTGTAGATGGTTTATATTTAACAGATCAAGCTAAGTTAGTTGAATTTTATGCTAGAATGGTAAAAGAGTGTGAAGATTGTGATAAACAAGTAACACAATTAGTTTATACAAGTCATAATAAAGTATTAAGTGGATTTGGTGGAAAAGTAATTTATTAAGAGGTGAATAATATGGAAAAAGAGTATAGTAGTGAAGAAGAATTTTTAAAAAACTATGATGTTACTAGATTTGATAGACCTTCAGTAACAAGTGATATTTGTTTATTTAGTGTTGCTGATGAAGGAAAAGATAATTATAGAAAATTATCTAAAAAATGTTATAGTGTTTTACTTGTTAAAAGAAATAATTATCCATATAAAGATAAATGGTGTTTACCAGGTGGATTTGTAAAAATAGATGAAACAAGTGAAGATGCTGCTAGAAGAGTATTAGCTGATGAGACAAACTTACACAATGTATTTTTAGAACAACTATATACATTTGATAGTGTTGATAGAGATCCTAGATGTAGAGTATTTGCTGTATCATATTTAGGACTTGTTGATAAAAATAAATTAGATGATTCACTATTTCCAAATGCATCATGGTTTAACATTACATGTTTAGAAGATAAAAAATCTTATCATGTTACTTTAGATAATGGTAATGAACAAATTAAATTTGTAGTAGGCAAAACATTAAAAGAAAAAACAACAGATAGATATAGATTTGATATATTAGAAAATGATGGCCTTGCTTTTGATCATCCTAAACTAATAATAGCTGGTATGGAAAGACTAAAGAATAAAATTGAATACACAGATATTGTATTTAATATGATGGGAGATTACTTCACTTTAGGTGAACTTCAACAAGTATATGAAGTAATATTAGGAAAAGAATTACTAGATCCAGCATTTAGAAGAATAATAGCTGGTAAAGTTGTCAAAACAGATAAGATGCAAACTGGTGGAGGACATAGACCAAGCGTATTATTTACATATAAAAATAAAATAGAGTCATAAGACTCTTTTTTTATGATATAATTTGCATGGGAGGACACATATGGAAAGATTACAAAAATATTTAAGTTCTTGTGGAGTAGCATCTAGACGCAAAAGTGAAGAATTAATTTTAAAAGGACATGTTAGAGTAAATGATGAAATAGTAAATGAACTTGGATTTAAAATTAAAGAACAAGATAAAGTTTATGTTGATGATGTATTAGTTACAAGATCAGAAAAACTATATTATTTATTATATAAACCAGAAAAGATAATATGTAGTGTAAGTGATGAAAAAGGAAGAACTACAGTAGTAGATTTAATTGATACAGAAGAAAAAATCTTTCCAGTTGGAAGACTTGACTATGATACTAGCGGATTACTTTTACTTACTAATGATGGAGAGTTATCAAATAAACTAACTCATCCAAGTGGACATGTTCCAAAAACATATGCTGTTAAAGTAGAAGGTATTGTAACTCCTGAAGAATTAAGAACTCTTGAAAAGGGTGTAGTAATAGATGGAGTTAAAACTAAAAAAGCATATGCTAAATTAGTAAGAACAGATAAAAAGAATAATAAAACATATATAGAATTAACTATTACAGAAGGAAGAAATCATCAAGTTAAAAAAATGATGGAAGTAATTAATCATAAAGTATTAAAATTAAAAAGAATATCTTATGCATTCTTAAATCTTAGTGGTTTATCTATTGGTGAATATAGAACATTAAGTATAAAAGAAGTAAGACAATTATATAGTGTTGTAAATAAAAAATAAGTTCAAATTGAACTTATTTTTCTTCTTCAATAACAATTGCTTCACCAGGACAAGATTCAACGATATTTAGTAGTTCTGCTTTATCTTCAGGATCTACTACTTCTTGTTTTGGTTTGCTCATTCCTTCATCATTAAATTCAAAATATTTTTCATTTTGACTAACACATAATCCACATCCTATGCATGAGTCAGTTACTCTTAATTTTTCCATTTATTATTTTCTCCTTTGTTTATTTATATATAAATTATACATTAAAAATATAAAAAAATCTATAATATGTATAATTGAAAATGGTATATATTTATGATATTATTATTATGGTGAAATAATATGAGTACAAGAATGGAAAAATATGAAGATGTTTCACTAGATACAATGAGCCGTACTAAAAGAAATCAGAATGTATATAATCAAACTGATTTAGGTGAGTTATCTAGAATTAAAACTAACACAAATGTTAGTGTTATTTCTGATGCTCCAAAAGAAATAGATTTAGAAAAAATAAAAAATTATGTTTATTCTATGGATAATAAAGAAGAAGATGAAAATAGAAAGAAACTTTTATTAGAGATTCCAGAAGAAGAACCAGTACCTGAAGTTGTTAGAAAAGAAGAAAAAGACTATGATATCAACTCAGTATTAGAAAGAGCTAAAGATAAAAGAAATTCTGATTATGAAGTAGATAGACATAGAAAGTTATCTAATACTCAAATTGATATATTAAAAAACATAAAGATTAAAGAAGATAGAATAGAAGAAGAAAAAGATCCAGATATAACTGGACCAATAGATGAACTTAATACAGAAGAAAAAACAATAGTAGATTTAATTCAAGATATTCAAAGTCATGGTAAAAAGAAAGATTTATTTGAAGAATTAATGGGAGAAGAGGATGATACAGTTGTTGCTCCTATTGAACTTGAAGCTTCAAAGAATGATATGTTAAAAGAAGAACTATTAAGTATGACTACTGATTTAGAAGCTATCAAGATGCCTGAAAATGAATTTACTCATGAAATTAATCTTGAAAAGAAATTATTAAAAATAGAAGAAGAAAAAGCAAAAGGAAAAGAAACTGAAGAAGACGAAGAAGATGAAGAAATAACAGCAACAGTAGATATTCTTAAAGATTTAGAAGCTACATTTGATGCCGATGTTAAGATGAATGATGATGAAGCAGAAGATGAAGAAGAGACACCAAAGATTAAAGAAGTAGATAAATCATTCTATTCAAATTCAATGACATTTAATAAATCTGATTTTGAAGGATTTGAAGATTTAGAAAGTGGTGTTAAGAAGAGTAGTGCATTAACAAAAGTAGCAATATTCTTTATAGTGTTATTACTACTTGGAACAGTATTCTTAATATTAAACTTTGTTCTAGATTGGAATTTATTATAAAAGAGAGTAATCTCTTTTTTATTTTATGAAAAATATGTTATAATTAATATGTTATTGAGGAGTTAAACATGACAGTAGAAGTAGAGAATAATAAATATAAATTAATAAAAGATTATAGAGAAGCTTTTGATAAAGATTTATTTTTAGAAAAATATACATCTTTCTTTAATGAGTATGATTATATAGTAGGAGATATTGCATATTCTAAATTAAGATTAAAAGGTTTTACTAAAAAAGGTAATAAGATTAACAATAATATAAATGATTATAATAATTTAGATAAATACTTAAAGGAAAATTGCGCATACGATTGTAAGTATTTTATACTAGAAAAAGTAGAAGAAAAGTAATATTAGGAATTGATATTATTTTTTTTATATGATAAAATTATCTATGATAGGATGGTGTATTAATGAAAAGAATATCAGTTAAAAATTTAGATGGTACAGTAGAACAAGTTGATTTAGTTAACGCATTCAAGATTAGTGATATTAATAAAAGATTTGTAATATTGTCAAAAGGTGAAACAGCAGGAGAAGGTATGAGTAAGATTTATATATCTGAATTTACTGAAGATACTCCTGGAGTTTATAGTTTAATTGGAATTACTGATGATGCAGTATGGAACAGGGTTAAACAAGCTATGAAAGAGATAGTAGAAGGTTGAGGTGGAATAGAATGATAAGTGAAGTAGAAAACATATTAAATGGAGAAGTAGTAAGAAAAGTAAATGCTGATAAAGCAATAGGAGTTTCATCAGCAAATTTATCTCCAGATGAAAAAGGAGAAGTACCACTTTCAAAACAAAGTGCTTTTACTATTGAAACTACACAAACTCAAACTGCTCCAGCAATGGAAGCACCTGTAGCACCAGCAGAACCTGAAATAACAGAAGAGTTAGATTTAACACCTAGCACTTCAGCAGAACCTGTTGCACCAGTTGCAGCTCCTGTAGAAGCAGCACCAGCAATGGACACACCAGTTCCAGAAGTACCAGTTGCACCAACTGAGCCAGTTGCAGAACCAACTGCACCAGTAACTGAAGCTCCAGCAGAACCTGCAATGCCAACTGATATATTAACTGATGCACCAGTAGATGTAGTACCTCCAACTGAATTAGAAGGAGTAGATTTTAATTCTATTATTCCAAATATACCATTGGTAGATGAAAGACCTCAAGAGGAGACACAAGAAGCGCCAGCAGAAGCACCAGTTGACTTGCCAGAAATGCCAGATCAAATATTAGCAGAGGCACCAACAACTGTTGATAATAATTTATTTGTAGATACACCTGCAGAGCCAGTAGTAGAAACACCAGTTGTACCTGAGACACCAACTCCAGAAGAACCAGCTGCACCTGCAGCTCCAGCAACAGAGGAAGAAACATTATTCCCTGAAATGCCAGAGTTACCAGAAGCACCTGTTGAAACAGAACTTCCTGTTGAAGAAACACCAGAAGATACTCCTGAAGCACAAGTAGAAACTACTGAAGAACCAATTGAAGGCTTACCTGGAGTAGACTTTACAGATGCACCAATACTTCCTGAAGTAGGTACTTTAGAAGAAACACCAGAGGCACCAAGTGAAGGGGAGGAACCACAACCAGTAAACGGTATGATGGAATATAAAATTAATGATGAAAGATTAGATGAAATATTAGATAGATTAAATAACATTAGTGATTCACTTGATGTTATTAGAGAAAAAATAGAGGAAAGATCAGAAGTGTTCAATAATACTCAAGCTTTACCAGCAATGGAAGCTCCAGTATTAGAAACACCAACTCTAGAGGCACCTGCAATGGGAGAGCCAATGATGGCACCAGCAGCAGAACCTGCAATGGAAGCACCTGTTTTAGATACTCCAGCAGCACCAGCAGGACCATCACTAGAAGCTCCAGTATTTGATCAACCAGCACCAGCACCAACAGAGAAACAAGAGGAATTAGTTGATGCTTTAAGTCAAATACCAGGATATGATGTTTCATCAGTAGATGACACACCAATTCAAGGTGGAATGTTTATTTAAAAATAATTAGTCAGAAATGACTAATTTTTTTTGTAAAAAAATAGTAAAAAAATAACTTAACAATTGGATTGACTAATAAATATGATATAATTAAGATGAGTGATTTTATGAGCAAATATAAAAAAGGTGACATTGTTAAATGTTGTGTAACAGGTTTAACTGATTATGGTGTTTTTGTAAAACTTGATGAAGAGTATAGTGGCTTAATTCATATATCTGAAATATCTAATAAGTATGTTAGCAATATAGAAAGACTATTTATTGAAGGGGATAATTTCGAAGCAAAAGTATTAGAAGTTGATGAAGAGAAAAAGCAAGTGAAACTTACAATAAAAGGTCATAAAACTAATAGAAAATTAATAGATGGTTTAGAGGAAAAAGGTAGTGGTTTTGCGCCTTTAAAAGAAAACTTAGATAAATGGATTAAGGAAAAATTAGAAGAAATCGAAAAAAGTGCAAAAACGCCATAAAAATCACATTTTGTCTTGACATGGTATACAATAAATGATATATTTAATAACGTCAACAGACGAATTATGGGCGATTAGCTCAGTTGGTTAGAGCATCTGCCTTACAAGCAGGGGGTCGGGAGTTCGAGTCTCTCATCGCCCACCATATTATTTTTTTGCCGAAATAGCTCAATTGGTAGAGCAACTGACTTGTAATCAGTAGGTTACGGGTTCGATTCCTGTTTTCGGCACCATCAATATGGAGAGATAGCGAAGTGGCTAAACGCGGCAGACTGTAAATCTGTTCCTTCGGGTTCCATGGTTCGAATCCATGTCTCTCCACCACTTGAATGTTTGCCTCGTAGCCAAGTGGTAAGGCACAAGACTTTGACTCTTGCATTCCGCAGGTTCGAATCCTGCCGAGGCAACCAAATTTTTTTTATAAATGATGTCTCGCTAGCTCAGTCGGTAGAGCACTTGACTTTTAATCAAGGGGTCTGGGGTTCAAATCCCCAGCGAGACACCAGGTGTGCCTTAGTGGCGGAATAGGTAGACGCACAGGACTTAAAATCCTGCGAGTGTAAAAGCTCATGTCGGTTCGAGTCCGACCTGAGGCACCATAATTTTAATGGAGGAATACCCAAGTCTGGTTGAAGGGACCGGTCTTGAAAACCGGGAGGTCGAGAAATCGGCGCAGGGGTTCGAATCCCTTTTCCTCCGCCACTTTAATATATATCATCGCGGGATGGAGCAATCTGGTAGCTCGCTGGGCTCATAACCCAGAGGTTGTTGGTTCAAATCCGGCTCCCGCAACCATGGTTCGTTGGTGTAGTGGTTATCACGCTCGCCTGTCACGCGAGAGATCACGGGTTCAAGTCCCGTACGAACCGCCATTGTGGCTTCATAGCTCAGTTGGCAGAGCACAAGACTGAAAATCTTGGTGTCGTTGGTTCGATTCCAACTGAAGCCACCATTTTAATTGTAAGAACAAGGCGTTAATAAGCGCTCATAGCTCAATTGGATAGAGCATTTGACTACGGATCAAAAGGTTAGGGGTCCGACTCCTCTTGGGCGCACCATATATTCGGGAAGTGGCTCAACTTGGTAGAGCATTCGGTTTGGGACCGAGGGGTTGCAGGTTCAAATCCTGTCTTCCCGACCATTAGTGAATGAAAGTCTGATTAAATCAGACTTTTTTAATTTACATATTATAATTAAAAAATGTCCTTTTTTAGGACTTTTTTATTGACATGAATATTATTCGATGATAGTATATTGACTTGTATTATTAGGGGGGAGTTTGGTATGAAAAAATACATAATACTATTATTGTTATTATTCATTTCTACTTTCGTTTTTAATCTTAAATGTGTATACGCAGACGAATTAGAAACACAAGAAGTAGAAGATGAAAAAACTGAAGAAGTTGTTCAAAAAGAAGAGCCTACTGAAGAGAAGGAGGAACCTGTGATTGTTGAAACACCAAAGAATGAAGCACCAAAAGAAGAGATAGTAGAAGAGAATCCTTCAAATAATAAAGTAGAGGAAACACCTGTTGAAGAGGAACAACCAAAAGAAGAAGTTGTAGAAGAAGTACAACCAAAAGAAGAAGTTGTTGAAGAGGAACAACCAAAAGAAGAAGTTGTAGAAGAAGAGGTTCAAGAAGTAGTTAATACAGAAGTAGCTACAGGAAAGCAAGAAGAGGAAAATAACACAAATGTTGTAACTGAACCAGTTAGTGCACCAGTAGAAACTACTACAGATACTAATAAAGAAGATGATGGTGTACCTGTTCAAAAGGCTAAGGTTATTTTTTCTAAAGTTAATGAAGATGGAGAGAGAGTAAAAGGAGCTTTACTTCAAGTATTTGATTCAAAAGGTAATCTTGTAGTTGAATGGATAAGTAGCGATACAGAAGACTTTGAATATAGATTACCAGCTGGGACATATACTCTTCATGAAGAAAAAGAACCTGATGGATATGAGAAAGCAGATGATAAGGAATTTACAGTAGATGTTGTTGTTCCAATTGGTTATCAAGCTGATACAGAATATCCAAATATTCCATGTGAAGCAGCAACTACTTACTATGTTGAAATTGAAGGCAAGAAGTATGAAGTATATTGTATTAATCAATATTTAGCAGAACCAGGAGAAGATGCTAATTATAATGGAATTATATTACAACCAGGAGATATTAGAAATTATACAAAACAAGTTACACTAAAAGATCCATATAAAAATACTGATGCTAATTATCAAGAATTACATGATAGATATCCTGAATATATTACTAGTGGTCATGGACATCTAACGGATGGACCAGTTGATGTATCTGATCAAACATTGGATGATGATGAATTATATAATAAAGTATTAGATATTATATATCGCCGTAATTTAGTTAAAGATTATGATCAATTTAAAGATATACCAGATGAAGCAATTAGTTATATAACTGAAACTGCATTAAAGAATTATACTAATGCTGGTATTACACAAATCCAAGGATTTAGAACTCAACAACCTGGAGATGACGCTTTAAATGAAAAAGATGGTGCTTATTATTGGTATCTAATGCATATGTATAAAGATTATGTATATGATCCAAGTGCTCCAAATGGATGGAGAGTAGATATTGGTCATGGTGATTCTCTTGGAAACTTTGCAAGACACTGGGCTAATAGTAAACCATTACATGAAACTAAAAACTTATCAGTTGATCATCCTGAATATGCAGAATTATATTATTTCTTATTAGGAGATGAAACATCAATTAATTTAACTCATCCAGAAGGTATGAATATTTATATTTATACAGCATTAAATAAACCAGAAGAAGATGATGGATATCAAAACTTACTTGGTATTACAGGATACTTAGATATAGAACCTAAAGAAGTAAAAGTAGAATTAGTAAATGAATATAATAATGATGAAAAAAGAGATATTCCAGTTGAAAAAATATGGGATGATAAAGGTAATGCTGCTAGAATAAGACCTGATAAAGTGACTATTCATTTATATGCAGATGATGAAATAGTAGATACTGTTGAAATTAGTGCAGAAAATGATTGGAAACATACATTTAAAGATTTACCAAAATATAATAAAGGTAAATTAATTCAATATACTGTTGATGAAGTAGAATTAGATGAATACTTCTATATAATTGAAGGAGACATGGATGAAGGATTCTATGTAATCAATATTAACTATGGTAGAGGTGGAGATAATCCTCCTACTGGAGATAACATTATTGAATATGTATTAATGTTAGTAGTTAGTTTAATAGGATTTATTAAATTAAAAAAATTATATAATTGCTTATAGTTTGACTATAAGCTTTTTATTATGCTATTTTAGTTTTTTATGATTTATGATAAACTAAGTATAGAGGAAAAAATGATAGGAAGTATATGTGATTTACCAAAAGTATTGGAAGTAATGAGAATAATAAACATTGTAATTAGCATTATAAGAATAGTTGTACCTATAATGCTTATTTTAAGTGTGATGATAAAACTTGTTAGAATAGTGACTTCTAATTCACAAGATGAAATGCCTAAAATGTATAAAGTAATAGTGAGAAATGTTATTGCAGCTGTACTAGTATTTCTAATTCCTACATTTGTAGATGTAATGGTAACTTTAGTTGATCCTGGTAATGAATATAAAAAATGTTTACAAGTTAAATCTTTAGAAGATATAAGAAAAATATATGTTGATCAAGAAGAAGATCTTGTACAAAAAGCAGAAGAATCAAATAATATATATGATTATTCTACCGCTCAAAGTTATTTAGTAAATGTTAAAGATTCTGAAAAAAAAGAAGAATTTCAAACAAGACTTGCTAAGGTAAAAGAAAAGATAGATGAAGCTAATAAAAGAACGTCATCTGGAACATATACTACTGGTTATGGTAGTGAAATAAAAATGACTGATGAAATAAAAACAGCTTGTTTATATGTACTTAATGATGATAAAGTTCAAGTTCAACTTAGAACATGTACAGATTCTCATCAATATAAGAATCCACGTGAAGCATTACCTGGTGGATATGTTATGAAAAATGGTAATTATTATGCTAAAGAAACAATACCATTTTCTAAATATAGAATGGGATTATTCTTTGGAGAAATACCACCAGATTATGGACCAGATAATTTATTACAAACGTTTGCAGTTATGTATACAAATGTTATTTTAAAGAGTTTAGTTCCAAGACAAGTAAGAAGAGGACAAGCTAATCAAATGTTAGATACTCTTGATTATGTAGCTGGTAGTTGTACTCAAAACTATAGAGAAAATATATATAGAAGTAGATATGAATCTGGTAAATTTAAAGATAAGATTGATTCAGTAATGGCATCATCAAAATATTTTATCCTTGTTAATAGTAAAGGTGAATTAATAGATGTAAGATATAATACTAGTTCAGGTATTTTGAAAGTACTTAAAAATAATTCTGCTAAAGGAAAAGACTTATTAGGCATGGTTGAAGGATTAAAGAGTGGACATACTTTATCTGGTTATTATAAAGATGCTCATGTATATGATTGTAGAAATACAATAGCAGGTGCTACAACAACTTCTGATCCTAGTACTGCTGATATAAATAATATTAAATCTAATATTATTTATTTAGGTGATTCTAGAACAATAGCATATAGTAGTATAAAAACATATTTAGGATTTAATGATAGTAAAGAAACAATATATGCAAAAGTATCTACTGGATATGATGAATACTTTAAATCACAAATGAGTAGTGCATTAAATAAAATAAATAATAATAAAGATAAGACTTATGCTATAACAGTAAATTATGGTGTTAATTCAAAAGGAGCTTATAAATCTTTCTGTGATTATTATGATAATTTTTTAAGTAAAGTAGATAAGAAAAATATGTTTATTATAGTATCTGTTAATCCAATATGGGAAAGCAAAGTTACATATTATAAAGATAGTAATACTAATGCTAATGTTGATAAGTTTAATGACTATATGAAGGGTACTTGTTTGAATCAATTAAAAACAAATCATCCGGGATATAAAATATATTATTGTGATTCAAATAAAGCAATATCACTTAATGATTGGACAAGTAAAGGATATATAAATAGTGGAGATGGAATACACTATACAAAAGAGGGTTCTAAGTATGTGTATGAATACACTAAAAAATGTGTAGCGGCTTATGAATAGAAAGTAGATTAAAATCTGCTTTTTTTATTGTTTTAAAAAATAAATAGAGATATAATAATAGTATGAAAAGTATAACAAATTATACTTAGGAGGAAACATGAAAAATAAATTTATTGGTATAGCTAGAGTTGGTGAAAAAGGACAAATAGTTATACCTAAAGAAGCAAGAGATATGTTTGATATTAAACCTGGTGATACTGTAGTAGTATTATGTGATAAGGAGAAAGGAATGGCAATTGTTAAACCAGATACATTTGAAGATACATTTGATAAGATAATGCCAAGTGGTAAATAATATGTATTCAATAGAAACTAAAAACTTAACAAAAAAATATAAAGATAAAATAGCTGTTAATCATATGAATTTACAAATAAAAGAGGGTGAATTATTTGCTCTTTTAGGAGTAAATGGAGCTGGTAAAACAACAACTATTAAGATGTTATCTGGATTAATTCTTCCAACTGAAGGTAGTATTACAATAGAAAATATGAATATGAAAAAAGATACATTAAAGATAAAAGAAATATTAAATGTATCTCCTCAAGAAACAGCTATTGCTCCTAATTTATCTGTTAAAGAAAATTTAGAGTTTATGGCAGGAGTATATCAAATAAAAAATAAAGATAACAAAATAAAAGAATTAATAAAATTATTTAAATTAGAAGAAGTATTAAATAAAAAAGCTAAAACATTATCTGGTGGATGGCAAAGAAAAGTATCAATTGCAATTAGTTTAATAAATGATCCTAAGATATTATTTTTGGATGAACCAACATTAGGATTAGATGTAATAGCAAGAAAAGAATTATGGAAAATAATATCATCTTTAAAAGGTAAAATTACTATTATTTTAACAACACATTATATGGAAGAAGCAGAAAGTTTATCTGATAGAATTGGTATAATGGCAAATGGTAATTTAATTGATATTGGTACTTCTAAAGAACTTATTAAAAAGACTAAAACTAAATCATTTGAAGATGCATTTATTCAAATAGCAACAGGAGGTGAATTATAATGAGAATGTTAAATTTCGCAAAAAGAAATTTTAAAGAATTAGTAAGAGATCCTCTTAGTTTAATATTTGAAATAGCATTACCAATATTCTTGTTATTTATATTTCAACAAATAAAAGTACCAGGTGAAGAATATATGTTAGAAAATTTTACTCCAGGAATTATATTATTTGGTTTTTCTTTTATTACATTATTTACTTCAACTCTAATTGCTAAAGATAGAGGTTCATCTTTATTGATTAGACTTGGAACATCACCTATGAAATCAAGTGATTATATTTTAGGATATATTTTATCTTTAATACCTATTATATTAATACAAGATATATTATTCTTTATAGTAGCATTACTAATGGGACTTTCTTTTTCAATTAATATAATTTATACAATATTAATATCATTAGTTATATCAATATTATTTATATCATTTGGAATACTAATTGGAAGTTTAGTAAGTGAAAAAGCATCTGGTGGTGTTGGAAGTATAATTGTTCAATTAGTTAGTTTTACAAGTGGAATGTATTTTTCAAAAGATTTAGTGGGAAAGGGATTTGCTACTATATGTGAAATATTACCTTTTGAAAGTGCATTAAATATTATTAGAGGTGTACTTAATAATAGTGAAATACTAACAAGAAATATAATTGTTTTTGGAGTATATACTATAATAGTAGTAATACTTTCAATAATAGTATTTAAAAGAAAAATGGTTAGTGATAATAAATAATAAAAAAGTCTTTACAAATAATAATTCTTTGTTATAATGTTTGTGGTAAATAAACAGGTTAACAAAAATTAAAATTTAATTTTCATACAAGTGGAGCATAGGATACATTTTGTTTTCACTTGTTTTTTTGTATCCTTAAAATAATAATTTAAGGAGGAATTAAAATGATAAATATGAAGAAAATAATAAGGGGGTTATTTATAATTATTACATCTTGTATATACATAATTAGTGCTAAAGCAGCAACTACAACTATTAATGATACTTCAGAATTAAAGAGTATCAATATAACTAAAAATGTTAATAATGTTATATCAAGTGTAAATGCTACTTTCAATTATAAGATTACTGAAGAAAGGAGTGAAAATCCAGGAAGTATTACAGGAATAAATGAAGATTTTTCAATTACATTTAATAATGTTGAACCAGTAAATAATGTAGCTAGTGTTACTAGTAGTTTAGATCTTAGTAGTTTAACTTTTAGTAAAGTAGGAGATTACTATTTAAAAATATGTGAAGTTTCATCTAGTAATCCTAGTATTTATCCAATAGATAATAAATGTTATTATCCACTTGTAATGGTAAGATATGAATTAAATGGTAATACTCCAACAGGTAATTTAATCGCGACACTTATAAGTAGTGTTTCTGATGGAGAAAATAAAACTGATGCAGTATTTAATTCTAGACCAATGAGTTATATAACAATCAATAATTTAGTTACTGGTGATATGGCAGATAAAGATGAATATTTTAAATTCAAAATAACAATAAATGATGATACTTTAGAGAATGTAGTTATCAAGAATCAAGATGCTAGTGTTTTATATAATGGAGAAGAAGTAATAACTAGTAGTACTTATAATCCAAATGAGGATAATTATATTTATTTAAAACATGGTCAAAGTGTAACAATTGGTGATGGAGAAAGTCCTCAAATAAAAGCAGGAACATCATATACAATTGAAGAAGTAGATCATGAAAATTATAAAACATATATTAATAATTCTACTGATGATAATAAATTATTAAGTGTAGAAAAATTATCACATATTAGTGAAGAAAATATTAATGAATTCGTTAATAATTATGAAAGAATTACATTTACTGGAGTAGTTAGTAATATATTTCCATATTTAATTTTGGTATTAATGGGATTAGTTTTATTTGTATTAACAAGAAAAAAATATGCTAACAAATAAAAAGAATATTATATTTTTAATTATAAAAATAGTAATAATATCTTTAATAATATTTTTATTTAATAAGTATGTATTTGGTATATATATTGTAAAAAGTATAGATTATAAAAGTATTAATATAAATCCACATGATTTTTTAATATATTATAAACTTGAAAATGATTATCAAAATAATGATATAGTTTTTTATAATAATACAATATATAGAGTAGTAGGAACTAATGGACAAGTAATAAATAATAAAGGTAATAGAATATATATTGATAATGATATATCTTTTGAATCAGTAGAATATAATTATGAATATCCATATACTATTAAAGAGAATGAATTGTTTTTAATTAATAATATAAATGATTCTAAAAACTTTGGTTTAATAGATAAAAATAATATATCTGGTAAACTCGTATTTAGACTGCAAATAAGAGACTTTTAAATGATTTTATTAATAGATAAGTTATTTAATGGAATAATAGTATTATTTATCTTAATAGTCCTGTTTTTAGGCTTATATTGTCTATATGATTTATTACCAATTTATAGTGAAATAAAAACACAAGAAGAATCAAAATTATATGAACCAATTATAAAAGGAGAATATGATAATAAAAACATAATTGGTTATATTAAAATATATAATACAATTATTAATTATCCAATTGTACAAGGAAAGAATAATACAGACTATTTAACTTTAAATTATAAAAATGAATATAGTAGTTCTGGAAGTATATTTTTAGATTATAGAAACAATAAAGAATTAAAAGATGATTTTTCTATTATATATGGTCATAATATGTCATATAGAATAATGTTTTCAGAATTAAAGTATTATAAAAACAAATCATATTTTGATACTCATAATAAAGGAAAACTATTAATAGGTGAAACAGAATATGATATAAATATAATAATGTATAAAGAGGTAAATGAAAATGATGATATTCCATATAATTTATACTTATATAAAAATAATTATAATAAAAAAATATATAAATATTTAATGGGTAAAAATGGTAATATAAAGAAAATGCTTATTCTATCTACATGTAAGAAAGGTCAAAAAAATAAAAGAGTAATATTACTTTGTGAATTAATTAAAATGTGATATAATTTTATAGTAGAGTGAGTGTGAATTATATGAAAGAAAATAAAAAGAATATTATAATAGCTGGTGGTTTTACATTACTATCTATTATATATACATTACTTGTTAAGTTTGTAGATGTTAAACCAATAGGTCCAAATGGAAGTGAAGTTGGATTTGCTGCTTTGAATAAAGCAATTCATAATTTACTTGGATCTAATATGACAATCTATAAAATTAGTGAAGTACTAGGATACTTAGTAATGCTTCTAGTAGTAATATATGGATGTATTGGATTATATCAATTAATTAAGAGAAAGAGTTTATTAAAGGTTGATAAAGAAATAATTAAACTAGGTTGCTTTTATGTATTAATGTTAGTAGTTTATGTATTATTTGAAAAAATAGAAATAAATTATAGACCAGTTTTAATGGATGGAGTACTTGAAGCATCTTATCCATCAAGTCATACAATACTTGCTTTATGCATTTGCTTTAGTTCATTAATAACAAGTAAGAAATATTTTAATAAACAATATATCAAAAAGATTAATTTAGTAACAATTATATTAACTGGATTAGTACTATTATTAAGAATTATTTCTGGAGTTCATTGGATTAGTGATATTATTGGTGGAGTAATTATTTCACTTACATTAGTATCTTATTATCAATTAGGATATTACTATAAAAAGACTAAATAATTAGTCTTTTTTATTTGGTATAAATATAAATAAAGTGTAAATATTTAATTTTTTTTAAAATATTTATAAAATAATTATGCTAAAATAATAATATGAAGGTAGGAGATAAGTATGGATAGATCAAATACTGTACCAACAGCAATAGCCTTTATTGTATTCGTAGGACTTATAATAGGTGGATATGTATTTTTAAAAAATATTGTTAATAATGGAAGAGAGCAAACATATGAAGATGCTATAAAAGATATTGGAACACTTCCGGATATTCAAATTAAATTAAACGGAAAATATTACAAAGCACACACTGTAATTTCTTATGCATCTCAAAATTTCATTAGTAATTTCCCATTATCAGTTCAAATGGGTGATGATGGAACTAATAAAAAGAAAGGCTGCGTATATTTTAAGTTTGATGGAGATTCTGATAAACCAAAGAATATTGAGAAAGGTGATTTATTAATATATGGGGACTCATGTGTAGTAATCGCAACAACAGATTTTGTTGGTTATAATCAATATAAGAAAATAGGTCATATAGACAATATGGAAGATTTGCCAAACGGATCATATCAAGCAATATTCAGTGAAGCAAGAGAGGCAAAATAAAAGATAGCTAAGCTATCTTTTTTTATTACAATAATTTTTATAATGAGAAATCACTATAACCTAATGCTTCTTTATATTCTTCACAAAGGAATGGAAGTGATTCTTCCTCATAAATTCTATATAAAGCATCAGACATAGAATAGTCAAAACTCTTATACTCATCAATTACTCCAAATTGTGCTGTTTCTTTTTGTTTAAATTCAACACTGACTCTATCTTGAATTAATGTTTCTAAACATTCTAGACATCTATCTTCTCCTCCTCTTTGAACACAAGGGATATTCATAAGAAGAGTATAATATTTAACTATTTCTGAAAATCCTATCTCATAGTCTTGTTCTAATTGTAATAACTTTTTCTTATCTATCATAATTAAATGATATCACTAAAGATAATAAAAGTAAAGTATGTGTTAAGTTAGTTGTAAACGATATATTTACTAGTAAAATGTTGTTATAATTAATAATATGAATAGTGTAATGCAGACAATTAGGGAAAATGGAAATAATATTATCGTTGATAATAGTTTTTTGTTTGCTGCTTTTAAAAATAGATTAGTAACAAGATTAGTTAATATATTTAAAAAATATAAAATACCAATGAATGATGAAATAATTGCTAAGAATTTAGATGAAAATTTAATTAATCATTTAAATGATTCTAATGAAGAAGTAATAGATAATTATATTAATTTACTTGCTAATTATGAAAAGATTATAAATGAATATGTAGCTAAAAAAGCTAATAGTGATATTATTAAAAAAGCAACTATGGGATTCATAGATAAAATAGCTTATAAGAATAAAACATTTGTTACAATTAAAGTATCAAATAATTTTATTGAATATATTAATTCTATAATATATGTTTATGATAATAATGAATTAAATCAAGAAATACTTGATAGAATTCATGAAGATATTAATGAAATATTAGATGAGTTTAATAGAAATAATTATAATTTTGTAATTGAATCTATTAATATAATAATTAAGAACATTATAAAGAATATGTAATAAAAGATGACAAATAAAACTATATGTTTTATAATAACGTTGTTAGGAAAGTGATGTTATGAAAGAAAAAAGTGTTTATAAATTAGTAAAAAAATTTAAAACTAAATTTAAGGGAACTGTAGCATTTAGATTAAAACAACATGCTAGTGTAGTTCAAAAACATATTAATCCAGATGAAAAGTTATTATATGCTTTTTGTGGTCAAAAGAATTATAGTTCACTTATGTTTATTAATTCATGCGTAGTAGCACTTACTAATAAGAGAATAATAATTGGACAGAAAAGATTATTATGGGGATACTTTTTTACAGCAATAACACCAGATATGTATAATGATTTAAAAGTAAGAAATAATCTTATATGGAGTGATATAGAAATAGATACTATTAAAGAAAATGTTTATATATCTAACTTATCACCAGAAGGTGCTGTTGATATTGAAACAGTTATAACATCATTTATGATGGAAGAAAAGAAAAAATATGGTAGAAAGAATAAGTAAAATTTTATTAGTTATTCTATTGCTATTTGATATAGTTTTTGCTTCTGAGATTAATCTTAGTAGTAAAAACTATATTTTATATAATCTAAATGATAATACTATTATTGATTCAAAAGATCCAAATAAAGAAGTAAATATAGCGTCATTAACTAAAATAATGACAGTTATTATTGCAATAGAAAATATAGATAAATTTGATGATAAGGTAACAATAACAAGTAAAGTATTTGATGATATTTCTTGGGATATTCATGTTACTGGTTTTAAAGTTGGAGAAAAACTTACATATGATGATTTACTATATAGCGCACTTCTTGATAGTGGAGCTGATGCAGTAAATGCACTTGCTATTAATACATGTGGAAGTAGAGAAGCTTTTATTAAAAAAATGAACGCTAAAGTAAAAGAACTTGGACTTAAAAATACAAAGTTTGATAACGTAATTGGAAAAGATAGTAAGAATAATTATAGTAGTGCATATGATTTAGCACAAATATTAATGTATGCATTAAAGAATCCAAAATTTAAAAAAATATTTGGTACTAAAAAATATACATTAACAACTGGAAAAACTGTTAAAAGATCGGTTGCTCAATATACAAATAAAGATATATCATACATAACTGGAGCTAAAACAGGATATTATGATGATGCTAAGTATTGTTTAGCAACAACAGCAACTCTAAATAATGTTAATTATTTATTTGTTAGTTTAGGAGCTTATCCCAAAGGACAACATTTATCTGATCATATAAAAGAATATAATTATTTTGATAGTAATTATAGTTATAAAAGTATAGTATCTGAAGATACAAAAATTGTAACATTAAAAACTAAGTATGCTAAAGAAAAAGAAATTAATATTTATTCTGGTATTAGTATTGAAAAATATTTAAAAAATGATTTTGATAAAGAAAAAATAGAATATAAATATGATGGATTAGATACAATAGTATACAATCTAAAGAAGGGTTCTAAAATTGGAGAAGTTACAATAAACTATGATGGAAAAGAATTAGATCATTTTGATTTATTATATGATGGAACACTAACATTTAGTTTATTATCATATTTATGGATTAACAAAATATTTATCATAATAGCATTAATTATAATACTACTTGTAATTAGAATACTATATGTTAGAAGAGTAAGAAAAATAATAAAATTAAGAAGAAAAATTAGAAAAACTATTTAATATTTAAAATAGTTTTTTTATTTAAATAAAAACCTAAAATCGAGTTGACTTTATTGCAATAAATAATTAAAATAATATTAGAAGTGAGTGTACTTCTAGAAAGAGAGATAATGGAGAAAATGCCAAAAGGAATGAGTCCTAGTTTCTCCATTTTGCTTGTTGTTATTGGATTAATCGTTGGAGCAGTAGTAGTTATTATATTTAATAAATTAAGAGTAAATGCTGCAAAAAATGAAGCTGATAAATTAATTCGTGATGCAAAAAAAGAAGCTGAAAAAGCAAAAAGAGATGGCATCATGGAATTAAAAGAAGAAAGTTATAAATTAAAAAAACAAACTGATGAAGAAATCAGAGAAAAGAAAAAAGAACTAAATGATTTAAGTTCAAGAATCGACAACAGAGAAAAGAGTCTAGATAAACGTGATGAGTTATTAACAGAAAGAGAAAAAAATCTAGAAGCAAAAGATAAAAATTTATTGGCAAAACAAAAAGAAATTCAAGAAAAAGATGCAAAAATGGAGAGTTTACTAAAAGAACAAATTGATCTTTTAGAAAAAATCTCTGGTTTTTCTAAGGAAAAAGCTAGAGAACTTGTAATGAAAAAGGTAGAAGAAGATATGAGTAGAGAAATATCTGTTTACCTTAAAGAAAGAGAAGATGAAGCTAAATTAGAAGCTGATAAGAAAGCTAAAGATATTTTAGTTTCAAGTATGGAAAGATACGCTAATGATGTTACTAGTGAACAAACTGTATCTGTAGTAGAACTTCCTAATGATGAAATGAAAGGAAGAATAATTGGTAGAGAAGGAAGAAACATTAGAACAATTGAAGCAGTTACTGGTGTTGATTTAATTATTGATGATACTCCTGAAGTAATTGTACTATCTTCTTTTGATCCACTTAGAAGAGAAATAGCTAAAGTTACACTTGAAACATTAATTAAAGATGGACGTATCCATCCAGCAAGAATCGAAGAACTTTATGATAAAGTTTGTGAAGATTATAAAAAGCTTATCCGTGATAAAGGAGAAGAAGCATTATTCAAACTTGGAATTCCTAAAGTTGATCCAGAATTAATTGAATTAATTGGTAAATTAAGCTTTAGAACAAGTTATGGGCAAAATGTATTACAACATAGTATAGAAGTAGCTAATTTAACTGGTTTACTTGCTAGTGAAATTGGTGAAAATGTATTACTTGCTAAACGTGCTGGACTACTTCATGATATAGGTAAAGCTATTGATTTTGAAACAGATGGTTCACATGTTGAAATAGGTGCTGATATAGCTAAAAAGTTCCATGAAGATAAAGTAGTATTAAATGCTATTGAATCACATCATGGTGATAAGAAAGCAGAATGTGTTATTGCAGAACTTGTTGCAATAGCTGATACATTAAGTGCAGCTAGACCTGGAGCAAGAAATGATTCACTTGAAAATTATGTTAAGAGACTTGAAGATTTAGAAAATATCGGTAATGAAATAGAGGGTGTTGAAAAAACATTTGCTATGCAAGCTGGTAGAGAATTAAGAGTAATTGTTAAACCAGAAGAAATTGATGATTTAACAAGTTATAAAGTTGCTAGAGAAATCAAAGATAAGATTGAAGAAACTATGCAATATCCAGGTACTATTAAAGTAGTTGTAATTCGTGAGACAAGAGCTGAAGAAGTTGCTAAATAGTAACTTCTTTTTTTATGAAAAAAAGTATGTTAAAATAAAATAGGTGATTAGAGTGAGGGCATTAATTACAGGAGCATCTAGTGGACTTGGTAGAGATTTTGCATATCTTTTAGCAGATGAAGGATATGATTTGGTTTTAGTTGCTAGAAATAAGGATAGTCTTGAAGCATTAAAAAATGAAATTAAAACTGATGTTCAAATAGAAGTAATGGATTTAAGTGTAGAAAAGAATGTTTATAAAATATATGATAAATATAAAAATAAAATAGATTTCCTAATTAATAATGCCGGTTTTGGTGAATGTGGAGATTTCATTAAGACATCTTTAGATAATGAACTTAATATGATAAACTTAAATGTAGTTTGTGTTCATATATTAACTAAATTATTTTTAAATGATTTTATTAAAAAAGATGAAGGAAGAATATTAAATGTAGCATCACTTGCTGCTTTTGAACCAGGGCCTCTAATGGCAACATATTATAGTACTAAGAGTTATGTTTATAATTTAACTATGGCTATATATGAAGAGTTGAGAAGAAGAGAAAGTAATGTTAAAATAAGTGTACTTTGTCCAGGACCAACTGATACTGGATTTAATGATAGAGCTCACGTTCACTTTGGAGTTAAATCACTATCAAGTGAATATGTAACAAAATATACATTAAAAAAATTAAAAAAGAATAAACTATTAATTATTCCAAATCTTAGAATGAAATTAAGTGTATTCTTTGTTAGATTTGCTCCTAGAAAAATGTTACTTAAAATAATATATAATATACAAGAAAGGAAACTTAGATAATGAAAATAGTTAAAATTAATTCACTTGGATGTCCTTCTTGTATTATAATGAATAAAGTATATAATCAAATTAAAAATGAATATTCTTTTGAAGAAGAAGTTCTTGATTATGATTTTGATGATATAGAAGAATATAATGCAGGTAATATATTACCAGTATTTATATTTTATAAAGATGGAAAAGAAGTAAATAGATTATGTGGTGAACATAGTTTAGAAGAATTTAAAAGTATTATGGAGGAAATAAAATAATGAAGAAGTTTATTAGCATTTTATTAGTTTTTATTTTGTTTATTCCAGTAATGGTATTTGCTAAAGATAAAGAAATAAATATGTATTTGTTTTATGGAGAAGAGTGTCCTCATTGTCATGCACTACTTGAATTTTTAGATCCATATGTTAAAAAGAATGATAATTTAAAACTATATAAATATGAAGTATGGCATAATGAAAATAATGCTAAATTATATAAAGAAATACATGACTTATTAAAAGATAATTCTAATAGTATTCCATATTTAATAATTGGTAATAAAATAATAACTGGATATAATGAAGAGAAGAGTCCAGATACAATTAAAAATGTTATTAGTTTTTATTCACATGTTGAATATAGAGATACGGTTGGAATATACTTAGGACTTGTAGAAGATAATGGAAATGAAGAAGTAGAATATGATGAGAGTGAAATAGATATTCCAATTATAGGTCGTAAAAATATAAAAGATGTTTCAATTATATTATCTGCGATTGTTATTGGCTTAGTCGATGGATTTAATCCATGTGCTATGTGGATACTTTTATTCTTAATATCTATGTTACTTGGTTTAAATGATAAAAAAAGAAGACTTGCTCTTGGTATCACATTCTTAGTAGCAAGTGCACTAGTATATTTCTTATTCTTAGTATCATGGTTAAATCTAGCAGAGTTTTTAGATAAGATAACTTATGTTAGAGTAGCTATTGCATGTATTGCTATGATATTTGGAACAGTATCTATAGTAAGATTTGTTAAGTCATTATCTAAAGATGATGGATGTGAAGTAGTAAATACAAATAATAGAAAAAGAATTATTAATGCAATTAAAAAAATAATAAAAGAAAAGTCATTTATATTAGCTCTTCTTGGAGTAGTATTATTAGCATTTAGTGTTAATATTATTGAACTATTATGTTCTTTAGGACTTCCAGTTATGTTTAGTGAAATACTTACTATTAATGAAGTAGGTAATGCTATGAAAATAGTATATTCATTAATATATGTATTATTCTTCTTAATAGATGATATTATTATATTTATTATTGCTATGAAGACATTAGAAATAAAAGCTATATCAAATAAATATGCTAAGTATTCTCATTTGATAGGTGGAATAATAATGTTAATAATTGGATTCTTAATGATATATAAACCTGAATGGTTAATGTTTAATTTCTAAAATAAAAAAGTAAGCTTAATGCTTACTTTTTAACTGCAGGTCTATAAAATTCTTTTTGAATTTGATTTGTTGACCATAACAATTGATGGAATGGTTTATTAACAATTAAATCAAATTCTCCAATATATTCATATACTTTTGGTTTAAACTTTAATTTAAATGCATTTAGATCTTTATATGGATTAGTATCACTATAATCTCCAGTAATACCATTCATATCAAAGTATAAATATCCAGCTTTCTTATATACTTCAATAATCTTGTAATATAAGAATGTTTTAACATCCATTTCTTCATGAGTATTGTTTTGGCCACCAATTAGTATTGTAACTCTTCCTTCATGTTTAACAACTAATGCAGCACCTAATATTTCTCTTAAATCTTTATCATTCATTTTGTCATTTGCTTTTACTATTTCAGAAGCAATGTTTGCCATTACTTGATCAGATTTCATTTTTTGATTATATATATCTTGATTATTAGGATTTTCATTAAATTCTTTATTTATTTTTTCATTCTTTTCATTTTCATAAATATTTTGTTTTTGTAGATATTTAACATATGTTTCATAATTTAATTCTACTAATAATAAATCAACTTTATCGCTTTTCTTAAATGAATCATAAAATGCTTTATAATAGTTTAATGTTTTATTATCTTTTTCATCAATAAATGAATAGAATGTTTCTAAATCTTTTTCATCACCATTTATTAATCTTAAACCACTAAGTTCATCATTTTTGATATTGTTTTGCGTTGCTTCATCTAGATTACTAATATCATAAGTAGGTAAATAAATAACTGGTGTAAATTTAGGAAGAAGACTTTCAAAATATAAGTTATCTTTTAATTTATCATATCCTAATTCTTTTAATTCTTGTATTAAATCTCTGTTTCTAGAATTAATAACTTTTGTTTTTTCATCGAAGTCTACTTGAGCAAATGTTATTTCTGGATTGATTTTTATAAAAGCAAAACTTTTTTTGAAAAAGAAATCTTTTATTTTTTTAGTAAATGTTGCTAATAATTCATGATCATAATAATCTACTAAAAAACCTCTTGGAGCATATCCATATTTCATATTTAAACTAATAGTTTTATAAAGTATTAAACTACCTGCTACTAGAGTATCATCTATATATCCTCCAACATACATTGCTTGAAAGTCACTATGATTCATCAAAGCACCATATTCACTGGTTTGATAGAAGTTTTTTAACATATGTGAACTAGCAAATTCGCTAAAAGTTTTCTCATCAATTTCTTTTATCTTCATATATTTACCTCCTAAATATCATTAACATTATAGCATAAATATTAAAAAAATAGTATAATGTATATATAAATATTTGGAGGATCTCATGAGTAAGATAGTAGAAATTAAAGGAAGAGAAATTCTTGATTCTAGAGGATACCCAACTGTTGAAGTAGAAGTAACAACTGAGAAAGGTTATAAAGGTGTATTCAGTGTACCATCTGGAGCTTCTACTGGAAGTAAAGAAGCACTTGAACTAAGAGATAATGACTATAGATATGATGGTAAAGGTGTTTTAAATGCAGTAGATAATGTTAATACATTTTTAAGAGATGCTATAGTTGGTATGGAAGTATCTCATCAAATGGAAATTGATAAAGCTATGATAGAATTAGATGGCACTGAAAATAAAAGTAAGATGGGTGCTAATGCTATATTAGGTGTAAGTATTGCATGTTTAAAAGCTAGTGCTAATGAAGCTAAAAAACCATTATATGAGTATTTAAGTAATAGAGAAAAAAGAATTCCAAAAGTAATGTTTAATATTATTAATGGAGGAATGCATTCAAAAAATAATTTAGATATTCAAGAATTTATGATTGTACCTAAGATGGAATCATTTAAAGAAACTCTTAGATGTGCTAGTGAAGTATTTCATTCATTAAAGAAACTATTAGATAATGAATCCTTAACTACATCAGTTGGTGATGAAGGAGGATTTGCTCCAAATTTAAGTGATAATAAAAGTGCTTTAAATTATATTATTAAAGCAATAGAAACTGCTGGATATGTACCAGGTAAGAATGTTTTCTTAGCACTTGATATAGCTGCTTCAACATTCTATAATGAACAAACCGAAAAATATAAAATAGAAGATAAATTATTATCAAGAGAAGAACTTCTAGATTACTATATAGATTTATGCTCACATTATCCAATTATATCTATAGAAGATCCTTTTAGTGAAAATGATTATGAAGGATTTAGAATGATGACAGAAAAATTATCTAGATTAAATATAGTAGGGGACGATTTATTTGTTACAAATAAAAAAGAATTACAACATGGAATAGATAATCATTTATGTAATTCAATATTAATAAAACCAAATCAAGTTGGAACATTCTATGAAATGTTAGAAACAATAGTACTTGCTCATAAGAATAAATATACAACTATAATGTCTCATAGAAGTGGAGAAACAACAGATACATTTATTGTAGATGCAGCTGTTGCTTTAAATATTCCATTTATTAAAGCTGGTTCAGTATCAAGAGGAGAAAGAATTTGTAAATATAATAGACTATTACAAATAGAAGAAGAATTAAATAAGAAATAAATTGCACAAAATAATTATTTAGTGTATAATACATAAAGCGAGGGTGAAAGAATATGGAAACTTTATTAATTGTAATATCAATATTAATTATAATATTAGTATTACTACAAAGTAATAAAGCTAGTGATGCTAGTCAAATTATTACTGGAGGTAATGCAGTATTACTTGGCAAAACTAAAGAAAGAGGACTTGAAAGAATAATAACAATGATTACTTATGGATTAGGTTTTGCATTTATAGTAATTTCATTTATATTATCAATATAAAAGTTCATAAAAAGTTATGAACTTTTTTAATTTATATGTTAAAATAAATATATCGTGAGGTACTTTATGAGAGAGAAAATATTAAATATTATAAAAAGAGAAAATAGAAGATTAACACCTATAGAAATAATGGATAAATTAAAAGGAAATGTAGTTGGTTCTGCTAAAGAATTAAGAGAATTAATACATGAACTCGATTTAATGTGTAGAGATGGTATTTTAAGAACAAGTACTAAAGGTACTTATGTTTTAAATGAATTGTTTATTGGAAAAGTAGATCTTCATGAAAAAGGAAATGCACATGTTATTTTAGAAGGAGAAAGTGAAGATATTTTTATTCCAAGAGATAGTATAAAAGATGCATGTGATAACGATATAGTAGAAATAGAAATAACTGATAAGAATAAAAGAGAAGGAAGAATTGTTAAAATAATTAACCGTTCACTTGGAAGAGGTGTAGGTGAAGTTATTAATGATAATGGTCATTTATATGTAAAATCTTTAGATGAATCATTACCTTATGAAGTAATAGTAGATATAGATCCAAGCTTAAATTTAGTAGATGGATTATATGTACATTTAGCTTTTAAAGAAATAATAGATAAACATAGAGTACGCGCTAGCATTGATAGTATTATTTGTCATAAGAATGCTCCAGGTAGAACTTCTGATATAGCTTTGATAGCTAGTGAGTTTGGAAGAAGATTAGATTTTCCACAAGATGTATTAGATGAAGCTAAAAAGTTTAAAACATCTCTAACTCCAGAAGAAGTAGAAGAAGGTCTAAAAGATGGTAGAGTAGATTTAAGAGGAGAAACTATTTGTACTATCGATGGAAAAGATACAAAAGATATAGACGATGCTGTTAATACTATAATGCTACCAAATGGTAATTATGAAGAAACTGTAGCAATAGCTGATGTTTCTCATTATGTAAAAATGGGTAGTGCAATTTGGAAATTTGCCGAACTAAAAGGTAATTCAGATTATTTAGGAAATAAAGTTGGTCCAATGTTACCAGTAGAACTTTCTAATGGCATTTGTTCATTGAATCCAAATGAAGACAGATTTTCTTTAGTAGTTAGATATGAACTTGATCATGCTGGTAGAGTTATTAATCCAGATGTATTTATGGCAGTAATTAAATCTAAAAAGAAAATGAATTATGATGCTGTACAAGATATTATTGAAAATAAAGAAACTGAAGATACAAAAGATTATACTGTTTTAAAATATACAGTTAAAGATGGTGAAACTATTGATGATATAGCATTTAAATTCATGACAACTGTCGAAGAATTATTAGAATATAATAAACCAGAAGACTTTAAATCTGGACATGAAGTTAATATTCCAACTAGAAGAGTAGTTAAGAATTACTATATAACATCTAAAATACAAGGAGATGCTTTAAAAAGAAGAGGTAAACTTGATTTTGATGGTCATGAATGTAAACATATATTTGATGAAAATGATAATGTTATTGATATAGTTCCAAGAGTACAAAGAGAAGCAGAAAGATTAATTGAAAACAAGATGATTTATGCTAATGAAGCATTTACTCTTTATATGACAGAGAAGTTAAGAGAGATAACTTCTAATATGATTCCTTTTGTATTCAGAACACACGGTGATCCAAATCCTAAAAAGATTGAAGAGTTTATGGATATGTTAAGTGCATATGGAGTAGTATTACCATTTAAAATAGATCCAGAAAATGTAACAAGTAGAGATGTAGCTAATATATTAGATGCTCTAAAAGATAGAACATATTTTAGTGCATTCTCTCAAAAACTACTTCGTTGTATGCAAAAAGCTAGATATACACATGAAAACTTTGGACACTTTGGAGTAGCTAGTGATCATTATTGTCACTATACTTCTCCTATTAGAAGAATGGCTGATTTATTAGTTCATACAATATATAAAGTATTTATTAAAGAAGAAAATCATGATGCAGCAACATTAAAATATTGGGGAGATTATTTAGATAATGTTTGTGATCATATAAGCGAATGTGAAGTTGAAGCAGAAGATTGTGAAAGAGCAGTAGATGATTTCTTTAATGCAACATTCTTAGAAGATAAACTTGGTACTCAATTTGAAGCAACTGTTGATGGATTATTGCCAAGTGGATTCTTTGTTAGAACAGATAATTTTATTGATGGTAGAGTAGACTTCTTTTTAGAAGAGGATCAAGCAAAAGAATTAATGGAAATTACTGATCCAGAAGAAGCTAGTATATTTATTGAAAAGAATAAGAGACTATTCTCTGGTTTCTATAATTATAATGAGAAGATGTTTGGATATGATAGAAATGGAAGAATGTATTTAAGATTTGGAGATAGAGTACTTGTTTCATGTATTGGAGCATATCCAGAAAGAAGAGAAGTAGACTTTGCTTTAATAAGGAAGTTATAATATGGAAGTATTAAATAGAAAAGCATATCATGATTATTTTGTTAAAGATACTATGGAAGTAGGAATAGAACTAAAAGGTACTGAAATTAAAAGTATTAGAAAAGGTTCTGTTAATATAGATGATTCATATGCAAGAATTAAAAACTATGAAGTATTTTTAACTAATATGTATATTGCTAAATATGAAGAAGGCAATAGATTTAATCATGATGAAAGAAGAGAAAGAAAACTACTTTTACATAAAGATGAAATAATTAAATTAGAACATACAATTACTACTCAAAGATATACATTAATTCCATTAAAACTATATTTTAAAAAGAATAAAGTTAAAATAGAACTTGGTGTATGTCAAGGTAAGAAACTTTATGATAAAAGAGAGAGTTTGAAAGAGAAAGATATGAAAAGAAGAGAAATGATTAATTATTAATCATTTCTTTTTAAAAACACTTGAAATTATTAGATTTATATGATATATTCTAATTACACGAAAGGTGTTTTTTTTTGGAGGGATTTTTGTGAAGAAATTGAAAGGCTTCTTTAAAGGAGTTAAAAAGGAAGGCAAGACAGTTAGATGGCCAGATGGAAAGACATTAGTTAATTACTCTGTAATTACTATATTAATGATTATTTTCTTTGGATTGTTCTTTTATTTATTAGACGCAATATTCTCATTAATAAGGGGGCTATTATAATGGAAGAAGAGAGTAAGAAATTATGGTATGTTGTTAATGCATACTCAGGACATGAACAAAAGGTAAAAGATTATCTTGAATCAAGACGTGAAAGTATGGGAATGGAAAATAATATCTTTAGAGTTATTATTCCAGAAAGAACTGAAGTTGAGATTAAAGATGGAGTTAAAAAAGAAAAAACTCGTAAAATGTTCCCAGGTTATGTTTTAATCGAAATGGTTATGAGTGATGAAGCATGGTATGTTGTTCGTAATACACCTGGTGTAACTGGATTTATCGGATCATCTGGTAAAGGAGCTAAACCAATTCCTTTGTCACCAGAAGAAGTTAAGAAGTTTATTGGTGATGGACAAGAAACAGTTAAACCAATTAATACTGATGTTGAAGTAGGAGATAATGTTTCAATTATAGATGGGCCATTCAAAGGTATGTCTGGTAAAATTGAAAGTCAAGATAAGGAAAATGAAAAACTTACTGTTCTTATCGACCTATTTGGACAAGAAACACCTGTTGAAGTGGATTTAATTCAAGTAACAAAAATGTAATTAAAAAAGTGGAATTAATTTCCACTTTTTTTATTCATCATAACTTATGTATTCTAGAGTAACTTTTCCTTTAGAATCCATTTTAAATTTATAAGCATTTTTATCTTCAACAGTAATATTATAATTTGTAATTATTATTTCTAATTCTGAATTCTTTTCTTCAAACTTAACTATGTTCATAGTATCTATATCATATATTTCTTCAACATTTTCAGATGGAATAATAGAAGTGATTGTTTTACCAATATTATTTGTAATTACTAGGTTATTATCTACATCTGTTGCTAGGAAATATGAAGTAGTTGTTTTTAATACTTTTAATCCACTTTGAACATATTCTGATGTTTCACTAAAGTTACCATTTAGATCATATAAGTTATAAACATCATCTTTTTTAACAGCTATTGTATTATTAATTATTTCAATATTTAAATCTGTTACATATGGTAAATCTATTAATTGTTCACCTTTAGAATTAAATAGTGAATATATTTTTTTACCTTGTTTATTTATTTCTTCTACATAATATATTACTTTTGAATTGTTAAGTGTTTTAACATTTTTATTTGTTATATTAATCTTAAATTTATTTTCATCAACATTATAATATTTATAATAATAAATTTTATTATCTTTATCATACATACCAAGTTTAATAGTATCTAATTTTGAATCATATTCTATAGATGTATAATTCTTTGATAGTTCTAATATCATAGCATCATCATCATATGAGAAGACTCCATATTTATTATCTTTTGAAAGTAATAATGCTTTATCATAATCAGTATATACATTAGCACCAACAAATCCATAATCAAGTGCGATAGTAAACATATTTTTAGTTAGTGAATAGTAACTATTTTTATAACCTGAAATAGATTTTTCAATACATGTATCTGGTACTATAGTACAATCTAAATTACTTACATAATCACTTTTAAATAATATGCCAATTAATTCACCTGCTTTATTTGATACAGCTTCATATTCATATTTAGAATAATCAAATTTATCTTCAGTAATATTAATAGTTTGTTTTACTCTTAGAAGTACATCATATACTAGTAGTTTATTATTATCATAAATAATGAAATTACTTTTGAAATTATTTTTTACTTCACAATCTTCACTAGTACATTTATATGTATCAATTAGTTCTATATTTTCTTCTCCATTAAGAGTAGTTTTACTACCAATATATGTTGTATCTTCACCGTTAGTTTGTTTATAAATAAATATTTTGTCATTATATTCTGGTGGGAATGCAAATATATTATTTGTCATCTTATAATATGTATCTTGATTATCTTTAAATACAATATTTTTTATTTCTGCATAACCAGTTTTTTCACTTATATCATTTACTACATATCTAAATACTAAATTATCATTTAATTCGTTAAATGTAGTAGTTGATGATAATAAGAAAGTACTTTTTTCATTTGTTAAATCTAATCCTGTATCATTATCCCAACTAACTAATTGCAAGTTTGAACTATTATCTAAATCAAAATATAATTCTTTAATATTTTCTTTAGTATTTATTTTTAATATACAATCTATTTTTAATCCTTTTTTAAGAGTAGTTATTTTTTCACCATGTTCATCTTTATTACATACTAAGAATATATTACTATCTTTTAGAATTGTATATTCTAGATCTTCACTAGGTCTTACAATTAAAGGATTATCTATTGGATTATCACTTGGATTATCACTTTTTCTAAAAAATACTAAATAGCATATTAATAATATAAATAGAATAGAGAAAATAACAATTAAAATAATTAGTGTTTTACTTAGTTTTTTATTATTATTTTGTTCTTCTTTTATTTCATCTATTTTATTATTTATTTCACTTTCTTTTATTTCTTTTACTTGTTCAGTGACTGTTTTTAGATTATTAGTAGTTATTTCTTTAGTGTCATTTATTTCTTCTGTAACATTACTTAAATCTAATTCAGTATAGTCTTTAGTATCTTCATCCATAATACCACTTCCTATTCTATGTATATTTTAACATAATGAGTATAAGTAGTAAATAAATTAATATTGTGTATACATTCTATAAATGATATAATTTTTATAGAAAAGGAGATTATTTTATGGAATTAAAAGGTAGTAAAACTGAACAAAATTTAATGACTGCATTTGCAGGAGAAAGTCAAGCTAGAAATAAATATACTTATTATGCTTCAAAAGCAAGAAAAGAAGGTTATGAACAAATAGCTGCTATATTTGAAGAAACAGCTAATAATGAAAAAGAACATGCTAAATTATGGTTTAAATATTTACATGATGGAGATGTACCAGATACACTTACTAATTTAAAAGATGCTGCTAGTGGAGAACATGATGAATGGACTAGTATGTATAAAGAATTTGCAGAAACTGCTAGAGAAGAAGGATTTAAAGAAATAGCTGCTTTATTTGATGGAGTTGGTGCTATTGAAAAACATCATGAAGAAAGATACATGAAATTAGTTGATAATATTGAAAATAATTTAGTATTTGAAAAAGGTGAAGAAAAAGTTTGGATTTGTAGAAACTGTGGACATGTTTATGTAGGTAAAAAGGCATTAAAAGTATGTCCTGTTTGTAAACATCCAGAGAGCTTCATGGAAGTAAAAGCTGAGAATTATTTGTAAAATGCATTTTAAATAATGCATTTTTTATTTGTTTATGATAAAATCTATAATAGGAATAGAAGAGGGTGAGTATATGAAATGTGTTGAGATTAATGGACCTAAGAGTTTAGTTGTAAGAAATAGAGAACCAAAAGTAGGTAAAAAAGGATATATTCTAATTGATGTAATTAAAGCTGGAATATGTGGATCTGATTTACATTACTTTGTAAGTGGTGGTCCTAAGGGACTAGTAATGGGTCATGAATTTAGTGGTATTGTTTTAGATAATGGTGGAAGTAAAGAATTTAAACCAGGACAAAGAGTAACAGCATTACCAATCTCACCATGTTTAAAGTGTGAATATTGTAAGAATAAAGAATATCAAATATGTCCTCATACATGGGAAGATGCTATTGGACTTAGTTTAGATAATCCAGGAGCATTTGGTGGAAGAATATTAGTTAGAGAAGATATGGTAAGACATTTACCAGATAATGTTACATTTGAAAGTGGAGCTATGGTAGAACCAGCAGCTGTTGCATATAGAGCAGTAAACATTTCTGGATTTAAAAAAGGAGATAAATGCTTAGTAATTGGTGGAGGAATAATTGGTTTATTAACAGCAATGTTCTTAAAACTAAAAGGAGCTTCATTTGTTGGTCTTACTGAAACAAATCCATTAAGAGGAAAAAGAAGTGTTGATTCTGGAGTTGCTGATGAATGGTTCAATGCTTTAGAAGAAAATATTGATAAAAAGATAATGGCTAAAGCAAATCCAGGTGGATATGATGTTGTATGTGATTGTGCTGGTAATAGTATTACATTAAGTAACGCAATTAACTATACAAAGCCAAATGGAAGTTTAATAATGGTTGGTATATCTCTTGGAGCAGTAACTGTTCCATTAGTAACAGCAACATTAAAAGAAATAAATATAAAAGGAAGTATAGCATACAAGAAAGAAGAATTTGATGCTGTTATAGAACTTCTTAGAACTAAGAGAATTGATTTAGAAAAATTTATAGATGATACAGTAGTTCTTGAAGATGTTCAAAAGGCATTTACAAGACTAACAAGTGGTAAGGATTCAGCAGTAAAAATATTAGTTGATCCAAATAAAACAAAAATTGTTGAAGAATAATCAACAATTTTTTATTTTTTCTTGATTTCACGGGCATAATATGTTATTATCTAGTAGTCGATTTATATTTTACATATAAATTAGAAGTGGGAGATTATAGGATTATCGCGAACCACTCGCGAAAAAAAATTATCTAAAAATTTATAGGAGGTGTTTTTCGTGGCAAAGAATGTTGTAAAAAAGATTAAATTACAAATCCCAGCAGGAAAAGCTACACCAGCTCCACCAGTTGGAACTGTTTTAGGACCTGCAGGAATTAATTTACAAGAATTTTGTACTAAGTACAATGAAGCAACAAGAGAAAAAATGGGAGATATAGTACCAGTTGAAATTTCTATTTATGAAGATAGAACATTTGATTTCGTATTAAAGACTCCACCAACTGCTTCTTTATTACTAAAGGCAGCTGGAATTGAAAAGGGAAGCGCTAAAGGTGCTAACCATATTGTAGCTACTTTAACTAAAGATGAAATTAGAAAGATAGCTGAAATTAAGATGCCTGACTTAAATGCATATAGCATTGATGAAGCAATTAATATCGTAGCAGGAACTGCTAGAAATATGGGAATTGCTGTTAGAGGTCTTAATGATGCTGAATTAATGGAACAAGAGAAAGAAGCTGCTGAAGCTGAAGCTGCTGCTGCTAAATTAGAAGCTGAGTTAGAAGAAGCTGAAGCAAGTGCTAAAGCAATGAGCGAAGGTGCTAGCGTTGAAGTAGAGACAACACATCAAGATAAAGAAACTGAAGAAGAAACTGAAGAAACTGAAGAAAAAGCAAGCGAAGAATAATAAAAGCAATTATTAATCGTGAGAAATAAAGATAATCCAAAAACCACATGAGGAGGTTAAGTTATGAAGAAACATAGTAAAATGTATGTGGAAGCAAGCGCTAATGTAGATAAGAATAAAGAATACGAAGTTAGCGAAGCGATCAAAGTACTTAAAGGTCTTAAAACTAGAAAATTCGATGAAACAGTTGATTTAGCAGTAAGATTAAATATTGATGCTAAGAAAACTGACATGAATATTAGAGGAAGTTTTGTTTTACCAAATGGAACTGGAAAGACTAAAAGAGTATTAGTTATTACTAAAACTAAAGCTGCAGAAGCAAGTGAAGCTGAATATGTTGGTGCAGAAGATATGTTAGAAAAAATCGAAAAAGAAAATTGGTTCGAATTCGATACTATCGTTGCTACACCAGAAATGATGCCAGCACTTGGTAAACTTGGAAAAGTTTTAGGTCCAAAAGGATTAATGCCAAACCCAAAACTTGGAACAGTTACTACAAATGTAGCAGATGCTATTAGTAATATTAAAAAAGGTATGGTTGAATTTAAAAACGATTCATATGGAAACGTACATGTTTCAATAGGTAAGTTATCATTCAAAGAAGATAAACTTGAAGAAAATTTACGTGCTATGATAGCAGAAATCGTTAAGAGTAAACCTACAGGTGTTAAAGGTGCATTTATTAAAAATGTAAGTTTATCATCAACTATGGGTCCTGGAATCAAACTTAGTAAAGATTCTTTAGGATTATAATAAGTAAATAAAACAATGGTTTAAACCATTGTTTTTTATTGTTAAGTTTTATTAAATGTGTTATTATTGTACTGTATAAGATATTATAAAGAGGTATATATATGAAGAATAAAAAGATATTAATTGTTGTATTATTATTAACTTTAATGATTATACCAGTATTTGTATATGCGGCAATAGTGACATCATATGGTGAAGCTGTTACAAAAACAAATAATTATATTTCTACTTTTAGAGATAGAAGAAAGTACCTTTTGTTTGGTAAAAACTATGTTTATGAAGGTACAACTTTTGGAGATAGTTCAGCGTTTATAAACGGTGGACTTTTAAGCAAAAGTGAATTTGATTTAAGCGTTTATTCTAATCAAAGTTACTTAGCAAATGGAAAAGAATATTGGACACTTACTAGTGATGGTTCAAATAAAAAATATTATGTAGATGCATTTATTCAATCAAAAAGTGCTGATAGTTTATCTGGAACAAGAGTTACTGAGTATATAAAACCAGGAACAATCTTTGGCGGAAAGGGAACATATGCTAATCCATGGACATTTGAAGAGGGATATGCAGTTGATATAATTTCAAACAATACAAGTTATGGAACAGTTAGTCCACTTGGTGAAAGATATGTTCGTCCTGGAGAATCACTTCAATATGTCTTAACACCAGAAAATGGTTATTACTATAATACAATAAAAGATGAATGCCACCTAATCAAAATGGGAGCTAATGTATATGAGAATAACTATATAATCGAAAATATTAAAAGAGATATAACATGTACAGCAGTATTTGAACTTAGAACATATATATTTGATTTAGCTATAAAGGATTCTGACAAAGATTATAGAGGTACAAAGAAAACATATGCAACACAACCAAATCCAAAACCAGTGTACTTTAAATATAGAACAAACTGGTATAGTGATTATGAAACAAAACATCCAATAACTAGTATTATAAAACCAACAATAACTGGATGGACATTTAATGGATATTATTATGGAAGTACACAAGTAATTGATGCTAATGGTAATTTTACAAGTAATGCAAAAAATTTAAATCTTGGTGGTACTAATGATTTTGTTGATGTTAATCACACATTATATGCGAGTTTAACTAAAAACACATATACGATTAATTATACATTGAATAGTGGAAGTTATGGTTCTAAGCATCCAACAAGTGCTACATATGATGTTGTAGTAGAAATAAGTAATCCAACTAGAGCAGGATACAATTTTGATGGATGGAGTTTTAATGGTAGTTCAACTACTGCTAAAACAGGATCAGCATCAAATGATGTAACAACAGTATTTAATTCAAAAACAAAAGATACATATTTTGTTAATTTAACACCTACAAGTAATGGAACTGTTATGTTAACAGCAAACTGGTCAAATTGCCCAACTGGAACTTATAATGATGGAACAACATCACAATGTCAGGAATGTCCAGCAGGAACTTATAATATAACAAGCGGTCAAACAAGTTGTAAGACTTGTGAAGATGGATATTATTGTACCGGTGGAACTAATCATACAGCATGCTTAGCCGGATATGAGGGAACTGGAGAAGGAAAGAAAACAGAATCAGAAGGTTGTTCACTTTGTGCAGCTGGAACATATGCTGCAAATGAAGGAACAGCAACATGTATGACATGTGAAGCAGGAACTTACAATACTACACCAGGTAATACTATTTGTGCAGTATGTCCAGCCGGAAAATATTGTACAGGAGGAACAGATAATACAAAATGTCCAGCCGGAAGATATAGAACATTAACAGGAGGAAAATCAGTCGATGATTGTACAATATGCGAAGATGGATATTACTGTACAGGAGGGTCTAATCATACAGCATGCGCTACCGGAAAAGAAGGAACAGGAACTGGAAAATCAACAGAGGCAAATGGCTGCCAAGCATGTGCCGCCGGAACATATGCAGATGTTGAGGGATTAGCTTCATGTAAAGATTGTACAGGAGGAAATTATTGTCCAGCAGGAAGTAAGAATCAAACAGCATGTACAAGTTTAGCAAGTAATTACACATCAAGTGCAGCAAAATCAGGTGCAGCATCAAATTGTTATATACCTGCATCTAGTTTAAGTGGAAAATATGTGGCAGAAGCAAAGAAAAATGCAGTAACGTGTGCATCAGGAGGATATTGTCCAGGAAATGCAGCTGTATATTATGGAAATACAGGTGGAAGAACAGGATGTCCAGGTAATTATACAAGTGGTTCTGGAGCAACAAGAATATCACAATGTTATGTAAGCTGTGCTGCCAATTATCAAGTTGCATCTGCAGGTGCAAATTGTTCTGCTTGTGGAAGTGGTTATGCTTCAAGCGGTGGAACTGTATATTATGGCAATACTAGTACTAATACATGTACAAAAACACAAACTTATACAGCAGGATTTAAAACATGTGTTAAAGAATATAAATTTATAAGAAAAACAGAAAATGCAAATACTTGTACTTGGTCTACAACAAATTCAACACTATGCAGTAATGATTCGCATATAGGTAATAAGAAAAATGCTGATTGTTCCTGGACTAAAAAAACAACAAAATGTGTTCAACATACGGATGAAGATGGGGACTATTATTATACATATGGTTCTTCAACAACATCTTATGGATTAGATAGTTGTACAGAAAAATATAGATGCAATTATGATGGCGACTATATAGCAGATTGTACAGCTGTGAAAACATGGTTAGAGTGTACTAAGAGTATTCATTTATCAACGGAATACTTAACAATAGGATATGTTGATTGTGAAGTCGATAAACGCCAGCTCTGTTCAGTTGAAGCAGATGTTGGAAAAACATATACAACGTCATGCACACCAGAATAATAAAAATAGAGAATACTCATTATATGATGAGTATTCTTTTTATGTGTTAAGTTATCCTTAAAAACTAGTTATTTGAATATAAAGATGTTAGAATAATGTTAGGCGATTATATGAAAAATAAAATAATAATTATACTTTCAATAGTTATTGTGTGTTGTTTAATAGGTTTTTTAGGATTTAAAATATTTAATAAAAAATCTGATGATTTTATTGAAAGTGTTCAAAATGTTTATGCTAGTGCATTAGAAGAACATAATAAAAGTGGAGAAGTTTTGTTTTCTAATATTTATGAAGATGATCAAACATTAAGAATTGTTAATAATGATTTAACTTATATGGTTAAGTTTAACGAAAATGGCCAAATTGTTTATTTAGTAGTATCAAATGGAACCAAAAGATTTCAACTTGGTTCAATTGATGGAGAAGATATAATAAAAAAAGAAGATTTAACTGAAGATAAAATAGTTAAAGATGAAACTATATTAAAACCAGAAACAACATTTACTGATTATGAAGTTGTAGAAAAAAGTAGTGACTCTGATTATTTGTTAAGAGGTTATATTATAGATGAATTTGATAATATAATAATTACTCTTGGCCAAAAGTATAGTGGTTCTTATGATATGAATATAGCTAGTATCACTAAAAATGAGAATGCAGAATATACAATAGTAGTTAATGTTAGTGAACCAATCGGAGATTATCAAATACAAGTACTAAGTAATCCATTTATTAAGATTCGTTTTCTAAGTGCAGTTAAAATTAAGAATTTAATTGTTAAAGATGACAAAGGAAATGCATTTGAAAAATTAACTAATGTTAATGGAGAAGTTGAAGAAGTAAAAGAAAAAGAAGATGAAAAAATAAGAACAATTATTATAGAGAAAAAAGATGTTACTCCAAAAGAATTAGAAGAATTAGATAAAGATTCAGATGGTAAAATTACTGCAAAAGATATAGAAGTAATCAAAGAAAAAGAAGAAATAGTTGAAGAAGATTTAAAATGTGCTTTAGGACGATATGTTAAAGATAAAAAATGCGTACCATGCCCAATTGATACATATGGAAGCGGAAATGGTAAATGTGTTAGTTGTCCAATAGAGACATGTTCACCTGAAGGATCAACAAGTATTAAAGATTGTAAGAAATGTGTTAAATTAACAGATCCTATAAAACCAGTTTTAGAAACTGAATAAAATTATGTATATTCAAAATAAGCATTAAAAAATAATGCTTTTTTTGTTTGTTTATGGTATTATTTTATTAAGGTAAAGAGGAGTATATATGAAAACTAGTAGATATATTATTTTAGTTTTATTATTTATAGCATTAGTTATAAGTGTTACTGTATCAACTCTATATATAAAATATGAAATTAAGGGAGACTTTAATTATACTAGAAACTATTCAGAATTAAAGTATTCTAATATAGTAATGGATAATGATAATATAACTGTTAAAATGAATGATAATAATAGTTCTATTCATATTGATATACCAGAGTTAGATAAAGAGGCAACTATTAGTATAGATATTAATAATATTGGTAGTAGCTCCGTTATACTTGATAGTTATCAAATAATAAATATAGATACATCGTTGAATAAAGATAATGTAATAGTTGATACCTCTTTAGTTAAAGATGAAGTAATAAAAGGAGGTTATTCAAAAAAGTTAATTATTAATGTTAAAAACAATAATAAGGGAAAGGGATATTATAATTTTAATATTGATACAATATTTAAAGAAAGTTAATCTTTAAAAAAAATTAATTTTTTGATATAATGAAATATAGATTATAGGAGGATACATGAAAGAGATTATTTCTAGTTTAGATATTGGATCATCTACTGTGAAACTAGTTGTTGGCGAAGTCTATAAAGATGAAGTAAATGTTCTATGTGTATCTGAAGTAAAATCTAAGGGAATTAAAAAGGGAATAATTGTTAATCCAGAAGAAGCAATTGTTTCACTTAAAGAGTTATTTAGAAGAGCAGAAGAAACACTTGGAATTAATGTAAATAAAGTTATTCTTTTGGTACCTTCTTATTACTCAGAATTCTTAATAACAGAGGGTAGTGTTAAAATAGATAATGAAGATGGTATTGTAACAAATGAAGATGTAATTAATTCATTACAAGCATGTGTTCAGAATAAAGTACCAGTTAATAAAGAATTTGTATCTATTACGCCTATAGAATTTAGAATCAATGATGAAAAGAAAACAAATAATCCTAAAGGAATGAAAGCAAAGAAATTATCTTGTAAGGGAGTACTTAGTATAGCTCCTAAGAAGAATATATATACTGCTATATCATTACTTGAAAATATAGGAGTAAATGTAGTTGATATTAATTATGGATGTGTATCTGATTATTATGAATTCAAAACAAAAGAAATGAATACTAAGAATACTGCTGTTATAAATATTGGAGAAGAAAAAACAGAAGTAAGTATATTCAAAAAAGGAATATTAATTGATACTGAGAATATAGAACTTGGTGGAAAGAATATTGATAGAGATATATGTTATATATATAATATTAGTAGAACTAGAGCTAAGGAATTAAAAGAAAAATTTGCTCTTGCTCATAAAAGAAATGCTTCTACTTCATGGAGTGAGGATGTATTAAATAATGAAGAAGAAGCTATTAAAATTAATCAATATGAACTAAGTGAAATAATATATTCTAGGGTTAAAGAAATATTAGAGCTTGCTAAAAAACAAATAAATATCTTAACAAAGCTTGAAATTAGTTATATAATAGTAACTGGGGGTAGTAGTGAAGCAAACGACTTTGGTTTAGTGGTAAATGAAGTATTTGGAGAAACAACTGGTTTATATAAAGTAAGAGAGATTGGTTGTAGACATAATAAGTATTCAAGTGTACTTGGATTTATTAAATATTATCATGAAAAACTAGCATTTAGAGATAAGATTGCTTATACTGTGACTGAAGAAGAACAAAATGAATTAATAATAAATAGTAAAAAAACTAGTGAGACTAGTGTACTCGGAAAAATATACGGATATTTTTTCAATAATTAAGGAGTGAGTATATGAATAATAAGTTAGAAATGGATCAAATTGCTGATATTAAAGTAATTGGTATTGGTGGCGGTGGATGTAACGCTGTTAATAGAATGATAGATTCAGGACTTAAGGGAGTAGAATTTATTGTTGCTAATACTGATCAACAAGTATTAAATGTTTCTCGTGCTGAACATAAAATCCAATTAGGTAAAACTATTACTAAGGGAAGAGGAGCTGGAACTAGACCAGAAGTTGGTAGAGAAGCTGCTTTAGAAAATAAGGATGAAATCGAAGATGCACTAAGAGGAGCAGATATGGTATTCATTACTTGCGGTCTTGGTGGTGGAACTGGTACAGGAGCTGCTCCAGTAATTGCTGAAATAGCTCAAGGCTTAGGATGCTTAACAGTAGCTATTGTTACTAAACCATTTAGATTCGAAGGAAAGAAGAGAATGGATTATGCTTTAGTAGGATTAGATGAACTAAGAAAGCATGTTGATACAATAGTAGTTATTCCAAATGATAGATTAAGAGATATTATTGATAAATCTACACCACTTAATGCTGCATTCCAAGAAGTTGATAATGTATTAAGATTAGGTGTTCAATCAATTTCAGACTTAATTAGTGTTCCAGGACTTGTTAACTTAGACTTTGCTGATGTTAGAACAATAATGGAAGCTAAAGGAGATGCTTTAATTGGTATCGGAGTTGGATTTGGAGATAATAGAGCTGTAGAAGCTGCTAAACAAGCTGTTAATAGTCCATTATTAGAACAAACTATAAATGGTGCTACAGATTGTATAGTTAATATCACTGGTGGAAACTCAATGACATTATTTGAAGCTGAAGATGCTGTAGAAGTAGTTAGAGCAGTAGCAAATACAGATGTAAACATTATATTTGGTGCTGTAATTAATGAAGCATTAACAGATGAAATAGTTGTTACAGTAATCGCTACTGGATTTGAAGATTCTACTGAACCTTTATATAGATCAATAGAAGGCGAAGCTAAACCAGAAGTTAAGCCTCGTGAAACTAAAGTAGAAGAAGAGGAAGATGAAGAGTTAGAACTTCCATCATTCCTAAGAAATAGAGATTTTTAAGAGTTAGCAATAACTCTTTTTTAATTTGACGAAAAGTTTACACAATTTGTTGAATTATTTTGTTAATGTGACTATAATTGAAATTAAGAGTAGTAAGCGTAGACAAAGCTTATTATATATAGGAGGGTTAAATGAAAGAAGGCAAGAAGACTACTGCTAAAAGAAAAGTGTCTTCATCTGCGTCTTCTAAAAGAGTAGTTCCTAAGAATCAGACACCTAAGATGCCAGCTCATAGAGAGGAACCACCAAAAGTAAAGAAAATTGATGTTGAAGAAATCAACAAAGATTTTGACGATGTAGAAAACGAAGATAGAAGATTGATTGTATTTATAGCAATAGCAATTTTGGTCATTGTCGGAACTGTAATAGGTTTACTAGTTGGTTGTGAGAAGAAACAAAATGTTGAACCAGAACCAGAAAAACCAGGTACTGATGTAATTGTTCCGGAAAAACCAGATGAAAAGGGCAACGAAGAGGATGAAGGAGTAGTTACAAGGGAAATCGTAAGAAAGGTAAGAGCAGTTTACAGAACACACAAGACTAAAAAATCAACAACAGGTAAAAAAGATAAAAAAGATGAAACTGAGGAAGAAACTGTTACTTATGATGTAACATTCTATTTAGGGGAAGAAACAAATGTTGAGGAAGTAGAAGAAGGAAAAACTCCTTCTGAATATGTACCAGATGGATATAGTGTATGTAGATATTATAAAGATTCTGCATTAGAAGAAGAATATGATATGACAGAAAAGATTACTTCTAGTGTTAATATCTATATGGATTGTGATGCAATTACTTATACAATTGTGTATGATCCAGAAACATCTAATCCAACAGAATATGAAGTTACTGATGGAGATGTAGCATTAGCTGATCCAACAGTACCAGAAAATCAATATTTCAATGGATGGTATACAGAACCTGAATTTACTAATAAGGTAACAGCATTAAATAAATCATTAATTAAACATGCTGATGAAAATAATGTAATTCATCTATATGCATACTTTAGTGATGAACCAGTAGAGGAACCACCAGTTGAACCAACTGATGATGGTACAACTGGAGAAACACTAGATGGAGAAACTATAGAAAATGAACCAAGATTGGAACCAGCAGAAGAGATAATAGATGATGAAGTTGTAGAACCAACTGAAGAAGAAACAGATACTCCTGATGTTACAGAACCAACTGAACCAGTTGTAGAAGACGATGTAGTTGAACCATCAGAGCCAACTGAAGAAGTTGTACCTGTAGAACCAACAGAACCTGAAGTAACTGATGATGAAGAAGAAGTAACTGTAACAGAACCAGTTGTAACAGATGAACCAGAAGTAACAGAACCTACTATGACAGAACCAACAGTTGAACAACCAACTGTAGAGCCAACTACTGAACCAAAAGAAGAAACTACACCAGTTGTAGAAGAAACTCATCAAGAAGAAAAAGTAGAAACTGTAACTCCTAAAGAAGAAGTTGTAGTTCAAAAAGAAGAGACAGTTACTAAAGAAGAAGTAGTTGAAAAGAAAGAAGAAGTTGTAGTTCAAGAACCTAAGGAAGAGGTAAAAGAAGAAGTTAAGGTTGAAGAAAAGAAAGAAGTTAAACAAGAAGTAAAACAAACTCCTAAAGTAGAAAAAGCTGAACCTAAACCAGAACCAAAACCTGAGGTTGAAGAAAAGGTTCCTGAAGTAGTTGAAACACCAGTTAGTGAAACTGAAGAAACTACTGAATAATTAATAAAAATATAAGAAGTTCTATTTAAGAACTTCTTTTTTATGTTATAATTTTTTATAGAGGTATAATATGCAAATAGAACTAGATGGTAGAGTATTTGATGTTTTTATTACTCGTAAGAATAATAAGAATATGTATCTTCGTGTTAAACCAGATGGGATACATATTTCTTGTCATTATTTTGTAACTAAAGGAATGATATTAACATTCATAGTACAAAATAAAGATTCCATTCTTAAGAGTAGTGAATTTTTGGATAAAAAAGAAAAGAAAAAAGAAGAGTTTTATTATCTAGGTAAAAGATATAATGTAGTATTATTAAATACAATTTCTAAAATAGAATTTGTAGATGATACTGTATATGTTAAGAATAAAACATACTTAAATACTTTTTTAAAGAAAGAATGTGAAAGAGTATTTAGTGAAAGATTAGATGTATGTTATAATCTATTTGAAGAAGCTATTCCTTATCCTAAATTAACAATTGGTAAAATGACTAGAAAGTGGGGATATAATAGTAAGAATAAAAAAACTATTAAATTAAATAGTGAATTAATTAAATATAGTATAGATGAAATTGATTATGTTATAATACATGAACTTTGTCATTTTATAGAGTTTAATCATTCTAGAGCTTTTTGGAGTTATGTTAAAAAATATAAACCAGATTATAAAAATAATACTAAAGTATTAAAGGAGGAATAATATGTTAATAACATCTCGTGATAATAGTAGAATTAAACATTTAAGAAAACTTTTAGATAAAAAGAATTCTTTAAATGAAGGATTATTTGTTATTGAAGGAGAAAACTTAATTAGTGAAGCTATTAAGAGTAATTTACTTACTGAATTATATGTTCTTGATGGTGAAAATGTTGATTATGATTTTGAATATGATAATGTTACACTTGATGTTATGAAAAGTATTAGTTCTTTATCTAGTACTCCTAGAATGATTGGAATATCAAAATATATAAATAAAAGTGAACTTGGAAATAGAATAGTAATACTTGATGGAGTACAAGATCCTGGTAATGTTGGAACTATTATTAGAAGTTGTGTTGCTTTTAATATAGATACAATTGTATTATCAAAAGGATGTGTTAGTCCATATAATGATAAGGTGTTAAGAAGTACTGGTGGTATGATATATAACATTAATATTATTATTAGTGATTTAGATAGCATTATAGATAAAATTAAATCATCTAATATAAAATTATATGGTACTAGTCTAAAGTCTTCTATAAGCCTTGAAAATATGCCTAAAAGTGATAAGTATGCAATAGTATTTGGTAATGAGGGAAATGGAATAAGTGAAAATATATTAAATAAATGTGATATGAACGTTAGAGTTGATATGGAATCATCTTGTGAGAGTTTAAATGTTGGAGTATCAGCAGGTATAGTTTTATATCATATGTATAAGGGGTAAATTATGAATTATGTTTGTGTAGGTAAAATTGTTAATACTCATGCTTTAAAAGGAGAAGTTAGAATAATATCTAATTTTGAATATAAGGATAGAATATTTAAAAAAGGATTTAAATTATATATGGGTCAATTTAAAGATGAAGAAGAAATTGAAACATATAGAGTTCATAAACAATTTGATATGGTTAAATTTGTAGGAATAGATTATATCAATGATGTTATTAAATATAAGGGTTTAAGTGTATATATTAATAAAGAAGATTTAGATCTTAAAGATGATGAAATATTAGAAAATGAATTTTCTGGTATGAAAGTATATTCAAACAATAAAGAAGTTGGTATAATAAACGAATACAGGAATGATAACGGAAATAAAATGATTAAGGTTAATGATAAGTTTATTCCATATAATAAAGACTTTATAACTAAAATCGAAAAACAAAATAATATCATTTATATGCATGATATAGAGGTGTTTTTATGAAAATAGATATACTTACTTTATTCCCTAATATGTTTGATGGTTTTAAAACAGAAAGTATTATCAAAAGAGCAATTGAAAAAGGAAAAGTAGAAATAAATATAATTGATATTAGAAATTATACTCCATATAAAAACAACCAAGTTGATGATTATCAATTTGGAGGAGGTGGAGGAATGATTATGATGTGTGAACCTGTATTTAATGCAGTTGAAAGTATTAAAACAGATGATTCACATGTAATAATTATGTCACCAAGAGGTAAAACATATAATCAAAGTAAAGCTAAAGAGTTAACTAGTTATAAACATTTGATAATTATATGTGGTCATTATGAAGGATTTGATGAAAGAATATATTCTCTAGCAGATGAATGTATCTCAATTGGTAATTTTATATTAACCGGAGGAGAACTTCCATCAATGATGATTAGTGATTCAGTTATTAGATTATTAGATGGAGTAATAACTGATACAAGTTTAGAATATGAAAGTTTTAATGATAACTTACTAGATTATCCTGTATATACTAAACCAAGAGAGTTTAGAGGTATGGAAGTACCTGAAGTACTAGTAAGTGGAGATCATAAAAAAATAAATGAATATAGGGAAAGTGAAAGAATTAGAATAACAAAGGAGTACAGAAGTGATTTATTAGATAATTAAGGATGGTAATAAATATGAAGTACGTAATTGAAAAAAATAATGATAAGAAGTTAGCTAATTATAATGTTAAGATAGATGGACTTTCTGTAAAACCAAAAAATAAATCAAAAAGTCAAACTATTAAAGCTGGAGAAGTTACATTAGTAGATGATGAATTAAAAGAAGAATTCATTAGAAAAAGAGTTAATAGAAAAATGGATAAAATCATTACTTTTATGTTGCGTATTTTAAATGATGATGGTACTAGTGAAGATGATTCTGGAATGGCCTTAGATGAAGTTAATAGATTAAAAGGAATAGTAATTAATAAATATAGAACATATATGAAAGAAAATGAATATAAGTCTATTCTTGCTAAATTAATATTAATAGAAGAAGAATTTAAAAAAAGTTATAATGAAAAACTTTATATGGACTATAATAATAGTAATTATTATGAAGAAGAAATAGTATCTGGAAGAGGTAGATAATGAAAGATTTAATAATAGCAAGTAATAATGCTGGTAAGATTAAAGAGTATAAAGAAATATTAGAACCATATGGTTTTAATGTAGTTAGTCAAAGTGAAGCAGGTATCAATATTGAAGTAGAAGAAACAGGTACAACATTTGAAGAAAATGCACATTTAAAAGCTTATGCTATTTATGAATTAACTCATAAGAATGTTATTAGTGATGATAGTGGTTTAGAAGTTGAAGCTTTGAATAATGAACCTGGTATTTATTCTGCTAGATATAAGGGTATTGAAACTGCTGATGAAAGAAATGATTATATAATTAATGCTCTTAAAAGAAAGAGAAATAGAAAAGCTAAATTTAATTGTGTTATTTGTTTCATAGATGAGACTGGTCATGAAGAAATGTTTAAAGGTATTTGGAATGGTGTTATTGCTAAAGAGAAGAGTGGAACTAATGGATTTGGATATGATCCAATATTCATAAGTGAAGATGGAAATGGTAAGACTACAGCAAGTTATCCACTTGAGTTTAAAGAGAAGTATTCTCATAGAGCAAAAGCTACTAAATTATTGATGAAATACTTAGAAAATAGTGATATTTCTAAAAAATGTAAAAAAAGTTAAAAATATATACTATTTTCTTTTTTTATGTTATAATTTACAATAGAGAGGAGAATGAAAAATGGAGGAAAATAATAGCAATCAACCAATTACACCAGAAACACCAGTTACAACTGAAGTTCCAGTAGAACCAGTTGCACCTGAAATGCCAGCTGCTCCTGAAGCACCAGCAACTGATGTAGTTGAACATGCGGAGGGTCATCCTGTTCCATCATTGGTAATTGAGGATACATCAGCTCCAGTTGAACCAGCAGCACCAGAGGTTGTAATGGAACCTGCTGCACCTGCACAAATGGCTCCAAGTGAAGCTCCAGCTACTCCTATAACAGTAACACCAGTAGAACCAGTTGCACCAGCAACTATGAATAGTGTTACTACAGAGACACCTGTTGCACCAGCAACACCTGTTGAACCAGTAGCTCCTGCTACAGTAGAAGCAGTTCAACCTGCTACTCCTGAAATACCATTGTCTCCAGAGACTCAAGCTGCTTTAACAGCACAAGCTGCAGCTGAAGCTGGAACAGAAGTAAAACCAGCTAAGAAAAAGAGTAATTTATTACCAATAATAATTATTCTTGTATGTGTAGCAGTAAGTGTAGGTGTTATCATTTTTAGAAATAAATCTAATGATAATCCAACACCAACACCAACTCCAACACCAACACCAACTCCAACACCTGCTAATGATTTAGCAATAAATCAAGTAACAATTAATGGAGTTACAATTACATTCCCAGCTACTAAAGATGCATTTAATACTTTAGGATGGGTTTGGGATGCTACTACAGCACAAAATGATGTTGAAACTGGCGCTACAGCAAGTGGAGGAAGAATTGGATCTGCACCTGGTGGAGTAACAGTTCTAGTTCAAAATAAAGGAACTGAAACAGCACATGTTGAAGATTGTACTATATATAGTGCTACATTCAATAATCCAAAAGATGGAAGTGAAAATGTATCATTCGTAGGAGGTTTAGGATATACTAGTAATCCAGAAGGAGTTAAAGCAAGAATGCTTGAACTTGGATATACTAAAGTAAGTGAAACTTCTAATGAAGGATCAGTATATTTAAGATATTTCTTAAATGATGATAATACTAATACTAATGATTATGTAGAATTTTACTTCTTAAATGATGTAGTAGAAACAGTTACTATAGTAGTAACAGCTTAAATTAATAAATAAAATCTCAATTTTGAGATTTTTTTATTGCAATAAAAAAACTACTTATTTAAGTAGTTTATTTTTTAAATGGTGACCCGTACGGGATTTGAACCCATAAATGCACGCGTGAAAGGCGTGTGTGTTAACCGTTTCACCAACGGGCCATAAATATGGTGGGCCTGAATGGACTTGAACCATCGACCTTTCGCTTATCAGACGAACGCTCTAACCAGCTGAGCTACAAGCCCATAAAACCAATATTTCGGTTGACTACACCATTGTATTATATTTTCTTTTATTTTGCAACTATTTTTTAAAAAAAAGTCACTTTTTACTTAAATTATTGAAAAAAAAATAATAATATTGTATTATATTTATGATAGTAGGTGGATATTATGGATGATACTAGTAGAATATTTATGATAATAGGTATAATATGGTCACTCACATTACTTAGATCTATTCTAATAATGATTTCTGGGAAGGGTATATTTAAGAAAGCTGCTAAGAATGAAGCAACTGCTTTTTATCCTATTATAAATCTATTTACTATGTTAGAAGTATGTGATATAAGTACATTCTTTGGAATACTATTATTTATACCAGTATTAAACTTAATAGTATTAATTATGATGTCTTATAAATTAGGTGTTGTATTTAATACAGGATTTGGTTATAAAATAGGACTTATAGTATTTCCATTAATGTTTTATTTATTATTATCAATTAGTGATAAAACATATAAACTATCAGATGAAGCATACTTTAAAGCAATGGATAAAATAAGAGATAAAGATATTAACTTAATGACTGATGAAGAAATAAGAAGAGCATCTGAACAAATACCACATGAAGATAAAGAAGAAGTAGATTCAATATTTAAGAGTAATATTCAAATGATGGAACAAGTAGAGCCATATAAGGCTGCTAAGATAGATTTGTTAGGATTAGAGAAACTAAAGAATCATGATCCTAATGAAGATCCAACATTAAGGGATTTAGGATTTGCTCCAAGAGAAACAAAACCAACTAATCCTTTAGGGGAAGTGGAACAGAATACTACAACTGAAGAAAAAAAGGATGATATAGAAACAGTTGACTTATAAAAGTGTAAAGTGTATGTTTACACTTTTTGTTTTATTATGTATAATATTTATTGTGAGATAGGTGACGTGCATGGCAGAATATAATGAAAAATCTATTAAAATTTTAGAAGGACTTGACGCTGTAAGAAAAAGACCTGGTATGTATATTGGTTCAACAGACAAGAGAGGTCTACATCATTTAGTATGGGAAATTGTAGATAATTCTATAGATGAAGCCATAAATGGTTATGGTAATAAAATCAAAATTACATTAACTAAAAAAGGTAGCGTTATAGTAGAAGATGAAGGAAGAGGTGTACCAACAGGTAAGCATGCTTCTGGAAAAAGTACTCCTGAAGTAATATATACAGTATTACATGCTGGAGGAAAATTTGAAAACTCAGGATATAAAGTATCAGGTGGACTACACGGAGTTGGTTCATCTGTTGTTAATGCACTTTCAAAATGGATGAAAGTTACTATATGTAGAGATGGTAAAATACATGAAATATCATTTAAAAATGGTGGCCATGTAGATGAACCATTAAAAGAAATAGGAACAACAAGAAAGACAGGTACTACTGTTGAGTTTTATCCTGATGAAGAAATATTTGGAAATGCAAGATTTAGTTATACAACTATATGTGAAAGGATGCAAGAAAGTGCGTTTTTAATCAATGGACTTACTATGGAAGTTATTGATGAAGAAGATGGTAAAGATAGTGTATTCTATTATGAAAATGGACTTGTATCTTTTATAGAGTTTATAAATGAAGGAAAAGAACCATTACATAAAGTTATTAATTTTAGTGGTGAAAAGAATGGAATAATCATTGATATTGCAATGCAATATACAAATACATATAATGAAAATATTATGTCATTTGTTAATAATGTTAAAACAGTTGATGGTGGTAGTCATGAAGTTGGTTTTAAAACTGGACTTACTAAAGTATTCAATGATTATGTTAAAAAGAATAATTTACTTAAAGGTAATGATACATTAGATGGTAGTGATGTTAGAGAAGGACTTAGTGCTATTGTTAGTTTAAAAGTACCAGAAAATATATTAGAATTTGAAGGACAAACTAAAGGTAAACTTGGTACTCCTCAAGCAAGACCATCTGTAGAAAGTTTAGTATATGAAAAACTATCATATTACTTTGAAGAGAACAAAGAAACTGCAAGTAATATAATGGATAAAGCACTTAGAAGTAAAGTTGCTAGAGAAGCAGCAAGAAAAGCTCGTCAAGAAGCAAGAAGTGGAAAAGGCAAAAAACAAGAAAAGAATCTAAGTGGAAAATTAGCACCAGCTGGAACAAAGAATCCATCTATGAATGAATTATTTATAGTTGAGGGTGATTCTGCCGGTGGTAGTGCTAAGAGTGGAAGAGATAGAAAATTCCAAGCAATACTTCCTTTAAGAGGAAAAGTATTAAATACTAGTAAAGCTAGTATGGATGAAGTTTATAAAAATGAAGAATTAAATACATTAATATATACAATAGGAGCAGGAGTAGGACAAAGCTTTGATGCTGAAGAATCTAATTATGATAAAGTTATTATCATGACAGATGCTGATGTTGATGGAGCTCATATTCAAATACTACTTCTAACATTCTTCTATCATTATATGAGACCTTTAATTGAAGGAGGTCATCTTTATATTGCTTTACCTCCACTATATAAATTAGATTATGGTAAAGGTAAAAAATATTATGCATATAGTGACGATGAATTAAATCAATTAAAATTAGAGAATCCTGGTAAATGTAGTATTCAAAGATATAAAGGTCTTGGTGAAATGAATGCAGATCAATTATGGGAAACTACTATGAATCCTGAAACTAGAAGTTTAATTAGAGTTAATATAACAGATGCAGCTCTTGCTGAAAAGAGAGTAAATGTTTTAATGGGTGATAAAGTAGAACCAAGAAAAGATTGGATTAATGAAAATGTTGAATTCACCATGGAAGACGATTATAGGGCATAGGGGGTTAAGATGAAAAAGACAGAAGAAAATACAGTTTTAAGAAGAATTCAAGACTATGCTTTAGAAGAAATAATGGGTGATAGATTTGGTTCTTATGCTAAAGAAATTATTTTAGATAGAGCTATTCCTGATGTAAGAGATGGTTTAAAACCAGTTCAAAGAAGAATATTATATGCAATGTATAAAGCAGGTAACACATGGGATAAAGGTTATATTAAATGTGCTGCTACTGTAGGAGATGTTTTAGGAAAGTTCCACCCACATGGTGACTCAAGTGTTTATGATGCAATGGTAAGAATGAGCCAGTGGTGGAAACAAAACTCAATACTTGTTGACATTCAAGGTAATAATGGTTCAATGGATGGTGATGGTCCAGCAGCTTATCGTTATACTGAAGCACGTCTTGCTAAAATAAGTGGTGAACTACTTGGTGATTTAGATAAAAATACAGTTAAATGGGCTCCTAACTTTGATGATAGATTCTTAGAACCAACGGTATTACCTGCTAAATTTCCAAACTTGCTAGTTAATGGATCAAATGGTATATCTGCTGGTTATGCTACTAATATTCCACCTCATAATTTAGGTGAAATAATAGATGCTACTATTAAAAGAATTGATTCACCTAATTGTAGATTAGATACAATACTTGAAATAGTTAAAGGACCAGATTTTCCAACTGGTGGAATAGTAGAAGGAAAAGATGGTATTATTGATGCATTTACTACTGGACGTGGAAGAGTAGTTGTTAAGAGTAAAACAGAATTTAAAAAAGAAAAAGGTAAAGAACAAATAATTATTAGCGAAGTACCTTTTGATGTAAACAAAGCAATGATGGTTCAAAAGATTGATTCTCTTAGAATAGATAAGAAAATCGATGGAATTGCTGAAGTTAGAGATGAAACAGATAGAGAAGGTATTAGAATAGTAATTGACTTAAAGAGTGGTGCTAATAAAGATGTAGTACTAAATTACTTATTTAAAAATACTGATTTACAAATATCATATAACTATAATATGGTTGCTATTGTTAATAGAACTCCAAAGACTCTTGGAATAATACCAATATTAGATGCATATATTGATCATTTTAGAGAAGTTATTACTAAGAGAACAGAGTTTAATCTAGCAGCTTATCAAAAAGAATATAATATTGTTACTGGTTTAATAAAAGCTATATCAATATTAGATGAAGTTATTAAAGTAATTCGTGCTAGTAAAAATAAAGTAGATGCTAAATATAATTTAGTTGATAAATTTCAGTTTACTGAAGAACAAGCTGAAGCAATAGTAATGTTACAATTATATAAACTTACTAATACAGATATTGTTTCTTTAGAAGAAAGATGCAAAGAATTAGAAAACTTAATTAAAGAATGTAAACATATATTAGAAGACGAAGAAGAACTAAAATCAGTTATGAAAGGTGAACTTCGTGAAATAAAGAAGAACTATGCAACAGAAAGAAAAACAGTTATTAAAGATGAAGTTACTGATATAAAGATAGATGAACTAGATCTTGTAAGTAAAGAAGATTATGTTGTATGTATATCTGGTTCTATGTATGTTAAAAAACATTCAATAAAAGCATTTAATGCTAATCAAGATGAGATACCTCCTACTAAAGAAGGAGATTATATTGAAGGCTTATACAAAGTTAATAATTTAGATACAATATTAATATTTACTAACTTAGGAAATTATTTATATGTTCCAGTTAGAGAAATAGCAGATACTAAGTTTAAAGATATTGGTTCTCATATATCTAATATCATTAAGATTAGTGATGGAGAACAAATTGTTAGAAGTATAGCTGTTAATAAATTTGATAATTCATTAATAACACTATTTACTAAAGAAGGTATGGTAAAACGTATAGTACTTAAAGATTTAGAAGTATCTCGTTATAGTAAGCCTGTTAATTGTATTAAATTAAAAGCAGGAGACGAGTTAGTTTCTGTAAGTAGAAATGATGGAGAAGAAACATTAGTTATTACTAGTGATGGATATTCATTAAAATATAGTACTAAAGAAATACCAGTTCTAGGACCAAAAGCTTCTGGTGTTAGATCAATTAAACTAAATAGTGGAGCTCATGTAGTTAATGCTTTTGTAGTTAATCAAAGTAAAGAATATGTATGTGTATTCACAGATAGAAATACTGCTAAGAGAGTTAAAATAGATGAACTAAATAAAATAACAAGAGCTAAAAAAGGTAGTGTTATTTTAAGAAGTCCTAAATCTAAAAAATATGTAGTTACTAAAGCATTTAATGTAGGTAGTAAATCTATTATAGGAATTATTGATAAAGAAATAGGATATCTAAAATCTAGTGATATCAATATAATGGATACTAATTCAGTAGGAACAGTATTTACTAAAAAGAATGTTGATAATATATTTGTTGTTTCTAAGTTTACTGATATAACTAATCAAGACAAAGAAACTAATGATGAAGAAGAAGTAGTTAAAATAGTAAATGATGAAGAAATGATAGAAATAGAAAACAAAGATATTAAAGTTGAAGAAGTAAAAGAAGAACCAAAGACAGAAAGAGAAGAAAAACCTGTTAAGAAAGAAGAAAAGAAAGAGAAAAAAGAAACTCAACTTACAATGTCTGACTTCTTTGAAGAATTTAAAATATAAAAGGGATTTATAAATCCCTTTTTTCTTGTTATAATATTAGAGTAGGTGATTCTATGAAAGAGAATAGATTAAAAACGGGATTAACTAATGAAGAAGTAAAGGATAGAGTTCAAAGAGGGCTTAATAATTATAATGATGGGCCTAAAACTAAAACAGTAAAACAAATTATTAAAGATAATGTATTTACTTATTTTAACTATCTTAACTTAGCACTAGGTCTTGCAGTTTTTATAGCAGGTGCTATTAAAGGAAATATATTTTATGGACTTAAAAACTGTTTATTTATGGGTGTTATTATAGTTAACTCAATTATTAGTATTGTAGAAGAAATAATATCAAAGAAGATTATAGATAAACTATCTATTGTAAATGAATCAAGAGTAGAAGTTTTAAGAGATGGATTATATGAAGAAGTTTCTTTAGAAGAACTAGTTATGGATGATATTATAAAGTTATCATCTGGTCATCAAATAGTTTGCGATAGTGTAGTTTTAGAAGGTGAAATAGAAGTAAATGAATGCCTTATTACTGGAGAAAGTGATTCAATTAAAAAATGTGCTGGAGATGAGCTTAGAAGTGGATCATTTATAGTATCTGGTAATGCTAAAGCTAGAATTATTCATGTAGGTAAAGAAAACTATGTTTCTAAAATAACAAATGAAGCTAAGTATAAAAAACAAGTTAACTCTATGATAATGGGATCATTTACCAAGATGTTAAAAATATTATCAATAGCTATTGTTCCAATTGGAATAGTTATGATGATAAGCCAATACTTTGTTACTAAAGATGTACCAGATTCTATATTTACAACAGTAGCATCACTAATAGGTATGATTCCAGAAGGATTAATACTTTTAACATCTTCAGTAATGGCAGTAGGTGTTATTAAACTATATAGAGTAAAAGTATTAGTACAAGAATTAACATCAATTGAAATACTAGCTAGGGTAGATACAATTTGTTTAGATAAAACAGGTACTTTAACTGAAGGAAGAATGGAAGTTAAAAGAATATTACCTTCAGAAAAATATGATAAATTTCAATGTGAAGATTATTTTAGAGAATATGCTCTTGCTAGTGAAGATAATAATTCAACAATGCTTGCTTTAAAAGAATTTTTCCCAGGAGAAAAATTAGATTGTAATGATATGGTTACATTCTCGTCTGAAAGAAAATATTCTGCTATTGAATTTGATAATTATTCACTATACTTAGGAGCACCAGATATACTTCTTGGAGAAAAAGCTACTAAAGATATAGAACAATATGTAGAAGATTATAGAGTACTTGCTTTAGGTAAGAAAAAAGGAAGTATTGATACTACACTTAAAAATATAGAATGTATAGGTTATGTTTTAATAGAAGATATAATTAGACCATCAGCTAAAAAGACTCTTGATTTCTTCAAAGAGAATAATGTTGATGTTAAGATTATTTCAGGAGATAACATTAAAACAGTTATGGCTATTTCTAGAAAAGTTGGTCTAAAAGACATTAAAGGTATAGAAATAGGATCAATGACAGATGATCAATTAGAAGAGATTATTGATAAATATGATATATTTGCAAGAGCTAAACCAGAACAAAAAAGAGTTATTGTAAGATATTTAAAGAGTAAAGGACATACAGTTGCTATGACTGGAGATGGAGTTAATGATGTACTAGCTTTAAAAGAAAGTGATTGTGCTATTAGTGTTAAATCTGGTAGTGATGCAGCTAGAAATATTTCACAATTAATTCTATTAGATGATGACTTTAACTCAATTCCAAATGTAGTAAAAGAAGGAAGACAAACTATTAATAATGTAGAAAGAAGTGCATCACTTTTAACAGTTAAAACACTATATACAATATTCTTAATTATTTATAGTATTATATCTGCTCAAAAGTATTTCTTTATACCAATACAACTAACGTTTATAACTTCAATTACTATAAGTATTCCATCATTTGCACTGGCTCTAGAACCAAATAATCAATTAATAAGAGGTAACTTCTTACTAAAGATATTCTCAAGAAGTTTACCGGTATCATTAACAGTATTATTCAATATAGTGCTTGTTAGTATATTCTCTGGATTATTAGGATTAACATATGAAATGCAAAGTAGTGTAAGTGTAATGTTAACAGCTATTATTGGACTTTATTATTTATTTAAAATATGTCATCCACTTAATATATATAGAGGAGCATTATTTATATTCATGTTAGTATCATTCTGCGTAATAATACTACTTGTTCCTGATTTCTTTAATATTCAACCAATAAATAGTGTAAGTGCACTTCTAGTATTTGTATTAACACTTGATTCATTCTATGTATATAAATTATTAAATTACTTAATAACATTCATATTTAGTAAATTTGATGATAGTATCCAAGTTGAATCAAATATATATCATGTAGGTTAAAAGGAAGGTCAAACTTCCTTTTTATTATTGACTAAATATAATAATTATGCTAATATTTATATCGAACTTTGAAGTTCAAATCGGATGGCGTAATTGGTGAAGTGGTTAACACGGCGGATTGTGGTCCCGTTATGCGTGGGTTCGATTCCCACATTACGCCCCATAAAAGATATCTAGTCAAACTTCTAAAGTTAGACTTGATATAAAATAAAGTTTTTCTTAGGAAAAACTTTTTTTTATTGAATAATATATACTATGATATAATTAAAAGGGAGGGTAGGTAAAATGAATGTATTTAATGTAAGTTATCACGTTCTTACTAAAAAGAATTGTAAGTCTAAAATAGTTTTAATAGGAGATTTACATGGATGGGTAGATAATGCTCAAATTAGTAAAGTATTAGATAATATAAAAGAGGGAGAACCTGATATTATTTTAATTGCTGGTGATATACTAGCAGAAAGTTTTGAATGGCATAATAGAGGTAAAGTAGAAGCAGTTGAAAAATTACTTCGTTCTTTAACTGAAAGTGGAGCTGATGTTGTAACAGTACTTGGTAATCATGATACTCATGTTGTGGATGATTCTTTATTGAAAGCATATTTTGATTTAGGTGATATTCCAAATGTTCATCCATTATATAATTCAAGTGTTGATATTACTAAAAATGATGAGAGTATTCATATTGCTGGATTAATAACTGAAGCTAGAGATGGTGTTACTGCTGCTACAAATGCAATGGTAAAATTAAGAGGTGTTGATGATAGACCTCAAAGAATAATTAAAACACTACGACCATTATTAGATTTAGATGAAAATCAATTTAATATATTACTTGCTCATGACCCAAGACAACTAAGAATGCCTGAAGTAGAAGAGGCTACAAAGAAATTTGATGTAAGAGTAGCTGCTCATATTCATAATGGATATTTACCATTTAAAGTATCTACTAAAAGAACTGATGTTTTAGATCAAGACTGGGCACATTATTTATTCTTAGGTATTCCAAAATTAAATAAGAGAAACTTTGCTAGAGGAGTTGCTTATGGTAATGGTAATTTCTATGTATTATGTACACAAACTAATGAGTACTTTTTAGTATCATATAATCCTGAAAAGAAGGATAATGAATATAAAGCAATAACTTTAGAAGAAGCAATTAAAATTATTAAAGAAAAGAATTTAACACCAACTGTTATTACTGGTGGAGTAAATAGATATGTTGGTGTACCTTTTGAAGGTAGTGAAGTAACAGAATTTGATGTTGTGAAAAGATAAGTTTATAATCTTGACAATAAGTAGTCAAAGTACTATAGTAATAACCTGACAAAAGGAGATTTTATGGGAAGAATTAGAAATCTAATTAAAGATATAAGATACAATTTTGCAATGGAATTTGGAATCTGGGAGCTAACTAAAGATTGTATAAAAAATAATCTAAATGCTGGAGAAATAGTTGAAATAATCAATGGTGGAAAATGTGGTTTTTATCATTCTGCTACTGGTTTATTAGAAGACTGTTCAGCTATTGAAAATGTTGAATCAAGATATACAGTTAGAACTTCAACTGGAGAAATATTGATTATTTGTCAATCTTATTATAGTTTTGGATTTGATGGTTTAGCAGATAGAGTATTCTTAAGAATATATAATGACAAAGATGAATTATTATATACATCTGAAAAAAATCAAGAATTAAAATTAACTAATAAATCTATGCCAGCATAAAAAGTCGCTTATGCGACTTTTTTATTGCAACAAAATAATTAATAATTTATAATATTTTTTGAGGGTGAATTTGACATGACAGATTCAGATAGAAAGGTTTTAATATGTAAACTTACTAAAGAAAGAGAATTAGTAGGAAGAATAATGGATTTTATTCCAGAAGAAGCAGATGCGAATATTAAAACTTTAGAAGGACTAATAGAAGCAGATTATCAATGTGAACATGATTATGGTATTAAAATAGGGGATTTGTCTATGTGCCTTGATTGTGGAAAAGTATTAAGTGAAGATAAGTTTAAACAATTATATGAAGGCAATGCTCATCAAAATATATTAAATATTAGAAATAGATATTTAGAAATGTTACTTTATTTAGATTCAAAAACATCACTACCTGTTTTATCTAAGGTATATCAATTAAAATTGATAAAACCAAAGGAACATAAATAATTAATAGTTGGGGGTTAATATGGATTTTGATAAATTAAAAGAAAATAATGGAATATATTTATATCAAGATGATAGTTTTAATACTATAACTATTAGATTAACTTTTCTTGGTGATTTAACAAATCGCGAAAGTGCGATTTGTGATTTGTTATGTCATTATTTAGCTGTAACTAATAAGAATTTTAAAAGTGATGATGATATTATTACAAGAAGTAAAGAATTATATTCTATGGATATATACTTTTATAATAAACTATATAGTAATCAAAAAGTATTTGGTATAGATGCTAATATGATATGTCCTGAAACTGTTGGTGATGATTATTATAGTGAAGCATTTGAATTTATTAGACAAATGTTATTAGAACCAGATTTTACTAATCAAGAAATGTTAGATTATTGTAAAAGATGTTTTATTTCTGGTAGAAGAGTAGATTTAGAAGATAATGAAGAATATGCTGATAATATGTATAGTTCTATGGTATTACCAGAAGAGAATAGAAAATATGATTATTCAACTGATATGTAATATATTTCTGAATTAATTAATTCTGTAACATTAGATGATATAAAAAATGAATATGAAAAGTTAATGAAAAACTTTTATAGTGGTTTTGTTTTTGGTAATATGCCAGAAGATAAGTTTAATGAATTTGTTAGTCATATAGGACTAACAAAGACTAACAGAAAACCTAATTATGATAGAGATGTTAAAACTATTGAAGGAGATATGGAAATAGAAAAAGATTGTGAACAATCATATATTTTTGTGACATATGATTTAGATAGTTTAAGATATTCTCAATTAAAAGTATTAAGTAAAATATTAAATTCAACTCTAGGATTATGTTATCAAATTTTAAGAGAAAAATATGGACTAGTATATAGTGCTGAAGTTGAAATAATGTATTATTTAAAGAAACTATATTTTTATGGTGAAATAGATCAAAATAATAAAGAAAAGTTTGTTGAAGCTGTAGAAGAAATAGTTGAGTTCTTAAAAGATAAAGGATTACTTGATAAAGCAGTAGAAGTATCAAAAAATGAAATAGCAATTAATGAAGTAACTGTTAGTGAAGATCAAGAAAGAATTATTAATTCATTAAATGATTATGTTTTAGGATTATATGAGGGATTAAATAGAACAGAAGTTAATAGAGAAATAATGAAAATGACAGGTGATAATTTAATTGATACTACATTATCATTAAAGAGAAAAAATGTATTTATGGTAAGGAGTAGTGAAGATGAATAAGTTTAAAAAGAGAATTTTAAATAATGGAATACCTGTATACTTTGTTCATGATCCAGCTATGAAAAAAGTATTTGTTAGTTATAATATTGATTATGGTACTTCAGGATTATGGTTTAAGTTTAATAATGAAGGAAAAGATTATAATGTTATATCTGGACATGCTCATTATTTAGAACATTTATTAGGTGAACATAGTAAGTATGGAAATATGTATCATAATTTTCAACTTAGAATGCAAAATGCTAATGCATATACTGCTCAAACTGTAACATCATATCATTTTGCTGCATTACTTAATTTTGAGAAGTCATTAGAAGAATTAGTTCATTCAATTGAAGAGCCAGTATTTAATAGTGATGATGTTGATGCTAGTAGACATGCTATTGAAGAAGAAGCATCCTCTTATTTAGATAATACACATGCTATACTTGAGGGAATGGTTGAAAGAAATCTATATAGTGGTTTTGATTTATATGATGAAACATATTCTCCAATAGGTAGTAGAGAAACTACAAGATTAATTACTACTCAAAGTTTATATGATTGTTATAATGCTTTTTATACAGATGATAATAAATTCTTTATTATTGCTGGTGATATAGAAGAAGAAAAAGTAATGGATTTATTGAATAATATTTATTCTAAAATAACTCCTCATAAATCTAGTTTAATACTTCCAGAAGTAGATTATACTGGAATAAGAACTAAACATGCTGTTTTATATAGAAATGTAAGTGCACCAATAGTAGCACTTGGTGTTAAGATTAAAAAACCAGATGATATGGATACAAAACTATTTTATTATGTTGTATCAGCACTACAGGGTCATTTATTAGATTCTAAATCATATAATGAATTAAATAAAAAAGGAATAATTGATTCAATTGAAAGTTGTAATGTTAATATGATAGATGATTATGTTGATATATTACAAAGTTTTACAACTGGTGATAGGGATGAAAGCTGTGGTAGATTATTAGAAATATTATCAAAAAGAGATATAACTCCTAAAGAATATGAACTTGCACAAAAAGATTTAATCTCAACAGAGATTAGATGTATGGATGATAAGTATGATTATTTAGAAGATTTTCCTGAGAGTTTTGATTATACTGAAGAATATTGTGATGCTGATTTTTATAGATCTGTAGATTATAATACTTTTATGGAAGCAATTCATAAATGTGATTTTAGTCAGTATTCAATTGGAGAAGTAAAAAAATTATCAAGAAGAAAAAGAGGCCGTTAATACGGCTTTTTCTTTACCTTTTAATGAAAATATGATATAATATAGCCCAAGTTTGGGGGTTATATATATGGGAAAAATGGAATTTAAAAGTAGGGAAGAATTAGAAAAGTATGTTAATGCGCACCAAGAGAAATATTTAGGAAGTGGTATTGGTGGAAGATGTGTATTACTTGATAATGGTAGTGTAATTAAATTATTACATAAAACTTTTAATCTTGACTATGCTCTTCAATTTAAAGAAATTAGTAGTCCATCATTTATATTTGCAGATGAAGCTATATGTATAAATGGAGAAGTTTGCGCTGTTATAATGGATTATGCTAAAGGTAAAAGATTAAGCGATAATAAACCACTTGGTCAAAACATTATTACTTTAGGTAATCAATTAAGAAAACTAACTTTTGATATATGTAGATTATCTGATAAGGGTGTTTTAATTAAAGATTTTACTACTTCTAATCTAATGTATGATGGAGAAAAGT
>CAMIXH010000001.1 GCA_946402735.1 uncultured Mycoplasmatota bacterium | reverse complement strand
GCCAGCATTAGTTGATCCTGTAACTCCAACTGAAGGTGAAGAACCAGTACCAGCACTAGTAGGTGATGATACTCCTGCTGAAACACCAGCAGAAGAACCTGCAGAGGAACCAGTACCAGCATTAGTTGATGGAGAAACTCCAGCAGAAACACCAGTTGAAGAAACTCCAGTTAGAGGAGAATCAAGAAATCCAAAAACAAAATTATGGGCTAAAATAGATAAAGTTTTAAAAGCTGCTAAAGTATTCTTATTAACTGCAATAGCTGTTCACACTGGATTAATTATTAATGGAGCTACTAAAAATAATGTAGAACCAAATACAAACACTGACACAGTTGAAGAAACTGAAACACCAGAAGAAACGCAAGCACCAGAGGAAACTTCACAAGTTACTCCAGAAACAACTCCTGAGACTACACCAGAAGTAACACCAACTGCACCAGCTGAACCAGTTGCACCTGTTGCTCCAGTTACACCAGAGCCAACTCCTGTAACACCAGAACCAACACCAACTGTAACAGTAGGAGAAAATGATGTAGTACTTGCTCCAGGTGAATCAGTATATGATGCAACTACTGGAGTAGAAGTTGGATATACAGGAACAGCTTCTAGAGAAACTGAAAATGGAACAACTCCTCAACAAAATAGAGAGTTAGAACATGTTACTGATAATACTGTAGTTGTTAGACAAGAACAAACTCAACCAGATCCAGTAGTAACTCCACTTCCAAGAACTGGAGAAGAAGTTACTGAAGAAAAAGCTAGAGAAACTATGACTCAAGAAGAACAAACTAATTTAGATCAAGCAATTGATGAAATAGATTGGGATGCATTCTTCAATGAAGGTCCTACTCGTTAAAATAAATGGAGGAAAAAAGAATGGAAAATATTACAAATCAAGTTTTAGACTTAGAAAATGGTAAAAAATACTTTGTATTAAGACAAGCAGTTTATAAAGGGGTTACATATTTCCTTGGAGCAGAATTAACTGACGATGAGGAAGATTTTACAAATGAATTTGTATTCTTAGAACGTGTAGGAGATGGTGATTTAATGATAAAGAAAGTTACTGATCCAGCTATAATAGAAGTTCTAGCAAAGAATATAAAAATAGAAGACTAAATAAAAATCCTTTCTTAATGAAAGGATTTTTTATATTGTATACTAATAGATATTTATATAAAAAAATGATAAAATAATAATATGAAAAGAAAGTATATAATATTAACTATATTATTAGTATTATTAGATCAATTATCTAAATTCTTTATAATTAATAATTTTAATGTATATGATGAATGGGTAATTATAAAGAATTTCTTTAAGTTTGAGTATGTTCAAAATACTGGTATTTCTTTTGGACTTTTTAGTGGTGGAAGAATACTTATAATAATAGCATCATTAGTGGTAATTGGTTTTATGATATATGATATGTTTCAGGAAGAGAGTAAGATACACTACTTTAGTTGTATGCTTATATTGAGTGGAGCATTAGGAAATTTAATAGATAGAGTGTTTAGAGGTTATGTAGTTGATTTTATATCTTTTACTATATTAGGTCATAAGATGGCAATATTTAATATAGCAGATATATGTGTTGTGATTGGTGTATTAATATATATATTATTAATGTTTTTGGAAGGTAAGAAAGTAAATGATGAAGACGATAGTAGTGAATAATGAAATAGAGGGTAATAGACTTGATACTTTCCTTAGTGAAGATTTAGGAGAAAGTAGAAATTTTATTGCTAAGAACATTAAGAGTGGAAAAATAAAAGTTAATAATGAAATAGTTAAATGTGGATATATGTTAAAGAATAATGATGAAATAACTATAGAAGATTTAACTGTTGATACTACTGTGAAAGCAGAAGATATTCCGCTTGAGATATTATATGAAGATGATGATATTATTGTTGTTAATAAAAGAAGTGGAATGGTAGTACACCCAGGTAATGGTAATCATGAACACACTTTAGTAAATGCTTTAATGGGTCATACTGATGATTTAAGTGATGAAGGTGGTAGTGAGAGAAGTGGAATAGTTCATAGAATAGATAAAGATACTTCAGGAATACTACTAGTAGCTAAAACAAATGAAGCATTAAGAATATTATCAGAAGATTTTAAAAATAAAAAAGTTAAAAGAAAATATATTGCTTTAGTACATGGAGTAATTGAAAACAATAAAGGTAAAATAGTTGCTCCAATTGGAAGAAGTAAAGTTGATAGAAAGAAAATGTGTGTAACTGATGAGAATTCTAAGAGTGCTGTTACTAATTTCACTGTTCTTGAAAGATTTAAAAAAGCAACATTAATAGAATGCATCCTTGAAACAGGAAGAACTCATCAAATAAGAGTGCATATGGATTATATAAATCATCCACTAGTAAATGATCCAGTATATGGAAAAAGAAAAGTAATAAATGATTATGGTCAAATGTTACACGCTGCATATCTTGGATTCAATCATCCAATTACTCATAAGTTTATGGAGTTTGAAACACCTCCAGAAGAAGAATTTAATAGAATAGTGAATATGTTTAGAAATGAATAAAAATTAGTATAATAATACTAATTTTTAATTTATAGATATAATATGCATTTTATGCGTATTTTAAGGCATTTTAAGGCTTATATTTATATATTTAGTATAATTGTATAAAATATGTAAAATAACTATAAAACAGTGTGTTAAGACCTCTTTACTAAATATGTGATTAATAGTACAATATTAATAGTGAAAGGAATAAAAGAATGAACGTTAAGATTGACAAAAAAGATGATATAGTTCTTAAGATATTACATTATTTTATAACAGAAGAAGATTATAAACCTGTTATTATAAATGGACTTGATAATGAAATATGGCTTGAGAATATGGAAAAAGATTTAAAACTTATTAGAATAAATAATAATTATATACATAATGATACTCAACTTAAGAATGATACTTATAAAGCAAAACAAATAATGAAGAGTATTAAAAAGAATACATTATCATTTAGAATGAATATGTTAAATCTTTTACTTGATGTAGGAGAAAGTGTTACTAGGTTTGATGAAGAAAACATTGAAACTATAAAAGTAGATAAAATAAATGATTTTAGAAAGAATAAAGTAGTAAATGAATTCTTTCCTGGAATAAAGGATGCTATTCTAACTGATAAAATGGATCCTATTGATTTCTTTAAATTAACTGAAGATATGAATCAAAAGACAATAAAAAATGAAAAGAAATTAGCTAGAATATTTAGTCCAAAGAAGCCAGTAATCACTTATTTACTAATAACATTAAATGTAGTTATATATTTAGCGCTAGCTTTACTTGATCAAACTGGAAATATTACATATATGTTTACTAATAATAGTTTACTTGTTAAAAGTGGTGAATTCTATAGATTATTTACTAGTATGTTCTTACATGCTGATATTATACATTTAGTATGTAATATGTATGCATTATTTGTTGTAGGACCTCAAGTAGAAAGATATTATGGTAAAAGAAGGTTTGCTCTTATATATTTCATAAGTGGATTGCTTGGTAGTTTATTCTCATGTGTTTTCTCTAATGAAGAAGTATTTAGTTTAGGAGCAAGTGGTGCTATATTTGGTTTATTTGGAAGTATTGCTTATTTTACTTATTATTATAGAGCAACACTACAAGGATTATTAAGAAGTCAAATAGTACCAGTTATTATTGCTAACTTAGCAATAGGATTTTTGATACCTGGTATAGACGTTAGTGCTCATATTGGTGGTCTTATTGGTGGAATACTTACATCTATGTTTATTGGAATAGGGGATAAAGGTAGAAAGAGTGACGAAATAAATGGATTAATAGTACTAGTACTTATGATTGCATTTATGTGTTACATGATTTTCTTTAAATAATAAAAAAGACTTGAATTAATCAAGTCTTTTTTTATATCTTTCTATATAAACCAATTGCTTTGCCAAGTATTGTTACATTATTTAGTATTATTGGTTCTAAAGCATCATTTTCAGGTTGTAATCTGATATGATTCTTTTCTTTATAAAATCTCTTTAATGTTACCTCATTATCATCAGTCATCGCTACTACTATTTCACCATTATTAGCATCTTTTTGTTTTTTAACAATTACTATATCATTATCAAGTATTCCAGAGTTTATCATACTTTCACCATGAACAAGTAGGGTAAATACTTCTGTATTAGATGGTACTAATTCTTTTGGCAAACTAAATACTTCATCTGGATTTTCTATTGCTTCTATTGGATTACCAGCAGCAACTCTTCCTAGAAGTGGAACTTCTATAACATTATCATGAGCTTTGTCATATTCATTTGTTACATTTAACTCTATAGTTCTAAATTTACTTTCTGTTTGATTAATATATCCTTTTTTAGTTAGATTCTTTAAATGAACAAACATAGTAGCAGTACTACTTAAATTACATAAAGCACATAATTCTCTAATTGTAGGTGCATATCCTTTTTCAGCTATAAACTTTTTAATAACTGTAAGAATTTCACTTTGTTTATTAGTTAGTTTTTCCATATAATTCATCACTTCCTATATATATATTACCACACAAACAAATGATTGTAAATATACTCATAATAAAAACTATTAACTAAGTAGTTAATAGTTATTTTTATAAATCTACAGTTTCATCTATGAATGGAACTTCTTGTAAACCACTGTTCAATTCTTGATCTTCAGGACTAGATAAATCTGTAGTATTATCAATTGATTCTATTTCTGGAGTTTTTTCTTCTGGATTTTCTTTTGGAGTTTCATCTTCAATTATAATATAATCATCTATCTTATCATTAAGTGGTTCTTCATGTGTTTCTTTTGTTTGTACTTCTTCCGGAGTATTATTATCTAAATCAAGTATTTCTACTGGTTTATTTGGATCTTGCTCTAGTGCTTCATCTAGATTTAGTGTTCCAGGATCATCAAGAATTTCTATTTCTTCAGGTTGTTTTTCATCCAAATTAATAGTATCTTCTGATTGTTTCTCATCTAAATCAAGTGTTTCAACTGGAGATGGATTATTACCCATATTGTTTAAATCAAGAATTGGAACTACTTCTTCTTCATGTGTTTCTTCTTTAACTTCATCTTTTATTTCATCATTAACTTCTTCTTGAACATCTTCATTTATAGTTTCAATTTCATCATGATTTTCATTTTTCTTTTCTTGATTCTTTATATCACGTTGTTTCTTAGCAAATTCTTCAGAATATTTTTCATGAATAGCTAAGTCAGTTTCTATATCAACTAATTTATATAATTCGGTAAAACTTGTTTCACCATTTTTAACTTTATCAAGACCATCTTCAAGTAGGGTACGAGTTTCTCCATCAATATAAACTAGTTTTCTCATTTCTTCTTTTGGAAGTTCAGTTGTAATACCTGTTCTAATAGCATCAGTAATAAGTAAAACTTCTGCGATAGCAGTTCTGTTTTTATAACCTTTGAAACAATGCTTACAACCTTCTTTATTTATATCGTATACTTTCTTAACGTCCTCATGTAATACAGTTTTAAATAGTTTTCTTTCATAATCATCAGTTGGCCTTAGAATCCTACAATAAGGGCATAGTTTTCTTGCTAATTTTTGAGAAATAATACCATTTAGAGATGTACCTATCAAGTATCTTTCAACATCCATATCGGTAAGTCTTTCGATTGTGTTTAATGCGTTGTTTGTGTGGATTGTTGACAAAACTTTGTGTCCTGTGATAGATGCTCTAACGGCAATTCTGGCAGTCTCAGTATCACGAATTTCACCGATCATTATAATATCAGGGTCTTGACGCAAGATACTTCTTAAAACTGTTGCAAAGTCAAGTCCAATTTCTTCTTGAGCTTGAACTTGGTTTAATCCAGCGATATCCATTTCGACTGGATCTTCTACTGTGATGATATTAACATCACGAGTATTTAATTTTTGTAGAATAGAGTAAACCGTTGTTGATTTACCAGAACCAGTAGCACCGGTAACTAATACGATACCATTTGGTATTTCTGTCATTTTAATAATTTTTTCATAGTTATGGGCTGAGAAACCTAAAGTTTCTAAACCTTGTAAACTCTTAGAATAGTCCAAGATACGAAGAACTACTTTTTCACCATTATATGTTGGTAAACTAGAAACACGAAGATCAATATCTCTTCCACCGATACGGCTCTTAATAGCACCATCTTGAGGAAGTCTTGTTTCCATGATGTTCATACTAGCGATCATTTTGATACGTGAAACCATATTTCTCTTATGAGAAGCTGGTACGAGAGCATAGTCGTATAGAACACCATCTATACGCATTCTGATAATCATATCATCCTCATAAGGGTCGAAGTGGATGTCACTTGCACCACGTTTAACTGACTCTAAAATGATTTCGTTAGCAATATCAACAATTGGCTTATTTTCAAAGTCAAATTCCTTCATTCTTCTCCCTCTTTCTATTCTACAATAAATAGTATACTATATTATTCATTTTTATTCAAGAAAAAAAAGTTGTTATTTTTAATAAAAATGTGTTATACTTTTTATTGTAAAATAGGAGAAATAGTTATGAAAAATAATGGTTTTACTTTAATTGAAATACTTGCCGTTGTGGCTATTTTAGGGGTTTTAGTCATTATGATTATGCCAGGTATTATGACTGTTAGAAAGAATGTTTTAGAGAATGCTTTAGAGAATAGAATTAGTATGATTGAGAATGCTGCTCAAGATTATGCTTATGATCATATTAATGAAGTTAAAAGTACAGTAACAAGTAACTATGCTGGAGAAAAAACATCTAATGTTAATTGCATTTATAGAAATGTTAATTTTTTAATAAATAGTGGATATATTTCATCAAGTAATACTTATACAGTAGAAGATGATTCAACTGAGCAAATAAAAGAAAATCAAATATTAAATCCAGTTACTGGAGAAAGCATGAATAATTTAAGAGTATGTATTAGATTTGATACTAATGACGCTATTAGTAGAAAAATAGTGGCATACATAGTAGAGGATGAAAGATGAAATTAAGTGAAAGTTTTTTCTTAACTAGGAGAGAAGATCCAAATACTGAATTTTCAGAAGCATCTAAATTACTTGTTAAAAGTGGTATGGTTCTTAGAAATGATAATGGATTTTATTCATATCTACCAATGGGTTTAAAAGTAATTAATAATATTGAATCAATTATTAGAGATGAATTATCTAAGGTAAATAGTCAAGAAGTAGTATTACCATCTTTAATGAGAGATAGTGATAATGATAATGTTTTTGAAGAAGTATTTCATCTTGTAGATAGAAATAATAATAGAATGAAATTAGCTCATTCTTCTTTTGAGTTGTTTACTGATTTAGTAAGACAAAAAGTAAATAGTTATAAGGACTTACATTTCTCTTTATATCAAATAAATAATAAATTTAGAGATGAAAAAAGAGTAGAATATGGTCTTGTTAGAATGAGAGAATTCTTAGAATGTGAAAGTTATAGTTTTGATTCTGATGAAGGTGGACTAGATGTTAGTTATGATAAGATGTTTTTATCTTTTAAGAATATATTTTCAAGAATGTCTTTATCACCTATGGTAGTTAGAACTAATGATGGACTATTTAGTGAAGAATTCCAAGTAATATCTAAAAATGGTGATAATAAAGTAGTTAAATGTTCTAATTGTGGTTATACTTCTAATATTGAAGATGCATCTTCTAGAGTAGTTGTTAGTAGAAAAGAAGTAGAAAATAAAAGAAGAGAACTTGTTAAGACAGGTGAAAATAAAACTATAAAAGAACTTAGTAAATTCTTTAATGTATTTGAAACCAATATTGTTAAGAGTATTATTATCAAAGTAGATGATATTTATAAATTGGCTCTTTTAAGAGGAAATGCTGAATTAAATGTTAACAAAATAATGAAAATATATAATACTCCTAATGTTGAAATACCTACTATTGCTGATTTAGAAAAACTTGGTATAGCAGTAGATTACATAGGACCAGTTAATTGTGCTATGGAGATTATTGCTGATAGTGAAGTTAAAAATATGAATAACTTTATTTGCGGAAGCAATAAGAAGTTCTATCATTATAAGAATGTTAATATTGGAAGAGATTTTAGAATTAATAGATATGAAGATATAAAACTATTTAATGAGAATAGTTTATGTCCTTTATGTAAGAGTAAATGTGAAATACTAACTGGTATTGAGATAGGTCAAATCAATAAACTAGGTAATGCTATATCTAAGCAATATGGTATATCTTATACTGATGAAGTAGATCAAAAAGGATTTGCTGAAATAGGTTCATATTATATTGGTGTTGATAGATGTTTAAATGCTATTGTAGAAGAAAATCATGATGATAAAGGTATTATATGGCCATATAATATAGCACCATATAAAGTAGCAATAGTAGTATCTAATATGAATCATGAAAAGATGGTAAAAGCAGCAGAAAAACTACATAAAAAACTATTATATAACGGAATAGAAACTCTATATGATGATAGAAAAGATAGTATGGGAGTTAAACTAAATGATCTAGATTTAATAGGTATTCCAATTAGAGTTACTATAGGTAATGGAATAAATGAAGATGTTGCCGAAGTAAAGCTTAGAAATAAAACACAGGGTAAAGAAATAAAGATAGATAAAATAGTTGAATATATAGATGAATTAATTGTTGAATTTAATAATAAATAATTGTTGATATTCAAGTATTTTAGTGTTAAAATGTATGTATCTTTCGTGAAGAAGTAGTAGTGAAAATACTAATTATTTAATAGAGAGTTAATAATCTGGTGTAATATTAACAAATAATTATTTCATGAATTCACCTTCATAAAAAAGAACGTGTTTCTTACGTTATAAAGAAATAAAGATGATATTAAAAGTCATGAATTAAGGTGGTACCGCGGTATTTTCGCCCTTATATTTATGGCTTTTTTATTTTAGGAGGAAGTATGAAAGAAAAACTAGAAGCTTTAAAAGTAGATGCTTTAAATGAAATAGAAAAATGCAATGATGAAGCATCTATCAATAATGTGAAATCTAAATATTTAGGTAAAAAAAGTGTATTTAGTGATGTTATGAGTAACATGGCTAGTCTTTCAAATGAAGAAAAGAAAAGTGTAGGTATGGTTTCTAATGAAGTTAGAACATCTATTACTGAAGCATTAGATGAAAGACTAAAAGCTATTAAAGAGGAGGAGTTAAATAGACGTCTTCAAAATGATAAGATTGATATTACTTTACCAAGTAATAAAAGAAGAAGTGGATCATTACATCCATTAACTTTAGTAAGAGAAGAAATTGAAGACTTATTTGTATCTATGGGATATGATGTAGTAGATGGACCAGAAGTAGAAACAGATAACTACTGTTTTGAAATGTTAAATTTACCAAAATCACATCCTGCAAGAGATGCTCAAGATAGTTTTTATATCACTGATGATATGCTTTTAAGAACACAAACTAGTGCTGTTCAAATTAGAGCAATGCTTGCTAATACTGAGAAAAAACCATTCAAATTAATTTGTCCTGGTAAAACTTATAGAAGAGATGATGATGATGCAACTCATTCACATCAATTTAGTCAAGTAGAAGGACTTGTTGTTGGTGAAAATGTTTCACTTTCTGATTTGAAAGGTACTTTAGAAGTATTTGCTAAAAAGATGTTTGGAGAAAGCAGAGAAATAAGATTTAGAGCTAGTTACTTCCCATTTACTGAACCATCTTATGAAGTAGATGTTTCATGTTTTAAATGTGATAAAAAAGGATGCAACATTTGTAAAGGAACTGGATGGATTGAAATACTTGGTTGTGGAATGGTTCATCCAAATGTACTTGAAAATTGTGGATTTGATCATACTAAATATCAAGGATTTGCTTTTGGAGCAGGTATTGAAAGAATAGCCTCTTTAAAATATGGTGTTACTAATATGAGAGATTATTTTACTAATGATTATAGATTCCTTAAAAATTTTGATAGAAAGGAGATATAAGAATGAAATTAAGTCGTAAATTTGTTAATGATTATACAAACCTAAATAATGTAGATCTTAAAGAATATGCAAATGCTATGTTAAAACTAGGTAATGAATATGAAAGTATGGGAAAACTTGTTAATGTAGAAGGACTAATAATTGGAGAAGTTGAATCATGTGAAATGCATCCAGAAAGTGATCACTTACATATTTGTAAAGTTAATATTGGAAAAGAAGTACTAAATATAGTATGTGGAGCTCCCAATGTAAGAAAAGGTATAAAAGTAATAGTTGCTCCTGATGGATGTGTTTTACCTGGTGGAACAATTAAGAAAACTACTATTTTGAATTATGAATCAAATGGCATGATTTGTTCTTTAGAAGAACTTGGTATAGAACATAAATATTTAAAAGAAGAAGATATTAAAGGAATTCATGAATTAGATGAATTTGCTCCAGTAGGAGAAGATCCTCTTAAATATTTAGAACTTGATGATGAAGTTATTGATTTTGAATTAACAGCTAATAGAGCAGACTTACTTAGTATGTTAGGTCTAGCTTATGAAAGCTCTGTTATTACTGGTGAAAAAGTAGAATTACCAGAAACAAAATATGAAGAAATAAAAGATAATGTAAAAGATACATTAACTCTAAAGGTTAATACTCCTAATGTTTATACATTCTTAGTTAAAAGAGTAAATGATATTAAAATAGAAGAAGCCCCAGTATTTATGAAAAATAGATTAATGGCTTGTGGTATTAGAAGTATTAATAATGTAGTTGATATTTCTAACTATGTAATGCTTGAAACTGGTCAACCACTTCATTTTTATGATGCTGATAAACTAGGTAAAGTAATTGAATCTAGAAATGCTAAGAATGGTGAAAAGTTAGTTACTCTTGATAATGAAGAAAGAATTCTATCTGAAGAAGATATTATTATTACAAATGGAAAAGAACCAATTGGTCTTGCAGGAGTAATGGGTGGACTTGATACTGAAATAGACGAAAATACTAAGAATGTAGTAATTGAATGTGCTATATTTAATCCAGCTAATATTAGAAAAACATCTAAGAAACTTTTAAGAAGTGAAGCAAGTATTAGATATGAAAAAGGACTTGATGTTAATAGATGTTATTTTGCTATGGAAAGAGCAGCATACCTTTTAGAAAAGTATGCTGATGGTAAAGTATTATCTGGTATGTTAGAATATAATACTCAAGATAGAAATGATAAAACTATTGAAATTACATTAGATAAAATTAATAGTGTTTTAGGATATGATTTATCAGCTAAAGAAGTAGAAAATGTATTTAATAAATTAGGATTCAAAGTAGAAACTAAAAAGAATATATTTAAAGTAACAGTTCCAACTAGAAGAACTGATATATCAATAGTAGAAGATTTAATTGAAGAAGTAAGTAGAGTTTATGGAGTAGATAATATTAAGAGTACTCTTCCAGTATTTGAAAGTACTCCAAGTGTTCATAATTTCAAAGATAGAGCTATTAGAGAAATAATGGTTGGTCTTGGATTAAATGAAGTAATTACTTATTCATTAATTAGTGTTGATGATATATTTAAATTTACTAATGATGAATTTGGTTTAATAAAAGTACTAGATCCACTTAATGAAGATAGAGTAGTTTTAAGACATAGTATTGTTAGTTCATTACTAGATGTTTATAAATATAATAAAGCTCGTAATATTAAAGATTTAAGTATATTTGAAATATCTAAATGCTTTAGTAGTATTAATGGAGAATATATAGAAGAAAAGAAATTAGCTGCTTTAATGACAGGTATTTATACTGAAGGACTTAAGAAAGAAAGTTATGACTTCTATGCTGCTAAAGGAGTAGTTGAAGAATTACTTGATAAACTAGGATTCAAAGGTAGATATGAATTTGTAGTAAAAGATATGATTGAAGAAATGCATCCAACTAAGAGTGCATACATAAATGTAAGTGGAAAAATAGTTGGTATGTTTGGATGTGTACACCCAAATATTTGCAAAGATGAAGTATATGTAATGGAAATAAATCTTGATGAATTACTTGGTATTAAGACAGGAAGATTAAAATATAGAGAAACTTCTAAATTCCCAGGTATTGCATATGATTTAGCATTTGTTCTTCCAAAGAATGTACTAAATAAAGATGTTATTTCATCAATTAAACAAGGTGGTGGAAAACTACTTAGTACAGTAGAAGTATTTGATTACTATGAAGGTGATAAGATTGATGAAAATAAGAAATCCATCGCATATTCACTATACTTTGAAAGTAATGAAAGAACATTAGAATTAAATGATATTAATCCTTTAATTGATAAGATTATTGAAAATGTTGTTAAGAGACATAATGGTGTATTAAGAGACAAGTAGTGTGTAAAGAATACACCAAACTATTGATATTAACAATATATGTTTAATATAATTAGCATGTAGATTTTATAATCTATTAGAGTTTTCACTCTGAATTTAATACCCAGTTATATGGGTATTATTTTTTTATTGATAAAAAAATAGTAATATTATATAATTGTTGTGTAAGGAAGGGATAGTTATGATAGATGAAAATGAAATAAAAGCAAAAATGGATAAAGTTGTTGAAAACTTAGAAAGTAGATTTACTCAAATAAGAGCAGGTAGAGCAAATCCAAATATTTTACATGGAGTAATGGTAGATTATTATGGAGCACCAACACCAATACAATCTTTAGCAACAATTTCAGTTCCAGAAGCAAGAGTACTTGCTATTAAACCATTTGATAAATCATCTTTAAAGAATATTGAAAAAGCTATTCATGAAGCAAATTTAGGAATTGCTCCAACTAATAATGGAGAAGTTATTATGCTTACTGTTCCAGAACTTACAGGTGAAACAAGACGTCAATATGTAAAAGATGCTGAAAAGATGAGTGAAGAAGCTAAAATAGCTTTAAGAAATATAAGACAAGATGAAAATAATAAGATCAAAAAAGATGAAGAACTTAGAGAAGATGAAAGAGATATGTGTTTAGAAATTGTTCAAGAAATAATTGATAAATACAATAAAATCGTAGAAGATAAATTAAAAGAAAAGGTAGAAGAACTTACTAGTATTTAGTAAGTTTTTTATTGTCTATTTTTTATATAATATGTTATAATTAAAAATGAAAATAGAGGTGAGTAGAATGTCTGGTAAAGAGTATTATTATACGTTATTCAAAGAATACATTGAAAAACAAGTAAAGTCTACTCAAGAACAACTAAAAGGTTTAGAATACAATATTAGAATTAGAAAAATATATAAAGAATTACAAAGTAAAAATAGTAATAAGTTCATAGAATATTATGGAGTATTATCACAAATAAGTGAATATATAAAAGATAATTTAGATGTTATTGATTTTCTAGTTAAAAATAATATAACATCTGCTCCTCAAATGAGAGAAGCTATTGAAAACATATTAGCTGATAAAGATCTATTACAATTAATTAGTTTCACTGAAAGTAAAGAATTATTAGAAGGAAAAATACAAAAGCTAACAAGTATTTTAGATGGTACTTGTGATTTTGAAATTCTTAAAAATGCATTACTTGATAGTGATTTAAATGATGAATGTGTTATTGGAATATTAGATGCTGAAGCAGAAAAAACAGTTAAACCAGAAAAGAAAAAATTACCATCTTTAGATAATAATAACGCTATTAATAAAGAAGTAATGTCTAAATATAATGAAACAATTAAAAAGATTAATAAACTAGTTACTAGATATTATCATTTAATACAAAATAAACCATCTAATTTAATAGAGATGTATAGAAAAACTTTGATGGGTACTAATATGAAAGAAATAAATGAGGTATATCAAGAAAAAGATGTTCTTGTTTGTTTACATATTCTTCATTTAATTGATTTAAAGACTGAAGGAGAAGAAGTATTAAATATTAAACCTGTTGATTATTCTTTATTAGAAATAAATATTGAAGAATTAGAAAGTGCATATGAAGATGCTACTCTAATAGTAGAAAAATATGAAAAAGAACAACAAGAAATGGTTCCTCAAGAATCAACAATGTATTTCTTATTAGATGAGAATAATAAACTATTATTTAATTTAGATAGTTTTTCTGAAGATGAAAGAAGAAGTATAAGTTCCATTTTAAGTGATTTAGAGATGGGACTATTTGACTATGAGAGAAATAAAAGTAATCATACAATAGTAAAACAATCAATTAGAAAAGATTTAAATGTATTTGTAAATAGAAAGAGAAATGTAGCTGTTAGTTATATAAGAATTAATAGTGAAGAATTAGAAGGCTCTAAAGTATTAGTTCTTAGCATAGAAGATATTAAAAAGATATTTGCTACTTCACAAAGTATTTTAAGAAGTAATTCAAAATTAGTAGATGATAGTATTTCTAAGGTAAAAGAAAATACTGAAGAGTACAATGCTTTACAAGCAAGTATAAAAGATGAGATTGATTCTAGCTTTCAAAGAGAGGAAGTGACTCATCATGAATGATAATTTAAATGAACTATACATTCAAATTAGAAATGAATGTTTACAAATAATATTTAAAAAGAATATAGACATCGATGAGTTATCTTTCAGAATGGGAATGAATCAAAGTACTTTATATCAAGTTTTAAACAATAAAAATGAAGACTTCTCAATATACTTAAAACTATATGAAGTATTGTTAGGGTGGTGAATAATATGAAACTAGAAGAAATATTAAAAAATAGGTTAAAAACTTTATATAAAGATCTTAGAAGAGATGAAAGAATACTTCAAAGTAATAAAGGAAGATTAACTGGTATATCTGATAGTATAGAATTATTAGATTTATTCTTAGAAGATGCTGTTCATATTGAAAATATAAGAAATATAGATACTAGTTTTATAACTGATTTATTATTAGATTATAAGTATATTAGTGATACATCTATTGAATCAGATTTAGGTATTATTAAACTATTATTAAAAGGTATTTATGATAGAGGACTTAAAACTAGTTTAAATGATGAACAAAAAGAAATGTTAAGTTCTTATATTGATAAAGCAACACAATTATTTAATGAATTAACTGAGAAGAAATCTAAATTATTAGAAGATTATAGATCAGTTAATGATGAAAGAGATAGAATTGAAGAAGAAATATTAAGAATAGAAATATTATTAGAAAAACTAAAAGATGAAAAAGATGAATCTATTCTTACTATGGAAGACTTAAAAACTATTAGATTAATTAGTGATGATAAGAGTGTAGAAGCAAAAACAAGAAAAGAAGTACTAATTAGATTTGTTGAATACAATAATGAAAGAAAACAAGGAGTTTCTAAACTAAATAAAACAGATGTAAATGAAGTAATTAAAATATTTAATGAATATGGTAGAAACTTAACAAGAACAATTAATAAATATACTTCTGAAGTAGAAACAAATGCTGATATTAATAATATTAGAGAAATATTAGATTATATGGTAAGTGTTGATATTTTAGGTAGATTCCAAAATGCAGAGTTATTAACTATTTGTCTATATGGAAATAAGGAATCTGTTGAAAGTGAATATGAAGAAATAAGTAAAAAAGACAATGATAGATTATATTACAATATAGCAAGTGCATGGATTAATAATGTTGAAAATAGAGTGGTTAAAAAGAAGAGATATTATGCTCATGAAAAAGGAGATAAACAAAATATAACTCTTCAATACTATGCTCATCAAATATCAAGAGAAGAAATAGATAAAAATATTGATTATCTAAAAAGAGAAGGATTTGAATTTGATACTGATGAACCTGGTGTATTAAAAACAATAACTACTAATACTTATAGATTAAAAGAAGCAGTTAATTCACTTAAATTATATGGTGTAATAACTGAAGATAATGTATCTAAATTCAAAGTATGGTTATTATCAGAACCACAAGTAGTAGAAAAGTTAGATAGATTTGTAGAACTTGGTTTACTAGGTGGACATGAAGGCCATGCTGAATATGCTAATTACTTAAAGAGATATCCAGGTAAACTTCATAATACCGAATATCCTATATATTTGTTACTTTATAAAGTAAAACAAACATATGGAACAGATTCATATTATGATACTATTGCTTCAAGTAAATCTGGTCAATTAGCAGGAGACTTAAATAGTGGTAGACTTGGTGCAGCATTATATACACCAGAAGATATTGAGTTTTACAAGAAAGACAACTTTGTTTCTCCAGAATCAAGAATTGAAAATTATTTAACATATGAAGATATAATCAATAGTAATTATAATGTTGAAATTAAAAAAGAAATATTAAAACAACCAGAAATACAAAATCTAGAAGAAAATCATAGAGTAGATGATAATCCATATGTATATGTATTTGATGGATTAGTTATTTCAAGATTAAAAGTACTAAGAAATTATTCATTAATAAATGATGGAACTAAAGCATCATTAATGGCATCTATTGTAAAAGGAAGTTTCTTAACTGAAGAATCTTTTCAAAAAGTTGCTCAAGATATTGATTATACATTAGGAGGTCAAGATGGATTACTTAGAAGAATACAAACTAACTAAAGATGATATTAATGAAATAATAAATAATATTGATGAACAAGATAGAATAGAATATGATGTTCATGAAGAGAATATTACTAAAATACTAGATTATCTTGTAAGTAAAAATATTAATATTAAACCATTATTAATGAAAAAATCTTATTTGTTTTATACAAATGCAGATAAACTAATTGAAATATTAAATGGTATAAATGAAAAAGAATTATTAGAGGTTAATAACGATATAGATATAATTGATGATTTAATTTAGAAACAGTTGATAATAAAGTATAATAAAATGTGATTTGGTTTACACATAAAGTGTTAAAATGTGTTAAAAATTATGAATATATTATATAATTATATTATAGAGATATAGAGAAAGGAGATTTCTTATATGGATTCAATATCAGGTTCAGTTTCAAATTTAGATAGTGCTACAATGACACCTAAAGCTTATAATGGTAGTGCTATTAATGTTGTAAATACTCAAGGAGTAACACAAGGACCAAGTGTTCAAGCTAGTGCTATGCAAAAAGAAATTCCAGCTATGCAAAAAATGGCTGCAACAGGAATGCAAACAGTTTCTTCAGCACAAATGCAACCATCTACATATACGTTTGAAGCAATAACTGCAACTGGAACTAAAGCATCAGTAGTTGGAGCACTTCAAGATGATAACTCAAGACAATTAGAAACAATGGAAGCTGCTAAAAAAGCAGAAGAATTAGCAGGATTACAAGCAAATCAAACAACACAAACATTTGAAGCTGTAAAAGCAACAGCTCAAAATGCAAATGCTATAGCCTCTGTGGCAATGAGTGGTAACACTGATGGAAAGCTTGAAACAATGCAAGCTGTACAACAAACACATCTATCAGGAGTACAAGTATCTGGAACTACTACAATGCAAGATGTTCAAACAGTAGCAAATACTACTAAAACTACTGCTGCAATTGCAAATAATGCTGCTAGTGGATTAGGTGGAGTTGATGGAGTAGTTCAATCAAATCTAACAGGAGTAGCCGTAAATGGTAATACTGGAATGACTAGTAATGTAGATCCTACAACTCTTAGTCAATTAAATAGTAAAGTTATTAGATAGAAGGATTAATAATTAATGATAATAAAAAGGCAAACAATATAATGTTTGTCTTTTATTATTAGGTTTTATTTGTTATAATAAGTACGTTAGAAAAAGGAAGGAAGATAATATGAAGTATTTATGTGTTAATGCTGGAAGTAGTTCATTAAAATTTCAATTATTCGAAATGCCAGAAGAAAAAGTGTTAATAAGTGGATATATTGAAAAAATAGGACTAGAAGATAGTTTCTGGACTACTAAAATTAACGGAGAAAAAATTAAAGGAGCAAAATATTTAAAAGATCATAGTGCTGCTGTAGAAGTATTAATTGATGAATTAATTGAAAATGGAGCAGTTAAAAGTTTAGATGAAATTAAAGGTGTAGGACATAGAGTATTACACGGAGGAGAAAAATATAGTGATTCAGTTATTATTACTGATGAAGTAATTGAAGATATTAAAGAATTAACTAAATTAGGTCCACTTCATCATCCAGGAAATTTAGCTGGAATTGAAGCATTAAAAAATGTATTACCTAAGACTCCAATGGTTGCTGTATTTGATACTGCATTCCATCAAACTATGCCAAAAGAAAACTTTATGTATCCAGTACCATATGAATGGTATTTAAAATATGGGGTTAGAAAATATGGATTCCATGGTACTTCTCATAAATACATTACTACTGTAATGAAAGAAAAATTAAAGAAAGAAGAAGTAAATCTAATTATTTGTCATATTGGTAGTGGTGCTAGTATAAGTGCTATTAAAGAAGGCAAATGTTATGATACTACAATGGGTATTACTCCACTTGATGGACTTATGATGGGTACTCGTAGTGGTTCAATTGACCCATCTATCTTAGAATATGTATGTAAAGAATCTGGAGAAAGTATTACTGATATTACTAATGCATTAAATAAGAAGAGTGGTTTACTTGGAATAAGTGGATTTAGTGATAGCAGAGATGTAGAAGACGCTGCTAAAAGAGGAGACGAAAGAGCAATTCTTGCACTTACTATGTACAATGATAGAGTAGCTAAATATATAGCTGACTATTATATTGAACTTGAAGGAAATGTAGATGCTATTGTATTTACTGCTGGTGTAGGAGAAAATGGAATTTTAGCTAGGGAAGAAATACTTAATCGTTTAGCTCCACTTGGAATAAAAGTTGATAAGAAATCTAATGAACAAATAGCAAGTTATAAAGATAAACAAGAAGGAGTTATTAGTGCTAAAACATCTAAAGTTCCAGTATATGTAATTCCTACAAATGAAGAATTAATGATAATTAAAGATACATATGAATTAGTTAATAAATAGAAAAGAGAATATAAATGAATAATATATATAAATCAATTTATAATGAAATTAAGAAGTTTAAGATAATCTATATTGCTAGACATATAGGACCAGATCCAGATGCTTTTGGATCTCAAATGGCTCTTAAAAAATCAATTAAACTTACTTTCCCTGAAAAGGAAGTTTATGCAGTAGGAGCATCTGTTTCAAGATTTAAATACTTTGGAAAGACTGATAAAGTAGAAAATTATGATTATGAAAATGGTTTGTTAATTGTAACTGATACTCCAGATAATAGAAGAGTAGATATAGATAATTTCTTAAATTTTAAGCATGTCATTAAAATTGATCATCATCCTAAAGTAGATACTTTTGGAGAGATAGAATATATTAAAGATACAGCTAGTTCTGCTAGTGAACTAGTCTATAATATACTAGATAATACTAAATTAAAAATTGATAGTGAAATAGCAGGAGATTTATATGCAGGTATTGTTAGTGATACTAATAGATTCTTGTTTAATACAACTAATGAAACTTTTGATTTAGTAAGTAGAATTATAAAAAAATATAAAATTGATATAGAAACATTATATAGAAAAGTCTATGCTAAACCATTATGTGAGGTAAGATTAATGGGACATATAGCAAGTGCATTAAAAGTAGATAAAAATGGATTTGCTTCTATAGAAATAGATGATGATGTAATTGCATCTTTGGGATGTGATTTAAGTGCTGTTTCTAATATGATAAATGACTTTAATAATATAAATGAAATATTAGTATGGGCTTTTGTTTCTTTTGATCAAAAAAACAAATTATTTAAAGTAAATATAAGAAGTAGAGGACCAGTTATCAATGATATTGCTGCTAAATATCATGGTGGTGGTCATAAGTATGCAAGTGGTGTTAGAACAGAAACAAAAGAGAATGTTGAATTACTTTTAAAAGAATTGTCCAATGCTTGTAAAGAATTTAAAGAAGGTGAATCAAAAGATGGAAGTAATTAGTGTAGATGAACCAATTGTAGCTGTTAGAATAAGTCAATATCCTGAAGATAAGAAAAGTGAGTTTTTAATTCTTGGTAGAAGTAATGTTGGTAAAAGTAGTTTTATTAATACAATAATTAATAGAAAGAATTTAGCAAGAACTAGTTCTAAACCGGGTAAAACTCAAACATTAAATTTTTATAAAGTAAATAATCAATTTTATATAGTTGATGTTCCAGGATATGGATATGCTCAGACAAGTAAAAAACAAATGGAAAAATTTGGTATTATGATTGAAGAATACTTAAAACAAAGACAAGTATTAAAGCATGTATTTTTACTTGTAGATTATAGGCATAAACCAACTGAAGATGATATTTTAATGTATAAGTTTTTAAAATATTATAATTTACCTGTTACTATTGTTTGTACTAAATTTGATAAAGTTAATAGATCACTTAGGATGAAACAAGATGATATTATTAAGAAAACACTAAATCCTTCTCTAGGTGATGAAATAGTTAATTTTTCTAGTATAACTAAGATAGGTAAAGAAAGAATAGATGAGATTATTGAGAATATAATTGCTAAAACTTCTTGAAAAAAGAGTAATTATAATTTATAATGTATATAGAATAGAGGTTGAGTGATATGAATAAAAAAGGTTTTACATTAGTCGAACTATTAGTAGTTGTAGTTATCATCGCTGTTTTAAGTGTAATAATTATACCTAGTGTAATAAATATTAATAAGAGTATTAATAAGAGATTATTAAGTGAAAAAATAGAAAATATTGAATCAAGTGCAATTCTTTATGCAAATAATAATGAAGAAATATTCAATGGTACTGATGTTGTATATGTTTATGTATATGAATTAGTTGATGCAAATTATATGACTGTTGATATAGCAGCTGGTACTGATACTTGTAAGGTTGCAACAGAAAAATCAAGAGTAGGTTGTGTAATTGATCCAACTGATAAAACTTCAATTAATAATAACTATGTTATTTTAAGAAAAGAAGGTGCTGGTGTAACAGCTACATATGTTGATACAACAGAAACTCCAACAGAACAAACTAATGAATCAGTTACATTAGTAGATGCTGTATGTGCAGGATATGCAAATGGAACATTCAAAGGTCAAGCTTATAGTGATGGAAGAATTGTTGAATGTACTTGTGATAAAGCTAAATCACCAACTAAATTAGTTATAAAAGGAACAAATACACCAGTAACTGCATGTTTAATCGCAGGAGAAAATGTTAACAATTACTTAAAATATGGTGATACAAAGGCTAACTGGAGAGTTTTAGGAGTTTATGATCTTGATGGAACTATAACTGCTAAAATGATTACTAGTGATCCAGTATAATAATTAAAAAATAAACAATATACTTGGTATATTGTTTTTTATTGCTTAAAAATGTATAATCAAAAGTAGGAGAAAAAAGATGAATGATTATTTTAAATACAGATATTCTACAGATATAGATTTCAATTTAAATGTTGGAACACACTTAGCTATAATAGGTAATAGTAATGATTTTTTTCTTGATACATTGATTAATAAAAATGAGAAATGTAATATTTTTATTGGTGATAAAGAGTATACTCCAGAAAATAAATACTATATTAGAAAACTTATGAGTTTTGTTTTATATAAACATTTGAATATATTTGTAGGTGAAACTGTTAGAGATGAAATAATCTTTGGCCTTGAAAGTTTAGCTTATACAAAAGATGATATTAATGAAAGAGTTGCTAGTTTAAGTAGAAGATTTAAACTAGATCATTTGCTTGAGAAAGATCCTAATAGTTTAGGTGCTAGTGATAAAGTTAAAATGAAATTACTTTCTAGTTTAATAATAAAACCAAATGTACTTGTTATAGATAGTGTTTTATGTGAACTAGATTATGTAGATAAATTATTAGTATTTGACATATTAGATGAATATGTAAAAAATAAAGGTGTAGTTATTAATTTAACACGTGATATGGAAGAGACCTTAGAAGCAGATAGAATAATAATACTTTATGACAATAAATTAGCATGTGATGGTAAAACAATAAGTGTATTAAATGAAGAAAAATTACTTAAAAGATTAGGCCTTGGTATGCCTTTTATAGTTGAGTTAAATAAATACTTAATGGATTATGGAATGATTGATAAATATCATTTAACAAATGAGAAGTTGGTTGGTGCTTTATGGAAATAGTATTTAATAAAGTAAGTTTTGTTATAAATAAAAATACACCACTTGAAAAAACAATATTAAATGATATTTCATTTAGTATTATTGATGAGGGTATTTATTCATTTATTGGTGCTTCTAATAGTGGAAAGACAGCTATTGGAGATTTAATAAGCTTTTTAAGTGAACCAACTAAAGGACAAGTTAAAATAGGTAGATACAAAAACAATGGTAAAAAAGCAATTAAATCATTGAGATTACAAATTGGATATGTATTTAAAAATCCATATGATATGTTTTTTAACGATACAGTTGAAAAAGAATTAAGTTATGCTATTGATCAATTTGGATACAAACAAGATAGTAAAGATAAAAGAATATTAGAATCATTAAAATTAGTTGGATTAAATGAATTATATTTAGATAAAAACCCTATGGAATTATCTTTAATAGAAGCTAAAAAAATAGCTCTTGCTTGTATACTTATTTATAATCCTAAAGTAATTATATTAGATGAAATAACTAATGGTATCTCATCTAGTGATAAAGCAGAATTAATTAGATTATTTAGAATACTTAAAAACAAATATAGAAAGATAATAATATTATTATCTAAAGATACATCATTTTGTTATCAAATAACAGATTATGTATATTTAATGAGTTATACAAGACTTATTAAGAGTGGTAAAAGAGATTTATTGGAAGATGTAGAAACTCTAAATGAAATCAATTTAGAACCACCTAAAATAGTTTCATTTGTAAATACATATAATAAAAAGGGAAGAGAATTAAATTATTATAATAACATCCTTGATTTAATAAAGGGGGTGTATAGAGATGTATTCTAGAAATTCATTTGGATCATATTATCCAGTTAATTCTTTAGTACATAGATTAAACCCAATTATTAAATTAATTAATTTTATTATAATGATATTACTTATTTTATTAACTAATAGTAAAGAAATACATTCATTTATGTTTATATTCGTTTTAATAATGGTTTTACTTAGTTATGTGCCTATAAAGTATTATTTTAATACATTTTATTCATTAAGATATATTTACTTAATAATAGCCTTTATTTGTGCTTATTTTGGGGCTGATTTTAGTGAGTATTTAGTTTATACATCTAAGATAGTCATATTTGTACTTTATTTAAATATAATTGTATTTACTACTTCTCCTAGTGAGATGATATATAGTATTGAAAAATTCTTAAATATGTTTAATTTCTTAAATCTAAAAGTAGTAAAACTAGCTACTAAAATAAATAGTATTTTAAGATATTATCCACTATATATAAGTGTTAAATATAAAACATTAAAAGCTGCTTCTATAAGAGGAATTAGTATTGGTTTCTTTAATATAAAAGAAAAGATTAAATTAAATAAAAGAGTAAGAAAACTAACGAAACTAAAAAATAAAGAAATAACTGAGTCAGCAGAATTAAGACTTTATGATATTAATAAACATAGAACAAATTATAGAACTAATAAAGTAGGTTTTTATGATATACTATTTCTATTATTCCATTTAGTATTACTTTATATTTATATTGATTTGGAGGGATTATTATGAGATATTTAATAAATCTATCATATAATGGAAATAAGTATTATGGTTATCAAATTCAAAATAATGAGGTTACTGTTGAAGGAGAGATAGAAAAAGTATTATCAAAAATATTAAATACATCTATTAATACAGTTGCTTCTTCTAGAACAGATAAGGGTGTTCATGCAATAAACCAATATTGTCATTTTGATTATGATAAAGAATTAGATTTAAATAATCTTACTCATAGTATGAACTCTATGTTAGATGGTGATATTTATATTAAAAGTATTACTAAAGTAAAAGATGATTTTCATGCTAGATATTCTGTTAAATATAAAGAATATATTTATAAAATTAATATGGGTGAATATAATCCAATAGATAAAGATTATATTTATCAATATAACAAAGAAATCAAGAAAGATACACTTGATAAATTTATATCACTAGTTAGTGGTGAACATGATTATAGAAGTTTTACTAGTGATAAAGATAAAGAAAGTTATGTAAGAGATGTAACAATTGACTATAAAATAGAAGATAATATATTAATATTAAGATTTTATTCAACTGGATTCTTAAGATATATGATTAGAAATATAGTTGGTTTATTATTAGAAATAAATGATGGCAAGAAGAATTTGGATGACATTAAGTTTATATTTGATAGTAAATCAAGATGTAGCATAGGATCTCCAGCACAAGGATGTGCTCTTTATTTGAATAAGGTAATCTATTAATATATAATAATTAAGTAAGGAGGAATATTTTATGTATATATATAATACCCTTTCAAGAAAAAAAGAAGAGTTTAAACCAATAGAAGAAGGAAAAGTAGGACTATATACATGTGGACCTACAGTATATCACTATGCTCATATTGGTAATATAAGAAATTATATTGGTCATGATATTTTAGAAAAAACTCTAGAGTATTTAGGATATAAAGTTACAAGAGTAATGAATATAACAGATGTAGGACACTTAACAAGTGATTCTGATTCTGGTGAAGATAAGATGGAAGTTGCTAAGAAAAGAGAAGGTAAAAGTGCTTATGAAATAGCAGAATTTTATACTAAAGCTTTCTTTGATGATTTTAAAAAAGTTAATTGTGATTATCCAGATATTGTTAGTCCTGCGACACAAAATATAGATATGTATATTAAAATAATTGAAAAACTACTTGAAGATGGTTATGCATATAAGAGTGGTGGTAATGTTTATTTTGATATATCTAAATTAAAAGATTATTATGTTTTAACTAATCATAAAGAAGATGATATGGTAGTTGGAGCAAGAGAAGGTGTAGAAGAAGATGATAGAAAGAGAAATCAAGCTGACTTTGCACTATGGTTTACTGTAAGTAAATTTGAAAATCATGAAATGTTATGGGACTCACCATTTGGAAGAGGATATCCAGGATGGCATATTGAATGTTCTGGTATCTCAATTAAATATTTAGGTGAATATTTAGATATTCATGGTGGTGGAGTTGATAATATATTCCCACATCATACTAATGAAATAGCTCAAAGCGAGAGTTATTTAGGACATAAATGGTGTAATTATTGGTTCCATAATGAACATCTACTTGATAGTAGTGGAAAAATGAGTAAATCACATGGAGAAATCTTAACAGTAAGTGAGCTTGAAAGAAAAGGATATAATCCATTATCATTTAGATTTATGTGCTTAAACTCACACTATAGAAAACAATTAGTATTTTCTTTTGAAGCATTAGATCAAGCAGAACAAACATATAATAAATTAAAGAGTAGAATATCTAATATAGAACCAACCGGAGATATAGAAGAAGATAAATATAATTCTTATAATCAAAGATTTATAGAAGAAATATCAGATGACTTAAATATCTCAAATACTCTAACTATTATTTATGATTTATTAAAAGATAATGAAGTAAATGGTAATACTAAATTAAAGCTAATAGGTGATTTCGATAAAGTATTATCTTTAGATTTAATTAATCATGAAGAAGAAGATAGTGAATTAGTTGAATATATTCAATCTAAAATAGAAGAAAGAAATAATGCTAAAGCTAATAAGGACTATGCTCTTGCAGACCAAATTAGAAATGAACTTTTAGAAAAAGGAATTGAACTAATGGATACAAGAGAAGGTACAAAATATAAAATTAATAAATAAAAAAATAAAGAATATCTCTTTATTTTTTTTTATTATTTGTTATAATTATATGTAGAATAGGAAGGATAGGTTTTTGTATGCTAGGAAAAATATTAACTATTAATAAAAATACTGCTACGCTTGCTATTAATAAGGAAGCAGGAGCAATAAATGATTTAATTAATCTTCATGTTGTATTTGAAGATCAAGACAAAAAAATATTAGGAGAGATAGATTCTATTAATGAGGATACTGTTAAAATAACGTTTTTAGGAGAACTTACTGAAAACGATTTTATTGGTGGTTTAATAAGAAAACCAAGTTTAAATGCGTCTGTTAGAATCATTAATGAACAAGAACTTGCTATATTAACAGGTAATGATGATGCATCTATTCAACTTGGAGTATCTCCTTTATATAATGATTTCCCATTAAAGGTTAGTGTAGATGAATTATTTAGTAACCATACTGCTATATTTGGTAACACTGGTAGTGGTAAAACTTATGGTATATGTAGAATAATTCAAAATATTTTCCCAGCTGGAAATATAATTCCATATAAAGCAAACCTATTTATATTTGATTCTTATGGTGAATATATTAATGCATTTAAAGATTTAAGTAAAAATAATCAATATTATTCATTTAAGGTAATAACTACTAATATGTCTAAACCATATGAAAAGTTAAATATACCTGTATGTTTACTTGATTTAGAAGATATATTAAATTTATTAGAAGCAACAAACTTCTCACAAATAGCAATGATTGAAACAGCATTAACTTATGTTCGTATGTTTGCTAGAAATGATAGAGAAGCTGCTGAATTTAAAAATCATGTTCTTGCTAAAGCAATTATATCAATTATGTATACTAATCAAACATCAGCAAGAATTAGAGATCAAATCTTTGAAATATTAAATGAAACTAACACACCAGAGTTATCTTTAGATGCTGAAGTACCTGGTATTGGATTTACTCGTAAATTTAGAAATTGTTTTGATATAGATAGTGAAGGTAGATTTGCAGAACATAAGATAATATCTGATTATATTAAGGGATTTATAGATGAAAATAGAAAGTGGAATTATGATGCTTATGGAGTATGTTACTCACTTCATGATTTAGAAGTTGCACTTAATTTCACATTATATAGTGAAAGATACTTACTAAATGAAGCTATGTATGATTCTGCTATGAGTTTAAAAGTTAAATTACATGATTTAGCAACCCGTAGTAATGGAAACTTCTTTAGTTCTGATGAATTTATTACTGTTGAAGAATATGTTAAGAAAATACAAATTAATGGAAATAAGAAGAGTCAAATTGTTAACTTCAATTTAGAAGATGTTGATGATAGATTTGCAAGAAGTATTGTTAAGATATTTGGTCGTATGTTTATGAAATACACTAAAGGATTAACAGCTCGTGCAACATTCCCAATACATATGATTTTAGAAGAAGCACACAGATATGTATTAGAGGGCGATGATAAAAAGCTATTTGGATATAACATATTTGAAAGAATCGCTAAGGAAGGTCGTAAATATGGTTTACTTCTAGATTTAATTACTCAAAGACCAACTGATTTAAATGAAAATGTTATTTCTCAATGTGCTAACTTCTTAATATTTAAAATTAATCACCCAGCAGACCTTGAATACATTGCAAAGAGTGTTCCAAATATGAGTGAAGATATAGTAGAAAAACAAAAGACATTACAAGCAGGTACTTGTGTAGCCTTTGGTAGAATATTTAAAATACCAATGATTGTGAAGATGGAAAAGGCTGATCCACCTCCAACAAGTGCAAACTGCGAAGTATTTAAAAATTGGATGGTACAATTAAAATAATAAAAAAATATTTGTAAAAAAGAAAGGAGGGTAATCTATGTATGATTTAGGTGAAAACTTTAAGATAGATCTATTCAAAAGTAAAACGCCTGCTTCTTTTGTGTATAGAGGTAAGAATTATAGAATTAGTATACTATCAGATACTTTAATTAGATTAGAGTATAGTGAAACTGGATCATTTAATGATTATCCTACTTTTTTTGCACAAAATAGAAGTTTTGGTAAACCAAAAGTTGAAGTAGTAGAAGATGAAAGTATATTAATTATTAGAAATGATAATTTTGTATTAGAGTATAAAAAAGGGAAACATTTCCTAGGATCAACTCTAATGCCTGAAGCAAACCTAAAAGTAACTATTACTAATACTGAAAAAGTTTGGTATTTTAGACATCCTGAAGCTAGAAACTTTAGAGGAACAGCTTATAGTTTGGATGATATGAATGGAAGCGTAAACCTTGAAAAAGGTTTATTCTCACTTGATGGGTTTACTTCTATTGATGATGCTAAAACACCAATATTAGATCAAAATGGTAACATAGTTGCTCCAAATTATAATAATATTGATACATATTTATTTGTTTATAATGCAAACTTTGGAGTAGGTTTAAGAGACTACTTTAACTTAACTGGTCTTCCTGTTTTAATTCCTAGATATGCTCTTGGAGTATGGTGGAATAAAATGGAAGAATATAATGAAACTAACATATTAGAACTAGTAAATGCATTTAAAAGACATAAAATACCATTTTCTGTATTATTACTAGGAGAATATGCTAGAACAAAGAATAAATATTCTGATATCAGTTTTTCATTTAATAAAGATATATTTCCAAATCCTAATGCACTTGCTATGTATTTAAATAAGAACAATATCCATTTAGGATTAAATCTTAAAACAGATGGTATAGTTAGTGTAGAAGAACCACATCATGATGATTTTGTTAAAATATATCCTAATGATTCTGATAAGAATATTCCAATTAATGTTTATAATCCACAATTGATGGATGCTGTATTAAAAGGATTAATAAATCCACTTTTAGATAGTGGAGTAGATATATTATGGATAGATGATAATAATAAAGATAATACTTTAAGAAACTTTGCAAGTAATTATTATTTATTTAAAAACTTCTTATCTAATAAAAAGAAAAGAGGTTTAATTCTATCACGTAATTTTGGAATAGCACCTCATAGATATTCAATGTTATATTCAGGTAATACATTTATTAACTGGAAAACATTAAGATATTTACCATTCTTTAATGCTACTGCATCAAATATTGGTATATCTTGGTGGAGTCATGATATAGGTGGTTTTAAAGGTGGTATTGAAGATGCCGAACTTTATATGAGATATGTTCAACTTGGAGTATATAGTCCAGTATTAAGACTTTCTAGTGAAGCTGGAAAATATTATAAAAGAGAACCATGGAAATGGGATGCTAAGACATTTAATATTACTCAAGAATATTTAAATTTAAGACATAGATTAATACCATATTTATATAGTGAAGCTAAAAAATATGCTTCATTTGGTTCACCAATTGTTCAACCATTATATTATAAATACCCTGAAACATATGATGAACCATTATATAAAAATGAATACTATTTTGGTAGTGAATTATTTATTTCACCAATAGTAACTCCTAAGGATAGCGTAATGAACAGAGTTGTTCATAGAATATTCTTACCAAATGGAGTTTGGTACGACTTTAAAACTGGTAAAAAGTTTACTGGTGGACGTAGATATGTAACATTCTATAGAGATGAAGATTATCCTGTATTTGCTAAAACTGGAGCTATTGTTCCAATGGCTGTATTAGATCCAGAAAATCTAAATGATGTATCTTCTCCTAAGACATTAGAAGTACATATATTCCCAGGTAGAAGTAACACATATAAGTTATATGAAGATGATGGAATTTCATCAAAATATAAAGATGGTCAAAGCTTTACTACAGAAATAAATTATTATTATAAAGAAAATGATTTTTCTGTATCTTTAGAACCAAAAGAAGGAAATCATACAGTTGTTCCTGAAAAGAGGAATTATGTTATAAGATTTAGAAATACTAAATATACTAAAGGTGTACAAGTATTTAGTAATGAAGTTAATGTACCATTTAAGAGTTATATAGAAGATAATGATTTTGTTATAACTTTTGATGATATACCAAGTGATTCTAAGATATTTGTATATTGTAAGGGTAAAGATATTGAAATTGATGCATCTCGTGTTATTAATGATGATTTAGAAGGTATCATTACTGATTTAAGTATTACAACAGAATTAAAAGAGAAGATTGATGCAATCTTATTTAGTGATAAACCTATTAAAGATAAGAGAATTCTTATTAGAAAACTTAGAAGAGATGATCTTCCAACTATATTTATTAAGATGTTTATTAAACTTCTTGAATATATAGCAGAAGTATAAAAGTACTGATAATTATTATTGGTACTTTTTTTATTAAAAAAACTTTATTATAGACAAAGATTGTGATAAAATGATATTGTATATTAAAATAGGTGAAAAGTATGAAAAAGGTAATTAGATTATTATTCTTGTTTGTATTAGTATTACCATGTATAGTAAGTGCTGGTACATATAAAGAAGAAGTTAAAAATGCAAATGATTTAATTAAACAAGAATTTTATATAAATACTTATGAAAAATATATACTTCAAGGAAAAAAGATTAAATATGAATATAGTAATGGTAAAGTACTAATCAATAAATCTTTTACTAAAGGTGGGTTCATAAGTAAAGATGAATATGAATTAACTAGAGTAAATAATGGATCTTATTTACTTTCTTCAAGTGACTTTTGGACTTTAACAAAAGATGGTAAAAATTATTATGCCATTACTAATAAAGGAGCAGTGTCAGAAGAAGAAACAAAGGATAAATACTTTGCTAGAGTAACTGAATATGTTAAACCTAAAACAGTAGTTAGTGGTTCTGGTACAGAAAGTGATCCATGGCAATTTGATCCAATGTATAAAGTTAGTGTTACTGTTAATAGTGAATATGCAACAATAGTAAGTGGTAATAATGAATATGTTAATGGTAATTGTAATGATAAAGCATGTACTAGTGAAGTTAAAATCACTGGTAGTAAAGGTTATAGATATTTATCAAATGACTGTGGCGGCGTTTATGATATTAAGACTAAAATATTAACTATTAAGAATGTTAAAAATAATTTAGAATGTCATGTTGATTTTGGATATGGTTTATTTACAATTAATATTTCTGATGCTAGACCATCAACATTTTATGCAATATATGCTGATGATTTTTATTCAGATATTGATAATAAGACTGTATTAAGAGAATTAACATCAGTTAATCCTAAAAAGGGATATACTTTCATGGGATTTAGCTATGATGGTGTATTAATAATTGATAAGAATAAGAAAGTAGTTAAGGAGTCTTTAAGTAATATAGCAAAAGATTTAACATTAGATCCAACATTTGAACCTAATAAATATACTGTTATGTATAATTGTAATGGAGGATATGATGCTCCTAAGAATCAAAGTATTACATATGATCAAAATTATACAATAACAAAAGATTTATGTAAGAGAGAAGGATATATTCAAACTGGATGGAATGTTCAAAAAGATGGTAAAGGTTTTGCTTGGAATGAAAATAATAGAACAAACTTTAAATGGGAAATAGATTATAATGTAACACTTTATGCTCAATGGAAGAAGTGTGAAGGTGGTACTTATGCTGGAGCTAGTGATAATACTTGTTCAACATGTGAGGCTGGAACATATTCAGAAAGTGGTGCTGGAAAATGTACTGCTTGTCCTAAGGGTTATATAAGTGAAGAAGGTGCTGCTAATATTGATTCTTGTTATATTGAAGTAGAAGCAGGAAAACATATTGCCGAAGCTAAATCAAATAAACCAGTAGAATGTGCAAATGGTGAATATAAAGAAGAACATAAAGTTAAATACGGTGAAAAAAGTGGATGTTTAACTTGTCCTATTGGTTATAGTGATGGAAAAACATTAGATGATAAGACTAGTAGACAAAGATGCTTAAGAAAAGTGGCTGCTGGATATTATGTAGAAACACCAGAAGCAACTGGTAATACAGTTTGTGAAAATGGAAAATACAAAGAAGCACATGATGTTAGATTTGGAGAAAGTAGTTCTTGTGAAGCTTGTCCAACAGGATATAGAGATGGATCAAAATTAGAAAATAAATTATCTAAGGATAAATGTTTAAGAAATGTAGCAGCAGGTTATTATATTGCTACAGCTAACTCAGTAAATAATACATTATGTCCAAATGGACAATATAGTTCAACACATTCACTATTGTATGGTGAAACAAGTAAATGTACTTTATGTCCAGAAGGTTATAGAGATGGTAGAAAAGTAGATAATAAGGTATCTAAGGAATCATGTCTTAAGAATGTACCAGCTGGACATTATGTAGCAAATGAGAAGTCTGAAGATAATAGAATTTGTGCTAATGGATTCTATAAAGAAGCTCACTCATTAAAGTATGGTGAAACAAGTAAATGTACTGTATGTCCTGAAGGATATAGAGATGGAGTTACAGTTTCAAATAAAACAGCTAAAGATAAGTGCTTAAGAAATGTTAATGGTGGATATTATGTAGCTAAAGCAAATGATATTAATAATACAATGTGTCCAGATGGTTATTATAGGGAAAAACATGGTGTAACATATGGATCAGTTAGTACTTGTTCTCAATGTCCAGCAGGATATAGAGATGGTAAAGGAGCTACTAATAAATCTAGTAGAGAATCATGTACAAGATTTGTTGAATCTGGTTACTATGTAGCTAAAGCAAATGAAACAACAAATACTTTATGTGCTAAAGGACAATATAAAGGAACACACTATGTAAATTATGGAAGCACAAGTACATGTAATAACTGTCCTGAAGGATATAGAGATGGAACACTGCTTGAGAATAAGACAGCTGAAAATAAATGTGTAAGAAATGTACCAGCTGGTTACTATATAATGGGTAGTAAAGCAACTAATGACACTGAATGTGGAACAGGTTACTTTAAGTCGGCTCACTCAGTAACATATGGTGGTATAAGTAGATGTGAAGTTTGTCCATCAGGATATAGAAATGGAACAACTGTTGCAAATAAAACATCTAAAGATGTATGTGTAAGAAATGTATCTCAAAATCATTACATATTAAAAGCAGGTGATGATAAAGATACAGCTTGTCCAAGTGGTCAAAAGAAAGAAGCACATACAGTAACATTTGGAAATACAAGTAGTTGTCATTAATAAAAATAAAAAGATATTAAAAAATAATATCTTTTTTATTGTAATAATGATATAATTTTAATAGGTTTTTGGAGGAAATAAAAATGAAATTAACTAGAACTGAAGCACGTGAAAAAATAATGATTATTTTATATCAAATAGATTTTTATATAAAAGACAATATTTCTTTTGATGTAGAAAGTGTTATTCACGAAAATTTAGATATTGATAATAAATATGTTGATGACGTTGTTAATGGAGTTTTAGAACATTTAGATAGTATTGATAAATCTATTACTAAATACTTAGGTAATTGGGATTTAGATAGATTAGGAAAAACGGATAAAGCAATATTAAGACTTGCTACTTTTGAAATGTTATATTATGATACTCCAAAAATTGTAGCTATAAATGAAGCAGTTGAACTTGCTAAAAAATATAGCGATGATAAAATTGTTAAATTAATAAATGCTGTTTTAGATAAAATTAGAGATGAAGTAGAGGAAATTAATGAATAATGAATATCTTACTATAACTGATATTAATAGAATTGTTAAAAATACTATTGAGAGTAATAGTGAGCTTTCGAATGTTTATATAAAAGGTGAAATTAGTAATATTAAATATCATACTAGAGGTCACCTTTATTTTAGTTTGAAAGATGAGAATAGTAAGATAAATGCAGTAATGTTTAATTATGAAAGGTATTTGAGCTTTAATCCTAAAGATGGAGACTCTGTTTTAGTACATGGTAGAATTAGTGTATATGAAGCAAGTGGAAGTTACCAGATATATGTTGATTCTATGGAGATGGATGGTCTTGGTAATTTATATGTTTTATTTGAAAAATTAAAAAAGAAACTTAGTGAAGAAGGTTTATTTGATAAAGAACATAAGAGAAAGATTAAAAGAGTGCCAAGAAAGATAGGCGTTATTACTGCACCAACTGGAGCAGCTGTTAGAGATATAATTTCAACCATAAATAGACGTTTTCCAATGACAGAGATATATTTATTCCCAACACTTGTTCAGGGTGATGGAGCAGCTCCAAATATAGTTGAAATGATAGAACTTGCTAATACTTTTGATGATATAGATACAATTATCTTAGGACGTGGTGGTGGATCTATTGAAGATTTATGGGCTTTTAATGAAGAAATAGTAGCAAGAGCTATATATAATAGTAGAATACCAATTATTAGTGGTGTAGGTCATGAAATAGATTTTACAATTAGTGATTTTGTAGCAGACCTTAGAGCGCCAACTCCAACAGGAGCAGCCCTAATGGCAACACCTGATGTAGAAGAAGTAAGACGTTACTTTGTTAGTTCTAAAGAGAGAATTAATAACGCTATTATAAATAAGTTAGATAGTTTAACTGAATTATTAAAAAAATATAAATCAAATTATATACTTAATAATCCAATGAGATTATATGAAATGAAAGAACAAAAATTAGATACTTTATATGATAAGTTAAATACTATTATAAAAGGAAAACTTGATTATTATACTCATATAATTGATAAATATAAATCAAACTATATATTAAATAATCCAAAAGTTCTTTATGAAAACGAAAAAGAAAAACTTGATAATATTAAATTAAACCTAAATAAAACAATTACTACAATAGTAGAAAATAATACCAATAAAGTACATACTTTAAAAGTAAAAATAGATTTATTAAATCCTGATAACGTATTAGATAAAGGATATAGTATTGTTCATAAAGATGGAAAAATCATTAAAAATGTTAATGATTTAAATATAAATGATGATATAAGTATTATGGTTAAAAATGGAAATATTTTAGCTAATGTAAAAGGAGTAAATGAAAAATGACAGTAAAAAAAGAAGAAAAACCATTTGAAGAACAAGTAAGAGAGCTTGAAACAATAGTAGGTGAACTTGAAAGTGGAGAATTAGATCTTGATAAATCAATAGTTAAATATACTGAAGCAATGAAGTTAATTGAAGCTTGTGAAACTAAATTAAATAATGCTACTGAAACTATTAATAAATTAGTAGATAAAAATGGTAAAACTAGTGATTTTGAAATTACTGAATAAAATAATCATTTTATAACTAGAATAATAAGATAAATTAAGGAATTAATATTGTAAATTAATTCCTTTTTTGTTAAAATTATATATAGAATATGGAGGCCTAGTTATGGAGGATTATTTAGAAAATAAGTTAATAATAACTGCTGAGGATGGAAATAGGGTTGAAATTAATGTTTTAGATATAATTGATTCTTATACTTATAATAAAACATTTATGATTTATACTTTTACAAATGAGAATAAATCAGTTTTTGCATCTGTATTAAATGAAGGCAGTTCATCATATTCATTAGATACTATTACTGATCAAGATGAAATAAACTATATTAATGCTGAAATTAATAGAGTTTGTAGTGAACTTGCAGAGATTAATTAATAGGGGGTAGCAATAATGAGTATAGAAGAATTTAATAAATTAACAAATGGAATTCCTGATTATAATTTATTAGCTAGTAATGTAGACAGTTTTGATAAATTATCAGTTCAATTAGAAACATTTGGAAAAGAAGCACAAAGACTATATAATAATATAGAAAAAATTCAAACATCAAGTATGTCTGATGCGCAAAAAGCTTCTTTGATATCTGCAATTGAACCTGAATACAAAGTAGTTAAAGATAAGATTCAAGCTTTACTTCAAATACAACAACGTTATACTATGTATTTAACTGATTTAAGGGAATACTTAGAAATAGATGTTAGTAAAGCATCTAATAAAGAAGAAGCAAAAGATCGTAGAAAAAAACTACGTGAGAAACTTGAAGAAACTTATAAGTTTATTCCAGCTAATTTAAAGAAGGAATTGGCAGCTAAAGCAAAAGAATTAGAAGCATCTTATAAAAAAGCTGCACCAACAGAAGCACCTAAAATAGCTCCATCTGGACCTAGAGATTTTAAAACTGCTTATACTGCATTAGAAATAAATTTCAATAATGCACTTGGTTATAAAACACTTGATGAAATGGGCATAAGAAATTTAAGAAATACTGAAAAGAAATATAATGAATTAAATGAAAAAGTAAAAGAATTACTTGCCGATTTTAAAGCAAATAGTAAAGGTTTAACTGCTGAAGAAAAAGCTGACTTAGAAAAAAAGATTCCTGAATTGCAAGCTAAGATAGAACAAAGAATTCAAGAAACTAAGATGATTAGAGAAGCTAAACTAGCTCAGAAAGTTGAAATTAAGAATCAAATATCTGTTGCAAAACAAAATATTCAAGATATAGAAAAAGAAATACGTGATTTACAACATGAAATACAAGATGATTTTGTAAATGGCGTTGATAGAAACGTAATTCAAAAGAAATATGAATTAATAACTTTCAAAACTAATGAAATTAGACATTATGAAGAATTAATAAGACAACTTGAAGAAGATTTAAAGGTTATTGAAAAAGGTGGAAAGTTAGAAACTAGAGAGCCAATTCTTCCTTTAGAAGACGAAAGAAAGAAAGGTACTCCAGCTCCAAAAGTTGACCCACCAAAGGTAGATCCTCCTAAAAAGGACGCACCAAAACCAGAACCTACAAAACCAGCTCCAACACCAAAGCCAGGAACACCAACACCAGATGATAGAAGAAAAGGTGATAAGCCAGTTGTTAGAGAAGATAGATCAAAAACTCTTGATGAATTAGTTGCTGAAGGTAAACTTCCAAAGTATTTAAAAAGAGAAGAATTAGTTCTAATATGTGCAGCATTAAATATTAATGCAGAAGCAAAAGATGCTTTATTAAATCCAGAACAAATTCAAAGATTAGCAGAAGATCATGAAATTCAAATGGCTATGCTAAATCAAAAGATATTTGATCGTAATCAAACAAAGATAGCTCAATATGATAAATTAATTAGTCAATATGAATCAATCTTAAAAGATAAATTAAATACTAAAAACTTTACTCCTGAATATATAGCTAAAGTTCAAACATTACTTGGAAAATGTAGGGAAGAAAGACAAAGTTATATTAATAAGAATGAAAAGATGAAACTTGAAACTCATGATGCTATACTAGAAGTATATGATGGTAGAGCAATGGGAGTAAATGATAAGCTTAGAGAAAAATATCAACAACTAGATGAATTAAGAGAACAAAAGGATAAATATAAGAGTAAATTTAAACAAAATAGACTTGAAGCTAGAATTAAGAGAGTTCAAAAGAGAATTGACAGATTAAAAGGTAAAAAAGCCACTATGGCTTCTAAACAACAACAAATTGTTAATGAAAATAGTCAAAAATATATCGATAGAGTTACAGAAAAACTACAAAGATTTATGGACAGACAAGTTAGAATTGAACAAAGTATTGATAGAATCAATGATCTTGGAAATAGAATTGATAAGAATTTAGAAGAGATTGATAGTTTAGAAGAAGATATCAAGAACGAAAGAAACTTCTTCGAAAGAGTCGGAATGAGAATTGAAGATGGAAGACTTAAGAGACAAACAGGAAGACTTGAAAACGAACTTGATAGAGAGAATAGAGCTGGAAGACATATGTAAAATAAAAAAGATTTCAAATTTGAAATCTTTTTTTATATATGTAATACTGAAACTGCTATTCTAAAATATATAAACAGAGAAACAGCATCTACAATAGTTGTAATAAATGGACTAGCCATAACAGCTGGGTCAAATTTTAATTTTTTTGCTATCATTGGAAGAGAACATCCAATTACTTTAGCAACACAAACCGTTAATACTAATGTTGAACAAACAACAACTGCTACTTTAGTACTTACTTGATCTATATAAAGTAGTTTTAAGAAATTAGCTGCTGCTAGAGTTAATCCAACGAAGAATGAAACTCTAAGTTCTTTAAATATTACTTTTAATATATCTTTAAATTCAACATCATTTAATGATAAACTACGAATTATAGTGGCTGATGCTTGTCCACCAGCATTACCACCTGTATCCATTATCATTGGAATAAATGCAGTTAATATAACCATAGTAGCTAAGCTTTCTTCGTAATGTTGAATAATTTTACCCGTAAATGTTGCTGAAACCATCAGTAATAGTAACCAAGGAATTCTACTTTTCCATATTTCAAATATTGAAAGTTTTAAATAAGATTTTTCTGTTGGTAAGATAGCGTTCATTTTGGCGATATCTTCTGTTGCTTCTGCTTCAATAATATCTACAACATCATCGATTGTAATAATACCAACAAGTTTATTTTCTGAATCAACTACTGGAACAGAAGTAAGGTCGTAGTCTTTAATAACATTAGCAACTTCTTCTTGATCCATTAATGTATTAACAGAAATAACATCTCCATTCATAATATCTGATACCATTTCATCATCATTATGAACTATTAAATCTTTTAATTCAATTGTACCAATTAGTTTTCTTGATTTGTCTGTAATAAATATTGTTTCAATTGTTTCAGTTTCATCATAATCTTGTCTTATCTTTTTAGTAGCATCTCTTACAGTATTATATTCTTTTAAATCAATATATTCTGTAGTCATAATACTACCAGCAGAGTTTTCTGGATACTTAAGTAATTGATTAATATCTCTTCTTGCTTCTTTATCAATTTTATTTAATAATCTTTTAACTACATTAGCAGGCATTTCATCAATTAAGTCAGTAGCATCATCAGCTGCCATATCATTGATGATATTAACTGCTTCAGCATCACTTAACATAGTAATCATATCTGCTTGTGTATCTGTATCTAAATATGAGAATACATCAGCAGCTTGATCTTTAGGCAATAATCTAAATATTTTAATTTTTTCTTTATCAGGTATTTCTTCTAAAATATCAGCTACATCATGCTCATACATTTTTGTTAATAATTCTTTAATTTTTGTATATTTTTTTTCTTCTATTAGTTGTTCTATCTTTTCTAACATAGTATTCACCGCCTTTTAATCGCTTTAATTATACAAATATTATATGAAAAAATCAAAACATTTTTAATAATTTTACTATTCATATGTTATAATGATATAAACGAAAGAGAGAATATAATATGAATAATGGTATACCAACACATGTAGCTATTATTATGGATGGTAATGGAAGATGGGCTACAAGACAAGGTAAGAAAAGAACAGAAGGTCATTATGCTGGTTATAAAAGACTTAAAAAAACAGCATTATATATACTAGATAAAGGAGTTAAATATTTAAGTGTATTTGCTTTTTCAACTGAAAATTTTGCTAGAAGTAAAGAAGAAGTAGGATATTTAATGGATTTGTTTGTAAAAGCATTTCATAAAGAAACATCTTTCTTTGTTGATCATAATATTAAAGTATTATTTTCAGGTAGAAGAGAACCTCTAAGTGATGAAGTTCTAAAGATAATGGATAAAGTTGTTAGTGATACAAAAGATTGTACTGGAGGAGTATTTAATGTTTGCCTAAACTATGGTGCTCAAGCTGAAATAGTTGATACTACTAAAAAAATTGCAGAATTATATAAAGCAGGAAGAATAGAATTAGATGATATAAATACTGATTCATATTATCATTACTTATATAATGATTTACCACCAGTAGATTTAATGATAAGAACTAGTGGAGAAATTAGAATTAGTAATTTTATGTTATATAGTATTAGTTATGCTGAATTATATTTTACTTCTACATGTTTTCCTGATTTTGATGAAAAAGAATTTGATAAAGCTCTTGAAGATTATCAAAAAAGAAATATTACTAAAGGAACAGTTAAATAGAAAGTAAATAAAAATCAACACAATGTGTTGATTTTATTTTTTTCTAAGTTCTAAATATTTAATAAATCCTAATAATATATTTTTAACATTTTGATTTATTTTAGCATTCAATAATTTTTCTTTAGATTCATTAAATAATTCTATCATTTTATTATTAGCATATTCTAAACTTCCAGAATCAATTAATAATTGTTTTATATCATTATATTCTTTTTCATTGATATTTTGTTTTCCATATACTTTTAATAATCTATCTAAGTATTCTGGTTTTTGAATTTTAATATATGAATATAATATAGTTTGTTTAAATTCTTCAATATCAGAATAATTAGGTTTACCAATTATATCACTACTACTAAATATACCAATAATATCATCTTTTATTTGAAAAGCTATTCCAAGAGGTAATAGTATTTCTTGCATAGTTTTAATATCTTTATCTTTATTATTTGATAAAATCATTCCTAAAGTAAATGGACCTACTATTGTATAAATAGATGTTTTTAATCTATATATTTCCATTATATCTTCTTCTTTTAATTTATGATTTTTATCATTTTTTTCTATATATGGAAGATATACATCAAGTATTTCTCCTTTAGCAGTATCAATTACTATATCATTATAATATGTTAATATTTTAGATAAGTTTTTATTTTTTTTATAATTATTAACAATATAGTTGTTTATATAGAAGAAACCTATATCACCAAGACATAAAGCTAATGAAGTAGGGGTATTATCTATATTTAAACCATTAAACTCCTCTTTATATAATTCATGTATTGTTTTTTTACCACGTCTAAGAGGACTATTATCAATAATATCATCATGTATTAATATTGATGTTTCAAATGCTTCATATGATGCAGAAAGAGGAAGAGCATTATCATCATTTTTTAATGTTTTATATCCTAAATCAATTAGTGTACCTCTTATACATTTTCCATCAAAATTCATATATTTAAATTTATTTAAAGCATCAGTTATAATACTATTATTTTTACAAGATAATACTACTTTATTAAACTTATTTATTTCTTTTTCTATTTCTTTTTTTCTATTAGTGTAGTAAATATAAAATTCAAGTAGATTAGAATATTCTAATACTTGATCTTTCATAGTTGATGCTCCACCAGTGAATCCAATTTTATCTGTTAATTTAAACTTTTTAGTTTTAATAAATTCATAGAATTCTTCTATTTCACTAAAGAAATATGTTTTAGCTACTTTAGAACATTCATTAAATAATTCTTTTGTATTAGAACTATTTTTACCACCAATCACTATCATCATATCCATAGATGAAGCTAATTCTACACTTGATGATTGGATTAATTTTTGATAGTTACAAATAGTATTTTGACTTTCATATGAAATATTGTTTTTATCCATATATTCTTTTAATGCATTAACTTTATCAATACTTACTGTAGTTTGTGATACTAAAAAATATTTAGTGTTTTTATCTAATTCTTTATAATCATCTTCATTTTCAATAAGAATAGCATCATTATTGCACCATCCATTAGTAGCAACAACTTCAGGATGATTCTTTTTACCAACTATAATAATCTTATAATCATTCATCTTACTTAGAACTATATCATGTACATTTTTAACAGTGACACATGTAGCATCATAATATTTAATTTGTTTTTTATCTAAATAATCAAATGTACTTTTTGGCTCACCATGAGCTCTTATTATTACAATATCATTTTTATTAAGATTATCTAGTGAGTCTATAATTTCAATTCCTAATTTATTTAGTTCATTTACTACATAATTATTATGAAGTATTTCTTTATAGATATATACATTTTTATCTTTATTTTCTTTCTTAACTTTTATAGCGGTATTTATAGCATTATTAGCACCTCTACAAGTACCATAAATCTTTGGAAAATATATCATGGTTTCACCTCTTTAAATAGATTATAACATAAATATTTGTTGTAAAGTAGACATATATTTCTTCTAATAATTATTTAAATATTATATCATTAATATGGTGAATGATATGGAAAACTTATTTGATAATATTAGTGAATGGTCTTATCAAAGATATGCTAGATTCTATGGAGATATAAAACCATCAGATGATTTGTGGAATAATAAGATTAGTAAAATATATAATTTAATAATAAATGAGAAAGAAGAAGATTTAGAATTTATTGCTAAAGAATCAGGCTGTTCTTTTACTGAATGTGTTATGAAAATTAGATATCTAAAAAACAAAAGAAAAATAGGAGATTATTATATTGATTTAGTAACTAAAACTATTAAAAAATGTTCCCCTGAAGATGAAAAGAAATTAGTAAAATATATTCCATATATTTATAATCAACATTTACAAATAAAACAAATAGCAGCTAAGATGCCTGGAGCTTCAGTATATAATTTAGATCAAATGGCAAATGTAGTTTATAATGAACTATTATATTTAGATGAAAAAGGATTATTAAATGGAGTAGTTATTAATCAAGTTGATAGAACAATTGTATATTATTCAGTTGAAAAACATAAAGGTGAAAGTGATAAAGTAACTATCAATTGTAGGAATTGTGGAGCTATTAATGATGTTAATAGACATAGTAAAGTTAGATGTGCATATTGCAAATCTATTGTAGAAGATAAATAAAATTGACTTATGTCAATTTTTTAATTGTTAAACAGTTGATTTTTTGGTAAAATGTATGTATAAAGGAAGTGATGGTATGAAGTTGGACGAAACAAATATTGTTGATACTCAAACAATAATTGATGAGAATATTAAGAAAGAATTAATTGAAGTTAGCAAAGACTTAGAAGACAGAGGTTACGAACCAATTAAACAAATAGTTGCTTACTTAGTTAGTGGTGATCCTGGATATATTTCAAGTTACAAAGAATGTAGAACAAGATTAACTAAATTTCAAAGAGAAGAAATTCTTGAACTTATGTTAACCAACTTTATAGACGAATAATGGTATATTTAGGCTTAGATTTAGGTAGTAAAACATGTGGTGTGTCTATAAGTGACAGAACAGCAACTATTGCTAGTAGTGTTGAAGTAATAAGATACAAAGATTATGAAAACTTATTGCTTAATTTAGATGCAATAGTATATACTAGGAATGTTGATGCATTCGTACTTGGCAATCCTTTAAATTTAGACGGGAGTATGTCTAAGAGAAGTGAAATCACTTTAGAGTTTAAAGAATTATTAGAAAGTAGATATCCAACAAAAGAAGTAATAATGCAAGATGAAAGATTATCTACAGTAGAAGCAGAAAGAATGCTTATAAGTAATGAAACAAGAAGAAAGAATAGAAAGAAAGTTATTGATAAGATAGCTGCAACAATAATATTACAAGCTTTTTTAGATAAGAGGAATCATGAAAAATAATTATTTAACTTTAAAAGATAAAAATGGTAAAAAAAGAGAATATAGAATTCTATTCGATGTAAAAGATACTAATACAAAATTAAACTATATTGTCTATACAGATGATAAAAAAGATAATAATGGAATTATCTCTTGTTATGCATCTAGTTACGTTTTAAGTGATAAAGGCCATATGACTAAAATGAAAGCCATTACAGATGATGATGAATTTGAAATTCTTTCTAATATATTAGAATCATTAGAACAATAATTAAAATTAGAAATAATTTTAATTCTTTTTTTGAAAGGATATTTATGAAAAAATTATTAATATTAATTATACTTTTAGCATTAATAGTAGGTGGAGTGTTCTTTACTTATAATCATATGATTAGTGCTCCATCAAACGAAGATTTAATATTAGAGTTTAATGTTGAAAAAGGTGGTACTTATAATTCTATAGCTGAAGATTTAGAAAAAGAAGGTTTTATTAGAAGTGCTTTATTTTATAAAATCTATTTAAAACTAAATCCAGTAGAAGAAAATCTTGAATATGGTAGATATTATTTACCAACAAAAGCTAGTATTTCTGAATTATTAGAAGTACTAAAAAAAGGTAGTGATACTTTGGCTGATACTGTAACTGTAACATTTGTAGAAGGTAAAAATATGAGATATATTATTTCTACAATAACTAAGAATTTTAATATAACTGAAAGTCAAGTGCTTGATAAATTAAAAGATACTGATTATTTAGATAGAATGATTGAAAAATATTGGTTTTTAACTAAAGATATTAAAAATAGTAAATTATATTATTCGTTAGAAGGTTATTTATATCCAGATACATATGAGTATTATGAGACTGCTAGTGTTGAAGATATATTTGGAAAAATGTTAGATAATATGGAAAGTAAATTAGATCCATATATGGAAAGTATTGATAAGAGTAAATATAGTGTTCATCAAATGCTAACTCTAGCATCTATAGTAGAACAAGAAGCTGGCAATGCTAAAGATAGAAAAGGTGTTGCTGGGGTATTCTATAATAGACTAAATGATGGATGGAGTCTTGGAAGTGACGTTACAACTTATTATCAAGAAAAGTTGGATAACTATTCTAAAGATTTAACAAATGATCAATTAAATAAATGTGGAAACTATAATACTAGAAATGGATGTCTTCAAGGTAAGCTTCCTGTTGGTCCAATATGTAATCCAGGACTTGATTCAATAGTGGCATCTATTACTCCTAAGAATCATAAATACTATTATTTTGTAGCTGATAAAAATGGTAAAACATATTTTAATAAAACATATGCTGAACATACAAGTACTATATCAAGATTAAAAAGAGAAGGATTATGGATAGAATACGAAGATTAATTGATGATATTAGAGATTATGGTATTAATAATGATGTACCAATTATGAGTGAGGATTCAATTGATACTATTGTTAAAATTATTAAAGATAATAATGTTAAATCTATACTTGAAATAGGAACAGCTATTGCATATTCAACAATATGTTTTGCTAGTAGTGGTATTGATAAAATAACTAGTATTGAAAGAGATAAAGTAAGATTTGAAATAGCCAAAACTAATGTATCTAAAAGTGGACTAAATAATATTGAATTAATATGTGATGATGCATTAAATGTAAGTATTGAAGATAAATATGATATGGTTATTATTGATGCAGCTAAGAGTCAAAACAGAAGATTTTTAGATAAATATAAAAATAATATTAATGATAATGGAATAATTATTATAGATAATTTAGATTTTCATGGATATGTAGGTAAAGGTAGTGAAATTAAATCTAGAAACTTAAGACAAATGGTTAGAAAGATAGAAAAATTCTTAGAGTATCTTGATAATCAAGATGAATTTGATGTAGAATACATCGAAGTGGGAGATAGATTGGGTATATGCAAAAAGAAAAATATTTAATAATTCCAAATAAAAAAGAATTAGAGTTATATAGTAACTTTAAATCTTTTATTTTGCCTTTAAAACATTATTCAATTGGATATAATGTTTACTTTGATGTTGATGAAATAAATGAATTATCTAATACTTATGAAATATATGTAATGATGAATAAATTCTTACATATGAAAATATATGATTTTGAAAAGATATATCCTAAGTTTAATAAAAATATTAAATTCATAGTAGAAGATATAGGACTAGTTAATATAATTGATAAAGATAGATTAGTATTATATGAAAATCATATTTTATCTAATTATAAAGCCATTAATTTTTTGAGCAGTTTAAATATAAAGAATGTAGTTATTAATAATGATTTAACTCATTATGAATTAAAAGAAATAATTAATAAGTGTGAATCTAATATGTTTTATCATTATATAGCTAAAAATTCTATTATGTATTCAAGAAGAAACTTAGTAACAAATTATAATAAATATTATAATTTAGATGATACTAATCATTATGAATTAAAAGAAAAAGTATCTCTTAAAGTATTAGAAATCAAAGAAGAAAGTGATGGAAGTATAGTAAGATTTAATAAGATATTCTGTGCTTCTAAATATATTAATGATATAAAAGAGTTAAATCTAATTATTGATTTAACTGATATAGATGAAGATACTACTAAAGTAATTATTGAAAACTATAATAAAGAAAATCTATGTGATTTAATAGATGCAGATTATTATTTCTTAGAACATGATATTAAATATAAGGTAGGTGATTTAAAATGAAATATGAATTATTATTACCTGCTGGAGATTTTGATAGATTTAAAGTAGCTATTGATTATGGTGCTGATGCAGTATACTTTGGAGGAGAGAAGTTTAATTTAAGAGCTAATGCTATTAATTTTACTTTAGATGATATTAGAAAAGCTACCAAGTATGCTCATTCAAAAGGAAGAAAAGTATATGTTACTGTTAATATGATATTCCATAATGAAGATTTAAGTGAATTAGATGACTATTTAAAGGCATTAGATGATATTGGAATTGATTCATATATAGTAAGTGATTTTGCTGTAATTGAAGCTATTAAACGTCTTAAAATTAAAACTAAGTTTTATGTATCTACTCAAAAGTCAATTACTAACTTAGAAAGTATTAAATTTTATAAATCACTTGGTGCTTATAGAGTAGTACTTGCTCGTGAATGTTCAAGAGAAGATATTAAGTTTATAAAAGAAAATATAGATACAGAACTTGAAGTATTTATACATGGAGCTATGTGTACTAGTTATAGTGGAAGATGTGTTATGAGTAATTATGTAACACTAAGAGATTCTAATAGAGGTGGATGCTCACAAGTATGTAGATTTAATTTCGATAACAATACTCCATATGAATATGCATTCTCATCAAAAGATTTGAATATGATAGATTATATATCTGATATGATGGATCTTGGAGTAGAATCATTTAAAATAGAAGGTAGAATGAAGAGTCTATATTATATAGCTACTGTATGTAATGCATATAGAACTATTATGGATAAGAAGATAGATGGAACTCTTGATGAAGAAACTATTGATTACTATAGAAAAGTATTAAATAGAGTTTCTAATAGAGAAAATACTCCACAATTCTATGATAGTATTCCTGGACTTGAAGGACAATATTATAGTGGAAGACAAGAAGTATCAAATCAAGACTTCCTAGCAGTAGTTGTTTCTTATGATAAAAAGAATAATGAAGCTACTATTGAACAAAGAAATAAGTTTTATATTGGTGATGAAGTAGAGGTGTTTGGTCCATCTACTAGTGTTCAATCATTAAAAGTTGAATACATTATTGGTGAAGATGATATGAAAGTAGACTCTGCATCTCATCCACAAGAAAAATTAAAAATTAATATGCCATTTGAGGTAAATACAGGCGATATTATAAGGGTTAAAATATCTTGACAAAAAATACATTTTATAGTATCATTTTTTGGTAGCAAGAAAGAGGTGGCTAACTTATGAAAAAGAAAGAAATATTTTTGACTAGCGAAGGCTATTTAGAATTAGAAAATGAATTACATTATTTAAAGACAGAAAAGAGAGCAGAAGTAACTCAAACTTTAAAAGAAGCTAGAGCCTTAGGTGACTTATCTGAAAATTCTGAATATGATCAAGCAAGAGAAGATCAAGCTAATTTAGAAAAAAGAATAATGGAAATAGAATATTCTTTAGAGCACGCAACAGTTATAGATGAAAAAGAAAGCAATGGAAAGGTAAGTATTGGTAGTCAAGTTGAACTTCAATATGAAGATGATGAAGATATTGAAAGTTATAAAATAGTTGGAAGCCAAGAGGCTGATCCAGATGATAATAAAATCTCTAATGAAAGTCCAATTGCAGCAGCAATTATGGGTAAGAAAGTTGGAGATGTTGTAGAAGTATCATCACCAAACGGAGTTTATTCTGTTAAAATCGTAGCTATTGCTTAATTTTATAATGTAGGAGGTTAAATGAAAAAGAGTTATAGTTTAAAATTAGCGGGAAAAGAATGGGAAGATTGTCTTAAAGAATCTTTTAATAAAAAGAAAAAAGACATTAAGATGGATGGTTTTAGAAAAGGACTAGTTCCATATGAAGTATACACAAAGAAAACAGGTGTAGAATCATTATATATGGATGCTATGGATTTAGCTGTAGATAAGTTATATGCTAAATTACTTAGTGATCCTGAAACTATTACTCCTGCTGCTACTCCAAGTATAGATATTAAAAACATTACTGAGCATGAAGTAGAAGTTGAATTTACTTTAGTATCAAGTCCAGAAGTTAAAATAGGTAAATATAAAAATTTAGGTGTTAAGAGAGAAAAACCTGAAGTAAAAGAAGAAGAAATTGATCATGAACTTGGTCATATTAGAGAACAATATGCTGAAGTTAGAACTTTAGATGAAAAAACAGCATTAGAAAATGGTATGATTGCTGTTATCGATTTTGAAGGATTTAAAGATGGTGTTGCTTTCAAAGGTGGAAAAGGAACAGATTATAGTTTAGAACTTGGTTCTAATACATTTATTCCTGGATTTGAGGAAGCATTAGTTGGACTTCACAAAGGTGATAAAAAGGATGTTAATGTTACATTCCCAGAAAATTATCATAGTGAAGAATTAAAAGGACAACCAGTTGTATTTAAAGTAGAAATTAAAGAAGTTAAACAAAGAGTTATGCCTGAATATAATAAAGAATTCTTTGAAGATTTAAATATCGAAGGTGTAACAAGTGAAAAAGAATTAAGAGATTATATTAAAGAAGGAATTGAAACTGAAAAAGAAAAAGAATTAGAAGACCAATACTTATTTAAATGTTTAGATAAAGTAGTTGAATCATCTACATTTGAAATTCCTGAAGAGATGACTAATGATGAAGTTAATAGATTAACTAGAGAATTTAGTGAAAAATTACAATATCAAGGATTAAATATTAATGATTATTTAAAATTCGCAAATACTTCAATGGATGATTTCAAGAAAACATTAGCTCCAGAAGCAAACAAGAGAATAGGTTACAGATTAATGATGGATGCTATTGTTGAAAAAGAAAAATTAGAAGTAAGTGATGAAGAACTTGAAAAAGGATTAGAAGATGCAGCTAAGAATTATGGAATGAAGAAAGAAGACTTCGTAAAAGAAATCGGAGATACTAATCTATTCAAATATGATTTACTTATGAGAAAAGCAATGAAAGTTGTTACTGGAGAAGAAGAAAAAACTACAGAAAAGAAAACAACTAAAAAGACTACTAAAAAATCTGATAAATAATCAGATTTTTTTATTTGAAAAAAATAATTTTATATTTTATAATTATTAAAGAAAGGAAAGAGAAAATGAAAAAAATAGGAGATTCTTTTAAGGGAATTTTAGGTGGTATAGTAGCAATCATCATAGGTGTTATTCTTCTATGGTGGAATGAAGGAAATAACGTTAGAAATATTAAAACTACTGATGAAATGATGAAAACTGTAATTGATATAACAAGTGATTCAGTAGATGCTGCTAACGAAGGAAAACTAGTTGCAACTCATGGAAGACTAGTAAATGAAGAAACACTTACTGATAATGAATTTGGTGTATCATTAGTAACACCAAAAATGACTAGAACAGTTGAACTTTATCAATGGGTTGAAAAAGAAGAGGACAATGATGGAACTAAGACATACTCTTATACTAAAGAGTGGAGTGATTCTATTATTGATTCTAGTTCATTTAATCAAAGTGGACATGATAATCCAAAAACAAAACCATATGAAGATAAAGCAACATTCTCAGCTAATGTAACAGTAGGTGCATTCAAACTAAGTTTTGATCAAGTACAAATGTTAAGTACTAATGGAGTATTTACTGATTATGCTGCTGAAAAATTAACTGCTATTGGATATCACACTGCTGGTAATTATATTACTAATAGCGAAAACTATGATAATCCAAATGTGGGTGATGTAAGAATTATTATTAGTTATAATAACTCTACAGATATTAGTATTTTAGCTGTTCAAACAGGAAACACTTTTAGTGATTTTGTTTCTAAAGTAGGAAAAACTCATAACAGAATAGAAGATGGTATTCATACTGGAAGTGATATGATTAATTCTATTATTCAAGAAAATAAGATCATTAAATGGGCATTAAGATTTGCTGGTATCTTATTATGTATTGTAGGTGTTGCTACATTATTTAAACCACTTTCAACTCTTGCTAACTTTGTACCAATTTTAGGTGGAATAGTTGATATGGCAGTTGGACTAGTTGGATTAATAGTAGGTCTTGCTATATCACTAGTTGTAATTGCAATAGCTTGGATAAGATTTAGACCATTAATTGGTATAGCATTACTTGTAGTAGTTGGTGCTTTAGTATTTATCTTAATTAAGAAGAAAAAAAATAAAGTTGCATCTACTCCAATAGCTACAACACAAGAATAAAAAAAGTGCTTAATAAGCACTTTTTAATTGTTTGGATCAATTAGAGAAAGGGAAACTTTCTCTTTTTCTTTATTAATATCTATTACATAACAAGTAACTATTTGTCCAACGCTTAATACTTCACTTGGATGTTTAATATATTTATTAGTTATTTTTGATATATGTACTAAACCATCACCATGAAGACCTATATCAATGAAAGCTCCAAAGTCTACAACATTTCTAACAGTACCTTCTAATTTCATACCAATTGTTAAGTTATCTATTGTTAGAATATCACTTTTTAGAAGTGGCATTTCATAATCATCTCTAAAGTCTCTATTTGGTCTTTCTAATGAATCAATAATATCATTTAATGTATATAAATCTATATCTAATTCTTTAGCAACAATGTTAGTATCTAATGATTTTAAAGCTTGAGTTAATTCTTTAGAGCCTAAATCATTAGTAGTCATATTAATATGTTTAAGTAGTTTTAATGTTTTATCATAACTTTCAGTATGTATATTTGTTTTATCTAATGGATTATCTCCATCAATTACTCTCATAAATCCTATTGATTGTTCATATACTTTATCATTTAATAATTTTTTCTTTTTTAATTCTTCTCTTGATTTAATCTTTCCGTTTTCTTCTCTATACTTAATAATTTTATCAATAGCACTCTTAGTTAAACCAGATATATATTTAAGTATAGAAGGGGAAGCAGTATTAATATTAACACCGACATTATTAACACATTTAGATACTGTGAAGTCTAATGACTCACTTAATTTCTTTTGAGATACATCATGTTGATATTCACCAACACCAATACTTTTTGGATCTATTTTAACAAGTTCATTTAATGGGTCTTGAAGACGTCTAGCAATAGATACAGCACTTCTTTTTTCAACAGTTAAATCTGGAAATTCACTAATAGCAAGTGGGGAAGCACTATATACACTAGCACCAGCTTCAGATACAATTGCATATTTACAACCATTCACTTCTTTTAGAGTTTCACTTACTAGTTTTTCACTTTCACGAGAAGCAGTACCATTTCCAATAGATACAATATCAATATGATATTTATTAATTAAATCTTTTAAAGTTTCTTTTGATTTTTCCCATTCATTTTGTGGCTCATGTGGATATATAACAGATATATTTAATACTTTAGAAGTAGGATCTACTACAGCAAGCTTGCATCCTGTTCTAAAAGCTGGGTCAAATCCAAGAACTGTTTTTTCTTTCATAGGAGCTACAAGTAATAAGTTTTCTAAGTTCTCTTTAAATACTTCTATTGATTGATCTTCACTTTTTTCAGTTAATTCACTTCTAACTTCACGTTCAATAGAAGGACCAATTAATCTTTTATAAGCATCTTTTATAGATTCAACTACATATTCTTTAACTGGACTATCTTTCTTAATTATTTTAGATTCTAAATATGATTGTATTTCATCAGTGTTTACTTCTATACTTACAGTTAATACTTTTTCATTTTCACCTCTATTAATAGCTAGTACTCTATGAGGTTTAATATATTTAACTGCTTCACTAAAATCATAATACATTTCATATACTTTATTAGTATCAGGATTAGTTTTCTTTACTTTAGAAGTAATTATTCCAACTCTCCAGAAGTAACTTCTAATCCATTTTCTATAATATGCATTATCACTAATCCATTCAGCAATAATATATTTAGCACCTTGTAGTGCATCTTCAACTGTTTTAACATTTTCATTTAAGAATTTTTTAACACTTTCTTCATTAAAGCTATCTGGAAAACTCATTATTATTTTAGCTAGTGGTTCAAGACCATTTTTAATAGCTTCAGTAGCTTTAGTTTTCTTCTTTTCTTTAAATGGAGCATATATATCTTCAACTTCTACTAACTTCTTAGCAGCTTTAATATTATTTTCTATTTCAGGAGTAAGCAATCCTTTTTCATCTATTAATCTAATAACATCTTCTTTTCTTTTTAATAGATTAACTTCATATTCATAATATTCATTAATATGTCTTATTTGTTCTTCATCTAAAGCACCTGTAACTTCTTTTCTATATCTTGCTATAAATGGAATAGTATTACCATCTTTTAATAGATCAAGAACACTTTGTATTTGTGTATTTTTAACACTTAATTCTTCACTTATTCTTTTAATTATATCTTCATTCATATTTATCTCCTTGCATACTTATTAATTGTATCAAATATTATATTTTAGTTCTATTGGTATAACAAATTATTTACATAAATTAATTTATAAAATATAATATTTTTTAAGGGTGAATAATATGTCTAAATTAAGTAATGCTCTTTTAATGATTGAATACTTAAGTAGTGGTAAAAAGTATAGTATTAAAGAGTTAAGTGAAAAATTAGAAGTTACTCCTAGAATGGTAAGAGTTTATAAAGATGAACTTGAAAAAGCTGGTATATATGTTGATACTATTAAGGGACCATATGGAGGATATGTATTAAATCAAAATATTAATATTCCTAAAAGATTTATTATTCCAAAAGAAATAAAAGTAAATGATAAAGAAATACTAAATATAGTTAATAAAGGTATCAAAGATAAGAATAAGTGTTATATAGAATACTATTCAAAGAACACAGAAGAATTAACTAAAAGAGTAATTCATCCATATGATTTAATATTATATGGTAATGAATGGGGAGTAGCAGCTTATTGTGAAGAAAGAAAAGATATAAGACATTTTTATATAAATAGAATAAAAAGTATAAAAGAATTAGATGAAAAATATTAAGTGACATATATATTTCCTCATTGTTTGATATTATTTAATTGTTAGAGAGGGAAAAATATGGATAATATAGTATATGTAACTGGTAATCATGGAAAGTATATTTCTATCAAAGAATTATTTGAAAAAGAAGGAGTAGGGGTTGATTTTCAATTATATGATTTTGAAGAACCAGATATTAATGATATAGAAGTAATATCAAGAGAGAAAGTATTAAATGCTTACAAATTAGTTGGTAAACCATGCTTTGTAGCAGATTCTGGTTTTTATATAGAAGATTATCCTGGTAATCCTGGATATCCTGGTGCTTTTGTTAAAAGAAGTGGTATTGCTGATGATGTAGATACACTTTTAGAAACAATGAAAGATGTTAAAAATAGAAAAAGTAAATTTATGGATTGTTTAACTTTTTATGATGGAATAGACTTCTATAGATTCTATGGATATAGTGAAGGAACTATATCTTATGAAAAGAAAGGTAGTAATATAATAAAAGCAAAATCTAATTTATGGTATGTTTTTATACCAAATAATTCTACTAAAACATTAGCAGAAATGGATGATTATGAAAGAAGTCACAGAAATGATAATCATGTATCAGCTTCTGAACAATTTATTAAATGGTATAAAGATGTTTATTTAAAACAATCAAAATTGATATTAGAACAATAAAAAAACCACTTATTAAGTGGTTATTTTTCATATGGCGGAGACAGAGAGATTTGAACTCTCGCACCAGTTTCCCGATCTACACCCTTAGCAGGGGCGCCTCTTCAGCCTCTTGAGTATGTCTCCATTGGCACGTATTAATAATACCTTATTATTCCTAATAAGTCAAGAAAATACTTGTATTATTGATTGAAATAGGTTATAATTTATATATATACGATAGACAGAGGAAGTGAACGTATGAGAGAAGAAGCAATGTATCAAACAACTGCAATTATAGATATAGATGAAGAGTTAAAACGCCAGGAAGAACTAATAAATACAATTAAGATGGAACCAATTCTTGAGACAACTGAAATCGAAGAAGAGGAGACTATCATTCAAAAGAAGAAAAGAATAAGATTTACTGACTATTGTTTAATGTCTATGATAGTAGTTTTAAGCGTTGTATTTATTATGGTGATATTTAACGTAATGTAATTAAATACGATATTTAAACAAGACAGTAAATGTCTTGTTTTCATTTGTAAAATATTATATAATCTTAGTATTAAAAAGGAGAGATGTATTATGACTAATAAGGATTTAGCTGATTTGATATTTCCAAATATAGATAAAACTGTTAGTGATTATGACAAAATATATCCTGATAGAGGTGGAAGAGTAACAACTCGTATTGCTCCTAGTCCAACAGGATATATGCATATTGGTGGAGTATACCAAGCGATTATTGATAATTTAATAGCTAAAAACAATAATGGTGTTTTTATGCTTAGAATAGAGGATACAGATCAAAAAAGAGAAGTAGATGAAGCTGTAGAATTAATACATGCTGCTTTAAGAAGATATGATCTAAATCCAGATGAATATGAATATCACGGTGAAGTAGTAGGTAATTATGGACCATATGTTCAAAGTGAAAGAAAAGAAATATATCATGCTTTTATTAAGCATTTAATAGAAATAGGAAGAGCATATCCATGTTTTTGTAAGAAAGAAACTCTAGAAGAATTAAGAGTTATGCAAGAACATAAAAAACAAAGAACTGGATATTATGGAAAATATGCTAAATGTAGAAATCTTACTGTAGAAGAAATGATTAATAAAGTAAAAGCTGGAGAAGAATATGTTATTAGATTTAGAAGTGAAGGAGATTTTGAACGTAAGTTTAAATTCCATGATGAAGTAAAAGGTGACTTAGAATTATCTGAAAATGATGAAGACTTTGTTATTATGAAATCTGATAATTTACTTCCAACATATCATTTTGCTCACTTAGTAGATGATCATTTAATGCATACAACTCATATAATTAGAGGAGAAGAATGGTTAAGTAGTGTTCCAAAACATGTAGAATTATTTAATACATTTGGATTTCCACTACCAAAATATGTTCACACCCCATTAATTATTAAAAAAGAAGGAAATAGTATTAGAAAGATTAGTAAAAGAAAAGATCCAGAAGCAACTATGAGTTATTATAGTGAAAATGGATATCCAAAAGAAGCTGTTATTGAATCTCTAATGACTATTATCAATTCAAACTATGAAGAATGGCATACACAAAATCCAGATAAAACATATTTAGACTTTGAATTTCATCCTGAAAAGATGTCTTCTTCTGGAGCACTTTATGATTTAGAAAAACTTGGTAGTATATCAAGAGATATAATTGCTCATAAGAAAGCAAAAGAAGTAGCTGAGGAATCATACGAATGGGCATGTGATTATAGCCCATCACTAAAAGCAATGATTGAAAGTGATATGGATTACTATACAAATATTTTAAATATTGAACGTGAACAAGAAAAGCCAAGAAAAGATATAGTTAATTATAGTATGATTGAAAGTTTGATTTGGTATATGTTTGATGATAAGTTTGAAAATACTGAAAAAGAGTATGAATGGAAAAATATAACTGATATGGATGAAATTAAACATATATTAAATGTTTACTTTGATAAGTATTATGATGAAAATGATGATAAAGAAACATGGTTCAATAAAGTTAAGGAATTATGTGATGAATTAGGTTATGCATCTAACATAAAAGAATATAAACAAAATCCAGATGCATATAAAGGAAATGTTGCTGATATTAGTACTGTAATAAGAGTAGCACTTTTCTCAAAATCAAATACACCTGATCTTTATGAACTAATGAAATTATTAGGAAAAGACAGAATAATGAAAAGAGTTAATAGTTTGTAGTATTAACTCTTTTAACTTGACAAAACCCCTCATTTATATTATAGTTATTCTTGCAGTAGGGGTATCATATAGTGGTAGTATGCCGGTCTCCAAAACCGTTCGCGAGGGTTCGAGTCCTTCTACCCCTGCCATTTAGAAAAGTAAAACACTAACTTAATTGTTAGTGTTTTTTATTATATATTCAGCAACTAAATTATTTTCATTTTCATGATTTGATTCTACATATATTTTTTTGTTATAAGATATATTGTTTTTCTCTAAACATAATTCTAAGAAACATAAGAATATCCCAATATCTATTTGATTATAGTATATAACCATATCCTTAGGCATTATTCCTCTTTTACCTTCTTTTCGATATCTATATACTTTTAATACATTATCAGAAGATTCAACTCTCCATGGTTGAGTATTACATGCACTTGGAGCAAAACGAACGATATTTCCTATATCTAGAAGATTATCACCCTCCCATATTTCAGATAATTCTTTTCTTTTACTCTTATACATATCTTTTCTAAATTTATCTTCTTTATCTACCTTTGCAATAGCAATCATAATAACAAAATCTAAATTGTCAATTTTAGGTTCTTCAACTTTTCCTATTCCAAACCATAAAGTTCCGATATTTTTAGATACTAAGTAAAGATCCAACTGTTCTCCTATATAACCAATATTTTGAAGAAAATTATCTTTCTTTTCTGAATAAAATAGTATGCAATATTCTTGTCCTCTTTTACAAGTAGTTGAATCTTTAACTATTTTTATTTTGACTTTAATATCCTTCACAAGTGGTTTTAAATCATTAAATTTATTCTCAATATCTTTTAATTCATCATTGCTGATTTTTTCATTACCTATATTTCGAAATAAATGAAAAGACTTCCTCTTAAATATCATTTCATATAAACTCTTATCCATAAGACACCTCAATAACATTATATCATTGTTTCATATTTAATGATTACCTGTATTATAATAATTAAAAAAAGTTTTAAACCCTTATGATTATCGTGACATATAGTTAGTTATTGCGGACAAATGAATGTTTTGTCCGTTTTTTATTTAAAATAAAAAAGTCATTATGACTTTTTTAAGGAACTAACTTTCTTTGTAAATTTTGAACCCTTCTAACTTTGATAGCAACAGCTCCGCGTTCTTTTTCCATTTCTGGTGTATAGAACTTTCTTATTTCAGTTTGAACTATTTCATCAGTTTCTCTTCCTTCAAAACCAGTTTCTTTTTTAGGTAATGAATCATATAAATGAGTAAAATCTTCAAATTCAATTTTTTCTTCTATTTCTAACATAATACTATCATCTGGAACTATGCCTGCTTCTTTTTCTTCAGGTGTTGCCTCTCTTCTTAAACAAATAAGATCTCCAACTTTCATAGCCTTTCTTCTAGCATCATTAGTTCTAGCTTCATATATCTTTGTTCCTTCAACCACTAAATTATAATATTCTGGTCTAATAGTCATATCATGAACAACTTTTTCTTCTTCCATTTACCTTTACCTCCTTAATGATTTATTATAAATGAATTAAAGAATATATGCAATATGAATAATAATTATGATTTTGACTTTTTATATATACCTATAAATTTACGTATTACCATTCCTATGCTAAGACCAATAATAGATATAATTAAATACCATAATGAATGAACTAATGCAGAATCATTATAATAAATAAATACTGATGGTATAAATAGTATTGCGATTACTATTGGATATAAATACTTTATTTTTTCTTTTGATATAACACCAAGTATAATAGATAAAACCAATACTGATATTATTATTAATACAATTAATCCCATTGTATCTGCTGGACCAGCTGATAATGGAAGAATATAAAACATTAGTAACTGTATTATTAATATAATTATTTCTTTAATATATTTTTTCATTTTTTTCTCCTGTAATATTATTATACTACATACTTATAACATAATTAGAAATTGATTAATTCTTTACACTTAAAAAGTTATTGTACTTGTAAAAGAAATATTTTAACAATACATCATATTATTAAAGTTGCTGATGGGGGACCTTTAGATGATTATTTAATTGAAGAGTCAAAACAATATAAAAAAGCATTAGTTAAAACTTTATATAAATAACTCAAATAATTATTATTTGAGTTTTTATTTTGAATTATAGTATAATGATAGTAAGGAGGAATAAACATGAGAAAGTATATTGCTGAAGCTGTTGGAACTACGTTACTTACACTTGTAGCTTGTGGTATTGCTGTTACTTCTGGAGTTGATCTAGTTGGAACATCACTAGCATTTGGTTTAGTAATTGTTGCTGCTGCATATAGCATTGGTAATGTATCTGGATGTCATATTAATCCAGCTGTATCAATTGCTTTATTAGTAGCAGGTAAAATGACTACTAAAGAATGTCTTCGTTATATTGCAGCTCAAGTTGTTGGTGCATTTGTAGGTTCTTTATTACTAGCATTACTTTTAGGTGGATTTGGTGCACTTGGAGCAAATGGTCTTGTAGGTAATACTACAGTATGGGTTGCATTAGTTGTAGAAGTTATTTTAACATTTGTATTTACTACTACAATTTTAGGTGTTACTGATAAAAAAGAAAATGGTCATGTAACTGGTATAGTTATTGGTCTTACTTTAGTATTAGTTCATTTATTTGGTCTTCCATTTACTGGAACAAGTGTTAACCCAGCTAGAAGTTTAGCACCAGCTGTTTTACAAGGTGGAGATGCTTTATGTAATGTTTGGATTTTCATTTTAGCTCCAATTGTAGGTGCAGTTCTTGCTGGATTATTCTATAAATACGTTTTAAAAGAAAAATAATCCTTAAAAGAATCAAACTTCTAGTTTGATTTTTTTAATGCAGTAATATTTATTATTTACAAAGAAAGCATAGTGTGTTAGTATAAAGAGCTAAGAGGTAGATTATGAGAAGAATAGATACAAAAAACTTTGGATTAAAAAATCTTTTAGGAGAAGAAGCTATTGAAGACACTGGTCTTTATATTGGCGCAGTAAGTGATAATAAAACAAAAAAATATGGTGTTATTGATGAACTAGATAGAGAAGTAATACCATTTGGTAATATACCAAAAATATTAGGAATAAGAGTTATAAGTAGAACTACTGTTATCATTGATTATGTAGTTGCATATGGAACAGTAGGTGGAAGAGTATTAGGATCATATTTATGTAAGTTTAAAGATGGAGAATTTAAGGTATATAATTCTAATGCGGCAGTAATGCTTGTAAATGAAAACAAAATGTATGGAGCTAATTTTTTAGGAACAGATTCTATTTATTATGGTTTAGAATATCCAGTTCAAACTTTTGAATATGATTATAAAAAAGGTATAGTTGAAAATAAAGAAACACTAGATCAATACTCATTCCTAAATGGAGGACTTCAAAAGTATTTATTAACTCAATATTTACCATATGCAAAAGTTAATGATCAAATTGAAAGATTAAGATCAAGAACAACAATAGAAGAATTACAAAGTAAACTAGATTTATATGCAGATAGTAATGTTGCTATGGGATTGCTATTTAAAAAACACCAAGATTAATTGGTGTTTTTATTTTACTCTTATTGTTTTTTCAAATTCTTCAAAACTATTTTGACAGTAATCATTATCATCATTATATATAGTGAAAATAATTATATTATAATTATTATTATCTTTTTTCTATTATAGTTATAACATAATAATTGATTTTTTTAAAAAAGAATATATAATATTAAGGCGAGGGAGAAGATATTGTGAATTATATTGAAAGAAACGAAGAATGTGAAAGGGTTTATGAAATATCTTTTGATAGGAGTCAATTAGAATCTTTAAAACACACTATTATACGTTTTGGTAGTTATGAAACAGATGAAGCTGTTCCATTACCAGTACCACCACTTGGTGCACCATTTGATGAAGACATTTATGATTCAACTTTAAGTTTTGATTCTAAAAAAGGTGAAGATGAGGCTAGTACTAAAAAAGTGGAACCTGTTCTTGCTAGTATTGTTGGAAGATTACTAGACGGTTATCCAAACAGTATATATGATTTAATATGCTATAGGGATAGTGAAGAATTAGTTTCAATAGATGAAAGAATTAGACGTGCTAATAATGATGTTAATAGTATTGAAAATTCAGACTATGTAAGAAAAGTTAAAGCATTAGACAAATTAAGAGATTTATTTAATCAAAGAGAAAAACATGAATATTTTGATGCAGACTTTTTAATGAAAATGTATAATGATGTATTATCTGCAATTAGTTATCAATTGATAAGTGAAACAACATACAAAAAAGGTGAGAAAAAGTTACTATTAAATTATATCCCATCACTTTCAGAATAATATAAATAAAAAACACTATTTATTAGTGTTTTTCTTTTTGCTTATTATTGTACTTATTATTAGAATTATTATGAACAAAATAACAATTGGAATTATTAAACTCATAAAATCAAATCTAACATATTCAGAAGTTCCACCAGAGTTACCATCTATTCCGAATAAAAATATTTTTTCCAGTAATACTCCAAATCCTTTTTCTCCAATATATTCACCACCACTAAGTGTAATTCCAAAAGGTAAACGATGAATTGTATAAGCACATATTAGATTAATTACAAATAATACTAGATTTGTTAGTAGTGATGCTATCCCCGAAATTATTATATTCTTTTTCATTTATTTACTCCTTATAATTATATGTTCAAAGTATTGTTCTTGAAATTCAGTTAATGCATTTATTTGATCATCTGTGTATTCTTTATTTTTAGGAACAATAACTAATTTATCATCATCGTCATTTGTTCTATGTATTATAGCAATACATTTTCCAGTGTATTCTTTTACTGGTTCAAATACTCCTAAAAGATATGCATCTAATTCTTCACCATCAGCACTCTTAGTATTTGGTACATATCCATAATTAACTGGATAAATAAAACCATGTTTAGGATGTTTAGAACCAAATTGTCTATCAATTTCTATTTTTATTATTTGATTTAAGTATTTAGTATTATCCATATTAACACCTCAATTACTATTAAATTATAACACATTTATTTACAAAACGAGGGTTAAATGATAGAATTTATTTTGATAAAGGAGTATGTTTATGAATACACATGATCAATATAAACTTTTAATTGGAGCATATTATGGTGTTAAGTATTTGGATGAATATGCTCTAAAAGAATATTTATTAAGTGATATTAGAAAAGTAATAAATGATTTTATAAATGAAAATAAAAATTCAGGATTAAATTTTGATGAACTAGAAGATACATTTGAACAAGAATTAAGTCGAAAAACTAAATTTCAAGATGCTTTAATTGTACTTCAAAATATGAATGCATCTCTAGAAGCAGTTTTATTAATTAGAGCAAGATTAAAAGAAGAGAAATAACTAACTTTAATAGTTAGTTATTTTATGTTATAATAATCTTAATAGAGGAGTAGGTATGACAGAAATCAATAGTTATTTTATTGATCAAAATAAAGATAAGATTTATATCTTATTAGAACTAAAAGATAAATCTGAAAAAAATTTATCTACTTTTTACTATCAATTAGTTTTAAAAGAAAAAGAAGCTAAGAATAAGAAAAAATATTATGAGATAGATTCATTAGAAGAAATATTTAATATATTTCAGTTTTTATATAGTAAATTTGGTCCTGTTGATATTAAGAAAAGAAAACTAGATAGTACTACAAATGACTATATTGTTAAAATGTTAAATTTTCAATCATATAAAAAAGGGTTCAATGAAAGGCTTACTAATAGGTTACTAGCATATTATGATAATTATATTCATAATGGTGGTAATGTTGAAAGAACTTTAGAACATTTAGATCGTTAGGGTGTTATTATGAGAGAACAATTAGATAGAATAATTGAAGAAATTAAAAGACATCCTAGCTGGAGTAAGAATGTTATAATGAGGTATGCTTATATAGCACTAGGTAGAATAGTACAAAAAGATACTATGTTTTTTTATACTATTCAAAACAATCTTTTATCAAAGGAAAAAGATGATTTAAGATATTCTAGAGATGAAATAAGTAGATTAATTAATACTCCTGATTTATTTGATTATAAAGTAGTATGTAGAAATTCTGCTGAAATGCTTGCTTATATTTTAAATAATTGTGGAGTAGAAGCAGAGGTAAGAAAAACTCTAGTTGCAGCAAATTATAAAGGTATTATAGTTAATCATTACTTTGTAGTCGCAACAGGTGATATGGATAAAAAATACTTTTTAACATTGAATCCAGATTTACCAAATATAAAACTAGGTAGAAAAACATCTAAGTTTGCTTACGAAGTTAAATATAGAATAGATAATGATTATATTGATGGTGGGGGTAACTTTGGAAAACAATATTATGAAGGCGATGAAGTAGACTTTAGTGTTTTAAGTGAAGCAGAAATAAAAGAGTTAGATAGGCAAATTGGTTATCCTGATAATTTAGTAATGAATAGTGATGGAACAGTTAGTAATGAATATACAGATATATTTATGGAAAAACTAATTGAGATGTATAAAAACAATAGTGATTATATTGACTATGTAACTCATCAAACTAGTTTCTATGAAATAATATCTAGATTATTAAATGAGAATAAAACATTAAATGAAGTATTAAAAGAAAAGCCAAGTTTAAATAAAGAAGATATTTATGCTTTAGATTTCAAGATTAGTGATATAAGTGATGATGTATGGGAAGATGTTAAAACATTTATTCTAAATAGTATAATATCTAAAATATATAAAGAATATAATGTTAGAAGCGGTACTGATTTTGATGCTTTATTAGCGGATAGAAACTATTCTGAAATTAGTAAAACATTTTCTAGGGAATTATTAACTAGAGTAGATACAAATGAAACAGGTAAAATGGGTAGCTTAAATCCATTCTTCACAATGAGAAAAATGGTTAAGTTATTTGGTGTTATAGATGTATTTATTGACAATAAGAACCTATCTAAAGAAGATTATAAAAAGTATAAAGAACAATTTGGTAAGTGCTTAAGTGATGTATTTGTTGCTTTTGTTGATAAAAAGATATTGCCAAATGAAGGAAGTTTATCAAGTACTTATTTAACTAACAAGATAATTTATGCATTTAATTCTATATTTGATATTGGAATGAAAACTGATTTTAATGAAATAGGGTTAGCTGAACAAGTAGCAGTAATAAAAGAATTACTTGAAATAATATTATCTGATATAAAAAGAGATGAAAATTTACCAAATTATAATGATCAAAAATCACCTCTTAGAAATAGAATAATTTCAACAGTATTATTTGAAAAAGAAACTAAATCACCATATTATTTAATATATGTTAAGAATACTACATATGGTGATAATGCTAATATGATAATTGTTTATGATTTAACAAATAATCAATTATATTTAGATAAATCTCCAATAGATATCATGTCAGATTATTATGTTATCAAAGATGCTGATATGAAACTAATTATTGAAGAGTTTGCTTCTATACCAGAAGTAAGTGATGAAGATAATTTTCAATTATAAAAATCTTAGTATAAAACTAAGATTTTTTATTTCAATAAAAAAGATTCATAAGAATCTTTATATTTCATCATCAGCTAAAGATCTAGTATCTTTTTTATCTAGTGTTATTGATTTAACTTCTTCTTTACCAGTAAGGCTTTGCATAATATTTGTTGTTAAATCTTTTGTTTTAGAAGTATTAGCTATACTAAATTCAATTATTGTTATTGATTCTGATTCATCTACTACTTTAGTAGTAACTATTTTGTTTTTAGTTTTTTCTGCCATAGTTTTAATTATATCTAGTAATTCTTGTTCTTTTTCAGTATCACATTCTATTCTAAAGTAATATATATCATAGTTTTCATGACCAGATATCATATTAATTCTATTATCAACTTGTCTTAATATAATATTTATAAATAATATAACTACTGTACCAATAGCAGCTTCAATAAGTAGGTTAGCTCCACATAGAATACCAATTGCAGCAGAACACCATAATGTAGCAGCAGTAGTTAATCCTTTAACACCTTTGTCATCTTTTATAATAACTCCAGCACCTAGAAAACCAATACCAGCTACTACTTGAGCAGCAATTCTATTCATATCAGAACCTGGGAATGATTTTTGAAATGTTACAAATAGGAAAGAACCTATACTAACTAGTATTATTGTTCTAAGTCCTATAGAACGTCTTCTATATTGACGTTCAAATCCTATTAAAAAACTCAATAAAAAACATATAATTAACTCATATAAAAATGATAAATATTCCATGTCTTCACCTTCTTATTCTATTAGTATTATAGCAAACATATTAGTTAAAGTAAATATTCATTATATTGACAAAAAAGTGTTTTTGTGCAATAATTTACTTGTCATTTGATTAAATCTATGATTTGGAGTAGTAATTATTACAAGTTATTGTAGAGAGAAATGGTTAGGTGAAACATTTCATAACGGATAATAATGAATGGACCAAAGAGAGTTTCCTTGAATAATAGTAGGGGAAAACGGTATTTCTTCCGTTATAAGAGAACGTATATGATAGTATATGATTAGGTGGCAAAATAAGAGTATTAAATCTTATCCTTTTCGGATAAGATTTTTTTTATTAAAAAGGAGTGAAAAATATGGAAAATATAATATTAACTGGTGATAGACCAACAGGGCGTTTACATATAGGACATTATGTTGGATCTTTAAAGCAAAGGGTATTATTACAAAATGAGGGAAACTATAAAGATTTCTTTATTTTGATTGCTGATACACAAGCATTAACTGATAATGCTGGCAATCCTCAAAAAGTAAGAGATAATATAGTTGAAGTAATGCTTGATTATTTAGCAGTAGGACTAGATCCTAAAAAAGTAACATTTTGTCTTCAATCTGAAATTAGAGCTTTAAGTGAATTAACTATGTATTATATGAATTTAGTTACATTACCTAGAGTACTTAGAAATCCAACTGTTAAAAGCGAAGTTAAGATGAGAGGATTTGATGATAATGAAGAAGGTGTACCTGTTGGATTTGCAACTTATCCAATTAGTCAAGCTGCTGATATTACTGCATTTAAATCTAATTTAATACCAGTTGGTGATGATCAAGAACCAATGATAGAACAAACTCGTGAAATAGTAAGATCTTTTAATAGAATATATAATACTGATTGTTTAGTTGAATGTAAGAGCTTCTTACCAGAGAATAATGTATGTATGCGTTTACCAGGAACAGATAATGCTAAAATGAGTAAATCACTTGATAATTGTATTTATTTAAGTGATGAAGATGATGTTATTAAAAAGAAAGTTAATTCAATAGCTTCATTCCCAAGAGCATTAGAAGAGCCTGGAATATTAGAAAATAATATTGCTTTTATCTACTTAGATGCATTCGTAACAGACGAACATTTTAAAAAGTACTATCCTGAGTTTAATAATCTAGATGAATTAAAATCATCTTATCAAAAGGGTGGTATTGGAGATGGAACTATTAAGAAATTCTTATGTAATGTAATGATAGATACAATTACTCCAATTAGAGAAAAAAGAAAAGAATTATCTAAGAATGTAGAAGAAATATTAAGAGTTTTAGAAGATGGCACTAGAAAAGCAAATACAGTAGCAGATCAAACTTTAAAAGAAGTAAAAGAAGCTATGGGTATTAATTATGATGATACTTTTAAAAAAGAACAAATAGAAAAATATAATTAGTGTTGACAAAATCAAAAAAAAAGAGTAAAGTTATTTCATATTTTATATTGGTGATAGATATGGAAAAAATTAATTTTAGTCACAATTCAATATGTAAATCTATAAAAAATGTTTATTTTGTGCGCCTTTAAAGAGACCATCTTTAAAGGCGTTTTATTATAGGAGGATAAAATGAACAGTATTTGTTTAAATGATTTAATTAATGAAGTCAAAAAATATAATACAAATCAAAAAGATATTGATTTAATCATTAAAGCATATAATTATGCTTCATTTTATCATGATGGTCAAAAAAGAGAAAGTGGAGAAGAATATATTACTCATCCATTAAATGTAGCATTTATATTAGCTGAAACTCATGCTGATACTGATACCTTATGTGCTGGTCTTTTACATGATACCTTAGAAGACACAAAAGCTACAAAAGAAGATATAGAACATGAGTTTAATAAAAATATAGCAGAACTAGTAGATGGAGTTACTAATATCAAAGATTTAGAATTTTCTAGTGTTGAAGAAGTTAATAATGCTAATATGAGAAAAATTATTGTTGGGGTTACAAAAGATGTTAGAATTATTTTGATAAAACTTGCTGATAGACTTCATAATATGAGAACTCTTAATTATAAAAAATCAAATAAACAAAGAGAAAAATCAATAGAGACTTTAGAAATATATGCACCATTTGCATATTATCTTGGTGCGTATAGATTATATTGTGAATTATCAGATTTATCATTTATGTATTTAAAACCCAATGAATTTGAAGCGTTAAAACAACAAAGAATAAATATTAAAGAGCAATACATGCCATTAGTAGAAGAAATGTCATATAAAGTATCTAGAATACTAAATGATAGAGAAATACCATATGATATTAGAATTAGAGTTAAAAATGTATATGGTATTTATGAAAAGTTAAGTGAAGGAAAGAGACTTGTAGATATTCATGATTTGCTTGCTCTTAAAGTGATAGTAGATAGTGTTGATAATTGCTATTTAACTTTAGGTGTAGTTCATAGTTTATATAAACCATTAAACTATAAATTTAGAGACTATATATGTACTCCTAAAACTAATGGATATCAATCATTACACACAACAGTCTACTCTGGAGATAGATTTATTCATACTCAGATTAGAACTCATGATATGGATAAAATAGCATCATTTGGATTTAATGCTTATTGGGATGTACAAGGTGATACAAGATCAGTAATGCAAAAAGAAATATCTGATAAATGTCAGTTCTATACATCTTTAAAAGAAATAGATTCAATATTTACAAATAATAATGAATTTGTTAAATCAGTAAAATCAGAAGTATTTAGTGAAAAAGTTTATGTATATGATACTCTTGGAAATGTAAGTGAACTTCCTAAAGGATCAACTATTATAGATTATGCATATAGAGTTAGAGGACCAGAAGCAGCTAAATTAGTTGGTGCATTAGTAAATGATAAGAGTGTTAGTTTAAATTATGTTCTTCAAAGCAAGGATAGAATTAAATTAATAATAGATAATTTGTCAAAAGGTCCATCATCTGACTGGTCACAAATAGCACATACAAGTTATGCTAAAAGTTTAATATTAAAAAATAAACCAACTAATTATTAGTTGGTTTCTTTTTAACTTTTACTATTTTTACTGTGTATCCTAAGGGACCAATTATATCAAGTAAGTTCTTAATAGTAGGCGAATGCATACCTGATTCAATTCTAGCAATTTTAACTCTATTAACATGAGAATAAACCCCAAGTAATTCTTGAGTTAAGTTATTTTCTTTTCTAAATGAGATAAAATTCTTGATGAAATCTTTATTCAATTCTTCAGGAGTTTTATCTACTTTAATAAAATTTACATAATCATACATGTTTTTCATGCAATCTATTGTATCACAATTGTTACAAAAATCAAGAGTTTATTTATTTTTTTATATATGTTATAATGTTTTATATTAGTAGGTGAGTATATGAAAGATGTTAATTATTTAAAAAACATGGGTGTAGATGTTGATAAAAGTTTAGAACTTTTAGGTGACATGAACATGTATAATGAAGTTATGCATGATTTTCTTGGTATGATAGAAAATAAAGTTAATCTTTTACAACAATACAAAAGTAAAAATGACATGGCTAATTATGCTATTGAAGTACACTCACTTAAAAGCGATGTAAGATACTTAGGTTTTATGGCACTAGGTGATCTTGCATATGATCTTGAATTAAAAAGTAAAGCAAATGATTTTTCTGGAGTAGATCAAAAACATGATGAATTAATTAACAAAGTAAATGAAACTATTAATATATGTAACAATTATTTATATGGAGAAGCTAATAATAATGCCCAAAATATAAGTGTTAAAGAAACTATTAAAAATAAAGATTTTAATGATTTAGATCCAATGAGTCAAGCATTAATATTCCAAGATAAAAATATAGTAGTAGAAGAGACAGCAGGTCCTAAAGATGGAGTAATATTAATAGCTGATGATAGTGAAATAGTTGCTAATTTTGTAAGAAGTGTTTTTTGTAATAAATATGATGTAGTTATATGTGATGATGGACAAAAAACAATTGAATTATGTAGAGATCAAGAATTTAGAAGTAAAATAAAAGCATGTTTAATAGATTTAAATATGCCTAATGTAAATGGTCTTCAAGTATTAGAAGATTTTAAACAAAATAATTATTTTGTACGTCTTCCAGTAATAGTAATATCTGGCGTTGAAGATCAAGAAACTCTTGCTAAAGCAAGAAGTTATCCAATTATAGAAATACTTCAAAAACCATTTAATGAAAGAGATATTAAATATTGTTTAGAAAAATGTTTAGCTTTATATTTTTAGCTAAACTTTTTTAATACTTGATTTTTATAATATTATTTACTATAATTATGACATAAACGAAGAAGGAAAGAGTATAAGTAATCATTGATTATAGAGAGTTAATGGTTGGTGAAAATTAACACAATGTTATTTAGAAAGACATCCTGAGTGCTTAAAGAATTAAGTAGATTAAGCCGGTTAAAACCGTTATCAAAAGTAAGTAAATAAAAGGATGGTACCGTGATTTTATTCACTCCTTGTACTATTCTTTTTTTATTTGAAGGAGGAAATTATGAAAGAAAATATTTATAGGAATGTTTATTGTGGTAATGTTGATAAGAGTTATGTTGGTAAAGAAGTTCGTTTAGCAGGTTGGGTAAACTCTGTTAGAAATCTAGGAGGACTACTTTTCATAACATTAAGAGATGAAAGTGGAATTGTACAATTAATCAGTCAAGATTTAAAATATGCTAATGTTAATAGAGAAAGTACTGTAACTGTTACAGGAACAGTACAAGCAAGAACAGATGATATGGTTAATAAAAATATGAAGACTGGAGAAATTGAAGTAAAGATTGAGTCATTAGAAGTATTAGGTGAATGTTCAAATGTTTTACCATTTGAAGTATCAAGAAGTAAAGAATCAACAGAAGATACTAGACTTAAATATCGTTATTTAGATTTAAGAAATCCAGAAGTACATGAAAACATATTATTTAGAAGTAAAGTAATTGATTTTATTAGAAATACAATGAAAAGTATGGACTTTGTAGAAATACAAACTCCAATTATAACAGCCACTTCACCAGAAGGAGCAAGAGACTTTATAGTTCCATCAAGAAAGTTCCCTGGAAAGTTTTATGCTCTTCCTCAAGCACCACAAATATTTAAACAATTATTAATGGTTTCAGGATTTAACAAGTATTTTCAAATCGCACCATGTTTTAGAGATGAAGATCCAAGAAGTGATAGATTATATGGTGAATTTTATCAATTAGACTTTGAAATGTCTTTTGTTACAGAAGAAGATGTTTATGATGTAGGACAAAAAGTATTCTATGATATCTTTAGTAAATTTGGAAATAAAGAAGTAAGTCCAATTCCATTTAGAAGGATACCATATACAGAAGCAATACTTAAATATGGTAGTGATAAACCAGATTTAAGAAATCCACTTATCATTGAAGATATAAGTGATATTATGACTAAGAGTGATTTTGAACCATTTAAAAATAATACAGTTAGATGTATTAAAGTTGAATCAATTGATAAATCAAATTCATGGTATAAATCTATGGAAGAATATGTTAAATCAATTGGTGGAGTACTTGGATATATTAAAGTAAATGAAGATTTAACATTCAAATCTAGTTTAGATAAATTCTTTAGTGATGAAGTAAGAAATGAATTAAAAGAAAGATTGTCTTTAAAAGAAAATAATGTAGTATTTATTATTGCTGATAAAGAAAGATGCGCTAAGTTAATGGGACAATTAAGAATTAGACTTGGTCAAGAATTAGATTTAATTGATAAATCAAGATATGAATTCTGTATTATAAATGATTTCCCATTCTATGAATTGAATGAAGATGATGGATCAATTGAATTCTCACATAATCCATTCTCAATGCCACAGGGTGGACTTGAAGCACTTAATACTATGAATCCACTAGATATAAAAGCATACCAATATGACTTTGTATGTAATGGATATGAAATGGCTAGTGGTGGAGTAAGAAATCATAGTACTGAAATACTAAAGAAAGCATTTGATATAGCAGGATATAATGAAGAAGTAGTTAAATCTAAATTCCCATCATTATATGAAGCATTTAAATATGGAGCACCTCCTCATGCTGGTATGGCTCCTGGAATAGATAGAATACTTATGCTTTTAAAAGATGAAGAAAATATTAGAGAAATGGTTGCTTTCCCACTTGGAGCAAATGGTAGTGATGCTATGATGGGTTGCCCGGGAGAAGTATTTGATAAACAATTAAAAGAAGCTCATATAAAAATAGCTGAATAAAATGCCTTTTTAAAGGCATTTTTTATTTATCTAATTGTATTTTTATATATTTCATTATAAAATGAATATATGATAGAGGTGTCCTATGAATAAAAAGGTAATGAAAATATTAACAATTATTTTTTATGTATTCGTAGTTTTATTATTAATATATGGAATATACTTTTTTTATACTGATTCATATAGTATTTATTTAATGGAAGAAGAAGTAACATTAGATGTTGGTAGTTCTTATCAAATGAAGATAATTCCTTCAAATGTTGAAAAGTTTGATTATGATAATTATATCTTTAGTTCTAAAGATAAGAATATAATAGAAGTTAATGATCATGGTGAGATAAAAGCATTAAAACAAGGTAATTCTGAAGTATCAGTAAGATTTAAAAATGGAATAGGTAAACAAAAACTAGCAATAAGCGTAGTTAATGTTGAAGTAACAGATTTAGAACTTGAAGGGAATTTTAGTGTTAATGTTAATGATACTAAAAAAATAAATGTTAAAGTTAATAATCAAGATAATATAAGTACTTATTTAACATATAAAAGTGAAGATGAAACAATAGCTAAAGTAGACGCCTATGGTAATGTAACTGGTATAAAAGAAGGAAAAACACATATTACTGTTACTAATGGGGATGCTTCTAATAGTGTAGAAATTACTGTTATAGCAACTGACATAAAAATAGAAGAAATAAATATAAATGAAAATGAATTAAATCTAAATGTTGGAGAAAAGAAAACTCTTAGTGTTAATGTGGTTCCAAGTAATGCTAGTCAAAAGGAACTAGAATGGTCTAGTAGTGATACTAGTGTTGCAAAAGTAGATTCAAACGGAACAGTATTTGCTATATCAAAAGGATATGCAATCATTAGTGTTAAATCTGATGATGAAATAAACTCTCAAATAACAGTATATGTTAATGAAGAAGAAAAGATTATTCTAAGTAATTATAATATCGAAATGGAAGTAGGAGAAACAACTAAATTAAGTGCTAACATTCCGGTTAAGTTTACTAGTTCAGATGTTAGTATTGCAAGTATTGATCAAGATGGAAACATTAAAGCATTAAAAGCTGGTAAAGTAACCATAACAGCAAGTGCTAACAATAAGAAAAATACTTGTATAGTAGTAGTTAGTAAAAAAGAAACACCGATAAAACCAACTCCAATAGTAGAAGTTAAATCAATTGTAGTAAAAGAAAATAATATTAAATTAACAGAAGGAGATACTAAAACTTTAATAGTTAATGTTAATCCAAGTGACGCTACTAATAAAATAGTTAAATATACTAGTGAAGATAGTAGTATTGCTACTATTAATAGTAATGGAGTAATTACTGCTAAGAAATCTGGTAAAACTAAAATAATAATTACAAGTGTAAGTAATAAGAATATTAAAAGTGAAGTTTTAGTAACAGTTAAAGCAAAAGTTATTGAAGTAAGTAGCATATCATTAAATACATCAAGCAAGACTTTAATAGAAGAAGATAAGTTTTCACTTGTTGTTACATATGTACCACAAGATGCAACAAATAAAAGTGTTACATGGTCTAGTAGTGATACTAGCGTAGCAACGGTTGATTCTAATGGAAAAGTAACTGCTAAGAAAAAAGGTAGCGCTACTATAACAGCAAGTACATATAACAATAAAACTGCCTCTGTTAAAATAACTGTTAATAAAAAGACTGTTGATGTAACAAGTGTTAAGATTAATAGTAATGTTTATTCTGTTTATGAAGGCGATAATATTACATTATCAGCAACAGTAACTCCAGATAATGCAACAAATAAAAAGGTAACATGGTCTAGTAGTAATACTGGTGTTGCTGTAGTAGATTCAAATGGAGTAGTTAGTGCTATAAAATCTGGTAGTGCTAAAATAACTGTTAAATCTGTTAGTAATCCAAATTTAACAGATAGTAAAACTATAACTGTTAATGTTAAAACTATTCCAGTTACTAAATTATCAACAGATGTAACAACTAAAACTTTAAAGTATAATAAAACTTTCCAATGGGATGTAACTGTTTTACCAACAAATGCTACAAATAAACAAGTTATATATTCAAGTAGTGATACTAGTATAGCTTCAGTAGATTCTAATGGAAAAATAACTTCAAAGAGTAAAAATGGTACTGCTACAATAACAGCAAAGTCTAAGGATAATAGTGATAAAAAAGTTACAGTAAAAGTAACAGTCTATGAAGACAAACCATTAAATGTAGAAAGTGGTCTTAAATCAACTTATTTTCAAAATGATAGTGTCTATAAAGATAACCTTTATATTCCGAAAAATGCAGTAGAGAATATGCCTATGCTTGTATTTATACCAGCATCTGATTATGCTGTTTCATTAGATGTTAATAGATTAACTGCAGGTACATCAATTTATATAAAATCAAAAGTATTTATATATTTACCTAATATAAGTTATGGTGGTAGTTGGAGTACTAGTTTAAGAAAGCATATTAACGATATAGTTGATAAATATAAAATAAATAAGAATAAAATATCAGTAACAGGATGTAGTACAGGTGGATGGTATATGTATAACTTTGTTGCTGAGAATAAAGACTTATTTAGTGCTATTTTATCTACTAGTACAGGACATGATAGTAGTTCTAATGTAATAAAAAACAATTATAATTACTTTAAAATGATTCCAATGAAAGGATATGGAGAAACAACTTCAACTTCTACTTGGGTTAATGGGAAACGATGTACCGGTACTACAAGTGGATGGAATGCTGCTAGAAATATGGAAGATTTATTTACATATTTAGGTAGAAAAAGTGATTTTACAAATGTAGGTGAAATGTGTCATAGCGATGTAACCGATTATGCATTTAGTATTGATAAAAATTCAGATGGTAAGTCTGATATTCTAGAATGGTTAATTAGTCAAACAAAGCAATAAACCATTAAAATTAAAATATTACTTGAAAATTACGAAATTATGTTGTATACTTATTTTCGTAATTCGAGTTGTCCTCGTAGCTCAGCTGGATAGAGCAACGGCCTTCTAAGCCGTCGGTCACACGTTCGAATCGTGCCGGGGACACCATATTTGAAAGAAAATGTCTTAGCAATAAGACATTTTTTGTTGTTATGATATATTTAATAATAGGTGGATAGTATGAAAGATATTCATAGTTATAGTATAGCTGATAAAATTGCAATGGCAACAAAATTACCTGAATTGTATGAGATAATGACAACAGGTTTAGGTAGATAAAAAAAGAAAGTTTAAAACTCTCTTTTTAATTGCCTGTTGCTCTTTTATAACCAGTTGCCGTATAACCAAATGGATCAGAATGACTAGTTGGGAAACTATAGAATGTGTATGTTCCACCATATTTGTTATATAAAACTGTTTGACCACTTATATAGTTACTTCTATTTTTAATATCAGACATACTTTCCATTGTTCTACCATTTGTTACTATTTTACAAATGTCACCTCTGTTACCATTTGAACATAATGATTTATTACAATCAAAGCAGTCATGTTCATCTACATATAGAGGTAGGGTTCTAACTCCATTAACAATTACATTTCTAACAGCAGCTATATGTTCGTCTTTAACATTTATTGTTCTTTTACTTTTAGCACAAGACCACCATCCAGAGTTTCTTACATAATCAGTTATTGTAGAATATTTATTCTTTCCATATAAATCATATCTATTTGCGATTAGAGAAGCTTCAGCAGCCGCTCCAGTAGCATCACCTTGTTCACATACAGATACTTTAGTTATAAAGAATAAATCATCTTCACTAACAGTAAACTTATTACCATTAAATGTTCCACCTGGATTATATCCTGGTCCTGAAGGAGGATTATCTGCTTGTTGTTTCTTTTTTCTTTCTTCTTCCTCTTTCTTTCTTTTTTCTTCAAGTTTCTTTTCTAATTCTTCTATTTCTTTTTGATATTTTTCTATTAAATCTTGATCTTTGATATTAACAAGATATCCTTTAGCATCACCAATTGAGCTAGTTGATTCATCCTCTTTTGCTTTTTCAATTAGTTTATCCATTGTTTGTATATTTATCTCTCTTATTCTTTCATCAGTAGCATTATTAAAGCATTTTTGATATTCATTTTCTGTCATTGTAATAGTTAATATAGTATTTACAAATGTTGGTATTAAAAATACCAGAACAGCCACAATTACTTTATTTATAATAGGTTTTGACATTTTATTAAGTTCTGAATTAGTAACTGCTTTAACTAAATCAAGCATTGCTGCTATTATTAGTAGAATAGGGACAGCAATCTTGATTATAGTGATAACTATCTTTACTATTTTTAATACTTTTAACACTGCTGGGACATCACAAATTGATAATATCATTTAAATCACTCCATTATAATTATAACAAATATATAATATTTTTGTTATTATTTTATCTAAAACTTGATTTTTTAAAGCGTTTATGATATAATATGACCCGTTCGAAAGAGGGGGAATACAAAATGGCTAATATTGAAAATAATACAAATATTGTAGATATAATTTCTAATTATGCTAAGAATCATTTTAAATCAGGTGGTTTCTTAGTTCAAATGAGAAACTGTAAAGATTTAATACAATATGTTGGTGATGATAATAGTATTGAATTAAGCGATGCTGAATACTTAATTGATAATGATAAGAATATCAGTTTTATGGTTTCAGAAATATTAAAGTTAGATGATTATAGTACTTTTTTAGGTAATAATTTATTTTATGTTTTAGCTTTAGTATATGCTGAGAGAAATGGAATAGAATTAAAATCAGAACAAGTAGAAAATGAAGATTTTACTAAAGCAACAGCTGATTATTTCAGTGATGATAATGTAAAACAATATTTAAGTGAAATAGGAGCTATTCCATTATTAACTGCTGAAGAAGAAAAAGAGTTAGGATATAAAATTCTTGAAGGCGATGAGAAAGCTAAACTAAAACTAATTGAAGGTAACTTAAGATTAGTTGTAAGTATTGCTAAAAAATATACTGGTTTGGGATTAGCATTCTTAGATTTAATCCAAGAAGGAAATATTGGTTTAGATAAAGCTGCTACAAAGTTTGATGTAAATAAAGGATATAAATTTTCAACATATGCAACCTGGTGGATTAGACAAGCTTGTTCTCGTGCATTAGCAGATCAATCAAGAACAATTAGAATTCCTGTTCATCTACATGATGAAATGAATAGAATTAGAAGATTTATTCGTAATTATGAATTTGATAACTTTGGTGAAGAACCAAGTGATGAAAAAATTATTGAAGAATTAGGTGTTAGTCAAGAAAAACTTGATTTCACTAAAAAATTTGAAAACACTGTATCATTAAATGCTCCAATAGGAGATGGAGTAGAAATGGATACAAATGAACTTGGTGATTTTATAGAGGATACTTCTTTAGACGATCCATCTCATTTAATATTTTTGAATGAATTTAGAGAAGCATTCTATAATGCTAATAATCTAACTCCTAGAGAAAAATCAGTAATTGCTTTAAGATATGGGCTTGAAGATGGTAGAACTAGAACTTTAGAGGATGTTGGAAGAGAATTCCATGTAACTAGAGAAAGAATTAGACAAATTGAAGCAAAAGCTTTAAGAAAATTAAGAAGAAATAAAACAATTAAAGGATTCGATCCAAATGATTGCGCTAAATTGTCATATAGAAGATAGTTTATAAACTATCTTTTTATTTTGTAATATTGTATAATTATAATGAGGTAAATATATGAGAAGTGTATATATTCATATTCCATTTTGTAAGAGTATATGTTCTTATTGTGACTTTTGTAAATTCTTATATAATGAAGAATGGGCACAATCTTATTTGAATGCCTTAAAAAATGAAATATATGAATATTATGAAGGAGATACTGTTAAAACAATATATATTGGAGGTGGAACTCCTTCATCTCTTAGTCTTGATGATATTAATTATTTATTTAAAATATTAGATGTATTTAAGAAAAATGAAAATGCCGAAATCACATTTGAATGCAATATTAATGATATAAATAAAGATTTATTAATGCTATTAAAAGAAAAGGGTGTTAATAGAATTAGTATTGGCATTGAGAGTTTTGACTCAGTAAATCTTAGATTTTTAAATAGAAAACATGATAAGAATATGATCAAGAATAATATTAAGTTAGCTAAAAAATATTTTAAAAATATTAACGTTGATTTAATATATGCTCTTCCAACAGAGACAATGCATATATTTAAAAAAGATGTAAAAGAAATATTAGCATTAGATGTAACTCATATAAGTACATATTCCCTAATAATAGAAGAACATACTGTTTTATTTAATAAGAATATTAAGAATATTGATGAAGATTTAGACGCTAAGATGTATAAATATATATGTAAGAAGTTAAGAAGAAAAGGATATCAACATTATGAAGTAAGTAATTTTGCTAAAGAAGGATATCCTAGTAGACACAATCTTACTTATTGGAATAATGAAGAGTATTATGGATTTGGACTAGGTGCTCATGGTTATTTAAGCAAGATTAGATATGAGAATACAAGAAACTTTAATAAGTATCTAAAAGGTGAATACAAGTTTAATGAGTTATTAGTATCAACTCAGGAAGAAATGGAAAATGAAATAATACTGGGACTTAGAAAACTAAATGGTGTTAACATATGTGAGTTTAATAAGAAATATGGTGTTGATATATTAGAAGTATTTCCTAAGATAGCAAAAGTAATTAATTCTAAAAAAGGTCTACTTGAGTATAGTGTGGTAGATGATACTCATAAATTTATATATATACCTGAGAAAAAGATATATGTTATGAATGAAATAATCAATATGATAATGTAACAAAAAAGTATTATAAAATAATGCTTTTTTATTTGCTTAAATATGATTATTGCTATATACTTGTATTGTATGATAGGAAGTGTATTATATGAAAAAAGTAATATTTATATTTATAATTATGGCAGTTTGTCTAATTAACTGTGGCTGTGAAAGAACAATAGTATTATTTGTTAATAATTGCTCAGGTTTAGAAGAACATATATGTGATGTAAAAAACAAAAAGTTAGATTGTACTTTTGATATGCCAACATGTGAAAATAAAAGATTTGTAGGTTGGTTTGATGATAAATCAAAAGGAAATATTATTAATTTAGATCAAGACTTTAATGGTAATACTACATTATTTGCACATTGGGAAGAAGAAACAGAGACTAGTAAATCAATTGTTATAAATGAGCCTGAAAAAGAAACATTATTTAATATTACTTTTAATCCAAATGGTGGCGAAGGTGGACAAAAAGATAAGATATCTATTAAATATGGTGAAGAATTAAAAACTATAAGCAATGAAATACCAACACGTGTTGGATATGTTTTTGCGGGATGGTATGATAATTCAAATTACAAAAAGGGAACAAAATACTATAATGATAAATGTAAACCAGTAAAATCATATGATTTAAAAAAGAATGTTATTTTATATGCTGGTTGGAAAAAAGAAGCCTCTAAGAAACAACAAGTAGAAAATAAAAAATATGATGTTTCATTTAATCTAAATGGAGGTAATGTTGAAAAAGGTAAATCAATTAGTATTAATAATGAAGGTAATACTGAATTGAATTCAAGTGTAGTACCATATAGAACAGGTTATAAATTCATGGGATGGTATGATAACTCAGATTATACAAAAGGAAAACAATATTACGATAATAATGGAAATCAATTAATTAATGACATTTTAGAAGATTTAATATTGTATGCTGGATGGGAAGCAAATAAGTATAATATTAGTTTTAATTTAAATGGTGGAGAAAGTACGCAAGCGTATGGCGCTTTGACTGTTAAATATGATGAAATGCTACCAACAGTTAATTATATTATTCCAACTCGAAGTGGATATACTTTTACAGGTTGGTATGATAATACAAATTATACAAAGGGAAAACAATACTATGATAATAAGTTTAAACCAGTTAGAACGTATGATGTTGAAAGAAATCTAATTCTATATGCTGGATGGAGCAAAGTAGTAACAACAACTAAATATACAGTTGGATTTAATATAAATGGTGGTTCTGGTAGTGTTCCAAAAAATGTTCAAGCTGTGTTAGGTAAACCTATGCCAGCAATTTCTTCTACAATACCAACAAGAAGTGGTTATAAATTTATGGGATGGTATGATAATACAGATTATACAAAGGGAAATCAGTACTATACAGCACAGAATACATCAAATATGTCATATGATAAGAAAAGCGATACTGTATTATATGCAGGATGGAAGAAAACTGATAATACCCCAAGTATAACAGCAACATGTACTGGAGAATATGAAAATGGATATGGACTTGCTAAATTAAATGTTAACGTTACAAAAGGAGTAGCTAAAAACTATAGATTTATTTCTGATAATAAAACACTTCAAAATAATTCTAATTGTAATTATAAAGCTACGAGTAATTTTACTTTATTAATAAATCCAAAGGTTGAAATAACAGATCAAGATGGAAAGAAAGTAACAGTTAATTGTAGCGTTAGTCATTCAAATTACATTACATATAATAAAAAAGGATATTACTTTAGTAAGAAAGCATCCAAAGATAAAGAAAAATTGGTTGATAATCCTTTTAATAAAAATAAAATACCTTACTATTTATATGTGGGTCCAAACGTATCACCAACTGATAAATTACCTTTAATAATTGCACTTCATGGTGGATATGGATATGAGTGTAAAAAAGAAGATTTAAATGAGAAAAAGCAAAATAATCATTATTTAAAAAAAGCATTATATTATAGAACAGAACCAATAAATAATGATAAGAATGCTGATGTTAGAGCAGTAATAGTTGCTCCATCTAGTACAACATGTAACTGGGAAGATTCAATATTTAATGCTATTGAAATAATGTATTCTATTATTAAATTATATAATATTGATTTTGATAATATTCTTGTTACTGGAAGTAGTCAAGGAGGATATGGAACATTATTCTTAGGATTCTTAGAAGAACATATTACATACATTGCAAGTGATAATAATACTACATTAGATAGTATAGCAAAAGAATATGGAACGACTGCTGCAGAAGTTAAAGAATATAATAGTATTTTAGGTAGAAGTATTTATTATAGTGATAGTAAAAAAACAAAATTAAAATCAGGAAAAGGTGTTATTATTAGAGCTAAAAATAATAATGATCAAAGAAGCCTATTCTCAGTTTTAATTCCAATGAGTCCTGCTAAGGTTTATTCAAGGTGTGCATTTACTCCAAGTACTATTTATGATAGGGCGTTAGATGGAGGAGATGATAATCATAAATGTGATACAACTCCACCATATGATTTAAAAACACCAATATGGGTAATATCTTCAAATGACGAAAACTTTAATATTATTAACTTTTCAAAAGAATTAACTGCTTATTATAGAAGAAGAGGTAATATTAGATATACTAATTTAACTAATTTACCAAATATTGGAATTGCTAAGCATTATACTCAAAATGCTATTATAGGAAAAACAAATGCTATTAATTGGATGTTAAAGCAAAAATATGGAAAAGTTAATGTAGATAATAATAATGAATTATCAGCAATTGAAGCCTCATTAGGCAGCAATTTTGCTGGGGTATGGCAACCATAAAAGTTAATTTGTTAAAGACTGTTTTATACAGTCTTTTTTATTTGACGTAAAACTTTACAATTTACAAAATGTGTAAAAATTTTTAAAAAATATCTTTACAAATAAAATGATTAATAGTAATATAGTGGTAGGAAGTGAAACAAAGTGGTAGAAAGTGGGGTGCTTTGATCATGTTAATGGGTGAATATCATCATAATATTGATGAGAAGAGTCGATTAATTATTCCTTCTAAATTCAGAAGCGAGCTAGGCGAAAGATTTGTAATCACTAAAGGACTTGATAGATGCTTATTTGTTTATTCAGAAGTTGAATGGAATAAATTAGTATCAAGAGTAAGCAATCTACAATTTACCAAAAAGAATGTAAGAGCTTTCGAAAGAGCTTTTATAGGTGGAGCTTCCACAATTGAATTCGATAAACAAGGTCGAATTAATATTACCTCACCGTTAGTTCATTACGCCAATATTCAAAAAGAATGCGTGATTATTGGCGTAAATGAACGACTAGAAATATGGGCTTTAGACGAATTTGATAACTACATGAAGGAGAATGAAAAATCTTTAGAAGAAATAACTGAAGATATATTTGATAGTAATTATGAAACATAAAAGTGTGTTATTAAATGAGGTAATAGAATACCTAAATGTGTCAGAGGGTAAAATTTATATAGATGCTACTGTAGGATATGCAGGGCACTCAGGCGAAGTTTTAAGGAAATTGAATAAAAAGGGGTTTCTTTTCGCCTTTGATCAAGATGATGAAGCTATAAAGTTTTCAAATGAAAAATTGTCTAAGATCGGGAGTAACTTCAAAATTATTAAAAGTAACTTTGTAAACATGAAAAATTATATTGATAAACCTGTTGATGGAGTGCTATTTGATCTTGGAGTATCAAGTCCTCAATTAGATGAAGAAGAAAGAGGGTTTTCTTTTCACAAAAATTCAAGACTAGATATGAGAATGGATAAAGATAATCCATTAGATGCCTATAAGGTAGTAAATGAATATAGCTATGAAAAGTTAGTTGATATACTATTTAGATTTGGAGAAGAGAAGTTTGCTAAAAGTATTGCAAAATCAATAGTAGCAAATAGACCAATTGAAACAACACTAGAGTTAGCAGAAATTATTAAGAATAGTGTACCAATTAGTTATAGAAATAAATCGCATCCAGCTAGAAAATCATTTCAAGCGATTAGAATAGAAGTTAATCATGAACTTGATATTCTAGAAAGCAGTATAAGAGATGCATTTGATTTATTAAAAGTTGGTGGAAGATTATGTGTAATAACTTTCCATTCATTAGAAGATAAAATAGTAGCTCATGTATTTAACGAATTGTGTAGTGATGATGAGCGTAGTAAAAAAATGCCAATAGTTCCAGAAGAACTAAAAGCAAGAGCTAAAAAGATAGCAAAGATAACACCAAGTAAAGAAGAACTTGAAGATAATTTAAGAAGTAGAAGTTCAAAACTAAGGGTTATAGAAAGGGTAAAATGACAAAGAAGAAATACTTAAAAGTTAGAGGAGAAAATACTATGATGGGTTTAATCATAATTTTCGTTCTTGGAACAATATTTGTTAATTTCATCGGACAAGCTAATATCCAATCTAATAATTCAGAGCTTCAAAGATTAAAAAGTAAAATAGATACACAAGAAAAATTAAATGCTAGTATGCAAATGAAAATTAACGAACTTGCATGTCTAGATAATGCATTAGAAGTTGCAGATACTTTTGGATTGGAGTATAATAATAAGAACATAAGAGTTGTTTCAGATATTCAAGAGTAGAGGTGCAAATATGAAAAAAATAAAAACAATAAAAATAAATATAATATTTGTTATTATAGTTGTTTTTATTTTTTTATGCATAATTTTTAAACTATTATATATTGGTTTAGGTAATGTAAAAGTAAATGGTCAATCACTATCTGAATTTGCATCCCTAAGAGATACAGTAAAACGTGTTACTAATGCTAGACGTGGTACTATTTATTCTGCTAGTGGTGAAGTACTTGCAAAAGATGTAAATAGTTATACAGTAATAGCATATTTAGAACCATCTAGAACAAGAGATATTAATCATCCATATCATGTTATAGATAAAGAATTAACTGCTGAAAAATTAAGTCCTATCATTAATATGAGTAAAAAAAGAATATTAGATCTTTTAAATACAAAGATTAAAACATGTGATGATAATGGTACATGTATTGAAAAACCTCCATATCAAGTTGAACTTGGTCCAGGTGGAAGAGGTATTACAGAACTTGTAAAAGATGAAATTGATTCATTAGATTTACCTGGTATAGATTTTATATCTAGTTCTAAAAGATATTATCCAAATGGTGACTTTTTATCATATACTTTAGGTTATGCAAGACGTAATGATAATGGTGATTATGTTGGTGAAATGGGTATCGAACAATACTATAATAATGAATTAACAGGAGAAAATGGTTATATTGAATATCAATCAGATTTACAAGGATATCAAATAACAAATACTCCTACTATTGAAAGAAAAAGTATAAGTGGTAATGATATATATTTAACTATTGATAATAATATTCAAATGTTTGCGGAACAAGCAAGGGAAACTATGGAAAAGGGTAAACCTCAATGGATTACTGTAAGTGTTATGAATGCTAAAACTGGTGAAATATTAGCTGTTTCATCTAGTCCAAGTTTTAATAATAATACTTTAGAAATTAAATCATATTATGATCCATTTGTTGCTCAAACATATGAACCTGGTTCTACTATGAAAATATTTAGTTTCTTATCTGCTATGGAAGCTGGTATTTATAATGGAAAACAAAAATATCAAAGTGGATCATTAAAAGTAGATGATGCTGTTATTAGAGACTGGAACCATTATGGTTGGGGAAAGATTACCTATGATGAAGGACTTATGGCTTCTTCAAATACAGCAGCTTCTAGACTAGCTTTAAAACTAGGAAGAGCAAAATTAACGGATTATTACAATTCATTAGGATATGGTAGTAAAACTGGAATAGGTCTTCCTAATGAAAGCTCTGGTATCATTAACTTTAGATATAATACTGAAATAGCTTCTGCTTCATTTGGACAAGGTATAACAGTAACTGCTGTTCAAATGTTACAAGCACTAAGTGTTCTTGGAAATAAAGGTACAGTTATTAAACCATATTTAGTATCTAAAATAGTAGATGAAGATGGTAACATAGTTTATGAAGGTGGAAGAGAAGAAGTTAGAAAAGTATTTAGTGAAAAGAATATAGATCATATGATAGATTTAATGAGGGGCGTAGTTGATGGTAGAAGTAGAGTATCTACTGGTACTGGATATTATGTTAAAGAATATGATTTAGTTGGTAAAACTGGTACTGCTGAAATAGCTTCTGGTGGTAAATACTTAGCTAGTACGTATGTAAGAAGTTTTGCAGGAGTATTTCCTGGAAAAGATCCTCAAATTATAATATATGTTGCTGTAAGTAAAATAGATACTCAAGATAGAATTAAAAAGGCAGTTAAGAATCTAGTTAGAAATATAGGTACATATTTAAATATTAATTCTAAGAGTAATGTAAAAGAAACAAAAGTATATACAGTAGAGAATTATACAAATAAAGATATTAAAGAAGTTGCAAATACTATTAAAACTAATAAATTAACTCCAATTACTATTGGGGATGGACCAAAGGTAATAAATCAATATCCAAAAGAGGGTATTAAACTTAATGTAAGTAATAAGATATTCTTATTAAGTGCAGCTAAAGAGTATAAGATGTTAAATATTAAAGGTTGGAGTAGAAGTGATGTAGAAACATATTGTAAGCTTTTAAATCTACAAGTTACTTTTGATGGATATGGATACGTAACAAAATATAGCATTAAAAAAGATACAGTACTTAAAAAAGATGATATATTAAGTGTTACTTTAGAACCAAAATATAAGAAGGATTAAATCCTTCTTTTTTATTGCTTGATAATAATAGTTATTTTTGTTAAAATTATCTTAGGAGATGAGCAAACTATGATATGGGATATATTATATGTAGTAATAGGTTTAATAGTTGGTTTAATTGCTGGTTTTTTAATAGCAAAACATGTATTTAAAAAACAATTAAAAGAGAATCCTCCAATTAGTGAAGAAATGATAAAAACATTAATGAGAGGAATGGGAAGACAACCTAGTCAAAAACAAGTAAATCAATTAATGAAACAAATGCAAAAATATCAATAATTATTTATTGATTTTTTTTAAGTGGAGTATATATGATAAAGAATTTTTTTAAACATTTACATACAGTAAATAAACATAGATGGGAAGTATTTAAATTAAGTGTTAAAGTTGGTATTCCTTTTAGAGGACTTGTTCATGATCTATCTAAGTATTCTTATACTGAATTTAGTGAATCAGTTAAATACTATGCAGATGGTAAATATAGTCCTTTAAAGAAATGCAAGATGGAAACAGGTTTTTCACCTGCATGGCTTCATCATAAAGGAAGAAATAAGCATCACTTTGAATATTGGTATGATTCAGTAGCACCAGAGCCAACACCAATAATACCTTTTAAATATATGTTAGAAATGATATGTGATAGAATAGCTGCTTCTAAAACATATAAAGGTAAAGACTATACATTAAATAGTCCATTAGAATATTATAGACATGAAGAACCTAAGATGACACTTAATCCAAAATTAAAAAGTTTTTTAGAAGAAGTATTTACTGAATTAAGTAAAAATGGTGAAAAAATACTTAATAAAATGCATTTAAAGAAACTATATTTAAAACATATAAAATAGACTAATTAATTAGTCTTTTTTTGTTTATTTTGCTTTTAAAAAATATTAAAATAATATATAATTATTTATGGAGTACTTTATATGAAAAAAACACAAGAATATATAACTTATTTAACACCAGAATTTATTTATGTACCATATGATGACATAACTCTTTTGACGTTGAGTAAAAATAGAAAAGTATATAATAATAGTCTTCTTGGAACAAGAAAAGATGGTAAAAAAATATTTAGTCCAGTTAGTGGAAGTGTAGTTGGAACAAGAAGAAGTAATTATAATGGATTTGAAAGTGATTCAATTGTTATAGAAAATGATTTTATAGATAAGAGGGTTAAATTAAATCCTACTAAAAATGTAACTAAATTAAAGAAAAGCGAAATAATTGAATCATTAGAAAAATATGGTTTAAAAAGAAACATTAATAGTAAAACAACTCTAGTAGTTAATTCTTTATATGATAAACATAACGATTTAAAAGATGTTGTTATTAATGTTGAAAGTTATGAAGAAATATTAGAAGCAATAGATGAATTTATGGAAATATTTAATATGAAAACATGCTATTTATGTATAGATAGTAATGATTTGTATTCTATTAATGCATATGAAAAATATATTAATGCATTCTTAAATATTTGTATTGTTCACTCTAATAAAAAGTTTAAGGATTCTAAATGTGAATTTTATAGTATAGAAGAAATACTAGCAATATATAAAGCTATTCATCAAGATTATTTATATGATAACACTATTATTACAATAAATAATGGACAAACTACTGTAGTTAAAGTAAAGATTTACTCTGAATTAAAGGAATTATTAAATGCTTTAAAAATACCTTTTAAATCTAAGAGTATATATGTAAATAATAAGAAAATTGATAACTTAAATACTTTTGTAATTGATCCTAGTGTAAGAAGTGTTGTTATAAAGGATAATTAATATGATTTATGTATTTATTGGTAGTGATTTTAGTATTCTTAATGATAGTGTTAATAAATTAATTAGTAATCTAAATATAGATAATATTATTAGATATGAATTTGGTGAAATAACTCTAAGAGATATAATTGAAGAAATAAATTATGTAGATTTATTTAATGAAAAGAAATTATTAGTAGTTTCTAATTTTTCATTTAAAAAATTAAATGAAGATGAAGAAAAAATGTTAATGAGATACATTGAAAATATGAATGACAATGTAATTATTTTCAAATGTATTGATGAATCATTAGATGAAAGAAAAAGCCTAACAAAACTACTTAAAAGTAAATGTGATGTTAGAAAGATAGAAAAATTAGATTATAAAATGCTACATCAATATGTCACTAATATGTTTAAAGAAAATAATATTGAAGCAACATATAATCAAGTTAAAGCAATATTAGATTTATGTGATTATAATCCTGATTATACTATTAATGAAGTAAATAAATTACTACTATATAAAATAGGGGATACAGTGTTATATGATAAAGATATTAATGATGTAGTTAGTAGAAGTACTGAAAAAGAATTATTTAAGTTTACTGAAAATGTTATGAAGAAAGACATTGGTAGAAGTATTAATTCTTTTAAGATATTAATTAGTAGTAATATGGATGTAGTTGTTATAATTGATAGTTTAGCAAAACAATTTAGATTATTAATGCAAGTAAAAGATTTAAGATATGGAAAAGATGAAGAATCACTTGCTAGATTATTAGGAGTTAAATCATATACAATAAAGAAACTATATCCGTTTGTAGATGAGTATTCTCATGAAGAAATAGCAAATATTCTTCATAAATTAAGTGATGTAGATGTAGATATCAAAGTAAATGGTTTTGATAAAATTGAACTAATGGAGAAGTTTTTAATAGGTTTATAAGACAAAAAGTTTACATAAAAATACAAAATTATCTAAATTAAAACCAATATATAAAGTATAATATTACTAGGAGGGGCATTATGTTAATATTAGCAAAAAGTATTTTAGGATTGATGCTAGGATTTTTTATATCTGTAGTATTTGGATTATTTATAATACCAATTCTAAAAAAATTTAATTTGAAGCAAACTATTAGTTCATTTACTGCATTTAGACATTCTGCTAAAAATGGAACACCAACATTAGGTGGTTTAATATTTATAATTCCATCTCTCATAGTATTATTAGTACTATATATTAGAGGTAGTTTAGAAATAACACATAATTTTTTAATATTAATATTTGTATTTATTTCTTATGCTTTATTAGGTTTCTTAGATGATGCTTTAAAGATTAGAAATAAAGATAATGATGGTTTAACTATTACACAGAAATTGTTTATACAAGTTTTAATAGCATTAGTATTTTTCTATATATATATGAGTGGTGGAGGAGATACTCGTTTAATTATTACATCTTTAGGGATTGATATAGATTTAAAATGGTTCTATGGAATATTTATTTTATTCTTACTTGTTGGATCATCTAATGCAGTTAATTTAACAGATGGACTTGATGGTTTAGCTGGAGGTCTATCTCTAGTAGCATTCTTAAGTTTTGGTATTATTACTTGGGGTACTACATGGGTTAATGGATATACAGAAATGGCTATTTTCTCATTTGTATTAGTTGGATCACTTTTAGGCTTCTTAGTATTTAATACACATCCAGCTAAAGTGTTTATGGGAGATACAGGTTCTTTAGCACTAGGTGCTTCAATGGCAGCAATAGCTATTCTTACAAAACACGAGTTATCTCTTGCATTAATAGGTGGTGTTTTTGTAATAGAAACACTAAGTTCAATAATACAAATAATATCAATAAATAAATTTGGGCATAAAATATTCTTGATGGCTCCACTTCATCATCATTTTGAGAAATTGGGATGGCAAGAAACAGATATTGTAAAGATGTTTTTGATAGCTGGATTTATGATGGGAATGGTAGCTATCTACTATGGTGTATGGATGTAATAAAGGCAAGTGAAAACTTGCTTTTTTCTTGGATTTATGGTATAATATACATCGTCTTTAAGAAGAGGAGGGGGATCTTATGAAAGACAATAGAAAAAACATATCATTAAGAAAAAGATTGGCACTTGCTGGATCATGTTTAGTATTATGTTCTGCACTATCTGGATGTATGCAAACAGAATTAGCACCAGATGTTAGTTACTTAGATGTACTTGATACTAATGATGAGCAAAGTGGAAAATCACTTAGTAGAGGAGTTACTCAAAAAGTAGATGTTAATGGTGAGAAATTCAAACTATTAATTAGCTATTTAAGTGGTGAAGAAAAATGGTCTATCAATGCTAATAAAAAATTATTTATGGAAATTAAAACAGAAGGTTTACCAGAAAACTTAGAAGTTTATATTGATAATATTCATGTTGATACAACCATAGTTTCAACTAAAGCTGCATTTGATGGTATTAAACAAGATTCTATGGATGATAGAATTCATAACTCTCAAATGTTAGGTTTTCCAATAAGCGATACTCAATCATATTTTGGTATCAATGAAATAGAAGGTCAAAATGAAACATTTATTCAAGGTTATATATATGGAAACAGATATTATACATCAGGTGAAATAACTGAAAAAAGATTCTTAGAATCAGATTATCTTGAAGATGGTGTGTGGGCTAATAAGATTGATTCAGTTATTGATCTTATTATAGTTGATAAAACTACAAATGAAGTATTAAGAGTAGTTAGTGTTCCATCTTCATTAATAGTTAAAATTAATAATCAAATTACATTCTATGATAGTGGAGAATACAAGACTTACGAATATGACAAAAATGGTCAACGTAGACTTGTTAGAACACAAAATAGTAACTAAATAAATATTAAAAAATCTTATCTTGTATAAGATTTTTTATTGTGATAAAAAAAATAATATGTTATAATTTTTAATGTAAAATAGGGGAGTTTATATTAGGAGGCAATTATGAATAATAATTATGATCCTACTGGTGTACCACAGCCTTTTGATGATGTACCATCAAATCCTGTAGTACCTGAGATACCAAGTGCAGCAATGCCAGAAATACCTAGTTCACCAGCACCTGAAGCACCAGTAACACCTAGTGTACCTGTAATACCAAGTGCTGAAAATATATCTGCTCCAAGTGAGCCTGCTGTAAGTATTCCTGTAGAAAATGAGCCTGCAGTACCAACTCAAGAGATGGTTAGTACTCCAGAAAATCCTCAAATACAAAATGTTCAAGCTGCAAATCCTCAAGTAGAGAATATTCAAGATAAATTACAAGAAGCAAGAAATGAACGACAATTACAAGAAACAAATAATGATTTGTTACTTCTTGCATATATTGGTAAAAATTGTGAAAAGATTACTACAAAAACATTTAACTTTGCAGGATTCTTCTTTTCATGGTGCTATTTATTCTATAGAAAGATGTTAGGTCTTGGGCTTCTATTCTTTATTGGTAATGCTTTATTATTTAGTGTTATAAATCTACCTGCTGGATCAATAGGTGTAAATTTATTAGTTGGTTTTTTAGTAAATAAATTATATGTTAATCGTGCTAAGAAACAAGTTAATATTATAAGACAATTGAATCCTGATAAAGATATGGATGAATTAAAATACATTTGTTCTAAAAAAGGTGGAACTAGTGTAGGAATAGTATTCTTAGGTATATTCCTAGAAATTATTATTTCTATTGTACTAGCAGTAATTTTATTGATATTTGGAATGGGTGGAGCAATAGCTCAATATGTAAAACTTGGTAATTTTGGTTTTGATACTGAAACTGAGATTCCAAAAGTAGAAGAAATTACTGGAGATAGAACATTACTTGAAAATGTTACAATTGATGGATATAGTTGCTGGGGAGATAGTTGTACTCTTACAATTGGAAATGAGGAATATCCAGTTGCTACTGATAATGGTACATTATTAGTTGCTATTAGTAGAAATTATAGTGACAGTATTAAAGTAAATGTTTATGTAGCAAAGAAAAGTGGTAAAAAATATATTGTTGATACTAAGTTTTTCAATAAAGCAACTAATGAAGAATACACTGATCTTAAAACAGAAGATGATTTAATAGAAAAATTAGGATTATATAAATTAGGAACTCACACTGATACATTTACTTTAAATGGAATTGGAACTCAGGGATTTGGTTTTAGTGGTGATAATGGTTATACATATATACCTTTAACACTAGTAAATTCAAAGAATATTAAACTTGAAATGAATTATATCAATCCAGATAGAAATGTAAGCTTAGTAATTGGTAAGAAATATGAAGTGACATTTGATTGTGTAGAAGGTACATTTGATAGAGAATATAAAATAACTTCAATAAAACAAAAATAAAAACTATATTTAACATATAGTTTTTTTATTTTGTAAATAATGATATAATTTACTTAAGTTATAAAAAGGAAGTATGAATTATGATTACAATTAAAACTGATTCAAGAAAAATTAAACCAGGTGATACATTTGTAGCTGTTAAATGTGAACTTAATGATGGACATAAATACATAGATAAAGCTATTGAAAATGGTGCTTCTTTTATTGTGGCTGAACATGGAGAATATAGTGTTCCATATAAAATAGTAGATGATACTAGAAAGTATTTAGAAGAAACATTAAGAAAAGATTATTCTTATATATTTGATAAATTAAAACTAATTGGTATTACTGGCACTAATGGTAAAACTACAACTGCTTATATAACTCAAAAAGCATTAAATAAATTGGGTATAAAAACTGCATATATTGGAACAATTGGATATTATATAGACGAAAAAATATCAACACTGCCAAATACTAGTCCAGATTTAGCAGACCTTTATGAAATGTTTGTAGATGCATATGATAAGGGATGCGAGTATGTTGTTTTAGAAGCATCTAGTCAAGGATTAGATGGTGGTAGATTAAATGGTTTATCTTTTGATTATGCTGTATTTACTAATTTAACGCAAGATCATTTAGATTATCATAAGACAATGGAAAACTATGCTAATGCTAAAAAAATATTATTTGATAATCTAAAAGATAATGGTGTAGCTATTTTAAATATAGATGATGAAAACTATACTAAATATATTAAACCTAATATGATTACATATGGTATGAACACAAGTGATTATCAAATAATGTCTTATGAATTAAAACCAGATTATTCAATATTTAAGTTTAAACATAATGAAATAGAAAATGAAATTAGATTATCTATTCCAGGTAAGCATAATATTTATAATGCTTTAGTATCAATAATTCTTTTAGAAGAAGTAGGAAAACAGTATAATGAATATAAGGATGTAATGAGCAAGATTGATACTCCTGATGGTAGAATGAATACTATTAAGTATAAAAATAGTTCTATTATTATAGATTATGCTCATACACCTGATGCTGTTAGTAAAATAATAAATACTGCTCGTGAAATGACAGATGCTGATATTTACACAGTATTTGGATGTACTGGTGATAGAGATAGAACTAAAAGACCAATAATGACTAAAATAGTAACAGATTTATCTAAAAAAGCTATTATTACTATTGATGATTTACATAATGAAGATGCAAGTCAAATAATAGATGATATGTTAAACGGTTTAACAAATACTAATTATGAAATAGAACTAGATAGAAAAGAAGCTATTAGAAAAGGAATGTCTTATTTAAAAGATAATGATATATTATTAATTCTTGGAAAAGGACATGAAGAATTCATAATAGTAAAAGATCAAAAGATTCCTCATAATGATATGAAAGTAGTAAAAGAAATAATAGAAAAAGATAATACCTCAAATTAATTTGAGGTATTTTTTATTTTATGATAAAATTATTATATAAAGTAGGTGGATTAATTGACGAAGAAAAGAAAACGTAAATTAAGAAACAGACGTAGATTTATTATGCTAATAATGATAGCTTTAGCAGTTTTTATTTTGGTAAAAATGAATAATAAAGATATTGTTATAGATAATGATGAATTAACTAAATCATATGTTAATAATATAGTAAATAACAGTGATAAAACTATTAAAGATGAATGGACTAATGTTATTGTTAAGTATTTAGATTTATATACTGATTCTTTAGTTAATTTGAAATCTAGGGATGTTACTGATTTATTTACAGATTCTAATAGTGTTGAAGCATATTTAACACAAACTACTATTGATACTCAAGTATTTCATCATACTAAGCAATTAAATGATATGAAATTAAAAAAAGCATATTATGATATTGAATATACAAATGTAACTACTAAAGATGATAAAGTAACTATTACTTTTTTAGAAGATGATTATTATAATTTTAATTATTTAGATGATATTACATCTAGATTAATTGATATAAAAAATGAAATAGTACTTAATAATGATAATGGTAAATATACTATTGATTCAATTAGAATAGAGAGAGATAACTATGTAATATTTACTAATATATTAGAGAAAAACTTTACTAAAGATGATATAAAAGAATTAAATGATAAGTATTTAAGTTATATAGCGAAGGAAGCAAATAACAATAAATCATTACTTGATAATGCTAATAAAAAAGAATACTCTAGTTATAAAATATGTGATCATGCTTATGATAGAAATGCTGCTTTAGAATATTCATATAAGTATGTTGATAGTAGAAATGATGATTATTTAGATTATTCTAATTTAGGTGGTAATTGTGCAAATTATGCTTCACAATCTATACATGAGGGTGGCATTCCTATGGATTATGAAGGCAAATATCAATGGAAGTATTATAGTGATGAAGTGAATGAAAAAGAAGTTAAAAAAGGAAGAAGTGGTTCTTGGGTATCTACATATTATTTCTATGATTACGCTAAAAATAATAATGGATATGGATTATGTGCTGAAGTAGATATTAATATTTATTATGCAGAAGTAGGAGATATAATTCATGTTGGATATAAAGATAAAACTTATTCCCATACAACATTTGTATCTAAAGTAATAAAGAAAGATAATAAAATAGTTGATATATTAGTTAATTCTAATACAACTGGTTTAAAAGATTATCCTGTATTTGGTTATATTTATCAAAATAAGAGATTAATTAAAATATTAGGATATAATGATTAATAGAATATGATATAATTAATTATAATAGAAAGGAAAGTACATATGGATGACTATTTAATTAAAGACTATAGAGAGCAAGAAAAGAAGTATAGAGATGACGCTTTTAAAGCTGCTAGTGGTTACTTAAGAAATCGTACTAATAATATAAATTTAAATAAAGTACAAAGTATTTTATATGCTCTGCTTAGATCATATCAATATAAAATTAGACTAGCTAGAAGAAGAGAAGAATTATCACTTAAAAACATAAAAGTAGATTTTATTAAAAAAGCTAGTTTAGAAAAAAGAGTACAAGAATACGATTCTAGAATAGAAGCTCTTGATAATGTACTACAATTAGATTTTGCAAGTAATCCATATGTTCTTGGAAAACTATCTTATGGTTACTGTGAAGAGTTTTCAATAGAAGATGCTTCAATATATACTTTATTTAATGAAGTAAGAAATTATTATGAAAAAAATACAAAACCAGATGATGTGGATAGAATGGGAATATTAGATAAAATTACTAAATTAAAAACCCTTCTTACTAATGCAAGACATGATATAGTTTCAACTGAACAAGATCTTGTCCAAAAAGCATTTCAAGTTATTGAAACAGAATTAAAAAAACATAACGATTTAACTAATAGAGATTTATTTGCAGTATATGATGATTTTAAACATGGTGTTAAAAAACATAAATATAATAATGATTATATTTCAGAATTATATGTTAATCATTATCCAAAATATGAAGATAAAAATAAAGATTTATCTGACGGTTTTGGTGAAGATGCTAAGAGTAAAACATCTGGATTACTAGATTATAAAATGATGTTAATTGGAAGAGATAGAGTTCAAGCATTAATAGCTTCTAAAGATTTTAACACAAATCAAATATATGATTTATTACAAAGAAAACAAGAAGTAGAAGAAATACTATCATTATTAGAAAGAATAGTATATGTATTAGAAGAAAGAAATCATACTCCTGTTAATTGTGATTCTCATGTTAATTTAAATTATGATAGAGTAATTATATTTGCGCAAGACTTTATGAAATATTGTGAAGTTTTAATAGATAAATATTATAATGAATTAAAAGAATTAAAATACTTAGAATTAGAAGAGAGAATCGAAAGAGCTGTTGAATCAAGTAAGAATCAACCATTATCACAAGATAATACTTATTCGTTAGTTGAAGAAGAAAAAGAAGAAACTAAAGAATTAGAAGTTAAAAGTGATAATAATGATGTTACTGATATGAATAGTAAAATGATATATGATCTTGGTATTACATATGATTTATTACAACTTGCTATTGATGATTTATGTCTATTTGGATTTTTAGATACTGATAAATATGAAGAATTAAAACCAGATCAAATAACATCAGTTATATCTCATTGCTTAAAGTTAAGAGAAATATCTTCTTTGAGTGATGAAGATAAAACAGTTGTAAGAGCAACATGGCCAAGAGTAGAAAATGGCAAAGTTGTATTTAAAGAAAGTCCTACTTCAGGTGATGTATTAGTTCAAAGAAATCTTGATGAAAGAAGAGCAATCATTAATAGAATTAATACATTTGCTCATGTAGATGAAATGGATTTATAGATGGTTATAAGCCATCTTTTTTATTGCCTTTTTAATCGTTTTGTGTTATAATATTACCGCTTTTTTATTAGGGGGATAATCATGATTAATTATGAAATGATAGATAAAATATTATTTGATTTAGTTAATTCTGGTAGTAATATTTCTTATTTTAAAGAATTAAGAGATAGAAGTATTGCTGAAATAAAAAAAGATATTGATTTAAAAGAAGTATTAGAAAGCATTAGTGAAGAAATAGAATATCTATCTTTCATGTTTTTAAATGTAAAGAATAGATATGACACTAATGTTATTAGTGGACTTATGACAGGAATATATTTACCTGATTATAGTAGTGGTTCTTTTAAATATGTTTTAGTTGGTGGAGACAAATCTAGAACTGAAGATGATAAAGTGAATTTATATACAATATTTGATGTAGCAAGTATTACTAAATTATTTACTTTACTTTTAGCATTTAAATTAGAAGAGTTAGGTTATATAGATTTAGATACTAAAGTTGTAGATATAAATCCTGATTTTAAAGGATTAGAAGATTATACTCTAAATGATTTAATAAAGCTATATGGTGAGATTAGAACTAATGGTAATATTAATGATGCTAAAGATGAAATGGAAGCATATCAAATATTAAAAACATTATATGTTAAAAATAATGATAGAAGTACTATTAAATATAATGATTTTGGTTCTATGGTAATAGAAGATACAATTTGTAAGGTTATATCTAAAGAATTAGGTCAAGATTTATCATTTGATCAAATAATGTATTTGTTTTTGCTTAAACCCCTAAAATTAAAAAATACAGGATTTAATCCTGCTACCAAGAATGTAAGTGGTAATGGTTATTCAAATCAATATCCTCATGATCCAAAAGCAAGATTGTTTAATGGTGTGCAAGGACATGCAGGATTATTTACTAATAGTAGTGATTTAATGTATTTAGCAGATGGTTTATTTGAAAGAAGATTTTTAAATAGAGAACATATGAGTAGATTAACTATGGGTAATATACCTGGTGCTGTAAAAGGTAATATGGGATTATATTTAAAACACCCAGATGGTCATCTTATGACATATACACCAAATGAGTTTTCAAATCAAAGTTTTACTGCTCAAGGATGGACTGGTTCAATAGCTTCATTTGATTTACATAATCAAATTCATAATAGTATACTTGTTAATGCAATAATTGATGGTGAAGGTGAAGCAGTTATAAATAATAAACCAAAATCGTTCTTAGAATCTTTTGATAATTATCAAATAGAATTAGTAAAAAGAATAATGCTTATGTATGTAGTAAAGAAATACTATAATAAGTATTGTAGAATAAATGAAAATATAGAATTAAGGAGGGTACTTAGTATATGATAGATACATTAATAAATAAGAATAATCCACTAGATGAAAATTATGTTCCAGAAGACTTAGTTGTTACTGATAATAATGAAGGTAATTTTCATAAGTATGTAGATCCATCTTTAAAACCAAGTGTTACTAGAGAAGTATATGAAGCATTTTGTAGTTTACAAGAAGATGCTAAAAAAGATGGAATAAACATTATTATTGATAGTGGATATAGATCATATGATTATCAATCAATGGTCTTTGATAGTATATGTGAAGAAAAAGGAGTGGACTACGCATTTGAATATGTTGCTATACCTGGTACTTCAGAACATCAGAGCGGTCTTGCTATTGATATAGCAGTTCTTAATGATGGAGTGTATGATGATAATATAACTGAAGAAAGTGATGTATATAAATGGATGATTCAAAATGCACATTATTATGGTTTTATACTAAGATATCCAAAAGGAAAAGAGAGTATTACAGGATATAATTTTGAACCATGGCATTATAGATATGTTGGAGTATCTCTTGCAATAAATTTATATGAACAAGGCATTACTTTAGAAGAGCATCATTTAAAAAATTCACTAACTTTAAAAATGGGTAAAGAACAAGCATAAATGCTTGTTTTTATTTGACAATGAATTAAATAAAGTGAAGAAGTTTACGATTATGTTGCTATAACATATCCATGGGGATTATTAAATCTAAATGATATGGCTGTATTTGATAGAGATTTAGTTAAGAAAGTAATTCATATGGGATATGTTAATGAAGAAGAAATCAAATTCAAAAAAGAATTAAAAGAAGATAAGGAAAAGGGTAAAACGCAAGATCCTTTAAAATTTATTGATTTATAAAAAGATACTTTAAAAGTATCTTTTGTTTTATGCTATAATGAAATTGTCATGAAAGTAGGTGTAAAAATGAATTATACTATTAGAAAAGCAACATTAGATGATTGCGAAGAGTTATCAAGATTAAAACATGTTCTTTGGGATCAAACATATCGTGGTATTTATAGTGATGAAAAGATAGATGAATTTGATTATGAAAAACATAAAAATAAATTTATGAAAATAATAGATGATCCTAATGTAACATTATATGTAGTAGAAGCATCTGGTAAACTAATTGGTTATATGGATTATGGTGTTCCTTATAGACCATATAAAGATTATGCTCAAGAAATTGGTTTATTATATTTACTTTCTAATTATCAAAGACATGGAATTGGAACACAGCTATTCAATATTGGATATAATGGAATAAAAGATAAAGGATATGATGAATTCTTTATATCTTGTAATAAATATAATACAAAAGCTCAAGAATTCTATAAAAGAATGGGTGGAGAAATTATTAATGTTGATGAAGATATGGAAGATAAATCTTATCCTCAAATGACATTCTTATATAAAATCAAGAGGTGATTACTATAAAAAATATTTCTTTATATGAACCAAATATAGAAGATTATTATTATGAAGAAAAAATTCAAAGTGATATAAATACTATGAGTTATAATGCTGGATATAATGTATCATATTATGGATATCATTATGATACTGGATGCATTGATTTTCCAAAAAGTAGATGGAAAGAAATTTATAATAAAAGAAAGAATGAAAATAAATTCTTTAAATATATAAAAGATAATGATACTAATGAATTTATAGGATATGTTAATTATCAATATAATAATAGTGAAAATAGATATGAATGCGGTATTTTAATAGAAGCAAAATATAGAGGAAAAGGATATTCTCATGATGCTTTAAATCTACTTATTGAAGAAGCACGTAATAATGGTATAAAAGAATTATATGATAATTTTGAAATAGATAGAGGTAATACTTTAAAATTGTTTCTTAGTGCTGGATTTAGTATAGTAGAAGAAACAACATGGAAAAAGTTTAATAAAGATGTTAATGGTGTAGTAGTTAAGATATCTTTATAGAAAGGATAATTATGGGAAATTATATATGTAAAATAGCTAATGAAGAAGAAATGAATACTAAATGGGACTATGAAATAGAACATGCTGATGATAAAGAAAATTGGATTACTTGGAAGAATGAACATATAGCAAGATTTAAAAATGGATATAGTATTCCATATTATGGATTATTGGATGGAAAAATAATTAGTGAATGTACTGCATTTATTAATAATACATTTATACAAGATTCAGATGGACTAATAGATGATACAACTGCATACTTAGGTGCATTTAGAACTATAGAGGAATATCAAGGACAAGGATATTTTTCAAAATTGTTTAAATATATGATAGAGGATTTAAAGAAAAGAGGATATAAAAGAGTAACTCTTGGAGTAGAACCAACAGAACTTAAAAACAAAGCAATATATACTAAATATGGTTTTACTGAACATATAAAAGATGCTGTTGATACTTATCCAGATGGTACTAAAGTACTAGTAGAATACTATGGTAAAAATTTATAAAAGGAGAATATATGAATACAGATAATATAATAGTTAATACACAAAGTAGTATTAGAATCAAATTAGATAAAGTATTATATTTTGACCCATTCAAAATAGAAGAAGATACCCATGATGCTGATATTATTTTTATTACTCATGAACACTATGATCATTTTGATATTAAATCAATAAATAATATAAAAAATGATAATACTATTATTGTTGCTCCTAAGAGTATGGATAATCAAATAAATGAAATTAGTTTTAAAGATTATATTTATCTAAGTCCAAATGAAGAAATAACTATTGATAATATAACTATTAAAACAATACCATCTTATAATATTGATAAACCATTTCATCCAAGAAGTAATAATTGGTTAGGTTATATAGTTATATATGACAATATTACTTATTTTGTGGCAGGTGATACTGATATGACACCTGAAAATAAAAATGTTAAATGTGATATAGCATTATTACCAATAGGTGGACATTTTACAATGGATTCAAAAGAAGCATCAGAATTAATAAAAGTAATTAATCCTAAAGTAGTTATACCAACTCATTATGGCTCTATAGTTGGTTCAATGGATGATGCTAAAACATTAAAAGAATATTTAAATGATACAAATATAGAAGTAGTAGAAAAATTATAGGTGATTAGAATGACTTTAGAAGAAATTCTATTATCTGATGATGTTGTTGATTCAATTAATAAGAATAGGGATTATTTATTAGAAATAATACCTGAAATAAAGAATATGATAGGTTTTGAACATAATCATCCTCATCATCATTTAGATGTATGGAATCATACACTGTTAGCTCTTAGTATGTCTAAAAATGATTTTGATATTAGACTATGTTTATTACTTCATGATATGGGTAAACCATTTTCATATCAAGATGAAGAAGTAAGACATTTTAAAGATCACGCTAAAGTATCAGCTAATATGTCTAAAAGTATTTTAAATAGACTTGGATATCCAAAAGAGTATACAGATTATATTTGTTCATTAATAAGTATGCATGATACATCTTTTATAGATGCAGATATTAATTCTAATTATGATTATTATTTAAAATTATATGAAATACAAAGATGTGATGCTCTTGCTCATCATCCAGATAAGTTAGATAAAAGAAAAGAATATTTAAATGAAATACAAAAACTATTAAAAAATAAATAGAGGTGAAAATATGAATTATAATGATTTATTAGAATCACATTTAAAATATGGTACTACAAAAGAAGACATAGTATTAAATAGGGGATATGAAAAAATACTAGAAAATGTGGTAATTGCTCCATGGTGGAGTCATGATATATTTGCTAAATTAGATTTTAGAGTAGAACAAGTATCTGAAAAAGTATATAATCTATATAGGGATGACATCTCATTTTCATATATTGAATTAAAAAGTATTGGAGCACCAGTGATAATGGAAAATACTTTACCATTGGGATTAACAAAATGTAAGAATTTAGTATTTTTAGGATCTGCTGGTTCATTAGATGAAAACATAAAAATAGGAGATATAGTTATTCCTACATATTCTATATGTGGTGATGGAGCATCAAGATTTTTAAATAAGAATTTAGAAGATGAATTATTTAAAAAAGAATATCCAACTAAAGAATTTACTAATAAATTAATAAGTATTTTGGAAAAAGAAAATATTAAATATCATACTGAAGTAAATTTTAGTATTGATACAGTAATTGCACAATTCTACCATATTGATAGAATACTAGAGTTGGGTGCTAAAACAATAGAAATGGAAACTGCTAATTTATTCAAATGTAATGATTTATTAAATATAAATGTTACAGCGCTTTTCTGTATATCTGATAATACAGTAGTAAATAAATCATTATATAGTGGTAGAACAGAAGAAGAGAATGAATATAGACATAAAGTAAGATATGAAATTATACCTAAAATAGTAGTAGAGTTATTAAAAAATAAATAGATTAAGCAATAGTAAAGGAGTTGAAATCATGAATGATAAAACTGCCTGCCCTGTATTTATGGCGACTATCACTTAAACCCTTATAGAATGGTGGTTTGTGAGAATTGAGATCTTGCAAGTTTTAATAAAATAAGAAGAAATCATTAAAAAAACAGATTAAAATATACTCATTTTTGAGAGGAATTAGGGTACTGGCTCGTAACGTGCCGACACATTTTATATTAATTAAAAGAGGTGCTTAAAATGAAAACTATAGAACAAATAAATGAAGATATTTTAGAGCTTAGACATAGTGGTCAAAGTGTAAAAAAGGTTAGTGATGGTTATCATACTTTTGGTGACTACACGGATATGAGAAATGTATATTTCATAGCTTTATGTAATGCTTATCCAGATATTTCATGGAAGTCAAAAAAACACTTTGACGAAGAAAATGATCCAATGTTTGAGGGCGATTTTATTGCAGGAATTTTTACACCAGATGGTCCAATAACTCAGCACTTAAAATTGAAATTTTGGGATGAATTAAGTGTTCATGAAATTGAAAGTGCACCACAATATGATGGTTATACGGAAGAAGATGTTAAAGTTCGTATAAAAAGCTTGAATGGAGGTAATATTCATGAAAGAAAAAAATAATGAAAATAAAACTAATATAAACTGGTTTCCAGGTCATATGGCTAAGACTAGAAGAGATATAACTAATGTTATATCTTCTTTGGATGTTGTTATTGAAGTAATTGATTCTAGAATTCCTCTTTCATCAAGAATACCTGATTTAGATAAATTAACTAATAATAAAAAGAGAATTGTAGTATTTAATAAATATGATCTATGTGATAAAGAAGAAACTAATAAATGGATTAATAAATATAAAAATGAAGGATTAATTGTAGTAACTTGTGATTCGAAAAATTCCAATGATTATAAAAAGATAATTGAAGAAGTTAAAAACATAATGATTGATAAAAACAAGAAAAGAGAATCTAAAGGGTTACTTCCTAAGAAAGCAAAATGTATGGTTATTGGAGTACCTAATGTAGGAAAGAGTACACTAATTAATAAACTAATTGGAAAGAACATTTTAGATGTTGGAAATAAACCAGGTGTTACTAAAATGTTAAATACGATTAGAGTAAATGATTTTATGGATTTAGTAGATACTCCTGGAATACTATGGCCTAAATTTAATAGTGAAAAGTTAGCTTTAAATCTTGCTAGTATGACAGTTATAAAAGAAGAAATAATTTCATCTGATGTTATCGCAATTCATATATTAAATATGTTGGATAACTATTATAAAGATAAATTAAAAGAAAATTTTGGAATAGATTATTACAATCATAATGAGGTTGAAGAACTATTTACTAAGATATCTAAATTTAAGAATATTCCAGTTAAAGATGAAGTGGATTATGATAGAGTAAGCTTACTAATTATTAACTCAATAAAACAAGAAAAAATAAAAGGAATTACATTTGATAGATTGTAATTCCTTTTACTTTTAGGCTACTTTACTAACTCGATTTTAACATTAAAAAATAACTTTTGTCAATGACTTTTTGAATAAAAAAAAAATAAAAAAAAATATTCATTTTTTTTGTTTACTTTTTCATTTTTTATATCTATAATAAATACTCATAAACAAGGAGGCAACAAATGATAAAAAGTAATTTACCTGTTATTTTATTAAAGAACCTTGTCTTATTACCTTATGAAGAAGTAAGGGTTGAGATAAAGAGCAGCGTAAGTAAAAAAGTTACTGAAATATCAAAACTTTATCATGATAGTGAAGTTCTTGTTGTGTGCCCCTTAAACTCTCTTGAAGAAAATCCAGATGCATCTGATTTACCAAAAATAGGTGTTGTTGGAAAGATAAAAAATATTATAGAATTACCTAATGGAAATGAAAGAATAATCATTTCTGGTTTATATAGAGTTAAAGTCATAAGCTATGTAAATTATTCAAATGAAGAAGATGTATTAGATAGTATTATTACTAAAATTGAAACAGAAGAAAGTGAAATTGAAACAACTGCTTATACTAGAAAATTGATTAGTGAATTAGAAGCATATGTTAATAAAAATCCTTTTGTTTCAAATTCAATTATGTCTCAAGTAAGACCAGGTATATCTTTAGATAAATTAACTGATTTAGTAGGTGATTTTTTAACACTTAGTCGTGATAAAAAATTATCATTAATGTTAGATGCATCTAGTATTAGTAGAGGTAAAACTCTTATTAAAGAATTAGCTATTGAAAGTGCAGTTATTGATCTAGAGGGTCATATTGAAAGTAAAATAAAAAAGAATTTAGATGATTCTGAAAAAGAATATATTTTAAAAGAAAAATTAAAAGTTATTAAAGATGAACTTGGTGAGTCTTTATCAAAAGCAGAAGAAGTAATTGATTTAAGAGATAAAGTTAATAATGGAGATTATCCAGATAATATTAAGAGAAAATTATTAACTGAAATTGATAGATATGATGCGTGTGGTGAACTTGCTCCTGATGCCGGTATTATTAGAAATTATATTCATTATTTAATGGAAATTCCATGGAATAAACAAACTCGTGATGAGAAAGATTTAATAAAAATAGAAAAGAAATTAGATGCATCTCATTATGGACTTGAAGAAGCTAAAAATAGAATTATTGAATATATAGCAGTTAAAAGCATTAGTGATGATGTTAATAGTCCAATTATATGTTTAGTTGGTCCTCCTGGAGTTGGTAAAACTACATTTGCAGAATCTATTTCAAAAGCATTAAATAGAAACTTTGTAAAAATATCTTTAGGTGGTATGAGTGATTCAGCAGAACTTGTTGGACATAGACGTGCATATATTGGATCTAATCCAGGTAAAATTGTTACTTCACTTATTAAATGTGGTAGTAATAATCCTGTGTTCTTACTTGATGAAGTAGATAAATTAAAGAAAGATTATAAAGGTGATCCTGCATCAACATTACTTGATATATTAGATGTTAGTCAAAATAAGAAGTTTGTTGATAATTATATTGATGAAGAAGTAGATTTAAGTCATATATTATTTGTACTTACTGCTAATGATATTTCATCTATTCCAAGTGCATTACTTGATAGACTTGAAATAATAAATATATCAGGTTATACGGAAAATGAGAAAGTATATATTTGTGAAAATTATATTATTCCAAATATGTTAAAACGTCATGGTATTAAGAGTACTATGATTAAGATAGAAACTGATGCTATTAAGAAAATTATTAATAATTATACTAATGAAGCTGGAGTTAGAGACGCAGAACGTAATATTAATAAAATAGTAAGAAAAGTAATAACTAATCATATTAAGAAAGCTAGAAAGCTATTTAGTATTAGAATTAAAGAAAGTGATGTAGTTGAGTACTTAGATGATGAGTTATATCATAATGATAAAAAGAAAGATATTAATCATACAGGAGTTATTCACGCAGTAGCATGTAATAATCAAGGTGGTACTGTTTTAGATATAGAATGTTCTAGTTTTAAAGGATCTGGAAAAGTAACATTTACTGGTTCTTTAGGAGATGTTGCTAAAGAAAGTATTAGTGTATCAATAAGTTATATTAAGAGTAATAATGAATTATTTAATATATCCACATCTTTTTTTAGTGAAAATGATTTACATATTCATTTTACTGAAGCAGGTATTTTAAAAGATGGGCCTTCTGCTGGAAGTGCTGTTGTAAGTACAATATTATCACTTATCAAAAATACAAAGATACCAGATGATATATCTATGACTGGTGAGTTAACTTTAAAAGGAGATATATTAAAAGTAGGCGGGTTAAAAGAAAAATCCATTGCTGCTAAAAGATGTGGTATTAAAAAATTATATATTCCAAAAGATAATTTAAAAGAAGTAGAAAAACTTGATAAAGATTTAAGAGATAGTATTGAGTTTATTGGAGTAGATAATTATTCTGAAATATATAAAGAATTATTCAAATAAAGAATAATTCTTTTTATTTAATATAGATTTTTTGATTGTTTTATTATATAATTAATTTATAATTGGGAGAAGAGTAGAATGAAAAAAGGTAAAAATGGTTTTGTTTCAATGGCTTTAGTATATACTTTTTTAGTCATTTTCTTGTTCTTAATGTTAGCTATATTAAGAACTTATATAGAAAAAGACAAATTCTTAGAGGCAATTAATTATCAAATAGATGATGATATTAATAAAGATAAACAGAATAGAAGTTATGCTTTAAGTAAATTACTTGAAGATAATACACCACAATCATATGACAAATTAAAACTGGTTAGACCAGCTAGTGATTCCCAAGGAAATGGAAATGGTTTATTCTATATTAGTGATGATACGTTAACTGATGAAAATAATGATGGTAAATCTAATAGAATATATTTCTTTAGAGGTAGTGTTGAAAATAACCATTTAATTTATGCATCAATGTGTTTCAGAATACTTAGAACTAATGAAGATGGAAGTTTAAGAATTGTATTTGACGGATATACAAATGATGATAAATGTAAAGATTTAGCACATAAACCAAATGTTAGCGTTGGGACTGTTAGTTTTAGTAATAATGAAACGGTTAGTTTGGTAGATGAACAAGATGGAAGAATACCTAGTTATGATGAAGTAAATACTCATAGTAATGTAATAGATGTATTAAATGATTGGTATGTTACTAATATTATTGAAGAAGATTATACATATGCAGTATCTAAAAATACTATATTTTGTAATAATAAAACAAATTTTAAACACACTTCAGATATGACATATTATCATGCAAAAGGTATTATGCCAGTATATAAGAGTAACACAAATATTAACCCATATAATCCAGATACTTTGATTAATTATTTCTCACTTACTTGTTCAGAACAAAATGATAGATATACTGTTACCGATAGAACATTATCTTATCCAGTTGGTTTATTAACTGCTGATGAAGTTTTATTAGCTGGTGGTTATTTAACTGATACTGATGATATGTATTTAGGTGGTATTCATGCTGGATTAACTCATGTTAATAGAAATTTTTATCTGTTTACATCTGGAAAAACATTTTGGACATCTTCACCATTTTCTACATCAACTTCAAATGTGAATAAAGTTGTTGCAGTAAATGGAAATAATGGAGTTATGCAAGGAAAACATGTAACAGAAACTGCTGAAGTTATTCCAGTTATCTCATTGAATGGTAATATAAGAATAATAACTGGAAATGGAACAGCAGATAATCCATATATAGTAGGAGATTAGGAGGAAAATATGAAAAAAGATGGTTTTGTATTTGTAGAAAGTATAGTTGTATTAGTTGTAGTTGCTTTATCACTTGCAATGCTTATTTCAAGTTATTCATTGGTAACTAGAAAAACAAAAGAGAAAGAGAAATATGATAAAACATCAGACAAATATCTAGTTTATGTTTTAAGCAAACTTGGTACTGATGATGTATGTAATTATGGAATGGCTTGCACTAATTTAGCTCATAAAGGTATATCATTTAGAGCAGATCGTGAAGTAACCAGTTCGTATAATTGTTCAACTACTAAAATGGGAGAATTATTATTTGATTGTAATCAAGTATTTGATGATATGGGACTTGTACATTTGTATGTTATTGAAAATATTAGGAATGAATTAAATGATTTAGATGTTTATGGTAATCCTAAAGGAAGAGGTGAATTAAAAGCAGTTGAAATATATGATAATGGTACTATTGAATATATGAAAACTCTTAAGAAATGTAATGATTTAAATACTATAGATAGTAATGGTAATTATATTAATAATAATTCAGATACTTCTAAATGTAATAATCCAATTACTTATATGATAGGTGTATTTGAAAGAGGTAATGGAGATTATTATTACGCTTCTATAGAATTATAAGAATAACAAAAACAATGAAATATAATTCATTGTTTTTTTATTGAAAAGTTTTGCAAGAAAATAATACATATGATATAATTTTTTATAGTAGAGTAAGAGAAAGGTGATACTATGAAAAATAAGAAGTATTTTATATTTTTATTCTTATTATTAATTATTATACCAGTGTTTGTTTATGCAGCTGTAGTAACTACATATGGTGAAGCTGTTACAAAAACAAATAACTATATCACTACTTTTAGAGATAGAAGAAAATACCTTTTATTTGGCAAAAACTATGTTTATGAAAAAACAGGTTTTGGAGATAGTTCAGCATTTATAAATGGTGGACTTTTAAGCAAGAGTGAATTTGATTTAAGTGTTTACTCAAACCAAAGTTACTTAGCAAATGGAAAAGAGTATTGGACACTTACTAGTGCTGAATCTAATCGTAAGTATTATGTAGATGCATATATTCAATCAAAGAGTGCTGATAGTTTATCAGGAACAAGAGTTACTGAGTATATAAAACCAGGAACAATCTTTGGCGGAAAGGGAACATATGCTAATCCATGGACATTTGAAGAAGGTTATGCAGTTGATATCATATCTAATAACACAAGTTATGGAACAGTAAGTCCTTTAGGTGAAAGATATGTAAGACCTGGAGAATCACTTCAATATGTCTTAATACCAGCTAATGGTTATTATTACAATACTAGAAAAGATGAATGTGAACTTATCAAAATGGGAGCAAATATTTATGAAAATAATTATACAGTTGAGAATATTCAAAGGGATATAACATGTACTGCAGTCTTTGAGTTAAAGACATATATATTTGATTTAGCTATAAAGGATTCTGACAAAGATTATAGAAGTACAACAAAAACATATGCAACACAACCAAATCCAAAACCAGTGTACTTTAAATATAGAACAAACTGGTATAGTGATTATGAAACAAAACATCCAATAACTAGTATTATAAAACCAACAATAACTGGATGGACATTTAATGGATTCTATTATGGTAGTGTCCAAGTTATTGATGCTAATGGTAATTTTACTAGTAATGCAAAAAATTTAAACCTTGGTAGTACTAATGATTTTAGAGATACAAATCATACTTTATATGCAAGTATTACAAAAAATACATATACAATAACATATAATTTGAATGGTGGAACATTTGGAACACTACATCCAACAAGTGCAACATATGATGTAGTAGTAGAAATAGATAATGCTAAAAAAGCAGGACATCAATTTGCAGGATGGACATTTAATGGAAACACAACTACTGCAAAAACAGGAACTACAGCAAATACAGTAACAAGTGCATTTAATGATAAAACTAAAAATAGATATTTTGTTAATTTAAATCCAACAAAGAATAGCACTGTACAGATGATAGCTAATTTTGAAGCATGTCCAGCTGGAACATTTAATGATGGAACATCTCCTGATTGTGGTCAATGTCCACCAGGAACATACACAGATTCAGATGGTCAATCTACATGTAAACCTTGTGAAGATGGTTATTATTGTACAGGTGGGGCAAATCATACTGCATGTCCACGAGGAACTGAAGGAACAGGCGAAGGAAAGAAAAATGAGGCAGAAGGATGTTCACAATGCTTAGAAGGAAAATATGCTGCAAATGAAGGAACACCAGAGTGTTCAACATGTACGGCTGGAACATATAATACAACAAAAGGAAATACAGGATGTGATACTTGTCCAATTGGTAAATATTGTACAGGTGGAAGTCATAATGCAAATTGTCCAGCTGGAACATATAGGAATTCTACTGGCGGAAAGAAAGTAGAAGATTGTACAACATGTGAAGATGGATACTACTGTGGTGGAGGAAATGATCGTCACGGATGTCCAACTGGAAAAGAAGGAACGGGAACAGGTAAATCAACCGAAGCTAATGGATGTAAAAACTGTGCAGCTGGTAAATATGCCGATGAAATTGGCCTTGCAGATTGCAAGAATTGTACTGTAAATCATTATTCTACAGGTGGAGCAGTAACTTGTGATGCATGTCCTGGTTCAATGACATGTCCTGAGCAATCAACTTCTAAAGCAGCATGTAGCATAACATGTGCAAAGGGAACATATTTACCAAAAGGTGCTTCTGCATGTTCAACATGTACAGCTGGTAATTACTGTGAAGGTGGAACATTCAACTTTAGTAGTACAGCAGATCAAGGATTAACAAAATGTCCAGGAAGTATGACAAGTGATGCTGGCGCTCAATCAATTGGAAGCTGTAGTATATCTTGTGACAGAGGAAAATATCTAGAAGCAAATGGTTCAACATGTTCAACATGTTTAGCTAGTTTCTATTGCGAAGGTGGAACATATAATTATAGAAACAGTGTTCAAGGAATAACACAATGCCCAGGTTCAATGATAAGTGCCGCTGGTTCTGGAACAATAAGTAGTTGTTATGTAACATGTTCGGGTGGTAAATTCTTAAATGCAAATAGTTCAACATGTTCAACATGTACAGCAGGATACTATTGTGGCGGAGGAACATATAATTACAAAAATAGTATTCAAGGAAGAGTTCAATGTAATGGTGACTATACAAGTGATGCTGGAAAATCATCTCTTTCAGAATGTTATATATCATGTTCAGCTAATACACATGTTGCATCCTCTGGAGAAAATTGTACTTCTTGTGGAAACGGATATAGTTCATCAAGTCATACAGTATATTATGGAAATACAAGTAATTGTACTAAAGAAGAAACATGGACTGCAACTTTACAAACATGTAATAAAACCCTTACATGGCTTTCAAAACAAAATAATACAAATAATTGTGTTTGGCCTGGAGAATCTAGTGCTGCATGCTCATCTGCATCTGATATAGGCAAAGTTAAAGATTATAAATGTACTTGGACAAAACATGAATATAAATGTAAGCAAGTTTGGGATGAAGATTGGCACGTTTATTATCAAGAAACCTTTATTAAAGATTTACCTGGTTTAGATAATTGTGGTGAATCAGTATGTTCTTCTGATGGTGGATACAAATATACATGTACAGCAAATAGAACTTGGAAAGAATGTGGATATAGATATAGCTTAGGACCAAAGACTACTAGGATTGTTGATTCTTGTGTAAAATCATCATCAACTCCATGTTCTCAAAATAGTCACGTGGGTAACACATACATAGTAAACTGCCAAAAGAATTAAAATAAAAAAGAATACTTCTAATAAGTATTCTTTTATTTATATTTTTACTTTTTTGATATTCCTTTTGATTATTATATTTATCCTTTTGGTAGTTGTCAGATAGAATAAAATTAGACATTTCTTCTTATTCTTTTAAAAAATAAATGTGCTATAATTGATAGTAGGTGAAATATATGAAAAAGATATTTAATTATATATTTAATGATATTAAAAAGAATTATAAATTTTATTTGATTCTTTTATTTATATTATTATTCTTTAATATTAAACTTGATTATTATATATATTCTCCTGGTGGACTTGTTGATTTAACTAATAGAATTAAAGTAGATAATTCTTATGAGAGCAAAGGTACTTTTAATCTTACATATGTTATGGCAAGAGATGGTACTATTCCTAATATATTATTATCTTATATAATTCCTTCTTGGGATCTTGTTAGTCTAGATAAAATGAGAATAGATGATGAGAGTGAGAAAGAAATAGTTGAAAGAGATAAAATATATTTAAAAGAAACTAGTTATGATGCTATAATAGCTGCTTTTAATGAAGCAAAAATATCATATAATATTGATTCTGTTGATGTATTAGTAACACATATTTCAAAAGAAGCTAATACTGATTTAAAAGTAGGAGATTCTATTAAAAGTATTAATGGAATAGAAATAACTAGTTTTGAAGATTTAAAAAATGAAATATCTAAATATAAAGAGAATGATAGATTAGATATAAAAATAATAAGAAATAATAAAGAAAAAGAGTGTTATTCTGTATTATATAAAGAGGCTGAACAAGTATATATTGGAATTACTTTATCTGAACTTAAAAGTATTACTACTAATCCTAAAGTAGAATATGTATTTAAAGACAATGAATCAGGCTCTTCTAGGGGACTTTTATGTGCTTTAGATATATTTAATAAAATTACTGAATATGACTTAACTAAGGGCTTAAAAATTAGTGGTACTGGTGTTATATATGAAGATGGTAGAGTTGGTAAAATAGATGGAGTTAAATACAAGTTAAAAGGAGCAGTTAATAAGAAAGCAAATGTATTTATCGTACCAAGTGAGAATTATGAAGAAGCATTAAAAGAAAAAGAAAAAAATAACTATAAAATAGAATTGATTAAAGCAGATAATCTTCATAATGTAATAGAAAGTTTAAAAGAGTTAAAGTGATTTAATAAATAATAGCTAATAATACTATTAGAAAGGAATAAACTAATATGATTTTCATATTAGTTTTTATTATTATGATAAAAGATATTCCAATTGGTGAAAGACCCAGAGAAAGAGCTATTAAATATGGTATTAATAGTTTATCTAATGAAGATTTAATATCAATTATTATTAAAACAGGTACACATAATAAAAGTGCTAAAGATATATCAAATAATATTATTAGTTTAATTAGTAATATAAATGATTTGAGGAGTATTTCTTTTCAGAGATTAAAAAGTATTAATGGAATAGGTAGTGTTAAAGCAATAGAATTACTTAGTGCGATTGAACTAGGTAGAAGAGTATTTTATAGAGTAGAAAAAGAAAAGATAAAACTAAATAATTCTAAAGTAATATATGAATATTTTAAAGATTTAGTTATTGAAGAAAATGAAGAGAATTTCTATGCTATATATTTAGATACTAAATCATATTTAATAACATATAAATTATTATTTAAAGGTACTATTAATACTTCATGCGTTCATCCAAGAGAAATATTTAAATATGCTATTATAAATAGTGCTTATTCTATAATAGTATTTCATAATCATCCATCAGGGGATGTAAGCCCTTCTATTCAAGATAAAGAATTAACTAAATCATTATTTGAAATTGGCTCTTTGATGGGTATTCCAGTAGTAGATCATTTAATATTTGGAAGAAATGAATATTTTAGTTTCTATGAATGTTTAAATGATAAGTAAAAAAGCAATAAATTGTTTGACATAATACCCGAATTATGCTAAAATACTCATGTTTGTAGAAATCTTTCTCTACAACCGCATTGAAAAGGTTATTATAAAAAGAGTAATTCTTACCTTAAAAGCGAGTCTTATTGAAGGAGGAATAAAATGAAAGCAATATTTGTTACTGGTGGAAAACAATATATGGTTGAAGAAGGACAAGAACTATATGTTGAAAAATTAGACCAAGAAGTAGATAAAGAAGTTGTTTTTGATGAAGTTTTATATGTTGATGGTAAAGTAGGTACTCCTACTGTTAAAGGAGCTAAGGTTGTTGCTAAGGTTTTAAAACATGGTAAACAAAAGAAAATTCTAGTTTTCAAATATAAACCTAAAAAGAAATATAGAAAAACTCAAGGACATAGACAACCTTATACAAAAATACTTATTAAATCTATTAGTAAATAATGATAAAAGTAAGAATTAATAAAGAAAATAATATTATTTCAAGTATTGAATGTCATGGTCATGCAGGATATGATGGTTATGGAAAAGATATTGTATGTGCATCATTTAGTACAATGATAATAACTACAATAAATGGAATACTTGAAATAGATAAAGATGCTATAAGTTATACTGATGGTAACGATTTAAAAATTGTTAATGTCAAGAAAGATAATATAACTAATAGTTTACTTAATAATTTAGTTAGTTTAATATACGAACTAAAAGAAAATTATGATAAAAATATAGATATTAAGGAGGAAAACCATGATTAAAATGAATTTAAATATACAATTATTCGCATCTAAAAAAGGTGTTGGATCTACAAAGAATGGTAGAGATTCTGCTGGTCGTAGATTAGGTGCTAAGTTATCAGACGGTCAAGTTTGTAAAGCTGGCGCAATAATCTATCGTCAAAGAGGAACTAAAGTTTATCCTGGAACAAATGTAGGTATGGGAAAAGATCATACATTATATGCTAAAGTTGCTGGAAACGTTAAGTTCGAAAGAAAAGGAAAAGATAAAAAACAAGTAAGCGTTTTAGAGAACTAATTAATAGTTCTTTTTTTTTATAATTTATGTTAAAATGAATATGGAAGGAGAATCATTTATGAAGAAATTATTTTTAAGTGCATTAATGGTATTTGGTCTTTTATTATTAGCTGGATGTGGAAAGGAACAAGTACTTCGTTGTAAAGCAACAGAAAGTGGTGTTGATGTAGGTTATAATGTTACATTTAAAGGTGCTAGAATCACTAAAATGAATTTAACTTATGATATGAATTTATCAGCATATTCTGATCAACAAATAGATTTATTACGTCAAAAAGATTTCTGTGAAGTAGTTCAAAATGCAATGAGTCAATATAAAGAAGCTTTTGAAAATTGTACTCAAAGTATTGAAAGCAAAAATCTTCATGTATATTCTGATTTGAATGTTGATAAGATTACTAATAATGAATTAGAAAAACTATCTTCAATAACTAAATCAAAAGAAGGTTTAGAAGAAGTTGGTTATACTTGTACTATAGAATAAAAGACATGTAAAATGTCTTTTTAAATGTTATAATATTTATGTGATGTTTATGAAAGAATTTGAAAATGAACTATATAATAAAGGCATTAAATATATAGCTGGTATTGATGAAGTAGGAAGAGGTCCACTAATTGGTCCAGTAGTAACAGCTGCTGTTATTTTGCCTGTTGATTATTTTGATGAAAGAATACAAGATTCAAAAAAATTAACAGAAAAGAAAAGAGAACTATTATATGATGTAATAATGGAAAATGCTTTAAGTGTTGGAATAGGTATGTCATCAAATGAAGTAATAGATGATATTAATATTTTAGAAGCTACTAAAAAAGCGATGATAGAAGCAGTAAATAATCTTAGTATTAAACCAGAACATTTGCTTATAGATGCTGTTAAACTAGATATTGATATTCCTCAAACATCAATTATTAAAGGAGATGCTAAAAGTTTAAGTATAGCAGCAGCATCTATAATAGCTAAAGTTACAAGAGATAGAATGCTAATAGAATTAGACAAAAAACATCCTGAATATGATTTTAAACATAATAAAGGTTATGGAACAAAAAAACATATAGAAGCCATAAATAAATATGGAATTTTAAAAGAACATAGAAAATCTTTTGAACCAATCAAAAGTATTGTTGGAAAATAATCATGTTTTTTATTGATATTTTTTAAAATTTATATTAAAATGAATATGGTAGAGAAAATAGAAAGGGTATAACAAAACATTTTATTTTTGATTTTGGTATACTCATTTTTTGTTGGAGGTAATATTAGATGGCAAAGGAATATAGTAAGGAATTACTAGATCTTAAATTTGAAGTAGAAGTAATGGAGGGTACTAAACCTGAAAGAACTTTTTTTGCAATAAGTGAAGATGACTTGAAAAATGTCTTTCATGTTGACCCCCAAGATTCATTAGAAGTAGCAAGAAAGAAAATAATGGATATTGTATCTAAAGATGAATTCTTATATTCTTTCTTCCATAAAAACCCAATGGAATGGGAAATAAAGGGAATTGATACAGGTTATTGGATGGTACCTGTAAAAGAAGAGAAAATCTTAACCCCTTCTGAAATAGAAGAAATGGGTTATGATGAAGATCAAATGAAAAAGATGCGTTTCCCTGTAAAAGTTACTGAAGTTAAACAAACTTATCAATCAAAATTTACTATTAGATTTGTAAAAAGAAAACCAGTTAATGCTATATCAGATGATTATTTCTTCAATTTGTATAAACAAGCATTAGAAGAATTCTTAATTGATGAAAATGTATATACTGCTATATTACAAAGTCAATTAACACCAACTCAAACAAGAAAAACAAAAACAAAATATAATGCAGAAAAACTAGTATTTATACCAGATATTGAATTACATTTAGGAAAACTTGCTAGTAAGTTTGATTCAAAAGATGCATACGATTATAAAAAAGCTTTATATAGATATATTAAAATGATTATACAAGCAGAACAAGTTGTTAATTTGTATAAACCAAAAGAAGTAATTATGACTATTGGAAATGACTTCTTTAATACAGATACAGAACAAAATACAACTACTGCTGGTACTGAACAACATAATGATACTAGATTCCAACAAATGATATCTAGTGGAATTGCTGCTCATATTTGGTCTATTGAAAGAATGAAAAAGAATTGTGAAGTATTACATCTTATGTTCCAACCAGGAAATCATGATTTCTTAACAGACTATATGTTATACATGCAATTATATTATAGATATAAAGATGATCCTAAAGTAAAAATTAGTTGTGATGTAAAAGATTTAAGATTTGCAAATGCTAAACGTTGGAATAATAATTTAATTATTGCTTGTCATGGTAAAGGACCGGATGGGAAACCACTTAGTGATAAAAAATTATCTGAACTTCCAACAATGATGTTTAGAGATGATGCTAAAGCTGTGGATCATGTTGTTATTCATGCTGCACATCTACATAATGCAACTGAAAGATTTATTGCTGAAAATGGAGTAGAAGTAGTTAGAAATGGTTCACCATGTGGATCAAGTGCATGGGATGCTCAGAACTTATATGAATCAGATAAAACTGCTCAAGCATATGTATATGATGCTAATAAAGGTTTAGAAGCAATAGTAAATCTAAAATTATCTAAAGAAGAATTAGAAAAAGGAATTAGTGTTCCAACTATTACAGATGAAACAGATTATGCTAAAACAATTGATAGAAGTATTTCAAATAAAGCAGATGATATAATCTTAGAAGAAATTAGAAGATTAATTAATGCTAATGAAAAACAAATTAAAGTTATTGAAAAGAAATATGAACTATTATTTAGAAAGTTAACCTCATCTTTATCTAGTACAGAATTAACATCAGCTAAGAAGAGAGAAATATATCTAATCTTGGGATATGATGAAGAAATTAAACCATATTTAGAAACTAGAGATATGTTAAAAGAAAAATTCTGTAAGCTTGGTGGAAAATTAGTTTTAGAAAAAAAGCCTCAATAATAGGCTTTTTTATTGTTGAAAAATAATAATTAGTATGATAAAATTATTTCGTTAAGCGATGAAGGTGTGATGGTAAAGCACTGAGGCTATGAATAACGAGTGATTCTTCTAGAATAAGTAGGGTGGAACCGTCCTAATGGGACTCCTACGAATAATCTAGAAGTTTTTATTTTTTAAGGAGGATAAAATGGAAAATAAAATAACTATGGAAGAATTAACTAATTATTGTAAAACTTATGGTTTTATATTCCAAGGAAGTGAAATATATGGAGGACTTGCTAATACTTGGGATTTTGGTCCTTTAGGAGTAGAACTAAAGAATAATATTAAAAAAGCATGGATGAAGAAATTTGTTCAAGAAGATATTAATAATGTAGGACTAGATAGTGCAATACTTATGAATCCTAGAGTATGGGAAGCATCTGGTCATTTAAAGACATTTAGTGATCCACTTATAGATTGTAAGAAATGTAAGACTAGACATAGAGCAGATAAACTTCTTGAAGATTTAGGAGTAGAAGATGCTGGTAAATTTAGTAATGATGAACTAGTTAACTATATAAAAGAAAATAAAGTTAAATGTCCTAATTGTGGTGCTACTGATTTTACTGATATTAGAAACTTTAACTTAATGTTTAAAACATTCCAAGGAGTTACTGAAGACTCTAAAAGTACAGTATACTTAAGACCAGAAACAGCTCAAGGTATATTTGTTAACTTTATGAATGTACAAAGAAGTATGAGACTTAAGTTACCATTTGGTATTGGTCAAATAGGTAAGAGTTTTAGAAATGAAATTACTCCAGGTAACTTTATATTTAGAGTAAGAGAATTTGATCAAATGGAACTTGAATTCTTCTGCAAACCAGGTACTGAATTAGATTGGTTTAAACATTATAAAGAGTATTGTAAGCAATTCTTGCTTGATTTAGGTATCAAAGAAGAAAATCTAAGATTAAGAGATCATGAAAAAGAAGAATTATCATTTTATAGTAATGCTACTACTGATATAGAATATAAATTCCCATTTGGATGGGGAGAATTATGGGGAATAGCTTCTCGTACTAATTATGATTTAACTCAACATATGGAATATTCAAAGGAATCACTTGAATATTTAGATCCAGATACTAATGAAAGATACATTCCTTATGTAGTAGAACCATCTTTAGGTGTAGAAAGATTATTCTTAACTCTTATGTGTAATGCATATGATAAAGAAAAGTTAGAGAATGATGAAAGAGAAGTATTACATTTTCATCCATTCCTAGCTCCTATTAAAGTAACAGTATTACCACTTGTTAAGAAATATCATAATGAAAAAGCTATGGAAATATATAAATCATTAGTTAAACACTTTAATACTTCATATGATGAATCTGGTTCAATTGGTAAAAGATATAGAAGAGCAGATGCTGTTGGTACACCATTCTGTGTAACAATAGATGATGAAACTATCAATAATAATACAGTTACTATTAGAGATAGAGATACTATGGAACAAGTAACTATAAGTGTTGATGAATTAGTATCTTATATTGAAGATAAAATTCAATTTTAAAAAAGCTATTTATTAGCTTTTTTTATTTACAAAAAAAGCTAAATATATTATTATATATATTGATAGAAAAGTATAAAAATTAGATTTAATTTTTATTGATAGAAAAAAGAATATGTGCTAAAATTATATTGTAGTACACTAAAGGAGGAAGATTATGGCATTTGACGCATTAAAAAAGATATTAGGTCCAGGAGAAGAAGACGAAGAAGAATATGAAGAAGTAAGAGAGACTATTAAAGTTGGTAATAATAAAGAAACTTATAAAAATAAAACTATTTTAGTTGAGCCAAGAGCATTCTCAGAAGCACAACAAATAGCAGATTATTTAAAAGCTAAAAACCAAGTAGTAGTTAACTTTAAGAGAGTAACTTCTGATGTATCAAAAAGAATTCTAGATTTCTTAAATGGTATTGTTTATGCTATTGATGGAAAAATGGAAAAATTAGGTCCTGGTATTGTGCTATGTGCACCAAAGGGATTTGAAATTGAAGGAAATATTTCAGACGAGGAAGGAAAGAAATCATCTAAGAAAGATGATATGAGTGAATGGTAGAATAATTAATCTTAAATAATAATATTGAGGTGGAGCATGAAAAAGTTTGATACAGTTTTTCGTGGCTATGATAAAAAACAGGTTCAAGATTTCTTAGATAATGTTATTAAGAATTATGAACTGTTATTAACCAAGAGCAAGAAAACTGAAGAGGAGAATAAAAAATTAGTTGAACAAATTGCTTATTATCAAAGAATAGAAGATACTATGAATAGAGCAATTTATACTGCTGAACAAGCTGGAGATCAAATTAAATCAACAGCTAGACATGAAGCAGAAGCATTAATAACAGAAGCTAGACATAATGCTAGTAGAATTATAAATGATGCATTATTAAAAGCAGAACGTGCTCAAAATCATGCTGACCAATTAAGAAGAAACACTGAAGTATTAAAGAGAAGATTAAGACAAATAATTGAAAATCAATTAGAAGTAATAAATGAAATCGATAATGTAGATTTTGGAGAAGTAGATAATAAATATTAATCTACTTTTTATTTTGATTTTTTTTTGATAAAATGTTCTTAAGAGGTAGACTATGAAATATATTCCACTTTCTATAAAAACAGAATATGATTTAATGAATAGCCTTATTAAAATAGATGAGGTTGTTTCATATGCTAAAAAGAATGGAATAAACACTCTTGGAATAACAGATCCTAATATGTTTGGAGCTTATGAATTTATAAGTGAATGTAAGAAAAATGATATTAAACCAATTTTAGGAATAGAACTAAATGATTTATTAATTTATGCTAAAAACTATGATGGTTATGTATCTTTATGTAAGATTGTTTCTAAAAAGAATTTAAGTGAAGTAGATATAGATTTTATATCGGAATTTAGTTCTAATATCATAGTAGTATGTAACTATAAAGAATATGAAAGTATTAAAGATAAATTTACTTATATATATATACGTTATAAAAATGAAGAAGAAAGAGTTAATGCATCTATATTAACAGAAGATACTGTTTATATTGATACTATTAGATATTTTAATAAGGAAGATTTAGAATATTATAAATATTTAAAATACATAGAAGAAAACAAAACTATAAAAGAAAATATTGAAACTGATGAGTATTATTTTAGAGAAGTTGATAATTCAACATATATTGGAAGTACTATTAAATTTGCAAATTTAATTGATATTGAACTACCAAAAAGTGATTATCATATTCCAGTATATAAAGAAAACTCTACATCTTTTTTAAGAGCACTAGCTAAAAAAGGATTAGAGAAAAGATTAAATGGAAATGTTAGTGAAGAATATAAAAATAGACTAATGTATGAACTTAGTGTTATTGAAAAAATGCATTATGTAGATTATTTCTTAATTGTATATGATTTTGTATTATTTGCTAAAAAACATAATATATTAGTTGGTCCAGGAAGAGGAAGTGGAGCAGCATCTTTAGTTAACTATGCTCTTGGAATAATAAATGTAGATCCGCTAAAATATAATTTAATATTTGAGCGATTCTTAAATCCAGATAGAATTACTATGCCTGATATAGATATTGACTTTGATAATATGAAAAGAGAAGAAGTAATAGATTATGTTACTCATAAATATGGAGAAAAGAATACTGCTAGAATTATTTCATTTAATACAATGGCTCCTAAACAAATAATAAGAGATATATCTAAAGTATTAGAGCTTGATGGTAATTTAGTAGATAGAATTATTAAAACTATTAAAGATGAAAAGAATTTTGATGAATTATCAAGTAACAAAGAGTTTACTTTAATAATATCAAGAAATAGTGATGCTAAAAAAATGGTTAATGTATGTAACCATTTATGTGGTTTAAAAAAGAATACATCTGTTCATGCAGCTGGTGTTGTAATTAGTGATATTGAACTAGATACTATTATGCCACTATATAAAAGTAATGGTGTAATACTTACTGGTTATAGTATGAATTATATTGAAAGTTTAGGCTTATTAAAAATGGATTTCTTATCTATTAAAAATTTAAATACTATTTCAAATATATTAGATGATTTAAATAATAATGGAATTAAATTAGATATTAATAATATAGATTTAAATGATAAAAAGACATTAGATTTATTTAAGAATGCTTATACTACTGGTGTATTTCAATTTGAAAGTAGTGGAATGAGATCATTTTTAAAGACACTTGAAGTAGATAGTTTTAATACACTAGTTGATGCAATTGCTTTATATAGACCAGGCCCTAGAGAAATGATACCTGAATATATTGCTCGTAAAAAAGGGAAAAAGAAAATAACATATCTTGTTAAAGAATTAGAACCAATTCTAAAAAGTACATATGGAATTATTATCTATCAAGAACAAGTACTAGAAATATTAAGAAGTATAGGTGGATTTACTTATTCAGAAGCAGATGTTATTAGAAGAGCAATGTCTAAAAAGAAATTTGATGTAATTGCTTCAGAAAAAGATAAGTTTATTAGTGGTGTTATATCAAAAGGATATGAAGAAAAAGTTGCTTATGAATTATTTGATTTAATTATTAAATTCTCATCTTATGGATTTAATAAATCACACTCAGTTGTTTATTCATTAGTAGCTTTCCAAATGGCATATTTAAAGGTTAATTACACAGCATTCTTTATGAAAAACTTACTTAATATGACATCTCTTAGTGAAAAAGTAAAAGAATATATAGATGAATCTAAAATACTAGGTATTGAATTTGAAAGTATTAGTATTAATAGATCTAAATATGTATTTGATATTCACAATAAAAAACTAGTTTTACCATTTAGAATAATTAAATCAATCGCATTAAATGTATGTGAAGAAATAGAAACTGAAAGAATTAATGGACCATATAAATCAATATATGATTTTCTAATTAGATGTTATGGTAGAACAGTTAATAAGAAGAATATTATTGCTTTAATTGAATGTGGTGCGTTTGATGAATTTGGTATTAATAAAAAGCAATATGTAGAAAATATAGATGAAGTATTAAATTATGTTAGTTTATGCAAGAATTTAAATACTGTTATAGAAGAAACTCCTGTATTTGATAATATTGATGATTATAATACTAAAGAATTAATTGAAAATGAAATAAAGAATTATGGATTTTATTTATCATTCCATCCAGTTACTAAGTTTGATAGGAGTAATTCAATAACTTTAAAGGATTATAAAAATTATTTTGATAAAACTATAACAACAATATTATTTGTTGAAAACACTAAAACTATTAAAACTAAAAATAATGAGAAGATGTCTTTTATAACACTTAGTGATGAAAATGATAAAGTAGAAGGCATATTATTTAGTGATGCATATAAAAAGATTGGTGAAGTAGAAAGAAATAGTGTTTATAAAATTAATGCTAAAGTTGAAAAGAGAGATAATACATATCAATTAATTATTTATAATATGATATTATTACCAATCTAGAAAGGAAAGTAATATGAAGAAGGGATTTAGTTTAATTGAACTACTTGCAGTAATTGCAATACTTGCAGTTCTTGCTATATTTGTAGTACCTAATCTAATTAGTTTATTTAATAATAGTAAGAAAGAAACATTTATAGTTGATATTAAATCAAGATTTAATACAATTGATTTAAATATTATGAAACAATCTATTAAAGAAGATAATGGTACTGTATTTTATAGACTTGAAGGAGATGAAAATAAAGTTCCTCTTACTGGAAAACAATTATATTATTATGTTAAGGTAAGTGCTGGTGGAAAAATAATTGAAATGTTAGTATGGGATGGAACAAATACTTTAAAAAAGAGAGATACTAATGGTATATCAATAACTAATTTATCAGTAGATGATTTAGTAGATAATATTGATACTAATGGATTAACACTTGATAGAATTAGACAAATATTACAAGGAAGTTAATTATTATTAACTTTCTTTTTCTTTATAAAAAAAATAAAATATTATATAATAATTAATAGGTGAATAATCATGAAGAAAAGAGTTATTTTAATAGATGGAAATAATTTATTATTTAGAAGTTATTATGCAACTGCATATACTGGTAATTTAATGAAAAACTCTAAAGGTTTTCCAACTAATGCATTATTTGGATTTATTAATATGTTAAATAAAATATTAAATGAAGAAAAACCAGAATATGTAATGGTTGCTTTTGATAAAGGACATAACTTTAGAAAAGATTTATATAAAGATTATAAAGATGGAAGAATTGAGACACCAGATGATTTAAAAAAACAATTTCCTATTGCTAAAGAATTATGTGATTTACTAGGTTGCAAATATATTGAAATGGTTAATTATGAAGCAGATGATATTATTGGTACATTTGCTAGAATGGTAGATGAAGATCCTGAATATAATGCAACAATTATTAGTAGTGATAAAGATTTACTTCAATTAATAAGTGATGAAGTAGATGTTAAATTATTAAAACAAAAAGACTATGTAATGATGAATCCACAAACTTTTAGGGAAACATATGGACTAGATCCAATTAAAATGATTGATATTAAAAGTTTGATGGGAGATCCATCTGATAATATTCCTGGAGTAAAAGGAATAGGTGAGAAAACTGCTTTATCTCTTTTACAAAAATATGGTTCACTAGATGGAGTATATGAACATATTGATGAAATTAGTGGTAAAACAAAAGAAAAACTAATTAATGATAAAGAGAATGCATATTTTTCATATAAGATAGCTACTATATATAAAACAATAGATTTTGATTATACATTTGATTCTATTAAATATAGTGGACCTAATGTAGAAGAATTAACTAAGAAATATAAAGAATTAGAATTTAATTCATTTTTAAAATCTATTCCAGAAAGACAAATTAGTAAGAATAGTGAATATGAAATAGTAAAAGGAAAAGTAGATCTTAAAGGAGATTATAGTTTCTATTTAGAAATAAATGGTACCAATTATCATACTGCTGATATTATTGGTGCTTCTATATATGATGGGGTAAAATCATATTATTTTGATAAAGCTTCATTAATGTTAAATAGAGATTTACTTAAGAATACTTTAGTAACTTATGATTTAAAAAAGAATATTGTTAATTTAAATAAACTAGGAATTGAAACAAATAGTAAGTTTGATACATTAATCGCAGCATATTTACTAAATTATAATGTTAAAGATGATCTTGCTTATTTAACTAGTACATTTGGAATAAATCTACCATATTATACAAATATTATTAATAAGAAAAGTACATTAACTGAGGAAGATATTATAAGTGAAATAGTATCTAAAGCCAAATTCTTATATGATACTTATCAAGAATTTAATGATAAGTTAAAAAATGATGAAGTAGATAAATTATATTATGAAATGGAACATCCATTAATTAGCGTACTTGCTTCTATGGAGATAGAAGGAGTAAATGTTAAAAGTGAAATAATAGATGATTTAAAAGAAGACATTAAAGTAAAATTAGAATTAAAAGAAACTACTATATATAACTTAGCAGGAGAAACATTTAATATAGCTTCTCCTAAACAATTGAGTGATATTTTATATGGTAAGATTGGTCTTCCAAAAGGAAGAGGTAAAAATGCTACTAGTACTGCTCATGATGTATTAATTAAATATGCTGAAAAGTATCCAATAGTAAATGAAATACTTGAATATAGAAATTTAAGTAAACTTTATACTACATATTTAAATACTTTTAATGATTATATATTTGAAGATGGAAAAATACATACTATATATTTACAAACTGGTACTAGAACTGGAAGATTATCATCAATTGAACCAAATCTTCAAAATATACCTGTTAGAAGTGAAGAAGGGAAGAAAATAAGAAAAGCCTTTGTAGCAAGTGAAGATAGCGTACTATTATCAAGCGATTACTCACAAATAGAACTTAGAATACTTGCTCATATTAGTAATGCTAAATCATTACAAAATGCATTTATTAATGGGGAAGATATTCACTCAAGAGTAGCTTCAGATATATTTGGAGTAAATATTGATGCTGTAACACCTAATCAAAGAAGAACCGCTAAAGCTGTAATATTTGGTATTGTTTATGGTATTAGCGGATATGGACTATCTGAAAACTTAGATATTAGTGCTTATGAAGGAAAACAATATATTGATAAATATTTAAGTTTATATCCTGAAGTAAATGAATATATGAAGAGTATTGTAGAAAAAACAAGAGAGCTTGGATATGTTAGAACACTATTTAATAGAAAAAGAGAAATTGATGAAATTAAAAATACTAATTATTTAATAAGATCAATGGGAGACAGAATGGCTTTAAATACTCCAATTCAAGGTAGTGCTGCTGATATATTAAAACTTGCTATGATAAAGATTTATGATTTATTAAAAGAAAAGAATCTTAAAACTAAGATGATACTTCAAGTACATGATGAATTAATATTTGATGTACCTAATAATGAATTAGAGGAAATTTTAGAACTTGTTAAAGATACAATGGAAAATATATATAAACTATCTGTTCCATTAAAAGTGGGTATGTCATATGGAAAAGATTGGTATGAAGCAAAATAAGAACACTTATGTGTTCTTTTATAATTAAATCTTGTAATATATAGTATTATTTATTATAATTTATAATAGGTGATGATATGAAAAATAATAAAGGATTTACTTTAGTTGAGTTATTAGCAGTAGTAGCTATTTTATCATTACTTGTTATTATTGCTTTACCAAATATAGTATCAATGTTTAATGATGCTAAAATGAATTCATTCTTAACTGAATGTAAAGAAATATATAAAACGGGACAAAATCAATGGATGATGGATTCTATGGTAGTAACAGAAGCACAAACATATAAAAGATGTAGTACTTGTACTGGTAAATCATTAAAACTAAGTGGAAGACAAGAAATTGATTATTTAATTACATTTAATAAAGCTGGTAAAGTAACTAAATTTTATGCAACAGATGGAACTTATCAATATATTTATGATGAAGGAGATTTAAATGTTGAAAACATTAAAACTGCTTCTGCTGTTGTAGAACTTGCTGATGATAGTAAAGTTAAAATAGAGAATAATAAACCATATATAGGAAATACTGCTCAAGTTGATGCAAATACATTTATGATTAAATCTTATTCAATTACTTATGAACCAGGTATGACTTGGAGAGAATGGATAGATAGTAGCTATAATACATATGGATTTAAAGTAGAAAATAAATCTCAAACTTCAGAATATAATGGCAATGTACATGATTATCTTCTTGATGATGGAGTATATGGTATATCTACAGAAACAATAAGATATGCATGTGGACCTAATCATTATTTAACATCATATGAATTACTTTATAATAGGAATGTAAATGGTTATGTTTTTCCAAGTGATGAAATATCTAGTGGTATGACATATGAAATATGGGGTAGTGCTTGTTAAGGAGAATATATGGAAAAGAATAAAGGATTTACATTAGTAGAATTATTAGCTGTTGTTGCAATTTTATCATTACTTGTTATAGTTGCACTTCCAAATATTATAGAGTTATTCAATGATGCTAAAAAGAATTCATTCTTAACTGAATGTAAAGAAATATATAAAACAGCTCAACAACAATGGATGATGGATTCTATGTTTGATACTAAAGATGTTACATATGCTAGATGTTCTGATTGTACTGAAAAAGAATTATCTTTAAGTGGAAGAAAAACTATAGATTATTTAATTAGATTAAATAAAGCAGGTAAAGTAATTGAATTCTATGCAACAGATGGAACATACCAATACTTTTATGATGAAGGAGATTTACTTGCTACTAATATTAGTAATGCTGATCAAGTAGCAGTACTTGCAGAAGATGATGTATTACATGTAGCACAAGATGATGCTTATAGAGGTGCAAATCCAGGATGTAGATATAAATTAATTACAACACTTGGTAGTTTTTCTCTAACAGAAGATGTTAAAGAAATATGTTTAAAAACAACAAAAGATAATTATGTATATACTAATAGTCATGCTTGGATAATTTCTGGTGCTAGGGGTAGTGAAGAAGATGATTTGGTAATTTCTGTGGATATTGGTAGGTTTACTACTTCTAGTTATGTAAAAGTATACAGAGATTCTACTAAAAAAGAATTACTAGCAAGTATTACTTATGCTAACAAACCAGATTATAATAGGATTAATTTAGATAATTATAGCGGTTATAAATACTTAGGAAACTATAGTGCAAAAGTAGATGCTTATAGTCCAGCAGATGTATATATTGAAATATCAAATGATTTATGTAGAACTAACTGTCCATCTACTTCAAATATGGTAATATTTGGTTATACTAGAAGTCTTCAAAAGACAACTTTCTCTAAACCATGGGTTAATGATCCTGAGACATTACAAAAAATAGAAATATTAGATAGTACATTAACTGATCCACATAATAGATTTGGTACTATTAGAAAATGTGATGGCTCAAATTGTCCTAACAATACATATTATGTAGAATATAATGATAGTACAATAAAATAAAAGATGAATTATAATTCATCTTTTTTTATTGGTTTATTTTGAATTTCTAAATCCATTATATCTTCATATATTAATGAGTATATTTCACTAACTCTTTTTTCTATTTCTAAAGCTTTATAATTAGTATCATATTTATTTAATATAGGAGTTTTAATATCCTTTTTAATCTTATTTAAATATTTCTTTCCATTACTTGAGAATCCTAATATTCTAATATATTCTAATTTATCAGTTTTCTTTCTTTCATCTTTAGTAAATGAACATAATATATGGTTTAACATTCTTGATATTTTATTATATGTATATCTTTTTGTTTTTATATTTTGAATTAGTTCTTCTAAAGTATTAGATTTATTAATGACATTTTTTATTCTAGAACTTAGTCCTTCATCTACATCTAAGTATTTATCTAAATTATCTTCTGATATTATTTTATATTTTAAATATTCAAAGTATTTATCTGATTGTTTTTTATCTTTTAATAATTCGTATACTACCTTTGGAACCATATGTTTATATTCTTCATTATTAATAATTCTATTTCTAATATTAGATGCAGAAGCAATAATATCATCTGATTCTATATCATGATAATCATTTGTTCTTTGTATTGGTTCAACATTAATTTTATAATTATTATTTAATATAGATTTAATATATGATATTCCTAGTAGATCATTTGGTGTATTAATAGGAGCACATTTTAGGTCTTTTAAGGCGTTATTTAATGCAGTAGGATAATTTATACCATCACTTAAATATTTCTTTACTAAGCCATTAAATTCTTTGTTATTTAATTGAACTTTAGCTGATTCTTTTAAATGATCAATATTATTACTTTCACTACCAAATATTAATGTGTCTATTTTCAATTCATTTAATAATTTAATAGAGTAGTGAGCAAATATATCACTTGATTCTACTGAATATACATAAGGTAGTTCTACAACAATATCAACATTATTCATTAAAGCTACTTTAGTTTTATCCCATTTATTAAGCACTGATAATTGTCCTCTTTGTGTAAATGAAGTAGATGTTACTACTACTATTATAGAGTCTTTATATCTTTTTTTTATTTCATTTATTTGATATAAATGTCCATTATGAAATGGATTATATTCACAAACAATACCAATTATATTCATATTTTATCCTCCTAAATACGCATTTATTATAACAAATTAGTATTATTTCTTCAATTTTTAATCTTTTTTACTTGATATTTTTATATATTTATGAGAAAATACATAAGCAATGCAAAAAAGTTTATAAACTATAAATCGCGCGAAGGAGGAATAAAAATGAAATTAAACATTACTTTATTTGGTGCACTACCTTTTAGAAGAGTTAGTAAAACTGCTAAAAGACAAAGAAGAACACATTTAAAGAAAACTGCTCCTACTACAACTACATGTAGCAATTGTGGTGCTGTAGTTGCTCCACACAGAGCTTGTACAAAGTGTGGTTATTATAAAGGAAAAGAAACTTTAAAAGTTAATAAAGAAGAAACAAAATAGTCAATCAATAGATTGACTTTTTTTGATATTGTATTGAAATTGACCATACTCTAATGTTAAAATATATAATAGGTGATTGTATGAAAAAAGGTTTCACATTAATTGAGATATTAGCAGTTATTGCAATTATAGGAATGCTTAGTATTATGATTATTCCTGGTGTTGTTAAATTATTTAATGGTGCTATAGATGATACTATGAAAGTAAGTGAAAATGAAGTACTTGATGCTGCTAATTTATATTTAGAGGATTACTGTAGAAATCCAATAGATGATGAATATCGAAATGCATGTCAAGAAGATAAGAATGTTATAGATGAAAATAAAGTATATTTTTGTTTAAGTTCTCTTCAAGGAAGAAAAGTAATTAAAGATGTTTATTATAAAGAATCAACTGCTTGCAGAGGTATTGTTGTCTATGATTTAGATGGGTATAAATATAAAAATGGAAAAGTATATTTATATTGTGGAGATTCTTATACTACTGAGGGTGGGTCTACATATACAACACAATTAAATGGATGTAGGTAATAATGAGTAAAGCTAAATTATATAGAATTGATAAAGAAGAAAGAAAAAATGATTTTTTAAAGTTTATAGTAGGTATAGTTGTATATGCAGTAGTTTTATTTATTGCAAGTAATCTATTTTCAAACTTTGAAATAACTAATTTTGCTTATGCATTAATAGCTGCTTTAGTTATGAGTGCACTAAATTATGTAGTAAAACCAATATTAATTTATTGGACTTTACCACTTAGTATAATAACATTTGGAATAGCATATCCAATTGTTAATATGATTATACTTGAAATATGTGATATTATTATGGGAGAAGCATTTATAATACATGGATTCTTTTCTATGTTTTTAATATCAATATTTATAAGTTTATTAAAGATTATGCTAGATAAACTAATTACAGATAAAATAGGAGGTAGATAATATGATATCACCGGTTGCTTTTGAAATATTTGGTTTTGAATTAAGATGGTATAGCATACTAATATTATTAGGTGTTGTTTTAGCTTACTTCTTAATTAAATCAGAAAGTGGTAGATTCAAAATTAAACATGAATTTGTATTTAATTTAATGTTTTGGACTATTATTTTTGGTATAGTTGGTGCAAGACTTTACTATGTTTTATTTAATATGTCATATTATAAAGATCATTTAAGTGAAATAGTTAAAGTATGGAATGGTGGTCTTGCTATTCATGGTGGATTATTAGTAGGTTTATTTGTAATAATATTCTATTCTCATAAATATAAAGTAAACCCTAAGAAAATGCTAGATATTATTTGTCCTGCTCTTATATTAGGTCAAGCAATTGGTAGATGGGGAAATTTCTTCAATGCTGAAGCATATGGTGGAGTAGTTGAATATAAAACATTAGTTGATTTAAAATTCATTCCTCAATTTGTAATTGACAATATGTATATCAATGATGCATATCATTTACCTATGTTCTATTTTGAATCATTATTATGTTTTTTAGGATTTATAATTATATTATTTATTAGAAGAAAAAAATATATTAAAAATGGACAAGTATTTTCATTCTATTTAATGTGGTATGGATTTATAAGATTCTTTATTGAATTCTTTAGAACAGATGCTTTATTAATAGGAAAATTAAAAATAGCACAATTAGTTAGTGTAGTAATGTTTCTTGTTGGTTTATATATAATGATTTCTCAATCAAGAAAACCAAAACTTGATGATTTATATAATAGTGTAGATAAAGAAATCATATTCTAGGGGGTATTTATGCTAGTATATGGAAGAAATACTGTAAATGAAATATTAGATGGGAATACTAAAGTATTTAAAGTATTTCTTGATAATAATTTTAATGATCAAGTATTATTAGATAAAATTAATAAGAAGAATCTTAAAAAATTTCATATTGATAAAAATAAATTAGATAAAATGTGCAATAATAGTGCTAATCAAGGTATAGCACTTGATATTGAAGAATATAAATATTTAGAATTAGAAGATATTGAAAAAGATGAATCTTCTAATTTTATAGTTATGTTAGATTCACTAGAGGATCCTCATAATTTTGGGGCTATTATTAGAACTTGTGAATGTGCTGGAGTAAATTATATTATTATTCCTAAAAAGAGAAGTGTATCAGTTAATAGTACTGTTTATAAGACTGCTAGTGGTGCTTTATCTCATATGAAAATAGTAGAAGTAGTAAACCTATCAAATACAATTAGAAAATTAAAAGATTTAGGTTATTGGGTTTATGGTGCTGAAGCTAATGGTAAAGATTATAGAACTGTTGATTTTAGAGGAAAAACATGTCTGGTTATTGGTAGTGAGGGACATGGATTAAAACAAATAGTTACATCTAGTTGTGATGAAATAGTATCTTTACCTATGAAAGGTAAAATAAATTCATTAAATGCTAGTGTAGCAGCAGGAATATTAATTTATGAAATAATGAAATATAAATAGGGGAGTAAAATGGATTATAAAACACTAAATGATAATGAACTAGTATATTTATGTTCTGAGAATAATGAAGAAGCTACTACATTATTAATAGATAAATATAGAAATTGTATTTTAAAAATATTAAAAGAATATTTAAAAGAATATGATATTCGTGGTATGGAAGTAGCAGATCTTTATCAAGAAGGTTTAATTGGATTAATACATGCAATTAAAACTTTTGATACTAATAGAGATAATACATTTTATACTTATGCTAATGCATGTATTAAAAATAGTATTATTTCAGCTATGAGACAATCATTTAGAAAGAAAAATAATATATTAAATAATTCATATTCACTTGATAATTTAATTGAAGACTCTAATTCGTCTTTTTATGAAATATTTAAAGATGATTCATCTGATCCATCTGCTTTATTACTGGATAAAGAAGAAACTGATGATATTATTTCAAGAATAAGAGCTAAATTAAGTGAAAGTGAAAACGAAATATTTGAGTTAAGATTAAAAGGACTTTCTAATGCTGAAATATCAGTATTACTTGATAAAGATAAAAAGAATATAGAAAATACTATGTATAGGATAAATCAAAAATATAAAGAATTACTAAAATAGGAGATTATTATGATATTAAGTATATGTAATTTACCTGATTCTTTAAAAGTAATTAGAATTATAAACATAGTAATTACTATTATTAGAATAAGTGTACCTATTATTTTAATGGTAAGTGTTATGATTAGTTTATTAAAAGCAGTTACTAATGCTGAATTAAATAAAATAACTAAACCAATGATAAATAAGGTAATAGCAGCTATTCTAATTTTTTTAATTCCTACTTTTGTAAGGGTAATAGCATATATATCTGGTAACAATGAAGAATACACCACTTGTATTAATAATGCTACTAGTGAAGGAATAGAAAATGCATTTATAACAAATGCTAATATTTATATTGATAAAGCATATGAAAGCTTAGATAGGAATGATTATAATACAGCTATGGGCTATGCAAATAATATTAATGATGACAACATAAGTATTGATTTACAGAATAAAATAAATGAATTAGATGTATATTTTAATTTAGAAGATAGGCTTAATAGATTAGATAAAAATTTTGACTTAACAGAATATAAAGCTATTTCAAATGATATTAATAATATAGAAAATGAGGATCTAAGAAATAAACTATTAAATAGGTATAATGATATTAAACATTATACTAAGACTGATGTAGTTACTGAATCAAATAGTGTTAGATATCATATTAATGGTTATAACAACTTAAAATTCTATTTATATAACCAATGTGAAGGTGGATGGAGAAATATTAAAATAGGTAGTGGTACTTATTGCGATGGCGGATGTGGACTTACTACTCAAACTGTATTAATATCAGCATATAATCCAGATGTTAGACCAACTGACGCTGTTAGATTTGGTGATGATTATCATCATGATACTGTTATTGAAAAACAAACTAATAACTCATATGACTGTACAAAATATGATTTAGGTAAAATAACAAATGAACACATTATTTCTGCTATGGAAGAAGGAAGCGTTGTTAGTGTAAAAGTATGGGGAAAAAGTAAAGGTGGAAAAAGTAGTTTTACTGGATCTCAACATTATATGTCATTAATAGATTATTATGAAGGTGAAATATTTATTGGAAATGCATATAATCTTAATTACAAATATGGTTCTTGGGGATGGTATAAAGCAGAAGAAGTATTAACTTCTGTACAATCAACTGTAATTTGTAAACCATTAAAATAAAAAATAACTAGTAATAGTTGTTTTTAATTGATATAATTAATAATGTGAGGATGATATTATGTATGATTATTTAAAAGGAATTATCACAAGACAAATAGCAAATTATATTGTTATTGATGTTGGTGGTGTTGGATATAAAGTATTTACACCCAATCCTTATAAATTTAAGACTGATTTAGAAACAAAAGTATATGTTTATAATCATGTTAGAGAAGATGAAAACTCGTTATATGGGTTTTCTAGTGAAGAAGAAAGGGATTTATTCTTAAGACTAATTGATGTTAAAGGATTAGGTCCTAAGATGGCTATAACTATTTTAGCTAGTTGTTCTTTATCAGGACTAGTTGATGCAATTGATAGAGAAAACATTCTATACTTAAAGAAAATACCTAAAGTAGGAGAGAAATTAGCAAGACAAATTATACTCGATTTGAAAGGTAAACTTGCTAGCATTGAAAATCCTGAAAGTGATACTGATGAATTATCTTTAGCACTAGAGAGTTTAGGATATAAGACGGCTGATATTAAAAATGTTATTGCTAAAGTTGATAAAGATCAAAGTATAGAAGATCAAATAAGAGAATCATTAAAATTATTATTGAAATAAAAAGGAAGAGGTTATTATGGTACTAGGAATTGATATGGATGATACAATCTGTTCAACAAATGAATTAATCATAGCTGAAGCAGATCAATATGACAAAGAAGTTTTAGGTGGAACTGGCGTTAAGGATGTAAATGCTTATGAATTTACAGAAATGATGGGATGGCCAGAAGGAATGAAAGGACAATTCTTCAAAGATAGACTTGGTGCTATTATGTCTAGAACTCCAATTAAACCATATGCTAGGGAAACTATTAATTTATTACACGATCAAGGATGGGAAATTGTAATAATATCATTTAGAAAAGATAAGTATTTAGATAATCCATATAAATTAACTGAAGATTGGTTAAATATGTATGGAGTTAAATTTGATAAATTATTTGTAAATACAGGTACTAAAGAAGATGAGTGTATTGAAAACAATGTTACTTTATTTATTGATGATAAAGAATCACATTGTGAAGATGTGGCAAATGTAGGTATAGATGTATTATTATTTACTAATGAATATAATCATAAAGAAACAAGATTTAAAAGGGTTGATAATTGGCTAGAAATATATGATTATATAAAGGAGAAATATAATGGAGGAAAGAGTAGTAACTAATCACGAACTTGAAAGTGATAGTTTTGAGAAAACTATAAGACCAGATTCATTTGATGAATATATTGGTCAAACCGATGTTAAAGAAAACATTAAGGTATTTGTTAAAGCTGCTAAAATGAGAAATACTAATTTAGATCATGTTCTTTTATATGGTCCTCCAGGACTAGGTAAAACAACACTAGCTCATATTATTGCTAATGAACTTGGTACTAATATTAAAACTGCTAGTGGACCTACTATTGAAAAGAGTGGAGATTTAGCAGCAATACTTTCTACACTTGAACCTCATGATGTATTATTTATAGATGAAATACATAGAATTCCAAGATATATAGAAGAAATATTATATAGTGCTATGGAAGACTTTAAATTAGATATCATTATTGGTAGTGATGGACAAAGTAGAAGTATTAAAATAGATTTACCTCCATTTACATTGGTTGGTGCTACTACTAGAGCAGGAGATTTATCAGCCCCACTTAGAGATAGATTTGGAATAGTTAGTAAACTTGAATTTTATACAGATGAAGAATTAAGTCAGATAGTAGAAAGAAGTGCCAGGGTACTTGGAGTTAAAATTAAAAAGGATGCTGCTAAAGAAATAGCAGTTCGTAGTCGTAAGACACCTCGTATAGCTAATAGATTACTTAAAAGAGTGTGTGATTTTGCTTTAGTTGAAGGAAAAGATACAATTGACCTTCCAACAGTAAAAAAAGCCTTAGAAAGGCTAAAAATAAACGATAGTGGTCTAGATAGTACTGACATTGAATACTTAATGAGTATTATTAAGAAATTTGGGGGAGGACCAGTAGGTATAGAGTCAATCGCATCATCTATTGGTGAAGAAGCAACAACTATAGAAGATGTTATTGAGCCATTCTTACTTCAAGAAGGTTATGTAAAAAGAACTTCAAGAGGTAGAATAGTTACCGAAAAAACATATAGAGAATTCAAAATAAATGAACAAAAAACTCTATTTGATTATGATTATTAGAAGGTTTAAACCTTCTTTTTTCTTGACTTTTTATAGTTTTAATTTATAATATAGAACCGATTAAAGGGGTAAATATGGTTAGAATTATTGAAGGAAAGAAAACTTATAATTATCCAGTTAATAAATATGATGAAATATTAACTGAAGCTCATAGTCAAAGTAATAAAATATTATTACATTTTTTTGATATTATTGGTTTAGATAGAAGTTTATTTACTCATTTAACAAATATTGAAAGTGTACTTGATTTAGAAGAGTTTAATGATTATGATACTAAAGTAGCTTTTTATGAATGTGTTAATTCAGATGATCATACGTTTGATAATACTATACATATGTTACCAGAATACTTAGATACAATTTTAGATAGATATGATGATATTAATAGAAATGATTTAATAAAAACTATATTACATGAAACTATTCATGCTAATAGAACTATTATTATTAATAATGCTGTATTATATCCAGATTGTACTCTTTCATCTATTAGTCATTATGAGAAATTTAGGGAAAGATACGCTCACTTAATACATGATTCAAATAATAAGTTACAAGTATTAAGAGTATTTAAATCAAAATCATCATCTTCATATACAATATATGCATATAACAGTATTAGTGGTGATTTCTTTATCTATACTATACCTACTAAATATGGTATTGTATTTAATAATCTAAATGATTTTGAAGAACTACTTAATAGAAGTAGTCAATTTTTCGATTTTATTGCTCAAATTGAAAATCCATATGATATAAACTATACATCTCTAGTAGCAGATTATAGTACAAGTTTTAAAGATCCAACTAAATTAGAAAGCAAAGATTATATGAAAATTGATGGTGAAGTAACTAAACAAATGGATTTTGAAGAGAGTATTACTGAAGCATTTGTTCAAATAATGTTTTATTTAAAAGATAAAGATGAATTTAATTTTGATGAATTACTTCAAAAAAATCATTTACCTGCTAATATTAAACTTGCTTTAGAATTTATACATAATCTAAATATAGATACTATTAGATGGTTTTTCTTATCATGTTATGAAGATGAATATAGAAATAGATTTTATGAATTATATAAAGATGAATATTTTAGATTAATAGATAAATTTTCTGAAGCATATAATAAAGTATTATATAATGAAGATTATCCAAATTTTGATAGTACTTTAGAATTTATTAGGCAATTAAAAAAGTAACAATTATTTGTTACTTTTTATATAGTTCTTTTTTATAGTTATTAATTATATCATTCATTATAGATATATAATCTTTTCCTTCAGCTCTTTCTTCATCTTTTAATGAAAATATATTATTTATTTCTATTTTTACTAAGTTAGATGAATTAATTAGTTTTTCTTGTGTTTTATTTAATTCTTCTCCTTCAATATAGTATATATATTGAATTTTATTTTCTTTAATTAATTTCTTAGCATTTGAATAAGCTAGAGCTAATGATGGATTGCCTTCATCTAAAGAAATAACATTTATATTATATTTAATTAAATAATTTAGTGCATCATTAGTAGTAAGAATTGTATTATAATTACCATTTTTACCTATATTATATAATTGAACATCAAGTTCTGATATTTTTTCATTTAATTGTTTATATTTCTTTTCAATATCTTCTTTCATATATACATTATCTGTATATTCAATTAAACTTCTTTTTATGTTACTACAAAGCATTAAATAGTTTGATGGATCTAGCCACATATTAGTAATTTCTAATTTACTTTGAAGACCTTTAGTAGCATCTATTATTTTTAATTTATCATTCTTATTTAAAAGGTCTCTTGCTAGTGTTGCTTCGTTAGCAATACCAGAATATATAAATATTTCACCTTTAGCATAAGTATTTTTTTTCTTTTCAGTTACTTTAAATGTTTGATCTGCTCCATTAGGATAAACACTTTCTACATTACCATAATCTGAATATAACATAGTAGTAGCATATTCTACTGGATAAAGTGTAGTATAAACATATCTATCGCTAAAATCTTCATTAAAATCACAACCACTTATAAGTAATAAACATGATAGTAATAATAATATTTTCTTTTTCATAAATTATTCTCCTTTAATAACTGGGTCATAACCAATCTTACCAAAAGGATGACACCTTAATATTCTTTTAATTCCTTTAAATATTCCTTTTAATCCATATATTTCTAAACACTGTTTCATATATTCGCTACATGTAGGAGTAAATCTACAAGCATTATGTGAATGAAGAGGTGTTATTTGATATAGATTAATTAATTTTATTAATAATTTTTTCATATAATAATTATATAATAATTTAAATAAAAAATAAATAATCATAAATAGTTTGGTGTAAATGAATTTTTATAGTATAATTATTATGATGATTATAAAAGAAGGTTAACTATATGAAAAATATTTTTAAAAAATTTGGTATTGTTTTTAAAAATGAAAAACTAATTAAAGAAGCATTAACTCATTCAAGTTATGCTAATGAACATGATTTAGTTTGTTATGAGAGACTTGAATATTTAGGAGATGCTGTCTTAGAAATAGTTTGTAGTGAATACTTGTATCATAATACTAATTATCCTGAAGGAGAAATGAGTAGACTTAGAAGTTTATATGTATGTGAAAATGCATTATATGAGTATTCTAAAGAAGTTAATTTAAAAGATTATATCTTAGTAGGTAATGGAGTAGAAGAAGCTAATAAAACAATAATAGCTGATGTATTTGAAGCTTGTATGGCTGTTATATATTTAGAAAATGGTTTATCTACAGTTAAGAAATTATTTAATAAATTAATAGTGCCTTATATTGAACGAAAAGAAGATTTCTTAATGGATTATAAGAGTTTACTTCAAGAAGATGTTCAAACTGTTAAAAAGAGTGTTGAATATAATTTAGTTAGTGAAAGTGGTCCTGCTCATAAGAAAGAATTTGAAGTAGAAGTTATTATTGATGGACTTGTTTATGGTAGAGCTAAAGGTCCATCAAAAAAAGAAGCAGAACAAAATGCTGCTAAAGAAGCATATATGAAAAGAGCTAAATAAAGAATAAAGTAGGTGAAAAGATGTACATAAAGGAAATAAAGATTCAAGGTTTTAAAAGCTTTGCAGATAAAACAACTATTGAACTTGATCCAACTTTTACGGGTATTGTAGGTCCTAATGGTAGTGGTAAAAGCAATATAGTTGATGCTGTTAAATGGGTTCTTGGTGAACAAAGCGTTAAATCTTTACGTGGGTCAAATAATATGACCGACGTTATTTTCAATGGTTCATCTTCTAGAGAAGCATCATCTTATGCTAGCGTATCTATTTTATTTGATAATACTGATAGAGTATTAAATATTGATTTTAATGAAGTATCTATTAAAAGAATAGTATATAAAAATGGAGAAAATGAATATTACATTAATAATGACAAATGTAGATTAAAAGATATAACTAACTTATTCTTAGATTCTAAATCTTCAAAAGAATCATTTAATATTATTCCTCAAAATAAAATAGATCAAATATTAAGTGAAAAATCTGAAGATAGAAGAGTAATTTTTGAAGATGCTGCTGGTGTTTTAAAATATAAAAAGAGAAAAGAAGAATGTTTATCAAAATTATCTAAAACACATGAAAATATTGAAAGAATTAATCTAATCATAAATGAAAATTCTGAAAATTTACCTGCTTTAGAAGAAGATGCTAGAAAAGCACGTGAATATAAAGAAGCATTAAGTGAACTAGAAAATGTAGAGGTCTCATTAATAGTAAAAGATATAACTACATATAATAATGATTTAATTAATAATCAAGATAAAAAAGCAAAATTAGAAGATGAATTATCTAGTCTAAATGCTAATTCTACTACAAGTAATACTGAAGTAGAAAAACTAAAAGTAAAACTATTAGAGACAGATGATAAGATTAAGTCTGTTAGTGATGAATTATTTAAATTAAATGAAACATTACTTGATTTATCAAATAAGAAAACACTTATGACTGAAAGAAATAAGTATGATAAAGAAAGTGAAATAGTTAAAAATAATATTATTAATCTAAAGGAAAAAGAAGGTAATTTAAATAATAATATTACTGCTGTTAAAAATGATATTTTAAATAATAATGAAACTAAAGCAAATTTAAAAGAAAAACTAGATATATTAACTAGTGAATATAATAATTTAAGTAAAGTTATAAATACTTCTAATTTTGAATTAGATCAAAAGAGAAAGAAGTTAATTGCTACTAATAATAAGATTGATATATTAGAAGAAAATATTAATAGTATGAATAAACTTCCATATAGTGTTAAAGCTATTATTGGAAATCCTACTTTAAGAGGTATTCATAATATACTTGGTAATGTTATAGATACTAAAGAAGAGTATTCTACTATGATTAATGTAGCACTTGGAGCTTCTTCTAATAATATTATTACTGATGATGAAAATTGTGCTAAAGAAGCAATTGAATATTTAAAGAGACATAACGCTGGAAGAGCAACATTCTTCCCATTAAATGTTATTAAACCAAAGAGTATAGATCCTGAAACAACTAGAACAATTACTAGTATGTTAGGATATATTGGTGTAGCTAGTGAATTAGTAACTTATGACTCTAAATATTACAATATTATTATGAATCAACTTGGTAATATTATTGTTACTAATGATATTAATTCAGCTATACAAATAAGTAAGAAAATTAATCATAAATATAAAGTTATTTCTCTTGATGGTGAAGTAATTCATATTGGTGGTATTATGAGTGGAGGATCTAATGGTAAATCTTCTTCATACATATCAGATAAATATGAATTAGAAACTCTAAAAGCTAATATTGAACCATTAAATAATGAAATAAAATCAATTGAAAACGAAATAGATATTAATAATAACAAATTAAATCAAATAAAAGATGATATTTATAATATTAATATTGAAATTGTTAAATTAGATGAATCTATTAATAGTAAAACAGATATACTAGAATCTTTAAATAAAGATTTAGATAGTACTGTTAATGAAATAAGTAATCTAAGTGAAGATAAACTAGATAAAGAATTAGAAAGTGTTATTAATGATTATTATGTTCATGAACAAAAGAAGATTGAACTTGAAAAGCAATTAGAATTATTAAATAGAGAAAAACTAGATTTAAATAGTACTCTTAATATGTTAGAGACTACTCTAAAGAAACAAAATAATGAATATAATAGATTAAATAGTGAAATAAATAGTCTTGAGATAAGTATTACTAAATTAAATATGAGTTTAGATTCACTACTTAATAGATTAAGTGAAGATTATGGTTTAGGATATGAAAAAGCTAAGAATGAATATATTTTAGAAATAGAAGAAAGTGTTGCTAGAGATAAAGTGTCTATTCTTAGAAAGAAGATTAAGTCTCTTGGAGAAGTTAATTTAGGTTCAATTGAAGAATATGAAAGAGTAAATAAGAGAGTTACTTTCTTAACTAAACAAAGAGATGATCTAGAACGTGGTAAACAAGATTTACTAACTATAATAAATGATATGGATAGTGTTATGGAAAGCAAGTTTAAAGAAACTTTTGATAATATTAATATTGAATTTGGAAATGTATTTAAAAAGTTATTTAAAGGTGGTTCTGCTCATTTAGAACTAACCGATCCAGATAATATATTAGAAACAGGTATAGATATTATTGCTGTACCTCCTGGAAAGAATCAAAAACCATTAAGTTTACTTTCTGGTGGAGAGAGAACCATGACTGCTATTAGTTTATTATTTTCAATTATGAATTTAGAACATGTTCCATTTGTTATTCTAGATGAAGTTGAGAGTGCTCTTGATGAAAATAATGCTATTATATTTGGTGAGTATTTAGAAAATTATAAGAATAAAACTCAATTATTAATAATTACACATAAAAAGAAAACTATGGAATACTTAGACAAGTTATATGGTGTCACAATGCAAGAGAGTGGTGTAAGTAAACTAGTTAGTGTTAAATTAGAGAACTAAAAAAAGATATCAAATTGATATCTTTTTATTTGAATAATAGAATTTCATAAATGTGTTCGTTACTATTAAATATTCCTTGTTGTTGGAATGAAACATTTTCAATAACTCTAAATTCTTTCATTGATAATGTCAAGTCCATAGAACCAGTACCATCATCAAGTTTCTTATATAAATCTGGATTAATTATTTTAATAATACTTCCAGCACTTCTTGTCATTATTTCTCTATCTTTAAATGAGAAGAATATTTCATAATAACTATCACTATCTTTTACATATACGGTTGTATCTTTTTTAACCATTCTAAATGTTCTATTACGTTTTAAAGTAGGCATCATTTCAGCAAGTTCATCAACTTTAATATAATCGCTTTCTTGTATTGTTTCAATATTAAGAGCTATAGCATTTTGCATTATATTAGTTTTAATATTAAGATTTACCGTTGTAATTTCTTCTTTGTTTTGATATACAGCTCCATCTTTAATAGATGTTGCAGTAAATGATGTAAGTCTATATTTATCTCCAACTAATCCGCTACCACCATTATTTCTATAAATTGCTTCTAACATATTTTCTGCTATGAAGTAACCATAATCATTATTTTTATCTGAATAGCTATTAGTTAAATATTCAATACCATCTTCGTTTTTATATGTATATACAAATTTTTCATTTAATGTACCAGCATCATTAGAGTAGGTTACTACAATTTCTTTACCGTCTACTGCTGCAGAAACGTATCCTTTTTGAACTACTGCATCTAATTGATTAAATGCTCTTACAATTGGATTTAATTTTACTTTTACAGAACCAACAGTACCATGGCCATTTTTATATGATATTATTCCTGTAATAGAACTAGCAATAAATATTAATGCAATAACACCATAAACGATAATTCTTACTTTATTATTTCTAATATTCTCTTTCATATTCTTATCTCCTAGTATAATTATAATTTATTACATAAAAAAAGTAAACAGATTATTATATTGTTTACTTTATATTGCTCTCATTAAATCTTTATTTTTAAATGGTTCTTTTTTATCTATTTTATCTGTAAATATAATTCCATCTAAATGATCAATTTCATGTTGAAATGCTACTGCTATTTCTTCTCTGACTCTTATTTGTTTTTTATTACCATTTTCATCATAATACTCAACAGTACATCTAGCATATCTAGGAACAATTCCTTCAACATAATCATTTACACTAAGACATCCTTCTCCTTCTTCAACATATATTTCTTCTTCAGAATGAGATATTATCTTTGGATTAACTACTTTATATTCTAAAAAAGTACCATCTTCATTTTTATATGATATAACAAAGAATCTTTTTAGTACTCCAAGTTGTACTGCAGATAGTCCCATACCAGCTCTTACGTCATTTTTTTCAGCATATTCTTCATCTTGACTAATTCTTATATACATAATCATGTTATATATTAGTTCTTTATCTTCTTCTGATAATGGGAAAGTTACTTCTTTACTTTTTTGTCTTAATATTTTTGAAATTTTATAATCTAATATATCTGATTGTTTAAACATAATTCTTTCTCCCTGCGTTAATTGTATCAAAAAACCTAAATTAATTCAATTTTTATTGAAAAAAACGCATATTAATAATATAATTATCTTAGTAATATAGGTGAAATATGAATAGATATAAATTAAGTATTATATTTGCTTCAATAGGTATTATTCTTGTTTCTTCACTTATGATGTTAACTACATATGCATATTTTACTGTTGATCTTAATGAGGAAGAGACTAGTGATATAAATTTAATAACATTTAATGATAATACAGATGTTATTTTTAATGATACAAGTAATTTATCATTAGTTAATGCTTATACAGGAGAAAAATTAACTAAAGTTTTTAGTGTAAATAATTTAAGTAATTATTCAATATATTATGATATTGTTTTTAATAATGTGGTTAATAATTTTTCCGATAGAAATTATTTAGTATATGAAGTTAGTTCTACTAATAATGGGGCTAAAAGAATAGAAAATGTTATGCCTAGAGAAGATTCTTATATTGCTAAGAATGTTTTAATTGAACCAAATACTATTCAAGAATATACAATGACAATTAAGTTTTTAGAAAAAGATGAAGATCAAAACATAGATCAAAATAAAACATTTTCTTCTAATATTAAAATAGTTCCATCAAAAGGATTAAATGTTGGAGAAAAAATATATAAACAAAATACATTATTAGATGCGATTATTCATGATGAAAATATTAATTATACAAATTCTTCTACATTTGGAAATACAATATATTATTATAGTGGATCTAATCCAAATAATAATGTAGTATTTAATAATATGTGTTTTAAAATTATTAGAACTGATGATGATAATAATATTAAAATGATATATGATGGTTTATATGAAGAAGAGAAATGCAATCAAAATAAATTTATAAGTGAATTATTATTTAATTCTAAATCAGTAAATAATGCATATGTTGGATATATGTATGGTAAAGCTAGTAGTAATAGTTATGAAATAGAACATGATAATGTTAATAGTAGTGCTATTAAAATAGAAATAGGTAACTGGTTTAATGATAACTTTAAGAATGTTCATAGATATATTTCTACAACAGCTATATATTGCAATGATAGAAGTATGCATCAATTTAAAATAAAAGGTGTATTATATGATAAAAATGGATATGCTAGAACAAATACAGGATACTTTGATATAAATAAAACAGCATATGATTATATATGTCCTAATCAAAAAGATAGATTTAGTGTATCAGGAGAAAATACAAATACATCTTTAAATGATCCAGTTGGATTATTAACTTATAATGAATATATGTTATCTAAAGATGATAAAGGAAATACATTCTTGAATACTAAAAGCAAATATTGGACTATGACACCTGCATATTTTAATGGAAGTAATGCTTATAATTATGTGATTTATAATAATAAATTAACACCTGAGAGAGTAGATAATGTAGTAGGTGTAAGACCAGTTTTAACAATATTAAAAGATACAACTTATAATAGTGGAGATGGTAGTAGTACTAATCCATATATATTAGAAGGAGGAAACTAAAATGAATATATTAGATGCTGTAATTATTATTTTATTAATTCTTGGAATAATGGGTGGATTTAAACGAGGTTTTATTAAAGAAACTGTTTTATTAATTGGACTTGTAGCAGTATTAGTTATTTCATATTATTTAAAAAATCCAGTAGCAACATTTCTTTATAAACATCTACCATTCTTAAATTTCAATGGTATTTTTAAAGGAGTTACTATTATAAATATACTTCTATATGAAGTAATAGCTTTCTTAGCAGTATTTTCTGTTTTATATTTGGTACTTAGATTATTATTAAAAGTAACTGGTTTAATTGAATCTTTATTAAAAGCAACTATAATACTTGGTTTCTTTTCTAAAATAGCTGGTGGAATAGTTGGTTTTATAGAAAGTTATATAATTGTATTTATAATATTATTTATATTCAATCAACCATTTATAAGAGTAACTGGAATTGAAGATTCTAAGATCGCTAATTTTATGTTAAATCATACTATTATTATGAGTAGTGCTGTTGAAAATTCTAATAAAGCTGTTTCTGAAATATATGAAATATCTAAAATATATAAAAATGACTCTAAAGAATTTAATAAACAAGCAATTAATCTATTTATTAAATATAGTATTATTACAGAAGAAAATGTTAATTATTTAAGAAAAAAGGGTAAAATTGAATGATCTATTTGGAAAAAAATAATTTAGATGAATTATTAGATGATAATATTACTTTAGTAGATTTTTATGCTACGTGGTGTGGTCCATGTAAAATGATGGATACTACTATGGAAGAATTAAAAGATAAATATAAAATTATTAAAGTAGATACAGATAAATTTAAAGATATAGCATTTAAATATAGAATTATGAGTATACCTACAATATTAGTATTTAAAAATAAAGAGTTAATAAAAGAAATAGTAGGTTTTCATGCAAGTGAAGAATTAGAAAACAAAATAAAAGAGGATTAATTACTAATCCTTCTTTTTCTTATTAGTTCTTTATTTCTATTTATTTCTTCTCTTGTAAGATTTAATCCATATCTTAATCTATCTTGATAATCAAGTCCATTAAAGTCCATTCCTTTAATCGCAACATATTTTCCTATACCCATAAAGAATCTTATAGTTGGACTAAAATTAGAATTTTTATAACCATTTATTTTATAGAATAATAGTATTGTTTGTTCATATTCATATATTCTTTTTTCATGTTTTTTTAATCTTTCAATCATATGAAGTATTTTTTCTTGTGATTTAATATCAGCCATTCTTTCAATAAAAGAATATTCATAAAATTGTTTATATGCATCTCTTAGTCTTCTATGTTCAAATCTATTAGTGTCATATAAATCATTAATTCTATTAATATGATCTAGTTCTAAATTTACTAATTGTTGTTCTAAAGTATCTGGTTTACCTAAAATATGACATTGATTTTGAAGAGCATGTTCTAGTTCATGAATTATTGTAGATACAATATATAAATTATTTATTAAATACTTTTCAAATCTATTTATTTTTTTAGTATCAATAAAATAATCTTCAGTATTAGTATATAAAAATCTATATATTCTATTTAGAAATATTTCAATATCTCCATCTATATATGTAGCGAAATCTTTATTGTTTTTACCTTTATATGTTCTAGTATATATGGTACGGTTTTCTATTATTTCTATACCTTCTTCTGATATTAGAATATCCATGATTTTATCTACAGCTTTTTTATCTAATAATCTATTTTGAATAGTATAATCAAATATAATATCTAATACATTTTCCATAGACTCCCCTTAAAAAACAAGTATTATTATAATAATAAATATATTATTAGTCAATTTTTATGATATAATCATAGTGCGAAATGGAGGGAGATTAGGCTGTTTTCCTAATCGAATGTATGAATTATAAAGATATAAATACATATGACTATGATTTAGATGAATCTTTAATAGCACAAACTCCAATTAAAGAAAGAGATCATTCTAAATTATTAGTAGTTAATAAATATAATGGTAAATATAAAGATGAAACTTTTTATAATATTATAGATTATTTACATGAAGGAGATACTTTAGTTTTAAATAATACTAAAGTATTACCAAGTAGAATAATAGGTTATAAAGAAGATACTAATGCTAGAATAGAAGTATTACTTTTAAAAGAAATAGATAGTGATATATGGGAATGTCTTGTTAGACCCCAAAAAAGAGTCAAAATTGGAACAAAACTAATATTTGAAGATAATTTTACTTGCAAAGTAATAAATGTCTTAAATGATGGTATAACACATGTTAAATTTGAATATACTGGTATATTTGTAGAACATTTAAATAATATTGGAGCTATGCCATTACCACCATATATTCATGAAAAACTAAAAGATAATGATAGATATAATACTGTTTATGCTAAAGTAAATGGTAGTGCAGCTGCTCCAACAGCAGGATTACATTTTACAAATGAACTTTTGGATAAAATAAAAGAAAAAGGAATAGATATTTTATATGTAACACTAAATGTAGGACTTGGAACATTTAGACCAGTTAGTGAAAATGATATTACTAAACATGATATGCATTCAGAAAAGTATGAAATCAGCAAGGATGTTTGTGATAAATTAAATAAATGTAAGGACGATAATAGAAGAATTATATGTGTTGGGACAACTTCACTTAGAACATTAGAAGCCAATATAACTAAATATGGTAAATTTACTCCAACAATTGAAGAAACTGATATATTTATTTATCCACCTCATGAATTTAAATCAGCAGATGCTTTAATTACTAATTTCCATTTACCAAAAAGTACACTTGTAATGTTAGTAAGTGCTTTTAGTAGTGTTGATATTATAAAAGATGCATATTATCATGCACAAAAAGAAAAATATAGATTCTTTAGTTTTGGAGATGCTATGTTTTTAACTAATGAGGAGATATAATTATGGATTTAAAATTTAAAGTATTAAAAGAAACTAGTTATGGAGCTAGACTAGGCGAATTTAAAACTAAATGGGGGAATCATAAAACACCAATGTTTATGCCAGTTGGAACTCAAGCTACTGTAAAAACACTAAGTCCTGAAGAATTAAGGGATGCTCATTCTGATATAATTTTAGCTAATACATATCATTTATGGTTAAGACCAGGAGAAGACATAGTAGATCATGCTGGAGGACTACATGAATTTATGAATTATAAAACTGGTCCAATTCTTACAGATTGCGGTGGTTTTCAAGTGTTTTCACTTGCTAAACCAAAAGATATTAGTGAAGAAGGAGTTAAATTTAAAAGCCATATTGATGGGACTGATTTATTATTAACTCCAGAAAAAAGTATTGAAATTCAAAACAAACTAGGTAGTGATATTATAATGAGTTTTGATGAATGTCCTCCATATCCGGTAACTCATGACTATATGAAAGATTCTGTAGAAAGAACTCTTAGATGGGCCAAAAGAAGTATGGATGCTAACAAAAAAAGAGACACTCAAGCTCAATTTGGTATTGTTCAAGGTGGAGAATTTGAAGATTTAAGAAAATGGTCTGCAATTGAAACAGCTAAACTTGATTTTGATGGATATAGTGTAGGTGGAGTTAGTGTTGGAGAAAGTCCAGAAACTAAACTTAAAATGATAGAATATGCTACTAAGTATTTACCAAAAGATAAAATTAGATATTTAATGGGTGTAGGGGAGCCAATTGATTTAATCGATGGAGTAATTCGTGGTATTGATATATTTGATTGTGTAAGTCCAACTAGACTTGCTCGTCATGGAAATGCATTAACTTTAGATGGTCGTATGAATATTAGAAATCATAAATATATGGAAGACTTTACTCCTATTGAAAGTGATTGTGATTGTTATGCTTGTAAAAACTTTACAAAGAGTTATATTCGTCATTTAATAGTAGCAGAAGAATCATTTGGTCAAAGATTAATATCAATTCATAATATTAGATTCTTAACTAGATTAATGGAATCAATAAGAGAACATATTGAATCAGATGATTTAAAAGAATTTCGAGAAGAATTTTATAATAGATACTATGTTAAAAAAAGTACAAAATAATTGTACTTTTTTATTATTTATGGTATAATATGAGCCAATTTAAGAGGGGATAATTATGAAGTATTATATGGTTAGTTTAAATAATAATGATTGTATTAATAAATCAAAAATTAAAAATGTAAAATTAATACAAAGTGTAAGTGATGAAAATATCTATGAACATGTTGAAGTTTTAGCATATGAAACAGGTTTATTTGTTGATAATCATATGTATGATGTTATTACTCATAAAGAATTATTTTTTGGTAATAATGTTAAAGGTTTATCATATAGTGAAAAAATACAAGTAAATAATGAAACCCTTAAAAAAATACTTGATAAATATAATAATTTATCTAATGAAGAATTAATTAGATATAAAAATGGACTAAATGAAATAGAAAGAAAATCTATTGAAATTAATAGTACTATTTAAAAATATATGTTATAATGAATATACAATTTTATATTACCTTATTAAGAGTGACTGAGGGACTAGCCCTATGAAGTCACACCAACCTTTTAAGTTAGGTGGTAATGCTAGATCAATGAGGAATCTTGAATACCTAAGTTTCCTTAGGTATTTTTCTTTCTAAGGTAATAATTACTGAAAGGAGGAATAATATGAAATTATACAGTAATGAAATTGTATTTAGAGGTCATCCTGATAAAGTATGTGATCAAATTAGTGATGCCTTACTTGATGAATTTTTGAAAGGAGATAAGCATTCTAGATGTGGTATTGAAGTATCTGGAGGTAAACATGCTATATATGTTACTGGTGAAGTAACTAGCAAATCTAAAGTAGATATCAATAAAGTAATTAGAAAAGTTTTAAGAGACGTTGGATATCATAAAGATTATTATATTATCAATGATTTAGGAGTTCAAAGTAGTGATATTGCTCTTGGTACTAATGATGAAGTAATGGGAGCAGGGGACCAGGGTCAAATGTTTGGATATGCATGCAATGATACAAAAGAATATCTTCCTCTTGCTCAAGTAATACTTCAAAAATTATCAATGGAATATGATAAATTAAGAATTAAAGATAAAAGATTTAAAAGTGATGGTAAAGCTCAAATAACTGGTTATTATGATGGAAATAAACTAGTTAAAATTAAAACATTTACAATATCTTATCAAAATGATGAATCTAATCGTGAAGAAACAGATAATATTATTAAAGATATAGTATTAAAAATATGTAAAAAATATAATATTGAAGTAGAAGATTTCTTAATTAATCCAACAGGAAGATTTGAAATAGGCGGATTTGAAGGAGATGCTGGTCTTACTGGAAGAAAAATACTTGTTGATAACTATCATTCATTTTCTAAAGTTGGAGGAGGAGCTTTCTCTGGAAAAGATCCAACTAAAGTTGATAGATCAGCTGCATATAAAGCACGTGAACTTGCTGTTAGAATACTAAAAGAACATAATTTAGAATGGTGTAGTATACAATTATGTTATGCTATTGGAATAGACAAACCATTATCTATTAACATTGAATCTAATGTTGGTAACATTGAAGTAGATGATAAATTATACAAAGAATGTACACCTAGAAATATTATAAAAGACTTAGATTTATTAAACATTAAATATTATGATACAGCTAAATATGGACATTTTATAAAGTAAGTGTAAAGTTATCAACAATCAGTAGAAATTTTTGTTAATATGTGGTATATTATAATTAACCTAGAGATAGATATAGACACAATAAACCGCCAAGTAATAAATTTAGGGGGATTAATCAGTACAAGGAGTTGAATACTGCTGCCGAAGCAGGATCCCGAATGTATTGTGTATCCTACCACCTCGTGGAAGCGAGTTTTTATTACCTATATTTACACTAGGTTTTTTATTTGCTATAATAAACGCACTTAAAAAGGAGGAATAATCATGAATCTTTCTCGTTTAGAAAGTTTGATAGGTCCTGAAAAAATAGAACAAATAAAAAAATTAAATATATTAATTATTGGTCTTGGTGGAGTAGGAGGATATGCTCTTGAGAGTCTTGTTAGATGTGGTATAGAAAGATTTACTATAGTTGATGGAGATACTATTAAGCCAAGTAATATTAATAGACAAATAATCGCTACATCTAAGAATAATAATAAATATAAAACAAAAGAATGGAAAAAAAGGATTAAATTAATTAATCCTAATTGTAAAGTTAATATAATTAATACAATGATAAATGAAGATAATATAGAAGTATTATTTGGAGAAAAGTATGATTATATTATAGATTGTTGTGATACTTCTAAAGTAAAAGTTTTACTTGTAAAACTATGTTATGAAAAAGGAATTAAACTTGTTTCATCTATGGGTATGGCTAATAAAATGGATGCTACTAAAATACAAATTAGTACTTTAGATAAAACAGAAATGGATCCACTTGCTCGTAAGATTAGAAGTGAACTTAGAAGAGAAAGTAAGGATTTAATGAGAAATACTATAGTAGTTTATTCAATTGAAAAAGCAATTCATAATAACATGCTTGGTTCTACTTCTTTTGTTCCTAGTGTAGCTGGTTTATTTATAACAAACTATATAATTAATAATGAAAATAAAAAAGCATAATAATTATGCTTTTTTTAAATTTAATTTTGCAAAATTTTGTAATTCTTGCATTGAACAAGCTAATATATCAGATTGTCTTATACCATTAGCTTGATCTATTGATACACAATGTTCTAAGTTTTGTGAAACTAAACCTTTAGAAATAGCCCTTTGATTTTGCATATAGTATTTTAATTTTCTTATTTCTTCAATTCTCTCACTATCTTTTAAGAATTCAATTGTAAATATTACACTCATAAGAGAAGTTGCTGCTAATCCAAATACATTTAAAGCATAGTTACTATTAGTAGAAATTCCATTTACTAGTGCTACTGCATTTAGACCACCTAATGTAGCACAAGTAGATAGATCTATAAAATCAAATATTTTTTCTCTTTTTTCTTGTTTTAATTTTTTATTTAATTCTAAAACTTGATTTTTTAGAGTATTAATTAATTCTATTTCTTTCTTTGTTGAATATGGATAAGATTGAAATGTATTATCTGAATAAACAATTATTATATTATTTCCTTTAAAGTAATAATGAATTATATATGGTTCATTTTTTTCACTTTTATTTTTTTTCATATAATCCCCCTTAATACGGGGTATATTATACCATATTTGTTATTTTTTTTCAAGTTTTATCTTAGAATTGAAGTTATACATTTCTGTTTCAAATTTATTTTTTCTTGGAGTATAATACTTTCTTCCTTTTAATTTATCAGGCATATATTGTTGATCTACCCAATAATTTGGATAATTATGAGGATATTTATAATTAGGAGATGTAGTTTTAATATGTTCTGGTATTCTTCCAACATTTCCTTCATTTATATCACTAATTGCCATTTCAATAGCGGTATTTGCTGAGTTTGATTTAGGAGATAACGCCATTTCAATTACAACTACACTAAGTGGTTTTACTAGTTCTGGATAACCAACTCTTTCACTTGCTTCAATTGCAGCGATTACTTTTGGACCAATACTAGGATTAGCAAGACCTATATCTTCATAAGCTATAACTATCATTCTTCTATATATTGAATCATAATCTCCTGATACGATTAATCGTCCTAAATAGTGAAGAGATGCATCAACATCACTTCCTCTAATACTTTTTTGAAAAGCACTAAGCATATCATAATGACCATCTTCATTTTTATCAGTAAAGAATGATGGTTTTGAACTTACTTCATTTATATTTTCAATAGTAACTTCTTTATTGTAACCATAATATATAAATTCTACTAAATTATATGCATATCTAATATCTCCATCAGATATTTTAGCTATCTTTTTTATAACAGTATTATCCATTTTAATATCAGGTAATACTTCTTTTACACGTTTTAATCCTTTGATGATATCTTCTTCAGTTAAAGATTTTAATTCAAGTAATTGACATCTACTTCTAATTGCTTGATTTATTGAATGATATGGATTAGAGTTTGTTAGACCAATTAAAGTAATTAAACCACTTTCAATATATGAAAGTAATATATCTTGTTTATCTTTATTCATTCTATGGATTTCATCTACTATAAGAATTATTCCATTATACATTTTAGCTTCTTCAATAACAACTTCAAAATCTTTTTTAGAATTAACTGTTGCATTTAATAGTCTATATCTTCCTTGAAATTCATTCATTAAAGCAAGAGCAATAGTAGTTTTACCAATACCACTTCTACCATAGAAAATAATATTAAATAACTTCTTTTCTTTTACTAAATTAGTTAATACTTTTCCTTTTCCAATTAAATGATTTTGTCCTAAAACATCTTTTAATTTTTCTGGCCTTAGTTTATTTTGTAATAATTCCATAGATATCACCAATATTTATTGTATCAAGTAAAAGTGTAAATTAAAAGACATAAATATATCAAATAATTGTAATATAGTATATAATATATATATGATTGAATTAGATAATAAGGAATATATTTTAGATTTTGAAGATTTTTTAAGAATAGAAAAAAATTATTCAGAAAATACTATTGAGTCTTATATAAGAGATATTAGATTCTTTTTAGAATATGAAAATAAACCTTTAGTTGATATTAGTAGTAAAGATATAGATGAATATGTATTACATGTTCTTCCTGATTATAATCAAAGTTCAGTCAATAGAATAATCGCAAGTATTAAAAGTTTCTATAAATATTTAAGTGTTTATAAGGGATTTGTAAATGTTGCTGAAGATACAGAAAGTTTAAAAAGAAAGAAAGCACTTCCAAAATACTTAAGTATTGAAGAAGTAGATCAATTACTTGATATAAAATTAGAAACACCATTTGATTATAGAAATAAAGCAATGTTAGAAACATTATATGCTACAGGACTTAGAGCTAGTGAACTTATTAATTTAGATTTAATGAATGTAGATATAGTTAATATGGTTATTAATGTATATGGAAAAGGAAGTAAAGAAAGAATAGTTCCATTATCTAAAATAGCAGTTAATTATTTAGATATGTACATTAATATTTATAGAAATCTATTATTTGTTAAGAATCAAGAACCAACTGAAGCATTATTTTTAAATAATCATGGTAAAAGACTTACTAGACAAGGTTTATATAAAATGATTGAAAAAATAGCTTTAGAACAAGGTATTGATAAAGAAATAACTCCTCATGTTTTAAGACATTCATTTGCTACTCATATGATAGAATGTGGAGCTGATATAAGAAGTGTTCAAGAATTACTTGGACATGAAAATGTAGTAACAACAGAAATTTATACACATCTTGCTAACAATTTTATTAAAGAAAATTATGATGAATTCTTTAATAGAAGCAAGAAGGGGGAATAGATATGTTTAAGAGAGTATTTTTAATAGTAATGGATAGTGTTGGAATTGGAGCACTTGATGATGCAGCTAATTATGGCGATGAAGGAACTAATACATTACTTCATGCAATTGGGAATGATGATTATAATTTAGATGTTTTAAGGATGCTTGGTCTTACTACTTTAATTGGTATTAAAGAAAAAAATACACGTGGTATTTATATGAGATGTAAGACATTTAATCCAGCTAAAGATTCACTAAATGGTCATTATGAAATGATGGGTGGAATATTAGATACAACATATAAAACTTATCCTGATGGTTTTCCACAAGAATTAGTTGATGAAATAGAAGAATCTATTGGAACTCATACACTTTGTAATATGCCAGCAGATGGTATTAAAGTATTAGATGAATTTGGTGATAAACATATGAAGAGTGGTTATCCAATAGTTTATACTTCTGCTGATTCAGTTATTCAAGTAGCTGCTCATGAAGATGTTATTAGTGTAGATAGATTATATGAAATGTGTGAAGCAATTAAAAAGATAGTTTCTAAAGATGAATATAAAATAGCTAGAGTAATTGCAAGACCATTTGTAGGTAAATATGGAGAATTTGAAAGAACTAGCAAAAGAAGAGATTTTTCAAATGATGCCCCTATAAATGTACTTGATATTCTACATAGATTTGGAATTAAAACTACATGTATTGGTAAAATAGGAGATCTATTTAATAATAGAAGTATAGATGTAAGTATTAAAACAAAAGATAATATTGATGGTATGATGAAAATAATAGATTTTGCTAAAAGTGATATAGATGGTTTTATATTTGCAAATCTAAATGATTTTGATAGTGATTATGGTCACAGAAGAGATAGAGAAGGATACTTAGCTTGTCTTGAAGAATTTAATTACTATTTACCAATATTACTGGGTAAACTTAAAAAAGATGATTTACTTATCATAACAGCAGATCATGGATGTGATCCAACTCATAGAGGAACAGATCATACAAGAGAATATACACCTATAATGTTATTTAATACATCATTTAAAAAAGGCAAACTATTAAGACATAGAGATACACTAGCAGACATAGGAGCAACAGTACTAGATAACTTTAATATTAAAAATCCTTTAAAGATTGGTAAATCTATATTTGATGATTTTAAAAAATAACAAGATTATGATATAATAATCTTGTTTTTAAAAGGAATAAAATATGAAGCTAAATGAAGAATATGAAGTTACAATTATAGATGAAGATAATATTGGTAATGGTATAGCCAAAATAGATAATTTTGTTATATTTATTAAAAATACTTTAATAGGCGAAATTTTAAAAATTAAATTAACCAAAATTAATAAGAATTATGCTATTGGAGAAGTATTATCCTTTATAAAGAAAAGTGATAAAAGAATAAATCCTATATGTCCATATTATAATTTATGTGGTGGATGTAATTTTCTTCATACAACATATTTTAATGAAAGAGATATAAAGAAAAGATACTTAGAAAGACTATTTAATAGAAAAATTAATTATTTAAAAACTAAAAATGAACTTAATTATAGAAACAAAATAGTATTACACGTAAATAATGGTATTTTAGGCTTATATAACGATAAAACACATGATATTTGTAGAATTGATAGCTGTTATCTAATTGATTCGAAAATCAATGAATTTATATCTTATTTAAAGACTATTGATTTAACTAATGTTAAAGATATTATGATTAGATGTATTAATGATGAAATAATGATAAATATTAATACATTAAAAGATGATAAATCATTTGAAAATATAAATTGTGATTCTTTATATATAAATAATAAATTTATTAAAGGCAAAGAATATTTAATAGATGAAATTAATAATTATAAATTTAGTGTATATCCAGAATCATTTTATCAAGTAAATAAAGAAGGAATGACTAATATTTATAATAAAGCATTAGAATATATTTTTAATAATAAAACATTACTTGATTTATATTGTGGTACTGGAACTATTGGTATATGGTTAAATAATAAATTTGAAAATATTACTGGTGTAGAAATAAATGATAAAGCAATCAAAAATGCTAATATAAATAAAGAATTAAATAATCTAAATAATATTGAATTTATATGTAGTGATGCTAAGAATATAAAAGGTAATTTTGATACAATAGTAGTGGATCCACCAAGAATAGGTTTATCTAAAGATGTAATAAATTATTTAAATGAATCTAATTCAAAACAAATAATATATATATCATGTAATCCAAATACTTTAAAAAGGGATATAAATTTACTAACTAATTATGAATTAAAAGATATATCATGTTGTGATATGTTTCCTCGAACTAAACATTGCGAAAGTATTACGGTATTAGAGAGGAGATAAAAAAGTCATAAATAATATGACTTTTTATTTTTTTACTAAAACTGGTGTTCCAATTTCTGAATAATAATATATTAGTTCCATTATTTCTGGTGGTATGTTAACACATCCATGAGATCCATCTTTATGATATATAGACCCACCAAATTTCTTTCTCCATTTAGCATCATGAATCCATTCGCCTCTATTAAATGCAAGACCATATCTAACAGTTACATCAAATTCTTTCCAATATACATTTTCTTCCATTTTATATACATCAAATATGCCACAATAGGTTGGAGTAGAATCCTTTCCAGTTACAATTGGTGTATCAATTATTACAATATCATCTATATATAATTTTAAATTTTGACTAGAAATATCAATAACTATATATTTATCTCCTAGAGATTGAGTATGTATTTTTTCTATTAGTCCAATTGTTCCATTAACACTTGCTATATAATAATCATCTGTTTGTGCATATACAATAGCTATTTCATTTTTAGGTATGTTCTTAATTATTTCATATGTATCTAAATCATATAATGGTGTTTTACTAATCATAAAAACTATATCTTTTGGTTCATTTATAGCACTATAACTTTGTATAATATCAGCATATTCTCTATATACATAAGCAATTTGTCCATTATAATCTACTTGATACCATTCATCATTATAAATACATAATAAAGGAAGTTCATCTCCTTTTTTTAATTGATGTATTTTTTCTGATTTAATACTAGCATCACTTCTTACATTTACTGTTGTGTTTGCTCTTATTTTATCTTTTTTATCAAGAAACTCACTTATAGAATTTAAATTATCTAACTTGGGAATACTACTATTTTGATAATCATATGACTCTATAATTTTTACATATTCTTTTGATATAAATGCACTTTTACCATCATATGATACTTCAACCCAATCACCATAATCATTTATAAAAGGTAATAATTGTTCCTCAAATAAAATACCAAGTTTATCTGATTTAGTACTTTTATCTGATCTTATTTTTACATTTGTATTAGCAATAACATATTTATGTAATTCAATAACTTTTTCTTTATCTTGTATATCTTCATTAATATAAATAACATTATCTTCTTTTAGAGGAATATTTTCTTCAGGTATACTTGATGATTTTCTTGGTTCATCGGTTGGCCTTAACTCAAGATAATCTTTTTCTTGATCTTTAGAACAACCAAAAAATGTACATAAAACACTAGACATAAGTATTGGTACTAATCTTCTAGGCATTCTTATTATCATACATTATCTCCCCCTGAATAATGTCATATTATACTTGTTATTCAATAAAATTACAATTAGTTTTTAAATATGTTATAATTAAAAAGGTGGCAAAAATGAATAAATCAAAATTCAGAAAAATATATATTAGACGTTTAATAATGAGAATTATTTTATTCTTTATTATGATAGGTTTATATATTTGGTATCCAAATAGTTTTGAAGTAGCTAAAGGATTTAATTTTATAAAAAGTTTTTCACCATTACATATAATTTGGATTATATGGATGATAGATATGGTATTAAAACTATGTAGAGTTCCTAAATATTGGCCTTTAGGTTCACAAAAAGTATTTGGAGATAGATTTTTACCAGATTTAAAAGAAAAATTAAATATCAAACGTATCAAAGAAGATATTAAAAAGATTAATAAAGATATAATAGTTGTAGCAATATTATGGATACTTGTTTGTGGTATTTTAGATGCATTATATTTATTTGGTGTTTTCAATTATCAAATATTAATACTTATATCTACATTCTTCTATGTATGCGATATAATATGTATAGTTGGATGGTGTCCATTTAAGACATTCTTTATGCATAATAAATGCTGTACAACATGTAGAATATTTAACTGGGATCATGCTATGATGTATTTACCTTTAATAGTAATACCTGGTATATGGACTTATACTTTAGTTGGTATGGCAATATTAATATTACTTGTATGGGAAATAGCGTGTGCTAATCATCCTGAAAGATTTTTTGAAAAAACTAATTGTGCTTTAAGGTGTCATAATTGCAAAGATAGATTATGTGGTAAATCAATAGATGATATTATTTAATAACAGGAATAATCCTGTTTTTATTTTTTTTATGATATAATTAATATGGAGATATAAAATGCATACTATATACGTATGGAAGAAGTATTAAAAGATAAGAATTACGATTATTTTAAAACGAGAGGAATGTTATTATCAAGAAGAAAGAAAGGAGAATAATATGGAATTTGAAAAAGTAATTAGAGAAAGAAAATCTACTAGATTATTTAGCAGTAAAGAAGTAGAACAAGATAAAATAGATCAAATACTTGAAGCAGGAAGAATAGCACCAACTGCTAAAAATGCTCAACCATTTAGAATTTATGTAGTTAAATCTAAAGAAGGTATTAAAAAGATAGATAAAGGAACTATATGTAGATATAAAGCTCCTTTAGTATTTATTGTATGTGCTGATAGAGAAAAAGCATTTAGAAAACAAGAATATTCATCTTATGAAATGGATGCTTCAATAGTAACAACTCATATGATGTTAGAAGCAACTAATATTGGTCTAGATAATATATGGATTGGTTTATTTGATGAAAAAATAATAAAAGAGGAATTTGATATTCCAGATAATTATAATGTTGTAAGTTTATTACCAGTTGGGTATAAATCTAAATTATGTCCACCAAATCCATTTCATAATAAGAGAAAGAAAATAGAAGAATTAGTTGAATATAAATAGGAGGAAGAATGAGTCCATTTAGTATATTATTTTTTATATTTGGAACATTAGTTTTAATATTTGGAATCTATATGTATAGAGAAAATGAATTAAAAGCTATATCATGGAAAGCAGCATTTAAAGGAGTTAATAAAGCTGGATGGAAAAACATAGGTAAATGGACAATAATAGCAAGTATTATAATATACATTATTGCTATTATTGGTTGGATATTTAATTTTGAATAGAAAGAAGGAATAATTATGAAAAAAGAATATGAGTTTTTTATAGCAGGAAGAACTAGAAATAAAGATACTATTCTAAAAATATGTAATATATTTGATAGACATAATGTTTCATATTATTGTTTTTTAAAAAATGATGAAACTATGAATAGTTATGGAAATGAAAATCAAACTAATGAAGAAAAGATGGAAGAGTTTGAAAAGTTAGGATTAAAAAGTGATATTGTTTTAAATATATTTAATCAAGATTTAGAAGCAGAAAAATCATCAAAGAAATTCTTACTTGTACTTCCGGCAGGTAAATCAGGACATATTGAAGCAGGTATAGCATATGGAATGGGTAAAAAATGTTATGCTATTGGTGAATATGATGCTACTGATTCACTATATAATATATTTGAAGAGATATTTAATAGTGAAGAAGATTTAGATTTATTTCTAAGCGATAATTATTAGAAATTAGTGTTATTTATAACACTTTTTTTATCATGTCAAGACTTGTTTTTTTTAAGTTTTTATATTAAACTCTTATATAGATAATAGGAGTAAAAATGAAGGATAAAAATATTTATTCATTAACTGAAGAAGAATTATTTAAGAAATATAAAACTAGTTATAAAGGATTAACTACTAATGAAGCAGAAAATAGAAATAAGCAATATGGATTAAATGTTCTTCCTAAAAAGAAGAGCGATAGTGTTATAAAGATATTCTTTAAATCTATGATTGATCCAATTATTATACTATTAATAGTAGCAATAATATCTTCAGTAATTGTAGAAGAATATGTTGATGCAATAGCAATAGCATGTATTATTGTTATTGATTTAATCATGGAAACATATCAAGAAAATAAAGCATTAAAAACTGCTGAATCTTTATCTAATTTAGTTAAAGAACAAGTAAAAGTATTAAGGGATAATTTTGAAACATTAGTTGATTCTAGTGAAGTAACAATAGGAGATATTATATTTTTAGAATCTGGTGATAAAGTTTCTTGTGATGCTAGAATTATAAAATCACAAAACTTTACTGTTGATGAATCAATATTAACTGGTGAAAGTATTGCTGTTGAAAAAACAGCTAAAGTACTAACCAAAAATGATTTATCAATTAATGATCAGAAGAATATGGTATTTGCTGGTACTAGTGTCGTAACAGGTAGAGCAACAGCTATAGTAACTGGAATTGCTCTTGATACTGAAATTGGTAATATAGCAAATACATTAAATGAAACTAAAAAAGAAAAATCACCTTTAACTATTAGAATAGATGAATTTTCAAAACATATTACTATGTTAATATTAGTTATTGCTGTAATACTAACTATAGTTTTATATTTAAAACATTTACCATTTAATGAAATATTACTTTCTGTTATAGCATTAGCAGTATCAGCTATGCCAGAAGGTTTACCACTTGCTATGACTATGGCTTTAACTATTGGATCAAACAGAATGGCCAAAGAAAAAGTAGTTGCTAAAAAACTAAATGCAGTTGAATCACTTGGTAGTTGTACTGTTATTGCTAGTGATAAAACTGGTACTTTAACTGTAAATGAACAAACTGCTAAGAAAATACTACTTCCTAATGGAAATAGTTATGATGTAAGTGGAACTGGTTATAGTTTTGAAGGAAAAGTAACTGGTAAAGAAATAGAATATGCTCGTGAAATTGCAACACTTGGTTTAATTAATAATGAAGCAGTTATGAATGATGAAAATCAAATTGGAGACTCTATTGATATGGCATTTATTTGTTTAGCTCAAAAGATGAAAATAGATCCAAGTGATATAGAAATATTGGATAAAATACCATACGAATCACAAAATAAATATTCTGCTGTATTTTATAGAATAGATGGTGAAATGTATTGTACTGTAAAAGGATCAGTTGAAACAGTATTAAGATTTTGTAATAAAATCAATTTCTTAAAGAAATTTGATACAGATTTAATTAAAGAACAAAATGAACAATTAGCTAGTGATGGTTATAGAGTTATAGCTCTAGCTAGTGGAAAAATTAAAGAGAAAGATTCTTATAAAGAAAAAGACATTGAAAAACTAGAATTTAAAGGATTAGTAGGCTTTATTGATCCAATTAGAGAAGATGCTCCTGATGCAATTCAAAAATGTAGAGAAGCAGGTATTAAAGTAATAATGATTACCGGAGATCATCCATTAACTGCATTTAAAATAGCCAAAGATTTAAATTTAGTTAATATATTTGATTATGTTACTACTGGAGAAGAAATTGAAGAATATTTAAATAAACCAGAAAAAGAATTTGATGATTTTATCAAAACTAAAAATGTATATACTAGAGTTACACCAATTCAAAAATTAAAAATAGTAGAATCATTAAAAAGACAAGGCGAATATGTAGCAGTTACTGGTGATGGGGTAAATGATGCACCTGCACTTAAGAGCGCTAATATTGGTGTAGCAATGGGTAGTGGAACTGATATTGCTAAAGAGAGTGCTGATATGATACTTATGGATGATAACTTCAATTCAATTGTAAGAGGAGTTATGGAAGGTAGAGTAGCATATTCAAATATTAGAAAAATAACATACTTTTTAATATCATGCGGATTTGCTGAAGTTTTATTCTTCTGTTTATCAATAGTATTTAATTTACCAATGCCACTTGTTGCTATTCAATTATTATGGTTAAATGTTGTAACTGATGGTATTCAAGACTTTGCACTATCTTTTGAAAGACCGGAAAAGAATATAATGAAAGTAGCTCCTAGAAGTCCTAAAGAAAACTTATTTGATTCAGAATTAATTGAAGAAATTCTTGTATCTGGTTTATCAATTGGATTAATAGTATTTGCTTTATGGTCATTATTAATTAATGAAGCAAATATGGAATTAATAAAAGCAAGAAGTTATATATTAGTACTTATGATAGTAATTCAAAATGTACATGCATTTAACTGTAGAAGTGAAAGAACAAGTTCACTTAAAATACCTCTTAGAAGTAATAGAATATTCTTATATGGAGTGTTATTCTCAATAATACTAGGTATTAGTGTATTAGAATATGATTTCTTTAATACATTTTTAAATACTACATCTATTTCTTTATTTAGTTTAGTATTCTTATTTATACTAGGTTCATCTATATTTGTTATAATGGAAATATATAAAAGAATTAAAAAGAAATAGACTTTTAGCTATATTTCTAGTAAAATAAAGTCGTATTTCTATTTGAAATATGACTTTTAAAATATTGAGGTAGATATGATAAAGGTAAACAAGTATACTGATCAATTTGGTATACAAATATTATTAGATTTTGAAGATGGAAAAAAAATGAACATATATTACGGTGGCAATCTTGATTTATATTTTATGCCATATTCAGAAAACAAAAAAGATACTTATTTATTTGAAATAAATCAAAAAGATAACTACGATTTGTATAATATATTTAATAATATGTTTAATAGTGTTATTGAATATAAAGCTATTGATGGTAAAGTAGATAAAAGATTTAAAAAAGAAGAAAAATATAGAAAACATCCACTTGTTAAAGATAAAATGATTACTTGGATTAGTGATGAAGCTCCTGAAGATGTAGCTAGTTCAGTTAATATTTTTAAACAAGGTAATAATATATGTCTATTCTTTAATCAAGGAAAAGACCAATTAGGAATGACAGCAACATCTGTTAGATTTTCAACAAGTGGTTCTAGATATGATTCATTCTTTGTTCCATTTATGGATTTATATAGAAATATATGTGCTACTGATTTTGAATGTCATCAAATTACTATGGATGAATACTTATTAAGTTTAAAAGAAAGAAAAACAAATTAATATATAGAAAGGACTAAAACGCATCATGCTTCAGTTAAAAAATATTTGTAAAAATTATAAAACTGGTGATTTAGTGCAAAAAGCGTTAGATGATGTAACGCTTAATTTTAGAGACAATGAATTTGTCTCTATTTTGGGTCCTTCAGGAAGTGGAAAATCAACACTACTTAATATTATTGGTGGTCTAGATCAATATGATAGTGGTGAATTATTAATAGATGGAGTTTCTACAGTTAAGTATAAAAATGAAGATTGGGATTCTTATAGAAATCATACTATTGGATTTGTATTTCAAAGTTATAATTTAATATCTCATCAATCAGTTTTATCCAATGTAGAACTTGCATTAACTATATCTGGTATAAGTAAATCAGAAAGAAAGAAATTAGCTCTAGAAGCGTTAGAAAAAGTGGGTTTAAAAGAACATGCTCATAAAAGACCTAATCAATTATCTGGTGGTCAAATGCAAAGAGTTGCTATTGCAAGAGCACTTGTTAACAATCCAAAAATAGTTTTAGCTGATGAACCAACTGGAGCACTTGATTCTGAAACAAGTGTACAAGTACTAGATTTATTAAAAGAAGTTGCTAAAGATAGACTTGTTATTATGGTTACACATAACCCTGATTTAGCACAAAAATATTCTACAAGAATAGTAAAATTATATGATGGAAAAATAATTAGTGATTCTGATAAATATGTTGTTAGAAGAAAGACATTTGGTATACATAAAAACTTTGGTAAAGCATCAATGAATTTTGCAACAAGTATTGGTCTTAGTTTTAATAATTTAAAAAATAAAAGAAGACGTACTATCATGGTTGCTTTTGCTGGTTCTATTGGAATAATTGGTATAGCTTTAATATTGGGACTATCAAATGGAGTAAATAAATTTATAAATGATACTGAAGAAGAAACAATGATTTCTTATCCAATACAGATTAATACAAGTAGTTTCTCTTTGACAACTACTATGAATACTGACTTTTATAAAGCTAGTGAAAATAGTGGAGAAATAAGCGAACTTAAAACACTTGAAAATATGCTTTCACTAGTTAATCAAAATGATTTATCATCCTTAAAGAATTATTTTGAAACAGATGGTATAAAAGTATTTGATTATTCTGTTTCAGTAGAATATAAATATAATATTACTCCAATTATATATACTGATTATGAAAATAAATATATTAAAGTTAATCCTAATGAAGCATTTAGTTCACTGGGACTAAGTGCTGATAATATTTTATTTAGTAACTATTCAATTAATGCATTTGATAAGTTACCAAGTAATGAAAGATTATATAAAGAAAAATATCATTTAATGTATGGTAATTGGCCTACTAATAAAAACGAAGCACTATTAATTACCAATCCCGGAGGAGGAGTATCTGATTTTATATTCTATTCTATGGGTCTTAGAGATAATAAAGATTTAGAACAAATGGTAAAAGATTTTGGTAATAATAAGAAATCTAGTGTTGTAGAAGATGAAAGAGTATGGAATTCAGATGATATTATTGGACGTGAATTTAAAGTACTAAGTAGTTCTATATTATACAAATATGATAGTAAAAACAAAGTATATATTGATGCATCAAATGATACTGAATTTGTAGAAAAAATATTAGATAATAATAGTACAAGTTTTAAAATAGTTGGTATTGCAGAACCAAATGAAGATAATAAAGCACCAAATCTAAGAGAAGGAATTTGGTATACTGATGAATTAATTGAAAGTTTAAGAGAGATAGCAGGTGAAAGTGATGTTGTTCAAGCACAAAAAGAAACACCTGATACTAATGTACTAACTAATGGTCCATTTGGTGAAAAGAAAACAAATGATATAGATTTTACTAAATTATTCACTATTGATCAAAATAAAATTGGAAGTGCATTTAAAATAGATCAATCTAAGTTTAAAATAGATACATCATCTATAAAAAATATGGATTTTCAAAAATATCTAAAAAATATGAATTTAAATGATGTAGATATTGAATATTTACAGAATTTAGATATTAAAGTTGATGAAGAAAAGTTTAATAAATTAATTAATGATGTAGCTAATGATTACTTAGAGTATGCTTCTCATGATCCAACTACTGATTATCTTCATATATCTGATGCGTTCTCTGAATTCCTAGAAAGTGCTGAAGGAAGAAAGATAATTAATGATTTCTTAGAAGATAAAATAGAAGAGAGTGCAGAAGAAGTTATTTCTAGTGAAGATATAAGAGGCATTATTACAAGAGTAATGTCTGGTTATAGTGATTGGGCTATTGAAAATAATTATACTGATCCTACTAGATTTAATGAGTATTTATCAGAATATTTATCATCCAATGTAGCTCGTAATTTAATTAATCAAGAAATTAGTAGATTAACCACTAAAATTATTAATAATATAAGTTTAAATCAAAGTGAAATTATAGAATTAGCTTCTTTACTAGAAGAAGGATACATCAAATATGCAAAACAACATAATAAACCTGATCCAACTAAATTAAAAGATTCATTCTTATCATATTTAAAATTAAGTAGTACTAAGAAATTAATTAGTGACGGTTTATATGATTGTGTTGATGTAGAAGATTTAAAAGCACAAATTAAAAAACATGAAAAAGAATCGTCAAAAAGTGTAAGTAAACAATTTGAAAAAATACTTAAAAATGCAACTAATGATTTAGCTGATAATATAAAAGATATTATTATAAAAGCAATGAATAGTTTACCAAAAGCTATGTCAGTTGATAGTAAAAAATTTGGTGCTGCTTTTAAAATGAATTTAAGTGAAGAACAAATTAAATCATTTATTAATGCAATGATTAATAATAGTGAAAGTTCTTATGATAATAATATGAAATACTTTGGATATGCAGCAGATGAAGATGTATATGAAATAGATATTTATCCTAAGAATTTTGAATCAAAACAACTAGTAATGGAATTAATGGATGATTATAATGAAAAAATGACTAGGTTAGAAGAATATGATAAAACAATTACATATACTGATTTAATTGGAACTATGTTATCATCTGTTACTACTATAGTTAATGTAATTAGTTATGTATTAATAGCATTTGTAGCTATATCACTTGTTGTTTCTTCAATTATGATTGGTGTTATTACATATATTAGTGTTCTAGAACGTAAAAAAGAAATTGGTGTTTTAAGAGCAATTGGAGCATCAAAAAGGAATATATCTCAAGTATTTAATGCAGAAACTGGTATAATTGGAACATTTGCTGGAGTACTTGGAATAGTAATATCAGAATTATTATTTATACCAGCAAATATAATACTAAGAAATGAAACTGGTATTCCAACATTAACAGCATATTTAAAACTAACAGAAATAATTGCATTAGTATTAATAAGTATTCTTCTTACATTAATTGGAGGATTAATACCATCTAAGAGTGCTGCTAATCAAAATCCAGTTGAAGCGCTAAGAACAGATTAAAAAAAGAAGCATTTAAGTTTCTTTTTTATTTGTCTTTTGATATATACCACATCAGTAATGATCCGGCAAAATTACCTAGTATACAAATTATTATTGATGCACTAAACATTCTTGAAGTACCCATAGTTATTATATTAGCAATACAGTGTTGGAATCCACAGAATATAAATAGGGGAATACCATATATTATTCCAAGTGGTGTTCCTTTTTTAAACATATATACTGCTATATACATAATGATTCCACATAATACAGATTTTACAAAGAATGGAATACTTATTTTCCAAGATAATGTTTTTTCAACAGCAACTTTATAAACATCAGCATCTAGAGTAGAGAATACAAGTCCTATTAAATAACCAGCTATTAAATTTACTACAAGAATTATCATTAAATCGCTAAATTTGATTTTATCTTGAAATAAGAATCCACATTTTCCAGTAAATAAGTTTTGACCCATATAACATACACCTAGAAGACCTAATGCAAATATAATTGGTCCAATTGGATTACCCAATTTTAATAATGCATAATCTCCTAAAGATATAAGTAATGCAGCTCCTATACTTTTTCTTATTAATTCACTTTTATTTTTCATAAATTCACTCCTATCTTTTTCATTATAACATTTTTATGATAAAATGAATTAGAAAATAGAGGTTAATATGAAAGAAATTATTTATTATCTAATATTTATAAATTTATTTACTTTTATAGTATTTGGAATAGATAAATATAAAGCTATTAAGAATAAATATAGAATTAAAGAGAAAACTTTGTTCTTTTTAGCAATAATTGGTGGTGTTATTGGTGCAATATTTGGAATGAAAATATTTAGGCATAAAACATTAAAACCATCATTTAAATATGGAATCCCCATACTAGCAGTAATAGAGATAATTTTAATAATAATTTGTATAACAAATAAATAGGACAATTCTTGAAATTGTCTTTTTTATATAATATAATAATAATTGTATGATAGGAGGAAATCGTATGACTAAAAAAATTAGGAAGATAATTAATATATCTTTCTTAATTGTATTCTTACTTGGTTATATTGGCACTATAATTCCAAGTAATACAGTAGCATCTTTATTTGATTTAAAGGTGTATGCTTTAGACGAAGAGCCAGAAGAGGAGGAAATAACAACTACTACAATATATAATGTTTCACTTGAAAATGAAAATATTACTTCATCAATCAATTCTAATCAAAGTCTTCCAAGTAGTTGGCTAAGTGATAGTTCCTATTTAACTGATGAATACTATCCAGCTGAAGTAACTTGGTATGATGATAATGATGAATTTATTGATAGTAATTCTTCATTAGAAAATAGTTTATTCTTATACGGACACATTAAACTAAATTCTGATACTGAAATAAATTATCCAAATATTTATGTGTTTGATGAAAATATAACTACTGAAGAAGTAACATTCAATGGTGTACCAGTAGATAGTGTTAGAGTATATGAATCACCTGATTTACCTGATTTTACAGGATATACTACTGGTATGGAAGTGGTAATTAAAGTAAATGTTATTCATACAGGTGGTCCTAATGTTGTTAATACATTAAAAGTTGGAAGTGCTACATTAGACTATGTTGCAGGAGATGAACCAGAATACTCTGCATCAACATTAGAATCAAATAAATATATTGTTCCTGCTGAAGTATTTGTAGATAGTAATCAAAACCCAGTTGTAACATTTGAAGCTGGTAATACTTATCAATATAGAGTAACAATTAGACCACAAGAAAACTTTTCAATTGCTAATGCATCTACAATTATATTAAACGGTACTGCATATGATTTAATATATGAAGGAGCAAATCAAAATGCTACAGTAGTTGGAGATGATGTTATATTCTATGGTTATAGTGTTACAATTCCTGAAGCACAAACACCTAGTACAATTGAAGTAACTGTTAACGGTTATACTGGATATGGATCAGGAATATTTGAATTTCAAGATGGTGTATGTCGAGTAAATATCAATGGAAATGATTTTACAGGAGTACTTACAAATGGAAAAATAATTATAAATGGAAATCAAGCAAATATTTCAGTTCATGCTTGGGGAACTGGTTATTTACCAACTATTACAATAAACGGAAATCAAGTTGAAGATAATGAAACAATTCAAATTACTCAAAATTCAACAATAAATGTAACATTTACTAAAGTATATTCTTTAACTTTTAGCACAAATGGTGGAAGTAGTATTCCTACATTAGAAAACCAACCAGCAGGAACTACTATAAATTTAAATAATTATACTCCAGTTAAACAAAATTATAAATTTGATGGATGGTATGAAAGTAATTCATTAATAGGAAATCCAATAAAAGAAATTACTTTAAATAGTAATAAAACTGTATATGCTAAATGGACTCCTATAACTGGATCTATAGCAATAACACATAATCATGCATCTGGTATAACAGGTATTAAATTAAATAATGTAACTGTTGTAGGTGATACTGAAACTGGTTATATTGATAATACAAATTCAAATATATTAACTATTGAAGTACAAGATAACTATAAAATTAATTCAGTAACTGTGACTGATGCAAATAGTATTGAATATCCAGGTGGACCTGGTGCTGCAGGAGAAGATATTACAATCCAAGTTGCTGGATCAACTTCATATAATATTCAAGTAAATACTGAGGAAGTAGTAGAAACTACTTATACATTAACATATAATACTGGATGTGATATACATTATGATCCAGAAACAAATCTAGTTGCCGGTTCTACTTTCCAAATCGAAGCTCGTCCTGATAGAGGAGGATATAGATTTGATGGTTGGTATGATAATAGTGATTTCAATGGAAGTCCTATTACATCAATTTTAATGAATAGTGATAAAACTATTTATGCTAAATGGACTCAATTAGAAGGAACTATAACAGTAACATATAATAGTCCTCAAGGATTAGAAGCAGTTTCTATAAATAATAGTACATTACAAGCTAGTGGTAATACAGTTACAGGATATATAACTAGTGATAATAATAATACTATTAGAATTAGTCCAACATTTGCAGAAGGATATCAAGTTACTTCAGTTGTTGTAACTGATGCAAATGGAAATAAAACTAGAAGTAATGGTGGAGAGGTTAATGCTGAAGTTGAAATGCAAGTAGCAGGTTCTACTTCATATGCAATAGCAATTACTATTGTTAAACCAGAACCTCAACAATTATATACTGTTCAATTCAATTTAACTGGATTAAGACATAGTGGTGAAATATTTGAAACTAATGGTGAAAATGATTATACAACTACATTATCATTAATTCCTGATATGGAACCAGGAGCTGGAACACTTAGAGATAGACTTCCAGTATCTGTACAAGTAAAAGTAGGTGATTTACTATTACTTGATGATAACTTTAGTTATAATGATCAAACTGGAGTTCTTACAATTCCAGCACTTGTAATAAATGGTAATATTACAATTACAGCTCATTCATTAGGAGTAGTTCAAAAACCAGCAGCAAGTGTAACAGAATTCACTTATGAAGCTAGAGACATCGGTCTAGAAACTGGATTTGATGGAAGAACAATGGAAAAATCTGGTACTGATGTAGCAATGAATGTTGGTAACTATAGTGTTACTTATACATTAAATAATCCATATTATATATGGAATGATGATACAAGTGAACCAGTAGTAATTAACTGGGCAATTAATAAAGCAAATATTAATCCTACAGTTACTATGGAAGGATGGACAGTAGGAGAAAATCCTCATAATCCAGTAATAAATGGTAACTTAGGTGATGCTGCTTATATAATTGAATATAAAGATAAAAATGCACCAGATAGTGCATATATTGAAACAAAACCTACTGGATATGGAGAATATACAGTTAGAGTTACAATAGAAGAAAGTCCAAACTATAATAGTGGCGTAGCTACATGTGACTTTACAATTTTTGCTGAACCAAATGAACCTATTAAAGTAGATTTACCAACTTTATATCAAAAGAAGTATGTTTATACTGGAGATGAAATAACAGTTGATGATGGTTACAATAATATGTTCATTGAAAGAAGTGGTGAATCAGCAACTGATATTGGAACATATCAAGTAAGATATTCACTTAGAGAAAATGAATATGTATGGGATGATAATACAAGAGAGGACAAAGTACTTACTTGGACTATCGTACCAGAAACACCTGTATTAAGTGCAACATACACATATAATTCAATTACATTAAAGTGGAATGCTGCTAAAGGTGCTACTGGATATCAATTACGTGAATGTAATAGTGAAGGTGGTAGTTGTAAACTATTATATAATGGTACTGCAACTTCATATACTCATTCAAAATTAACTTATTATTCAACTCATTATTATAAATTAATTGCTTATGGAAAAGATGAAAATAATAAGTCAGTATATAGTGATTATACAGATCTAAAGAAAGTAGTAGCTAGACTTGCTACACCAGTAGTTAAAGCTTCTACAAATAGATATCAAGAAGTAAGAGTTAAATGGGGTAAAATAAATGGTGCTGAAAAGTACTACGTATATAGATGTGATGATGAGGGTGCAGGATGCTCAAGTCTTGGAACAAGTACAACAACTAATTATGTAGATAAGACTGGAAGAAAAAATGTAACATACACATATAAAGTAAAAGCTTATAGAGCTAAAAAATATAGTGCATTATCAAATCCAGTAGTTGGAATTAGATTAAATGATAATTTAGCTGTAGGAATTGCTAATCGTGAATTCCAAAAAGTTAAAATTGCAGTTAAATATAAAGAAAACGTTAAAAAATATGAAATTTATAAGTCAACTGATAATAAAAAATGGACTTTATTAAAGACAGTTGAACCAGCTGATAATAATGATCATATTGATGAATTATTCACTGTATATGATAAAAAAGCTAAATTTAATAAGAAAGTATACTATAGAGTAAGAGCTTACAATGGAGTTAACTGGACTGCATATGTAACTAAAAGTCTTACTGCTTCATTCTTAGGAGTACCTGAAGTATATGCTTCAACAGAAAGATATCAAGAAGTTAGATTATCTTGGGATGCTGTTAAAGGAGCTGAAAAATATTATATTTATAAATGTAATAGTGCAGGAGCTAATTGTAAAGAATTAGCAAATACAACAGCTACTGAATACGCAAATAAGAAAGCTGCCGAAGGAAAAAATAGTTACTACAAAGTAAGAACTTATAGAGCTAAGAAATATAGTGGTTATTCAAGTTTAGTTACTGGATTTAGAGTAAATGATGATCTAGATGTAACTGTTAAAAATACTGATTATTTAGTAAATACAATTACTATTCAATTAAGACCAGATGCTTCTAGATATCAAATTCAAAAGTCTGAAGATAATAAAAAATGGACAACATTATCAAATGAATATGCTTATAATTATTCTACAGAAATTGTATTAACTGATAAAAATGTAAAATACAATAAGAAATATTATTATAGAGTAAGAGCTTATAATGACATTAACTGGACTGCATTTGCAACATTTAATGTTACTACAACAAGATTAAAAGCTCCTGTAGTAGATACAGCAGGAACTGTATATCATCCAACTCTTACAGTTACTAAAGTACCTCAAGCAACAGGATATGAATTCTATCATTGGGATTCAAATACTCAAAAATATGAAAGAGTTCAAAAAGGAACATCATTAAAATTTACTAAGTCATATGATTCTGAATTAACTCATAAATATAGAGTAAGAGCATATAAAACAATTAATAAAAAAGATTATGTTGGTAACTGGACTGATATAACAATAGATAACTTCAAATAAAAAGAAAGAACTTTATGAAAAATAAAGTTCTTTTTAATTGAAATGATATATTAAAAATGATATAATTTTTATGGTTATAATAATTTAAGAAAGGATGGGAAAATGAAAAAGAATAATAGTGGTATAACTGGAGTAAAAGTTTTCTTTATTATTATTGGATTATTGATTGCTTTTAATATTGGTAGAAATATAATAGAAGGAATAGTAAACTCTTTTATTGATGATGGTGAAGATTATTCTAAACCTACTTATAATGATAAAACATTTAGTATTATTTCAAGTAGTGAAAATAAAATATTAGATGGATCAATAAAAGAATTTGCCAAGAAGAATAATATAGATATTACTATTACTTATACTGATACATTAAGCGTAGTAGATAAACTTAATTCTGGTGAAAAGTATGATGCTGTATTAATTTCTAATTCAATTTGGTTAAGTATGCTTGATTCTTCTGTTAAGACTAGCAATTTAAGAAGTACTAGTATTACTCCTGTAGTATTCGGTATTAAAGAATCTAAAGCAAAAGAACTAGGATTTGTTGGAAAGAAAATATATACTAAAGATATTCTAAATAAAGTTAAAACTGGGGAATTAAAGTTTAGTATGGGTAATCCAACTCTTACTAATAGTGGTGCTTCTGCTTATTTAGAAGTTTTATATAACTTAGCAGGAAGTCCTGAAGTATTAAAATCAAGTGATCTAAAAAATGAAAACTTAAAGAAAGAGTTAAAGAAATTCTTTGAAGGAATCACAAGAACAAGTGGAGATGAAGATTTCTTAGAAACATCATTTATTAATGGAGATTATGATGCTGCATTTACTTATGAATCATCAATTATCAATATTAATAAACAATTAGAAAAAGAAGGAAAAGAAACATTATATGCAATATATCCAGTAGATGGAGTTGCAATATCTGATAGTCCATTTGTATATATAGATAATAAGAATGAAGCTAAAAAAGAAAACTTCTTAAAATTACAAGAATACTTACTAAGTGATGAAGGACAAACTGTTTTACTACAAAATGGTAGAAGAACTTGGTATGGTGGTATTAATGAAAATGCACCAAAAGATGTATTCAATCCTAATTGGGGTATTAATACAACTACTTATATAACTCCTATTAAATATCCAAGCATGGCAGTTATAAAAGAAGCTTTAACTTTATATCAAATTGAACTAAGAAAACCAGTACATGTAGTATTTTGCTTAGATTATTCAGGTAGTATGTATGGAAATGGTATTAAAGAACTTAGAAATGCTATGAAATATATATTAACTGAAGCAGATATATTAATTAGTTTTAGCGAAAGAGATAAAATAGATGTTATTCCTTTTGGAAGTGATATTTTAGCTCAGTGGTCAACATCAAGTAATTTAACTAAAGAAGATGTTTTACAAAAAATTGAAAATTTACAACCTAATGGATCAACTGCTTTGTATCCAGCAGCAATAAAAGCATTAGATATCTTATCAAAAGAAGATTCAAATAAATATGTAACATCTGTAATATTAATGACTGATGGAATGGCTAATGTAGGAACTTATATATCTTTACAAAATAAATATAGAGACATAAATAGAGAAATTCCAATTTATAGTATTACATTTGGTAATGCTGATGAATATGAATTAAAACAAATTTCTAATTTAACTAATGGAAAAGTATTTGATGGAAAAACAAGTTTAGTTGAAGCATTTAAGAAAGTTAGAGGCTACAATTAAAATGAAAAACAAAGAAATAATATCTGGTATTATTGGTGGAGGTTTATTTACACTTTCATATTTAACACTTGGTATTCCATTAATACCAGCTATACTTGTTGGAGCGGGTGCTTTCGTAGGTGGAGAGTTACTTATGAGTAGTGCACCACTACTGGTATTTGATAAAGTAGATGAAAAAAACATAGAGCAAGTAATAAAAGATGCTAGAAATAAAGTTAAATTTATAATTAGTAAAATTAGTAAAATTGATGATACTGATTTAAAATTATATTTAAATGAAATAGGTGATACAACAACAAAGATAATTGATTCAGTAGAAAAAGATAAAAAGAAAATTAAAAGAACTGAAAAATTCTTTACTTACTATTTACCAATAACAGTTGGTATAATAAATAAATATGATGAAATTGAAAATCAAAATTTATCAAGTAAGGAAGTTAAAGAATTTTATAAAAAAGCTAAAGAATCATTAAGTGAAATAAATAGATCATTTAAAAAGATACTTAATAATTTATATAGTTCTGATATTGAAAATGTAGAAACAGATATGAAAGTATTAAATAATATCTTGAAAAGTGATGGATTTAATGATATAGAATTAATTAAGGAGGATAAAAATGAATAAAAAACAAATAATAGGTATTGTAATATTTGTAGTTATCATTTTAGGAGTTGTAGCATATAAAATATTCTCAAGTGAAGATGGAATAAACATAGTAGATAAAAACTTAACTACTATATATGTAGCAACTGGTGGAGGAAAAGAAGATTTCCTTGCTGATGAAAGAGTAAATGAAATACTAAGAAAGAAATACAAATTAAATGTTGTATATGATTCATGGAGTAATGGTAAAACAGTTCTTTGGCCATTAATAAGAGAAAGAGTTGGATTTGGAGATCAAACTATTATGGATAAAATAAATAATGGTGAAGATATTACAATTCATACTTCTGGAGTAAGTAAATATGATGTATTATTTACTTCTGACCAAAGATTCTATGACTACTATAAATTGCAACCAAATAAAGAAGCCAAAGAAGCTGATAGATATACTGTTTTAGATGGTGGATTAACTCTAAATACACCAATAGTAATCTATAGCTGGGGTAAAGTAGTAGACGCTCTAATGAAAGAGAAAATAGTTACTAAGAGTGAAGATGGTGTTTACTATATCACTGGTATGGAAAAATTAATGAATTATATATTAGCTGGTAAGAAATGGAGTGATATTGGTCTTACTGAATTATATGGTAATATCAATATAGCATCAACTGACCCAGTTACATCTTCTCCTGGAGCAACATACTATGGACTTTTACTTTCAATATTAAGTGGTGGTAATATTAATAATAGTGACTTAAATACAAACTTGGCAAAACTTAAAAAATTCTATTTAAAATCTGGTTATATGAATAACACACCAGCTGACTTATTTGAAAGATATTTAAAAACTGGTATGGGTGGAGAACCTATGATAGTTGATTATGAAAAGAGTATGATTGATTTTGCTAATGCTAATCCAAAAGGATTTAATGAAGTAAAAGAAGATATAAGAGTTTTATATCCATCTCCAACTATTTGGAACTCTCACTGCTTAACAATATTTACAGAAGAAGGTAAAAAATTATATGCTGCTTTTGATGATGAAGAAATTCAACAAATAGCATTTAATAAATATGGATTTAGAACTGGTATTACCGGTGGAGTTTATGATGTATCTTCTCTAGGACTTGCACTTCCAAAATCAATTACAAGTACTGTTACAAGTTTAAAGATGGATACTTATAATAAATTAATCGATTATTTAAAATAAGGGAGGAATTAAATAATGATGAATGAATTAAAAGTTAGTTATAACAAAGAGGATAAAAAGGTTGAAAAATTAGTTACTACTGAAGAAAAAGTAACTGAAGAAAAAATTGAAGACTCATTAAATTATGATTTACTTACTCAAGAAGAGAAAGATGCTATTGAAGAATTTAATCAAAAAATAGATGTATATGATAATACTCAAATATTAGAATATGGATCTGCTGCTCAAAATAAAATTTCTAAATTCTCAGATGAAGTTTTAGAAGGAGTTAGAACTAAAGATACTGGTGAAGTAGGAGATAGCCTTGCTAAATTAGTAGCTGAGTTAAAATCATTTGATAAAGCAGTAGTTGATTCTCAACATATGAACGTTATTGAGAAAATGTTCTCAAGTGTTAAGAAAGAAATCAATAAATTAATAGCTAGATATAACAAAGTAGAAAAGAATGTAGATTCTATTGAAGGAAGTCTTGAAAAACAAAGAATGAATATGATTAGAGATATTGCTACATTCGATACTATGTATGAAAAGAACCTAGAATACTTTAAAGAAGTATCTCTATACATTATTGCTGGTGAAAAGAAAATTGAAGAACTTAAAAATGTAACACTTCCAGAATTAGAAAAGAAAGCTCAAGAATCTGGAGAACAATTAGATATTCAAAAAGTTAATGATATGAGAAATATTATTAATAGATTTGAAAAGAAAATCTATGACTTAAAGACTACAAGATTAATTTCTATTCAAATGGCACCACAAATTAGATTACTTCAAAGTAACGAAGCAGAACTAGTTGAAAAGATTCAAAGTTCAATTACAAATACAATTCCTCTATGGAAGAATCAAATGGTTCTTGCTCTTGGAATTAATAGAGCTAAAGTAGCACTTGAAAGTCAAAAAGCAGTTAGTGAACTTACTAATGATATGCTTAAGAAGAATAGTGAAACTTTAAAACAAGGTTCAATTGAAATTGCTAAAGAATCTGAAAGAGCTATTGTAGATATTGAAACATTAAGAAAAACAAATGCAGATATAATTGAAACATTAAATAAAGTTGTTGAAATTCATGAACAAGGTCGTGTAAAGAGACAAGAAAGCGAAAAAGAATTAGAAACATTAGAAAAAGAATTAAAGAGTAAGTTATTAGAAATCAATGTAAAGAAGTAGGTATTTAATATGGAAAAAGAATACTTACAAGATATTTATAAAGATTTCTTTGGAACACCTCTTGTAGAAACAAAACAATCTAATAATGAAGTAATCAATATTGATTATGAAACTGAAATTAATAAGTTACATTTAAGCGATGAATCTAAAGAATTATTAAGAAAGATAGTTAATTATATATTTAATTACACTAATGATAAAAGATATATTCCTTTTAATATAACTATATCTAGTAAAACTGATAAAACTATTAATACTATTACAGATATATTAAAAAGTGCTTCTAATCATAGTAAGTATTTAAATAATAATAAATTAGTAGAATTAGCATTTTATAGTTTAACTGATGAAGTAATTACTAAAACATATAAAGAAAATGGAATAGTTTTATTAAAAGATCTAGATGGTATTGAATTAGAAGGTATTAATGATAAACAAAAATTAATGCATACTTTAGAAGATGCTATATCTAATAATAAAAATATTAGTGTTCTAGTATATAAAGAAGAAAAAGAATTAAATAATATATTTACTTATAATAAAGATTTAAAGGATAAATACTTTGTATTCAATTTAGTTGAAGAAAGAGAAGAAAAATCTGAAATATATAGTGAAATATTAGATAATACTGAATTAGAAGAAGAAAATAAAGTTAAATTATTAGATTACATTACAGCAACTTATGATAAGAGTGATTTAGATAGTGAAACATATAGAGATAATTTAATTAACTATATATTACTTCATAATGATATTCCAGTATTAAAAGAAGAAAAAACTACTGAAGAAATATTTAAAGATCTAAATGATTTAGTAGGTCTTGAAAAAGTTAAAAAATCTTTATATGAATTAGTTGATCTAATGAAATTAAGAGAGAAAACTGATGGAGACTTAAAAATAGGTAATGTTAACTTGCATATGATATTTTTAGGTAATCCTGGTACTGGTAAAACTACTATAGCAAGATTACTTTGTGGTATTTTATATAATCTACATTATATTAAAGAAAACAAATTAGTAGAAGTTACTAGTAAAGATTTAATTGCTGAATATGTAGGACAAACTGCTATTAAAACAGCTGAAGTTATTAACAAAGCTAAAGGTGGAGTTTTATTTGTAGATGAAGCTTATATGCTTGGTGATAAAAATAACTCATATAATGATGATGCAGTTGGAACCCTAATAGCAGAAATGGAAAATAATAGAGATAACCTAGTATGTATATTTGCAGGTTATACAAAAGAGATGCAAGCATTCTTAAATGCTAACTCTGGTATTACTTCTAGAATCGGTTATACTTTAGAATTTGATGATTATACTACTGAAGAGTTAATCAAAATATTTGAAGGTATGGTTAAAAAAGCTGGTTTTGAAGTTACAGAAGATGCAATTAAAGAACTTGAAAGAATTATTGAAGAAAATAGATATAAAGAAAACTTTGGTAATGCTAGATTTGTAAGAAATATATATGAAAAATCTATTATTAAACATGCAAGTAATACTAAAGACAAGAAACAAAAGAAAGTACTAAGAACTATTACTAAAGAAGATATTAGTACTGAAAATTTAATTTAAAAAATAGAATAGTATAATCTATTCTTTTTTTATGTTATAATTTTTATGGTGATACTATGAAAGAATTAACTGATTATTTAAATAGAATCGGACAGCTTAATTATTTAAGTACTATTTTAAGATGGGAAATGGATACTATAGCTCCAGAGAAATCATTTGATTATTTAATTGATATAAGCACTAAAATAGACCTAGAATCATTCAAACTTAGTACAAGTGATGAATTAATCGATTTAATTAACAAAATTGATATAAAGGCTTTAAATGAGTTAGATAGAATATATATATTAGATCTAAAAGAAGATTATGAAAAATTTAAAAGAGTACCATCTTCTTTTTATGAAGAATATACAAAGCTAAGAAATAATTCTTTAAATAGTTGGGTTAAAGCTAAAAATGAAAATAATTATAGTATATTTAAACCATATTTAATTGATATTATTAATAAAACTAAAGAACTATATAAGTATATGTTCCCAGGTAGTACTAATTTATATGATGATATGCTTAGTACTTATGAAAAAGGTATTAATACTAAATTAGTAGATAGATTATTTAATCAATTAAAGAATGAAATAAAACCTATCATAAGTAATTTAAAACCTAAAAATATTGAAAAGAAACAAAATACTTATTCAGATAGTGAGTTAATGGATATATCTAGATACTTACTTAACTACATTGGATTTGATAATAGTAGGGGAGCCTTAGGTATTTATACACATGGATATACTATTAAAATGAATGATAATGATGTTAGAATAGCATTTTCTAATGAAAGTGATATATTTGATCATATGTCTACTATTATTCATGAAGGAGGACATGGTATATTTGAACAAAATATATCAGATATACTTAAAAAATATAAATCTTATGATATAGATAAAGTAGCTCTTCATGAAAGTCAATCTAGATTCTATGAAAATATCTTAGGTAGAAATATTAATTTTTGGATACCAATATATGATGATATTAAGAAGTTATTATATATTGATTTAGATATTAATGAATTTATGGATAGATTCAATAATGCTCATCCATCACTAATTAGAACTAAAGCTGATGAGTTAACTTACTGTATGCATATAATTATTAGATATGAAATAGAAAAAGAAATATTTAATGGAAATATTGATTTAGAACATCTAGATCAAATATGGAATCAAAAATATAAAGAATATTTAGGATTAGATGTTCCAAGTGATAGGGAAGGTATACTTCAAGATATGCATTGGTCTGATGGTAATTTCGGATACTTCCCAACATACTTACTTGGTAGTATATTTGATGGAATGCTACTAGAAACAGTAAATGAAAAAATAGGTAATGTAGATGAATTACTAAAGACTGGTAGAATAAAAGATATGACTAAATATCTAAATGAAAATATACATAACTATGGTGGCAGTTATAATATAAATGAAGTAGCTAATAGATTATGTGGTAAAGACTTAGATGTTAAACCAATTATTACCTATTTTAAGAATAAATATTCAAAATAGGTATAATTTATCATTAAAAGTATAATTATTTAAAAATAAGCCTAAAAAGCACTTAAAAAGATATCTTAATTGATATCTTTTTTATTAGTACCACATATTAGTTAATTTACCATCATTTTTATAATATTTATCCATCAATATTACATCTGGAAATTCACTATCTAATTCATCTAATTTATATTTAGTTATAACAACACCAACTTCATCAAACCATACTGCTTGTGCTACATAATAGTATTCTTTGTCAATACCGACGATTATAGCTATATGACCACCATTTCTTTCATTATGAAGTAAGTCTCCAACTTTAATAGTTCCATTTGTTGCTATTTCATCAGTTATTGTCTTTTTAGTACCAAGACTAGGTAAATCTTTTGCTTTTATGTATCCAGCTCCTATATCTCCTGGATTATATCCACCATTTAATATTGCCCAAGAAACAAATCCAGAACAATCAAGGCCATTATTATCATAATCTTTTATAGGAATACTATATATACTACATCCCCAAGTACCTTTATTATTTAAAGTAGAGGAACCTGTTATATCATCAAATCTACTTTCATCAAGATATAATCCTTTATGATAATATCTTCCTTCGCCATCAACTTTATTAGTAGAAACTCTACCATTTTCATAGAAATAATTAATTCTATATGGAAAATCTAATGTTAAGAATCTAGCCGCTTCTACAACAGCTGCTCTTGTTTTATTTCCAACTTCATTTACTTTTTGAGCTAATATTTTATCTATTAAATCATTTTCTTCTTTAGTATACTTTTCACATTTTAGATTTTCTTTATTAAAATCATAATTTTTAGGTCTTTTAGTTATTAAATTAGTAACTGTAGTATCTAATATAATATTTTCTTCTCCATGTTTAATAGTGACCTTAGTATTACCATTATCAACTGCATTTAAATAACCATCTTGATATTCAACAATATTTTTATCTTCAATAGTTATATTTAGTTTATTTAAATTACCTAAAGAATATTTAAATAAATAATATTTATCTCTATTGGCTAAATATATTTCTTTATTATCTTGTAATTCATAATATAAATCATTTGAAGAAGAATATACTATTTTTTCATCATTTTTAATATATATATTTTTTTCATTTTGATATTTTAAAGTACATATATTATCTTTAGATTTGATCCATTTATTATCATTTATATCAGGTTCTTCATCAGATAAAATACAATATAAATCATCATTATCTATCAAAGTAACTATTAAATTATCATTATACTCAATAGAAATAATATATTGTTTAGTTATTTTTTTATATATGACAAAAACAAATATAATGACAATTATAAATAATATAAGTTTAAATAATCTTCTAAATTTTCTTTTAAGTCTCTTTTTCTTTCTTTTCATATTATATTTCACCACATATTAGTTAAATTTCCATCCTTTTTATAATATTTATCCATTAAGATTACTTCTCTAAATTTATTCTTTAAATCAGCTTTCTTATATTTATTAATTATAACACCAACTTCATCAAACCATACAGCTTGTGCTACATAGTAGTATTTAGAGTCTATTCCTACAATTATTGCTATGTGCCCACCTGACCATCTATTATGAAGTAAGTCACCAACTTTAATAGTATTACCTTTAGCTAGAGTAGAGGTAATCTTTTTCTTTACTCCTAAATCAGTTAAATCTTTTACTTTAGTAATACCAGCTCCTATATCTCCTGGATTAAATCCTCCATTAAGTAGTGCCCATGTTACAAAACCTGAACAATCTAGTCCATTTCTAGATTTCTTATGATCTGGAATAGAGTAGACCTTACAACCCCAAGTACCAGGTCCTTTTCTGCTTTTACCAATAGATGAATATCTACTTTCATCTAGGTATAATCCTTTATGATAATATCTTCCTTCGCCATCAATTTTTCCTTTTTTAGTAAGTCTTCCATTTTCATAGAAATAATTAATTCTATAAGGGAAATCTAGTGTTAAGAATCTTGCTGTTTCTACAACAGCTGCCCTTGTTTTATAACTAACTTCATTTACTTTAAATTTAAGTATTGTATCAAGTAAATCATTTTGTTTTTTTGTATATATATTACATCCTAGATTCTTTTTATTAAAATCAAATCCATTCTTAGGTCTTTTAGTTATTAAACTAGTTACAGTAATTGTGCTACTAATACTTTTATCTTTAATACTTGCTGTTATTATAGCAGTACCATCTTTTTTAGCAGTTACTTTTCCATCAACAACACTAGCAATACTATTATCTGATGAAGTCCATTCAACTGGATCACTAACATTTCCTAAAGTGTCATAAGTAACTTTAAGATTTAATGTATCTTTTAATGCTAAATAATATTTAGATTTATTTATTTTTAAATTATTTACTATTCCGAACTCAGCTGTTTCTTTTACAAAAATAATACTATCTTCATTTAATTTAACATAGGTATAATAAACGTTTTTATCTAAAGTATATTCACATCTATTATTTTCTGATAATACCCACCCAGAATCTGGAAGATCTATTAAATTATCTTTTGTAGTATAAAAACAATATACTTTATCATCTTCAGAAGGATTAAGTATAGAATAATCAACTACAACTTTAGAACTATTTTCTAAATAAACCTTATCGACTGAAAGAATAGGGGAGATTGGTTCCTTTTTTAAAGAATTAACTCCTATTATAGCTAAAGTATTTATAAGCAATACAAATATAAATAATGCTATTCCTTTATAATTAATATCTTTCTTTTTACTAACTTCTTCTTTTTTAACTACACTTACTTTTTTAGGCGTAGTTATTTTTTTAGTAGTAGTTTTCTTTTTAGTTGTTTTTTTTCTTTTAGAAGATAATACTTTTTGTTGTTTTCTTTTAGCAATAGTTTTCTTTTTATTTTGCCTTTTTTTAGATTTCATAAAAACCTCTAGTACCACATATTAGTTAAATTACCATCATCTTTGTAGTAATTATCCATTAGCATAACATAATTAAAACTCTTATGGAAGGTACTTTTTGGATATTGCATCATTAGTGCTGCTACATTAGGTGGTGTCCATAAACTTTCCGCTACATAATAATAATCTTTATCTTCACCAACAAGCAAAGCTATATGACCACCATTATATCCACCTGATGCTAGTAAATCACCAACTTTAATCTTACCTGAAGAAACTACTTCTTTAGTTAGTTTAGTTCTCTTACCATAATCTGTTAGATCTAAACTACCGCTAATACCAGCTCCAATATCTTTAACATCAAAACCGCCATTATATAGTATCCATGTAATAAATCCAGAACAATCTAGTCCATTTGGTGTTCTTCCTTTAGCAGGTATTGAATAAATAGGACATCCCCATGTTGCTGGTCCAGAGTGACTCTTAGTTATAGATTCATATCTACTTTCGTCTAAATATAATCCTTTATGATAATACCTTCCTTCACCATCTACTTTATTACCAGATAATCTTCCATTTTCACTGAAATATTTAATTTTATATGGGAATTCTAAAGTAATGAATCTTCCTGCTTCTACAACACCGGCTCTTGTCTTATATCCAGCATCTTTAACTCTATCTTTTAATATTTTATCAAGCAAATCATTTTCTGCTTTAGTATATTGTCCACAAGATAAATATTTTTTCTTTCTATCATATTTTTTAGGTTTTACAGTTATTAAATTAGTAACAATAACATCAGCATAAATATCTCTTCCTGATAATTTAACATGTACTTTAGTTTTACCTGCTTTTACTGCTGTTATTTTACCTTTTTGATCTACTTTAGCAACTTTTTCATCATCACTATACCAGATAGGATTATCATCAATATAACCTACTGATTGATATGTAAGAGTAGGGGTATATGTTCCTTTTGGTGCTAAATATATAGTATTTTTACTTAAAGTAAATTCGGATAGTCTACCAAGTAATTCCGTTTCTTTAACATTAATTATGACATCATCTTCATTTTTAAGAAATGAATAGTATGCATCATCTAAAAAATACTTAGCAGTGTTACCATTGACTAAAGTCCATGAATTATCATCAACAGATGGTGTACTAGAATCTTTTTTATTTAAAAAATATATTTTATCAGTAACACCATTTGCTTTTATTTCAAAATATATATTTACAAAGTTATCATCATCTACATATATCTCTTTAATATCAGGAATTGGAGCATCAAATAAAAGTCCTTTTTTATATAGAAAAAGAACTACTATTAAACATAATAAAACTACTAGTATTGATGACAATACCCATATTATTATTTTTTTCATATTATAATTGTATCATTTTATTACCTATTATTCAAATAAAAACATAAAAGAGTAGGGATAGATTATTCTAATTGGACCCCTACTTTCATAATTCAAAAATAGGGGGATATACCTAAAAGAACACATGTTTGCCAATTGGAATCGAGATATCAAAAAATGGATAACTATCCATCTCGATTCCAATTTTGAAATTACTCTTACTTTTCTATTTGGAATTGAGAATCATTTAAACGGATAATTTATCACCTCACTTCAAAAACTAAAAATGATCATAAGGTAGGGGAAGAATGAAATTGGAATCGAGATTACTCTAGATGAATAATTATGCATCTCAATTCCATTTTCTATTCATACTATATTATATAAATAATAAGGTAATAATATATAACATAATAAATAATAAAATTTATAAAATTTTATATATAAATATATAATCAGATCTGATAATAACATTTTGTAATATTTTAATAAAAGAATAGAAATAAATAAAAATATTTCAAATAAAAAAAGATATCATAATTATTACATTATAATATCAATTTATTAATTTTTTATACAGAAGTTAACATAACATATATTATTGGAAGTACTTCTATCATCCCAAAATTATACTTTTCTAGATTGAATTTCAGCCATTCTATTTAATACTTCTGATGCATTATCTTTAGTTATTTCTGTATAACCTAATTCTTTTAAAGCTTGTACTTTAAATGTATTTAGTTGTTGTGTACGACTTAATTTTTCTTCTTTATCATTTTCAATTTCTTGTTCAAATCTATTATGTGATTCTACTAATTTAGATTTAGAAGCTCCACCATTGTTATATAGATTAAATGCTGTAAATACAATACTTTCTAAAATGAATTGCTTTGTATCATTGAATTTGAATTCATTAGCATTAGTAAATCCACACTTCTTTGATAGATATGCAAATATATATTTGATTTCTTGTACATTATCAAGTGATTGTAGCACATGATATAAATATAAGAAAATCCAATATGTTTCTTTTGTTTTTTCTTCTGTGAATTTTTCTTTAATTAAGAATACAATATCATTTAATAGATCTTGTTCTTCACGAGTTAGATTTTTATAATTAAATGATTGAGAATTCATATCTCTAACATTTTGATTTAATCTAGCTTCAACATTCTCTAAATATTCACTTGTTATCTTTATATTTTTTATAGCTTTATCACTATCATCTTCAATATCTAATAATTTTAATAATAAAATACGTTTTTCTTGTGGCCATTTACTTAATGAATCAAGTTCTAGATAATTATATATCATTTGTCTAGAAACCCCTAGATATTTAGCCAACTTTACCTTTGATATTCCAATTTCACCCAATAATTGATTTAGTTCTTTCATAGTTTTCTTCTCCTCTACTCTCTTGTATTCTATTAACAATATTATTGTATAACACTTTACATTTAATTGTCAATAAAAATAGAATGATATTTTTTAAAAATATCATTCTAATATAGTTTTAAGGAGTCAAAGTAAATTTTTTTCCAGTATCTAAATAAGTGATTTCTCCTTCATCCCCTACTAGTGCTCTAGCAATATCTTCAGCTTTAATATTACCATCTTTATCATTAATAAGTTTTGTATCAAATGATGAAGTAACTATTATAGTGCCATCTTTAGTAATGATTTGAAGTTGTTCTCCGTCATAGTCAGTCCATTTATCAATTTCTACAATAGTTGCTGTATCTCCATTAACGATGATTGCTTTATTAAAAGTATATTTAAAATCCCAAACATCTTTGTTGCATCCTGTTAATGTTGCTGTAGCTAAAGTAGCAATTAAAGCTAAAGTGATAACTTTTTTCTTATTCATAAAACACTCCTTTCTGAAATATAAAAAGACTTTTATATTTCTATAAAAGTCTTGTTCTTTACATATAATCCAGGTTGTTAACCGTGCTAGTGAATTATAACATCTTATGATGGAACTACTCCCTCTTCACAAGAATAATTATACCATAAAATAGCAATTTTTTCAATATTTATAAGTACTATTTTAGATACCAAATTTCTTCATTATTTTTAAATACTTGTTTAATAATTCCACCCATTAAACACTCTTCTTTATCATATATAACACACGCTTGACCAGGTGTTACAGCTTTACCATCTTTATATGATACTTTAATATGATTATCATCTAAATATTCAATATTAACAGGTATATCTTCACTTCTATATCTAAATTTAGCTGTTGCTTCTTTAGGTTTCTTATCAGATATATAATTCATATCTTCAATAATAGCTGAATCACTTAATAAATATTTTGAATCATCTCCATATGCAATATATAAAGTATTTGTTTTTGAATCTTTGCCACATACATAATGTCTTTTTTCATCTCCAGAAAGTCCAACATTTCTTCTTTGACCTATTGTATAATTCATAAGTCCTTTATGTTTTCCAACTACTTTTCCTGTTTCAACATCAATTATGTCTCCTCTTTTACCTTTTAGATAATTAGCTACAAATTGTTGATAGTGCCTTTCTCCTATAAAACATATACCAGTTGAATCTTTTTTATTATAAACAGGAATATTATTTTCTTCTGCTATTTTTCTTACTTCTGGTTTAGTTAAATCTCCAATAGGAAATAATACATCTTCTAATTGTTCACGACTTACTTGAGATAAGAAATATGTTTGATCTTTATTAGAATCTACTCCTCTTAGAAGTCTACCATCCTCTAGTCTTGCATAATGACCTGTTGCTATTTTATCAGCACCAAGTTTCTTAGCTTCTTTTTTGAATAAATCAAATTTAATATATTTATTACACATAATATCAGGATTAGGAGTTCTACCCTTCTCTAATTCAGTTAAGAAGTATTTGAATACATCATCCCAATATTCTTTAATAAAATCAACTCTATATAAAGGAATACATAATTCATCACATACACTTTTAGCATCTCTAAAATCTAATTCTTGAGGACAAACATCTTCTGTTATACCTTCTTTATCATTATTGATATTAGAATCCCAGTTTTTCATAAATAATCCTATTACTTCATATCCTTGTTTCTTAAGTAAATATGCAGCAACAGCAGAATCTACTCCACCACTCATACCAACTACTACTTTCATATTACATACTCCTTTCGACGTGTAAATTATAGCACATTTCTTAAAATATTTAAATAATTATTGTTATAACTCATTTAGAGTGTAAAAATAAGCCATTTTTAGCACTTTTTTAATCAAAATGAACAATTATACCTTTTATATCAATATTTCTTAAAATGCTTATTTATATTATTAGATTCAATATTAAGAATATCTTTATTTTTAATTAAAAATATATTATAATTATAAACGAGGTTGGATATGGCAAAGAAAAAAATTAGTGCAACTAAAATTGCACAAAAAGTATTTATTTATTTGATGCTAATCGCTATGGTTGCAAGTTTATTCACAATTGCAATATCTGTATTAGCTAGTTAAGAACTTAATAGTTCTTTTTTTATGATTAAAAAAGAAAGTATGATTACTTTCTTTTATTTTCTAATACTAGGAGTACCATCTAATTTTTGTTGAGATGACCATACTTTCATAACTAGTGAATGTGGTAATAATTTAGTAAGTACTCTTTGGAATTTATTCATTCCACCATAGCATGATACATCTTTCTTTTTATATAAGTCTTTTATAGCTAATTTCATTACTCTAGCTGGATCATACATTGCTACATATTTAATAACTACTTCTTTTTTCTTTCTTCTATCAATAGCTCTATCAAAGAATTCAGTCTTAGTCCAATATGGAGTAACAGCAAGTACATGTATACCTCTATATTTTAATTCTTGATTTAAAGCTCTAGAATATGATAATAAGAATGATTTAGTAGCAGCATAGTCGTTTATATATGGTATTGGTTGAAAACCTGCACAAGAAGCTATATTCATTATTTTAGAGTTTTCTTTCATATAAGGTAAACTATAATCAATTAAGGCTACTGGTGCTTTAACATTTAAATCAATCATATTTAATTTAACATCTGTTTTAACATTTTCACTATGATCAAATACACCAAATCCGGCACAATTAGCAAGTATTATAATATTTGGTTTTTCTGTCTCTAATCTTTCTTTATATTTTAATAAATCTTTTTCATTAGTTAAATCTAATTTAATAGGTACTATTTTATTACTTATTTTTGCTTTTAAATCTTTTAGTCTATCTTCTCTTCTAGCAATAGCCCATACTTCATCAATTTCTCTTTCTTTATCTAGTATTTGTAACATGAATTCTCTTCCCATTCCAGAAGAAGCACCAGTTACTACAATTATTTTTTTCATTTTGTCTCCTTTTTGTTTTCTAACCATTCTTTATACTCTTTTAGATCATCATTTATTAATTTAATACATGCAGCTATTACAGTAGCATCATCTACATATCCAGCTACTGGTATAACATCAGGAATAATATCTGCTGGTGTTAGCCAATATAATAAGGCACTTACAAGTGCAATTAATGTACCAATTGGTATATTTTTATATTCTTTTTTAAAATAACTTCTAAGCATAGAAATCATAACTGGTATCATTGATAAAAACTTTCCACCTACTGGAACTTTATTTAATTTTTTTTCTAATCTTTCTAAGAATTCTTCTGTCTTATCTGGCTCGGATAAAATCTTTTCTGCTTTTTTATAACCTTTTTCTAGTTCTTTTTTACCGTCTTCTTCAGTAAATTCTTTTATCTCTTTTTTCTTCATATATAACTCCTTAATAATAATATACCATAAAAAAACTAGTTTTAAACTAGTTTTTTATATTAACCCTCATCTTCATTAGCATATATGTTAATTACTTGATTTGGATTATTTGTTGTACCATATTTATCATTTGTTTTCTCATCATCATCTACATCATATTGATCTAATATAGAATACTGACCATAAGCACCAGATATATAAATATGTCCATTAGCATCTTTAAAATACACACTATCTCTTAAGTTGAAACTTGTATATTCCATAGATATATCTGTAGATAATTTAACATTAAACCATTTAGATGAATATTGACCAGCACTTGGTCCTGAATCTTTTAAATTTAAGTATCCAAACCATAATCTTTCAGTAGGTGATATTTTATAAACATTATTTAATACATCGCCAATACTAATTGTCTTAATCTTAGTAATAATTGGTTCTGATTCAGTAACTGTTTCAGTATAAGAATTACCTATAACAACACTATCAATATTAATACCAAATGGAAGAACTAAATATACTTCAGGCATTCTAAATGCTTGAGTATTAGTATATGGATATGATACAGCTGCAACGTTAATATCAAACTCCATGTTATCGCCAGCAGTAAAATCTGTTCCAAGAGGCGTTCTAATACTTGATATGTTACCACTAAATGATGGAGTATTAGTTATATAAGAGTTTGAAGTTACTGTTCTTATTAAATTATTATTATAGTAAATACTACACGTTGATGTTCCTTGTCTAGAAAGAACTCCCATAAAATTACCACCACTTGTTTGAGAAGATGCACCTTGATTATGATATAAATAATTTATTTTACCAGTGCTCCTATCAACACCGCTTATTGTTGGAATAGTATACTCTATTTTCTTTAAGTAATATGTTCCTGTTAAGTTAGCAGAAGTTGCTACACTATTAGCAGTTAAATATGCACCATCAGCAGTACTTGTTGACTTTATAGTATAACTTGGAACTTCAAATCTAGCTCCTGCTGAATTTACTAATGTAACCTTAGCACTAACCTGTTGTCCATTTTGTAAGAATGGTCTTGCTGCCATAACTTTAATACCTGGAGCTGAATTTGCTGCAGTAGTTGTATCATATTCATATATTACTTTAACATTATTTATATCTTGATAACCTTTATTATACATATAAAATATTCCTAGCATTCCTGCATATCCAGAGCCATCATAATATGATTCATCAGGTGATGTAAAATTATAGTATCCTAAATACAAATCATTATCTATATCTAAATCTGTAGATTTAATTAAAAATGTTAATGTTTTAGTAAGTGTCATCTTTTGACCAGAATATGTTTCAATAGTTGCGTTTATTGTTACAGTTAAGTTTGATCCTGGTTTTGGATTATCACTAGATTTAACTGTATATTTTGGTCTTGGGAATGATGTTACACCAGATGTATAAACATTAGTCCATTTGCCTTTATATAATTTGGTTGTACTACCAGTAGTATCAATACCAGATAAATGAGATGGTAATGCACCAGCTTCTACATCAGCATAAACAGTTTCATTACTTGTATTTTTAAATGTTGCATAAGTTTCATAAGTTATTTCTTTATGGAAATATGGAACACTTGATTGATCTCTTGATAATAAGAAATTGGATTCTAATAATATAGTAGGATTATCTACAAAAACATTAGAGTTATAGTTATAACTATAGAAAGAATAACCCACCCCACTACTATCTTTACCAATACTATAAGCACTATGAATATTTGCTATTTTTCTAACAACACTTCCGTTATTATAATTGACAGTTATTGGTGAAGTAAGTGTCATATTTTCAGTTCCAGAAGATTTACCTCTTTTGTTCTTATCCCATATTGCAGTATCAAACATTACTAATAATTGGACTGATGAAGATGTAGTATCTTCTCCGAATGTATATTTTAAAGTACCAGTTCTATTATTAGAATATGCCCCAGTACCTTGATTTGCTAATTTAGTAAATGTAACATTAGTTATTCCTTTTCCTGATTTAGTCCATGAATCATCAACTATATACATTCCTGTTGGAACAGTTATTTCTAATGTTTTTCTAGCGTTTTTAGTCATTGAGAATAATTTAACTTCAAGTAATCTTGGTCCAGAATAGAAATCCCAATCTGGAGGAGTAGATCCTTCATTTGTTAATTCAGTAAATGATCCTGATACAGTACCTGTTTCATATAGTTTAGCTGAAACAATACCATCAGTTGTACTATTTGATAAGTATCCAGGACTTCCATCTAAATCTATTCTTGCATATAAACTCTTATCAGTTGAATATGTTGTTCCTCTAGAACCAACTATTTTTCTATCATTTGCAAACATAGTAATACTATTATTATTTACTCTAAACCCAGAATCAGCAGTAATTGAAATCAAGTTAGAACAATCATTAAACATTCCATTAAATTGAGCATTTGGATTAGTATTCCATCCTGCCAGATTAATACTTTCTAATTTAGTACTACCTGCAAACATATCATTATAATTTGATATATTAGCAACATCCCATCCTGCTAGATTTATCATTGAAGCATTAGTTTTATAGAACATACCAGTAGCATCTTGTAAATTATGAACATTCCAGTTACTTAAATCAATACTAGATAACTTAATACCAGCAAATGCATATTTAGCACTAGTAACACCAGATAAATTAAGTGTTTCATATCCATTAATATACGATAATCCAGTTGGACCAATTATTTCTCCATCAGATGCTTTACCAAAGAAATAATCCATATTTTTAACATTAGTAAAGTCTAATAATTTTAAACCAGAAATGTTTTTTAAATTAACAAATCCTGAGAAAGTATTTGCTGAGTTTGCTGGCATTTTAACAGACTTTGTTTTTCTCTTATTTCTATTGATTACTAAGTATGCAACATTATCTTTAACAAATGTTGTAAGTCCACCTACTTTTTCTTCATCGCTATAGAATGTTTCATCATAATCAGTAGATCTATATGAATATGTAATAACAATTCTTTCTATTTGAGATTTTTCAGTAGTTCCTTCCCACCAAGAACCATTTGGTCCAAGTGTAGCAGGAACAGTAGCATCAAACAAACTAGCACCAGTACAGTCTAAGATAATATCATAATCTCTTGGGGCTAATTCTTCTTCTCTTGCTATGTCTTCTTCATTTGATAAAGCAAAACCTTTATTTCTATATATCCACATCCAATCATCATTAGCCACTTGAAAACATACTACTTGTCCAGCAGTATTAGTTAAAATAGAATACTCTAGATCAGCTCCACCAGTTATTTGTAAATCGCCAGTATTATATAGGTTTTCTTCTCCTGAATTAAATAAGTTTTGTTTCATAGCAGTATCATATAATATTTTAGCTTCTGTCATAAACATACTTTTTCTAGAAGTATTAAATAAACCAATAAGATTTGGCATCGCAATTAAAACCAGTACTGCCAAAATTGCCATTACTGCTAATAATTCTATTAAAGTAAACCCTTTTTTATTTCTTTTGTATTTCATTTACTTACACCCTATTATATATTATAGTATATAATATTTTTTTATTATAGACAATAAAAAACTCATATTTATTTTTTAAATATGAGTAATTTACTATTTTGGTGGTCCGCTAGGGATTTGAACCCTAGACCCACCGATTAAGAGTCGGTTGCTCTACCAGCTGAGCTAGCGGACCTTTTCAAATACGTAAATAAAGTATAGCACAAAAATATTAAAAATAAAAGAATAAAATAAAAAAATAGTTAAAAAACTATTTTATCTTGTTTATAACTGTTTTTTTATCATTTTTATAATTCTTTATTTCCATTAATTTTGATATAGTTACTACTGTAAAACCTTTCTTTTTAAGATCAGGTATTAGTCTCTTAGTTGCTTCTAATGTCTCTTTATATGAATCATGCATTAATACAATACATCCATCACACGCATTATTAATAACATTAGTATATATTTTATTTTCATTTCTAACTACCCAATCTTTAGAATTAATATTCCATAATATAATATCATATCCTAATGATGTAATATTATCATTATATTCGCCATATGGAGGTCTTACAAATTTTATTTTATCATTAACAATATTATGTAATATATCATATGTAGAAGATATCTCTTTATTTAATTCTTCTTTATTTAAAGTTTTAAAACTAATATGAGAATATCCATGTATTCCTATTTCACTTCTAGAATTACTAATTTTATTAATAATGTCTTCTCTACCCTCTATATTTTTACCAGTTACAAAGAAAGTAGCTCCTACTTTATTATTATTTAAAACATTTAACAAATCTTCTGTATATTCACTTGGTCCATCATCATATGTAAAAGCAATAAACTTATTTTTACTAGATGAAGAAGTATATGTTATACTTTCATTTAAATCAATATTAACATATGGAATATAATTATATTCTTCCCAATCAGTTTGATTAAAATATACTTCAATATTATCCATACCAATAATATAAGTAAAACTATTAACATCTTGACCAAATATTATATTATAAACTTCAATTGGATATTTATTATAAACTAATTTATATATTTCATTTTCTAAATATTGTTTATCAAATAAATCAGTTATTTTAGATACTTCATTATTATTTAGATTAATTAATAAATTCATATTTTTAATACTACTTAAAGTATTCTCTATATGAAATGTTATATTAACAAAATCACTAACATAATAAACTTGATATGAAATATCTAATGACTTATTAAAATCATATGTTTTAAAATCTTTAATATATCCATATACAGTATCAGTAATAATTTTATTTATTTCATCATTATCATTAAATCTAGGATATTCAACATATATACTAGTAGTATCTGTTTCACTTTCAATAACAGAAGTGGATACATAATTGTACTCTTTATTATTATTTTCTGCAGAAAAAAGATTCTTAACTACTAACATAGCTAATAACAAGAGATTTATATAAATAACAAACTTTAGAATTTTCTCTTTGTAATCAATTAGTATCATATGCTATTCTCCTACAATAAATAATATAACATATTTTTTCAATATTTAAACAAAAAACATAAAAAAATGTTGAAATAGCCCTATTTTTATGTTATTATTAACTAGCGATGGACCTTTAGCTCAATTGGTTAGAGCATCCGGCTCATAACCGGGCGGTTATAGGTTCAAGTCCTATAAGGTCCACCACTATTTTGCAGGTGTGGCGAAATTGGCAGACGCGCTAGACTTAGGATCTAGTGGAGTAATCCATGGGGGTTCAAGTCCCTTCACCTGCACCATTTGATAGTAATCTCAGATGAAAATCTTGAGTTGCTATAGATAACTAACTAGCAATAGTTAGTTTTTTTATTAAAAAAATTTTTAATAAAATAAATTGCTCTAAGAAACTAAAAAATAATACAAATAAAAAGATTACTAATTGTAATCTTTTTTTTATTATCTTTCAAATCTATCTGGATGTTGTTCTTGTTCTAAACCTCTCCACTCATTGTATAAATCAGTAACTTCTAATGATTTTCTCGCTTTAGCTACTAATTCTTCCATAGTACCATTTTCATATGCTGTTACTACTTCTCTAGCAGTAAATGAGTCTTTATAATCATTTAAATATCTACCAACGATTTCATCACCTTTATCAAGTCTTCCTCTCATTTCTTCACTATCGCCTAAAGTATTTAGCACTTTTTCTTTAAACTTATCTGAATATTTTAATATTATGTATCCTCCCTATTAAATATATTTTGTATACAAATTAATTATATAATATATTCCCTACTTTGTAAATAAATAGATTATATAGATTTTAAATTAATAATAATTGTAGTATAATTTTTATAGGTGATTAAAATGATTTATTATTTTATAGGAATTAAAGGAAGTGGAATGAGTGCTCTTGCATCTATAATGCATGACCTTGGATATAAAGTTATGGGAAGTGACAAACCAGATCACTTCTTTACTCAAGTTGGTCTTGAAGAAAGAGGCATTGAAATGCTTGAGTTTAATAAAGATAATATTAAAGAAGGTATGATTGTAGTACAAGGAAATGCATTTAATGATGATCATGAAGAAGTAGTACGTGCTCGTGAACTTGGTCTTAAAATATATACATATCAAGAAATGATAGCAGAAATTACTAATGATACTAAACTAATCGCAATATCTGGATGTCATGGTAAAACAACAACTACTACAATGACTGCTAAAGTATTTGAAAATTTAGGTATTAACTATCTAATTGGTGATGGAACTGGATATGCCAAAAAAGGAAATGAATATTTTGCATTAGAAGCATGTGAATTTAAAAGACATTTCTTAGCATATAATCCATATTATGCAATTGTTACAAATGTAGAATTAGATCATACTGATTATTATAAAGACTTAGATGATGTTATTGATGCATTTACTGAATATGTTTCAAAAGCAAGAAAAGCAGTTATTATATGTGGTGATGATACTAATGCAAGAAATCTAAAAGTAGAAAAACCTGTTATATATTATGGTTTAAATGAAAATAATGATGTTGTTGCTAAAAACATAACTACTAGTGATGAAACAACTACTGCTGATATTTATATCAAAGGTGAATTTTATGAAACATTAACTTTTCCATTTGTAGGAGATCATCTATTATTAAACGCACTTGCTGTTGTATCAGTATGTTTTTTAGAAAATATTGATAAAGAAGAAGTTAAAAATCAAGTATTAAAAATAGAACATGCTAAAAGAAGATTTATTGAAGAAAAATTCATGGATAATGTTCTTATTGATGATTATGCTCATCATCCAACAGAAGTAAAAGTAACAATAATAGCAGCTAAAAAGAAATATCCAACTAAGAAAGTTATAGCTATATTTAAAGCTCATACCAAATCAAGAGTAGCTTATTTTCATAAAGACTTTGCTGATGCATTAAATCTTGCTGATAAAGCTTATGTAATGCCTATTGGTGAAGATAGAAAAGAAGTTGGTTATGATCATATAACACACTTTGATATTATTAAAGATTTAACTAATGGCGAAGAAATAACAATGGACAGCGCTGAAAAACTATTAGAATATCATGATTGTGTACTACTATTTATGAGTAGTAAAGATATATATTTCTTAGAAGATAAATATAAAGAACTAAGAAAAAATGAAAAATAAAAGAATCAAATGATTCTTTTTTTATGCAATAAAAAAGATGATAGATTATTCTCTACCATCTAATTTACAAAGTAAATCAATTTTGAACATTTCTTTTTGAGCATTAGCTTTAGAAATCATAATTCCTTTGTATGCTGTTAATTCTGATCTATGACCATCAAGTAGAATATCTTTTGGTTCTAGATCATTTAGCATAACCATATTATTTTCTTTATAAACTGTATAGTTTAATTTAACTTCGCCATATACTCTTACAAATAATGAATCAGTTGGTAATCTTAGATCATATGTTTCAGTTTTATCATGTTTATTAAGAGAAACAAGTTCTCCAACAAATTCACCACTTCTTAATTTTGGATAAAAATCAAACATTAATTTTTTATAAGCAACCATATTATACTTTTTAAGGCTTCTTTCTAACTTCTTAAAGTTATTTTCATCCAAGTAATCTAATATATATCTACCCTTCATAATCATCAAAACCCCCCTTAATGATTTGCAGATAAATTATACCATAAAATCGTTAATTTGTCAAATGTTTTTGGCTTATTAAGGGGTTTTGTTAATTATAGAGACTTATTTTTTATCTCATCTGATAGTTTTTTTATAAACTCATCAATACTTAAATTGAATGTTTCGTTGCTTCCTCTTAAACGATAAGAGATTGTTTTTGCATCTCTCTCTTTATCACCAAGAATAAGTGTATAAGGGACTTTTGAGATGACACTTTCTCTCATTTTATAGTTTAATTTTTCTTCTCTATCATCCAATTTTACTCTAACATTGTTTTCTTTTAATAAGTCGAATATTTCGTTGCAGTACTCTAAATGATATTCATTATTTACTGGAATAATATTTACTTGTACTGGGCTTAACCATGTTGGTAATGCGCCTTTAGTTTCTTCAAGAATAAATGCAGTAAATCTATCGAATGTTCCAAGTATAGCTCTATGAATAACAACTGGAGTCTTTTTACTTCCGTCACTATCAACATAAGTTAATTCAAATCTTCTAGGAAGAAGGAAATCAAGTTGGCAAGTTGATAATGTTACTTCTGGTCCGATAGCTGGTTTTACTTCAACATCTAATTTTGGTCCATAGAACGCTGCTTCACCTATAGCTTCAAAGTATTCAACTCCTAATTCATTTAATACTTCTCTTAACTTGTTTTCTGCATTATTCCACATTTCATCATCATCAAAGTATTTTTCTTTATCTTCTGGATCTCTTAATGATAATCTAAATTTATAATTATTTAATCCAAAATCTTTATAAACATCTAGTATTAATTCAACTACTTTTTTGAATTCATCACCAATTTGATCAGGTCTTACAAATAAGTGAGCATCATTTTGACACATACATCTTACTCTTTCAAGACCTTTTACAGCTCCAGATGCTTCATATCTAAAATCAGCAGCAAACTCCCCTATCCTAATTGGTAAATCTTTATATGAGTGTAATTCATTACCATAAATTAACATATGATGAGGACAATTCATTGGTCTTAATACAAATTCTTCAGTATCAACTTTCATTGATGGGAACATATTTTCTTTATAATGATCCCAGTGTCCACTAGTCTTATATAAATCAACTGTTCCTACACATGGAGTATATACATGTAAATAATTTAATTTTTGTTCTTTTTCATATATATAATTCTCTAATTGTTTTCTAACAATTGCTCCATTTGGAAGCCACATTGGCATTCCTTTACCAACTAAGTCATGACTCATAAATATAGATAAATCTTTACCTATTTTTCTATGATCTCTTTCTTTTGCTTCTTCTATTTCTCTTAAACATTCATTTAAATCTTCTTCATTTTCAAAACAAATACCATATATTCTTTGAAGCATCTTATTATTAGCGTCACCCTTCCAATAAGCCCCACTAACTTTTAATAATTTAAAGTATTTCATAGCCTTAGTAGAATTCATATGTGGTCCTCTACATAAATCAATAAAGTCATCTTGCTTATAAGCACTAATAACAGTATCATTTTCATCCATTCTACTAATTAAATCTACTTTATATTCATCATCTTTAAACATATCTAAAGCTTCTTGTTTTGATAATTCTATTCTTTTAATTAGTTTATCGCTTTTAGATATTTTTTTCATTTCTTTTTCTATACTAGGTAAATCTTCTTCTGTTAAAGTTACATCACCTAAATCAATATCATAGTAAAAACCACTTTCAATAACTGGTCCTACCCAAAATTTAGCTTGTGGATATAAATGTTTAACCGCATGAGCTAATAAGTGAGCACAACTATGATTTAATACATTTAATTTTTCATCTTCTTTAATATTTTTCATTTTTTATCCTCTCTATCTTTCTTTTTTCTTCATTTCTATCATATTTCTTTGAAAGAACTATTCCTCTTTCTTCAAGTTCTCTTCTTGCATACTTTTGATTTAATGCTGAATTAAACTTTCTTCTTAGCATTTGCCTTAATTCAAAAACATTCATTTTGGTATAATCATGTTTTCCATAATCTACCTTAGGTCCATCAGTTTTATCTTCCATAATAAACTCTGTTGGTTCTTCTAACTCATCATATTGAAGTTCTGGTGTTTTATATGGAATTATTTTTCTACCATCATCTACTAGTATTATTTGACCGGTGGCTACTAAGCCTGGATATCTTTCTACCTCTTCAAAGGTTGCTCTTTTTAGATTTGGAAATAACCAATAAACATCCTCATGATGTAATCTAGATAGATCCTTTCCTGTAATATTACAATACCTTGTCAAGAATTTTGATAAATTCATTGAGCTTTTTAACATAATTATCCCTCCCTGTATAAATAAAAAAGGATGGCACTAAGGAGTCATATAATGACGGTACCATCCTATCTTTAACTTAATGTTTTATAACGTAAACACTACGTAGGCTATTAACCTCATACAATTGGTAGTAACTATATAAGCTTTAATTAGTTTTCACCATCCACTAACTCTCTATATAAAGTATTTATATAATCTTGTCCAATTAATTCATTTATATATTAAATATATCACTTAATAATTAATTAAGCAACTTCTTTTTCAGTTTTTCCTAATCTTAGTTGTAATTCTTTTTCTCTTTTAATTCTTGTTAATTCTATAACTTTATTCTTTAGTTGTTCTAGTTCATTAGATGATAAATCAGTTATTGCTTGAGCAATATCAGATTTAGTTACTTCTTCCTTAACAACTACATGTTCTACAACTTTATCATCACTTTGGAATGGTGTTAATTGTAGATCATCTTCTTTTTTAGATACTCTAACAATATAGTCAACTGGCGTTTCATATGTATCATATAAAGAAATATCATTTTTTCTAGCTGTATATTTTTCAGGTTTTTCAAATGCATAGTCATAAGGACTCTTATATAATGAATCTGTAGTATCTTCTTCTGTTTGATTTTCTAATGTACTTAATTCTTCTTCACTAATGTAAGTACCATTCTTAATCATTTCATTAACTTTCTTATCTACAGAACCTTTGTTATCACTAATGATACTTAATGCTTTAACTAAATAATAGCAAGGAATAAATCCCTTAGCAACATTAGCTAATGTGTTGTTAAAAGTGTAAAGGCTATTTTTATTCTTGATGTAACCTTGATCTCTTAGTTTTTCTTCTACCATTGGTCTAATTGACTCAATGACAGCAAGTCCATAAGCGGTAGTCATAAGTTGAACTATTGCGTATACTATTAATACCTTTTCCATATCAATTCCCCCTTCTTTTAACAGGAAAGATATTATACCAAAATAAAGATAAAAAGTCAAATTAAACTTTAATCTTTATAAAAAATATAATATTTTTATTTTAATTTCGTTTATTTTTACTTATTAATTTCTCTTCTATAGTTAAATATTTAATTCTTTCAATTATTCTTCTTGCTTTAATTTCATCTATTCCTTTAGCTGTTTCTGATAGTATACTCTCAAGTTCTTCAATAGTGAAATTTGAAGTAAAAAATGTAGTTAAATTATTATCCATTCTATATTGAAGAATGGTTCCTAATACTTCATCTCTAGACCAAGATGTATTATTTTCAGCTCCAATATCATCAAGTAATAGAATATCTGAAGTCATTATCTCATCTAATACTTCATCATAATTAAACTCATTAAATGATGATTTTAATCTTTGTAATAGTCTTGGATAATGAACGTTAACGCATGTAAAACCTTTATTAGATAATTCATTTAATAATGCACTTAGTATATAAGACTTACCACTACCAAATGATCCACTTAAATAAAGACCTTTTACTTCTTCATTATTAATTTTCTTTTTTAAGAAATCTTTTATATATTTTAATATGTTATTTCTTTCTTTTTCATTAACTAAATCACTCAAAGAAGCATTCTCTAGTATTTTTGGAGTTTCAAAAAATACTGTATTATTTGGTTTTTTATTATTTTTATAATATTTGCATGGTTTATATATAAATTCTAATTGATTATTTCTTTCTAAAGGATAATAAACATGACCTTCTATTTCATTTTTACATTTATCAAGGCCCTTACATTTAGAACAATTCTTAAGTTCACATGAAGTAACATCTAATTTAGATGTGTATTTCATTAATTCTTCATCATTAAGTTTTAATCTATTACAAAGTTTATTAAATGTTTCATCTTTACTAGCTAATATGTATTCACGTCTTAAATCATCATTAATAGCTTTTTTACTTTTATTAACTATACTACTTCCCTTTATCATTTTCTAAACTCCTCAATAAAGTTCTTAAACTCTTCATCTTCTTCTTTATTACTTTCTTCAGATGTAATATCTTTATTATACCATGATGGTAGAACTCTTGATTTTTTATTTTGATTTTTATTATATTTCTTTTTATATTCTTTTTCTGCTATATCCATTGCTTCAGTAGCTGTTTCTATTCCGCTTCTCTTCCATTGACCAGCAATTGTTTCAATATAAGATTTAACAAGCTTATTATTATTTGTTCTAAGAGAAAAATCAATTAAAACATTAATTACTGCAGGATTTAATTTAACATCTTGAAGTAATTCTTCTAAAATACTCATATCTCTTGGAGTTGGTTTAGATCCTTTATATTTTGCTCTTAAGAATTCATATGGAGTATGATTTTCAAATTCTTTAATAATTCTTCCTCTTCTTGAATTGTCACCTGATGCACTTTTTAAGTATTCAGGTTGTGACTTAAATAATAAACTTGGAAGTCTATTATCATTATTGAATTGATAATACTTTCTAGTATTCTTTCTTAAATCTTCTTTATCAATATTACCTTTATCATTTAGAGATGCTCTAACTAAATCAGCCATACTAATTGGATCAATCTCATATAGAAATGATAAATTGATAATTAGTTCTTTCATTGATTTATTTAAACATTTTTCATTAAACATTTCTTTAGGTAGAGATGATACCATTAAATCAAAATCAAAATCTAATTCATATTTTAATAATAATTTATTCTTAGATATTATATCTCCTTCATCTAATTCCATTAAAGTATAATTTCTACTCTTAAATACTGAATCAAATGGAACAGTAATATCTTCATAATCTTTTAATGATAAATGTGGTAATTTAAAACAATTTAATAATCTGTTATATTCAGTTTTACCAACATTATTATATAAGACTACATTAAATATTGGATGTGAGAAAAATTCAGAAGCAGATACTGGACTATATAATTCATAAATATAAGAATTAATATCATCATTATGATAATATGTTTTTAAAAGACCAATTCCTTCTAATTTTAATCTAGCTTCTTTTAAATTATCAAGTGTTGTTCCCATACTAGTCATTAAATGATGATGTGTTAGTTCAGTAGAAACAACTGTATTTTTAGCTTCTGTATGAAGCTTTAAATATAAAGAAACAGCGGTAGTACCAATAATAGGCATATAAAGCATGTTTAAAACAAGTTCATCATTTTCAGATAACAAACTTTTGTCTATTACTTGATAAATATCCGCTGGATATAATGCTACTTTCTTCATACTACCACACCAATTTAATTATATAATATATTTTATAATTTATAAAGAATTATTGCAATTAAAAAGTGTGTATAAAACACACTTATTTTAATTGTAATTTTTTCTTTGATTCCATACCTAGTAGAATCATATTTTTAGCTTCTTTTAATTTAGCAATTTCACATTCTCTTAAAGCTTTTCTATATTCTACAACTATTGGTTTAATTCTAGCAGTAATTGCATTTAATACTTCTACACTCTTATGTTCAGCTTTTGCTTTAGCATGAAGAGCAGTTAATTTTTCATATTCAGATTTATAGTATGCTTCTCTTTCAAAACAATCCATTTCAGCTACAGTTTTAACTTTTTTAACTTCTTTAGCTGGTGCAACTGAAGCTGGTTTAGTAGTTTTTACTTCTTTTTTAGTCTCAGTTTTTGCTGGTGTTTTAGCAGGTTCTTCAATCTTCTTAGCATCTTCAAGTCTATCTCTATCCATTAATCTAGCCATATTTTCAGAATCAAATTCAGCATCTTTTTTAACTAATTGCTTTATAGATTTTACAACATTAACAACTGGTACAAATAAGAAACCAAAATCTTTTACAAAATATTTTATATTCTCTGTAAGAGAATTTGTTGTAATTGGTTTAATTTCTTTACCCTTTCTTCTAATTCTACTATTAGAACTAGCATGATTAAAGTATGTAATGACTGAACTTAGTCCAAATGAACCGTATACAATCCACCCTAGTATTGTTCCAAACATAATCAAAACCCCCTTTTTGATTTACGGGGCATATTATATCATATTTGATACACGATGTCAAATGAAATATCTTATTTCCTTCTTTCTAGTATTAATTTAAATCCTAAAATTAATAAACTAACAAGACTTAAATCAAAAAATAATTTGGTTAAAAAAGATGGTATTTTATATAAAGTAGAATCATCTACAATTTTGCTTACATTTAAATAATAATTGCCAAAAACACTATTGAAATCTTCTATTTTTAAATACTCTTCATCACCTACTACAGTGTTTTTATTATATATAGTTAGTATCTTATTCTTTATTTCATCAGTTATTTCAGTACATAAACCAACTAGTTTAATATTTCTTCTTTTATAATCATATTTTTTTATTTCATCAACAGATTTTTGATCTAAATAAACTACATATGGATTACTATTATCAAAAACAATAGCATATCCTTCATTATCTTCACTTACATAGTCAATATAAACATAAGATTTACCTACGTTATTTGTATTTGAAAATTCATTTAAATCTTTTAAACTTAATTCTTTAGCATTCCTAGTTCTGCTATTAAAGATTATGGCTAGAACTAGGAAAACTACAAATAGAACTATTAAAACTATATTAATTGTTTTCTTATTCATAATACACTCCTAGTTTTTCTTTACTTTAATAATTTTAGCAGGTCTATATTTACCAGTATCTTTTAAGAATCCTGGATTAGGATATCCATCTGGATATTTATGATTTTCTACTGAATTATCACTACCACAATCATATGCTTTTACTACTCCATTAGATACACTAGCAACAATATCAGTATGACCACCAGCACTATTTCTTCTAACAATAATATCACCTGGTTGAACAATATTAGTTAAATCTGTATTTCCAGAATAATAATGTTCTTCCCATCCATATAAACTTTGATAATTTGTATTATATAAATTATAAGTTGTTCTTTGCCATCCTGACCAATCTTTATATCCATATTCATAAATAACCCAACTTACATAAGTACTACAATCACATAAGTTATTTTGAACTGGAATAGTATTTCCTTGATGATATTTAAACTTTAAATTACCCATTACTATTCTATCCCATACATTCTTAGCTGTTTGTAAGAAACTCTCATCAGCTAAAGTACCAGGTACATATGGACTTGTTGGGTCTATCTGAGTAGTTGGTTCAGATGTTTGATGTTTTTTCTTTTCTTCTTCTTTCTTTTTTCGTTCTTCCTCTAATTTATCACTAATAATTTTTAATTCATCAGTATATTTTTTCTTTAGTTCTTCATTATCAATATTGTTTAAATAAGACTGCGCTACTGAATATGAACCATTATCCATTTTTTCTTTAGCATCATCTAATAAGCCACTCATTACCTTTTCATAAGCAGTGCTTATTCCTTCTTTAGTGGCATTATTAATACATGCTGAATAAGTAAATCCAGGAGCAACAACATTAGTTATAACATTAACAAATGTAGGTATTAAAAATATTAATACTACAGCAACTATCTTATTCTTTGTTAATTTATTTATTTTGGCTAACATATCATTATCATTAGATATTTCAGCCCTTGTATAATCAATCATTAAAGTAACCATTAGTATAATTGGAGCAGCAATTTTAATTATTTCAATTACCATATTAACAATTCTTATTACTTGTAATACTTGTGGTACATCACAAATAGATAATATCATATTCATATACTCCTTTATTTATAGAACAATTATATCATCTTTTTATAAAATAAAAAATGAATAGTTTAATTATTCATTTTATCTATTAAATACTTATGCAAGTTCTCAGCAATATTTCTTGGTATTATCTCAGATAATTCATCAATAGATGCTTCTGTTATTTTAGAAACACTACCATATTTCTTTATTAATTCTTTCTTTCTCTTTTCACCAAGACCACTTATATTATCAAGTACACTTGATATACTTCCTTTACTTCTTATTTCTCTATGATATGAAATAACAAATCTATGACTTTCTTCATCTATTCTAGATAGTAATCTAAATACATTAGATTTTTTATCTATTTCAATAGTTTTATAATTATCACCATCTACAATAGCTACTGGACTATGATGATTATCTTTTTTAACACCTATTACTTTAATATGCATATTTAAACTATCTAAAATATTTTTACAAGCGTTTATTTGATTAATAGCACCATCTACTATAATTAGATCTGGTTTTTCTAAATCATCTTTTAAAACTCTAAAGTATCTTCTATATATTACTTCTTTCATAGATGCTACATCATCATTTTTTTCAAATGATAATTTAAACTTTCTATAATCTTTTTTAGAAGGAACACCATCTATAAAACATACCATAGCAGATACAGTAAATGTTCCAAAAAGATTAGAATTATCAAAACATTCTATTCTATGTAATTTATCTAAATCTAGTATTGTTTTTAATTCTTCATTAGCATTTATAGTAAGTTCTTCATTATTATATATTAACTTTATTTCTTTTTCATATTCAATCTTAGCATTATCATATGCCATATCAAATAGTTTCTTTTTATTACCTCTTTCAACACTAATAACTTTAGTATCAAGTACTTCACTAATAATAGATGTATCAATAATATTTGGAACTATTACTTCTTTAGGAATAATATTACTTTTCCTATAAAAAGAAGCAATATAATACTCTAAAGTATCTTTTAATTCAGTCATAACAGGTATTATTTTATTATTTATTCCAAGAAGTTTACCTCCTCTTATAAACATACATGATATACATACATATGAATTATTAAAGTAATAATTAAATATATCTGCTTCAATATTATTAGCAACTTCTACATGTTGATTATTAAATAATAACTTAATATAATTTAATTCTTCTACTAAACTTTGACATATTTCATAGTTTAAATTCTTACTATTAAATTCTATTCTTTCATTTATCTTATCTATTAATAATTTATCATTGCCATTCAATATAGATAATATTTCATTTCTCATATTAGTTGTATCTATATCTTTATTTTCACAATAACCTAAACATTCACCAATATGATAATATAAACATACTTTTTTAGGCATAGTATCACACTTTTTAAGAGGATATATTCTATTAATTAAATTAACTAATCTTCTAGCAGCATATTGATTTGGATAAGGTCCAAATAAATGATTTTTCTTTTTATTTACATTTACTTCTCTTTTAACAATTAATCTAGGATACTTATCCTTAGTTAATTCTATATAGGGATAAGATTTATCATCTCTTAAAAGTATATTGTATTTAGGATCATATTTTTTAATTAGATTTAATTCTAAAACAAAAGCTTCTGTTTCAGTATTAGTAACTATATATTTAAAATGATCTACTTCACTAACCATTTTTGCTGTTTTACCAGTTACTCTACCAGTAAAATAACTTCTTAATCTATTCTGAAGGTTCTTGGCTTTTCCGACATATATAATTACCCCATCAGAATTATACATTTGATAACTACCTGGTTTTTTAGGAACCATATCTAATTCTTTCTTAAACATATATGTCACCTGCCCTTCTTTTTACAAGTTAAATTATAGCACACAAGTATAGATTTATAAATCAAATTATATTATAATTTTAGTATGAAAAAGTTAAAGACAAGTTTTTTGGAAGTTAAAAAATCTAAATTCATAGGTTTACTATATGAAGTTAATTCAATAAGCGATGTTGAATCTATTTTAAATGACTTAAAAATCGAACATAAAAAAGCACGTCATATAGTATATGCTTATAAAATTGGAGGACTTGAAAAAAACTATTCAGATAAAGAACCTGGTGGCACTACTAGAGGGTTACTTGATTTAATACATTTAAAGAATAAAGATAATACTCTAATAATAGTAATTAGATATTTTGGAGGAATACTTCTTGGTAGTGGACCACTTACTAGAACATATACTAAGGTTTCTTCTATGTTATTTAATGATTAATATTAAAAATACATTGATTTTTTATAACATATTTGTTATTATTAAAGAAGTCTTAAGGGAGGTGGAATCATGCCTAATATTAAAAGTGCAAAGAAAAGAGTTTTAATTACAAAAAAGGAAACAGTTTTAAATAACGATGTTAGACAAAGTATGAAGACTGCTATTAAAAAAGTAGAAAAAGCTCAAAGTAAAGAAGATGCTGAAAAATTAAATGCAATTGCTGTTAAGAAAATAGACACTGCAGCTCAAAAAGGTGTTATTAAAGCAAATGCTAGAGATAGATATAAGACAAGATTAAACAAAATAGTAAATTCAAAATAATTAAGTAGATTTTAATCTACTTTTTTTGTATAATTAAGTCGGTGATAATATGAAGAGAACAAGAGTACTTTCTAGTATATTATTACTATTAATTTCTGCATTCTTATTTTATTATGTTATACAAAATTATGAACAAGTTAGTACAACAATAGTTAAAGTTATAAAAAAGTATGGAAGAAAGGCAGTAGTAATACCTGAGAATAGTGTATATCATAGAACTTATCTATTTGATACAGTAAGTGAAACTGATGATTTTGATCCTAAAAATATAGAAGATATTAAAAAGATTTACTATACTGTTTTAAATAATGGATGGGAATCATTTAGATTTTACTGTAATGATGATTATCCAAATTGTGTTAATGATGTTAAGCAAATAGCTAATTCACAATTTAATGAATATATAAGTACTATTAATAATTATGTTAGTCCATACAATTCATATAGAAGATATAATACAACAATTATAGATGGTGAAGAAATACTACTTACAGTTGAAAAATTATATACTGAAGAAGAAATAGAACAATTAAATAATATAATTGATAAATATCTAAGAGAAAAGAAAATAACTGCTCAAAATGTTACTAAAGATGATATTAAAAAAATACATGATTATATTATTAAAAGAACTACATATGATGAAGAATATGAACAAAGTAATGAAATAACTGAATCAAATAAAGCTACAGGTGCTCTAATTAATAGAAAAGCACTATGTAGTGGATATTCTGATGCATTTGCAATTTTTATGGATAAATTAAATATTCCTAATTTTGAAGTAACAAGTGAAGAACATGAATGGAATGCAATATATTTTAATAATAAATGGTATCATATAGATACTACATGGGATGATGATGAAACAAACATGTTAAACACATCAAATTTCTTCTTAATAAGTACAAAAGAATTATTATTAAAAGATAAAAAAGAACATAATTTTGATAAAAATATATTCTTAGAATTCAAATAAAAATTTCTTAAATTAAATTAAGAAATTTTTTTATTGCTCTAATTGTATTATTAAAGTTCTTATAGTCTACATTAAACCATGTAATATCTTTCATTTGATTTTTAAACCATGTAAATTGTCTTTTAGCATAATGTCTAGTATTCTTTTTCATTTCTGAAATAGCTTGTTCTAAAGACCAATCACCATTAAAATATTTATAAAGTTCTCTATAACCAATTATATTAGTATAATTTTTTAAATTCATATCATATAATCTTTTAGCTTCTTCAAGTAGACCATCTTTTATCATTTCATCTACTCTACTATCACATCTTTTATATATTTCATTTCTTGGTGCTTCTAGACCAATTAATTCAAAATCATAAACTCTTTTTAATATACCATTAGTCTTTTTAATAGTATTACCTGTTTCATTATAGTAAGTGATATATCTCTCTAATCTTTGTCTATTATTAACATGAATATTATTATTAATATCTATTTTATCAGCCATTGATTTTAACTCTTCATTAGAACACTTTGAATAATCAACTCTTTTAGTAGAAGTCTCTTCTAATTTATAGTCATAAAGCAAAGCTTTTAAGTATAGACCAGATCCACCAACTATTATTATGTTTTTATTCTCTTTTAAGAACTTATCAATAAGTTTTCTTCCATCTTTTTGATAATCAAATAAAGTATAATCATCATCTAAAGATACTAAATCAAGTAAATAGTGTTCTATACCCTCTTTTTCTTCTTCTCTAACCTTTGCCGTTGCGATTAGTGGTTCTTTGTATACACCGGTTGAATCAGCATTTAGAATAACTGCATCTAAAGCATGAGCTAGTTCAATTGATACTTTAGTTTTTCCAGTAGCTGTTGGTCCAACTACTACTATTACCCTACTCATTATTCACCTTTGAAAAGTTAACACGTTTAAACATTTTCTCAAGTTCATATATTGGATACTTTATACATGTTGGTCTACCATGAGGACATGTATAAGGAAATTTACATTTAAATAATCTATTAATTAATTCTTCTTGTTCTTCATAAGTTATTCTAGTATTACCTTTAACACTTGCCTTACAAGCTAGAGTTGCTGCAACACTATCATTAAACTTAACTCTATCAAATTCACCTTTTAATTCAATTATTAAATCAAATATATATTTTAAACTTACTTCCTCAAATCCTTCTTTTAACCAACTAGGATGAGATAAAACTCTATATGTATTACTACCAAACTCTTCAACTTCTATACCAAGAGATTTTATAACTTCAATATTATCTTTTAATCTCATAAATTCATTAGGAGTAAATTCTAATGTAATTGGAAATAACATATTAGTTGTATATATCTTTTGATCAGCCATTTTTTGTAAGAAGTATTCATAATTAATTCGTTCATTAGCAGCATGAATATCCATCATATACATAGTATCTTCATCTTCTGCGATTAAATATGTTCCAAGAGCAAGACCAACTGGCTTAATAAGAGTATTTTCTTTCTTTATTGTTTCTTCATTATAAACTACTTCTTCTTTAGGATCAGAATCAAAATCTAATCTTATTTGTTCAATATTTATTTTAGGTTCTGGTCCTATAGTAATAATATTTTCATTTATTGAATAATCATTATTATCTTCTACATATTTTGGTTCTGTATATGTAGTTTCTTTATATAATTTATATGTATTATCTGTTTGTAATAAAGCATCTTTTATAGTTGTAAACAATAAATCAGTTAAACTTTCTAACTTAGAAAATTTGATATCTTGTTTAGTTGGATGAATATTTACATCTACTAAAGTTGGATCTGTTTCAATATTTATAACAACTATTGGATACTTATTATCAGCTAGTACAGTATGATATGCATCTTTAATTGCTCTATTAACATTTTGGTTACTTACTACTCTGCCATTAACTAGTGTTATCATATTGTTCTTATTTGATTTAGAAATATTTAGATTACTTATGTACCCATCAATAACATAGTCATAATTCTCTGCATTAATATGAATCATATTCTTTGTAGTATTAATACCAAATATCTCATGTATTGTTTTATACAAGTCTTTACTACCACTTGTTCTAAAAATAGTAGTTTCATTATTTATTAATTCAAAAGATATATTAGGATGAGATAAAGCAATCTTCTCCATAAATCCAGTAGACCAAGCAAGTTCTGTTTGAAGGCTTTTTAAGAACTTTAACCTAGCCGGAGTATTATAGAATAATTCTTTTACTTCAACAATTGTTCCTTTTCTTTTACTACCTTCTTTAGTTTCAATAATCTTACCTGCTTTTATATTAACAAAAGTACTCTCTTCACCATTATAAGTATCAAGTGTAGTATTACTAACAGCACTAATAGCTGCAAGTGCTTCGCCTCTAAAACCAAGAGTATTTATAAAATATAAATCATTTTCACTTTTTAATTTACTAGTGGCATGTCTACTAAAACATAAAGTTGCATCATCTCTTGACATACCTACTCCATCATCAATTACTTTAATTGATTTAACACCACTATCAATTAACTCAACTTTAATATTTTTACTTGAAGCATCAATACTATTTTCAACAAGTTCCTTAACAACATTACATATTCTTTCTACTACTTCACCAGCAGCAATCTTGTTAATTAAGGAATCATTCATTACCTCAATCTTTCCCATTTAAATCATACTCTTTCTTTTAGATATTAGTTTTAAATCTAAAGCATGAACTCTAATATTACCTGGTTTAGTAATTCTAACAAAACCAAGTCCATTTATTAAAATATCAGTTGGTTCTGTTATCTCATAATTAACACTAGGTAAAATTGTAAGTTTATCATTTTTAGATTTGATCTTTTCATATCTTAATTTATCATTCATATAAAAACTTATACTATTGCTTTTTGATCCAATGTTTTCTATTCTTAAAACATTATTTACTACAATAGCATAACCACTTCTTGTTTGAAATGTTTTAACTTTTATTTCTTTTTTTGGATATAATTTTACTACTTTTTGATAATCAACAAAATTATATATAGCATTATTATCTATAAATCCTGGAGTATCTACAATAGTTAGTTTATTTGATAATTTAATAGTTATATAAGAAGCTGTTGTATTTGGAATAGAACTTGTAGTAATAGTTGGTTTCTTTAAACAACTAGTTAATAAATGATTTATAAATGTACTCTTGCCACTATTAGTAAAACCTACTATATATAGTCTTCTTACATTATCATTATCTATTCTTTTTAGAAAAGCATCTATATTATAATTTTTAATACTTGAAATACACATGATATTTTCACTATCAAAAATATTATTTTTAACATATTCAATTAGTTTCTTTTCTTTTAAACTTTTTGGTAATACATCCTTTTTAGTAATTAAGATATATTTATTTACATTGAATTTATTAATATATGATTTTATTTTTTCATTTATATTTAAAGAATCAACCAAAAATGCTACTGATGCATATTCATCTGAATTAATATTTCTAATAATACCATCAGTATCTATCTTTTTATCAAGGACACTATATTCTCCATAGTGCATTATTTTGAAGCATCTTTCACAATAGTCACTTTTTTCATATACACTAGATTTAACAAAACCTTCTTTATCAACATCATCAGTTTGAAGAGTACTTCCACATCCTAAACATTTTTTATCTTCCATTAAATCTTCAAAACTATTCATAATATTTTCCCCTTAAAAATAAATCTTTTTTCTCTAATCTAGAATATATTATTTTTTCAATCATTCTATAAACAAAAGTAATAGTATAATCATGAGGAGTTAATGGATTAACTAATATAGATGTTATATCTAATTTATTAGCTCCATAAATATCTGTTAATAATTGATCCCCTACTGCTGCTACTTCTGTTGCTTTATATTTAAATTTTTCCATTATTCTTTCATATTTGTTTTTTCTAGGTTTTAGCGAAAATGCACATGCATCAACATATAAACTAGACTTAAATGGTTCAATTCTATGTTTTGGACTATTAGACATAATTATTATTTTAAATCCTTTATCTTTTAGCTCATCAAAAAGCTTTTTTAGCCTCTTAGTAGGCTTTTTTACATGTGGAGGAGCAATTGTATTATCCAAGTCAAAAATAATACAACGGATACCCTTTTTGTATAGTTTATCGTAATTTATATAATAAATACTTTTTTGATATATATCAGGCATATAATTCTCAACCATAAAGTCCACTCCCTAACATTAAAATTATACCAATTTTTGACAATAAAAAAAAGACATTTTATTGTCTTCTTCTTTTTAATTTTCTATTATAAGAATTAATTTGTTTTTTATAATCTCTTAATGTTGATACTTCTTTAACTGTATAGTATGTATAGATTAAACCGACTAGTGGAGCAAATACTCCTCCAAATAATAAACCACCAAATTGATCTAGGCTTAATTGAGTAAATCTATGTGCTTCTAAGAACTTACTTAATTGATAAAAAGTTCCAGCACTAATAGCTATTCCACCAATAGATACAGGTATATCAAATTTCAAATCATTTTTGATTTCTTGGCATGCCTCTAACATTTTATCTATAAAGTATCTAGTATTTTTAAACTTATACTCAGCTTCTTGCATTTCTTCACTTAATGAAGTTACTCTTGATTGTTCTTTATGTAATAAGATTAATTTATCTTTATATGATAACGATGAAGCTAATAATTTATCTATATCTCCTGGATCATTTATTTGATATTTTTCTTGTAAACGTTCTTGTCTTTGTTCTTCTGTTTCATAAAATAATTGTTCAACAATATCTTCCATTGTTACTTCTTGTACTTCTTCTTTTGGCATATATTTTCCCCCTTTTTAGAAAACGAGTTTAATTATAGCAAAATAATATAAAATTGTCAAATTAAAAGACTATAACTAATATAGTCTTTCTTCATATTCAAATTCTTGATCTAGTATTCTAACAGTATCTCCTTCTTGTGCTCCAAGAGATTTTAATTCATCATCTATTCCTAGACCTTTTAACTTTTTAGCAAATCTTAATGCTGATTCATCAGAGTTAAATCTAGTCATCTTAAGTAGTTTTTCTAACTCTTCACCCTCAAGTACCCAAGTATGTTCTCCTTCATGAATAATCTTATATGGTTTTTCATGTTTAAATTCATATAAAACATAGTCTTCAAATTCTTCTTGTTTATATACTTCTTCATCAGGCATACTTATTAGAATATCTTTTATTTTATATATAAATTCATTAATACCCATTTTAGTTGCTGCACTTATTTCTATTACTTCTAAATCTGGATATTCACTTTTAAATCTTTCTAGATTCTCTTTAGAACCATCTATATCCATTTTATTAGCAATAATTATTTCTTTTTTATTAAATAGTGCTTCACTATATTTTTTAAGTTCATTTCTTATAATTTTATAGTCTTCAATAACATCTCTATGATCAGCCTCAGCCATATCTAGTACATGACATATTATCTTACAACGACTAATATGTTTTAAGAATTTATCTCCTAGGCCTACTCCTTCACTAGCTCCTTCAATTAAACCAGGTAAGTCTGCTACTACATAACTATAGTCTCCTGCTTTAACTACTCCAAGATTTGGAACTAATGTTGTGAAATGATAATCTGCTATTTTAGGTTTAGCTGCACTTATAACACTAATGATTGAACTTTTTCCAACAGATGGAAAACCAACTAATCCAACATCAGCAAGTAAATGAAGTTCTACTTGAACATTTCTTTCTTCTCCTGGCTCACCTAGTTCACTAGTATATGGTGCTTTATTTTTATTACTTTTAAATGAAGCATTTCCTCTACCACCACGTCCACCTTTACAAACTATGCATTCTTGGTTATCTTCAGTTAAATCGCACACTATTAAATTAGTATCTACATCTTTTATAGTTGTTCCAACTGGTACTACTACAATAGTATCTTCAGCAGATTCTCCAGTTTTATTTCTTCCTTGACCATTACTTCCTGAATCTGCTTTTAATAATTTTCTATATCTTAAATCAATTAAAGTTCTAAGTCCTTTATCAGCACGAAAAACAATGTTACCACCTTTTCCACCATTACCACCATCAGGTCCTCCTAGTGGAACATATTTTTCACGTAAAAATGAGGTGCATCCATCTCCACCTTTACCAGCTACTAGTTTAAGATTAACTTCATCTATAAACATAAATAACACCTCTTTTCATTTGTAATTTTATCATAAAAATAGATGTATTTCTACACCTATAAAGTATGCTTTCTTTTTTTAACTCCTCTTTTATTATCTTTTCTATATAGATAATTTAGATAAACTTGAGCTATTTTCATCTTATTATGAGCTATTCTCATTTTTCTTGTTTCTCTTCTCATTCCTTTGTGATTATGTAATAATTTTTCTCTATAATATCTATTTTTAGCTTCATTTATTTTTGCACTTTGAACGTCTATTCTTCTTTCTAGTTCTTCAATATGTACTAAGTGAGTACCATCTTCTAAATCACATTTAAATAATTCTAGCATTCTTTTTTCTTTGTATAGTTCACTTACTTCTTCCATAGTTTCATCTGTATTATGATTTTCAATAGCTTCAATTCTATCAGTAATCATTTTAATTTGTTCACTTACAGTTCTAATTAGATTTTGTTTGCCTAACATGTTAGCACCTCTTTTTAATAAGGCGTATTATAAATAAAAAAAGACGTTTTGTCAAACGTCTTATACAAACATTGGTACTCTTTCAAAGAATTTTTCTTCGTTGTACTCATATTCATTTAATAATACTACTTTTCCACTTTCTAGTGTTTTTGGCATATCTATTAATCTTTGATTTCTACTACCTCTAAATAATAAACTTAAATCTCTTTCTTCTAAAATGAATCTTCCATCAACAAGAACATCGATTTTATTAAGAAAATCAATATATGTAGGATTCTTTTCAGCAAGTTTAAGTACTTCTTCATATGTAAATCCAGTATATACCCAAATATTATAACCTTTATCCTTACAATATTCAGCTATTCTATTACATGCTTCAACTTGAAACATTGGATCTCCACCACTAAATGTAATACCTGTTTGACATTCAAGTTCATCTATAGCTTCTAGTACATCATCAACTTTTACTAGACCGCCACCATTAAAATCCCATGTTTGGGGATTTTGGCATCCTTTACAATGATGAGAGCATCCTTGAGTCCAGATTACTGTTCTTAAACCTGGTCCATCAACGATACTATCACTTTGTAAGTCTGCTGCTAAGCGAATATATTCTGCCTTATTATTTTGTTGCATGAGTTACTCTGTCAGTTACTTCAGCTTTTTTAGCATTATTAAATCTATCTAGAGTTCCAACAAGATAGCCAGTGATTCTTCTAATTCTTTCAAATTTTACTCCTTCACCAACCATTTTAGTTTTTTTAACATCCTTTTCCATTTTTTTATTACCTCTTTCCTTTCCTATATTAACGACAATAACAGTCGTAGCAATTCACTTTTTCCATTTCTACGCCTTCATTTTCATGACGACCACATCTAGGACATACATCCTTTATAACTCCAACATATCCACATACTGGATCTCTATCAACTGGATGGTTAATAGCTCCATATCCTATATCAGAGTCATGCATAATCCTAACAACATTTTCAAATGCATCAACATTATTTACTGTATCACCATCAAGTTCAACATATGAAATATGTCCTGCATTTGTAAGTTTATGATATACTCCTTCAATTTCCATTTTATGTTTAACACTAGTTTTATAATAAACTGGTACATGGAATGAGTTAGTATAATAATCTCTATCTGTAATACCTTTTAATTTTCCATAAATTGATCTATCTATTGCTACAAATCTTCCACTTAATCCTTCAGCTGGTGTTGCTAAGCAAGTAAAGTTAAGATTGTATTCTTTGCAATATTCATCACATTTCTTTCTCATGTGCTCAATGATTTCAACACCTAATTTTTGTGCCTTATCACTTTCACCATGATGTTCACCAACAAGTGCTTTTAATGTTTCAGCTAGTCCTATAAATCCAATTGATAGTGTTCCATGTTTAAGAACTGTTCTAAGTCTTGTAGTGTTATCCATATTTTCACTATTAATCCAAACATGACTACCAAGTAGGAATTTAAAGTTAGCTCTTGTTTTTGAACATTGACAATCAAATCTTTGAAGTAATTGTCCTTTAACTAAATCCATTGTTTCATCTAATTCTTTATAGAAAGCATCCATATCAGCTTTCTTTCTCTCTCCTAGAGCAATTCCATGTTTAATACCAATTCTTGGTAAGTTAATTGATGTGAAACTTAAGTTTCCTCTTCCAGGTGTTACTGCTGGTCCACATACATTAGCAAGAACTCTTGTTCTACATCCCATGTATCCAACCTCAGTTTGATAGTCTCCTGGCACCAAGAATGCCTTATTAAATGAAGCATCTAAGAATGAGAAGTTAGGGAATAATCTCTTAGCAGAAACTCTACAAGCAAGTCTAAATAAATCATAGTTAGGATCTTCTTTAAAGTAGTTAACTCCTTCTTTAACCTTAAATATTGAAATTGGGAATATTGGAGTTTCTCCATGTCCAAGTCCTGCTTCAGTTGCTAAAAGATAATTTCTAATAACCATTCTTCCTTCTGGACTTAAATCTGTTCCAAAGTTTACTGAACTAAATGGAACTTGAGCTCCAGCTCTTGAATGCATTGTATTTAAATTGTGAATAAATGCTTCCATTGCTTGATATGTTTGTCTATCAGTTTTCTTTAATGCTATATCATAAGCAGCAGCAAATATTTCTTCTAATCTCTTACTCTTTGAAGTAAAATCACTAAATATATTTAAATCAAATTCTATATGTTCTAAACCATCTATTATTTCAATTACTTTATCAAAATTAACAAATGCTTTGAATCCTTCAAATTCCATTAAATCATTTAATTCTTGTTTAAATTGTTTTTTAAATGTTTTAAGAACTCCAGGAGCCATATAATAATCAAATGCTGGAATACTTTGTCCACCATGTTGTTCATTTTGATTAGCTTGAATAGCTATAGCAGCAAGTGCTGTATATGATGTAATTGAATTTGGTGTTCTTAAGAATCCATGTCCTGTAGAAAAACCATTCTTAAATAATTTATTTAAATCGATTTGTGTACAAGTTGTAGTACCCATAGCCCAGAAATCTAAGTCATGGATATGAATAGCACCTTCATCATGAGCACGAGCATATTTACTATCCATTAAATATGCCTTAGCAAATTCTCTTGATACAGTTGAACCAAAGTGTAACATTGTTCCCATTGGTCCATCGCCATCAACATTTGCATTTTCTCTTTTTGCATCTTCTTCACTTGATGTCTTAAGTCCAAGTGACTCAATAGCTTTAACAAACTTGTGTTGTTGTTTAACTACGAATGCATCTCTAGATGCTGCTCTTCTTTCTCTATACCCTTTAAATGATTCATAAACATCATCATATTTTAATTTTTGTAGAGTATGTTCAATTATATCTTGAATATCTTCTACTCCAATTGTCTTTCTATCTTTATAATCTTTAGCAATTTGCTCAAGTACTTTTTCTTTTACTTTGTTTACGTTCTTTTCATCGTATTCATCGTAAACGCTATCAAAACCTTTTTTAATAGCTATGGCAACTTTAGCATCATTAAAGTTAACCCTTTGACCACTACGTTTTACAACGATAATGTCATTAAAAAAATCCCTTTCCATATATTATCCTCACCTTTTCTGTTAAGTTATCCTTAACACTAATATCATATTAAATTATTTATGGACAAAAGTAAATGTTTTTTATGACGATTTTTTCAAAATTAACGAAATTTTACATCTTGACTTTTTGAAAAAGTCTTTTCAAAAAACATCAAAGCCCCTATTTAAGGCAAAATCTCAATATAGGATTGAATTTGTTCGCTTTACACTCTAAAATTTAATACTTGTTTTCAAAAAAATGACATAAAAAAACATAATAAAAGAAATAGATATTTCTACCTATTTCTTTATTTGCTTTATTGTGACATACATTGTATAATCGTTGATTTTTAATTCTGTATCAGCATTAGAGTCTTCTTCTTGAGAAACAGCTAATACTTCACCCATTATATAATCTCTAAATTCATTTACTGCATCTTTGATTTCATCTGGTCCATTATATACAAAACTTATTCTATCTGTAATATCAAAATTGCTTGTTTTTCTTAAATTTTGAACTTTAGAAACTATCTCACGAGCAATTCCTTCGTTAATTAAATCTCTAGTTAAAGTAGTATTTATTGCTACTTTCTTATAATTTAACATAACTGCTTTATAACCTTCTTTAGAAGTTATATCTTTTAATACACAAGTACTATCAATAGTATTTCCTTTGAAGTCATATGTACCCGCTTCTATTTTCTTAGCATCCTCTTCACTTAGATTATTAAGTAGATCAGTAAATTCTTTCATATTGCTTCCAAGTGTCTTACCTACTACTTTGAAGTTAGGTTTATAACTTACAGTTAGATATTCACTCATATCGCTAGCCCATATTACATTTTTAGCATTTAATTCTTCTTTAATTAAATCTTCAAATTCACCGATCTTTTCTTTATATTTACTTTCGATTATTACATCACTAATTGGTTGACGTACTTTAATCTTAGCTTCTTCTCTTATGTTTCTTAAGTAACTTATTAATTCAATTACTAAATCCATCTTTTCTTCTAGCTCTTTATTAATGTGTCTACTATTAACTTTTGGATAATCAGCTAAATGAACACTTTCTTCTCCAGTTAATTTAGTATATATTTCATCAGCCATAAATGGACTAACTGGTGCGATTAACTTACATACTCCACATAATACTTCATATGTTGTTTGATAAACAGCTTTCTTTGATGTAGTAAGTTCACTTTCCCAGAATCTTCTTCTATTTCTTCTAATATACCAGTTAGATAAATCATCACAAACAAAGTCAGTTATAAAGTGTACTACTTTATTTAAATCATATTTATCCATATATTCTGTTACATTTTTAACTAAACTATTAAATTTAGATATTAACCATTTATCAATTTGATCTAAATCACTATATTTAACTTCAAAATCTCTTGGATCCAAATTATCAGCATTTGCATATATTTCAAAGAATGAATAAGTATTCTTTAAAGTACTAAAGAATTTAAATAATACTTCTTTAACACCATCTTCATCAAACTTTAGTGGTGTCCATACTGGAGAAGTATATAACATATACCATCTAACAGCATCAGCACCATATTCATTTAATATACTAAATGGTTCAACTGCATTACCTTTAGACTTATGCATCTTTTGACCAAACTTATCAAGTAATAATTCATTTACAAGTACATTTTTATATGGACTAACTCCTTCTAGGAATGTACTAATAACAAGTAATGAATAGAACCATCCTCTTGTTTGATCAATTCCCTCTGAGATAAAATCTGCTGGGAATTGGCTTTTCCATAATTCCTTATTTTCAAATGGATAATGATATTGACTAAATGGCATAGCACCACTATCAAACCAACAATCTATTACTTCTTCAGTACGATTCATTACTTTTCCACACTTAGGACATTTCAAATGAATATCATCTACATATGGTCTATGTAAGTCAATTGTCTTAGGATCAACCTTTTCAATTGCTCTTTCTTTTAATTCATCTCTTGAACCTATCATTTCCATATGGCCACATTCACATTTCCAAAGTGGAAGTGGTGTACCCCAATATCTATTTCTTGATATTGCCCAATCATTTAGATTAGTTAACCAATTAGCAAATCTCTTTTCTCCAACAAATGTTGGGAACCAATTTACTTTACTATTTGCTTCAATTATTTTATCTTTTATCTTTGTTACTTCTAAATAATAACTTGGTCTACTATAGTATACAAGTGGACTATGACATCTCCAACAATGTGGATAATCATGTTCCATTTTTTGTTTACTAAATAATTTATCATTTTCTTTTAACCATTTTATTACTTCTAAGTCAGCATCAAATATATTCATACCCTTCCATGGTCCATCAGTATATGTTGCATCTTCAGCAACAGGATTTAAATATGGAAGTTTATATTTCTTTCCAACATTAGCATCATCTTGACCAAAAGCAGGAGCAATATGAACTATACCAGTACCATCTTCAGTAGTAACATACTCATCACATGTAACTATAAATCCATTATCATTTTCTGTTTTTAGGAATGGTAATAATTGATCATATTTTATATATTCTAAATCTTTTCCTTTGAATTCTTCTAATACTTTAACATCATCTCCAAGAACACTATGTACTAAAGTTTTTCCTAATATAAATATATATCCTTTACTTTCTACTTTAACATAGTCTGCATCTGGATTAACACAAAGTGCTACATTAGATATTAAAGTCCATGGAGTTGTTGTCCATACTAAGAAATACTCATCAGCATCGCTTCTTTTAAATGGTACGATTACAGTATTTGCTGTTATTGTTTCATAACCTTGAGCTACTTCATGAGATGCTAGTCCTGTTCCACATCTAGGACACCATGGCACTATTTTAACTCCTTCATAGAATAATCCTTCATCAAAGAATTTCTTTAATATATACCATTCTGTTTCAATATAATCATTATCATATGTTATATATGGATGCTCAAGATCAATAAATTGTCCCATTTCATCAGTTAATCTATTAAATGAATCCACATTCTTCCATACTGATTCACGACATTTTTGATTGAATTCTTTAATACCATATTTCTCAATATCACCTTTACCTGAAAAACCAAGTTCTTTTTCTACTTGAACTTCTACTGGTAAACCATGAGTATCCCATCCTACTTTACGAATAACTTTGTATCCTTGCATAGTCTTATATTTACAAACTGCATCTTTTAATAGCTTAGCTACCATATGATGAAGTCCAGGATTACCATTAGCAGTAGCAGGTCCATCATAAAAAACGAAATTCTTAGCATCATTTCTATTTTCTATAGACTTATTGAAAATATCTTGTTTTTTCCAACCTTCTATTTGTCTTTTATTAACTTCACTTACTTTTCCATTTTCAAGACTTTCAAATTTTTTCATACTTTCCTCCCAAAATAAAAAGGATAGTACAAGGAGTCATAATATGACGGTACCATCCTTAAATTAACTTTATTTGATAACGTGTTTATATAACACGTGCTTATCTTATCCATAAGCAACATTAGAAGTGATTCATATATAACTTTCTTATTAGTTTCCACCAAACACTAACTCTCTATTAAGCTTTTGTTATATAACGTCTTCCTCATTTGTTTTTAACAATGGTTAAATTATAACACTATTCATCTATCTTGTAAAGTAATTTTAATTCATTACTAAAATCTGATAATTTAACTCCATTAATGTTTCTTAAATTCATATATTCTAGAACCATTTCTATAAATCTAGATGGTTTTGTATAACCATAATATATTTTATCTTTTTCGCTTCTTAATCTATTATCATCAAATCTAGTTACTTCAATATCAAAGAATGGTCTTAGTGAAGTAATAGCAAAATCTGATAAGTTAGATGAGTATAATCCTTTAACAGTATCAGCTTTATAATATAAATCAGTATCTATAACCTTAAATCTATTATCTTTAGTATATATTACATTTCCAGCATTTAAATCAAATGTATGAACTCTATAATGGTTTAAACCAGCAATAGCGTATTCTGCTACTTTTAATGCTTTAATATAATCTTTTAATTCAATATCACCAGTTAAGTTTTTTATTTCAAGTCCATCTACATATTCCATAATATATCCAATAAACATATCATCACAATATACTAATTGTTCTGGAAATACATATAATGAACTATTTGCTTTTTGTAACCATTTAACACAATCAATAAAGTTTTCAGGATCTTTAAATCTTTTAAAAGCTTTATTATGACTTGTTAAATAAACTGATGCAAATACACCTTCTCCAATTTTTCTTCCTTGTAGATCTTTATTATATTGTATAACACTTTGCATACACTTCACCCCCCTCTTTTAATTGTCCCATATTATACTATAAAATGGCTTAAAAGTAAAGAAAAACACCTTTTAATAAGGTGTTTAAATAGCTAATAATTGTTCTAAATATGGGTTTATATATTGCGATAAATAAACTACCATGAGTGCTCCTATTATAAGGAATGGCCCAAATGGAATAAGTCCATCTTTATTATTCTTAATACTAGCAATAGCAAAGAATATACCTGTTAGAGAGCCAAAGAATAAGGCTACAAATGAATTTAATAATCCAACAGATAATCCAATAATACCCATTAGTTTAATATCTCCATCTCCTAGAGATTCTCTATTAAACATTCTATTACCCATTAGTTTTATTCCAAACATAACAATAAACATTATTAGTCCACTTACAAGTCTCATAAGTGCTTCATTCTTTTCTAAGAATATAAATGAAACAAATATAATTAACATTCCTCCAATGATTAGTATTCTATCTGATATATAATAGAATTCAAAATCACTAACAATTGTTACTATTAACATACAAGTTAATATTGTAGATATAAAGAAGTTAAAATCAAACTTGAATAGATAATAATTAAAACCAAATAATATCGCACATAATAATTCACAAAAGAAATATATCAATCCTATTTTTTTATGACAATATGCACATTTACCTCCTAAAATGATATATGAGATTATTGGAATATTCATATACCATTTTAAAGGCTTTTTACAATTATTACAAAAACTACTTGGGTAAGTAGTTTTTATTTTATTTGGTATTCTATATCCCATACAAGCTAGAAAACTCCCGAAAACACTTCCGAATATAACTAACCATACGATTATAAATACGTCCATAAATCCCCCTACTATGTTTGAACTGTAGAATATACATCGAACATTGGAACTAATATTGCAATTAAGATAAATCCAACTACTACAGCTAATGATATAATCATAACTGGTTCAATGAATGTCTTAATAGATCCAACTGTATTCTTTTGTTCTTTTGCGTAATAATCAGCTACTTTATCTAACATTTCAGCAAGTTCACCAGTAGATTCACCAGTTTGAATCATGAAACTTGCTATCTCTGGAATAGCCCAGTGATTAGAGAAAGTATCACTCATTTTATTACCTTTAATTAAGTTGTTGATTGTTCTAAGCATCAAGTCTCTATATATTTCATTATTTGTTATTTTAGCTAAAATATCAATACTATCAGTAAGTAATACATTGTTCTTTTGTAAAGAAGCAAATGTTCTTGAGAATAGGTTTAGTTCCTTTGCTATCATTAATCTACCTACTATTGGTAAGTGCATTAATATTCTTTGTACTCCTACTCTAAATGCTTTAACTCTCTTATATAAGTAGAAGAATGTAATAATGACTCCAACTATTACACCTATCAAAGTTAAATAATTATTTTGCAAGAATGCTGACAAGTCTAAACATATTTGCGTAATGGCATTTATTGGCGCATTCATTGATTTATAAACTTCAACGAATTTAGGAACGATATATGTAAGCATGAATATAACGATTCCAATTGCGAATACCATAACTACTGTTGGGTATGCCATTGCACCAACAATAGCTTTCTTTGTTTCTAGTTGCTCTTGATAATATGCTGACATATCATCAAGTGTTTTTTCAACTTCTCCAATCATTTCAGAAGATTTAACCATGTTTATAAGTAATGGAGGGAACGCATTACCTTGACGTTTTAAAGCTTCTGAGAATGTTTGTCCAGTTGTTAACTCGAATATTAATGATTTATATAATCCTTTATATTTTCTTCTTTTATCTTGGTCTGCTAAAACTCTAACACCATCTGTAAGTGGGATACCTGTTTTAACATAAGTAGAAAGTTGTGCAAGCCAGAATACCAAGTCTTTAGTAGCCATTTTAGTTTTAAGAAATGAACCACTAGTATTAAGGAAACCAGTATTTTTATTTGCTTCAATTGAATATACTGTCATTCCTTCATCAGTTAAATAAGAATAAACGTCTAATCTAGAATAAGCTGGGAAATAAGCTTTTACTATATTACCATTTTTATCTCTTGCGATGTATTGATATAAAACCTTTTCTACCGATTTAACACCATCTTCACCGCTACCATCAATAACTATTGGTTTTAAAGAAGCTTCAAATTCTTCTTTTTTCTTTTTAACTGCTGGAATCTTCTCATACTGAGTTTTCATCCAGCTACTAACACTCTGTACTAAATCTTCGTTCTGCTCCTTACCAAGTAATTGATCTGATGCATATTCACCTCTAGAAACAGCTTCAGCAACGCTTCCATTAGGTAAATCCATTTCATCAGGTTTGATTTTCATTACTTCTTTTATATTAATAGGTAAAGTAACAAATACGTATATTACACCGTTTTTAATGGCATTAAAAAATAATACAAATTCGTTCATTACACTTCTTAGTACCATAATTTTCCCTCTTATTCTACTATAAATGTATTATAACATATTTAAATAAAAATAAAAACATATTTTTTTAAAATAAAAAGAATAATTCTATATTATTCTTTTTGATCAGTACTAAGTATTGTTAAAAAAGCTTCTTGTGGAATAGATACACTACCTACTTGTTTCATTCTTTTCTTTCCTTCTTTTTGTTTTTCTAGAAGTTTTCTTTTTCTTGAAACATCTCCACCATAACATTTAGCAAGTACATTTTTCTTCATAGCTGAAATATCTTCTCTTGCTATTACTTTAGAACCAATACATGCTTGAATTGGTACTTGGAACATTTGACGAGGTATTATTTTCTTTAAATTCTTACAAATAACACTACCTCTATTATATGCAAAATCTTTATGAACTATTATACTTAGGGCATCAACTATTTCACCATTAAGCATTATATCCATTTTAACAAGTTTACTTTCAAAATAACCAATTAAATCATAATCAAATGATGCATATCCTTTAGTAAAACTCTTTAATTTATCAAAGAAATCATATACTATTTCACTTAAAGGAAGTTCATATGTAATACATACTCTTGATTCATCTATATAATCTATTGTTTTATATATACCTCTTTTATTTTGACATAATTCCATAATAGAACCAACATATTCACCAGGTACATATATATTTGCTTTAACATATGGTTCTAATATTTTAGATATCTTTGTTGCTTCTGGCATCTTAGATGGAGAATCAATCATAACACTACTTCCATCACTAAGTACTACTTCATATATAACAGAAGGAGATGTTGCGATTATATCTAGATTAAATTCTCTTTCTAATCTTTCTTCAATAATTTCCATATGAAGAAGTCCTAAGAAACCACATCTAAATCCAAAACCAAGTGCTACTGATGTTTCTGGTTCAAATGTTAAAGAAGCATCACTTAATTTTAATTTTTGAAGGGATTCTTTTAATAAATTATATTTAGTAGAGTCAATTGGATAAATACCAGAAAAAACCATTGGTTTTACTTTCTTATATCCAGGTAATACTTCTACTTCATCACCTTCATGACATATAGTATCTCCTACTTCAACTTCAGTAATACTTTTAATAGATCCACTTAAGAATCCTACTTCTCCACTTGATAGTTCATTTTTCTTAATTTCATGAGGAGTATGTTTACCAAGTTCTAATACTTCATATACTTGATTAGAATTTATAAACCTAATCTTATCTCCTACTTTAACTTTTCCATCTATAACTCTAATTAATATTACTACACCTTTATATGGATCAAAATAACTATCAAATATCAAAGCTCTAAATTTATCATTTTTACCTGTTGGAGATGGAATTCTATCAATTACTGCATCTAATAGTTCTTCTACACCTTCTCCAGTTTTACCTGATACACATAAAATTTCATCACGTTCAAAACCTATTGTGTTAACAAGTTCATCTTTTACTTTTTCAGGATTAGCATTTGGTAAATCTATTTTATTAATAACTGGAATAATCTTTAAATTAGCATCAAGTGCTAAATATAGATTAGCTAGTGTTTGTGCCTCTATTCCTTGAGTTGCATCCACAACTAAAATAGCTCCTTCACAAGCAGCTAGACTACGAGAAACCTCATAATTAAAATCTACATGTCCTGGTGTATCTATTAAATGAAGAGTATATCCTTTATATTTAAGTTCAACAGCATTTAACTTAATAGTTATACCTCTTTCTCGCTCAAGTTCCATAGAATCTAAGATTTGATCTTTTCTTTCTCTTTCACTTACAGCACCAGTAATATCAAGTATTCTATCAGCTAGAGTACTTTTACCATGATCTATATGAGCTATAATACAAAAATTTTTAATCTTTTCTCTTTCCATGACATTAATTTTAACATAAAAAAAGAGTTTTTTAAACTCTAATTTGTAGTCTCTGGTAAATATTGTGCTTTGAAACTTAAATTAGCTACAAAGTATGTATTTTGTACTTCATTTGGTGTTGTAGAATCTAAATAAGTCCATAAACAATATGTTTTATCAGTACCCTTTGGTATTGTTTCAAATTCAATAATAATATTATCAAGAAGTGAACCATATTTTTTAATAGTTACATTCTTTCTATCAATACCATTATCACAATTTGATACAGCTACTTTAATATAATTTGAATATAATTCAGTTAAATTAGTAAACTCTTCTTTATCCTTAGAAGGTTTATAATCAGTATCTTCAGTAAGTCTTACAGTAATATTAGTATCAAGACTACCTTTATTTTTAATATTAAATATGTATGGATCTTTTAGTAATGCCTCTTCATCTGTTGCATATGGATATATACTTTCAAGTTCACTTTTCCCATTAACATTTTTTGTTCCAATTACTTTACCAAAATTAGCATAGTTTTTTTCACAAGATTCATCTTCACAAAAACTAACATCTAAGTCTCCTACACTAATAGTATTATCTTTTCCATTACTAGTGACAACAAAATATGAATAAGACACACTAATACCAACAACTATTAATACAATTATACTAACTAATATAAATATTACATTTTTACTTTCTTTCATGAGCAACTCCCCTATTATCTAATCTACCAGATGATTTTAAGTAATATATTTCTTTTAATCTTTTATTTCTTTTCTTAATAATATCTTCTTTAGTCATTTCAGTATCAGTTATTGTTATTTTATCTTTTAATTTCTTTTTAGCTTCTTCACATAAAGAATCAATACATTTCTTTAAGAATGTTAATGTCTCTATATATTTCTTTCTGTTAGTATCTTCTGTTCCGATAAATGCACCATTAAATTTGTTTTTATAGACACTATAATCTCCATCTAAATTACATGTTCCTAGGTAAGCAAGCAAATCTTCACTACTTACTTCAATATTATCCACTTTAAATATAACTTCTTTTGTTCCAAATAATGACTTAATTAAAACATGGAATTTTCTTAAGAAATTATTATATTTTTTAAAGTTTCTATTATTATTTAAACCATCACTTAGATTATTGTCTTTTTTATAATACTTCTTTATTTGAAGTTCATTCATAAAATGGTATTCATTTATAGAATTAAGAGCAGTTCTAAGTTCTAATATATAACTTCCACTATCAATCTCTCTTTGTTTAAATCCTTCACTTGGCATATTAGAAGCCATATTTTCATAGCTTTCAAGTTCACTTATAAATACTTTATATTGATCTCCATAAAGTTCTTTAAACTTCTCTTCCCTTTCTACTCTTAATCTATATATTTCTTCTAATATTTTTTTAGCTTCTGAAGTATTCTTATCTAAATCATTACATCTTTCAAGTAAACCAATTATCTTATCACTAATAACAGTATCATCACTTGTTAAATCTGATGCAGGAGTTGGCTCTTCTTTTTTAACTGGTTTTTCTTTCTTTACTGGCGTTTCCTTTTTAACAGGTGCAGATGGTGTCTCCTTTTTAACTGGAGAACTTGGAGTAACGGTTACTTTTTTATTTAAATGTTTATTTACTATATTATATGATTCATTATAACCATTTAATTTAGCTCCACATTCATTTAATTCTATTAATAATTTTTGTTTTAATGTAGGATTAGTTTCCTTAGAATATCTAGAATATAAACTATCATAAGTAGTTCTAGTAGTTTTAGACATACCAAATAAATTATGAGCATATGTTCTAATAGATGTTTCATCTTTTAGAGCGTCTATATCATAATATATTCTATAAACTGTTAAGTATTTAATTTTATATTTATTAACTGTTTTGTTAGCTAAATACTCATTATAAATCTTAACCATATATTCAAACAATTCTTTTTTCATTGCTTCAATATTCATATGTTCACCATTATCTCCTACTTAAATTATTTTATCATAAAACAATATCAAAAAAAATACTAATTAATTAGTATTTTTTATTTAATCATATGTACATCAAGTTGATTATATGGAATTTCAATATGATTTTTATCAAATTCCTTCTTAATTTGTTCCATTAAATCAAAGTATACTGTCCAATAATCTGGAGTATTAACCCATACTCTTAATGTAAAAGTTAAAGCACTTTCTGAATGTAATCTTAATCTTACAAATTTTTCTTCATCATCTAATATTAATTTTTGTCTATTTACTACATCCATAACAGTCTTCTTAACTTTATCTATATCACTTTTATATGATACTGATAAATCAATATCAATTCTTCTTTTTGGATTAGCAGAATAATTAATAATATTAGAATTTGATAAAGAACCATTTGGTAATTGAATTACTCTATTATCAATTGTAGTTATTGTTGTATAAAACATTGTTATTGCTTTAACAGTACCATCCATACCATTTGTAGAAATATAATCTCCTACTTTAAATGGTTTAAATATTAGTATCATTAAAGAACCAGCTATATTAGATAGTCCTCCTTGTAATGCTAAACCAATTGCAACAGCACAAGAACCAACTAAAGTAACTAAGGATGCCATTGGAACACCTACTATTGATAAAACAACAATTATAATTATTACTTTAATAGATATAGTAGCAAAACTAATTAAGAATGTTTTAACAGTAGGATCTAGTTTATTAAATATTCCTGGTTTTTTTAATTTCTTTTCTAGTATACTTACTATTTTAAAACCAATTACTAATACTAATAAAGCACCTAATATTTTTAATACTAAATCAACCGATTTGTTACTTAAATTACTAATTATTTGATCCATATTATTTTACTCCCATTCTTCTATTATATTTTCTTAGTCTTCTAGTATATTCATAAGCATCAGCTTCTGACCAATCAACTCCTAGATGACAATGTTCCTTTTGATTTAATAATTTTGTATTCTGTTCTGCTTCAAATTTCATTTTAAAAATCTTAAGTTTTTCAAGTATATTTAATCTTGTTTTCTTTCTTAATTGTTCTAATTTTTTATAATTAACTGCCATCTTTTTACCCTCTAATCTATTTTAACATTTTCTTTAGGAATTCTCCAGTATAAGATTCTTTAATCTTACTTACTTCTTCAGGTGTTCCTTTAGCAATAACCCTTCCACCTTCACTACCACCCTCAGGACCTAAATCTATAATATAATCAGCTACTTTTATAATATCTAAATTATGTTCTATAACAATAACTGTATCACCATTATCAACTATTCTATTTAATATAACAAGTAATCTTTTTATATCATCTTGATGAAGTCCAGTAGATGGTTCATCTAATATAAATACACTTTTACCTGTAGGCTTCTTTTGTAATTCCTTAGCTAGTTTTACACGAGAAGCTTCTCCTCCAGAAAGAGTTACTGCACTTTGACCAAGTTTAACATAACTAAGTCCTACTTCATCCATTATTTTAAGTGTTTTATATACTTTTGGTACATTTTCAAATACTTTTAATGCTTCGCTTACTCTTAAGTCTAATACTTCTGATATATTTAATCCTTTGAATTTAACTTTTAGAGTTTCTTTATTATATCTAGTAGCATTACATACATCACATGGAACATACACATCTGGTAAGAAATGCATCTCTATTTTCTTTACTCCATCTCCCCAACATGCTTCACATCTTCCACCTTTTACATTAAAGCTAAATCTACTTTTATCATATCCTCTTATTTTAGCTTCTTTTGTCTCAGCAAAAACATCTCTTATGGCATCAAAACATCCTGTATATGTTGCTGGATTACTTCTTGGAGTTCTACCAATAGGATCTTGAGTAATATTTACTACTTTATCTATATTCTCTAGACCAGTAATCTTTTTATACTTACCTGGTTTTTCTTTTGAATGATAAACATAATTTGATAAACATTTTCCAAGTATTTCATTTACTAATGTTGATTTACCTGAACCACTAACTCCAGTAACACAAATAAATTTACCAAGTGGAAATTCAACATTTATATTTTTTAAATTGTTAGCTGCACATCCAGTTATTTTAATAGATTTACCATTTCCTTTTCTTCTTTTACTTGGTACATCTATTGTTTCTTTACCACTTAAATATTTACCTGTTATAGATTTATCACACTTCATTACATCTTCTGGAGTACCAGCACATACTAAGTATCCTCCATCTTCTCCTGCTTTAGGGCCAATATCTACTAAATAATCAGCTTGTAGCATTGTATCAGTATCATGTTCTACTACTATTAAAGTGTTCCCTAAATCTCTCATTTCTTTTAGAGAATTAATTAGTTTTTGATTATCTCTTTGATGAAGACCAATACTAGGTTCATCTAGTACATATAGTATTCCAGATAATCTACTTCCTATTTGAGTAGCAAGTCTAATTCTTTGTGCTTCTCCACCAGATAGTGTTGCTGCTTCTCTTGATAATGTTAAATATTCAAGACCAACATTTTTTAAGAAAAGTAATCTTTCTTTTATTTCTTTAATAATTAAAAATGATATTTCTTGTTGTTCATTATTAAGTTTTAACTTATCAAAGAATGTTATTAAATCTCTAATACTTAAATTAGAAAGTTCATTTATATTTAAGTTACCTACTCTAACACTTAGAGCTTCTTTTTTTAATCTTGCTTCATTACATGTAGGACATGGAAGATCAGTCATATAACGTTCTATCCATTCGCGAATAGCATTACTTTCTGTTTCCATATATCTTCTTTCTAAATTAGATATAATTCCTTCAAAGTAATCATAGCTTTTCATAGTACTACCACTTCTAGTAGTAAGGGTTAAATCTAACTTTTCAGGAGAACCATATAAAATAATATCTAGTTCTTCTCTTGTTAGTTTATTTACTGGTTTATATAAATCAATATTGTAATGTTTAGCAACTAAATTTAATTTCTTATAATAAATATTTAATGTTTCACCACTTTGAAAAGATGATACTGCTCCATCCATTATTGATAAACTTTTATCTGGTATTAGTATATCTTCATCAATATGTTTATTAACACCAAGTCCTTTACAAGTAGGACATGCTCCAAAAGGACTATTAAATGAGAATAGTCTTGGTTCAAGTTCAGGAATACTAAAATCACATAATGGACAAGCATAATTTTCAGAGAATATTACTTCTTTATCTCCAATTATATTTATTAATACTTTTCCATTTGCCATTCTTGTACTTGTTTCAATTGATTCAAATATTCTACTTCTAGAATCTTCTTTAATACTAAGTCTATCAATAACTACATATATATTATGTTTAATATTCTTTTCTAATGTAATATCATCATTTAAATCATATATTTCATTATCTATTTTTGCTCTTACAAAACCATCTTTTCTTAAGTCTTCAATTAATTCTTTATGAGTACCTTTTTCACCATGAACTACTGGTGCCATTATTTCTATTTTAGTACCAACTTCTAAGTCCATTATTTTATTAGTCATTTCTTCAATACTCTGACTTTGAACAGGTATATTATGATTTGGACAATAAGGTGTTCCAATACGAGCATATAATAGTCTTAAATAATCATATATTTCAGTAATTGTTCCAACTGTACTTCTTGGATTTTTATTAGTTGATTTTTGATCTATTGATATACTAGGAGAAAGTCCTTCAATAGAATCTACTTCTGGTTTATTCATATTACCAAGAAATTGTCTTGCATATGCATTTAAACTCTCAACATATCTTCTTTGTCCTTCAGCATAAATAGTATCAAAAGCAAGAGAAGATTTACCACTACCACTAACTCCTGTCATAACAATAAGTTTGTTTTTTGGTAGTTCTAAATCTATTCCCTTTAAATTGTTTTCTCTAGCATTCTTTATAATAATTTTATCCATATATATCACCCAAAAATCTTTAATATTATACAATATTTTATTACATAAAAAAAGAGTAAATATTTATTTACTCACAACAATGTCCACCTTCAGTTCCATAACTATCAGCTATAAACTTAATTCCACTAGATGTTCTTTCAATTATACAAGAATCTACTGTATCTTCATTCTTATCATCTTTAATAATACATAATCTAACATAGTATTCTTCACTAATAACTCCACCTGTTACTGGATTAGATAAATCACTAGTAATATAATTTTCTCCTCTTAGATCACTTAGTTTAATATCAATCTTTCTACTTTCAATAAACCAATTTTGATCAGTACTATGTAAATCTAAATATAGATTGGCTCCTCTTTGTATTTCAATATATTTATTTCTTAATTCTTTATCAGCTGTATCATCTTTAATACTTGCAAAAGATATTACTGATGCAACACCTACTACACCAACAATAGCTATAACAACTAATAATTCCATTAATGTAAAACCATTTCTTTTCATCTTTTCCTCCATATTATATATAAATTATACTATATATTTTAAATTATTTAAAGTTTTTTTGAAAATAAAAAAGCAAGTTATTAACTTGCTTTATTAATCTTCATCTTCTTCATCATCAAATTCTTCTGGATGTAATTCTCTGTATGTTTCTTGATAAGATTTATATTTATCTGGTTCATAAACTCTTCCAGTAAACCATACTTCTTCAGTAGATTTATCTACAATGAAGAACATAAATGGTTTATCAAATGTTAAGTCTATTACTTCTACTGGAGGTAAGAATTTGTAATCATAACCGCAATCTCCGCCTCCACGGCCGCCTCCCATAGTAACAGCTGAAGCTTTAATTCCTAAATTAGTAAATTCTATATTTGCTTTATGAAGAGCATTATTAATATATGATTGATTAGAGGTTAGATTTGATAAATTTGCTTTATCTTTATCAAATACATCTGTTATTCCTAGTTTATTTAAATCTTCTATTAATTTTAATTCAGAATCAAATTTAAATAATGGAATATAACCTTTTATTTCAGTAATAACGCCTTTTTTAAAGTTATCTAATTTTATACTTTTAACTTTTCTAATTAAACTATTAATATCTGCTTCAGTAACGTTATTAATATAATTTTCAAGTGTATCTTTAGTAGGCATAATAGCTATATATGAAAGTTGTGTATCTCCATATTTCTTTAAATCTTTTTTAAATACTTTAACATTATCATCTGTATAGAATTCAAAGTCTGTAGAAGTATCTACTCTCTTATAACTTGATGTTAATTCTTTATAGTATTCTTCAAAATCAAATTTAGTATCTTTAGTACATGTTTCATCACAATCTTCATCATCTAAATCGCAATTATCAGTACATTCTTCACAAGCATCTGGTGCTCCTTTAGCTATCCATGCATTATAGTCATCCATAACTATTTTTTTGATTTTTTCTTTTCCAAGTGCAGCTTCAATATCATAATTATTAATTACTGCTCCTATTTCAACAGATTGTCTAGCAATTGGATCACTATTAAATGATAATTCATGATAATCTGTTTCATTTAAATAATCAATTAACTTACTATAATTCATATGTGGATAATAAACTGATAATATTTCGTCTTCTTCTGTATCTTCTTCTCTATATTCTGGTTGTATTTTCTTTATCCAATTCATATCAATAGCAAGAGCATTTAATAATACATAATCATCTTTAGATATATCATCTACTATATTATTAATCAATTTAAATGTTTTCTCACTTACATATTTATTAACAACATCTGGTTTTTTAAAAGTATCATATTTTACTTCAGCACCGAAGTTTTTCTTTAAGTTATCTATATATGTAGTACTTACAGAATTCTTATATGTATTTTTAATAAACAATGCATTTGCAAATGACATATTTTTATTATTAGTAAATTTGTGAAATTTATATTGACCTAATACTTCATTAATTTGAGTTAATGTATCACCTGCTGAACCTTGCATTAACATACCAAGAGCATATTTAATAGATAATGGACTATAAATCAAATTCTTTTTATTATTTTCTAATTTTAGAAATGCTAAGTCAAAATTATCTAATGAGTTCTTAGTAATAGCATAACTAACCTTTTTAGGTTCTGTTTGTGTTTGTATAGTTTCTGTTGGCTTATTAGTTTCATTATTTGGTTTATCATATTTACTTAAGAAAAATACCAAACCTACTCCCATTAAAGCAATAAGCACAATAACAATAATTATTACTAACGCACCTTTGCCCTTCTTTTTAGGTGCTTCATTTACTGGAACATTACCAATTGGAGGCACACTAATATCAACATAATTATCTTCAGGAACATGTGTATCTTCTGGTTTAAAATCTTCACTCATTCTCTATCACTCCTATTATCAATTAAAATAGTATCACTTTTAATAATTTGTGTCAATTAAAAAAGACTAATTACTAGCCTTTTGTTGAAGTTTTAAAGTAGCAATATTTTCTCTATATCTATTTATCTTTTTAACTTCTCTTAACCTATTTTCTGCTTCTTTAGATGAAATTTCAAAAGTCTCACATAACATAACAATTAATCTATCTTTTCCAAAATGTCTTCTTTCACAATAATTAATAGCATAATTAACAGTTTGTATTGGTAATCTAACTGCTCTTTTTAAATAAGTAATTTCAAATGGTCTATACTTATTTCTATCTGTAATTATTGTTTCAGGATTTTCTCTTAGTATTTCTTCTAAATTATACATTTCTTCTACTCTTAAAACATTCATATTATTACCCCTTTCATTTAATTGCGCTATATAATACCAAAAAAAAGAAGAAAAATCAATTATAACAGTAATTTTTCTTCATCTTCTCTTTCTACAGTTTGCATTTTATATGTACCAAACTTCATTTCTGGATTTAATGCATAAGTAATCATTTCATTATACATTGATGGTATTAATTCATTAGCAAACATTCTAGTGCATGTTACTTCATATTCTTTAAATGGATCACTACCCATACTAAATGATGCACTTAATTTTAAATCTTCTAAATATTCAATATGACTTAACCAATATAAATCAATTATTTCTAAGAACTTTCTCTTTATATTATCAACATATACTTGAATATCTTTATTTTTAACTTTTTTAGTATCAAAGTTTTGTTTAAATTTATCATATAAAGCATTAATTAGATTTTCTGTAAATTTATTATTATCATTGTCATACAAAGTATCTACTGGTACTAAGTGACCAATTAGTTTTTTAATATCTTCCTTTGTATAATTTTTTACTAAAGTTTCAGTATATTTTACTATGATTCTTTTAATCATATTCATAAATCCTAGTAAATCAGAATTTAATACTTCATCTCTATTTTCATAAATAATTCTTCTATGTCTCATGAAAGATATATTAAACTTTTCATTATCTAGTCTTATCTTCTTATCTTTACTTTCTCTTCCTTCTTGACTTCTTCTTGCTGCTTCGATAATTTTTTTATTTTTAATTGGTTTTTTAGTTCCACTATATAATTTAATAACTCCTTCAAGAGCACTACCTTTATAATGTTCTCTTACTAAATCATCTTCTAGTGAACTAAAGTATTTAGTTTTTCCAGGATCTCCTTGTCTTCCACTTCTACCCATAAGTTGTAAGTCAATTCTACTACTTTTATTTCTTGATGTACCAATTACATATAAACCGCCAAGGTCTCTAACTCCTGGTCCTAGTTTAATATCAGTTCCACGACCAGCCATATTTGTTGCTACTGTAACAGTACCCATCATACCAGCACCAACTACTATTTGACTTTCTTCTTCTTCATTATTAGCATTTAATAATTGATGACGAATAAAGTTTTTAGCTAGAAGTGATGATATTATTTGACTTTCTCTTAAACTAGTTGTACCAATTAATACTGGTTGCCCAGTTAAAGCACATTTTCTAACTACTTCAATAATAGCATCATATTTTTCAGCTAAAGTAGCATATAATTCTGGTTCTTCGTCTATTCTAATATTTCTTTTTCTAGTTCTAACTCTATATGTTTCAAAACCATATAGATTTCTAAATTCTTCTTCATCACTTGTACCAGTCATACCGCATACATGATGTTCATACATAGATAAGAAATCTGGATAAGTACACATTGCTTTAATAGCAGAAGTTGTAGAAAAATCAATATGATATCTTTTTTTAGATCCTTCCATTTCATTTTCTAAGAATTCTTCTTTAGCTTCAATTGCTTCTTGCATACCACCAGTATATTTACTTGAATATTTTTTTCTACCAATGTTTTGATCTATGATAATTATTTTAGCTTTTCCATCTTTTACTTCTACTCTATATTCAACATCAGCATGAAATGCTTCTTTTGCTTTAATACAATCAAGTAATGCAAAATATCTAGCATTATATAGTTCATTATCTTCAGGTGTATCTTTTAAATCAGCACCTATTTCATCTTGAATTCTATTTGATAATATTATTTGTCTTGTATCTTTAATATATGCATATTCTTCTGTAAATCTTTCATTTCTATTATCAAAATATTGATCATATATTTTACCAGTCATAGGTTTCTTTCTTATTTTTCCATATAAGAAATCAGTAGCCCATTTATATAGATTTCTCTTTTGTTCTTCACGAGCTATTAAGAATTTATCATATTCACTACCATTTGGTCTTGGTCTTTGTGATAATTTTAATGGATTAGTTGCTTGATCTATTAAAATATCATCTGCTTCATCAACAATTGCATAACCAAGTGGCCTATTAATACTTCTATCTTTTTGACTAAAAATAGTATGATCTTCTAAATAATCAAAAGCGATTGTAGTTGCTGTAGCGTACACTATATCACATACATATGCTCTTTGTTTTTTAATCTTATTAATCATCATTTGAGCAGGATCTGTAGTTCTAGTAGAACTTCTGCCTGGAACAAAACTACTTGTTATTCCAAGTAAAGCAAATACATCAGCATTGTTCTTTTGATCTCTTTTAGCAAGAGCATCATTAGCTGTAATAATATGAACAGAAGACCATTCTTTTTTATCTTCTGATTTAGTTGCTTCTAATATATCTAAATAAGCAACAAGTATTTGAACTAGTGTTTTTCCTTCACCAGTTTTCATTTCAGCAATTACTCTTTCACGATGAGTCTCATCATACTTTTCACCAAGCATACTAATAGCTGCTTCTAATTGAGTATCATAAGGGAACATTTCTTTTCTTTCACCATTAGAATCTTTTATTCTTCTTCTAATAGCTTCCCTTACTAAAGCAAGAGCTTCTACCATGATATCATCAAGTGTTTCGCCTTCTCTTAGTCTTTTTCTAAACTCATTTGTTTTATTTATAAAATATGCTTCTTCTTTAGTTACTAACATTGGAGTACCAGCATTATCAATAGTAATTTTAGTTGAATCTGTTGTAATATTTCTACATTCTAAAGCTCTATCATTAATCTTCTTAATGATAGCTTCTATTCTAGATCTATTAATACTTGTATAATCTCCAAAAAAATTATTCATATATTACAACACCTATACTATATAAATATATCATTTTTATGCATTTTATTCAATAAAAAACTTGATATTAAATCAAGTTATTATTGAGATAACATCCAATCAAATAGTTCTTTATTATATTTAGATTGAATACCTGAATGATTAGTATCATAAGTATTAAATATAGCACTTGCTTTTAGATATCCTATCATTAATTAGACAATCAAAATAATTGGTACTGCTATTTTATAATTCTATTATATCACTAATATCATTTGGTTTTGATACGTATAGTGAAATACTTTTATCTAAAGACTTTCTATTTGTATCAAAGGCCAAATCTACAGTATTATCATGTTCACTTAAATGCATAAGCATAACATATTTAGTTCTATCTCCAACAAAATGACTTAAATATCTAGCACAATCTTCATTTGATAAGTGGCCTTCATCTCCAATATTTCTTATTTTAGTCATTTCATCTTTAGTGCCATTCATTTCCATTTCAACATCATGATTACTTTCAAATAAATATACATCCATATTATTAAAAGCTTCATGATATCTAGAATGAATCATACCAGTATCTGTTATATAAGCTAGTTTAATACCATCATACTCAAGTATGTAACCATATCCACTCTTATCATGTGAGATAGGAACTCTCTTAATATTAATTCCCATTATATTATCTATATCTTCAACAAATTCATAATTTTTTAAGTACTCTTTCTTTTGATACTCTTTATATGTATTTTCTCCAATATATATTTTAGTATCATAGACTCTTGCAAATGTATGAATACATCTAACATGATCATTATGGGCATGTGTTACTAGAATAAAGTTTATTTCATCAGGTGTAACACCAAGTGTGAATAACTTTTCTTTTATATAACTAAAAGACATTCCAGCATCTATTAAAAACTTAATATTACCACACTCAACATATGTAGAATTTCCTGTACTACTACTTGCTAAAACTACTATTTTCATCTACTCTATCCCCAAATCAAACAAACTAAGTTGTGAACTTTCTGGCATATCATCAAATATACCCATTGATTTCATTTTATCAATTAAAGTTTGTGAAACCTTACATCTATTTTGGAAGTCTTCTATACTAACAAATTTCTTCTTCTTAGCTTCAGTTTCTATATTATTAGCAACTGTTTCACCAAGACCATCTATTGTAATAAATGGTGGAATCATAGTTTTATCATCAGAAACATCAAATGTAGTTGCTTTACTCTTATAAAGGTCAAAATTAGCAAACTTCATACCACGAGCTGAAGCTTCTAAAGCCACATTTAAAGATTCTTTTATACCATCTTCTTTATTAGTAGCATCATAACCTTTTTCTTTTATTTCAGTAAGTCTTTGTTTAATAGCATCATATCCTTTAATCATAGATTCTATATCAAAGTCAGTTGCTTTTGTTGAGAACCATGATGCATAGAAATAAACAGGCATATGTACCTTATACCATGCTATTCTAAATGCGCTTGTTACATATGCAGCAGCATGTGCTTTAGGAAACATGTATTTTATTTTTTCACATGAATCAATAAACCAATCTTCAATACCAGCATCTACCATAGTTTGTTTATGTTCTGCCCATGTTTCTGGTTCTTTACTAGCTTTACCTTTTCTAACAAATTCCATTATTTTAAATGCTTTAATTGGTTTTAAACCTTTATACATTAGATATACCATAATATCATCACGGCACCCAATTACTTCTTTAAATGGAACAATATTATTCTTTATTAATTCTTGAGCATTACCAAGCCATACATCAGTACCATGAGAAAGACCTGATATTTTAACAAGTTCTGCAAATGTTGTTGGTTTAGTCTCTTCAACCATACCAATTGTAAATGGTGTACCAAATTCTGGAATACCAAGTGTTCCAGTTGGACACATTATTTGTTCACTAGTTACACCAAGTTTATCTAAACTAGAGAATATTGACATAGTGTCTTTATCATCTAATGGTACATCTAATACATTAGTTTTACTTAAATCTTGTATTAAACGAAGTTGAGTTGGATCAGAGTGACCAAGAATATCTAATTTTAATAAATCCTCTTCTATTGAATGGTAATCAAAGTGAGTTGTTCTCCAAGCACTTTCTGGATCATCTGCTGGGTATTGGAATGGTGTAAAATCTGATACTTCCATATAGTCAGGAACAACAACTATTCCTCCTGGGTGTTGACCAGTTGTTCTTTTAACACCAGTACATCCTTTAGCAAGACGTTCTATTTCACAACTTCTCTTATCATATATACCTTTATCTTCATAATATCCTTTAACGAATCCATATGCTGTTTTATCAGCTACTGTACCAATAGTACCAGCACGATAAACATTATCTACTCCGAATAATACCTTTGTATATTCATGAGCACTAGCTTGATTTAAATCACTAAAGTTTAAATCAATATCTGGTACTTTATCAGCATTAAATCCTAAGAATGTTGCAAATGGCATATCTTGACCATCTTTTTTCATCATAGTGCCACACTTAGGGCATTCTTTATCAGGCAAGTCAAAACCACTAGAATATGTTGCTCCTAGTTCTTTTCCATCTTCATCTTTAAAAACACTATGTTTACAATTAGTACATCTATAATGAGGTGGTAATGCATTAACCTCTGAAATTCCCATTAAAGTAGCAACAAAACTACTTCCTACACTACCTCTTGAACCAACTAAATATCCATCATCATTAGAGTGTTTAACAAGTCTTTGAGCAATTAAGTATATTGGATCAAATCCACCACCAATGATACCACCTAGTTCTTTCTTTATATGTTTATTAATGGCGTCTTCAGTTTGTTCTCCATCTTCTTCGCTCCATTTAGATAAAACAACTTCTCTCATTAATTCTTTTACTTTATCGAATCCTTCTATAAGAGTTTCATGTATTTTATCAAATGTCTGATTAGTTAGTTCTTCTTCGCTAATGTCTGGATTATCATTTTTTATTTTATTAAACCAATAATTGTATACAGCATCTCCATATAATTCTTTGGAAATTCTTTCTTCAATATTATGTGGAAGAGGATTACCATACCATTCTTCTGCTTTATTAAATACAAGATCAGTAACAACTCTTGGACAGTCTAAATAACTTTTTCCATCATCACTTCTGACTCTTGGACTAAATGGTACTCCTTTTGTATCTATTATTACTTCTATTTCACTTACCATATCACATATTTTATTAGTGTTTTCTACTACTATTTCGTATGCTAGATCTTTATCATTTAAGAATTCAAAATCACTTAACATTTCATTAGTAGTTCTAAAATGTTGAGATGGTATTTCTTTAATTTCACTTTTTGCAAGTGGATGTCTTCCTCCACCTGGTACTTTTTGATTAACAATTATTTCTCTATATATTTTATCTTCTCTTGTAAAATGATGAACATCTCCTGTTGCTACTATTATTTTACCTGCACTCTTAGTGGCATTAATAACTTTCTTAATATGATTTTCAAGTTCTAACTCATTTTCAAAATCACCTGTTTGAATTAAATGATTATATACTTCAGGACTTTGTACTTCTACATAATCATAGAAGTTAATAATATTTGTTAATTCCTCACCATCTTTACTAGTTGCTTCTCTAAATACTTCTGATTCATAACAACCACTACCAATAAGAAGACCATTTCTTAATTCATTTAGTTTACTTCTTAGTATTCTTGGTGTTTTATATAAATATGTTGTGTTAGCAAGACTAATTATTTTAAATAAATTCTTTAGTCCTTCTCTATTTAAAGCAATAGCATTAAAATGATAAGTTCTACCAAATTTATGTATTTCATTTTTAGATACTAATTTTTCTATATCAGAAATTGTTTCTATGTTTTGATTAATTAGTTTTTGCATCATTTTATGGAATACTAAAGCAGTACCTTCTGCATCATAGTCACCTCTATGGTGACTTTCTTCATCAAAAGGAACATTATATCTTTTAACAAGTGCTGATAGACTATGTCTTGCAAAGCCTTGATCTAAAGCACGAGATAATTCTAAAGTATCAATTACTGTATTCTCTAGTGTACCAAGTTTATATTTCTTCATTGCCATTTCTAAAAAGCTAGTATCAAACTTAGCATTATGAGCAACAAGTGGTGCATCTCCTACCCATTTTAAGAACTTTTTAGTTGCTTCTTTTTCATCAGGGCAATCTTTAACCATTTCATCACTAATATCTGTTATTGCTGTTATTCTATCTGGAATATGTCTTCCTGGATTAATTAGTTGATCGAACTTATCAGTTATATTTCCATCTTTTATTTTAACAGCACCAATTTCAATCATAGTGTCTCCATTAGCAGCATTAAAACCAGTTGTTTCTGTATCAAAAACAACAAATTCACATCCTTCAAATGGAGTATCTACTGGACGAGTAACTATTGTAATCATATCATCTACAAGAGTTAGTTCAGTTCCATATAATCCTTTAAATTTATCTTTATCTTCTAATCCTTTATTATGCTTAGAAATAATTTGATATGCTATTGGGAAAGCTTGGCAACCATTATGATCTGTTATTGCTACACCTTTATATCCCATCTTAATACATTTTTCAACAAGTTCACATGTATGTTTTCCTAAATCAATTTTAGTAAGTCCATCCATTTGACTCATCATAGTATGAGCATGTAATTCTACTCTTTTAACGGGAGCATCATCTACTATTTCTGCTTTTTTATGATCAAATTCTTCTATATCATTTATACCAAATTCATAATCATTACTTCTTGTATTAAATTTGACATTACCTCTAAATTTATACCATTTACCTTCTTTAATATTCTTTAAGTAATTATTAAATTCACCTTCATCTTTAGTAAATATATTAGAAACAATACTATCAGTATAATCAGTAATCTTAATAGTAATAATATTCCATCCACTTTGAGTGTTCTTTGATTCTACTCCAAAAACCTCACCAATTATTATTACATTATTCTCATTAGTGATTAAGTTTTTAATTAAAGAAGCTTCTCCTTTAATACTTCTTCCTTTAATAACATTATCAACAGTAGTATTTTCTTTAGAAGTTATTTCTTCTTTTTTAACTTCTTCTTCAAATTCACGTCTCAATGATTCACTAATATTAGCTTCAACACTAATATCTTCAAATCCCATATCAACCAAAAAAGTCTCTATCTTTTCTTCTAGAGATTCTATTTTCTCTTTTTCAGCATTGTTTAATACTTCAAAACTAATCTTATTATCATTAATAGTTATTTTATTTCTATCTATACTTCTAAGCATTGGACAATTATCAACTAATATATCAAAATAATAGTTAAAATAATCATCAAAATACATATTATTTTCTTTTACAATAAATTTAAATCTTACTGATTCTGCTCCTTTTAAAGTATGAGCTTTCTCATATAATTCTTTAAATACATCTATTGGGAATAATTTATCTAAATTTAATATTAGAGTCATTCTATTAGTTTTCTTAGTTAAAAGAACTTCCTTTACAGAAGCATTTTCAAAATACTTATAGTTTTCTTCATTAAAATTAATTGTGTTTAAAAATCTTTCAAGCTTAGCTTCCATATTACTCCACCATTATCTATTATACTAATTAAAAATATTTATATCAATTCATTATTTTACTTTTTTATTCATTTTATCATATAGCTTATATAAGTACTGAACACCATTTTCTAAGTCATAATAATGTTTAATATAAAACATTACCATAACATATAAAATAATAGTAACAACAGCCATTAAAACATTCAAATAATGAAGACTTAATACTGTAAATACTATTGATATTGCTGCGAAAAATAATGTTACTAACAAATGAATTAATCTTTCATGTGAAAAGAAACCTATTTTAGTTACTAATTCTTCTATATCAGATTTAGTAATGTTTTTTTCTATCTTTTTTTCAATCTCACTAATATAATTGTATAAATATTTTTTCATTATATATCACCATAAATATAATAACATTTTTTAATAGTTTTTGATATAATTATGATGGTGAAAAAATATGATACTAAATATTTGTGATAATCCAGATGTACTTAGTGTTATGAGAATTATAGATATTGTTATAACTATTATTAAAGTAGCAGTACCTATTATTCTTATAGTTAGAACTATGTTAGACTATACAAAAGCTGTAAAAGATAATGATAATGATGCTCTAGTTAAAACAAATAAACTAGTTAGTAAAAGAGTAATCGCTGCTATACTTATATTCTTAATACCTACTTTTATTACAGTGATTGCTAAAATTACTGAAAATAGTCTAGATTATTCAAAATGTATTACTAATGCAACTGTTGAAAAAATAAATGAAGCATATAAAGATATGGCTCATAAATATATGGATTATGCTAATGAAACTTTAAATGAAAATGATTATAAAACCGCATATAATTATGTTAATTCTAGAATTAAAAATAAAGATACTAAAAATGAATTATTAGAAGAACTAAATGTTTTAAAACAATATATAGATATAAAAAATGAAATAATAGATTTAAAAAATAATTTTAGTTTAGATAAATATAACAAAGTAAAAGAAAAGATAGAAAATATAACTGACCCTGAAGTAAAAAAGAAATTGCAAGAAGAATTTGATAAAGTTATTAAACCAATAGCTGGTAATCCTAAGGGAACTAAAGGAACAAGTAAAACAATGACGTATGTTGTACATTCACCTACTCTCGTTATGCCAGGGATGCCTTTAATATTATTCTTACATGGTGATGGTGGTGGTAGATCAGATGGATCATCTTCTTTCCTAAATGCAGCAAGAAGTGCATATGGAGCTGAATTACCATTTATACTAGTTACACCAAATGGTGGTATGTGGGCTGAAACAAGTGGTAGACTTGAAGAAGTAAAAAGTATAGTTGATAAAGTATGTGAAGAATATCAATGCAATAAAGAAAGAATATCAATAAGTGGACACTCAAGAGGTTCTATTGGTACATGGCATATGGTAAATAAATATCCTGGATTCTTCTACGCTGCTGTACCAATTAGTTGTGGAGCATATTCTGGTTCAGTTAATTATGCTAACTTTGTTAAAACAAAAATTAGAGCATATGCTGGTACTGCTGGTGAAGATGAAAGCAGATATAATAGAGATATGAATTCAGTTGTATCAAATATTAAAAAACTTGGTGGAGATGCTACATTCTATTCATTAAGTGGAGCAAATCATGGAACTGCGCCAGGAATAGCTCTAACAAAAGATACATTAGACTGGATGTGGAATTAATAACAAATAAAAAACACGTATTAACGTGTTTTTTTATTAGTTTCTTTCCTTCATAGTTGGGAATAGTAATACATCACGAATTGATTCTTGTTCTGTAAATAACATTATCATTCTATCAATTCCATAACCTATTCCACCAGTTGGAGGCATACCATATTCAAGAGCTTCTACAAAATCCATATCAATATCATTTGCTTCTTCATTACCCATATCTTTTTCTTCTAATTGATGTTCAAATCTTTCTAATTGATCGATTGGATCATTTAACTCTGTATATGCATTAGCACATTCATGTCCTGAAATAAATAATTCAAATCTTTGAGTAAATCTATCATCACCTGGTTCTTTCTTAGTAAGTGGTGATATTTCAATTGGATGACCATATAAGAATGTTGGTTCAATTAATGTTTCTTCTACATATTTTTCAAAGAATTTATTAACTATATGACCATATTGTTTTTCATGATTTTCTAGTTCAATACCATGTTCTTCTGCTAATTTTAAACATTCATCTAAATCAGTAATCTTTCTAAAATCAATACCAGTTTTTTCTTTAATAGCATCAGTCATAGAAATTCTCTTCCATTTACCATTTAAATCTATTTCATGACCTAAATATTTAAATGTAGTTTTTCCACATACTTTATTAGCTATTTCTTTATACATTCTTTCTGTTAAATCCATCATACCTTCAAGGTCAGAATATGCTTGATATATTTCCATCATAGTGAATTCTGGATTATGTTGTGGATCCATTCCTTCATTTCTGAATGTTCTTCCTATTTCATATACTCTTTCCATTCCACCAACAAGAAGTCTCTTTAGATTAAGTTCAAGAGCAATTCTTAAATACATATCTATATCTTGGGCATTATGATGAGTTACAAATGGACGAGCACTAGCACCAGTAAGTAAGCTTGTTAAAATTGGTGTTTCAACTTCTACAAAGCCTTGATTATCTAAGAAATTTTGAATACATCTAATAATTCTTGGTCTCATGAAAGCAACACGTCTTGATTCATCATTCATGATTAAATCAACATAACGTCTTCTATATCTTTCTTCTATATCAGTTAAACCATGGAACTTTTCTGGTAGTGGTCTTAATGCTTTTACTAAATGAGTATATTCTAAACACTTAATAGTTAACTCGCCACTATTAGTCTTCATTACTTTACCATGTACACCTACTATATCACCAATATCAGCAGTCTTAAATAAAGCATAACTTTCTTCTCCTACATCATTGATTGAAATATAAATTTGAATTCTACCAGTCTTATCTTGAATATTAAAGAATGATGCTTTACCCATCTTTCTAATAAACATAATTCTACCTACTACAGTAGCTGTATCTTCCATAGTTTCAAATTCATCATGAGTAGTATCTTTATACTTTTCCTTTAATTCTTCAGCATATGAATCTCTTTCGAATCTTTGTCCGAAAGGATCAAGCCCCATCTCTCTTAGTTTTTCTGCTTTTTCTCTTCTAACAATTTCTTGTTCTGTTAATACTCTTTCCATATTATTCTCCTTCTAAAAAAAGAATCTATAACGTAAGCGTGAATTAATCACTGTACCATCTTACTTTATAGATTCTATCATTCTACCTTTATTTCTTTATCGCAGATATGCGCTTAAGCTCAAAGAATATTTTTTTCAGATACTTACCTATTATTAGTTTACACCAACCACTAACTCTCTATAAAGGAAGATAAATACTTACTTCTCTTTGTAATCGCTTACGTGAAGATTATATTATTTATAATATATTTTGTCAACATTTTTTAGATTTCTCTAATACTTTTTCTATTCCTTCTTCATCTAGTAATATACCACTATCTATATCATATATATCTAATTGTTTACCATGACTTATTAATATACTTTTTAAATTATTTATTTCTTCTATAAGTCCTTTTCTTTTACTTTCTTGTTTTATAAAAAAACGACTTACAAAAAATTCATCACATGGATAAGTTATATAAGATAAGTAATCTATAGACACTTCATCTTTAATTTGTACTTCATCTGGTAAATCTGTATATCTTTCTTCTTCATAACCAAGCATTTGCATACGATAATGAATTTTATCACTATTATTTAATGCCTCCAATAATATTGGATCTTTGATATCATAAACACTAGCTAATTTATTTTTTTCAAAAGCCAAAGATATACCAAGACGTATATATGCATAGTATGCATTATAATATAATATCCCATTGTTTGTTTGATTTCTTTTTTCGTAATCAGCAAATGAAATATAATCAAGACCAGCAAAAGAAGAACTATAGTTAAATCCTTGACGCCTTAATGATAATAAAGCACCATCATCTAATATATGGCTAAATGTCTTAATATCTCTTTTAGAATTGAAATATTGATGATTAATTGAATGCATATATACTTTGTGTTCCATAATTATCCTTTCAATTTTTTTATATAATTATTTACTTTTTTATACCATGTTTTATCAGTAGCATAATACTTATTAATTTGTTTTGGAGTTGTTAATCCTTTTTTATAATATTTATTTAATTTATTAATAGCAAATTTAATTCCATCATCTAAAGTATTAAATTTTCTATAACTACCATTATTACATGAAGGCTTTCCTTTATTACCTCCTACATTATTACACTTTTTAACAAGCTTACTACAATTCCAATAACAACCTGTTTCTTGTAGCAATACTGCTGTTACTAAGTATGGATCAATTCCTTGTTTAATAGAATAACTCACAATAAAATCTCCTTTATTCTTTAAAGAAGAATTTAGATACTTATTTATCTTTTTAACTATTTTATCTTTTGATTCATTATTCCATGTATTTTCTCTTTTATATTTTTGATATGATTTATAGCTTAATTCAAAATGTTCAACGCAGACATTTATTTGATTATCCATATAACTATAATCTATATCTCTATTAATATTAGAAAATGTATCAAATAAACTAAGAATTAACAATATGTTTAACATATTTCACTTCCTTTAGAAAATTGATAGTTAATATTATACCATAAAATAAAAAAGAGTATTAATTACTCTTAGTATTTAATACTCTACTTAAACCTTTACCTTCATCTATTTGTTTTCTATATTTTTCAAGTACTGCTTTATATAAAGGATTTAATTCTTCTTCATTTACTACAAAACGTTTTAAAATATCTGGTCTAAAAGCTTCTAGTGTATCCTCTATTCTACCATATTTAGCGCTTTTTTCACTTGCTACGCTTGTATCAGATAAATTTACAAAACCAATTCTAGCTCCATCTGGATTATTAATATCTAAAGTAATTCCTAAAAATCCATCATCTAATCTTTGAATATTATTAGTATCACGTGATGCTTGAGGTCCAAATTCACAAGCAATTCCTGGATAATCAAGTGCAAAACTTTCAAGAGCATTAAAATAAATAACAAAATTTTCATAGTTTTTATTTAACATATCAACGGTATTAGGCATAGAACATCCATTTCTTAAAAAATCAAATGTAATAGTCATATCTTTATTGACTCTTGCTATTCCCATACAACGACCATCATATTCAAAAGTTACAACTATTGATTGATTTCCTTTTGCATCAATAATTGGTGTGATACCTGAAATATAAGGTATATTTTTATTAGAAAGCATTGTTCTTTTAATTTTCTTATTTAATGCTTTTGTATCTACAACAACCTTTCTATTTAAAATTAAATTATAGTTATATAGCATTTCACGTATAATGTAGTCTACAGTACCAGCATCTAATTCATCTTCTTTTGGTACATCTCCAAATACTCTTACATTTACTTTTTGAAATAATACATCAAATACATTTTTTCCTTTTTCTGCCACAAATAATTCCTCCCCTTCGGACGGCTTTATATTATAACAAAAATAATAGACTTTTTCAAGTCTATTACTTTATTAACACATTTCCGTTCATTTCTTCTGGTATTTTTACACCCATTAAATGTAGCATTGTTGGAGCTATATCTGAAAGATTTCCTTCATTTAATTCTAGTCCTTCTTTAGTAATTATAAAAGGAACTCTTTCTAATGTATGACTAGTTACAGGAACATGATTTTCATCCCACATAGTATCACAGTTACCATGATCTGCAGTTATTAACATGATTCCATCCATAGACATAACTTTATCATATAATTTAGTTAAACATTCATCTAGTGTTTCAACTGCTTTAACTGCAGCTTCATATACACCAGTGTGCCCTACCATATCACCATTAGCATAATTTAAAATAACTACATCATACTCTCCTGTATCTAATTCTTTTAATAAGGCGTCAGTTACTTCATATGCACTCATTTCAGGCTTTAAATCATATGTTGCTACTTTAGGTGATGGAATTAATATTTTCTTTTCATTTTTATAATCCATCTCAAGTCCACCATCAAAGAAGAATGTAACATGAGCGTATTTCTCAGTTTCAGCTATTCTTAATTGAGACATATTATTTTGTTCTAATATATCGCCTAGTTTATTATTTAAACTTATTTCTTCAAATGCATGAGGGCATTTAACTGTTTCCACTACTTTCATCATAGTAGCGCATTTAATATTATTAAATACCTTAATATGCATATCTTTTTCAAGTGCTTCTTGTTCATATTCATGTGGATTAGTTATACAAGTAAACATTTCTCTTAATCTATCTTTTCTAAAGTTAAATGTTATTACTCCATCATTATCATTTAAAAGTAATCCTTCATTTATAATACTTGGTATTACAAATTCATCAGTTACATTCTTAGAATAACTATCATCCATTAATTCTTTAGCACTATTATATTTAGGAGCTTCTCCATAAACAATAGCATCATATGCAAGTTTTAATCTATCAAAGTTATTATCTCTATCCATAGCATAATATCTACCAGAGATAGTTGCTATTTTTCCATAATTAATATCTTCTATTTCTTTTATATAAATATATGCACTTTTTGGATTAACATCTCTACCATCTAAGAACATATGATAAACTATTTCAATATTATTCATCTTACATAGTTCAATTAATGCTTTTAAATGATTTATATGAGAGTGTACTCCACCATCACTTAAAAGACCCATAATATGTAATTTAGAATTATTGGTTTTAACATGATTAATTACATCAAGTAATACTTCATTTTCAAAAAATGATCTATCTTTAATATACATATTAATTAGTTCAAGTGGTTGATATACTATCCTTCCTGCTCCTATATTAGTATGCCCTACTTCACTATTACCCATTTGTCCATGAGGAAGGCCTACTGCTTCTTCACTAGCATTTAATAGTGTATGTGGATATTTATTCCAAAGAAAATCAAATGTTGGTTTTTTAGCATTATAAAATGCATTTCCATCTGTTTCTTTTCTCATTCCACATCCATCTAATATAGTAAGTACAACTGATTTTTTCATAATATTTCCTCCATAATATCTACCAATTAAAAGTATATCATAAAAAAAGAATAAATATAATTATTTATTCTCATTTTCTTCTTTTTCAATAGTTCTATAATCAATCTTACCATATAGTGTTTTTGGTAATTCATCTCTAAATTCGAAATCTTTTGGCATTGCATAAACAGATAATTCACGTCTACATAGTGATTTGATTTCAGCTTTAACTTTTGCAGTATTTTTAATTCCTTTCTTTAGAACTACGAATGCTTTTGGAACATGCATCTTATATGGATGAGGTATTCCAATTACACATACTTTATCAACTGATGGATGTTTTGCAATTGTATTTTCAATTTGTGATGGATAAACATTAAATCCAGATACAATAATCATACGTTTTAATCTTTGAGTATAATATACAATACCATTTAATGAAATATATCCTATATCACCAGTATGAAGCCATAATTCACCATCATCATGTCTTCTTAATACTTTATCAGTTTCTTCTTGATTATTTAAGTATCCCATCATAAGTGTAGGACCATTTACACATATTTCTCCTTCAGTACCAAGAGGAACCTCTTTATTAGTTTCAGGATCACATATTTTATATCTATTTCCTACCATTGGAATACCAATACTTCCTGGTTCATTTGTTCCTGGGAATGTATAGCATGTTGCGGCTACACTTTCTGTCATACCATAACCTTTTGCAATATTGATTTTAGCGCCATGCTCATGTAACCATTTATTAATTTTCATTTCTTGTGGAATTGTTAATAAATCTCCTCCACTTACCATATATTTTAATTGTGACATATCTAAACCGTCAAATCTACTATTACCAAGCATTCCTTCCCATAATGTAGGAACTCCTAAGATAACATTTGGTTTATCATTCTTCCAAATTTTAAAGAATCTTTTTTCATCATATTGAGGAACCAATATAGTTTCTACTTTTAGACAAAGAGGAGTATGTACACATACACCAAGTCCAAATCCATGGAATATTGGTAGTATTGTAACTATTTTATCCTTTGGTCTAACATCTATAACATTTACTGCACTTTGTTGACCTAAAGCGTTAAAACTAGCATTAGAAATAACTATTCCTTTTGGTTTACCAGTAGTACCACCACTATGTAATATTAATGCTGCATCTTCAGCTTTAACATCTGCTTCAAATGGTTTTTTGTTTTGTACTCCAGCATCAATAAAATCAGCCCAAGTCATATAATCATGATTACTTCTCTTAGGTCTTTTTAAAGTAAAACCTTTCATAATATTGTATCCAATAGCCATACCAATTGGCATACTTTGACTAGGAGATACAAGAATAGTCTTATAAACTAAACTTTCTTCTATTACATCTTTATATTTTTCGTAATTAAAATCAACTAAGAATAAAAATCTAGTTTTACTTTCAGTTAAGTATATTTTTAATTCTTCATTACTTGATAATGGGTGAATAATATCACATATTGCTCCTATTTTATTACACGCATAAAACACATATATTGCTTCTGGCATATTGGGCATACATACAGTAACTATATCCCCTTCTTTAACACCAAATTCTCTTAATCCTCTAGCACATACATTAATACTTTTAAAGAAATCATAATATGTAATTCTATTCTCAAAATAATTTAAAGCTATTAAATCTTTATCTTCTCCAACACTATCTTTCATATAGTGATAGATTGATTTTTTAGTAAACTTAATACTTCTTTCTTCTCTACTATAATAGTCTAACCAAGGTTGATTTTTATCTCTTTTTCTAAATATATTTCTAATCTTAAATCCTATTTTTTCTAATATCATAAAAAACTCCATTCATCAAATTTTTAACATATTAATTATATCACGAATAAATATTTTTTTCAGTAATAACATATTTTAATTTTTGATCTGTTTCGGATATATCTATTTCTTCTTCACTAACTTGATCTTCAAAACAAATACCAATGATATCTCCATCATATCCATCTAAATATCTGTCATAATAACCTTTACCAAAGCCTATTCTATTTAAGCATTTATCAAAGCAAACACCTGGTACTACTATTAAATCAATTTCTTCCTTATCATATACTGTTCCACTAAGTGGTTCCATTACACCAAAACTACTTTTCATTAAATCATCAAATGATTTTATTTCATAAAAAACAAGTTTATCCCCTTCTACTTTTGGAAGTAATACCTTTTTTTGATTATTTAAACTATACCTTATTAACTCTATGGTACTTACTTCACTAGAAAGGCTGTAATAAAGACCAACTACGCTAGCATTTTGATATTCATCTGATTTAATTAATCTTCTACATATTTCTCTTGATTTTTGTTCTTTATCAATTATATTCTTTCTTAATTCAATATATTTTTTTCTAAGTATACTTTTATTCATAATTCATCATACTTTCAATTGTATCTCTTTTTCTTATTAAGATATCTTTGTGATCTTTTGTTATTAATACTTCAGCTGGTCTACTTCTAAGATTATAATTTGATGCCATAGAATAACCATAAGCACCAGCATTATAAACAATAACAACATCATCAACATTTGCTTTCTTTAATAATCTATCTTTTCCTAAAATATCACCAGATTCACAAATATTACCTACTACTGTATATGTTTCTTTTCTATTATTTGGTTTTCTTTGTAATATTTCTATTTCATGATATGAGTCATATAATATTGGTCTCATTAAAACATTAAATCCAATATCACATCCTAAGTATTTAGTATCATAATTATCTTTAATAGATGTTACTGTTCCAAGTAATACACCACATTCACATACTATATATCTTCCTGGTTCAATATAGAAAATAACATCTTTGTTATCGTATTTATCTAAAAATTCAGTTAAAACTTTATCTAATTCAATTGATAGTTTATCTAAATCTAATCTATCTTCACCATGATAAGGAACACCAAATCCACCACCTAGATCAATTATTTTTAATCCCTTAAAATGAGTAGCTATCTCAAGTATATTCTTTACTCCTTCAACATAAGAATTATAATCTAAGAATAATGAACCAATATGTTGATTAATACCTACTAAATTTAAATTGTATTTCTTTAATACCTTTTTAACATCATCAATGAATTCTTTTTGTACACCAAACTTAGTTTTCTTTCCTCCAGTAATAACTTTATCATGATGACCTGCTCCTACTCCTGGATTAAAACGAATAATAATGTCTCCTCCTGGATTTAATTTACCATATGTTTCAAGTTGAGAAAGCGAGTCAACACTAAGAAGTACTCCTTCTTTTAATACTTCTCTCATTTCACTTTCAGTTATATTATTACATACATAAATAATTTCATCACTTTTAAAACCAGCTTTTTTATTAGATGCTAATTCTCCTAAAGACATAGCATCTACATGTAAGCCTTCTTCTTTAATCATTTCTAATAATCTAATATTTGTATTAGCTTTTACTGAATAGTCAACAAACAAGTGTTTATTTGGAAGTAAACCGGTCATTTCTTTACATCTTTGTCTTAGCGTTTCTTCATCATAAACATATAATGGACTACCATATTTATTAAGTAATTCAAAACATTCTTCTTTAGTTAAAAAATCATGCATAATTTACCTCCATAATATTGGATTATACCATATTTTTGTACAAAAAAAGAACTCAATTAAAAGTTCTTTTATTTATTACCTTTCTTTGGTTTTAATTCAAGTGTTGATTTTTTATCCCAATATGCAAGTACATTTTCATAATCAGGATAGTTTTCTTCACCCCATTGTTTAGCAATAGCAACTAACTTTTCTTGTTTATCAAAATAAGCTCTCATTTCAGCTTCTGAAGCTTTTCTTGGATGACGAGCTTGTCCAGCCACAAATAATTTTTCTTGATTATTTCCAAAATAGATTTCACATGCAGTTCCTTCTTCTTCTAGATAATCTGTACGAACTCCATATCTTGGTGATAAATACATATGTGCATCTCTATCATAGAATGCAGCCTTATAGAACATTTGTCCTCTAATAATACCATTTCCATCTACAATATCGTTCCACATAGAATGGTCAGTTGGTCTTAAAGACCATCCTTCTGGTAATGTTGCTTGACATAATACTGTATCTCCATCAATATCAGTGAAGCTAAATCCTAATCCTTCCCAAACTTCTCTTGCTGGATTCATTCTTCTAGCTACCATTGTACTATTAACTGCTTGTCTTTGTCCTTGCTTTTCTAAAAAACTTATAGGATCTTTTTCTCCACCCATAGCTAAAACTAGTGCTAACATAGCATCTAATTCATCTTGATCTTCTCTTCTTTTCATTAAATAGTTTCCCCCTTCTTTTAATGACGGGCTATATTATATCATAAAACATTGAAAAAGTCAAAAAAACTCGATTACTCGAGTTACTTTTAAGTGGTGCTGAAAACAGGAATTGAACCCGTAACCTACTGATTACGATTCAGTTGCTCTACCAATTGAGCTATTTCAGCTTCTGGTTGCCTTGACAGGATTCGGACCTGTGAATAAAGGGGTCAGAGCCCTCCGCCTTACCGCTTGGCCACAAGGCAATAATAAAATCACATAAATGATTTTATCACAATTATAAGTTTATTTAAAATAATTTATTTTCTTTTTAGATTACTTAAATACTCTTTTTGTTTATCAGTTATTCTAAAACTTTCTTTTGCTTTTTGAATAGTTTTATTATGAACCCAAGTATCTAATTTATTTTGTTCAATGTAAGGAATAGTATCATCCCATTGTTTAGCAAGAGCAGTAGCATAATACCAAGCAATCATCATATTTATATAGTATTCATCACTATGAACATGCGTTGGAATATCTAAGTATTCTTTTTTAAAATCTTTATCTAAATAATTACTCATTAATATTTTAATTGCAAATCTACATGTGTATGTATCTTTAGATTTAGACCATTCTTTTATCTTTTTAATTACCAAATCTTTATTCTTCTTAAATACTTTAGGTGAAATAGTATCACACACCATCCAGTTATCAACATATGGTAAAAATCTTTCTAATTCTTTTAAACATTCATCATAATCTTTTAATTCTGATATAAGTAAACCATGAAGAATATTTTCATCTAAATACTTATGTGGTAATGAAGTTAAGAATTGTTTTAATTCTTCATCCTTCATATATTGTTTTGCTATATTACGTAATACTGGTATCTTAATACCTATTATGTTTTTTATATCTAATCCTGGTGTTAATTTACTTTCTAATATAGCGTTCTTTTTATCTTTTAAAGTTAATAAATACTCTGTTATTTTCATTGATTTTTCCTTTTTAAAACATTACCAATAGTTATTAAAATAATACATGGAAATAGAAATCTTAAGGCATTAATTAATATATATGCACTAAATGGAGCTGAAGATACGATTGAATTATAATTAATATAATCATAAATAACAAATCCAAAGAATGCTATTACTAATAGACCTGAAATAATATAAAGTATATTTGCTATTTTTTCTTTTGTCATATTTTTTCTCCTAGAAAGTAATTACTTTTGGTTCTTCAGTAAATGAGTAAATGGTTGCTTTTGCACTTTCAAAATATAGTACACAAGTATTATCATCATTCTCATCATACATATTTCTTAAATTAGGATTTTTATCTAACATATCTTTTCTTGCTTCTACTCTATCATCTTCAATTAATTTACCTTCTATTCTAATCCATTTTCCATCTTTGAAAGCACATATTTCAACATTGTTGTTATTCTTAATTTGAGCATAAACTTTTTTTATTTTACCTGTTTGAATATATAAGTGTCCTTCAAATATTTCAGCAGTACCAAATGGTCTTACTCTTGGCATATCCCCATCTATTGTAGCTAGATAATAAACACCACAATCCTTTAAAAAATTCCTTACTTCTTCCATAGTAATCTCCTTTATTTTAAAAACTTTCTAATATGACTTAAATATCTTTCTGGATCCATTAAATAACTAATTCCATGAGTTGCCTCATCAAATATAATCATTTCTTTTGGACCTTTATATTTCTCATAATTGATAAATGTATTCCTACTTGGAACAATATCATCAATTAAACCATGAGCAAATAATATTGGTAAATTTGATTTACTCATTGAAGAAATTGTATCTGTTTCTTTTAAGCTAAAATGAGCAAATAATTTACACCATAGATTTATCATATCTATAAATATTATACCATCTATATGCAAATAATGTCTAATACAATATAATACTTCTCTATATGGGCTAATATATCCACAATCTACTAAAACACATTTAATATTCATTTTATCAGTAACATGTTTTAAAGACATAAGTACAGTTGATGCTCCCATAGATATACCAGCAAGAATTACTTTTTTATTTGGATATCTTGTATTAATATATTTAATCCAATTAATTAAATCTTTACTTTCTTTAACACCAAATGTTATATATTTTCCTTCACTTTGATTAGTAGCTCTTTGATCAAATAAAAGTATGTTATAACCCATTTTATAATATTCATGAGTTGATGCATATAAATCTCTTTCAGGACTACTTCTATAACCATGAGCTATTATAATAGTTCCCTTAGCATCTTTATATTCAATTAAAGTACCATGTAATTTTAAATTATCATCAGATTTAATATAAACGTCTTCTGATTCATGATTTTTGATTTTATTCTTTACCCAGTCATGACCCTCTTTAATAATATCTTTATAAGGTTTTATTATTTCTTGCACTCTTTTTTCTACAGGTAAAAAATTATTACTTATTCTTCTACATATGAAAAAGAACATCAAATATGTAATAAGTAAATATAACAAGAATAAACAAACAAGAATTATTATAAGTGTTTTCATATAAATCCCCTCTTGAGCTATATTATAACATAAAAAGAACCTTTTAGGTCCTTAAATATTATTAGATATATATGTTATAGAAAGCATTATTATTAATAAAACTACTATTAAAGAAAATACCATTATATGTTTCTTCTTTTCAGCATATAGTGTACCTATAAATTCTCTTATAAATGCATTAATCATAAAATACATTTTAGTTTTACTACCAATACCTTCATATTTTAATCCTTGTTCTGTTGCGAGAAGTCCCGCTCTTAGGACATGATAATTAGTTGTTGAGAAAGCAACATTAGCATCTTTTTTCTTAATTAATTTATTAGAAAACTTAATATTTTCATATGTATTAGCTGATTTATTTTCCATTATTATATTCTTTTTACTAATACCCTTTTCTATTAAATAATTAGTCATTGCTTCACTTTCTGATATACATTCATCATTTCCTTTACCACCAGATGGTATAAATATTAAATCTTTATTAGCACTTTTTAGTTGTCTATTTCTAAAGTCTATTGCTTTATCTACTCTACCTCTTAAAAGTGGTGGTAAAGTTCCATCATCGTTAATAGCGCAACCTAGAATAATCATATAATCTTTATTATGTTTTATCTTTTTACGAATTGCTTTTAATGCTATTACAACAGTACCAGCAAGTACACATTCTAAATATGAGATTGATAAATAAACTAACGATTCAAGAAAATCATATAGATAAGGTCCTATTGAATTTAAATTATAAATATTTATTTTTTGAGATTTTAATAAAATACCATAAACAAAATCAGGAAGTAATGTTGAGACACAAAGAAATATTCCTAAAAACAATCCTAAGAAATTTCTTAAAGATTTTCCTTCTTTAATTATCAATTGAATATTACTAATTGTAACTAAAATAAATGTTACTAAAGCAAGTGGAAATAATATAAATGATACAAAGGACATAGAATTAATAAGATTATTAATTGTTTCATATAAACCCTGATAATTAATTAAAGAGAAAATAGTACTTAGAGTTAATATAGATAAAAATATAATGATACCTAAATAAGCTATATTTTTATATTGATATAAATTTTGTTTAATATAATATCTATATCTTTGAATTAATAATACTAAAGTAACAATTAAGAAAACAGATAATGATATTGGTATTATTTCTGATCCAGTTGAATATCCAAAATATGTATTTTCTGTTATAACCATACTTTTGTGAATATATAGTACAACACCGGTTTGATATTTATCTCCAATAACATCTATTATAACCACACCTGGTTTCTTACCCCTAACTTTTAATATTAAACCATTACCTTTTTTTTCATTTTCTAATATTTCAATATCGCCAAGTGAATTATCTATTTTTACGTTATAAGTTCCTATATTATTGATACCAACTTTAACAGTAATAGTTCTTCCCATAGTAAAAATAACTATTGTTGAAACAATTAGTAAGCATAAAAATAATATAATTAGTTTTTTAAAATTGCTTTGCATTTATTATTCCTTTTTTTCATAAGTTCATTAAATAATATACCATGTGATTTTAACATTTCACCTGATTTAATTAATTCATTTATTTTATCAATACTCATATATTCTACATAGTCTACTTCTTCTTTTTGTACTTTTACATCATCTAAATTTATGTTCTTTTTTAAATAGAATAGAAATCTAAGTGGCATATCATATTGAATGAATCCATATTCTATAATATCATCATTATCAACATTAATGCCTAGTTCTTCTTCTACTTCTCTTCTAATAGATGTAAGTGGTGTTTCACCTGAATCAATATGTCCTCCGGTTGAAGAAAATTCTCCACCTTTTTCTTTAGATGTTTTTTGAATTAGAAATTCATTCTTATTATTTTCAATAAATATTACTCCTACTGCAATGTGTTCATTTTCATTTAATTTAACTGTTTTATCGCCTCTAATAACAGTTCTTCCAGTACGATTACCATGACTATCATATACATCTAATAATTCCATATCATACACCTCAAAAAGATTATAACACATTTTTCAATTAAAACTTGAAATTAATAACCATATAATATTATAATTATAATGAGGTATCATATATGAAAAGAATAAGAAGAATAATTATTAGTGTGATTATAATAACTGCCCTATTTATTATAGGTTCAATAAAAGCATCAGCATGTATTAGTGGTGTATCATTAGTTGGTTCTACAAGAAGAGTTAATGGTCATCAATCACAAACATTCCCAGCTGGTTCTTTTTCAGGAACTCCACCTAGATCAGGTTGTTTTCATTTTAGTGGGCAAAATGGTATTGTTGAATTACATCTTACTAGTTCAGGATTTACTTTTACACCTAAAAAAATAGGAACAACTACTGCAAAAGTAACAGTAGATGCTGATTGTTCATGTTCAGGTTCAGTTCTTACATCTACAGCTTATTATTGCTTTTCTGAATGGGGACTTAAATCTTTATCAGTTACAGGTTATTCTATATCCCCTACTTTTTATAATGGAACTTTTAATTATACTTTAAGCGTACCTTATGAAACAAATAAAATAACAGTAAATGCATCACCAAATCAATCAAATAGTACTATGAGTGGTACTGGAGAACATACATTAAATCTTGGTGATAATAAAATTACTATTAATGTTAAAACTCCTCAAGGTGATTCAAGAAATTATTATATAACTGTTACAAGAGGACAAGCTATAACACCTACTGGTGTAAAAATAAATGGTGGTAATTTAAATTTAAGAGTTAATGATGAAAGACAATTAACTTATACAGTTACTCCAACAAATGCAACAATATCAAATGTAACATGGACTAGTACTAATCCTAGTGTAGTAAGTGTTACAAATGGAAAGATTAAAACTCTTAAAGCTGGAGAAGCAACTATTAAATTACAAGTTAATCATTTTTCAAGTGAAATTAAAGTTAATGTTACTAAGAGTGTTAATAGTATTAAAGCTACTGATGCTATGATATTAAATCCAGATAATAGTTATCAATTAGAATATACTGTTTTACCAGAAGATGCTACTAATAAAAAAGTTAAATTTAGTGTTAATAATAATTTAATATCAGTTGATTCTGATGGAATTATAAAAGTTGGAAGTAAAACAGGTACTTCTATATTAACAATAACTTCAGAAGATTCCGGTGTTAAAAAAGAAATTACTGTTTATATTAGTCCAGAATTAGAAGCAATAGACTTTAATCAAAGAGTATTAACTATTAAAAAGGGAGATACAATGGTATTAAAACCTGTATTTAAACCAAGTGATGTTATACTTGAGGCAGATGAACTTACATGGACTAGTGATAATACTAAAGTATTGACTGTTAGTAATGATGGTACTATAACTGCTAAAGATATTGGTGAAGCTCATATTAAAGCAGAATTTAAAGGAGTATCAAATGATATTAGAATAATTGTTATTGAAGGAAATGAAATTAGAGTTAGTGAAATAGATGCTCCTGAAGAAGTAACAATTATGATAAATGATAAACTAGAGTTAAATTATAGTATCTTCCCTGAAGAAGCAACTATAAAAGAAATATCATTCTTTGTAAATAATGATTTAATTAAAGTAAATGAAAAAGGTTATATAACAGCTGGAGATAAAGTTGGTACTTCTGTTATAACAATAGCTTCTTATGATGGAGAAGTAACAAAAGAAGTTACAGTTCATATTATTGATGAAATTAAAGTATCAGAAATAGACGTTCAAAAAGAATTAACTCTTTATAAAGGTGAAAAAGCTCAATTGGATTATACTATATATCCTGAAGATGCTACATATAAAGATGTTAAGTTTAGTGTTAATAATGATTTAGTTACAGTTGGTCAAACTGGATTAATAACAGCTGGAGATAAAGTTGGTACTTCTGTTATTACTCTAACCTCTCATGATGGTAATATTAAAAAGAATATAACTGTTAATGTTATAGAAAAGTTAGAAAAGATAGCATTTGAAAAATCTAGTTATGAAATGAAAGTTGATGATAGATTACAATTAAAACTATTAATAACTCCTGAAAACTATGATTTAGATTATACTAAAGTTACATGGTCTAGTTCAGATGATTCTATAGTTGAAATATCTCAAAAAGGAATCGCTGTTGCTAAGAAAAGTGGTTATGTTACTATTAAAGCTTCTATAGATGATCTATCACTAACAACATCTAGTTCAATCACTGTTAAAGGTGAAGAAACTAGCGTTGGTATAATAATACTTATTATTATGGTTTGTATAAGTATTCCAGTATTATTAATAATTGGTGATAATTATAGAAGAAATAAACTTAGAAAGAATTAAAAAAGAACCTAAATGGTTCTTTTATTTTTTATTTGGTGGAGCTGAGGAGTAATGAACTCCTGTCCAAAATAAATTTCCATAGGACATCTACAAGTTTAGTTGGTTTTTATACTCGAATAATAACACAGAGAGCCAACATCTATTATTATTCAAAGCTTATTAAATATTCGTTATATACCATAAACATATATATAATATAGTTCACTTTATAACTCCCAATCTTAATCTCGTGAACAAAAGATTAAGTGGAAGACTAGCTAATTACTTAATTATTAAGCAAAAGCTGGTTGAAAATTAAAATCGTTTCCGACTATTTTATTTTTGCGTTTTAAGTACGCCTACTACTTGCATCCTACCAAAATTATATAATGTCGAATCAATGCAGCCCCATAACGTCCCTAATTATAGCATAAAATAAGTAAAATTTCTATATTATTGACAAATATAGTTATATTTCTTAAAATATAAGACGTATGAATAATAAAGTTTTAAAATGGTTTTTAATTGTTATAGTTAACTTAATTACATCAATTAGATTAATTGGTGCTTTTAGTTTACCTTTTATTTATTATTATAAAGGTGCTAGTGTAGTAGCAATTTATATATTAGTATTATTCTTAACTGATGCTATTGATGGATTTTTAGCAAGAACATTTAAAGTATCAACATTTTTTGGAAGTCTAATGGATGCTATGAGCGATAAAGTATTAAATATGATTGCATTTGTTATATTAGGTTTTGAATATAATTTAATGTTTGCTCCATTAATAATAGAAATAGCAATATTATATACTTCCTACTCTACTTATAGATATGGAGGAAATGTAAGAACACATACAATTGGAAGAATTAAAACTATAATATTAGATGTTCTAGTTATAATAAGCTTTATATTAATGAGTCTACCAAAGTTAAATATTCAATCACGTTTTATAATGAGTTTAATTAGTAATACAACATTAATAATTGATATATTTGCAATGGTAATTATAGCATTTTGTTTACTTGCATTATTTGATTATATGAAAAAGTATAATTTAGCAAGACAAAATCCAAAATGTATGGATATTAAATATGAAGAAAAAAACAGAAAGAAAGTAAAACAAATAATAAAAGAATTATTTGATACAAAATACTATGAAAAACATAGAACTGAATCTATTATGAAACAGCTTTATTTGAATAAGAAATGATTTAATGATAAAATATATTAGGAAGTGATCAAATGTATAAATTAAAATTGTTTGGTATATTATTAATAGCTATAGGTGGTGCTTTATTAATATATACTCATTTTGATAAAAAAAGAAATGAAGAAATAGTATTAAATAAATTTAATCAAGAATACAAAATTGATGATGAAGAAAATGTATTTGAATATAAAAATATAGAAGAAGTATTAAGTTTATTTGAAGGAAATACTGGAATAATATTTTTATGTACACCTTCTTCTAAATGGTGTCAAAAATATGCTTATTATTTAAATCAAGCACTTAAAGATAATTATTATAAAGAAAAAGTATATTATTTAGATATTACTATGGAAAGAAGTTTAGATTCTATTAAATATCAAAAACTATTAGAATACTTAGATAGTTTCTTATATAAAGATGATGAAGAAAGAAGTAAAATTAATATGCCAGACTTAACATTTGTTAAAGATGGTGTAGCTGTTGCTCATGATAATGATACTTCTCTAATACCAAGTGATGTTAATGAAAATGATTATTGGAATAAGAATCAAATTAAACAATTTAGAAATAAAATAAAAGAATATTTAGAGGTGATTAAATAATGGAATATCAATATTTAATAATAATAGTAGTATTACTTATAATATCTTTAGTAGTACTAAAAATGAAGAAAAAAGATTTCAGTTTAGAAATAAATAAATTAATTCAATATTTAGGTGGTAAAGATAATATAATTGATTCACAAATTAATTTATCAAGATTAAAAGTAACACTAAAAGATATGTCATTAGTAAATAAAGATGGTATTCAAAAATTAGGTGCTAAGGGAATTGTAGAAATAGACAATGAATTAAAAATTATATTAGGACCTAATTCAAAACAATTAAAAAAATATATGTCAGATTTAAAATAAAAAACTCAATAATATGAGTTTTTTTATTGGTTTGATTTTAATCTATATAAATTGATTGATGGTTTATTTAAGAATCTAAATCCATGATTTCTAGTACCAAGCCCACTAGATATATAAATATCAGTTATTCCTTTTTTATAATATGGATCACTATATTTATAAGAATTCTTATCTTTAAATACTCCTCCATAGAAAGGTAATACTATACTACCATTTAATGAGTATCCTCCTAGTATTAAATCAACTTCATAAGTACTTTCATCTAAATATTTTATAGATGCACCTTCACTTAATAATACAATTGTATATTTTCTATTTAAATCATCATAGAATTTGAATGATTTTTCCAAATCTATATTTTCTTTTATAGATGAAGGAAAACCTACTATATAAATACTTTCATTAGTTTTATAAAATAATTCTTCATATGTATTATTTAAAATAGTGAATCCTGAAGTAGTCATTATTTCTTCATAATTATCTAATTTATAATCATTTTCTCCATATACTGCGTATAAACCAATATTAGCCTTTATTTGAGATAATTCACTTTTTAAATATTCTATATCATTTTCATTTATTTTGATGTTATATGCTGTTAAATTACCTGTAAAAACAACTATATCAGGTTTTAATTTATTTATTCTTTGTACAAGATTATGTACATCTTCTTTATCAACTGTTGATTTATATAATAAATCTGAAAAATGTACTATTTTAATACCACTATAATTACTAGTTAATATATTACTCTCTACCCTATACTCTTTAACTATTAATCCCTTAGTACCCATATATTTAGCATATAATACAAGTATTACTATTAATATAAATAGAAATATAAAGAAGTTTAGTACTTTATGAGATTTCTTTTCTTCAACTACTCCTTCTTCTATTTCTTCTTTTTTAGTTTCTTTCTTTTCTTCTTCTATTTCTTTACTCATGCTAAACCACTCCTATAAACAGCTAGAAGTAATAAAGCAGTTACAGTATTATGAATAGCATGTATTACAATTGAACTAAATGTAGACTTAGTTTCATCATCCATTAAAGCAAATGCTGCTCCTAAAGAACCATATGGTAATATATAGAATAAATCAGTGGCTTGGAATGTTCCACTTAGTATATTAGTAAGTAAATGAGCAAATCCAAATAATATTCCAGATAAAACTATATAAACCCATTTATTTTTAATAACTGGATGTAAACTTTTTCTAAATATTAATTCTTCTTCTATTGGTGCTATTATTGAAATACTAATCATTGTTAATATTGTATGGTTATATAGCATTTCTCTTACTTGCTCTTCATTAGAAGAAATACCTTTTAAAAATATACTAATTAATAAATTAAAGAATACCATTCCCATAAAACCAAGTAAGTATATTTTAATACTCTTTTTAAATGTTTCTTTAAAATTACCAGTATATGTTTTATACTCATCTATAAGATCTTTTAAATAGAATAAAGATATCATTATTATTACAGATGTATTACCAATAATACTACATAATATTTCATTTTTAATAAAAGTATTTACTATTAATTGTACTATTCCAGATAATAATACTAATCCCAAGAAACTAAGAATACAAAATAAAATATTAATTGCCATACTTCTATCTTTTGAATATTTAAATTTTTTTAACATATCGTTCACCATAATAATTATATAACATTATGATTTCTTATAAAAGAAAAAGTTAACTTACTTTACTAAGTTAACTTTAATATGTGTTTTCTTTCCTTTTGAAACAACTAAGTCATTTATTTCTTCTTTATTAATTATTCTACTAGGATCAGTTTCTTTATTATTATTTAAACTAATACCATTTCCCTCTACTAATCTTCTTGCTTCACTCTTAGAAGGAGCTATTTTTATTAAAACTAATAAATCCATTAAATTCATACCATCAGTATAATCAATTAATTCTTCTGGCATTCCTTCTTCACTATATCCTTTTGAGAATACTTCTTCTGAAGTTGTTCTTGCTTTATTAGCTTCTTCTTCTCCATGTAAATCTTTTATTATTTCATAAGCTAGTGTCTTTTGAGCTAATCTCTTTTCTGGTTCATTTTTAACACTTTCTTCTAATGCTTCTATTTCTTCTTTTGATAAGAATGTAAATACTTTTAAGTATTCAATTACTTTTTTATCATCAGTATTTACTAAGTATTGATACATCTTATATGGAGATGTTTTTTCTTTGTCTAACCATAATGCATTTCCTTCTGATTTACCAAACTTATTACCATTTTGATCTAATATTAATGGCATTGTAAAACCATATGCTTCTTTACCTAGTTTTTTCTTTATTAAATCAATACCTGTAGTAATATTACCCCATTGATCAGAACCTTCTACTTGCATAATACAATTTTCTCTTTGGAATAATTCTAAAAAATCATTTCCTTGTATTAAAGTATAAGAGAATTCTGCATAAGTAATACCAGTCTCAAGTCTTCTTCTAATAATATCTTTATCAAGCATATAATTAACATTTATATATTTACCTATATCTCTTAAGAAGTCCAAATAAGAGAAATCTTTAGTCCAATCATAATTATCAACTAATTTAGCTTTACCATCAAAAATTCTGTTTATTTGGTCTCTAATACCCTTTATATTATGGTTAATTGCTTCATAACTAATTATTTCTCTCTCTGCAGTTGGTCTAGGATCACCAATTAATCCTGTTGCTCCTCCACAAAGAAGAATTGGATTGTGTCCATGCATAGCAAGTCTTTTAGCAGTTACTAAAGATGAATAATGTCCTAAATGTAATGAATCAGCAGTTGGATCAGTTCCCCAATAAAAAGTTACTTTTTCTTCATTTAATAATCTTTCTACTTCACTTTCATTACTAACATCTTTAATTAGACCACGCCATTTTAATTCATCATAAAATTTCATATCTATTTCTCCTTTTTATTTGTGGAACCTAATCCACCCTTTCTTTTAGTTTCTACTATTTCTTCATCATCTACAGTTAAATATTTCATAAATACACCTTGAGCAATTCTATCACCAATTTTAACTTCAAAGTCTTTATCACCATGATTAATTAATTTAACAGCAAAATGACCTTCATTATCTTCATTATTATAGAAGTCTGCATCAATTACACCTACACTATTAGCAAGAGTAACATTATATTTAAAACCAAGGCTACTTCTATCAAATATATAGAATATTTCATCATCATTCATTGAAACTTTAACACCTGTTTTAATTACTAAACTTTCTCCTGGATGAATTACTCCTTCAGTAATAGCATTAATATCATACCCAGCACTCTTTTGTGTACTTCTTCTAGGTAATTTAATTTTATCATATAATTCCCTATCATCACAAACATCTTTTTTAAATTGTTCAAAACTTATTCTTTCAAATTTTCTCATCTTTTCCTCCAAAATAAAAAGGTAATACCAAAGGACGAATTAATCGTGGTACCACCTTTATTTATAGAATTAATATCTACCTCAATAATTATATAGCATTACCATATAAACTCCAAAATATGTAATTTCATTATGATAAGCTATTAGTTTTCACCACACACTAATTCTCTTTAGAACTATTCATAATTACTAAGTATTTCTTCTTTGTTTATAAAAAATTAACCTCTACTAAAATACTTACCATCTCTAGTAGTTATAACAATTTCTTCTCCTTCACTAATAAATAGTGGTACTTTTAATGTATAACCAGTTTCAATAGTAGCATCTTTTTGAGCAGAACTTGTTGTATTTCCTTTAACAGCATCAGGAGCACTTATAACTTTATAAGATACCTTTTCTGGTAATGTAATACCAACAATTTCTCCTTCAATATTCATTGATTCTACTTCCATACCTTCTTTTAAGAATTTAATTTGATCTTCTATTAAAGTTGTTGGAAGTTCAATTTGATCATATGTATTTAAATCCATAAATACATAATTATCACCAGCTGCATATAGGAAAGATAATTGGCTCTTTCTTACATCAGCTTTTTCCATTTTTATTCCTGCATTAAATGTAATTTCTTGTGTAGTACCAGCTTTTAAGTTTTTAAGCTTAGTTTTAACAAAAGCACTACCTTTACCAGGTTTAACATGTTGGAATTCAACTACTTGGTATATAACACCTTCGTATTTAATAGTCATTCCGTTTTTTATATCATTAATATTAAACATAGGTTATTACGCCTTTCTTTCTTTGTGTAGAGTTGTTTTATTACATTTTGAACAGAATTTATTTAATTCTAATTTTCCTTCAGCAGTCTTTTTATTTTTACTTGTTAAATAATTAATATTTTTACAAACAGTACATTGTAAAGCTACGCCTTCTCTATTTTCTTTCTTTGCCATTATGTTTTCCTCCCTCTTCGCACACTAAGATTATAGCAAACAAAATGAAAGTTTACAAGTAAAACTTTCATTTTCATTATTATTGTTCTAGCGTTAATTCTTGAACTGGAATACCCGGCTCAAAGTAACCAAATTCATTTTTAATAGTACTATATGTCATAGATGCTTCAACTGGTACTTCATTTACAAATATATGAATTACATTTGATGTAGATCCATAAAGGTTAAAATCAAATACTACAGTATCAACATATTTATATCCTTCTGGAATAGTTGGAATATTCATTGTAACTACTCCCCATCCATCTTCATTTTGATCATAATCATTATTACCTATAAATGGAACTTTTATATCTTCATTATAGTATAAATAGTGTTCTCCTACCCCAAATGTTTTTTTATTTGATTCTACTTGAGTATAACTATCTCCATTTTTAATATATTGTTTATCATTAATAGTTACTACTTCTTTACTTGCACAACCAGTTAATAATGCAGAAGCAGCTAAAGCAAGACATAATAGTTTAGTTGTCTTTTTCATTACTTTACTCTCCTTTTTCTAGAATTAAAGCATGAATTGGAGTACCAGGATTAAAATATCCTATTTCATGTGTTTCTTCATTATATGACATAGTAGCTTCTACTGGTACTTCATTTTCAAATACATAAACAATATTTGAAGAATATCCATTAATATCTTTATCTATTGTCATACAATCAACAAGTCTATATCCCTCTGGTACAGCTGGAACATCAATGTCAACATTTCCCCAACCATTTTCTCTTCCTCTATAACTCTTACTCAATATATCAACATTGTAATATATGATATGTTCTCCTGGTTGGAATGCTCTTTTAGCTGTTTCTATTTGAGTATAATTATCGCCACTTTTTAGATATTGTTTACTATCGATAACTACAACCTCACTTTGATTTTTAGCACATCCAGTTAAAAAAGCAGATGCCGCTAAAGCTAAACATAATAATCTAGTAGTTTTTTTCATATTTTATCAACCTCCTTAAAAACAAATATAAAAAAACTCTTATATTTCTATAAAAGTCTCATTCTTTACATATAATCCAGGTTGATAAACCGTGATATTGAATTATAACATCCTAGGATGGAATTACTCCCTCTTAACGACTTAAATTATACCATATTTTGCTTAAAAATGCAAGTTTTATGGTATAATATCTCCAGGTGAAAAAAATGGATAAAAAAACAGTGTTAATTACGGGTTCTAGTATGGGACTAGGTTCTGCTATTGCAGAAAAATTTGCTAGTAATAATTATAATGTTATTATTAATTATTTAACTCATGAAAAGGAAGCCTTAAAATTACAAAAATACTTAGAAGAAAAATATAATATTCATTGTCTATGTATTGAAGCAGATATATCAAGTGAAGAAGATATTAGATATATGGCTAAAAAAGCAATTACTCAATTTGGACACATAGATGTTCTTGTTAATAACGCTGGTATTGCTCATGATTGTGAACTTAATATGAAAAATAAAGATCTATTTATGAGAATACTAGAAGTAAATACATTTGGAACATTTAACGTATCTAATACTATTGGTGAAGAAATGAAGAAAAACGGTAATGGTACAATTATTAATATTGCTTCTACTAATGGAATTGATACATATTATGAATATAGTATAGATTATGATGCTTCAAAAGCAGCAGTTATTAATATGACTCATAATCTTGCTAATCATTTTGCACCAATGGTTAGAGTAAACTGCGTATGTCCTGGTTGGATTAATACACCAATGAATAAAAATATGGATGAAGAATTTAGAAAGAAAGAAGAAGATAAAATACTACTTAATAGATTTGCTGAAGTAGATGAAATTGCTGACTTAGTATATTTCTTGTCTACAGAAGAAGCATCATATATAAACGATAGTATTATTAGAATAGATGGTGGTAAAAAATGCTAGATGAAAGTTTTATTATTGAATGTGAAAAAGAATTAAAAGACAAATTTGAAGAATTAGATCAAATATGCAAAATTAATAGTAAAAAAGTATTAGATGGTTTTCATAAATATGAAGTAAGTGAAAGTGATTTAAATGGTACTACTGGATATGGATATAATGATGAAGGAAGAAGAAAAGTTGAAGGAATATTTGCTTATGTTCTTGATGCTGAAAGTGCTTTAGTTAGAAGTCAATTTGTATCAGGATCTCATGCTATTACAGTAGCATTATTTGGTCTACTTAGACCAAATGATAAACTACTTACTATAACAGGTCTTCCCTATGATACTCTTCATGAAGTAATTGGTATTAAAGAAAATAATAGTTCACTTAAAAGTTTTGGAATCAAATATGATTATATTGATTTAAAAGATAATGACTTTGATTATGATAAGATTAAAAAAGCTTTAAAAGAAGATATTAAAGTGATACATATTCAAAGATCAAGAGGATATTCTCTAAGAGAATCATTAACAATTGAAAAATTAGAGAGTGTAATTAAATTTATAAGAAAGATTAAAAAAGATGTAATTATTTTTGTAGATAACTGCTATTGTGAATTAGTTGAAACTAAGAGTCCTATTACAGTAGGCGCTGATATATGTGCTGGATCATTAATTAAAAATCTAGGAGCTGGTATTGCATTTAATGGTGGATATATAGCTGGTAAAAAAGAATTAGTTGAACTATGTGCTGAAAGACTTACTCTTCCTGGTGAAGGAAGTGAAGTTGGACCATCAAGTGATGCTAATAGAAGATTCTTCCAAGGAATATTCTTTGCTCCAAGTGCAGTTAATGCCGCTGTTAAAACATCTACTCTTGCTAGTCTAGCATTTGAAAAACTAGGATATAAAGTATCTCCTAGATATAATGAAAAAAGAGCTGATATTGTAGAATTAATATATTTAAACAACAAAGAAGAAATGGTTAAGTACTCAGAAGGTATACAAGCATCTGGACCAATTGATTCACATGTTAAACCAGTTGCAGCTCCTATGCCAGGATATGATGATGAAGTAATAATGGCAAGTTCATCTTTTGTACAAGGATCTACAATTGAATGTTCATGTGATGGACCAATTAGACCACCATATGTAATATTTCAACAAGGAGCCCTAACCTACGAATATGGTAGACTTGCCATATTAAATGCAATTAATAAATTAAAAGAATAAAAAAAAGAGTTTATTGAATAAAATCAATAAACTTTTTATTTTTAAAGTTTTCTATTTCAAATTTATATGGTGGATATTCATCACTACTATTTCTATTCACCCATGGTGTTTCAAGTATAAATGGAATACCATCTAATCTTTTATTATAGATAACTTTGCATAGTGCATCAAATCCAATAGTTCCATATCCAATATTATGATGTCTATCTTTATGAGAACCAAGTGGATTCATACTATCATTTACATGAACACATCTAATTAGATTTAGACCAATGATTTTATCAAATTCATCTAAGTATTCATCAAACTTATTAATATCAATACCAGAATCATTTAAATGGCATGTATCTAAACATACAGCTATTTTATCTTTATATTTTACACCATCTAGTATAGTTTTTATTTCTTGTAAATTAATACCAAGTTCATTACCTTTTCCTGCCATTGTTTCAAGAAGTATTGTAACATTAATATCATTATCAAGAACCATATTTATTCCATCAATTATATTTTTAAGTCCTTCTTCTCTAGTACAATTAACAGCACTACCAGGATGTAGTACTATTTTATTAAACCCTAGTTTATTTACTCTATTCAATTCTTCTTTAAGAAAATCCACATAAAACAAAAATTTTCTTTCATCACTTCTATTAGCTAAATTAACAATATATGGAGCATGAACAATAACATTATCATTATTAATATTATGATCAGCCATTATTTTATATGCTTCATATATTTTATTTTCATCTATTTCACTTCTTAAAGTACTTTGAGCAGGCCCAGTATAAAACATAAATGTATTAGCATTATAACTTAGTGCTTCATTTACACTTCCTACTAATCCATCTTTATTATTAAATCCAACGTGACTTCCTAAAATTAACATATTATCACCTAAAGAAATTATATAATATTTTTATTTTTAAAACAAATAAAAAAACATTTCAATAATGAAATGTTTTATTTAATCTAAATATTAACTAGCTGTTACAGCGAAGTCTTTATTTGTACAAGTGATTGTAGCAGTAGTCTTATTGTAATCAGATAATCTTACAATTGCATTTGCAGTATCTTCAGCAGAAGCTGTTACACTACCAATGTTTTCAATTTTTAATACGTTACTACCACTAGTACCTTGGAATTGATACATATAAGTTCCATCAGTAGCTACGAAATCAATAACGTCTCCAGCTTTATCAACTGTGATACCGAATTGTAATTGTTGTCTACCACTTAATTGTAATGTTCCATTATTTGTAGAACCATCACATTTTAATGTAGTATCTCCTGTTCTTGAATAATACAATTCTCTTGTATTAATCATTGAGTCAGTCATCCATTGATTTTGAGCAGTCTTATAGATTTCTTTTAATTCGTTAGAGAATGAATTTTTCTTTGCTTCATTGAACAAACTCATAACGTTTGGTAAAGCAATGATAACTAAGATTGCTAAAATTGCGATAACTGCTAGTAATTCTACTAATGTAAATCCTTTCTTCTTCATCTTTTATTTTCACTCTTCCTTTCTTTAGGTTGCTACCTTATATTTAGATTATATCATTTTGTTTTTTTGTATGTCAATTATATTTTATATTTACGTGTAAAGTTTAACATAATAAAAAAGATATGCATATTACATATCTATTTTTTTATCTCAAAATAGTTTCCACTATCTAAATATAATATTCCATGTTTATTATTTAATTTCTTTACAATATCAATATATTTATTTAATAATTCTATTCTTGATATTGTAATACAAACTTCATTACCATCATTCATATATAATAAAAATCTCTTATCATCATAATTATTTTTACTATACTCTATTTCACTGATCATACTTATTATATTGTCATCAATCTCACTAAACTCTTTTATGAATGATGCTTCTATATTCTCTGGAACATAATTAATTAATGTTGGTATTCCAACTACATTATCTAGTCTATATGTTTCGCCACTAGAAGTCATATATTTATTTTCACTACGAATATAATATAATAGTTTCTTTTCTTTTACTGTTATTTCTAAACTAAAATCGAATTTCTTTTTAATTTTTACATCTTCTATTAAATCTAATTGTTTTAGTTTACTTTTACATTTACCTTTGTTTAATGTTATAAACCTAGGATAGTTTTCTATACCACAAGTCTCTATTATATCTTCATCAGTATAATATTTATTATCTAATATTAATATATTCTTAGTTCTAACATTAAATAGATATCTTACTATAAATACTATTAATATTATAAATAATATAAATATAATAAATTTAAAAAAATTAAACTTCTTCTTTACCCTTTTCTTCATTTTTTACCTTTAATATCTTTTTTACCTCATCTAGTATTATAGTACTAGAACTTATATCTTTAATTTTACTTAAATTTTCTTTTACTTCTTTTTCTGTTTTTGGTTCAAACATATAATCTATTGCTTCAATAAGTGAATCTTTATTTAAATCTTTTTCTTCTATTAAATAACTAATCTTCTTATTAACCAAATCAAGTGCATTATAATATTGATGATTATTAGCTACGAATGGACTTGGTATTAAAATAGATGGAGTCTTAGTGGCCATTATTTCGGCTATAGTAGAAGCTCCTGCTCTTGAAATAATCAAGTCTGCACTCTTCATTAAACTTGGTAAATTATCAAAGAATGGAACTATTTTAGTACTCTTTGGAACTATTAAATTGTTGCTTAAATCATTATAACTTGTTTTGCCAGTTATAAATAATATTTCAGCATCATCTCTTTCATATGATCTTAAGAAATCTAATAATTTTTCATTTACAGATGTACTTCCAAGAGAACCCATAACTATGATTATTAATTTCTTATTTTTAGTAAATCCTAATTCGGTCTTATTATATTTCTTTGATTCAATAGCCCTTTGACTAACTGGATTTCCTGTATATATTACATTTTTGCATTTTAATTTTCTTGTACCATCTTTAAAAGATACAAATACTGCATCTGCTTTCTTAGAAAGATATATATTAGTCTTTCCTGGTAACATATTTTGTTCATGTAAAAATACTTTAATACCTTTTTTACGAGCTGCCATACATACTGGTAGAGTTACATATCCACCAAAAGCTATAACAGCATCTGGTTTAAACTCATCCATTATTTCTAAACATCTCTTATATGATTTTCTAATACATCTAAGATTCTTAGCATTTCTAATCATATTAGTTTTAGACAAACCATAAATTTCAATTCCTTCATATGGTATTCCCATACTAGGAATTAAATCATTTTCCATTCTATTTTTTGTACCAATGTATAAGTATTTATTTTTCTTATCCTTTTTTATTTCGTCTAATACAGATAAAGCAGGATAAATATGTCCACCAGTTCCACCAGCAGTTAAAATAAAATTCATATATATTCTCCATTCTATTACTTAGAATAATTCGTCTTGTATTACATATTATAAAACATTAATCATTATTTTTCATTAATTTTATTATATTTTTACTTAAAATACTGTTTGCTTCTTCTAAAGTCATACCTTTTATATCAATTGGTTTACCTATTCTGCATACAAGATTTCCTTTTTTACCAGTATAGTTTCCACTTATTCCAAAAGGTATAATTGGAGCTCCTGTTTTACTAGCAAATGATACTGCTCCATATTTAAGTGGTATTAATAATGAATTATCATAATCACTTTGTTTTATTTTCTTTTCTTTAACCAATTTCTTTAAACTATTATCTGGATCTAATACATATTCTTTTAGTTGTTTATCTGTAATAACTTTATCTTCATTTAGTTTTATTAAATAATCAACTTGAGTATATTTAAAACACTTTGGTTTTATTTCCTTTATTAGTTCTTCTTTAGTATATTTATCTTTTACTATTTCATATAATGCATTTAGTTTTGCTTCTTTACAAGTAACTTCATTTCTAGTTCCTTCTGGAAATAAACCAATACTCCCACCTTTAGATAGTATTCTCAATGCTTTACTTTTAGCTTTATCATCATGTTTACTTCTATCTACACTAATACATCCTACACATTTAAAAAACCAAGCATGATCACCCTTAAAATATTCATTTTTAGCTAAATAGCGTATTACTCTTTTTGTAGATATTAATAGATTACATTGATCCATTACATGTTTATGATTACCAACAAAAATAGCGGCTCCTGTTTCAGGAATGTTTTCTTTACCATAAACAGTTGGATGAAATTTTAATATATAAAAAGGTTTTAATATTGTTTTAAATAATTTATATGGTATTACGTTCAATCTACTCACGTCCTTTTTTTATCAAATCAATTACTTTTCTCATTAGTTTTTCATTTTCTTTTTCTAAGTCCCCAGTTACTTTATATGGTTTTCCATAAGTTAACTTAATATTTCTCTTAAATATATTATAACTTCCTGTAATAGAAAAAGGTACAATATAACAATTAGTTTTCTTAGCAAAAGATACTGCTCCATATTTAAATGGTAATATTATATCTTTTGTTTTATTAACAGTTCCTTCAGGAAATATACCAATTACATCTCCATTTTTAAGAACTTTTGTAGCTTCATCTTTAGCATTTTCATCATGTATACTTCTATCTACACTAATACATGCCATACTTCTAAAAAAAGCATTTGTAAATCTAGTCTTAAACAATTCTTTTTTGGCCATCATATGAACTATTCTTTTAGGTCCACCAAGCATTAATAATGCATCAGTATTACCAGTATGATTACCCGCTAGTATTACTCCTCCACTCTTCGGAATATTCTCTAGCCCTTCATACTTAACACCATGTATTAGCATAAAAAAAGGTTTAATAATAAATTTTAAAGTTCTATAAACTATATAATCCATACTACACCTCAATTAAATTATATCATAAATTCCTTTTAAGATTAATAACTACTACTTCTGCTGGGTTAAAGATTCTAAATGGTATTCTCTTACTATATCCAAGACCACGAGAGACTATCATTTTAGTATTCTTACTATTATATTGACCACTATCATGCTTAGGAAATAACGTGACATCAGGAGATAGTATTCCTTTAAAACCTGGTATTCTAGCAAGTCCACCATGAATATGTCCGCTAAGTACTAATGATGCATTATATTTAACATATGAATCAAATTCTAAAGGATTATGAGCAATTAATATATTATATTTTTTTGTATCAATTTTACCCAACTTATCTACAATATAAGATTCACTTAATCCTTTTTTTCCGAATTTTAAATATGTTTCAATTTCATTATCTAATCCTAACAAAGAAATATTATTTGTTAACTTTTCAGTTTTATTATTTAACAAGCTAATATTTGTTTTCTTTAACTTTTTAAATAATAATTCTTTATCTTCTATATTCATTCTTTCTTCATGATTACCAAATGTATAATAGATTTTATAACCTTTTAATTTATGATATAACTCAAAGAAATGATTATCATCATCTCTATCATCATTAACCATATCTCCACCCAAAAGAATAATATCAGGTTTTATATTATCAATAATAGATAATAATTTATTTGATAAGTTTCTATTATGTAGATCACTTAAAAATACTATTACTAAATCTTTATCTATTCTTTTATCTTTAATAATATAATTACTAATATTTATATTTATATGACTATATATTATAGATATAATTATAGTTATTAATAATATAGTTAAAATTATTATATATATTTTTTCCATAAAAACAATTTTAACATATTTAAACAAATAAAAAAAGAAGTTTACACTTCTTAATTTAATCTTTCTCTAATTATTGTATTAACATCTTTCATATCTGCTTTACCAGTTACTAATGGTTTAAGTTCTTTCATAATAGTACCCATATCTTTCATAGAAGTTGGTTTTACTTTATCAAAAACTTCATCAATTATTTTATTAAGTTCTTCAGCACTTAATTGTTCTGGTAAATATTCATTTAATACACTAATTTCTTTATTTGCTGATTCTACTAAGTCTGTACGGTTTCCTTTTTCGAATTCAACAATACTTTCTTTAAGAGTCTTAACTTGTTTACTAACTACTTCTATTACAGTTTCATCAGTAGTTTCATGTCTTTCCATTTTGTTATCAATAAGATATTTATCAATAGCAGCTTTTAATAATCTTAAAGTACTAACTTTTTCTTTATTACCAGCTTTCATTGCTTCAATCATATCTTTAGATATTTTTTCGTATAACATAAGTTTCACTCCTTATTAGTAATTTCTTTGTCTATTGTGTTTTTTAGCATTTCTGATAGCTTCTTTTTTAGCTTCTCTTCTTACAATGCCAGGTTTAGAGTATTCTCTTCTCTTCTTCATTTCAGTAGGGACTCCGCTTCTTTGAACTTTCATCTTAAAACGTTTTAATGCACCCTCAACATTTCCGTCTTTAACATCTACGTGTGTCATTTTTCTTCCCTCCCTTCATGACTATTAATGATTATAGTATAATTTTTGTCTAATTTCAAGTAAAAATCGAGGAAAAAAATAAATAAAATTATATTTTATGATATACTTAAAATAAGGAGATGAGATTAAATTGGAAAAAAGAAAAAAATTGATGATTTTTATTATTCTAGTTTTAGTTGTAATAATAAGTGTACTAATAGTGTATAAGAAAGTATTTAATAAAACACCAGAACCAGAACCAAACCCAACACCGGGTCCAAATCCAAATGTAGTCGTAGATAATCCCAATCAAGATTTTGACTACAAAATTATCTATGAAACTAATAAATTAGTTAAAAATCAAAACTATTTAATTAGTCCTCTATCAATGGGATTTGCATTATCACTTTTAAATGAAGGAGCTGATGGTAATACTAAAACTCAAATTGATACTCTATTAAATGGCTATACATTACCAAATATGGTAAATGTAAAAAATAGAATTGGTATTGCTAACTTATTATTTGTAAGAGATAAATATAAAAGTGATATCAACAATACATTTATTAGTGCACTACAAACAAAATATGCTTCAGATCTAATGTTTGATAAATTTGAAACTCCAAAGAAAGCAAACGATTGGATAAGTGAGAAAACATATAAAATGATTCCTGAAGCAATTGGAGAACTTAGTGCTGACTTTGTACTTGGTGTAGCTAATACAATAGCAATAGATGTTGAATGGAAAAATCCATTTGAATGTCATAATACTAAGAGTGAACAGTTTACTAAGATAGATAATACTAAAATGAATACAGCTATGATGCATGGTGAAAATGATGTTTATTATATCGAAAATGACAATGCTAAAGGTATTATAAAAGACTATAAAATATATGATACTAAAACAAATGAAGTTGTATGGGAAGAAAATGAAAACACTGTAGCGCTTGAATATATAGCTATTCTTCCAAATAAGGATATAACAGAATATTTAAAAACATTTAATGCTAATGAATTAAATAATTTATTAAAAACTAAAAAATCAAGTGATAGTAAAACAGATATTAATTACTCACTTCCAAAATACACTTATGATTATACTTATGAAGAATTCCAAACAATGCTAAATCAATTAGGAATGACTGATGCATTTAATGGTAGCTTAGCTAACTTTAAAAAGATGGTCAATGAAGATTCTGAACTAGAATTATTCGTAAGTAAATCTATTCATAAAACACATATAGAGCTTTCTGAAAGTGGAACTAAAGCTGCTGCTGTTACTGTATTTATACTAGATAAAAATACAGCATTTATAGAAAAGAAAGAAGTAATAAATATCGAATTTAATAAACCATTTATTTATATCATCAAAGAAAAGAATTCAAATAATATTTGGTTCTTTGGAACAGTTTATGAACCAATTAAATGGGAAGATAACACAAATCTTTGTAAATAAATGCAAAATAAAAACCTTATCGATTGATAAGGTTTTTTTATTTGATTAATTATTTAATTTGACTCATAACTTCTTCAGCAAAGTTGTCATTTCTCTTTTCCATACCTTCGCCTACTTCATATCTAACTAGTTTAACAAGTTTAGATTTATTATTTTCTAAATAAGTTTTAACACTTATTCCTGAATCTTTAATAAATGCTTGTTCTTCTAAAACTGTTTCTTCATAGAATTTTCTAATTCTACCTTCTACAATCTTATCAGCAAATTCTGGTTTTTTACCTTCATTAATAACTTGTTCTCTAATTACAGATTTTTCATGTTCTAAGTCTTCTTCTGGAACACTTTCAATTGTAGTATAAAGTGGTCTCATAGCTGCTGCTTGCATAGCTACATCTTTAGCTACAGCTTCATCAGATCCTTCAACAACTGTTAAAGATGCTATTTTTCCACCCATATGTAAATATGTTCCAAATACATCGTTCTTAGTTTTAGTTACTTTTTCAAATCTTCTTAAACTAATTTTTTCACCAATTTTAGCTGTAGCATTAACAATTAAATCGTTAACTGTTTCTTTACCAACTTTAATATTTAATGCTCCTTCTAAATCAGTAACATTACTTTCTAAAATTGCATTTCCAATTTTATCAAGTAATTCTTTAAATTCAGCATTTTTAGCAACGAAGTCTGTTTCAGAGTTTAATTCTAAAACAACAGCATCATTACCTTTTACATAGAAATTAGCAAGACCTTCTGCAGCAATTCTTTCAGCTTTCTTTGCTGCTTTAGAGATTCCCTTTTCTCTTAAATAATCGATTGCTTTATCCATATCGCCTTCGCATTCTACTAAGGCTTTTTTACAATCCATCATTCCAGCGCCAGTTTTTTCTCTTAAGTCTTTAACCATACTAGCCGTAATATTCATATTTCCTCCTAATTTAATGATGAAATTAATTCATCTTTTTTCATAGTTGAATATCCAGTGATACCTTTTTCTTTAGCAAGTTTCTTAAGTTCAGCAACTGTCATTTTACTATAATCTACAGTTTCTTCTTTTTTAGGTTTTTCTGCTTTTGGAGCTTCTTCTTTTTTAGTTTCTTTTTTAGGTTTTTCTGCTTTTGGAGCTTCTTCTTTTTTAGTTTCTTTTTTAGGTTTTTCTGCTTTTGGAGCTTCTTCTTTTTCAGCTTTAGCTTCTTTAATAGCTTCTTCACTGAAATCATCAAGTTCAACTACTTTAGTTTCAACTTTAATTTCTTTTGCTGCTTTTGCAACTGTTTCATCTTCAGTTACATAATCAACAAGTGGAAGATTATTGCTTTCGCAAACAGCATTAGCTAAAACTCCTAAAACTACTTTAACACTTCTTACAGCGTCATCATTTGCTGGAATTGGGAAATCTACATCATCTGGATCACAGTTTGTATCTACAATTCCAAATACTGGAATATGAAGTCTTCTAGCTTCTTTAATAGCATTTAATTCTACTCTTGGATCAACAACAATAACTGCTTTTGGTAATCTTTCCATTTCTCTGATACCAGAAAGTAAAGTATTTAATCTGTTGTATTCCTTTTGTAATTTAGCTACTTCTTTTTTAGGTAATAATTCAAATTTACCTGATTTTTCCATTTCTTCGATTTCAGATAGTTTTTTGATTCTTTCTCTAATTGTTCTGAAGTTAGTTAAAGTACCTCCTAACCATCTTTCTGTTACATAAAAACTATTACATCTTGTTGCTTCTTCTTGACAAGCTTCTTTAGCTTGTTTCTTAGTACCAACAAATAGAACCTTACCACCGTTTTCAGTTGCTTTAAGAAGTTCAGCGTAAGCTTCTTCAATTTTATCAACAGTTTTTTGTAAATCGATAATGTGAATATCATCTCTTGTAGTAAATATGAATTCCTTCATTTTAGGATTCCATCTTTTAGCTTGATGACCAAAATGAACACCAGCTTCTAATAAATAACTTTTTGCAATAACTGCCATATTTTCTCTCTCCTTTCGTTTTTTTCTTCTGCATATCTTTAAATTAATATCCACTAAAATCTCTTTTAGCACTAGAATATTAAATCAATATACATGTCTTTTTTCTTAAAGCCAATTTATTTTAACACATTTTTTTCTAAAAAAAAAGAGATATTTTATAAATATCCCTTATATTTTATAAGATACATGATGTATCAAAATCTAATAGATCTCCTAAGAATGTTAATAATGGTTTAAATAAGAATATTATTACTAGTATTATTGCCATCTTAACAAGTGTGCTTCCCGCTTTCTTTAATGCATCAGCATCTTTTGCTAGGATTGGTGGAATTAATACCATCATACCTTTAACTATTGCTATTATTGCTGCTACTATTTGGATTACTGTTATTGCTACTTTGATTATTGCTGATAAGTTCTCTCCCATTAGTTCTTTACATGTACTTATGTTACCTTCAGGTATTTTAAAATCAAATGTTATTCCACTAGTACCTAATCTTTTATATATATCTTCTCTTAATTGTCTATTTTCTTCTATTTCTTTTTCAACATCTTTATCTGCTGCGTCTTCATTTGCATTTTCAAGATTTTTTTCTGTTAATAATTTAGCAATTTCATTTCCAGCCATACATGATTTTTGTTCATCTGTTAAATTTGCTTTATCATATGCATTAATTAAACACCTTCTACATGTTAAATCTTTTGTTGTTCCAATACATTGATCTTTTGAAACGCTGCTTTGAAGAGAACATGAACTTCCACCATTTTCCATCCATGCATATGTACATCCTTGTGATCCACCACAACAATAACATTTAGCATTTTCACTTTCAGATGGAGTTCTTACATTTGTTAGAGTACATCCATTTTTACAATCAGCACCTAGATTTGCCTCAACGGTTCTTCTTTGAGTATCAGAAACTTTGCAAATCTTATATTGGCAATCACTTATTTTATTATGAATTGCTTCACTTATTTGAACTTCAGCACTTTTCTTTGTTACTTCATCAGCAAGTCCTGCTGACCAAAGTACTCTATATTCATTATTCTTTCTAATATTTTCATACCATTTTTCTAGATTATCAGAGAAAGATTCCATTTCTTCAATCTTAGCTGGACAGCTTCTTCCATTGATTTCTTTTAATACTTTGTCTAACAATTCTTGTGCCTTTGCTTTTCCATCAACATCTTCTACAGTACAACCAGGTCTTGTTTTATATGCTTCTCCGCCAAAGAATGAAATTGTATCTATATTAAAATCAGATGCATTATTTGAAAAAATATATTTATTTTTATCAGAAGTATACCATCTAGTATTAGCTGTATAACCAAATACTTTTGGACAATCTCCATTTTCTTCTGCTACCCAACCATTTAATGTTGCCAATGTATGCTGAATACCAAATGATTCATTATGTGCAAATTCTTGTCCACTATATGTTCCTTTATCAAAAGATTTTTTTAATCCTTTTGAAGGAACAACAAATGATTTTGTAACTTTACAATTATTTCCAGTTCCAGTAACTATTTGAAATACGAAAACAGTAGTATTTACTTTTTCAGTTTTATCAAATGTAGCCCAAAAACTATTGCTACTCTTTACCTTTACATCAATAGTTGTATTAAATCTATAGCAACCAGCAAATACAGCATTTCCGTTTCCGTCAAATGTTTGATACCCTCTTGTCAATGTAACACCAGATGGAACTTTAAAATATTGTGCTATATTTATCTTATTAGCCGGCCACCAAAAAGCGTAATCAACTTCTTTAGTACCAGAATATAAATTGCTACTTTTATCATATATACATCCAGTTATTTTTTCGTTTTCACTACAATATTTATCAATAGCAGATTTTTGAGTTTCTATTTGACCCTGAGAAGTTGGACTTAAATCATCATCCTCTGCTCTAACGTAAGTAATTGATATCATTAAAAACATCAAAACAAATAAAAACCTTATTATTCTCTTCATACTATTCACCTATTATAATTATAACAAAAATACTATTAAAAACAATAAAAAAGACAGCTATAAACTGTCTATTTTATAAATAATATGCAAGATGTATCAAAATCTAATAGATCTCCTAAAAATGCTAATAATGGTCTAAATAAGAATATTATTACCAATATGATTGCCATCTTAACAAGTGTGCTTCCAGCTTTCTTTAATGCATCTGCATCTTTTGCTAAAACTGGTGGAATTAATACCATCATTCCTTTTACTATTGCTATTATTGCAGCTACTATTTGTATTACTGTTATAGCTACTTTGATTATTGCTGATAAGTTAGCACCTAATATTTCACTACATCCAGTCAAATTACCTGATGGTAATGTTGGATCAGCTATTAAATTATCTGCATGAACAACAGTAAAACAACATAACAATACAATAAATACTATTAATTTCTTATAATTAAATTTCATAAAATTACCCCTCATTAAAAAAGCATGATATAGTCTATCACACTTTTATAATAAATACAACTATAAAATACAACTTGTATCGAAATCTAATATATCTCCTAAGAATGTTAATAATGGTTTAAATAAGAATATTATTACTAATACTATTGCCATCTTAGCTAGTGTACTTCCTGCTTTCTTTAGTGCATCAGCATCTTTTGCTAAGATTGGTGGAATTAATACCATCATTCCTTTTACTATTGCTATTATTGCAGCTACTATTTGTAGTATTGTAATACTTACCTTTACTATTGCTGCTAAGTTTTCTCCTAGTATTTCTTTACATTCAGAAATCTTACCTTCTTCTGGAAGTTTTGGATCAGATACTGTTGCAGAACCAGCATATGAAGAATATTGTTGTTGTAATAATTGATGAGATTCTTCTAGCTCTGCTTCTACATGTTCTTCTTGACCTTGATCAATCTCTTGATCTAATTGTTGTTGAGCTTCATCTTTTTGTTTTTGACTATCAACTAAACATTGAATTTGAGTTGCATTTAGACCACATGAATTAAATGCTCCTTTTAAACAAGATAAACAGTTATCATACTCAGCACCAGTTTTACCAGAACATCCATCTTTACAAGTCTTAGTACTTAAAGCATTTGTTAAATTTGTTATATTTGTTGCTGTTAAATTACAATTTTGATATTGACATTTAGTTAGTTTTTCAGCTACAGCAGTCTTTAAATTCTTAGAAAACTCTGCTGCATTATCTTTTAATAAATCAATTTTATATAAAACTTCAAATTTAGAACTACATTTATTTGCAAGTCCATCTAATGTTTCTTTATAAGTAGAAATATTACTCATATCAGCTGGACATGTTTTTGAATTAATTTCAGCTATTGCATCATCATAACACTTAATAGCCGCATCATATCCTGCTTTATCTTGAACAGTACATCCACTTAGTGTTTCATACTCTTGTCTGTTCCAGAATAATATTCTAAATTGTTTCTTATCTAATTTTAAATCATCTATATTATCTGCAAAAACAAATTTATTTTTATCAGAAGTCCATATTGTTGTGTTTCCTGTTAAGCCAAAGAATAAAGGACATTCACCACCATCTACAGCCTTCCATTTATATGTTGCATTATCTCCACCAATTGCATCACTTCCATCATATCCATCTATCTTTGATGGTGGAATTATTTCAGTCCATGAATCTTTTTCTTTACAATTGTTATTTGGTGATAATATTTTAAAAATAAAGTAGGTTCCAGCAGCAAATCTTGAAGTTGGTCCATCATTACCACTTTTTCCATTTCCGTTTTTACCATTTCCAGCATATGATACTTTATAACATCCAGCAAATACTGCTTTTCCATCTTTGTCTATTGCTTGATAAGCTCTTGTTATAGTTCCTGACATAGTAACACAGTTATTTCCATAACAATCTTTCTCATCAACAACTTTTGTATACTTAGTATTATTTGGATCATAAACACATCCTGTTGTATTACCTATACCCTCATTAAAGCAATATTCTTCAATTTTTTTACATGCTGCCTTAGCTTCATCACTCTTTAAACTATCACATGTAGCATCAGCAAATACAGTATTAATGCCAATAACAAATGTCATAATCAAAAGAAAAACTGACAAAAAAATAAATTTCTTTTTCATAAATACTCTCCTATACTACTATTCAAGTATATCACATTTTTTAAAAATTAAATATATATTTACACAAAATAAACTAAGGTTGGAAAAAATCATATAAATATAGTATAATGATAATGGTGATTTAATGAAAAACACATCATACTCTAATAGAGGTATGTTTCTTGAAAATATAATTAATGAATCAAATACTTATTACAATAGTAATGAGAAATCACTTATATTTAAAAAACCTACTCCTATCAAAGTTTTAAATGTCAGTTATCCAAATAATAAATCACATCTAATTGATAAAGCAGTTTACTCTAGTATTTCAACATTAGATTACAATGGAATATATAGAGAAAGATATATTGAATTTGATGCTAAAGAATGTCAATCAAAAACTTCTTTTCCCCTATCAAATATAAAAGAACATCAATTAGAGCATATAAAAGCAGTTATTAAACAAAAAGGAATTGTTTTTTTAATAATTTATATGAATAATGAATTTTTTTTACTTAAAGGAAATGATATAATAGATTATATAAATAATAGTGATAGAAAATCAATAGAATTTGAATATATAAAGGAAAAAGGATATAAAATAAAAGAAAGCTATTTGCCTAGACTAAAATATCTAGATGCTGTAGATGATGCTTTTTTTAAGGAGACAATATGAAAAAAATCAATTTTAAAAAGATTAAAAAAGAATCAGAAAAAAAGAAAAAAGATTTAGTAGTTGAAAAAGAAAATACAGTCAAGCCAAAAAAGAAAAGAAAAAGAAGATTTAGATTTTTCTATTGGTTACTTGTATTAATGACAATGTTTGCAATAGCTGTATTCGTTGGTGGTGTTGGATTTTGTTATTACATAGTTCAAAGTGCTCCAGAATACAATATTGACAAAATGTTTGAAAAAGAACCATCAAGACTATTTGATTCAAAAGGAAACTTATTTGCAACACTTGGTACTGAACAAAGAGAAAAAATAACTTATGATGAGTTACCTCAAGTATTAATTGATGCAATTATAGCAACAGAAGACTCAAGATTTTTCCAACATAATGGATTTGATGCACCAAGATTTTTAAAAGCCTCTATTAGTCAAGTATTAGGACATGGTGGTGGTGGTGCCTCTACTCTAACAATGCAACTTTCAAAATTAGCATTTACTTCTACAGAAGCAAGTGGTATTGAAGGTATCGTTAGAAAATTCAGAGATATCTATATGTCAGTATTCAAAATGGAAAAGAATCTTACTAAAGAAGAAATACTTGAATACTATATAAATAACCCATGTTTAGGTGGAAATATATATGGTGTTAGTGCTGCAGCTCAATATTACTTCAATAAAAATGTTGGAGATTTAAACTTAGTAGAAGCTGCACAACTAGCTGGTATGTTCCAATCTCCAAATGGATATAACCCATATGTTTATCCAGAAGATGCAAATGAAAGAAAAAATACTGTTTTATATCTTATGAAAAGGCATGGATATATTACAGATGCAGAATATCAAGCCGGTATATCAGTTCAAATTAAAGACTTCTTAAAAGGTGGTACAACTTCAACTAATCCATATCAAGGATTTATTGATACAGTTGTACAAGAAATAATTGATGATACTGATAATAACCCATATGAAGTGCCAATGGATATATATACAACAATGGTTACTAAGAAACAAGATGCTATAAATAAATTCTATAAAACACATAAATTTAAAGATAAAAAAGTAGAAGTTGGTGTTGGTGTTATTGATAATGATACAGGAGCTGTAATAGCAGTTGGAGCTGGTCGTTATAAAACAAGTGCGATGACACTTAATGTTGCTACATTCTCTGGTCAAGTTAAAAGACAACCAGGATCAACAATTAAACCAATTATAGATTATGGACCTGCTATTGAATATGCTAACTTAAGTACATATGGACCATTTATAAATGATGAAACTCCATATGGTGGCGGAGTTATTAAAAACTTCAACAACTCATATAGTGGATTCATGACTATGAAAGAATGCTTACAAAGATCAATGAATACATGTGCTCTTCAAGCATTTAGATTAACTACAAATGAGCAAAAAATTGAATTTGGTTTAAAACTTGGACTTGATTATGTTAATGATACATTACCTGAAGGTAAAACAGAACTTCCTGAATCATATTCAATCGGAGCATTTAATGGTGTAAGCCCTATTCAACTTGCTAGTGCATATTCAGCATTTGGTAATAATGGTAAGCGTTATACACCACATACATATAATAAGATTGTATATAGAGAAACTGATGAAGTAGTTAAAAAGAATATCATTTCTGAACAAGTTATGAAACCAACTACTGCGTATATTATTGCTAATATATTAACTGGTGCTACTTCTTATAAAGTTAAAGTATCAGGTACACAAATAGCTACTAAGACTGGTACAACATCATATGACTACTCTCAACTTAAGAAATATGGTCTAAGCGATTCAGTTATTCCAGATATGTGGACTGCTGGATTTACAAAAGATTATTCAATGTCTATTTGGTATGGTTATACAGATAGTTTAACTAAAGAAAATGTTAAGAAAAAATATTACTTAGTAAATAGTCCATCTATTACTGAAAGAATTAAGATTCAAGCAGAATTGTCAAAGGTAATATATGAAAAGAATGCTACATTCTCTAAGCCAGCAGGACTTACTAGTGCTAAAGTAGAACTTGAAACAATACCTGCTCAAAAGCCAAGTGCATATACACCAGATAGTTTAATAGGAACATTTATGTTTGTTGGTAATACTGGACCTAGTGAAGTATCACCAAGATTTGATAAATTAACAGATCCATCAAATGTAACATATTCATTCGGAACAAATACTATTGATTTATCTTGGGCTTCCCCTGGTACACCAAGTGCTATTGATAAAGCATATTTAACAGATTACTTTAATAATAATTGGAAGATTAAACCAGAAAAGTACTTAAAGAAACGTTTAACTTATAATGCAAATAAAATTGGTAACTTCGGTTTTGCCATATATCTAACTAGTGGAAGTAATTCTACATATGTTGGATGGACACAAAATACAAATTATTCAATTGATACTACTAAGTTTAATGGTATTTATGATGGTGTTATTATTAAGAGTATGTATTCTAAATTTAAAAAGAATGCAAGTAATGGATATAAAGTTGTATTTGAATATGCTCCATCTGGAGAAAATGTTGATGAATCTAAGATTAATATATCAATGAAGGATTTGAATTTAACATTAAATAAAAATGATTCATTTACAGAATTAAATAAAGATTCAATTACAAGTATTACTTATGATGGAATTGAAATAAAACAAAGTGTAACAAACTTAAGTGTAATTACAACAAGTATTACTAAAGAAGGATCTTCTGCTAGTGTTACACCAAATGATTTAACTTCAAGTACAGGAACTTACACTATTACATATTCAATTACATTTATATATAATGGTAAGACGATTAATAAATCAATTAATCAAACAGTTATAGTTCAATAAAAAAGATAATCAAATGATTATCTTTTTTTACATATGCTTTTTAATTTACAATTTTCACACTTTGGATTTCTACTCATGCAATGATATCTTCCAAATAATACAAATTGACTATTTACTCTATTCCATTCTTCTTTTTTGAAGAATTTCTTTAATTTCTTCTCTGTAGCTAATACGTCATCTTTTTCTTTTGTTATACCAAGTCTTTTTGAAACTCTAAATACATGTGTATCTACAGCAAAAGATGGCTCATCAAATAAATGAGATAGAACTACACTAGCAGTTTTTCTTCCTACTCCAGGTAAGCTTTCTAAAAACTCTCTATCATTTGGAACATATCCTTTTTCTAGTAGTCTTTCTACAATACATTTAAAATTATGAGATTTTGTTTTATAAAATCCCAATCTTTTAATATATCCCTCTATATCTTTAATACTTAAAGTATTTAATTTTTCTAATGAATCATACTTTTTATATAATTCTTCTGTTACTGCATTAACACTCTTATCTGTTGTTTGAGCAGATAACATAACTGATAAAACAAGTTCATAATCTTTAGTATAATTAAGTTCACATTTAGGGTTTTCAAATAATTCATCTAGATAAGAAACTATTAATTCTCTATTCATTATCATCTAACCAATCATATTCAAACATTTCTTCTAATGATTTATCCTCTTTAGCACGCTTTTTAACGCCATTTTTAGACCATTCATAGATTATTTTATCAATGTACTTAAAATTCCTTACGTTATTTAAAATAGCTTCTTTTAGTGCCTCTTTTATTGTTTCTTCACTTACACCTTTTTCAATCCATTTATTAATTAATTCATACTCAAAAGAACTTAGAGTTCTTCCAAGCTCACGTTCAAATAATTGATAAATATCATTTTCACTAGTATTATCAGTATCGCTATTTAAAAGTAATCTATCATAAAAAGGATCAAGTTTAATTTGTTCTAAAACTTCACCATTATTATTAGTTACTACCATTTCTATATATTTTTTATTGACTAAATTTGTGAATGTATTTACTATTTTTTCTTCATCAAAACCAAGTTTTTCTTTTATATCTTCAGTATTTAAATTACAAGATACATTAATAAAGTATAATACAAGCAAAAACTCATCTAATGTAATATCTAGATGATTGATATTCTTGATTATATTGGTATTAACAACAAAATCCTTAGTTTCAAATATTTTTCGTAAATCACTCATAACTATAATTCCTTTAAAAAATCTTCTATTTCAAATTCGTTATTTGCTAAATACCCTTCTACTATTCTTCTTTCAACCAATCTATAAGTTTTTACTATATCATTTATAGGAACATATTTAAAGAATAAATCAATATCTACATCTAAATCAATAAAACTATGTAATCTATTAATTTCTTTTAATACTTTTAGTTTTTCAGCTTGATTTAGTATAAATGCAGCATTTGCTACTATATCTTCATCATATGATCTAATATCTTCTAATCTAATATTATTACGAGCAACTATATCTTTTATAGTTTTAATCTCTCTTTGCTCATGTTTAGAAAATGGTAAATTTGTTTCTATTTGAGCCCATATTCCATATTTATTATATGCTGGTACTACTTTATCAAACTCAATATTGAAATATTTTTGCATATCGAATCTTCTAACATAGTATAAGAATTTATCTACTCCTATACTATCAAATATTCTATCAAGTTCTTTTCTTTTATATTCTCTTGGAACATCTTCTAATAAATTAGCATTTTCTGATATAAACTTAACTATATCACTAGATAAATCAAAATCAAGTGTACAAGCAAATCTTAGTGCCCTTATTATTCTTGTTTTATCTTCTGTGAATTTCTTTTCAACATCTCCAACACATCTAATAAGTTTAGCATCTAAATCTTTCTTAGAACCAAGTAAATCAACAAAATAACCTTCACTATCCATTGCAAAAGTATTAATAGTAAAATCTCTTCTTAATAAATCTTCTCCTAAATTCTTAGCAATCTTTAATTCTACTGGTTTATTTCTCTTATATCTTAATTCTTTTCTATAAGTTGTTATATCATATTCATAGCCATCTTCGGAAATATGATACGCAAAATATTGAGGGAATGCTTTACCTCTTCCTTCAAATAAATTCATAATCTTACTAATAGGAGCATTTGTACAAATATCTACATCAGTTGAAATAATACCAAGTAAGTAGTCTCTAACGTATCCTCCTACTATATAAGCTTCATAACCATTTTTATTCAATATTTCCATTATTTCTTTCATAATAATATGTTACCACAAAACAAAAAAAAAATCATTAAAAAAAAGCCATAATGGCTTTTTTATTAATTTAAAGCATCTTTTAATTTGCTTCCAGCTTTAAATCCAGCAACAACTTTTGCAGGGATTTTAATAGCAGCTTTAGTTAATGGATTGATTCCTTCTCTAGCAGCTCTTTTTTTAGCTGTGAAAGTTCCAAATCCTACAAATGTAACTTTTCCTTCTTTTTTAAGTCCATTTGTGATTCCTTCTAAAGCAGCATCTAATGCTCTTCCTGCATCAGCTTTAGTTAATCCGGCTTTAGCAGCAACGAATTCTACTAATTCAGTTTTACTCATCGTAAATTACCTCCCATTTATTTTAGCACCATTTTTTGACATACGATGCTTACAAAATAATTGTACCATATACAGTAGAAAATGCAAGTATTTTAGTACTTTTTCCGTTAAAAATAGGTAAAAAATCACTTTTTACCTATTTTGTTTACACCATTTTCTAGAAAGAACATTTATTGTTCTATCAACCTCTTTAAAACTTGATATACCTTTTTTAACAATTTCATCTCTATTTGCTAAAGCAAATCTATATGGTTCTCTTGATGTTTCATCAACCATAGAGTCTAATCTTTGTGAAAAATTATTAACTGCTTCGCTTTGAACTTCATTAGCATAAAGCTTTTCAATAGCAAAAGGTAATAGTTCTAGTTTTCTATCCTCTACTTTTTTTCCTAAATGTTTATATGCATAAATACCATGAGCTATTTCATGTACTTGAATAAACATTGTAAAATCATTAGTAACATCTGGTATTATTATTACAAAACCTAATATTCTTCCTTTATATCTTATAACTGGGCATCCTACTCTTCTAGCTTTTGGAGGGTCTGCATAACAAACACCCCAAGTATTATCTTGTAAGTATTCAAACATTTTTTCATCGTATAGATTATGTCTTTTAAAGAAATCTATTATTCTTGGATCATATCTCATACCAAGAACACCATATCTATCATTTTCTTCGTCGTATGTATAAGCTTTTTTATATTCTTCTACATACTTTTCTTTTTGATACCTATCTAACATTTTAATCCCCCTTTTTAAAACGTGCTATATTATAACAAAAAAACATATAAAAATCAAATTTTTATATGTTTATTCTTCGTAATCACAAGAAGAACAAGTTATTTTACCTTTCTTCTCCACTAGCAAACTATTACAGTTTGGACAGAAATCACCAGTTGGTTTATCCCAAAGAGCAAAATCACATTTAGGATAATTTGAACATCCATAGAATACTTTTCCTCTTTTAGATTTCTTCTCAACTATCTTTTGTCCACATTTAGGACAATCACATATTTCTTTAACTTTCTTCTCTTCTTTTTTAGTATATTTACACTTAGGATAATTTGAACATGCTGTGAATTCTCCAAACTTTCCTTTTCTAACAACTAGTGGTTCTCCACATTCTGGACAATACTCTCCAGTTTCCTTTGGAGGATTCTTTTTAGCTTCTTTCATAGCTTTATCTAACATACTAGAAAATAATTTCCAGAAATTAGTTAACATTTCATTCCAAACAATTTTTCCATCTGCAATTGAGTCTAAGTTTTCTTCCATTTCAGCAGTATATTTAATATTAACTACTGGTTTAAAGAATTCTTCTAATTTATCACTTACATCAAACCCAGCATCAGTTGGAATAAACTTTTTCTCTTTTACAGTTACATATCCATCTTTTATTCTATCAATTATAGCTGCATATGTACTTGGTCTACCAATACCATTTTTCTCCATTTCTTTAATTAATGAAGCTTCTGTATATCTTGGTTTTGGCTCTGTAAAATGTTGTTTTGCTTCAACTCCTCTACTTACAAGTACGCTTGATTTATAATTAGAATAATCTGGAAGTACTATATCTTTTATATCTTTATAATCTTTATATACTTTTAAATAACCATCGAAAGTATATACTTTACCAGTTGCTCTAAATAAATAACCTCTATTTTCTAAATCAATAGTTGTATTATTAGTTCTAGCATCAGCCATTAAACTAGCTAGTGTTCTATAATAGATTAAACTATATAATTTAAATTCATCTGGTGTTAAATATTTCTTAATTGATTCTGGTGTTCTATCTATACTTGTTGGTCTAATTGCTTCATGTGCATCTTGAACATTATCATTCTTTTTAGCACTTTTAACATAACCTAAATATTCTTTTCCATAATTGTTAGTTATATATCTTCTAACATCACTAACAAATACATCTGAAAGTCTTACTGAGTCTGTTCTCATATAAGAAATAATACCTGTTCTTTCACTGCCTAAATCAATACCTTCATATAACTTTTGAGCAACACTCATAGTCTTTTTAGAAGGAAATCCTAATTTATTAAGTGACATTTGAGTCATAGTACTTGTTGTAAATGGTGGTTCACTTTTATCAGGTTTTTCAACAGTTTCTATATTTTCAATATTATATGCATTTGATAATTTAGATATTATTTCATCAGCTTGTACTTTACTAGTTACTTTAATATCTTTTCCTTCATACTTTTTAAGTTCTGCTTTAAACTCTTTAAAATCAGCTTCAATAGTATAATACTCTTCAGGAACAAAGTTTTGAATTTCTCTTTCTCTATCTACTATTAATCTTAAAGTAGGACTTTGAACTCTACCAGCATGATCTCCTAAAGTTTTCATTTTAGCAAAAGTACTTGCTCTAAAACCAAATATTCTATCAAGTATTCTTCTTGCTTCTTGACTTCTAACTAAATCCATATCAATTTTTCTTGGATTTTTAAAAGCTTCTTTAATAGCATTTTCAGTTATTTCATTAAAAACTACTCTTTCATAATCAGCATCTTTAATTCCTAATACTTCTTTTAAATGCCAACTAATAGCTTCTCCTTCACGGTCCGGATCGGTTGCTAGAATTACTTTAGATGATTTTTTTACCTCACTCTTTAGTTCATTAATTACCTTAGATTTACCTTTCATAGGAATATATGTAGGAGTAAATCCATTATCTATATCAACTCCAAGACCACCTTTTCCTGTTGTTGCTAAATCACGTATATGGCCTTTAGAACTAAGAACTTTATAATCATTACCTAAGTATTTTTCTATAGTATGACTTTTACTGGGACTTTCTACTATAACAAGATTTTTCATATGTTCACCCTTTCTTATAATTAGTTTCCCTCACTTCTTAATGATAAATATTAATGCTTGCTTTGTCAAGAATAGATTTTTTTTATTAATAAAAACTATGATTTATAATCATAGTTTATTTTTTTCCATTAAGACTTTCAATTTTTTGTAATTCAAATCTATATTTTTGTTTTACATTAGGATACTTTTTATGATCAACTTCACTTAAAAACATATCAAGTGGTCTTGCCCATAATTGTCCTTCTCCATATAAAGCTCTATATATTACTAAATCTTCATCTGTTTCTGAATATTTAGCTACGTCTTCTACAAAATATAGATCTCCTTTAAAATGTTTATAAATTCCATGTATTTTTATTTTTCTCATATTATTTTTCCTCTTCATCAAAATTATTCATTTCTTCAGAATAATATTCTTTTTCTATAAAAGATGTTTTCTTTTTATCTTCTTTTGAATCAGATTTTTCATATTCATAATAATTATCATCTTTCATATTGTTTTTATCTATTACTTTATGAGCTGCATATGCTGAGGCTCCTACTCCGGCTCCTACAGCAGCCATTATTCCAATTGTCTTAAGAGCACTACTATCATCTTTTTCATCTGGTATTTCAACTATAGGTGCTTGCTCAGGTTCTTTTGTTGGTTCTGGCTCTATTACAACTTCTGTTCCAGTGTCATCTGGTTGTTCATAATCATATTCAATACTTTCATCTGGTTCAATAATTGGTTCTTCCTCTGTTGGAATTTCTGGTTTAGTTTCTTCAATAGGTGTTTCTATCTCTGGTTCAGGCTCTGGTGTTGGTAGAGGATCTGGTTTCTTTGGCTCACCTGGTTTTGGAATTGGATCTGGTCTAGTTGGTTTTGTTGGTGTTACCTCTTCATCAGATTCTATAGTAGGTTCCTCTATTTCTGGTTCAATTGTTGGCTCAGAAGGAGTTGGCTCAACTGTTGGTTCTTCTTCTGTTGGTGTTTCTTCCTCCTCAGGTTTAGTTGTAGGTTCTGGTGTTGGTTCAGAAGGTGCTGGTTCTGATGATTGTTCTGGCTCTGTTGGTTTTGTTGGTTCTTCAACTGGTGCAACAATTTGCTCTGGTGTTGGTTCTGATGTTGAAACACTCGGTATTGTTGATTCTGGTGTTTGTATTTGATAGTGTGAAGTTGTTGTTGCTGTAGGTGGTGCTGATAGACGTGGTTTTGCTGGGGCTATTATTTTTCCATTAAAACTCTTTAAGTTTTTAAGCGCAGAAGCAAAAGTAGCTCTACTAATAGAAGTATCAATTCCTTCATCAACAGTATTATCTATAGCTTCTCTGCTTAAAACAGAAAAATCTTCATAATCAATTCTTCCATATCCATAAACATATGGATCATCCATATCATAATATTTAACTTGAACATCATCATTTACATTACCTTCAATAGTCATCAATTTTGTAGTACCATCAATTTTTGTTGTTCCAACCACAAAACCTATATGTGTATATGATGTAACACTAGTTGGTTCAAAACGCATACTATCAGGGCCACTAAAGACAACTAAATCTCCTGATCGTGGAATATATGATTGATCTATCCATTTATTATCTTCACCATTATGACTTGTTAACCACATTTTTGTATAAGCATCACTAAAAACAAATCCAAGTCTTGGATCTTTAGTTAAAGCAAGTCCATCATCATCATTTCCATAATCACCAATAATTTTCCAAACTGATGCATAAGAAGATGGTATAACATTACCAGCTCCATAATATTTATTTACTATTGAACCTACAAAGTTAGCACACCACTGACAATCAGTATCCACTTCTCCACATAGACCTACTTGACGTCCTTCTAGTCCAAGATATTTAAATGCGCTAATTAATATTGCTTTTCTTTCATCGCTTATGTCAGCCAAATCAGGACATATTAATGGAAGTAAATTCCAATCTAAACTACTATCTAATAATTCTGGAAGAATGTCATTTATTTGAAACTTATAATCAAAAGTAGTTATATCTTTGATTGGTATATCATACGCTTGACTTGTTAATGGAGCAAGAAAATCATTCATTAACTTTTCTGTTTGCTCATCAAGTTTTAAATCTAACTCTCTGAATCTACTTCCTACTTCTGCAAAATTTATAATATCTTTATTTAATTTTTCACTAAGACTTTTTACTGAAGAACATAATTTAGCTATTATTCCTGGTTCTAAAGCAGGTACTGCAGTTGTACTTGATACTGATAAATCAAAAGTACTACTACTTAATGCTTGTAATTTAGCACTAATATTACCTAAATAATTTTGTAAATATTCATTGTCACTTTGAATAAGTAATTCTTCTGGACTTAATTCTTTATTATTGATTCTAACAAACTCTAAAGCTGAAAAATCATTAGTATTTTTCATTTTCATTATTAAATCAAATCTTTTAGTATCAGTATTATATCTATAGAATTCATAAAATGGTCTTAAACGTTCATCTCTAGTATTAACATTTAAATTTCCTATATCATCTCTATCACCAAATATGAATTGTACAAATTCATTTGATATTACATCAGCATTAAATCCACCATGTCCTGAATCATGTGATTTAACACCTATAACATTAAAACCAGCATTAGTTAATTGTTTTGTTATTGTATCTACTTTAGGACTTTTCTTATCTTCCATTTTAGTATAAGCTCCTGATACATATAACATAGGAACATTATGTTCTTTTAATGCTGATAGGTCATCTCTTTTATAATAACCTTTTACCCATCCATCTGTCATAATAATAGCGGATGAATCACCCATTTCTGGATGTTTTTCTAAATATTCATTTAAAGTTGGCATTGTTTGTCTAGCACCTAAACTAAATCCATTTACTACAATTCCTTGTACTTTTGAATCATTATCAGTAATTACTTTAGTAGCTTGATCTAGTATTTTAGTTGGATCATCTGATTTAGGAGCTATAATTGTTAAATAATCCTCTGGTACACTATTTATCATTAATGATCTAAGTCTTGATGCATCTTTTCCTGGACCACCTTGTCCTGGTAAATACGCATATACTTTTGTTTGAGCATTAAAATCTTTAGGTATATATATTTCTGTTCCATCAGATTTTTGTACATAAAAATTACCATTTTCTAACTTTTTATATGTGCCATACTGGTTTTTCAAATAATCCTCAACACTCATTTTTCCAACTCCTTTTTATATAAAGTATAACTTTCTTCATCAAAGCATACAAATATTACATTTATATGATTATTATCTAATTCTTTTATAGTGTTTACTGCTATCATACATGCTTCATCTTTTGGATAACCATATACTCCAGTAGATATACATGGATATGCAATAGTTATATTATCTAATTTATTCTCTTTTCTATACTGTTCTGCTAATAAATATGATGTTTTATAACAACTCTTTAATAAAGAAGCAGCATCATTTTCATAGTGATATATTGGACCAACTGTATGAATTATTTTGTTACATGGTAAATTATATGCATTTGTCATTTTAGATTCTCCAGTTTCACAACCATGAAGTGTTTTACATTCTTCTAATAGTTTAGGTCCAGAGGCTCTATGAATAGCACCATCTACTCCACCGCCACCAAGTAAAGTATTATTAGCAGCATTTACTATTATATCTACATCTAATTTAGTTATATCTCCATTAATTACTTCCATAATTCACCTTTTAGCTTTACTAGCTATTTCACTAATAACATAACTTAATACTATTTTCATAATATTTATAATTAATATAGCATATGTAATACCTAGTAGTGCTCCACTCGTTGTTTTAGTTATTAAATATCCTATTATTCCAAATAAAATCATTCCAAAAAACCCTAAGAAATTTCTATCATAACCAATTATTAGTTCTAAAATATATACTGTTAACATTACTATTACTAATCCATTAAATACTTTTGGAAATCCCCAATAATAAGTACATAAAACAGCAACAGCAATTAAAAAGTAAAAATAGAAATGAAAACTCAATATAAAATCAGCTAGTTTTTCTAAAAAAATTGCTAATCTCTTTTCTTTCTTACTCATATAATCACCAATTATAATTATACCAAATAAAAAAATAAATTACATTAAGTAATTTATTCTTCTTTACTAATACTATAATATGCGAATGCTATTCCAGCTAACCAGAAAGGTATTGTAGAAAATAACAATATAAAGCTTTCTCCTGCAATAATTGTCTTTATTGAAAAATATGCAAGTGTTCCAAACCAATAAATCAAAAATACAAATACATATCCTTTTTCACATAGTTTTCTTAATATATCATTATTTGCTATTTCAGATATTACATATCCAAGTACACAAAATCCTAATAATAGAATTGGAGCAAATATAAGTCTTCCAAGTTTATCATTAAAATCATTGTATATAAGTATCATTACAATAAGTGGAACTAATGCACATATTAATTTTAAAAGATTAACTGTAGAGAAAAATCTCTTGTTCATATTTTCTATTTCTTTTTTCTCTTTTTTATCAATCTTATCATCTTTTAATTTTTTCTTATATAAGTAATCATAAATAATAAAGTAGATTGGAATAAAAGTCCAAATAATACCAAATAATTTATAAAAGCCTACTGACATAAAGAATGCAATTAAACCAGGTATAATAATTACATATAATGCTGGTAATACTAACATATTTTCAATATTACCAACTGGTGAATATAGATTTAACCAATAATTTTTACCCTTCTTTAGTTCAAATTTATCTTTTGTTTCATCTATAACATCATATATAATATTTGTTGTTTTAAGTACTTCATAATACTTCTTAACATCATATTTGTCATCATTTACTACAAAATAACTTCTACCTTTTTTATCAACAAATTCATATAAATCATCTTTAAAACTTTTTAGATATAGTATTTCTTTTGTGGGTGTTTTATATGCATCTTTAGCAAATGAAACCCATACATATATAGAAGATATAATAAATACAAAACTTACTATAAATTCAAAACAATGATAGTATAAAAAAGTGGTTAATTCTTTAAAACTTCTTATATCAAAAAATCCAGTAAAATGTAATAAAAAGAAGCCAAATACCAATAATATTGTTAGTATAAGCATTCCGCTAAATGGATATGCTTTTCTCATATTATCATCCATAATAAATACCTCTTACAATTCTTTATTCTATAACATATTATACCAAATAAAAAAATAAATTACTACATTTTGTAATTTATTTTTTATAACACACTTTCATATGATTCGCCATTCATTTCTTCATGAAAATCAGCAAGTCTTTCATTTTTATATGGCACTATATCTAGTTCATATATAGAATCACATATCTTAAATAAATAGAATCCTATAATATCTTTATAATCATTATCTTTTATTGCTTTAAATAATGCTTCTTTATAATTATCTCTTTCTTTTGCTTTAATATATACTGGAGGAAGTCCACGTGCTTTAAACATAAGATTTAATACAGCTCTTGCTGTTCTTTTATTTCCATCAGTAAATGGTTGATAATAAATTATCTTGCACATTTCTTTAACACAATATGAAATATAATTAAATATTTTAGCATGCTTTAAAACCTGATTAAATTCATTCATTTTTTGAGGGCTTAAATAAGAATTCATAAATTCTAATGCTTCTTTAGCAGTAGGTACGTTTATACCAGTACCATACATTTTAACCTCATCATCATTTCCACTTCTAATAGATCCACCTATTTTTTGCTTAAATGATACATCATCTACATCACTTTGCAATTTTCTTGCTTCATGAAATTTAGATAAATCCTTTGTTCTTTTTGCTTCTTCTTTTAATTCAGCTATTCTCTTTTTTTTATCCTCTATTTCTTTTCTAATACCTTTAGTATTCTTATCATCTGTTGGTTGCCACAATAAAGAACTTATTTTCATTGTAGAAATGAAAATATTAAATGGTTGATCTACATCATAATTCTGAATATAATCATAAACTAATCCAAGCCCTTGTCTTTGTTCCTTAGTATCGTTCTTTTCAACCAGTGATTCATTATAAACATATTTCTTTTTAAAATTAAAAATCATTCTATTATAATCTGGTTGTATATGTTTTACATATAATTCAATTAGTCTTTTTGGAATAGCACAAGATGGATCCTTTTTATATATTTGATCATAATTCTCAGATATATTTAACGTAGTAAAACTCATAGCAAATAAATCTCTGAAGTCTTGATCTAAACTAGAGTTTGCTAAATTTGATTGTCCTAATAATTCATCTGGATTCATCATTTTTTATCACCTATAATTGTGGTTCTTTTAATATGGCTTCTAAATATGATATTACTTCTCTATCATAATTAATATCATTACGAAACTCAGTTTTTTGTTCACCAGTAGTTAAAGGATCATTAATAATTTCAGTTAATGATTCAATATCTTCTTCTAGTTCTTTCATTTTCTCTAGTTTCTCGTCTGTAGTTAAAACTCTTAAATATCCAAATCTATGTTCTGTAAATTCATCTATCATAAGTCGCGTCCTCCTATAATAATTATAACATATTATAAAAATAATTACTATTTCTAGTAATTATTTTGACTTACTGTATTACGTCTTCTATTAAAAGCCATTCTTAATCTGTATGCATCTGTTAATTCATATGGCAATACATTTTTAAATGTGCCTTGACGTTCCCAAAGTATTGTTCTTAAAGCAAAGAATTTATGTTCTAATAAGTCTATTTTATCCAGAGCCTCATAATACTCACTAAGTTTTTTAGGTCCTCTTTTTCTATTTAAACTAGAACAAATATAACTTATTCTATCCATTGTAGCTTTAATAATACTTATTATTTCATTCTCAGAAAGTTTTCTAATTTTATCATAATCAATTATATATGGCATTCTTTTAAAGAAACGAATACTATCATTATCTTCAAAAGTTGTATATTCATCCATATTTTCAGGTGTAACCTTAAATGAACCAGTAAAAGCTTTACTAATTACTTCTTGAGGAATACCTTCTCTATAATGAATACTAGCATACATTATTTTTGATAAGTCTTTGTTTTGAACATATACTTTATGATTTCTAAATATTTTCATCAATTTCCCCCTGATGTCTTAATATTATAGCACTCTATTTTAATAATTCAACGGATATTTCTTTGTAATAGCAAGTACTTCTTTCTTTAATTCTCTTAGTACTGATTTATCTTCATAATTTTTTAATGCTTTTATAATAATATTTGCGATTTGTCTAAAATCTTTTTCATTTAGTCCTCTTGTTGTCATAGCAGGACTACCTACTCTTATACCACTAGTAACATTTGGTTTTTCAGTATCAAATGGAATAGTATTTTTATTAACTGTTATACAAATACTATCTAATACTTTTTCTGCTATATTACCAGTAATATTAAAGCTTGTTTTAACATCTATTAACATTAAATGATTATCTGTTCCTTTAGATACAACTCTAACTCCATTTTTCATAAATTCATCTGCCATAGCTTGTGCATTTTGAATTATTCTTTTTGCATATTCTTTAAAGTCTTTTCCTAAATCTTCATAGAAGCATTGAGCTTTAGCACCAATAACATGCATTAATGGTCCACCTTGTATTCCTGGGAATATTACTTTATTAACTTTCTTAATGATTTCTTCATTATTAGTTAGTATTAATCCACCTCTTGGACCTCTTAGAGTTTTATGAGTAGTTGAAGTAACAACATCAGCATATTCTACAGGATTCATATGACAACCAGCAGCTACTAAGCCTGCTATATGAGCCATATCTACCATTAAATATGCTCCTACTTTATCAGCAATTTCTCTAAACTTTTTAAAATCTATGCTTCTAGAATAAGCACTAGAACCAGCTATTATCATTTTTGGTTTTTCTTGTAATGCTAATTCTTCTATCTTTTTATAATCTAACATTTCAGTTTTAGGATCAAGTTCATATCCTATTACTTCATAATCTATTCCACTAAAGTTTACTTTACTACCATGAGTTAAGTGTCCACCTTGAGATAAACTCATTCCAAGTACTTTATCTCCAGGACTAAGAAGTGCTCTATATACAGCCATATTAGCACTACTTCCACTATGAGGTTGAACATTTGCATACTGCGCATTAAATAATTTACAAGCATATTCTATTGCTTTACTTTCAAATATATCAATGTATTCACATCCACCATAATATCTTTTATTTGGGTATCCTTCAGCATATTTATTAGTTAAAATACTACCCTGTAATTTTAACACATCTTTTGAAACATAATTTTCACTTGCAATTAATTCTATGTTGTTTTGTTGTCTTCTTTTTTCCTTCAAAAGAGCGTTCTTTAATTCCTTATCCATTATAATATCACCTCAAAATAATTTTACCAAAAAAGATAAATTAATAATATATATTTTTACAAATTAAACATACTTTTTATAGCAGACCTATATATTTCCTTAGCAATTTCTCGTCCATTTGACACTATTTCAATATAATTCTTCATCATAGTTCCACTATTAATTTCTATTACATATAAACCCTCTAGTGAATCTATTATATCTAAACTACAAAAACCTAAATCAAGTTTACTTGTAATACTTTTAGAAAGATCTATTAGTTTTCTTTTTAATTCTTCATCTTCTACTTCAAATGGTACACTTCCTCTTGATAAGTTAAATTGCCATCCATATTCATATTTTTCTCCTTTTTCTAGGACACTATTATACTCTTCATCTACTAGAATGTCTTTAAAATAATTTGGATTAAACTCTATTAATAATTCTTTTATTGTATGAATTCCATCACCATAAACAATTGGTCTATTTTTTCCATACATTAAAACACATTCATTATTAATCATAAACATTCTATATTCATGTTTAATATTATAAAAAGGACAAATACTAACAGACATATGTTTAATAAATAATCTATGCAATAGTGGCTCTATTTCATCTTCAATTGTTATATGAAATACACCAGTTCCACAAGAACCATCATTAGTTTTAATTACTATGCTATTATCATGACTATGAAAATAATTAAGTACATCTTCTAATTCATAATCTTTAAAATAAATATTATGTTCTATTATAGGTATATTTAAGCTTTTTAATACTTCATACGTAGCATACTTATCATCAAAAACTAAACCAGAAGCATGAGTATTTAGATCAAATTTATTACCAATAATAAATTTAACCTTATTACCTTTTCTTAGCATAATAACCCAATCTTTTGATAATATACTAAATTCTATATTTTCTTCATCACATATTTCTTTAATCAATGTTTTAAAAATGTCCATTATATTTACCTCTTTCTATAAAAAAGATTGTAATAATACAATCTTAATATATTTTATTTATAGTAGTTATTTCTTCAGATAGTGCATAACCAATTTTAATTTTAGAACCGCTTACTAAGAATGGTAAATTATCACTAACACTAATAGATACTTTATATTTTTTATTACTTGTATCAACAATATAATAATATGTATTTCCATCAATTATTGCACTAGATATTCTTTTAATAACTATTTCTTTTATAGTTAAATCTTCATTAGGTAACTCATATTTTTGATCACCTAAGTAATTATGAGCAGCTACTAGTATTCCTTTTGATGAATCTGTTACTACTACTTTTTGATAATCAGTTACATCAATAAATGCATACATTTTAACTAGACCTGCATCATCTTTTAAACTAACTAAGTATGTTGGCTTATTATTTAAATTAATTAATAATGGGAATGTAGAAGTATAAGCTAAATGTTGAACAGCTCCCTCAGCACTTGCCATAGCACTATATTCTTCAGCACCAGGTACTTTATAGAATACAGTTTCTTTTGTTCTCATATTAGTTAATATAAATCCTAAGTTAGATTCATCTGCTACTATAGAAGTAATACCAGTATATAGATAAATATCATCATTCATAGCAAGATAATTATATCCTTCAGTAGTATTTACCACATTTTTTTGACCAAGAATACTGTTAAAGTAACCTTTATTATAGTTACCCCAATCATCTACTTCTTCAATAATTAAATCAGCAGAATATACCATATCTACCCAAGATGGTACTTCACCTACTTCAACTTTTTTACTTTCTCCTGTTATTGGATCTAATATGATAATATGACTTATTTCTCTTCTTAATTCAATTAATTTGTAATCAATAACTGGAACAATCCAATATGGATGACCTTCTTCATCTATTTCAAAAGAAATTCTTCCAAATGAATCAAATGGATATGAAAATCTTAATTTACGATACAAATTATCATTAAAGAATCCACTTTCTACATATTTCATACCATTTTCAAGTCTAATTAATTTACTTTCCCCATTATTACTATCAACAGTAATGTATCCTTTTACACCATCGTCTCTATTAGTAATCCATTTAATAAATCCTGCATAATCAAGTGGTGTTACTCTTACTATCTTTCCAGTATAGTTTATTTGAGTATATATATCAGATACATTAAATTGACTTACAAGATCACTCATTTGACCCATTACCCTATCACCTAATTGTTGACTACTATCTTTATCAAGTAATGGAAGTTTATTAAAATCTACTTTAGCAATATCTTCAGTAAATGAATTAGATTCTGTTATTTCTATTCTGTGAGCATACTTTTTAGCGTTAAAAAGTGGACTTCCAATTACATCTAATACTATTAATGATATATAAATAATTGGAATAGCAAGAATTAATTTATTCTTTTTAACAGCCTTAGTAAAAGTCATTTTACCTTTTACTAAATCTTTAGCCATTGTAAGATTAGTAAGTAATAAAAAACATATAATTAATAATGTTATAAAAAACCAAAATTCATATGTATGTATATTTAATGCAGGCAATGCTACATAAAAATATAAAAAACCAAATACTAAAGTTCCTATTATACTAATTATTTTTTCTTTCATAATAATTCATCTCCTTTATGATTATAACACATACCTTTATTTTAATTCAAAATCTATATTAAATTTTCCTTTATTTAATTTAATATGTGCTATACTACCATTTATTATATTTAAGCATGGTGCTTTATGAGATATATCAGCATCATATATAACAGGAATATTAAGACTACTTAAAATACTATCTTTTAAGCACGTTTTAACGTCATAACCATAATATGATGTATCTAATCCAAAACGTCCAAAAATAACGCATTTAGCATATTTAAAATAGCCTAATTCATTAAATTTCCATAATTGTCTAATAGTCTCATCACAATTTAATTCACAATTATCAAAATACCATATTATTCCATCTTTTTTATAACGTTCATTAAATTCATTAATTCCATCATATTTAGTACCAGATAATTCACTTATTAAATCCATGCAACCACCAATTATTCTTCCACTTACATTAACAGTTTTATTATCTAATGTTTTATATATTACTTTCTTAGTAAAGTTTGGATTTTCAAGACCAGTTATTTTTTCAACTCTCTCTTCTTCATATAAAGGATAGTTTTTTTCACTTAACTTTTTACCAGTTACAATATCTAAAAAATCTTTTTGACTTTCATGTAAATCCATAGAACCAAATTGACTAAAATTTTGACCATATATAGTTGCTACATCATATTTAGTAGTTAATGGATATAATAAACCAGTTGGATCAGAAAAACCACATACATATTTTGGATTATCTTTAATTAAATCAAAGTTAACATATGGTAATATTTCAATAAGAAAATCTCCTCCTGTCGCACATAATACCATATCTACGCTTTTATCTTTTAACATATTGTTAAATTCATCACTTCTATTTTTAACAGATGAACTTCTACCCATTTCATCATTATATAAGTAATCTGATATTTTTAATTTGTAACCTAATGATTCAAATCTCTTAATACCATTTTTATATTTATTAATCTTAGTTTCATCATTAGATCCACCTGATGGACAAATAATACCAATACAGCTATTTTTAGATATAAATTTTGGATATTTCATAATAAATCACCTAGGAATATCATAGCAAAAAAAATAGTCTATTTCTAGACTATTTAATCTCTATAAAATGCATTCCATGTACTACTTTAACAGTATCACCTGGTTTATAGTATTTATTCTCTGATGTTGAATACCACTTAGATACACCATCATATGAAGGTAACTTATAATTTGATCCTTCTTCATGTAGATATAAAGTTTCATTAAACATATTAACTATATCTCTAGAAGTAGTAACCATCCATACTCTCTTACCATTATCATTAGTATCAACTTTTCTCATCATTTCTTCATTTACTTGATTAGTTGCTAAATAATATTTAAATAAATCTAATGTATATCCATAATTTTCTAAGTATGCTGCTTCTTCAACTCTCATACCTTTAAACATATAATAAGGAAGAATATCTTTAAATTGATTATATGTATATAATCTACTTGCCATTATAGTATTTCTACTGCTAGGCCATTTTAAATCTTCTGTAAATCCATAAAGGTTAGATAGAATTACTGTTCCATCAGTAGTTAATACATCATTTGCAATAACATTATAATATCTTGTTGATACTACATGATAGTATTCTACTTCTTCATTAATATCTTCTATTTTAGTAATCTTAACCTTATTAAATTTACCATCTTTAATTTTTAATATTTCAGTTCCTACTTTATATTTATCTTCATCATTAACAGCTATAAATTCATTATATGTAGGACTAAATAAACCATGAAGAGCAACAGTACTAATAGATGTACCATCACTAAATGATGTTTTTCTATATTTATTAGTAAATGATTTCTTTTCAAGCCAAATTGGATATTCATAAGTAATACTTCCTGTTTCATAATTCCATACAGCAAGTAAATCATTATATGTAACATTTTCTATATTTTTATATTTTCCGTTTGCAAGTAGTATTTTTGTTCCTTTTACTAAGCATGAGAAATTAGCTGTTACTCTAATATTTAAATCTCCTGTTACATTAGGAATACTAATACTTCCATTATTTTGATTATATGTATAACTATTTGCATTTAATGTTGTTCCACCCATTGTTACAGTAATTGAGTTTGGAAGTGTATACCAGTTTCCAGCTCTTACTGTTGCTGTATAAGTATCTCCCATAGTAACAGTAGAATCTCCTGTGAATGTACAGTTAGAACAATTATTAGTTACAGTAAATGTCCAACTATATGAAGAAGAAGTACTTCTTGAACATTGTCCTTCAGATGTTGTACATCTAGAAGCATTAGTTTGTCCATTATTATGATTAGATGAATTATCAACACCATATACTTGGAAATAATATGTTCCTTCTGCCATATCAGTAAATGTATATTCAGTATTAGCATTTGTTGTTGTAACTGTATTTAATAAAGTACCACTGTCATTATATACTTCGATTATAAAGTGATCTATTCCACTATCATCAGTAGCATTCCATGTTACTTTGATTTTTCCTATATCATTTAATCTTTCGCCTTCAACATCACTAATCATTGGTGGTGTTTCATCAACTATAGTTACGTCTACTGGAACTTGAATTGATACTGTTCCGATAGATGTTCTAGTACCACCTGTTGGAGTAAAAAACATATTAATTCTTTGAGGTGATGATGGGAATGTTGCACCACTATTTCTCTTAATATATACATCATAAGTAGTAGTTTCATTAGCTGCTACTGTTAGTGTTCCAAGTGGATTATCTCTATTATCAACTAATGAAAATTTTGTTCCACTATTTGTAATAGTAAATGTTTTACTTTCAGGATATGTATTTATTACTGAAATAACAACTCTATCACTTAATTGATTTCTTAAATCTATTGATGTATTATTTGGCATACTAGCAAGTAATGAATATGAAACTGGTGCATCTCCTTGTTCAACATCTACAATAGTTTCACCACTAACATTATAATCTCCAGGTTTTGAAGGATACATATCAAAAACAACAGTAAATGTTCTTGTTTCATCGCTTGCTATTACATCACCTGCTTCAATATCTTCTACTGTAAAACTAACTTCAAGATTAGTATTATTTGTAGTTTCTATTGTAGGAGTAAAAGTCGCAGATGCAAAAATATAATCATAAAAAGAAGTATTTGACAAAGTTACTTCATAAGTAGCCTTATATTCTTGCGTCAAATCGTTATGATTTTGAACATGAAAATCCAAATTAAAATTAATACTATTATCAGTAAAAGTCGGATCTTGTGGATCAGTTATATTACTGCTTGATACTAAAGCAACATTAGTAATTGCTATTTTTCCATTTTTAGAGAAAGTTGCAACCCCTGCTACATTTAGTCTAATTCGATAAGTGGCAAACCCTACGCTCATTAATGCAAAAGCGAGGAATGTTACCACAGTAATAATAAGTCTTGGCTTATTATTCATGTTCTTCACTCCTCTCTAATTAGATAAAGTCAGATTTTTTCATTGTATATTTCCATACAGTTTTATCATTCATAAGTATGAAATAACATGTTCTACTATTATATTTATAAAAATTAATAGGCATTCTTACTTCACTATGAGCATCTAATAATTCTTCAAAACTAGATACTTCAATAACATTATAATTACTTAATGTTGGAAATTTATCAATGTTAACTATTATACTATCATATGTATCTAAATACTTATTAATAGTACTTTCGAAAGCATTAGCTTTTCTATTTTTTCTATTCATAATAGTTAGTGCTACTAAAACTACTAATTCTATTATAAAACTAATTGCTAATGACACTAATTTCTTTGTCTTTTGAGCTGGTGTCTCAACAATCTTTGTAATTTCTTTTACATGATTTTGAGCATCAGAATCAATAGTTGCTTCTATTGTCTTTTCACTTAGTGGCATCTTTAATAATAATTTACCAGGAACATTTATTTTCATTCCCTTAGCATTAACATCAGAATCAACAACTAAGTATACTTTTAATACTCCTGATGTTGCTAGTCCTAATGTACTCTTAAATTCATTTAATGCTTTATTATATTTGTTATAATCAATTTTTATTTCTTGATTAATTGTATATTCAGTTGATTTATCAATTGATATCTTCTTTTCATCAGATAACTTATAATTCTTTGTCCAATAGTTACCTGCTTCATTATTTGGTTTATTTGCTTCTACAGTAGCAAGAACATAATATCTATAATTTCCAGAAACAGCATTATCAAATTTAATATTATAATTATAATTAACTTTAATATAATCAATTAAACTTGTTATATATGTTTTATCTTCTTCTAAGTATTTTGCATCAAAGAAGTCATTTTTCTTTAGAAAAACTTTATAACTAATTGTATTATTCTCTTTATAAGATACAGTCTCTACATTTATCTTATAAAATCCTTTAACATACATAATAATGTTTAATACAATAACTAGTACAAATAAAACAACCAATACAACCTTAGTATAATTAATTTCATTCCTTGTTTCCATTAATCATTATTCTCCCTTCCTATCAAATAAATCATTTATCCAAACAGTTGGATAACCAATATATTTGATTCTATATTCAACAATACCCAAAACATCGCTACTATAAACTGCAAAACCATCTGGAGCATTGTTTGCATCCCCTTTAGTTTGAATTACAAGTGATTTTCCTCCTCTGGTAATATTAACAATTCTATGAGTTACAATTGTACCTTCTTTATTAAATACAATTATATCTCCTGTATCTACTTCGCTAGCATCAGCTTTTCTATAAATAATTGCATCTCCCCTACCATATACAGGTTGCATTGAATTTGATCCAATAGCTATTAATTTATATTTAAATAAGCCTGATATCAAAGCAATTAATATTAATAACATTACTAGTATCGGATAATAAATTATTCTTCGAGTTGATTTTTTTACATATGCCTTAGCTTTCTCAGCATAATCAATACTTTTACTAGATAAAAAGTATATAAAGAAAACTAAGAATAAATTAAATGATGCATACAAGTAATATCCTAAATTTGGTATTATTGGTAATACAAATTCATATAACACAATTACCAATTTGAATACTAAACTAGGTACATAACTTACCTTATATGCCAAATAAGAACATAGTAATTCTCTAGAGACTACTGGTAATATAACAACACTTACAAAAACAAAAATACCTTCTGTTTCCTTAAGGTTGTAACCACTTATCTCTGTTATAACATTTAATAATATCATTACTATTGTAAAGAATATAATTGGTTTTTTAGTTTTAGTTGAATTCTTGCATATAATATATCTCATTAGTTCAAGCAAAACTATAGATACTATTTCAAGAAATACTATATTAAATAAATAACTAAAATTTAGTTTAAAAACAGTATTATTAAATCCAGTAAATAATCCTATTGAATAAATTACTATTAAAAACGACAATAAACAAGAAATGACTATTCTTGTTACAAGTGGTTTTAAATAAGAATTATCCTTTTGGAATCCATATTCTAACAAATATAATATACTAATAATAATGATTGATATTTTTAAAAGCAAATCACTCTTAAAAAATATATTAAATATTATGGCAGAAATAAATAGTAATAATTCTAACACATAAACAAAATACTTTTTCATTCTTATCAACCCTATTACTATTTTAATATAAGAATTACCCCAAATATGGGATAATTCTTATATAATTCTTATTCTTTTTTATTAGTCAACTGTTACATAATCTAATGCAATAGTTAAATTAACTTCTACATCTGTTGCTGGAAGATCTGCTGAATCAGCAGGTAATAAATAAGCAACAGTTACATTTAATGTATGAGTGTCATTAACAAGTAAATCATCAGCAAGTCCATCTGTTGTTTCATCATAATCAGTTCCATCATAATTTACAGTATAGCTAATATATTTCTTTTGAGCTTCAGTTAAACCAGATAATGTAATTGCTTCTAAAGCAGCATCAATAGTACCATAGTTCTTAGCGTTAACTGTGAATGAATATTCAGATCCTGGACTTGGTAAAGTTACAGAATAAGTAATAGCTGTATTACCTACATTCTTTTCACTTGCCTTAATTGTACTAGTTTCATTAAATGAAGAAGTATCAAAATGTACATCCCATTTAGCTGCACTAAATGTTGCAGTTCCATTAACAGTTAATTGTTGTGCATAAACAGCAAAACCTACACTCATAGCTAATACTGCTACTGATAAAACAACAATTATAATATTTTGTAATCCTTTTTCTTGTCTCATATTATATTTCCTCCTATCATATATACTATAATTTTAACATAGTAGATTTACATTTTCAATAAAATACTGTAAACCTATTTCTGTTTTTTACAAGTTTTTTACTTTTGCATGAGCCATAATTTCTTTAGCAGCATTTTTTCCTGCTTCCATAGCTAAGATTACTGTAGCTGATCCAGTTACAGCATCTCCTCCTGCATATACGTTCTTTAATGAAGTCTTAGTGCCTTCAACTTGAATTAATCCTCTATCTGTTAATACTATTTGACTATTCTTTAGTGCTTCATGATTTGGACTTGTTCCAAGTGCCATAACAATCATGTCACATTTTACCATATGTAATGATTTTGGATTTTCAGTTACACTTCTTCTTCCATCTTCACCTACTTCTCCTAGTTTCATATTAACAACATTAATTCCAATAACACTATTATTTTCATTTGTTAATATTTCAACAGGTGTTTGAAGTAAATCAAATTTAACTCCTTCTTCTAAAGCATGTTCAACTTCAACTTTTCTAGCAGGAAGTTCTTCCATACTTCTTCTATACATAAGATGAGCATCTATTCCTAAACGTTTTAAACTTCTAACAGCATCCATTGCAACATTTCCACCACCAATAACAAATGCTTTTCTAGCTTTTTTGATTGGTGTTTTACTTCCTGGTTGATATGATTTCATTAAGTTAATTCTAGTAAGTATTTCATTTGCAGAGAATACTTCATTAGCACTCTCTCCTTTGATACCCATAAATTTAGGAAGACCAGCTCCACTACTAATAAATACATAATCAAATCTTTTTCTTAAATCAGCAAGTGATATAGCATTTCCAATTGGAGTATCTGTTACTATTTTTACTCCTAATTCTTTTAATGACTCGACTTGACTTTCAACAATTAATTTTGGAAGTCTAAATTCTGGTATACCATAAGTTAAAACTCCACCAGCTTTATGTAATACTTCATATATTGTTACATCAAATCCAGCTTTAGCTAAATCACCAGCACATGTAAGTCCAGCAGGTCCTGATCCAACTATTGCCACAGTTTTTCCATTCTTTTCTCTTGCATTTCCAATCTTTAAATGATTTTGAATTGCATAATCAGCAACATATCTTTCAAGTGCTCCAATAGCAATTGCTTCACCCTTAAGTCCTTGAACACACATACTTTCACATTGTTTTTCTTGTGGACAAACTCTACCACATATAGCAGGTAAATTAGATGATTCACTTATTATTTCATAAGCTTTCTTAATATTACCTTGTTTAATACAAGCAATGAATTCAGGTATTCTAATACTTACTGGGCAACCTTTCATACATCTTGGATTCTTACATTGTAAACATCTATTAGATTCGTTAAGTGCTTCAGCATAAGTAAGTCCAAATTCAACTTCTTCAAAGTTATTAACTCTAACCTCTGGTTTTTGAACTCTAACTTTAATTCTAGCATTTGTATTTTTAGCTTTTGCAGCAGAAGCAGTTTCTGTCTTTTTAACAGGTTCTTCTTTCTTTTCAAATCTTATCTTTTTCATGATAGTATCATATTCTTTTTTAGTATACATATCTTTATTTGCTTCAATTAAATCTAATATTATTTTGGGTTTATACATTAATATATTAAATAAATTAGCATAATTATCATTAGGAGTACTTGTTCCTTTTTCATAACTAACAAGAGTCTTTTTAGCGCACCCTATTATCTTAGAAAATAATTCTTGTGATAAATTATAACTCTTTCTTAGTTCAAGTACTTTATTCTTATTAATACCATATAATTCAGTATATTTCTTCTCTGCTTTTTTTAGTGTTTCTTTTTCAAGTTTTTCATCTATTATTTCATTGTTACAATCATTACAAAATCTTTTTTGACATATAATAGTAACTTCTTTATTTTTAATACTAATGGTATATTTACAATCTCTTATATAAGAATTTTCACTTCCACAAATATCACATCTCATATTTTATTCTCCTTTACTATTTATTTTGACTTTGTAATCTTTTTTCCATTTCTTGTAATTTTTCTTTTTCTTCTTCTTTATATATATTCATACGTTTCATAGCTAAATCAAAATTAACTTTATGGCCATCAAATTCAGGTCCATCAGTACATGCAAATTTACTTTTACCATCAACTTCACATCTACAAGCTCCACACATACCACTACCATCTACCATTAATGGATTCATACTTACAATAGTTTTAACGCCTGCTTCTTTTGTTAATTCACTAATATTTTTCATCATAATAACAGGTCCAATAGCAACAACTATATCATAGTTTTTAATTCTATTTTTAAGTACCTCTGTTACAAATCCTTTTGTTCCATAAGATCCATCATCAGTAACATAAAAAACTTTACGAGCTACTTCTTGTAGTTTATTTCTAATAATTAACATTTCATTAGTTCTTGCTCCATAAACTACATCAACATCAAATCCTTTTTCTTTCAAATATTTAACTTGTGGATATACAGGAGCAATACCTACTCCTCCTGCTACATAAACTATTCTTTTACCCTTAAAACTATTTGGATTTTGACATATTTCATTAGCATTTCCAAGTGGACCACTTACACTATATAAGTAATTCTTAGCATAAGTAAGTTCTAATGTTGATGCTCCTATTACTTGATATATTAAATATAATAATCCCTTTTCTTTATCATAGTCATATATAGTAAGTGGTATTCTCTCACTATCCTCTTGTGCCATAACAATAGCAAATTGTCCTGGAATACACTTTTCTATTACATGAGGTGCTTCTACACACATTTCATACGCAACTGAACTTAATTTTTTGTTATAAATAATCTTATACATATTACACCTATCCTATCATAATGATTTTAACACAAAATCGAACATAAAAAAAGAAGATTTTATATAATCTTCTTACTTATCAATCTTTCCAAACTTACTAAATGGATAAAGTCTATATTTAACTCTTCCAACAAAGTTTTCTTTTTTAAAAGTTCCAACAGATCTACTATCTTTTGATACCGGTCTATTATCGCCCATAACAAAATATTCATCTTCACCTAAAGTTATTCCATCATGACAAATTGCAGTACCATCTATACATGTTTTGGATGATGCTTCTTCTGATAAAAATTCTTCTTTAACTAACTCATTATTTATATATAGTTCTCCTTTGTTAGTTCCATCACTTTCTGATGCAACGACATATTTAATAGTTTCACCAGGAAGACCAATGACTCTCTTAATAATCTTTTCATTTCCAGTATCACTGTTAACAACAACTATATCAAATCTTTTAATATCACTAACTCTATATATTAATTTATTAATAACGACAAGTTGTCCATCTTCTAATGTATCATCCATACTTGGACCACTTACAATAGCAGGCGTTACTAAAAAAGTTCTAATTAATATAACAGCAATAACTATATAAACATAATCTTTTATTGCATCCCAGACTTTTTTCACTTCTTTTTCCTTTCTTATAGTAAAAAATTAGGTATAAACCTAATTTCTTTCTTTAATTTTAAAACTTCCTGTTAAACTCTTTAAGAAGTTAAGTTTAGCTCTTCTTACTTTTCCTTTTTTAACAACAGTAATTTTATCAATTAGTGGACTATTTACTGGGAATACTCTGTTGATTCCTACGCTTCCACTTTTCTTTCTAACTGTAAATGTTTCAGATACACTTCCACCTTTACGAGCAGTTACTATTCCTTCAAAAGCTTGAATTCTTTCTCTTTTTCCTTCTACGATTTTAACATCAACTCTAACTGTATCTCCTACTTGAAATTCAGGAACATTTGGGTTGATTTGTTTCTTATTAATCTTATCGATTAAATTCATACGACTCTTCCTCCTTTGTGCTTTATTTAATCATACATAATAATGCATCGGATTAAGCAATATGATAATAACACAAAAAAAAGAAGATATCAAGCATTTTTATGCCTTTCTATCTCATTTTCTATATGAATTCTTTGTACTATAGCAAATGAACAAAGAACTGTTATACAAAAGCTTCCACCATAACTTAAGAATGGAAGTGGGACACCAGTTAATGGTATTATTCCAAGTACTCCTCCTAAGTTAACAAATATATGTAACATAAAGTATATTGCTATACCATAACATATGATTGAATTTTGTAAGTTTTTAGTTTTCAATGCAACTTTAAATATCAAAGCTATTAACCACATATATGCAAGTATTATTACTACCCCAACTATTGCACCTAATTCTTCTACAACTATTGGGAATATAAAGTCAGTATGACTAGCTGGTAAATACATATATTTTTGTACTGATTTACCAGGACCTACTCCAAGTAATCCACCATTATCTATTGCAATATATCCATTACACACTTGATATCCTGAGTTTTCTTCATATCTATCACATGGATTAGTATATATAAATCTATTTAATCTGTAACTACTTTCTAAAGTAGATTCAGGTATTATTTTATATGCAAATTTTAATGCAAATACAGAAAGTATTAATCCGCCAATAGCTATTCTTTTAAATCTCCTAAACCATTTTTCTTTAGTTGGTACACATACAAATACCAAAGCATATAAAGCAAGCATGATAGCTGCACTACCTAAATCACCACCTAAAGCAATTAATAAGAATGAAAAAGCACAAGGTATTAATGGTATTAAGAAAGACCACTGATTTTTTTTCTGTTTATTAGCCCATATTCCATAAAAAGCACCCATATACATTATTAAGAATACTTTTAAAAACTCTCCTGGTTGAAATCTTCCACCAAACAAAGATAAAGTAACTTCACTAACACCAGATGTAAATATTTTTTCTTTAATAAATGTAATACCTAATAAAGCAATTGAAATAACACTTAATAAAAATCCAAATAATTTATACCATTTAGTATCTACTAATAGAACGAAAAATGACATTACTAGTCCAATGCCAATAAATAGCATTTGTTTTCCAAAATAATAATATGGTGTATCAAAACCATATACAAGTACAGAAGAAATACTAGATGCATCTAATATTAATAAAGCACCAGCCACACAAAAAAACAAAGTCAAAAATAAAATCAACTTATTCATATATTTTAGTGATGCTAGTTTTCCAGGTTCATTCTTCTTCATATTATCATAATAATTATATAGTATTAACTAGATAAATGTAAATTATTTATACATATAAAAGTGTAAACATTACATAATAAAAATAGAGATTTCTCTCTATTCTTTATCAATTGTTAATTTAGCATACCACTCTTTTGGAAAATCTTCATCATATGGTACATTTTCATATATCTCAGGAAAATCTTTTTTAAACTTTAATAATAATGGAATTAGTATTTGTCTAATAGATGGATGAACCATTTTAGAGCATCTAAGTTCTAGTATATGTTTCCATTCTCTCATATTGCATGACATAGTTACTTCAGCAGCAGTTGAATGTGGTAACATCATTCTAAGTTCGTCTGGTTTAGCTCCATTCTCACCCATTTTCAAATAATTCTTTTCAATCATTTCCATGGTTTTTTTCCATATTTTATAATTGTTTTTATCTTCAATAAATACTGGATCAATAAACTTTATATTATTTCCAAATTTATTTTTCCCATAATTACAATATCTTGTTGATTCAATTGAAAATGCAGTACCAGCTCTATGTCTTGTTATATCTTTGTAGAAACCAATATCACATTTTATTCTTACTGTTACTTTTTCATGTTCTAATATTGATTCATGACCTCTAGTAATACAATTTCTAAGTAATTGTTTGTAACTATCTTCTGTAATCAAATTTTCTGAACGATAGCATGTTCTACATGCTTTTTCAATACTTTTTAAAATCTTCTTTGGATCATAGTTTTCTACTTTAATCCATGGTTTTATTATTTCCATTCTATTACCTCCTAAAACCTTGTTAATCTATGTATAGCTTCACACTTTTCTTCTAAGAGTGAAGTTACTACCCCATTAATTTCATTGCTTATTTCTTCTATTGATTTTATATCACCAATATTAGTATATTTTTTACTCTTAATACAGTTTATATAATGCCAGTTATATATCTTAGCTATTTCAACATAGTTTTTTTCAGCATGTCTTAAATGACTTTCTGAATTTTCATTACCATCTCCAGCAGTTCTACTCTTTCTTAATTCTCTTGCTGCTTCAAATGGCATGTGCAAAAATATAACTTTATCTGGTCTTGGTAATTCACATAAATCAAATTCTAAAGTATCTATAAATTTTAATATTCTGTCTCTTTCTTTTTTAGTTTTAGCTTTACTAGCTTGATGTCCCATGTTACTAGTGACATATCTATCTAAAATAATAATATCATTCTTATATATTTCTTCTTCTATTTCACTTAGAAAATTATATCTTCTATCAGCAGCGTAATATAAACTACTAACTAGAGGATCTACATTAGCGCTTGTTTCAGGAAAATATGATTCACCTATTTCAGGCTTACCTAAATAAGGCCCCCCAACTATCCTACCTGTTGGTGTATTATATATTGGAAATGAGAAACTTTTTACTCTTAATCCTTCTGACTGTAAATGCTCTAAAAGTCTTTTACTTTGAGTCTCCTTTCCACTTCCATCAGTACCTTCAATAACAAGTATTTTTGCTCTTTTCATAGCTTCCTCCTAAAAAAAATAACATGAGTAAAACATGTTAAATTCTTCTTCATTAACATTAATATTACCTCTAAATTCATTGTACATAAATTAAAGGTAAATATCAATAAAATAATTATTCTTTACTGTAATATTTTGTCCAAAGTGTAAAGACATCAAATAAAATAAAATCACATTGCTTAGTAGATATTAATTCTAAGTCATCACTTTGCTTTACTCTATCAATTTGATATATTAATTTGAATCCTAATCCTTTGAATGTCATCTTTTCTGGAGTAGTGTGTGCCTCTAATAAAATTAATGGTTTTACTAGTTCGGGTTCACTTTGAATTCTATATGTTTCAACTCCAATATATACACCATATAAAAAGACTAAAAATAATATAACTCCAATTACTTTTTTCATTTTTATTCTCCTTACTAATGGAAGCGAATAGGATTTCAACCTATATCTCTTTAATATATAAAAGCATTTTCACTCTTAAACTACTCACTTCTAATTATATTATAGCATACTTTTAATAGATAATTATTAAATAATATGTTAAAATATTATTGGTGAAAATTATTATGGATAACAAACAAAAAACTATAGTGTTTAAAGTTAGCGATAATATCAAAGCACAAATGATTGATTACTATAAGGATATGGTTACAGGAAAACCCCCATATTCTGTTTTTCAAGTTAAAGATTATGATTGTGTCACTACTCTATATGAAAGTGGAAAAGTAATGTTCCAAGGAATTGGAGCTGATATAGAAGCTAACATGTGGAAAGATTTAGAAAGCCATTTTAATAATAGAAATATAGATCAAGAAATAGAAGAAAAAGATGCTAAGATAAATGATAAAACTTATTACTATTATGATGCTATTGGTAGTGATGAAGTTGGAACAGGAGATTATTTTGGACCTATTATTGTAACAGCTACTCTTGTTACAAAAGAAACAAGAAAACTTCTTGAAGATTTAAAAATAATGGACTCTAAAAAAATGACAGATGATAAAATTAGAAGAGATGCTCCAATACTTATGAAAAAAATACCATATGTAACATTCACTCTATCTAATCCTAAATTTAATGAATTAACTAGTAAAGGTTTTAATATGAATAAGATTAAAACAATACTTCATAATAAAGTATTATATGAATTATCTAATAAAGGATTTTCTTATCATAAAATAATAATAGATCAATTTACTAGTCCTAGAAGTTATTTTAGTTATTTAAAACAAGAAGGTATAACAGAAAAAGTAACTAAGATTACTTTCCTAACTAAAGGTGAAAGTAAACATTTAAGTGTAGCAGCTGGTAGTGTTATAAGTAGATATTTATTCTTACAAGAAATGGATAAATTATCAGAAAAATATGGTGTTACTATTCTAAAAGGCGCTAGTGATAAAGTTGATGAAATTGGTAAAAAGATAGTAGCTAAATATGGAAAAGATGAACTATATAAGATAGCTAAAATAAATTTCAAAAATACTGAAAAAATATTAAACTCATAAAATAATATTTTAAAAATAAAAAATATCTTAAAGATAAATTAAAAACAAATAAAAAAAGTAAGTTATAAATGAATTATACTCATTTGACTTACTTTTTTATTTATAATATTCTTTATGTGCGTTTGGTGATAAATGCACTTCTTTTTAAAATTTATTCATTCATATTTACTTCTATTAACATTAAACAAATAAACTACCTATTTATTTATCACCTGGCGTTTTATATAGTCCAAGAACTTGTACATACGCATCTATATTCTCATCAATTGCTTGTATTTGTTCTTGGTTTTTATTTGAGGCAATAAATGAAATACCTCTTGAAGCCATTTTGCATTTTTCAATATAATCGTTTGAATCTCTTACTACATATACTGCTTTTCCATGTATTAATGTTACTAATTCATTTATTTCTAAGTTACATGATTCAGCATTATATCTTTTTAGTATTCTAAATGATTTTCTTATATCTCTTAATAAATGACTTAATTGTTTTAATTGTTGTTCAGTTTCTGAAATCTTATTAATTATTTGATCTAATAAAGGACCTCTACCACTATTTAATAAAAATGATAATAGCTTCAATTGATATGTTTCAAATATTTTTATTTCTGATTGAATTATTCTAGAATTAATTTCATTATGAGTCTTTCTTAGTCTTTTACCAACTTGTCTAAAACTTTCTTTTCTAAGATAAGCTTCATCTGTTGCTTTTAATATAGCGCCTTCAATACTATATACTTCACTAAAGAAATCATTAACTTGATTTATTATTTGCTGCTTTTCTTCTTCTGTTAAGTCATCTACTCCAATGAATTGATATCCTTCTGTTTGTGTTTCTTCAACAGGTAATGCTTGTGTTTTTTCATCTTCATTCATAATATTCTTCCCCCTACTTATTTGATAATTGTTTTATTTTATCTAATATATTAATTGCTTCAATAGGTGTTACATCATATGGATTTATTTCTTTAATATATTCTCTTAATTCATCTTTTGATTGTTCTTCAAAATCTAATGATAATTGTTTTACTTTCTTACCCTTTTTACTATCTTTACTTTCATATACACTAAGTAAATCATTTGCTTCTTCTATAACACTATCAGGAAGACCCGCTAGTTTAGCAACATTGATTCCATAACTCCTATCAACTGATCCATCTAGTACTTTGTGAAGGAATGTTATATCTTCCCCTTCTTCACTAATAGTAACATGTACATTTTTAACATCATCAAGTTTATATTCCATATCAGTTAGTTCATGATAGTGAGTTGAGAATAATGTTTTACATTTAATGTTCTTAGAAATATATTTAATAATTGAACCTGCTAAGCTCATACCATCATATGTACTAGTACCACGACCAAGTTCATCAAATAGTATTAAACTATCTTTAGTAGCATTCTTTAAGGCACTAGCGCTTTCTTTCATTTCTACCATAAATGTACTTTCTCCACCTACTAAATCATCACTAGCACCAATTCTTGTAAATATCTTATCAAATATTGGTAAGTTACATTTCTTAGCTGGTACATATGATCCCATTTGATTTAGAATTGCTATTATACCAAGTTGTCTCATATAAGTACTTTTACCACTCATATTAGGTCCAGTTATTATTAATATATTTGTATTTTCATCAAGAATAACATCATTATCAATGTATTCTCCTTCAATAACACTCTCTACTACTGGATGACGTCCATCTATTATTTCAATTACATGATCTTCATTAATAGTTGGTCTTACAAAATTATGTTCTTCAGCAATAGTAGCAAAATCTTGCATAACATCTAAGTATGCTATAAAACCAGATACTTTTTGTAATGATGAAATATATTTTTTAATTTCATCTTTTATTTGATTAAATACTTCATATTCTAAATTATTTAATTTATCTTCAGCATTTAATATTAAATTTTCTTTCTCTTTTAATAATGGATTAATATATCTTTCACAGTTAGTTAATGTTTGTTTTCTGTCATATCCATATTCTTCTTTTACAAGACTTACTTGTCCTTTTGGTACTTCGATATAATAACCAAATACTTTATTATAGCCAACTTTTAATCCTTTAATTCCCGTTCTCTCTTTTTCCTCATTTTCAAATTTGGAAATAAAATCTTTACCATTTGTTTTTATATCACGAAGCTCATCTATTTCACTATTAAATCCACTCTTAATTATTCCACCCTCTTTAATAGTGATAGGTGCTTCTTCAATAATACTTTGATCTAATAGTTTATATAATTCTTCAAATGTTTCGATTGGTTCTAATTCTAATTCTTGAAGTAAAGTATTTATATCAGGTAATACTTTTAAACTATTCTTTAATTGAATCATATCTCTAGGATTTAGTGATGAACAAGCTACTTTACCTGTTAATCTTTCTAAATCATATATTTCATAAAGAAAAGTTTGAAGTTCACTTTTAACTAAAAATTTATCGATTAATTTACTAACTAAATCTTGTCTTTTTAATATTTCATCTTTACTAACACTAGGACTAATAATATAACTCTTTAATAGTCTACTTCCCATTGCTGTTTTAGTTTTATCCATGAATCCAAGTAAACTATTAGCTCTTGTTTTGCTTCTTATAGTTTCAACAAGTTCTAAGTTTTTAATACACTCTTTATTTAATTCTAAGAATAGCTTATTATTAACTAATTCTAATTTTTGTAAATGACTTAAATTTTGTTTTAATGAATTAGATAAATAATTTAATACTAAACACGTATTTTTAATTATTCTTTCATCATCAATTTCATCAAATATATTATATTTATAATTTTTATCATCATTAAAATATGATATTAAAACATTATAATTTGATTTTAAAGTATGAGTAATTCTAACATCAAAATTATCTCTTACTACTATTTCTTTTATATTTAGATTTACTATATGACTTATTAATTTTTCTTCATCATGATTAATATATGTAGCATATACTTTTCCACTTAATAAGTCAGCATAAGATAAGATGTATGTGTAGTTTAAATCACTAATACTTGCGATAAAGTTAAAGTCTTTTTCATTAACCATTTCTGTATTAGTAATAGTACCTGCACTTACTACTTGTATAACTTCTCTTTTAACAATTCCTTTTGCAAATTTAGGATCTTCCATTTGTTCACAAATAGCTACTTTATAACCTTTTTCAATTAGTTTTTCTAAATATACATTTACTGCATGATGAGGAACACCACACATTGGTACTCTCTCTTCAAGACCAGCATTCTTTCCTGTTAATGTAAGTTCTAATTCATGAGATGCTGTTATTGCATCATCAAAAAACATTTCATAGAAATCCCCTAATCTATAAAACAATATTACATTTTCATACTCAGCCTTAGTCTTAAGATATTCTCTCATCATTGGACTGACATCTTCAAGTTTTACATCTTTTCTTTCCATAGCCTTTATTATAGTACAAAATAATTATTATTTAAAGAAAAATTAAGCTTTAAATATAATAATTTATACAAAATAAAAAAATATGTGATTTATAGTCACATATTTTAATTTTTATAAGAAACTTGCTAGTAATAATCCAGCTACTACTAAAGCACTTATTATATATAGTGCATTACTAAGTCCATAAGTATAAATCTTCTTTTCTTTTCCATCTACTGTATATTTATATATTTCAACATATGGAACCGGACTTCTTCTATACCAACCTTGAACAGTTACTTCTTTATTGAAATATTGTTCTGATTTAAATAACGCAAATATTTTATTTACGATTGTTAAAGGCTGATTATAATCTAAGAATATAATACCTGTTGAATCTTTAATAATAAAGTCTTCATTGAATATACATCCTGGATTTCCTTTACCAATAATAGTTCCTTTTATTATACAAGGAATAGATGTAATGTGAGATACTTTAACTTCTCCTAGTAAACTTTCAACTGTTGTATCTTTGTAACCACTTTTGTGTGCTCTTTTAAATTTATAATAAGATGCAGCTATTGTTACAAGTAACGAAATCCAAAGTCCTATTAAATTCCATCCTGCAAAGAATCCACCAATTGCAAATACTATAGAAACTATAAATACTATTTTTGGTAAGAATGAAATAAATACTTCTAATAAGAAATCATCTACATAACTTTCTGGTTTTTGTAAATCAAATACAATATATGGTTCTTGATTAAATTGATTACAGAATGTTGTAATTCTTTTTAATCTTTTTGAAATTAATGGGTGTGTTGAATTAAATTCAAACCATAATGCCCATGGATTCCATGTTTCCCATTTCATAGCATTCTTAATTCTATCTTTTGATATATTACCATCTTGATCCATTGAAGCTACAGCTAAAGATTTACCTGCTGTTGTATCAAATATTCCAAGTACGTTATTTTTAGAAACATTTCTTTTTGCTTCTCCACTCTTAGTACTTAAACCGAATCCTATTTTAACAAGTGCTTCTGCTAAACCAGTTGGATTTTCTGTTTCAATTACACTAAATTCATCAGCATAGTATTCACGAGTTCTACTTAACCATAATATTATATATTGACTAATAACATATAAAATGTATGCAATATAACCTACTATAGCAGCTTTATTATTATCTCTATCATTATTATTATGTTTAGCAAATGCTTCATATATAGCATATAAAACTAATGGTACTACTTGAGCTACTGTCATAAATAACATATCCATATGAACAATATGTCCAATCTCATGACCTACTACTGCATTTACTTCACTTTCATTTAATAATTCAAATATACCTCTTGTTATGACGATTCTAGCATCTTTCTTTGTTCTACCATAAGTAAATGCATTAGGTGCTCCATCATCAATAACTGCTATCTTAGGATATTTAACCCCATGCTTAGCACATTCTTTTTCAATAAATGCTTTTAAATATTCTGGTATTTCAGCTTCAAAGTTAGCTTTATAAAACCATCTCATTGTTAAGTCTGTTATCCATGGTGCAATTAAGAATTGAATTGCTATTACAATAATACAAGCTATTATTGCATATAGTGCTTCTCCTCCAGCCATTAATACAATTAATATAACTACTGCTGCTAACATTCCATATAAACATGAAATAGTTAATAGTGATATTCCTAATAATTTATTTTTCATTATTTTACTCCTTTGCATATATCTTTACTATCTAACATGATAGTAACTGGTCCATCATTATATATTTCAACTTTCATATCAGCTCCAAATATTCCTGTTTCTGTATGAATAAATTCAGACATTTTTTTATTAAAATAATCATATAATTTAGTAGCATCATTTGGATTCATTGCTTCTACAAATGAAGGACGTCTACCTTCAGTACAATTAGCATATAAAGTAAATTGTGAAATACTAAGTATTTTTCCACCAACATCTAGAATGCTTTTATTCATTTTTTCATTTTCATCTTCAAATATCCTAAGATTAATAACTTTATCAATCATTTTATCAATGATTTTTTCATTATCACCTTCAGTAAATCCAACGAATAAAACAAATCCACTATCTATTTTTCCATTTACTTTACCATCTATTGTAACTTTACTATTTTTACTTCTTTGAACTAATACTCTCATTATATAAATATCCTTTCTACTTCAGAAACACTCTTAATTGATTTTATTTCATCTATAAATGTATGTAAGGAATTTATATCTTTTACTTTACAACTTATATCATAAAATAATTCTTTATTTCTATTAATTAAATTAACTGAGTCAATTACTACTTCATGTTTAGTAGCAATAGATACTATATTCATTAAGATATTTGATATATCACTAATATAAACTTTTAACTTAGCAGTATATCTATTATCAATATTGTCTTCCCATTTAGCTTCAATAATTCTTTCACTTGATAAATCAATATTTGGACAATTCTTAGAGTGAACTTTTACTCCATAACCACGAGTAATATATCCAACTATATCTTCACCATATACTGGATTACAACAAGTAGCTAATGTACATAATATATCTGTAGAACCAGCAATTATTATTCCATTTCCACCAGTTTTTCCTTTTTTAGGAAGAATAACTCTTTGTTTCTTAGGTTCATGTATCTCTAATTTAGATAAAACTGTTGATGGTAAATATCTCATTGTTGATATTGAGAAATATATATCATCTAGTGAATCTAAATTTAGACTCTTACAAATTGTTTCAACATTTTCTTCAGTGAATACTTCATTGAAATCTAGATTTCTCTTCTTACATTCAGCTACCATCATTTCATGACCAAGGTCTAGATATTTTTGTCTTTCTGCTTTATAGAAATATGCTTTAATTCTTGATTTAGCACCTTCAGTTTTAACAATCTTTAACCATCCTCTTGATGGAGCATGTCCTTTTTGAGTTATTAACTCAACTAAATCACCATCTTGAAGTTCATAATCAAGTTTAACCATTTTTCCATTTACTAAAGCACCAGTTGTACTATTACCTACTTCACTATGTATCTTATAGCCAAAATCAATTGGTGTACTACCTGATGGAAGCTCTATAATATCTCCTTTTGGAGTATACACATATATTTCACTTTTCTTTAATTCATCTTTGATATTAACAAAGAAATTCATGTTCTTTTCAATATCATTTACTTCTACTAAAACTCTAAATTGTTCTAGTAATTTATCTAAGTTATTTTTAACACTTCCATCAGTTTGTTCTTTATAACTCCAGTGAGATGCGATACCTTTTTCAGCTATTTCATCCATCTCATATGTTCTTACTTGTAGTTCATATATTCTTTTATCTTCACCAAATATTGTTGTATGTAAACTTTGATACATATTTGGTTTTGGATTAGCTATATAATCTTTAAATCTATTTGGAATTGGTTGATATTTAGATTGTACAAGACCAATTACTCTATAGCAATCTTCTGTATTATCTACTAAAACTCTAAGTCCAAGTAAATCATAAATATCATCCCATTTTTTTCCAGCAGCTAGTTTATTATAAATACCTCTAACTGATTTAACACGAGATACTATTTCATACTTAATATTATGAGCATCAAGTATTTGCATTATCTCAAATTTCATTTTTAAAAGTGATTTTTCTAATTCTGTTTTAGATGAATTAATTCTTTCTAATACTCTATTATATTCAACTGGATCAGAGTATTGTAAACATAAATCTTCCATTTCACTCTTAATTTTTTTCATACCAAGTCTGTGTGCCATTGGTATATAAATATTTTGAGTTTCATCAATTATATATTTCTGATGTTCTTCATCATGTACTTTTAAGGTTCTTAAGTTGTGAAGTCTATCAGCAAACTTAATAAATAATGTTGCTGGATTATCACAAAGACCTACTATAATTCTTCTATATTTTTCAGGATTATTGATTTTAAATGTTTGTCTCAAATTACTAATTTTAGTAACAGCACTAACTATATTAGCGCTTTCTGTTCCAAACATTTCCTCAATCTCTTCATAAGTCATTTTCTTTAATGTTATTGCTTCATGAATAAGAGCGCATCCAATAGTAAGTGGATCCATTTTTAGAGTTGCTAATATATATGCAACATTAATTGGGTGCAAAATATATTCAACACCTGTTTCTCTTTTCATACCAGCATAAACTATTTTTGCTTGTTCATAATACTTGTTGATAAACTCAATGTATTCATCTTCCATGTAAGACTTTAATACATCTAAAAGTTCTTCATAAGTGTGATCTTTTATTGTTCTCACCTTCTTTTAATCATTAATTCCTTTTATTTTTAATTCATGTACTTCATCATCGTCATCATCTTCTGGTTTTAGCATGCTTCTTCTTTCAAATGCCATCCATATTCTAGGACCAATTAATAATGAAGATATAGTACCAGCAATTAATCCAATTAATACTGCTATATTGAATGTAAATATATCACTTAGTCCAATAAATATTAATGTAAGTACTGAAACTATTGTAGTAATACTTGTCCATATATTTCTATTAACAGTTTGAACTGATGAAGTATTAACAAGTGATTTTAACTCTTCATCTGTTAATACCTTTTTAGTTCTATATAATCTGGATCTATTTTCTCTTATTCTATCAAATACAACAATAGTATCATTTATTGAATAACCTATAATAGTTAAGAGTGATGCTACTATTATAAAATCTACTCTAATATGTAATACTGCAAATATTGATAATATTATTAATACATCATGAAGTAACATTAATATACCAGTAATAGCATAGTTAAAGTTAAATCTAATTGTTATATAAATAATAATTGCTACAAGTGAATATAGTAATGCTTTAATTGCATTCTTAGTTAAACTCTTAGTAACTAAATTACTAATTTCACTAACTGAAGTAGATATATTAATACGAGTTAATGAATCTTTTATTTTAACTTCCTCTTCTTCGTTTAATATAGTATTTAATTTAATATATCCTTCTTTTTTATTGCCTAAATAATAATCATAATCTCCTATATCATAATCTTTTACTATTTTCTTTACTTCATCAAAATTAATATCTTCTTTACTAGATAAAACAATATTTGTTCCACCAGTAAAATCTACTCCAAAGTTAAATCCTCTAAATGCCACAAAGCCTACTCCTAGTAGAATTATTACTAAAGAAACTATCATTGGATATTTAGCAAGTTTAACATAATCTCTTTCTTTCTTATTAACATATTTTCCAAATAATAGATTTGTTTTATCTTTAAATACTCCACTATTTACTATCATTGAAAGTATTATTCTATAAAGAATAACTGTTGTAATAGCAGTAACAGCTATAGTAATAATTAACATAGTAGCAAATCCTTTAACACTAGATTCACCAAATATATAAAGTACTATACCTGCGATTAGTGTTGTAATATTTGAGTCTACTATTGATTTTAAACTGTTTTTATTTGCTTCTTTAAATGAAACATTTAATTTAGAATTCTTATTTAATTCATCTTTTACTCTTTCATTTGAAATAATAATTGAATCGACTGCCATACCTATACCAAGTATCAAAGCGGCAATACCAGTAAGTGTTAATACTCCACCTACCATATTAAATATTCCAAATACAAAAACTATATATGCAAATAAACATACACTTCCAACTACTCCACTAAATTTATAATTGAATATTAATATTAAACAAATAATAGCTAAAGTAATAAGTCCAGCAATACCTGTTTTAGTAATAGTCTCTTCTCCAAAAGAAGGACTAACACTCTTAGGAGTTGATTCTTCAGTTAGTTTTGTTGGAAGAGATCCACTATTAATTAAATCAACTAATGTTTGAGCTTCTTCTTGTGTAAAACTTCCTTCAATTACTACACTATTACTATTTAAACCTTGATTAACATATGCAGCAGAAATACATTTCATATTTCCTTTACTTCCACATATATTCTTTTGTTCTTCATAACTATCTTTTGTTTCATCGAAATCTAACCAAACAACCATCATGTTTTTACCACCAGTTTTTTTACTTAGATTGTTTGTTACATTATAAAATTTTTCTATATCTTTTATATCTAATTTTACTTGATAAGCAAGAGTTCTATCATTTTGACTTAAAGATGCTCCATTTCTTCCAAGTACTTCGCTTGTTAAAAGTAAATTATCTTCTGTATCTCTAAATGATAAAACTGCTGTTGTACTAATTCTATTTCTAGCATCATCTTCGTTAGATACACCTGGTAATTGTACTCTAATTAGATTATCTCCTTCTATTGTAATAACTGGTTCAGATACACCTAAAGTATCTATTCTTTTTACAATAGCATTATATGTTTTTTGTAAATCTTCACTTGTTAATTTTTTTCCGTCTTCTAGTGGTTCTACGTTATATAGAATTTCAAATCCACCTTGTAAATCTATACCATATGATATGTTATTAATAATTGGTTTTATTAAGAATAAACCTCCTACTAATAATACTAATAATAAAATTAATGGTTTTATAATTTTCTTCATGTTATCCTCCTAGAATAAGTTGTCCTTATCCATTATTAATTCTTCACTTTCTTTATATTCTTTTATTCTTCTCATTGCATACTCATTTAAATCATAATTATTAGCATATAATATATCACTAATTAATTCATGAAGTTCTAAGTTTTCTTTAGTTTTCCAAACATTTTCAACAAGATAGTTCCAAATATCTTTTTCTGTTACATATTTTAGACCTAACCTTTTTACTTCTTTTTGTTTAGAATATAAAGCAGGTTTAACTCTTTCATATAGTTCTTTTAAAGATTTAAATTCAATTTTATCGTCCATAGAATTCACCAATTTAATTATACTATATCACTCATAAAAATGAAACAAAAAGGACAAAATAAAAAGAGTTTTTAAATTACTCTTTTATTGTTCTAACAACACACACATTTTCATATTTGAAACTATTTAAAATATTACTAGCTTCTTCATAAGTCATATTACTTATATGTGTATATTCATTATAATCAACTTTATCATCCATAAGTATTGATTCACATATATTATATTCAATATCTTCTATATTATCAAAGTCAAGAATATATGATCTTAAGAATATCTTTTTCTTTCTTTCAAATGTTTTCTTATCTAGTGTTAATCCTTTAATATCTTTATCTAATCTTTCAATAAATTTACTTCCATTATTACATGTTGCACTTACTATAATTACAACATAATCATCAATAATATTAACACCACTACTCATTGAAATAATAAGTCCTTCATTTTTATACTTTTCATATAATGGAGATGATGATGAAAAATTAGATGACATAATAATACTAATATAATATCTTAAGAACAAATCATCTTTAAAGTTGAATCTTTTCTTATCCATTTTAATGGCATATTTAACTCTATCATTTTCAGAATCTCTTTTTATTTCTTCATAGTTTAAACATACATTATCAGTTTCTTTTTCAATTATTCTTTTTGGTAATTCTTTCTTTTTAAGATCTAACTTATCCATATAATCATGAATAACTTTTCTTACTTCTTCTACTTCAAAATCACCAGATACAATTATAAATGTATTATTAGGAGTATAGTAATCATCATATATTTCATTTAATGACTTAGCAGTTATTTTTTCAATATCTTCTCTTTCTCCTACTACTGTATTTTTAACATATGATTTATTAAATAAATTGTTAAATAGATTATTATACATAAGACTATTTATTTCATCTTTATACATATCTATTTCTTCACCAATAATACCTTTTTCTTCATTAACACATTTTTCATTAATATCAGTATTATAGAATATATCAAGTAATAGTTTTAAATTTTCAATTAAGTTAATACTTCCAAAAATATTATAGTTAGTTCCATAATAATTAGTCCATGCATTAGCAAGACTACCAAGTTCATTTATTCTTCTTGATATTTCTTCATTTTCTGATAAAGCCATAACCTTATGTTCTAAAAAATGAGCACTACCTGGTATTACTTCTACTGTTTTATCGTTTAATTTATATTTAGTAATTCTAGCTCCATATTTAACAGATATTGATATATAGAAATTCTTTGTTTTTTTAGTTGGATATAAATATAAATCTATTCCATTTTTTAGTGTTTCTGTATATACTTTTTCATTTACTTTTTCAAATACATTTTCTTTCATTAGTTGTTGTCCCCCTTTAGCATATATATTGTATTTAGATGAATTTTATCATTTATTGCAATTACTTCATCAATAGTAACTTTCTCTATTTCTTTTCTTGTTACTTCAACATCTTCAAGAGGAACAAATTGTTCACTATAATATCTATTTAATTGAGATGCAGCATCATCATAATAATTATTTAATACAGTATTTATCATCTTTTTAGCTGAATCAAATAATCTATTTAATACTTCTTTATCTTTCATACTTTCTACGCATGATTTAATTAGTTCAATTGTTTTGTCATAATTCTTTTTATTAATACCAGCATATATAGTAAGTGATGGATTATATCTTGATACATAACTTCCAATGGAATAACATAATGAATTTGCTTCTCTTACTATATTAAATAGTATTGAATCATTCATAGTACCAAGTATAGTATTATATACTCTAAGTACATGATTAAATTCATGAAAACTCATAGGATCTAGTTTATACCCAATATATAATTTAGATTGATTAAATGATAATGAATCAATTTTTTCTGTAACTTTATTTTCAAAATCTTTTTTTATTGTAAATTCTAATTTTTTATTATTAGATTTAAACACTTTAAATACTTTATGTATTTTATCAATAATACTTGTATCTACTTCTCCTAGAATACAAATATCTATATTATATGTTCCATCAAATAGATGTTTATAGTATTCATATAAATTCTTTGGAGTAACACGATTTATTTCTTCAATAGATGGAATACTACAATTCTCACTAGGAGTATCTTTATACATTATTTTTGCATATTCTATACTTGCAAATAGATTTGGATTATCTTTTATACTTTGATAATTAGCAATAGCGTCATTCTTAACAATTTCAAAAAACTCATGATTAAATTCATCATTTTCTACATTTGGATTTAATAATACTTCATATAAAAAGTCTAGTGATAAATCCATATATTTATCTTCTGTATATTTTGGATTAATAAAATCAAGTGAAAAAGATATAGTTTCACATTTACCATTTATTCCAAATGATGAAGATATCTTAGTACCATATAAGTCTTCACCAATACTTGCTATTTTGTTTTTAGTATTATATTTTTTAGATGAATAAACCATATTATTTGTTAAGAAATTACCAAATACTATATCATCTTTATCAAACTCTTTAGTAAAAAATAAAACTAAATTAATCGATTTAAATCTATTTGTATTTATTAAATGATAAGTTATATCATTTTTAATAATTTTATTATATTGCATAAAACCTCCTAGTTATAAAAAGAAGATTACATATGAATCTTCTTCTTTTATTATTTTATGATTGATTCTAATGCTAGAACTATCATCTCATCGAGTTTTCTTTCTCTAGCTTCTGAATCTATTAATTCATGTGTTACTAAATTATCACTTATTGTAATCAATGATGTTGCTTTTTTCATTAACTTCTTAGCATTATATAATAGTGCGAAAGTTTCCATTTCAACAGCCATACATCCCATATCAGTATACTTCTTATAATCTTCTATAGTTTCTTCATTATAGAAAGCATCACTTGTATGAACTCTTCCAACTTTTAGTGGAACACCTCTCATTAAAGCAGTATTAGTAATATCACCATTTAATTCTGTAGATGAATTAATAATATCCATTTCATCTTTTCCTGATTGTTTATCAAAAGTTGACTCGGAATAAGAAGAATCAGCTAGTAGTATATCATATATTTTTAAATCTTCAAGATATGAACCTGCTGTTCCTATACGAATTATTTTTTCTACATCAAAATCATTAAACAATTCATAACTATATATTCCCATACTAGGAATACCCATCCCACTTGAAAATACAGTAATTTCTACTCCTTTATAAGTTCCTGTGTAAGCAAGTTCACCTCTTACTTTATTTACAAGACGAGGATTTTCAAAATATTTTTGAGCAATATAATGTGCTCTATTTGGATCACCTGGCATTAATACTCTAGGTGCGATATCACCTTTTTCAGCTCCAATATGTACTGTTGACATTTTTATTCTTCTCCTTCACTATTATCCCCATATTTAACAAGAACATCTCTTGGTTTACTTCCTTTAGCAGGACCAACTATTCCACGTTCTTCAAATATGTCCATTATACGTGCAGCTCTATTATATCCAATTGAATATTTTCTTTGGATTAAAGATGCACTTATTTGTCCCATACGAATCGCATAATTTAATATCTCATCGTATAAAACATCTTTTCTATCTTCTTCACTAAGTCCAACAGAAGTACTTCCTCCATCTTCGGAAGAACTTGGTGAATTTAGTCTTTCAAAGTCATCACTATATCTAGGTCCATGACTTCTTTCCTTAATAAATTCAACTACTCTTGCAATTTCATCATCTGATACAAATGATCCTTGAATACGAGTTGGTGCATTATCATCCATTGGTTTATATAACATATCACCTTTTCCAAGTAGTTTTTCTGCTCCAGTCATATCTAAGATTGTACGAGAGTCGATACTTGAAGAAACAGCAAATGATACACGAGTTGGTATATTTGATTTAACAACACCAGTAATAATATCAGTTGATGGTCTTTGAGTTGCTACGATTAAATGAATACCAGCAGCTCTTGCAAGTTGAGTAATTCTCATAATTGATTCTTCAACTTCTTTAGCAGCTACTAACATTAAATCAGCAAGCTCATCAATAATAACTAATATAAATGGCATTCTCTTTAAACCACAATCTGGTTTCTTCTTTAATTCTTTATCTACATATTCGTTATATGTTGATATATTTTTAGTATTACTATTTTTAAATGTTTCATATCTATCATCCATCATAACAACAATCTTTTGTAAAGCAGCACTTGCTTTCTTAGGATCTGTTACAACTGGAGTTAATAGATGAGGAATTCCATCATATACATTAAATTCAACCTTTTTAGGATCTACTAGAACCATCTTAACTTCATCAGGAGTAGTTCTCATAAGTACAGATAGAATTATGTTATTAATACATACAGATTTACCACTACCAGTAGCACCAGCTACTAACATATGTGGTGTTTTATTAATTTCAACATATTTTACATTACCCATTATATCTCTACCTAGAGGAGCTGCTAATTTAGAATCATCTAACTTATGATTTTTAACCATAGCATCCATTATCTCTCTCATAGATACTGGAATAATATTTTGATTTGGAACTTCAATACCTACTGTATTTTTACCAGGAATTGGAGCTTCAATTCTAACTTCTTTTGCTGCTAGAGCTAAAGCTATTTCACGAGAAATGCTTAGTACTTTATTAACCTTTGTTCCTCTTTGAAGAGTCATCTCATATTGAGTAACAGCAGGTCCAACATGTACTTCTACTACTTTAGCAAGCATTCCGAAATCATTAAATACTCTTTCAATTGTTTTAGTATTTTGATTTATAACTTCAGTTGAATTAGCTTTATTACCTTTATTCTTAGGTACATCTAATAAATCAAGTGGAGGTTTGATATAAACTTCACTTACTTCATCTTCTTTTTCAATTTTTTCTTCTACTTTTACAGGTTTAATTTCTTCTTTCTTAGGTTCAAGATCTTCTACGCTAGTAATAACTACTCTCTTATCAATTGGTTTTTCATCATCTTCATCCATATCACCAATTAATCTATCGTCATCCTTAAGTTTTTTACTTGGCTTTTCTTCTTCCTCATCGTCATCATCTTTTCTAGTAAATACACTAGCAATAGCATGACCGATATCAGAAAGTGTTATATCAAATATCATTATTAAACCAAATATTACTATTGCAACTATTACAACAATAGTTCCTTCTGTTGCAAATAAAGAAACAAATGTCCATGATAATACTGCGCCAATAATACCACCACCAGTATTAATATCACTTCCTGTATTAAATGCAGTTCTAACATTATCCATAGTAACAGTTAATATCTCTTTACCTGCTATATCATTATCTTTAATATAATTTAAATGCGAAAATAATAGTAAAGCAATTACTAAAGCATAAACCCCTATTAATCTACCACTAAAGTAATTTACTTTTCCTCTTTTAGCAATCATTACAATACCAATTAATAAAACTAATGCAAGTAATAACCAATACCAAGTACCAAATGTAAAAATTGCACATTTCTTTATAAAGCTTCCAACTACGCCAAATGAACCAAGACCAGTTATTCCAAGTAATATAAATAATAGTCCTATTAATTCATTTGCATATGCAAAACTTTTCTTTTCTTTAGTTTTTCTTTGTCTTTTTTTCTTTGCCACAAAAACCACCTTAACTTTCCATCATGCTTAGAAGTTTCTTTTGAATTCCAGGTTCAACTATATTAATAGCATTTAAAACTATTTCTAAAGCTTTATTATAATCTCCATTTTCAAAAGCTTTTGTTCCAAGAATTAATCCCCTTTCAACTTCTCTATTACTTGATCTATATCTATTTCCATACATTATAGCCATTTCTGCCATTGCAGCTGTTTTTGTTGTATTTGAAGCAGTTTGATAAAGCTTAAGTGCTAAATCACGAGCAGTATCTACTCTTAAATTCAATGTTTTAATTGATATTGGTTTCTTATCAATTTCTTTATTTATTTCTTTTACTGCATCATATGCTTCTTTTAATTCAATATAAAATTTACTAGGTATAATTGGTAAATCATAATCTTTAATTTTATATTTAGAATTATTTATTATATTTTTAATTTCATATAATTGATCTCTAGCTCTAGCTTCATCTTCTTTTAAACTTCCTAAATTCTTTAGAGTCGTTTCTAATTTATCTTCTACTTTTGATAAATTAACAGCTACCATTTCACATTCATTAGCAAGTTTTGAATATGGCATAACTTTTATTAGAGTTCTATCATTAACTGTTTTAAATGATTCTTTTACTTCATTTAATTCAGTATTAATTTCATCAACAATCTTTACTTCATCATCAGTTAAATCATATGTATCTTTAATATTACCTATTTCCATATAAAGATTTTTAACTATTGAAGTTGTCTTCTTTAATCTTTCACTTATATTAATGATTCCTCTTTCAAAATCATTTTTTCCTCTTTTTTCAGCATCAAAATCACTATATAATCCTTCATAATAGTCAATTAAAGTTTTTAAATCAAATATAGAATCTTGTAGATTAAGTACATTTAATCTATCCATTATTTCTTCTATTTTCTTATTAGTTTCTTCAATATTATAATCAATATTTAAGTATTCTAGATTATAACCATCTTTAGTCATTTTAGTACTTACTGCTTTAATATCACTCATTTTCTTAGGAAGAATCATAGTAGCCATCATAACAATAGTTGGTGCTTCATCAATAACAATACTAATATTATTAATCATATCATCTAAAACTTTAACTATTTTAGACAATTCTTCATATTCTTTATTTTGAATAGATGTTTCAAAAGCACTAAATAATTTATCAATGTTTTCAAATTGTAATTCTATTCTAGAAGATACATTTTGATAATCATTTTTATTTTTATTATATTTAAATACTATTTCTCTATAAATACTCTTTAATTTAGTAATAGCTTCTCTATTTCTTTCTTCACTTTCAGTAAGTTCTCTTATTTCATTTAATAAAGATGTTGCTTTTGCTTCTACTAAAAAAATATCTTTTTCAACTCTTTCAAGCGCAATATAAGCTCCTTCAATATCTTTATTCATACTTAAGTTTTCTGCTTCAATTAATTCATCAGTTAATTTAGGCATATCAATTTTTTCTATATCATCAAATCTCTTTTTCCAATTATCAACTTGATTTTCAATTTTCTTATTATTAACTAGTTTACCTGCTTTAGAAAGTTCAGTAATAAGATTAGCGGATATTATCATATTTTTTTCAGTAGTAAGCTTATCAATAGTATTAGAAATATTCTTCTTGTTGTTTGCTTTAATAATAAGCTTTATAACATATAATAAAATCATAATAATTATAAAAACTAATGCTATTATTGCTGTTACCTTATTCATAATATCCTCCTTATACATTTTAACATATTTATTATTATTTTTGAACTATTTTTACACAAAATAAAATATCTAACAAAAGTTAGATATTTTAATATTATCTTTTTATTTACCTAGTTTTCCTAATCCTTTAAGAATTGAATTTAATCCTTTATTGATTACTTTATTTGCTGCTGCATTAGTTACTTTCTTTCCAAGTTTATAACCAACTGAGTTCTTACGAGCTTTTTCTTCTTCTTTTTTCTTCTTTTCAGCAGCTTTTTCTTCAGCGATTCTCTTCTTTTCTGCTTCTTTAGCTTCTTTTTCAGCAGCCTTTTCTTCAGCTATTCTTTGTTTTTCTTCTTCTTTTGCTCTTGCTTCTTCAGCTTTTTCTTCTTCTAATCTCTTCTTTTCTTCTTCTCTACGAGCATTTTCTTCATCTACTTTTTCAGTAGCAGATATTTCATTATGTTCAGTTTCATATTTACCATAAATACGACTTGATTTAATTAATGAATCTCTTAGTTCATCAGAGATAGTTCCCATATAACTTTGAGGAGGTAAGATCCAAGCTCTTTCTACTACACTTGGTTCACCTTTTTCATCTAAGAATGAAATTAGTGCTTCTCCTGTTGCTAATTCTTTAATAGCTTCTTCAGTCTTAAATTTAGGATTTGTTCTAAATGAATTAGCAGCTGCTTTAATAGCTTTTTCATCACTAGGAGTATAACTTCTAAGTACGTGTTGTACTTTATTTCCAAGTTGAGATAGTATATCATCTGGTACATCACTTGGAGATTGAGAAATAAAGTATACACCTACTCCTTTACTACGTATTAATTTAACTACTTGTACTATTTGTTTAGTAACACTTGGTGACATTTCTGAGAAAATCAAATGTGCTTCATCTAAGAATAAAGCAAGTTTTGGTCTTTCTAAATCACCAACTTCAGGTAAGTTATCATATAAATTATTTAGCATCCATACTAAGAATACTGCATATAGTGTTGGTTTTTTAAATAATTCTTGAGCATCAAGAACATTAATAAATCCTTTTCCATTAAAATCAAATTGTAATAAATCAAATAATTGAAGTTCTGGTTTTCCAAAAAAATCTACTCCACCTTCTTGTTCTAACATAAGAATATTTCTTTGAATAGCTCCTACTGTTTGAGTAGTAATATTACCATATTTAGTTAAATATTTATCTTTATTTTCACCTACATAAAGTAATAAACTCTTTAAGTCTCCTAAATCAATTAGTGGCATGTTTTCATCTTTTGCAATTTGGAATACTATTGCTAGAACTCCTTCTTGAGCATCAGATAATTCTAACATAATTGATAAAAGTCTTGGTCCAATACTTTCAACAGTAGTTCTAATTGGATGTCCATTCTTTTTAAATACATCAAAGAATGTTACTGGAAATGCTTCATAATTGAAATCATCTAATTTTAATGATACAACCCTCTTATCAACATTCTCATTTTGTTCACCAGCTTTACAAATACTAGCTAGATCTCCTTTAACATCAACATAGAATACTGGAATACCAGCACTTGAAAATGACTCAGCCATAACTTTTACTGTAGTTGTTTTACCACTACCACTAGCTCCAGTAATAATACCATGACGGTTTGCCATTTTTGGTAAAATACATAATTCATTATCTCCGTTTTTACCAATAATTAATTTGTTATTTTTATACATAACATACCTCCATTTATTTTAACACCTTATCTATTGCATCTTTAATAATTTTAATAGAACTATTAAGCTTTGCTTTTTCATCTTTAGTCATAGGAAAATCAATCTTCTCTCTAGCTCCGTCAGCACCTACAATAGTTGGCGTTGATATACATACGTCTTTTATTTTATCATAACTTGAAACAGATAGTATAATTTTTTTGTCTTCAAGAATAGCATTAGTTATTCTTACCATACAAGTTCCAATTCCATATGCAGTTGCTCCTTTTCTTTTGATAACTTCATATGCAGAATTTCTAACCTTTTCTTCTATCCTATCAAGTTTCTTTTTTGGTAATAAATCAGTTATCTTTTTAAAACCTACATTAGCATTACTCCATGGTATAAACTCTGAATCTCCATGTTCACCTATAACATATGCATCTATATCTTTAGGACACATATTTAACTCTTCACTAAGTAAATATCTAAGTCTTGCTGTATCAAGAGCCGCTCCTGTACCTATTACTTTATTTGGAGTAGTACCACTATATTTAAGTGTTAGATAAGTCATAACATCAAGTGGATTAGTAGCTATTAAATAAATTCCATTAAAACCACTTTTCTTTATTTCTTTAATAATTGAATCAAATATACTAGCATTTTTGTATATTAGATCCATTCTAGTTTCTCCATCACGCTGATTTGCTCCTGCTGCAATGACTACTATCTTAGCATCTCTGCAATCACTATAATCTCCAACTTTAATATTCATTTTTGATGGAGTATATGGAAGACAATGATTTAAATCCATTACTTCACCAATAGTTTTTTCAGTATTAATATCAATTAATACTAAATCACTAACATATGTTTTTTGATTAACTAATGCAAAAGCATAAGCCATTCCAACATTACCACAACCAACTATAACAACCTTATTATTCATATATCTTCTCCCGAATTTATTTTATCACAATTAATAGACAAATAAAATAGATTACAACTCGTAAGTTATAATCTATATTTATTAGCTTTCATTTATATCAATTAAAGAAAATACATCTTTATTATTGTTAAGTTCAACTATATTAATTACTGCTCCTACACCAACTACATTTCCACCTAGATCTTCAATTGCTTTGCAAATAGCATCAACTGTATGACCTGTTGCATATATATCATCTACAATATAGAAATTTTTACCTTTGTAACTCTCATTTACTAATGTAGGTAATTCTAATATATCTTTTCCATATTCCTTTTCATATTCAAATGTTGCTGCTACTGTAGATGGTGGTAATTTACCTTTTTTTCTAACTGGAATACATCCACAGTTTAAGTTATCAGATATAGCCATTCCAAATAAGAATCCTCTTGCTTCTGGAGCAACCATATAATCTATATTTTTATTTTTTAATTCTTTTACAAATAATTTAACTATTTCTTTTAATGTCGTTTTTTGTATTATTAATGGATTAATGTCAATAAATTCAATACCCTTAGTTGGAAAATCCATTTCTGTTCTAAGATTTAATTCACTTTTTAATTTATTTTTTAATATTTTCATTATATCCTCCTAATTATTTTTTCAGCATATTCGCAAACTTTTTTACTTGCTTCATTTAATAAATCTTCATATGTTTCTTTATTATTACCTTTATAAATAGAATCAGATATACTTCTAATAACTAAACAAGGTATAGCACATAAGAAACATACTTGTGAAATACTAGCTCCTTCCATTTCAACACATAATGCATCAAAGTCTTTACTAATTTGTTTGCTTTCTTCTTTATCTGTTACAAACTTATCAGCACTTGCGATTACTCCAAAGTGTACATCACTTCCTTTTATACCTTTGCAAATATCAACAAGTTCTCTACTATTATTAATATAAACTCCAATACCTGGAATAAATCCTTTTTCATGATTAAAAGCAGTAATATCAAAATCATGTTCAACCATTTTAGTACCAATTACTATATCTTTTAAATTAACTTCTTCACTTATACTTCCAGCTACTCCTACATTTAAAATATAATCAGGTTTCATTTTATCAATTAATAATTGTGTAACTCTGGCAGCATTTACTTTGCCAACACCACTTTCAACTAATATACAATTATTATTTTCAATCATTCCTTCATAAAAAGTAATGTCATAAATTGTTGTTTCACGAGTTATAGATATGATCTTTAAAAATTCATCTAACTCTTCTCTCATTGCAAAAATAATACCTATTTTTTTCATTACATCACTCCAAAATATTTAGCTACCTTTATAGCAATTGCTACTATAACAGAAATACTACTAATTATTATTAATAGCTTTCTTGTAAATTTAAAGTTTTCATCATTACTAACATATTCACTATTAAACTTAACATTATTTTTTGATACCTTTTTAATTAATACAATACTAATAACATATAAGAAGAATGTACAAATAAAGAATAAATAAATTGAATTATCTATCTTACTTAAAGCAAAAGTATCATATAGTGTATGTAGTAATGCTGGCATAAGAGCACTTAGTAACATATATTTATTAGAAGCACTCTGATTTCCTTTTACTTCTTCAGTTTTTGCACGTCCAAAATAATAACCCATTAAAATACCTGTACTAGTATGCGCTGGTACAGAAGTAAACGCTCTTAATAATCCTGTTAAGAAACCACCTGAAGCAACATACATTAAGTTTTCTATTAATGCAAATCCAAGTGATACAAATACAGAATAAACAATAGAGTCATATGCTTCATTAAACTCTTTATTTTTGTATACTACTTTATATGATATTATCCATTTAGCTAATTCTTCTATTAAGCCAATACCAATAAAACAATGTAAGAATAAAATTATATATCCTTCTTTACCTGTTGTACTAAAGAAAAAATCTAAAATCTTCTCAATAAAAATAACCGGTATAATTGAAAGAACTCCCCATATCATTAATTGCCCTAATAAATTTTTAGGCTCTTTTTCTGTATCTTTAGCATATACATACATACAAATTAATACTACGGGAAGAGCTGCTATAAATATTGTTAAATTCATACTATTCACCTATTTTACATATAAATTATAACAAAAAAAGATTAAATATTAAATCAATTTAATCTTCTTTACATATAAAAATTCTTTTTACTCTATCAGATATTGATGTCATTATTTCATAATTAATAGTTTTACATGATTTAGCTACATCATCTAAACTTTGTATTTTGTTATCCCAAATATAAACTTCGTCATTTAATTTAGCATCTATTTTACTAACATCAATCATTGCACTATCCATACAAATATTACCTAGTATTTTTGCTTTTTTACCATTTACAATAACATAACCTTTTTTAGAAAAACTTCTTCTTAATCCATCAGCATATCCAATTGGTATTGTTGCGATTGTCATACTCTTTCTAGATTTAAACTTTCTTGAATATCCAACTGATTCTTTTTTACCAATTTCTTTAATAAATACAATTCTTGTTTTTAAAGTACATACTGGTTTAATACTAATTATATTATTTACTCCTGTAAATGATTCAAATCCATAAAGAATAATACCTGGTCTAACAGCATTAGAAACACCATCATCATAATTTAACAAACCATTAGATGCACTTGAATGAATATATTTTAGTTTACCAAATTCTTCTTCTAAAATACTAACAGCTTCTTTAAATAAACCTATTTGTTTCATAGTATAGTTATAATCAAAATCAGCACTTGATAAATGAGTATATACTCCTTCTAAAACTATATTATTACTTGATTTGATCTTATCAATAAATATTTCTAAATCACTAAGTTTAACACCTGTTCTATTCATACCTGTTTCTATTTCCAAATGAATTAAAACCTTTTCTTTTCTTTTAGACAATTCTTCTAAAAACTCATAATTAGATAGACCTACTATTATATTGTATTTAATAATATCATCTATTTCAGTTATATATGGTTGATTTAAAATTAGTATTTCTTTTTTATAACCTAATTCTCTTAAATGGATTGCTTCACTTACTCTAGCAACACTTACTATATCAAACTTATTTATAACATCTAATTTTTCATTTAAATGAGTACCATAAGCATTAGCTTTTATAACAGGAATTATTATCTTATTCTTAGTGTATTTTTTTATACTTTCAACATTATATAAAAAGTTATTTACGTTTATTTCCATTACTGTTGCTTGCATGATCTACACCTCTATCTTCAAATAAACCAACAATTCTATTTTCTAACATTTTTAAACCTACAGATAATAATACTGATATTATAAATATAACTATATAGAATAAAACAATATTATTAATAGGAACAAAACCTTTACCCATATAACACATACGTTCATATATTAAATATACTTCCATTGAATACATTCCAAAGAAAGCTAAAACTTTATCAATGTTCTTATGATTCCACAATGAGTGACAAAATGCAATAATAAATACAATAGATATACCAAGTAAACAATATAAGTATCTAACTACCATATAAGGATTAATTCCACCTCTATACATAAGAATATTAGTTATAAAAAACATAAGTATAAAAGGAATAATCCATAAATTATTTATTTCTTTTTTCTCATAAACCATTTTACCTACATAAATACCTATTAAGAATACAGGTATTCTAGTTAATAATATTTCTATTTGTAAATAATAATTATAATTAAAATAATATAATAATAAACTAGATCCTATTGTTACAAGTAATAAACCAATTAATCCTTTTAATCCTTTAGAATTAATTACTTTATATAATAATGGATATAATAAATATAGAATAATTGATAATGTAAAATACCATAAATCTCTATTACCATCTATAAATAATGATGATAAAGTAATGTTTTTAATATATACCCAGAAACTAGTTTGAATCCAAATACAATATATAGTTCTAACTATTAAAATAGCTGGTAATATTCTAAGAATTCTCTTTTTATAGAATTCTTTAATATTGGAATTCTTAGTAAATGAAAAGTATAATCCAATAGCTGATACAAATAAGAATATATCTACTCCTACATTACCAGTATTTCTAATATAATTAAAAACGCTAGAATACTTTAATGAGTAACTATGAAATAATGCAACTATTAATGTAGCAAATCCCATTATAATTGCTCTTGATTCACTTATACTATATAAATTCCATTTCTTTTTCATATTATCACTTATCCTCATTAAAATTGTAGCATAAAATATGCAAGTAAAAAAGAAAACTTTACTCTTTTATAAGTCCTCTTATTATTTCTCTTAATTCATCATTAGACTTTTCAAGATCTTTTGATACTTTAAAAGGCTTTCCAAATCTAAATGTTATTCCCTTTCTAAAAGGTTTATATTTTCCTCTTGCACCAAAAGGAATTATTACTGTATTTGTTTCCTGCGCCATTCTAACAGCGCCCATCTTAAATGGAAGAAGTCCTCTTCCTCTTTCTCTAGTTCCTTCTGGATATATACCTACTATTTCACCATTTTTTAAATACTCAATAGCGCTTTCATAAGCTTCTGTATCCTTACCATCTCTATTAACTGGAATCAATCCCATATTTTTAAATATCAATGCTTGAGGATACTTAAATAATGATGCTTTTGATAAGAAATGTATTTGTCTATTTGTGATACTCATTATTGGTGCTGGATCAACTAAATGTATATGATTACCAGCAATTATAAAAGGTCCACTCTTAGGAATATTTTCTAGACCTTCATATGTAGGACGAATATAAACCTTCGTTAAAAATTTTACTATTTTACGTAGAAAATTATACTTAGTCATACTATTTTCCTAATTCTATTTTTATTTGCTCAACTAATTGTTTATTGTAATAGAATGTTAATGCTTTAGGAATAACACTCATTTCAAATTTCTTAGATTTTAAACTTTCACCATCTAAATTACCATCAATATCATTATCAGTAATAATGGTAAATTTATTAGTTCTAATATGTTCTACATGTTTACATTCTTTATGTTTTCCTTTTAATAGTTTAATTAAATAATCTAATAATTGTCTTCTATTAGTAGCATAAATAATATAAGCATCTAACATACCATCATCATAAAAACCATCTGGATTAACATTAAATCCACCACCATAATATCTACCATTACATACTGTTACTAAAGATAGTTTACTTGTCTTTTCTTCTTTATCCCATTTCATTGTAAATGTATATGGTTTATATAAAAGGATATGTTTTACTACTCCTACATCATATTGTATTTTTCTTGGAATCCATTTGTTATGAACTACTGAATCATCATTAGCTATATCAGCATCTACTCCAAAGCATGCAACATTAACAAGATAATTATTATTACATTTAATTAAATCAACAACATTATCTCCTTCTTTAAATGATTCATTTATAGAACGATTAAAATCATTACCTGTTCCAGCTGGAATACAAGCAACTTTATTCTTAGTTCCATATATACTATTAATTACTCTATTTAGTATTCCATCTCCACCAACAGCATAAATAATATCACTTTTATTTTTATATCTATCTAAAATGTCTTCAGTAGTTTCTTCTTCACTATTTATTTCAATTTTATAATCTAATTCTAATTTTTTAGCAGCATTTTCAATTGCTTTAGTATAAGAATCTAGTCTTTCTCTAAGGCTAAATCTATTAATCATAAAAATATGTTTCATTCATATATCACCTTTTTTAATGATACCATATTAAAGATAATAATAAAAGAAAAAAACTTTAAAAAAGTTTTTTATATTTCTATTAATTCATACTCAGTTGTTCCAAGTCCCAGACTTTCTGCATATTCAGTAATATGTCTTCCAACTCTTGTATCAATTCTTTCTCTTAACTTATCACTACCATCTTCAGTAGATGCAAATACCATATCTAAAAATGCTTGATCATTTGCTACTGGATCTAATGAACCAACAATTCCCAAATCACTCATTACTGGATCTGTTTGATGAGCATCACAATCACAGTCTACTGATAAGAAATTCATAACTGTAATATAAACAATTGGTTTATTTTGTTCTTTTAAATAATCTGCAACTGCAGTAGCTGCTTCAGCCATAGATTCAATAAAATCTTTTTGTTCATACTTACATGACCAACACTTATCAGGATCTTCTGTTTGACCACAACTATGAATATAAGCTTTACCATTACGAGAAGCTATTCCAATTGATTGATTCTTCAAGTTTGCTCCAAATCCTCCCATAGCATGACCTTTACCATGAGCAAGATTTAATATTGAATCATATTTATCAAATGCTTCTCCAATAATATCATATTTTAAATGTTTTCCTTTATTAACAGGTATTTTCTTTTCACCAAATCCATCTAGTATTTCAACACCTTGACCACATTTTGTAAATCCATGTTCTTCTGCTACTTTCAAATGCTCCGTAGCATCATTTCTTTTTCCAGGATAAGCAGTATTACATTCAATAATTGTTCCATTTAGTTTATCTACTAATGGTTTAATTAATTCTGCTTTTAAATATCCTCTACTTCCTGCTTCACCAGTTGATACCTTTACTCCAACGTTTCCAGTTAATTCTACACCAAGTGCTTCATATATTTTAATTAAATTCTCAGGTGTAATTTCTCTTGCAAAATATACTTTTGATTTTTCCATTTGTTTTTTTCCTTTCTAACAAATATTATTAATTTTATAATCAATAACTTTTTTTAAATCATTAAGACTTACTTCTACTTGATAACCTATTTTTCCAGCACTAAATATAATTGTTTCATAGTTTTTTGCACTCTCATCAATTATAGTACAAAATTGTTTTTTCATTCCTATCATCGAACAACCACCATGTATATATCCAGTTAGTGATAATAAATCTTTTAATTTTACCATTTCAATACTTTTTTCATTAACAGCTAAAGCTGCTTTTTTTAAATCTAATTCTTTGTTAACAGGAATGTCAAATACATAATACTTTTTACTATTTGAAATTGTTACTAATGTTTTAAACACTTGATTTGGATTTTGATTTAGAACATTAGCAACTTCCATTCCGCTAATAACTCCACTAGAAGAATAATCATAACTTTTATATTGAATCTTCTTTTGATCCAATATTCTCATAACATTAGTTTTCATCAGTTATTCTATTTAAGTCATCCATACTAGCAATTCTAGTGACATTATTAATAAAACCATAGTTTGATAATGATTTTCTTATTTTATCTTCTCCTGTTGAACCACTAGTAAAGAACACTTCAACACTTTTATTATTGAAATTGTAATATTCCAAGAATGTATTAACTATATGAGGGCATGTATACCACCAAACTGGAAAACCAATATATATTTTCTCGTATTTTTCCATACTAGGTAATTTGTCCATAAAATCAGGTCTAGAGAATTCATCCTTCATTTCTTTAGAACTTCTACTAAAAGGATTTAACCAGTTTAAATCTTTTTTTGAATATGAAACTTCAGGTCTAATTTCATATAACTCTGCATTTAACTTTTTACTTAATATAGTTGCATATTCTCTAGTTACTCCACTAGCTGAAAAGTAAGCTACTAATTTCATATTTCACCATCCTTATTATTATCATAATCTTCAAGAAAGCTTTTATATATTCCATCTTTTTTTGTTCCTAAAACACAATTTAAATTAATATTATCAAGAGCAGTAAATATATTAACATCAACATTTTCATTTGCCTTACTCATGTCTTTTATTAATCTTTTCATTTCTTTTCTCTTACTTAAATTTTCATCAATTACACTATCCCTAGTAAACTTACAAGCGCAATTAATAAATTCAAGTTTATTAAATTTAGCCCATGCTATTATGTCTCTTTCACGTATTAAATACATCGGCCTAATTAGTTCAATTCCAGGATAATTATCACTATGTAATTTTGGCAACATAGTCTTTACTTCTGCCCCATAGAACATTGATAATAATGTAGTTTCAATAACATCATCCATATGATGACCTAGTGCTATTTTATTGCATCCAAGTTCTTTAGCTTTGTTATATAAGTATCCTCTTCTCATTCTAGCACACATATAACAAGGGCTCTTAAAATCCACATTTTCTACTGATGCAAAAATGTCACTATCAAACACTTCTATATTTAGATTTAATATCTTAGCATTTTCTATAATCTTTTTAAGATTTATTTCATTATAGCCTGGATTCATTACAACATAATGTGCATCAAATTTCACTTTTCCATGTTTTTGAATCTCTTCAATACATTTAGCTAGCAGAAAAGAGTCTTTTCCTCCACTAATGCAAACCATAATCTTGTCATTTTCTTTAATTAATTCATAGTTTCCAATAGCACGAGCAAAACGACTCCATATTTCTTTTCTATATTTTTTTATAATTGTTCTTTCTATTTCTTTATATCTTTCCATAATTCACCAATGAACATATTATAACATATCTTTTAGCTTTTACCATCTAAATTGAATACCCAATTTATTAAGCATTAATTGATTTTTCTTTTCAGCTTTTTCCATTTCTTTTTTCATATGATTCACTTTTTATTTATTTTTCTTTTTCCATTTTCTCATTTCTTTATATATTTTAAGTGAATCTTTAAATACTCTAAATCTACTTGTCTCATTATTATCAATATATATAGTTTCAATAGGTAATTCTTTAAATTTAATATTATTATTTTTTAAATTATATAAGACATTCATCTCATATTCATATCTATTTCCATCAACACTCAACATATAATCCATTAACTTATTTGAAAAAGCTCTAAGTCCAGTTTGAGTATCATAAATGCTTAGACCAGTATGTTTTTTAAATATATGTCTAGCAATTGCATTTCCTATTCTACTTGTAAGAGGTGTTGTTTTATCCCAATGCCTTCCTCCTATTGCGAGTTCATCTGGATGCTCATTTACATAATCACATAGTTTAATAGCATCTTCTAATTTATGTTGCATATCATCATCCATTGTTACAACAACATAATCTTTATAATGCGCTTTTATATATGCAAAGCCAGTTTTAAGAGCAAATCCTTTTCCCTGATTTTCGTCATATGAAATAATTTGTGCATATTCTTCACAATCCTTAAGCATATCTTTGTTTTCACTACCATCATTTACTACTATAGTTTCATATTTTTTATTTATAGTCTTTAAAACTTGAAGTAGTTTATCATCTGGATTATAAGTGGGTATTAATATTATATATTTCATATGTACCTCTTTTTTACTATATCTCATTATTATTATAACATAACTTTATATCAATTATTTCATTTATTGATATTTTAGTGTTATCACTCATAATTATTACTTGGTTATATATATCTATCTTTTTAACATAACCAGTTTTATTTTTATAACATCCTCCCTCTTTTTTTAAGTCTTTAACAAAATATGTAATAGTCACTTCTATATCACTAGAATTCTTAATTATATTTAATTTACTATTTAATATTTCTTTCTTTTCTTCATCAAGAATTATTCTTTTATCAGTTGTTCTTTCAGTTTCCCTTACTCCATCACTATATCCTTCTAAAGCATCATAAGGAGCAAATTGAGCACTTCTTGCTTCTAAAGACATTCTTGGATAATACTTTGATACATGATGTGGAAGATTAATAATATCATCATATTTACTCATCCCTTATGACCTCCTACCATACCATTTCTCATTATAGTTGTTGCTCCTTCTTCAAGATTCATTGCTTTTAAAATAGAATTTCTACCATATTTATTTATTATATCTATCATTGCTTCTTGAAGTTTATGCTCTTCTTTAACATTCTTTTCTTCAAGAACTTTAAGATTATTTATTTCACTAGTATTACTAAATAAATCAAATTGTTTATGTACTACTTCTTTTGAAGATTCTTTTTCGCTCATTAAAGATGCAAAACATATATTTATACGTCTTACTAATAATTTTGGATTAATTATTTCATCAAAAAGCTCTAACATCTTAGACATAATTATTTTAGTAGATGATGTTCTTTTTTCAAATCTCATACTTCCGTGAGCACCTTTAGGAACAAATCTTCCATAATGGTCTGTCACTATTTCACCATGATAATATTTCTTAATATTTGGATCAGTCAAATTAGATACATCATATCCTATTGATAAAGTTATTAAATTAGTCATATATTTTTTACTAACTAAATCAAGAACTAATAACTCTGTCATTTCTTTAACTATTAATTTTGCTTTTTCACAAGTATATGGTGTATGTAATACTTGTCCAGAAGACATACTGGTACTCATTGGTTTATATGACTTAGCACTTTTAATTGTACAAGGTTCATATCCCCAAGCATGATCTATTAATAACTCTGCATTTACTCCAAATAATTTATATAATAGTTTTTCATTTTCTAAAGAGCATCTAGCTACATCACCCATAGTATACATTTTATTATCAATGAGTCTTCTAGCAGTACCAGGTCCAACTCTCCAAAAATCAGTTAATGGTGTATGTTCCCATAATATTTTTCTATAAGATAACTCATCCAACTCTGCTATTCTAACTCCATTTTGATCTGGATCTTTATGCTTAGCCACTATATCCATAGCAACCTTAGCTAAATACATATTAGTACCAATACCACAAGTTGCTGTTATACCTGTTGTATTATAAACATCATGAATAATCATCGTAGCTAACTCTTTAGGAGTCTTATTATAATATTTTAAATATTCTGTTATATCACAAAAAATTTCATCAATTGAGTATGAAAATATATCATCTTTTGAAACATATTTTAAATATATATTATATATTTTAGTACTATATTTCATATAATATCCCATTCTAGGAGGAGCTACTATATAATCAAGTTTTAAACTGTTTTCTTTTTTTAATAATTCATTGTCACATGAAGAACCAGTAAATATATGTCCTTTAGCACTTTTAAGTCTTTCATTATTTATTTCTTTAACTTTTTGTATAACTTCATATAATCTGCTTCTTCCACTAAGACCATAGCTTTTTAGTGATGGTGTTACTGCTAAACAAATCGTTTTATCTGTTCTAGATTGATCAGCTACAACTAAATTTGTTGTTAAAGGATCTAAATGTCTAAGTACGCATTCAACAGATGCATAAAAACTTTTTAAATCAATACACATATAAATCCTGTTCATCCTTTCATCACCAAAAACATTATAACACAAATATTTGTTCGTATTCAATATACAAATTAAAAAAGTAGTAAACTTTACTACTTTTTAATACAAACGAACTATATACTCCTCGAATAGTACATTATGAGCTGGCATCTTAAATGTTTGAGGAGCTTGCATTTCTAAATGTCTATTATCTTCCCAATCATCCCATAATATATTTTCAAAATTCATTACATCTTTATCTGTATCTAAATAAGTATATCCATCAACAAGAAAACCTGTGTTATATTCCCATCTTGTTATCTTTGCTTCATATACGGAATCTTCTGGGCATACATATGATCCGTCATCTCTTAATGTACAAAAACCTTCATCCATTTGTATTGTTGGTCCATAAGTCATAATGTTAGAACTATTTCTAACACTTATCTCTTTTAGATTTACAGTTCCACCTTCTAGATACATCTTATCATCTTTTCTAATTATATATTCACACAAATTATATTTAGTTTGACCTGCATAAACAACAATACATTTTGTTTTATCTATTGTCGTATAACTGTCTAGTTCATCATCTCTAATTAAAACAGGGCTTTCTATATAATATCCAACTTCATATCCTTTTTGAATTTGAACTTTAACATTCATTGTTAGTTTAATTGATTCAATTGCATATGTAATAACTGGTATTAAACATATTCCAATTAATATTACAAAACCAGTATATCTAAAGTTCTTTTTATTAATTACTATCAAAGTTGTTATTGCTAAAAGCATTACAGCAACTATTATTACTATTATGTTCTTTTCACCCGTATTAGGATTATCAACTTCATTATTAAGTTGTACTACTGCTCTATTTGTTTCAGTATATTTATTATCTACAAGTAGTGATTCATCAACTTCTTTAGTATATGTTATTGTTACATATACTATAGTTTGAGATCCTGCTTTTAATTCACTTTTTACATCATATATATATGTAATATATTCAGACTTATTAAATGAAGTTTCATCTGATATTTTATAATCTATATCTGTATCATTTTGAACCGTAACTTTATATTTTACAAAATCATCTTTCTCTTTGAAAGAAACATCAAAATTCATTTGTAATCCATCAAATGTAGGTTCAGAATTAATAACAGTATTATCTGAAACACTATCTAATTCTATTGATTTTATTTCTACTATTCCCTTAGCAAATACATTTGGGATTAAAAACACACTTAATAATATTGCAAATATAAAATAACGTATTTTATTCATAATACCCTCTCCTATTATTACAATTTAATTATAACATTTTTAATTGTTTAATAGAATATATTTTTTATTAACAAATACTAAACTGATAGAACTAATTACTAATAACATAATAATTAAGAACTCTGCATCACTATCTCCAGTATTAGGATTATCAAGAGGATCAGATACTTTTAGTGTTGTCTTATTTGCAGATAATGTTAAACCTGGTGATTCAACACTAGAAGCTAGTCTATATTCTCCTTTTACTTCTTTAGGAACTATAATATCAAAATATAAGTCAGTATATGAACTACGATTTAAATCACCTATATTCCACATAATTGCTCTTGTTTCAGCTAAATAAACACCGTCATTACTAATAGATGATTCATCTACTTGTAATTTATCTGGAATTACTATTCTTACAACATTATTAAAAGCTGTTTTACCACCAGTATTACTTACAACTATTTTATAAGATACTTTAGTATTACTAGATGTATCATAAGTAGATTTTCCTTCAATATAATTTTCTATTTTTAATTCTGCTGGTAATGCATCATTATATATTTCACCTTCATAATAATTTATATTATTGTTAAATAAATAATTATGAGGAGATGTATTTTCTGTTATGTAACCCCAATAATTAAAATCTGGTACATAATCATAAAAAATATCACGAGCAACAGCTTTTCTAAATGATGCACGAGAATTTTCTATTATCATTTGAACATTATCTATTGTTGTTTCATCTGGCTTGTAATTAAAGAATATTTTTACTTTTACTATATAAACAAAATCTTGTTTTTTAAATCCATCTGGTGCTTTTGTTTCAACTAGCTTGATTGGTATAGTAAAATCTGCAGTTTTAGCAGTATGATAGCAATTATTTTCACTATCACACCAATTAGCACAATCAACAGAGTCTAAACCATCTATGTCTGATAAAGAATGTACATTATTTAATTCATCTTTAAATTGTTGAGGTAATAAATTAATTAATTCTTGTGCTGTAGTTTCTTTTGATGCATTTAAAACATACATATTATCAACATACTCTTGATTAGTATTAAAAGTATAACTTCCATCTATACTTGTAAACTTAAAAGAAGCTCCACTTAAATAATAACCTTCATCAATTTCCCCTTTGTTTATAGTTGATGACCTTCTTTCCATTTTATAAAATGAGGTATCAAATTGATATCCACTTTTACTTGTATCAAAAGGCATACATTCTGCTTTAACCTTAAATGGAATTACAATTATACAAAATAAAAATAATAGTATATATTTTTTCATAATAAACACTCCCTATCATATTGTTCCAATATAATTATATAATCTTATGCAATATTATCAATGATAATTCATAAAATTATACATATATATTGTAAATTAGTGTTTTAAGAAAAATACTATTATTCCACCAAGTAGTAATAAGAATAAAACTATATATTCTATATCTATTGATCTATACTTTTTTAATAATTCTTTTGTTTTATTATAATCATACTTATCATTAAAAGAAACATTATGTATTTTATCATTTCTAATATCTATTACTACTTCACTCTTATCAATATTTTTTATATTCTTTTCTTTATAAAAAATAACATGTGATATAAAGTTTTTTGATAAAAAATAATATAATTTACCAAATGGAAGTTTCTTTAAATAAATAGATTCATCATTTATTAATAATATATTATCTTTATATTCTTGAATATTTTCTCTTGCTTTTTCTCTTTTAGTATTTAGTTCTATTATTGTATTATTTTCATCCATTTTGAAATAATCAAAAAGAGTTTTTAATGTATTAATATTTAATCTAATATTATATTTTATATTATTCATTATGACTCCTTATGTTAATAACTGTATATTCTGATTTAGTTCCAGTTTTAAATAAAACAGCCCATCCTGAAATTCCTGTGTTAACAATAAATGATGTATTATTATGTTTATGTAATCCTTTATATTCGTTATTAGCACCTATTAATTTGCCTATTGGTCCAAGAGGTATCATTTGACCTCCATGAGAATGTCCTGATAAGACTAAATCTACTTTAGAATTACTTTCATTTTCATAATCATTTGGTTGATGATTTAAATCAATAATATACTTATCTTCATCTACATATTCAGTTAATTCAAATATGCTTTGACGAGTCTCATCTTCCCTATCTTTTCTACCTATCAAAGTTATTTTATCTGTAATGTCTATTACATTATCTTCAAGAATAATAACTCCATTTTTTTGAAGTTCTAATTCTAAATCTTCAGCCGTAAAGTTTTTATTATAATATCCCTTATCATGATTTCCATATACGAAGTATGTTCCATATTTAGGAGTAAACATACCTAATGCTTCACATGATAAAATCATATCTTCTTTTGAAGTACTATCATCAACTAAGTCACCTGTTATTACTACTATATCTGATTCAGTTTTATTAATATCACTAACTATTTTCTTAAATTTATTTCCATCAAAAGAAGTACCTGTATGACTATCAGATATTTGAATTATTCTAAAATTATCTACACCAATATCTTTAGATGTCTCTATATTATAAACTGTTTCATAAATATGAAAATTTTGATAAAAACCAACGCTTAAATAAATAACAGTTAATAATATAGCCATGTAATTAAATATATTTGTTTTATCATGAACAAATCTATTAATAAAATCAAATAGTAGAAAAAATACACCAAAGTGAATTACTACTATAGTTCCATTAACAAAACCAAATATTATAAAAGGTAATAATAGTATTAAAATACGAATAAAAAATCTTAAATACTTATTCTTAACATTATTTATAATTGTTATAATACATGTTTTTTTATACAAATAAACCATTAATAATATTAGTATAATCATAATAATTATTAATCCAATTAAATAGTAACTCATATTACCTCCTCAATAAAATAAAGCAGTCCTAGTTCTCTTAGGGCCACTATTATTTAATATTCCTAGAACTTATCAAAATCTTTTAATTTTTTATCTAATCTTCTATTTGTGATGAACTTAACTATTAATACAAATACTATTATTCCAAGTAAACATACTCCAATAATACTTAGCATTTTAATAGTTTTATCATCTATTTTCTTTTTTACTGTATCTACAAATTCTTTTATATCTTCTTTTGTTTCAATTTGTACTTCTTCTTCATCTTCATCTATTTCTTTTGAAATATTTATTTTATATACTTTTTCACTCTTATCTTCAGCTACTACTTTTATAGAAACAACATAATCATTTTTCTTAAGATCATCAGCGCCTATTATAGTTACTGTAGCTTTTTCATTTTCACTTACTGCTTTTATATTAAGACTATTTACTACTCTAGAAACTGTAATATCATAAGTTAGTAAATGTTTATCAAATGATATTGGATATTCTTCTATTTCTAAAGAACTAAGATAGTTATTACTCTTTGAATCAGATAGTACTTTATAATTTTGCACTTTTGATTCAACCATACTTTCTATACTAGTAGATTTAATAGTAGTAGCAATATTATTTGTATTTACTGATTTAGAATTTGATTTTGAGATAGTTATATCTTTTTGAATATCTTTAATAGAATCAATTATCATTCTATCAGTATCTTTTAATTCTGAATTAACTTTATATAAATATGTGCTTGCTGAGAAGAATTTAATAGTACTCTTTTTAGATTTAGTACTCTTTACACCAAATGTAATAGTATCACTAATATTAGAACAGTATAAAACATTATCAGCACACTTATTAGTAGATTTATTATTTTTGTTAATAGTACCTACTACATGATATTTGCCATATTCATCTTTATAAATATTAGTAGTAAAGAAATCACTCTTCTTTATACTAATTGGTACAAAAATAGAATCATCAAAATCCAATTGATAAGAGTATCCTCCTATACCATATCCATCTGTCTTGGTTTTATCAAGTCCTGTAAAACTTATATTAAAAGTTAAACTCAATTCTTTATTCATATATGCACTATTTGAACCAGTAATAGTCATTTTATCAACATCTTGAGCATATATAATCATTGGGAATAACATAATAATCAATAATAAAATAAACTTCTTTTTCATAACTACCTTCTTTTCTTTCTATTATTAATTATAACATAAAACTTGATAATTTTTTCATTTAAATATATAATTAACTAGGTGACAATCAAAAATGGAGAATAAAAAGAAGATAATTTTTAATTTTATTATTTTTTTCTTATTATTTGCATTAACATATTATCTTATTTTCAGAAAACAAGATATGTCTGTATTAATGGATAATTTAAGAAGTGTAGACCCATATTTCATTGCAATATGCTTTATATGTATGATTCTTTATTATTTATTTGAAGCATTTAATGCTAATAATTTATTACGTGCTTTTGGAGAGAAGTTATCTTTTTTTAAGTCTTTTAATTTTTCATTAATTGGTGCTTTTTATAGTGCTATTACACCTGGTGGTAGTGGTGGAGAACCAATGCAAGTATATTACATGTCTAAAGACAATGTTAAGGTATCTCACTCTACTCTAGCCTTATTAATACATTTATTCTGTCACTTACTTAGTATTGTATTATTTGGAATATTATCAGTAATATTCAATTATGATATTATTGATCATAAACTATTAATACTATTCCTTATAGGTTTATCCTTTAATACTATTGTATTATGTGTTTATTCAATTTGTATTTTCTCAGAAAAACTAACTAATAAGCTAATTAAGATTGTAGAAAAGATTTTAAAAATATTTAATAAGAAGAAAGCTAAAAAGCTTAATGATAAAATTGAAAATGAACTTGAATTATTTCATGAAAGTGCTAAGTTTATAAAGCAAAATAAAAAAGAGTTTATAAGAGCAATAATAGTAGCATTATTACAATTATTCGTTTATTACTCTATTCCATATTTTGTTTATAGATCATTTGGACTATGTGATTATAATATTTTATATGTTGTATCAATTCAAGCTATTCTATATTGTACAGTATCATGTTTACCTCTTCCAGGTACAGTTGGTATTAATGAAACAGTATTCTTAATACTATATGCTCATATATATTCACAAAGTCAAATGATGGATGCTTTATTATTACAAAGAGGTATAACATTCTATTTATTTGTATTTATTAACTTAATAGTTGTAGTAATAAATAATATTATATTAACAAAAAAAGGTTTGAAATAAACCTTTTTTTATTTGTATAAATAATCATTTACTTTTGAAATATATTCTACTGCTTTATCAACACTTAAATCATATAAATAATCTAAGTCTTTTGACATAGTTTTTTTATTTAAATCTTTATACTCTATTTTATGACTTTCATTTATTAAATCTATATTTTTATTTTCTATTAAAAACTTTGATATACCAACCACTCTCTTTAATAGATTAAATGGTACTAAAGTATATAAAACTTTTATTCTTCTATATAACCATAAATTGAATTTATAATAAATAGATAAATGATTACAATGATATGTTTTATTATATGTATAGTTTAATAATGATGAAACTTTCTTATTCATCTTACCACTAAATAATTCTTTATTTTTATAATTATCTAGTCTTTTGTTTAAATGTTTTTTTGATAAATAATCATCATAATACATCTCAATCATAGTATGATTATTTTTATTTTTCTTACAAGCAGCATCTACATACCATATTAATGGATGAATAGTTTGATCCATCATTAAATGACATATATGTCCATATAAAACACCTAGACATTCTGAATCATGAGTAAGATTATTATCTTTCATATAATCACACATATTATATATAAATTCATGTAAAAGAATATTGTGTGAATCTCTTCTACATTTAGCATATTTAGATAAATCTCCACCCAAAGAAAAAGTAATCATATAATCTTTATTTACTTCTTTATTATTAATTTTATTATAAACATCTCTTGCCATTATAGTATGGCTTATATATGCTGGCATAATTTCTCCTTAACAATTTAATTATACAATAAAAAAAGATGAATAAATCATCTTTTAATTAAATACATATTTATTAAAGTATTCTAATATGCTTCTTGCAGCTCTATCATAACTATATTCTGGTGCTTTTTCAGTTAATGTTAGATAGTTTCCATTTGTTGGGAATGGTTTTAAGTAATTATATCCAGGATACTCATCTTCTTGTTCTGTACTAATATCTAGATATAAATGTGGGAAATAATTAGCCATAGTTCTTAAATAAGATATATTCTTATTATAAGAATCTTTTGTAATTTTACCAGTTAATTCTAGATATAATGATGATCCTTCATCAACTAATTTATTTGCTTCATCTATGGATATAGTTTTACCATCACTTGAAGTAATAGTAACACCAAATCTATTATTTAAACCTAATAAGTATTGTTTTAATTCTTCTTTTTTATCTTTATAAACGCTTAATGAATAAGTGTCTAATACAATAGTATCAGCTCCACTAACAAATCTATATAAATCTTTGTAATATAGATTACACAATTCATCATATCCACTTTCTAAACAAATAGTACCTAGTTCATTTTGATAACTATTGGCTAATTCTCTATCATTCATAATATATAATAAATTAGGGAATAATCCAACATACATAGCATATTTAGATATATCATTATTTGAGTTAAAGCCAGCTAAGAAAGCACAATAATCAGCATCTGATTCTCTAACTATACCCTTAACATGACAGAACTCATGAGTTAATACAAATATTCTACTAAGATCACTTACAGTCTCATCATCTATACCAACAGTATAATTATAAGTTAGTCCTAGTGGATAACCAGATGTCATTAAATCAAATAATGATAAAGAACGTATCTTTTTAGGATAACTTCCTTTTAAGAATTCATACTTAGATGAAATATTTTTTAAATCATCAATAGACATATCATAAGGATCTTTTTCTAATTCTATTTTTCCATTTTGTCTATTTAAAGATTCTGCATAAGTAATAATTCTATTCTTAAAATATTCTACTACACTTTGTAAATCTTCATCAGTATATGTAGCAAATAAGTTATCTCTCATATACATTTCATTTATTCCTCTATGAGAAGTTTCACTAAAATAGAAATACATATTTACTGCTACTATTAATCCAAAGACAAATAAAACTGGAAATAATTTATTTTCAAACGCAGTTTTCTTTTCAATATCATTCTTGTATTTAATATATAAAACATAAATATCAATTACAATTATTATAACTAAAGGAACCATTATTATTACATAACCATATGAAGATAATAGTGGTACATATTGCATAACACTATATAATAAATCAGTTAAAGTTCCATTAATACCAAGCCACATATTTTTACAAAAGTCTGGATTTGTAAATTGTAATAAACAAAGGATTACAAATATAACTATTATTCCAACTAATATATATAATAAAGCTGAATTTAATTTATTTAATTTTATTTTTTCTTTTTTAGGTTTTTCTTTTTTCTCTTCTACTACTTCAGGTTGCTTTTCTCCTTGAACATTACCAGAATCATCTATTTGAATAATATCTGCAGCTGGTTTATCTTCTTCTAGTTCAGGTAAAGGACTAAATTCTGGTCTTGGTGCTTTAGGTTTCTCTGTAGTTTCAGAATTTGATGTTAATCCTGGTATTTCAACAACAATATCCTTTTTCTCTTCTTCCATATATTTTCACCTATTATAATTCTAACACATTTTATAAATGCGTTCAATTTATTTTAAACGATTTAATTCCTCTATTACATTTGTATTTACAGTAAATAGTATTCCACTACCTCCACTAGAAATCCAATCGTTTATATTTTTATCTAAATCATCTATTAAAACATATTCTTTTCCAAGACAAAAATTCTTTTTTTCTTCTTTATAAACAATGTTAACAACTACATCTTCTCCTAAATATTTTTTTACCCATTTTATCTTGTCTTCTTTAGCACCAACAATATTTCTTTTTGGTTTTGGAATAGCACTTAATATTTCAACTTTAGATGGATATTTATTTCTAACTTCATTAAAAACTTCTATTGCATTATTTAGTGGTTTAAGTTTGTAATAAAAAGAATCAGCTTTTCTAACAGCATCCCATAATGCAGTTGTTTTTTCTTCATTTTCATGACTTTGATCTATAGGTTCACTATGAGCAAGTTCTATAACACCACGATTAAAATCAGCTAGTACTCCATCCATATCAAAATATATTTTTTTTATCATTATTCCTCCATTATTTATATAAGAAATTCTTTTCAAATTCTCCTTTTATTTCTACTCCATCATTACCAACAATAAATGCTTTTTCATCAAGCTCATGCATATGGCGTTCTAATCTCATTCTTTCATATTTGCTTAATACTGAATAAACAATATATGTATTTGTTTTAGTATATCCACCTTTAGCTGTCCAATATGTAGCATCTCTATCAAGTGTATTCTTTATAAAATCTATTATTTTATCTGGATTCTTTTTAGTAAATATAAATGCTTCAGAGAAAATATTTTGTGAATGATTTTTATCTACCATAATTGATTCAAATACAGCATATATAATAGAATAAATCATAGTTTGTATTCCATAGAATATTCCACATATTCCAAATACTATTGCATTGTATACAAGACCTATAAATCCAACTTTAAGGAATTTACTTTTTCTACTTAAAGCAACACCAATAATGTCAGTACCGCCACTTGAACTACCAGTGCTAAGTACAAATCCTACACCTATACCTGCGATTATGCCACCTATTAAAACATTAGTAATTAACTCACTAACTAATGGTGAAGATGGTATTGGTATTATTGCTAAAAAGATAGCGTTTATTGTTACAGTAAAAATTGTTCTAACAAAAAATGTTTTACTAACTCTTTTATATGCAAGTATAAACAAAGGTATATTTAATAAATAATATATGACCGAACTAATATCAAATGGTAGATTACCTAAATTAATAAAATGTAATAATAAACTTCTTAGTAATTGAGATGTACCTAATATTCCACCTGTATATAATTTATTTGGAACAATAAATAAATTAACTGCAAGAGAATATAAAAATGTACCTAAAATACATTTTAAAAATTTAAACCATCCCCATTTAAATAAACTAACAATTTTGTTTTTCATATCTACACCACAATTAATTATACTTTATTAAAATTAAAAAACAATACCAAAATAAAAACTAACTAACAGTTAGTTTTTAAACATACTTATTTAATATATTAATAGTATCTTCTTTATTTTTTAAAGGTTCAACTAAAGAAATAATATTATCTACTCTTTTAGATTTTAATTGTCTCTTTAAAGCACCTTTTACTTTACCACTTCCACTATAACATATTAGACTAAATCTTTTACTTTCAAGCGCATCTATTACAGTGTTAATAGGTGTAGATAATCTACCATTCCATATAGGTGTTCCTACATATATAGTATCATATGCTTTTAAAACTTTTAGATCATTTTCAATTGGTGCTTTTTCTTTTATCATAGCTGCAAAACCACCAACTAATATTTTTAAAAAGTAGCTTTCTGGTAATTGTTTTTTTGTTTGAATTTTTAATGTTTCAAAACCTTTACTTTGCATAATACTAGCAACATAATCTCCATTACCACTATCACTATAATAAACAAATAACCTACTCATTTTTACTCCTTTCATATATAGAAGCAATTTGCTCAAATACTTTTATTCCATCAACAGCAGAAGATGTAATTCCTCCTGCATATCCCGCACCTTCTCCGCATGGATATATACCTTTTATATTTGATTCAAATTTATCATTTCTTACTATTTTTATTGGTGAAGATGTTCTTGATTCAATTGCTGATATTATAGCATCATCACTATTAAAACCTTTTATCTTATTTCCAAAATCATTAATGCCTTCTTTTAATGATTCATTTATATAATCAGGAAATATATCATTTAGATTTGCAAAATCATAACTTCCTTTAAATAATGGTTCTACACTTTTATATGAATTACTCTTCTTATTATTTAAGTAATCTATAAATAATTGAGTTGGTATTTTACCATTACACATCTTATATGTTTTCTTTTCTAAATCTCTTTGGAAATACATTCCATCTAAAGCGCCATGTCCATAATCATCAGGATTAATTGTTACAATTACTGCACTATTAGCATTCTTAGAATTTCTATCTCTATAACTCATTCCATTTATTGATAGCATACCTTCTTCACTTGAAGAATTAACAACATATCCACCAGGGCACATACAAAATGTATATACTCCTCTTTTATTCTTACAAGTGTGAGTTAATTTATATGATGCATTTTCTAATGTTTCATAATAATTGTGTCCATATTGACTAACATTAATCATACTTTGATTATGTTGTATTCTAACTCCTATTGCAAATGGTTTGGGTAATAGTTCTAATGCTGTTTTATTTAACATTTCAAATGTATCTCTAGCACTATGTCCAATTGCTAAAACTAATGCATCACATTTTATTTCTTCTTTTTCATTTACTATTATACTCTTTAATTCATTATTATCATAATTAATACTTGTTAGTTTTGTATTAAATCTAAATTCGCCACCAAGTCTAATTATTTCTTCTCTCATATTCTTAACTACTTCTCTTAATATATCTGTTCCAATATGAGGTTTTGATTTATACATTATATCTTCAGGAGCACCAAACTTAACAAATGTTTTAAATACTTCTTTCATTCTATAATTATCTTTTATTAAAGTATTTAATTTACCATCACTAAATGTTCCAGCTCCACCTTCTCCAAATTGAACATTACATTCAGTATCGAGTTTACCTTGTTCCCAAAATTCATTTACCTTTTGAATTCTTTCTTCTACCTTTGATCCTCTTTCTATTACTAAAGGATTATATCCATATTTAGCTAGCATGTATGAAGTAAATAATCCAGCAGGTCCACTTCCTACTACGACTATTCTATTATTTATTCTTTTATTTCCAAAATCATTAAAACTATATTCTTCATCTTGTGAAATAAATACATCATTATTTTTATTCTTTCTTAAAACATCACTTTCATTTTTAACATCTACATCTACTTCATATACATAAAATATTTGTGGTTTCTTTCTTGAATCAATTGATTCTTTTATAATTTTAAAATCATTAATATCTTGAATATTGATTCTTAATTTATTAGATATTTCTTCTTTTAAATTATTCTTTCTAACATCTACTTTTACTTGTCTTACTCTTATCAAATTATTTCACCCACAATCAAACCACTAATAAAAGCAAAACCAAGATTGTATCCTCCACAATCTCCATCAACATCAAGTACTTCTCCGATTAAATATAAATCATCTACTACTTTAGAAGAAAAATCATTATTTACTTCCATTAGATTTACACCACCACTAACAACTTGAGCATTTTCAAGTCCTTTAGTAGATGTTATTCTTAGTTCAAATGATGATAATTCTTTAGCAAGTGTATGCTTTTCTTCATAAGATAAATCATCCCATTTTTTATTTGGATTTATGTTGTTCTTTTTAAGTATTACATATAATAATTTATAATTAATAATACTTTCTAATAATTCTACTATTGTTAAATTTTTATGTGATTCACTTCGATCAATAAGGTATTCAAATGCATAATCAACATTTGGCATGAAATTTATTCTTAATACCTCATTTTTATTTTCTAAAAGGCCTCTAGCTACTCTACCACTCAAGTTCATTACACATATTCCACTTATACCATAATTAGTAAGTTGTACTTCTCCTTCATAAGAGCACACAAAACTATCATCTTCATATAAAGAAACAACAGCATCACTTCTAATACCTGCCCAATCATTAAAGTACTTTTCTTTTCCTTCTAACATTACTAAAGCTGGTACTGGTGTAATAATTGTATGACCAAGATTTTTTAATATATCATAAACATTATATTCTTCATTTTTAATAGATGCATTACTTCCAGTAGCAATTACTACTTTATCGCATACTAAATCTTCATTATTTGTTTTAATAATAAATTTGTTATTATGAATAATATCTTTAACATATGTATTAGTTTTAATATTTATATTTAATCTTTCTGCTTCAACTAATAATAAATTCTTAATAGTAGTTGCAGTATTTGAATATGGATAATAATATCCATTTTTTATTCTAGGAACTACTCCTATTTCTTCAAAGAAATCTAAAGTATTTTTTATATTATTTGAATTAATTATTTCATCTAATAATTCTTTATTAGAACTTCTATAATGAGAAGAATCCATTTCGCTATTGAAATAATTACATTTACCATTTCCGGTTAATAAAAGTTTTTTCATTGGATTATTATTTTTTTCTAAAATAGTTACTTTATGACCTCTTCTACTTGCTTTTATTGCGCAAACAAATGAAGAAGCTCCACCACCTATAATACAAATATCCATAATAACCTAACTCCTTTTTTCTATATGTATTTTATCATATTATGAGACAAAATAAAAAGTATAATCTATTTTAATTATACTTTCTATTATTATTCAGCTTTTTCTTCTTTAGCTTCTTCTTTTTCTTCTTTTTTTGCTTCAATTTTATTTTCTTTTTTGTATTCATCTAATAATTCAGTAGCGAATTTAACATAAGCTAAATTCATTTCTGGAATTACCCAAATCCATAAGATTCCTAGTGTGAAGCATCCAAGTAGCATCATACCGAAATAGTATAAAGACATTACAAAGTAATCAGTCTTATGACCATCCATTAATTTTCTACTTAAGTCTAATATTTCTGTAGCAGATAGATCTTTGAAATCATCATCAGCTAAAATATAATTAACTAAGAAGTAAGATATAGCTCTTATGATACCTGGAACAATTAATAATAAAGTAAATAAGAATACAAATACTCCAACTAATAAATCAGAAACGAATATTCTTAAGAAATCACTATATTTACTAAAGATTTGTCCAAGTTCAAATTTCTTTCCTCTTACAATATTAACAATATAAACAATTTGTCCAATTGTAAGTGGTACTAAAGCAAATTCAATTACTGTATTAAGTAATGAAGCAATAGTGTTTGGATTTTCTGGTGTTCCTGGGAATATTAATTCAACAATTCCTGTAGTAGCTCCAGTAATGATACCAACTACTAGGATAACTTGCCATATATTCCATTTGTTTCCATCTCTATGCTCTTTTGCCCATTGCTTTACTTGTGCTCTCATAAATGATCTCCTTTCTTAATATATTATAAAACAAAAATACACTTAAGTAAATTTGCATTTATTTTACATAGTCAGGTTCTGCACATTTATCTAAATCAACATTAATAGATTTTAAGAAATCTTTTAAAAATCTATTATCTTTATCTGTTATAAATTGATAACCATTACCTGAGAACATTTCATAATCAGGTAAGTTGTCATTTGTAAATTGTAAGTTGCTAGCATCAATACTATGTTTTATTATTTCAATAACATCATAATTATATGATCCACTTTTGTTCTTAGTATAAACAAGCATACTATTACATACCTTGCCTTTGGGGCATGCTTTGTAATGTGTATATAGAATATATTTATTATTCTTTAAAACACTCAATTCAACTGTTATACAATTCTTTTTACCATTTCTTACAGAGAATAACAAATCATTATAGCTAATATCTTCTAGTTTTATTTTACTCATATCCAAATTTAAATAATCATAATAAATGTTTTTCTTAGCACTTACTTCATTAAATAATTTATTTATATTTTTTTCTTTATCAAAATTTAATACTTGAATTTTGATAATACCTGGAAACATTCTTTTGATTGATGATGTATATAGATTGCCATCTTTTGGAGTTTCAATTCTAATAATTTTATCATTCTTAAATGTTACTTTATATGGAATACTAAATCCAGATGAAATTGCTAAAACATCATCTTCTTCTAAATAATAGCTTTGAGAATATATCCACATATAAGCGTATTTATAAATGCCTTTTTTCTCTATACCAAAAGGATGATAACTATAAAAAACATTAAAATCTTTATTTTTAGAATCTGGATTATTATTTAATTCATCTTCTTTTAATGCATTTATTACTTCCTCATATAAATATTCTGAATTACTAATTAGATTAACTCTTAAATAAATATAACAAATTACTAATAATACAATAATAGATAAAAATATAGTGCTTAGAATTATTAATACTTTTCTTGATTTCTTTTTTATTTTATCTTTCTCATTTAATGTTTTGATAATTGCTTCTTCTTTAGATTTTTCACTATTATCACGTTCACCATTTATTAATTCTTCTATACTTATATCTAATTCCTTACATAAGTTTTTATAAAGTGAAACATCAGGAAAAGATAGTCCTCTTTCCCATTTACTAACAGCGTTTGTACTAACATTCATTTTTTCTGCTAAGTCAGATTGTGTTAATCCTTTTTCTTTTCTTAACTTAGAAATAAATTTGCCTGTTTTTTCTTGATCCATTTTCTTCACTTCCATCAAAGAAATATTATCATATAATATTTATCTATTCCACACACTATTGGTTTAATTACATTTTATCACAAATAAAAAACTAGATTAATCTAGTTTTTATTCTAAACCCAATTCTTGTCTTGTTGTTCCTTTTACTTCACATGTGAAATCTGATCCTTCAAGTGACTCAACATAATTTTTCATGTTATAATCTTCTATTTCTTGATCTGTTAATGATTGAAGATTAACAGTTTCTTCATAAACTGTTGTTATTGTTTTTTTATTATCATCAAAAGTAATTACATAGTCTGGATCCAACATGTTTTTAGCATCATTCTTTCTTAATCTATATGTTTCCATATCATATGCAGTTTCTATATCAGTTGCTTTAAATGATTTAAGATTTTTATTTTCATCAAATTGTGCTTCATATATTGTTAATGATTTTGAATTAATATCATATCCTTCATTATTATCTTCTTCTAATGTACAACGTATTGATAATTCATTTGTAGAACAAGCACATAAAGATAACATCACTAATAATACAAAAGATAGCTTTAATAATTTATTCATTTGTTTCACCATCCTATTATGATTATATCATATTAATCTAATTTTCTTTCATAATTATTATCTATTTCACTTATAGGTGGTAAATATACTTTTCTTGGTATAAATTCATTTTTGATTGTTCCTTCTAATCCAGAACCATGACTATATCTTTCTCTATAATCAATATAATAGGAATTTTCATAATTGATATATCTAGAATTAAAATAATATCTAGATAGTGTTCTGTTATCCTTATCTATTAAAGAAATAACCAAATCATCTTTAATCTCACTATTGAATCTTGCAAAATATAGTTTTTCTAATAGTACTTCTAAACTATCAAATTTTGGTTTATTAATACTATTATTATCATAATCAAATGTTAAATCATTTAAAAACTCTTCATATTCACTATCTGTTAAATATGGTTTTACTCTTTCTTCAATTAGTGAAAAGTCTCCAGTAAAACTATATATCCATACTGGTTCTGGTCCAATTATTTCCATTAATTTTTTTACTAATTTTACTTGAGTTAAATAATAAGATATGGGAGTATTATAATATTCATTAGATATTATTTCAGCACTAGCTTCAATTAATAGATTATATCCTCTAACATCTTGACATAAATGTATAAATTCATGAGCAACTATATCTTTTTTAGCATCTGTTAATTCTTCATAATTTCTTACATATATAGTACTTGGATAATCAGTATCATAATAACCAAAAGCACGTTCTAAATCATCTAGTTCATCTTCAAAATTTGATATTTTTATATTATTAAAAAATAAACTAAAGTTATATTTTAAATGATTATCTTTATTTATTAATTCTAATACATCATTTATAAAATCTTCATTATATATAAATTTTTTTTCTTCTTCAGTTAAATATGGGGATGAGTTTATTAAATGATAAATATCACTTGTTTTATAATCTGACATTTCAATAACAATTGGAGTTAATGCTCTTATAGTATATGCATCTGTTTTTAGTGATGCAGCTAGTCCAAGAGCAACAAGTGCAAGAGCATATGTTACTCCTAAAATGTGTAATTTAACTGTACCTATTTTTTTCTTTGATTTTTTTCCTTTATATACAATTGTACTTTCACACATTCTATATAATTCATCTAAACTATATTGTTTTAAAATATCAAAATATTTATTAATATCAAAAGGATATTGATTAGAATAATAATAAATATTATTACCTTTAATAAATATATTTGCTTGAATTTTACCATCTATTATCGTAATTTTATCAAACATACAAATCCCCCATAAAGATATCAAGACATATTATAGCATAAAAAAAGAAGAATCAACTTCTTTTTTATTTCCAAAAATCATAATTTAAACTTTCTATTATTTTTGGTGTTTCCACATTAGTGTTTTTTGTATCAATTGCTCTATAAAATGTAGGTGGATTCATTTCAGTAGTTCCAACATAGTAAACCATTAAATAACTTTCTAATGGATCATCACTTAAAGTAAAAACTCTAGTATCTTGATTATCCAAGTCAACCACTGAAGTTACGTTCTCATCTTGAATTATATAACCAATACATTTATCTAAATCATTTCTACCAAATGATCCAGTGCCATATGGAATATAAACTCTACTATTATAATTAAATGACAAATATGTATCTGATGAATTATTTGCATTTATAAATGTACTTGTTTGAAATGCTGAATAATTTTCTTCAAAATCAGGATATTTTTTTATACATCCACATAATCCAAATAATATGAATAATAATAATAAAACACTTAATAGTTTCTTTTTCATACATCCTCCTATAATGGTTTAAATTTGCTGTGATCGTTAGTTAGTTTTCTAACAAATCTTGCTATGTTATAATCATAATCTTCATATTTTTTGTTATCAGGAACAAACATAACTTGATCTAGTTTATTTAATACTTCATCACTAACTATTTCTTCTTTTAACAAAATATATCTTTCATTTAAACTTGTTTCTATTATTCCATTATATCCATTATAATCAATAACTACTCCTGTCTTTTTCATAAACTCATACCTCCATAAGTTTTAATAGATTCAATTAGTCTAATATGTTCTTCCATTTCTTTACTAGCTGCTTCTCTATTTAAACTATTTCTTTGAATATAACTAATTGTTTCTCCATTTTCTAATAGAGCAATATACCAATCTTCTCCAACATAAGCAACACTTACATTTCTATTTGGAACATCAATACTATCTATACTTTTTCCATCATAAAACATATCTAATGCTTCTATATGTTTGATAGCTGCATTTGCTTTTTTTATGTGATATGTTTTTACTTTTGCTCTTCCAATTGGATATCTAACTGCAGCATTAGGATTAGTTCTTATTTCTGATAATTCACCATTATTACTTGTTTCGATTATAACAGCTTGTTCTGATACATCTGAGTAAAAATCAGGTAAACCTTTTTTTATATTTGGACAGTGAGTATCAACTGTTCTTTTATCGCGAAGAGCATATCCATTTGAAGCAACTACATTTTCAATTGGATACTTACTATCTTTAGTCATTTCTATTATTTTTTTACATAATATTTTGCATGCTTCGATTAAATCTTTTTCATCATACTTAATACTTAATGAATAACGAAGTTGATTTAAGAATAATGTATTTCCATTTCTAAAACATGAAACTCTACTTACTAAATCACCAGTTAATGGATCATTAAAACTCATATGAAAACCATTTTCATTTGTTAAGCAAAAATCAAATAGTGAACCTCCTGCTCCACCTATTCTCATACATGCTCCAGTTCTTTCTCCATATGTTAAATTAATTGGATCATTAGTATTACCAACCATGACATTAATTGTTTTACCATTTTTTAAAGTAACATCTTCATCAATTGGAGGAACTGTAATATATCTTCTTTCATGCATTTTTTTAATACATTTTACTGCTTCATCTATACGTTTCTTTTTTCCTTTTGGACTTGCATTTGGTTGTGGATTTCTTCTTATTAATCTGTAGTCTTCTTGTCCAATTAGAATAGAATAAATATCAGCATCACTATCAAGACAATCAGCAAAATTTAATTCACTAATAAGTGGGAATCTTTCTTTTGATTTTCTCATTTGTACTATTAAAGAATAATTACTAATAATTGTTCCAACTAAATTTGCATCTATACCTATATCTGCTTGTTCAGATATTTTAGAAAATCTATTTGCCCAACCAACCATATCATATTTATCTAAATGAGATAATAAATCTTCAAATAATTCATCATCACTAAATACTAAATCTCTAAGTTTATTCGTATCAATGCTACCCATTAGACTAGCAAGCCATTCTGGTCTTGTTGGTTCTACACTGTATTCAATTTGCACTCCATCAATTGGAGCAAAATTTCCATATGAAAAAGTTAAAAATATAGCACATAATTCATTAAATGTTTTTAAGTTTCTTTTCATTTCTTCTGTTAGAGGATAGCTCTCAGGATGTTTTTTAAATGCTATTAAACTATGTAATAATTCTTTATTATGAATTAAAGCTTTTTGTTCTTCATTAAGATTACAATAACGAATATAATGTTTATTTGCAAAGGCTTTTTTAATAAGACTTTCAGGTGCGTAATTAAATTGATATTTTATTAGACTATTCTTTTCATATTTTAAATCTGTACAAAATCTTAAAACTGAATTTGTATTTTCGTTAACAAAAATATTTCTTTTAATAGTTAAATACTCATAAGTCATATCTCTATAAGTTAAAATGATTTTTTCATCTTTTGATAAAACACCATTTATTAGAGTATTAATATCAATATCATATTTACTTGTATCAATAATACTATAAACTTGTTTTATTTTGCTTATAGCTTCATCCTTTTTATTATCATCGACATCATGCAATGTGTTAATAAATAATTCTATTTCCTCTGGATGTTCTAAACTAAATCTCTTATGTAATAATGAAGTAACAATTGAATTAACAGTACTCATATCAACATCATAGTTTTTCTTATCAAATATTCTTAAATACTTATTAAAGTTTTCTTCATTCAAATTAAGAGCATTAATAATATTTTCATTTTCCATTGATTCTAAAATACTACAATTAGTTAGTTTAGCTAATGTAATCAAATGATCTAAATTAACATTATAATGTCTTGCAACCATTTCAAATAAAGGAATCATTTTATCATTATATTCCACACTTATTTGATTATGCTGTAATGCTTCTATAACAATACCTTCATCCTTACAATAAATAAATGCATCAAAGTTTGCCATTTCAGCATTTTCCTTTAAATACTTACAAAGGGATCTTGTATCTAATTTTGAAATAATTAATTTTGCTGACTCAGAATTATTATCACAATTATTTAACATTTCATATAACAATTTTTGATTATTGATTCTATTAATTAATAAAACACTTATATCTTCAAAATCATAATTAAATGAATTCCAAACCTCCATAATATTATTTTGATTTTTTAAAAGACCAGTAAGTTTTATAACAAATTCTTTATCTTTTTTAATATCAAAATATGTTATGAAATTAACAAGTCCTTTTTCTCTTGTTATAAATCTGATATATTTTTTAATATTATCCATACTGTCAAAAGATGCGATTATTTCTCCTCTATCTTCTTGAGATAATACTAATTTATATCTTTTTAAATATTCTATTTTGTCTTCATCAGAACTAAAAGATCTTATTATGCTTGTTTTCTCATTTGTAAATCCATTTATATATTTTTTCTTAGTTTCATCATTTTTAAAAGATGCAATTACTGTTCCTCTTTTGTTAGGTGGAAGACTAACAATATATTTTTCTTTTAATTCTTCACTCTTAAATGAATTGATTGCATATATTTTAAAATCCATTCCAAATTTATTTAAATACTTTTCCCTATACTTATCATCTTTAAAGTGCTCAACGATATTTTCTCTTTCATCTTTCCATCTTTTATCAAGAAGCATTCTTTCGAGAACAATATCATCTAAATCACTATATGAATAGTGAAGTCCTTCACCCTCTTGTACAAATTCCCATTGAAGTTCAGGATCTTTGACGCATGCTAAATAACTATTATCTTTTACAGTTCTACCAAAATTGAGTATTAATCTTTCGAAACTACTAGGGTATCTAACATGAGGATTAATACAATAACGAATGATATTAAATGTAGAACTATCAGAATTATAATATAGATATTCAAATTCCTCTTCATTTATTAAAACAAAATCTTTACTTAGACTTTGTAATACTAACATATTATTAAAGTTTTTACTATCTAATAGTTTTATTCTATCCAAAAGAGGTAATTTAGAAACTTCTTCTTCTACATTACCACTCTTTAATATTTCAACAAGTTTTCTATCATAGTTATTATCCATACTATCACTATAATTATTATAAAATATAATAAAAAAATTATCAAATAAAAAAGGAATATTTGCTATTCCCTTTACTTTATTAATTTAGCATGTAATACTACTCTTCTGTCATTGTTATCATAACAACTAGATAATGTTAATACTTTATCGTTTCCATCTACTTTAACATTGAAGTTATATTTAGATCTTGATTTTATTTTATTAATAAATTTATTAAACTCAGTTTTGTTTTTAAATATAGTATTAATATAATAATCTTCTGCTTTAATTACATATACAGAAAACACTTGATAAGTATATTCTCCTTTTTCTGTGACTAGAGTTATTAATTGATTATCTGGATTTTCGTACCATTCCGGTTTTAAAACATTTCTAAGTGTGCCAAACATGCTTCCATTTAACATACTATGACCATAAATAACGATGTTTTTATCGCTTCCATCAAACTTATTATGATAGTCAGCAAACACCCATCCAGCTCCACTCCATTTTTTATTAAAGTTGTGTCTTAGATAATAACTATTATCTTCTGCCTTAACAACAATATGATCAATATTAGTATTATCAACTTTTAAATATGCTACTGTATCACTATTTTGTTTCTTTAAAGATTCAAAATCTATTTTATATTTAGTTTCATTTTGTTCCTCATTTGGTTCATCTACTGTTATTACAAATTTTTTTATTTGTTCATGTATATTAAAATTTTCAGTTAAATCTCTTTTATAAGAAACAATTTTATAAAAATAATATACTGTTCCCACTAAACATAAAATCATAAATACTAAAATAATTATCTTTATAATTTTATTTTTCATAACCAACCTCCATAAATTAAAAAACTAGCAAGTGCTAGTTTATTAATTATTTATTCATTGCAAGTTTATATTTTTTTAAATAAGCTACTCCACTAGCGAATCCTGATAAACTTATCATTAACATTATAACATAACTTATAATATTGTCTCCAGTATTAGGGTTATTGTTTGTAGTGTCTGGTTCTTCTGGAGTACCACCTTGTCCCATTATTTCTTTATTAAGAATTGTAAATCCTGTTTCAGCATCTCCAGTAATTGATACTAATTCATAGTATTCAACTTTATCTTCACTTATACTGTATTCTAATTTTTCTCCATCTTTATAAGCATCTAGATTTCCAAATGATGCTGTCCATTCATTTTCATCATTTAAAGTTACTTCTTGAATTTCTTCTCCATCTTTATCATATAAATGTACTGTTATACTTTCTGGACGTAAGTCATCTTCATTCTCAAAATCATCCCATTCTTTTGTTACAGTAACATTTTCAAAATATAGAACGTTAGTAATGATGAATCCATCTGCAACACTTCCATCAATATAAGTGTTGTATCCATCAACTTCATCTTCTTCTACTGTATAATTGATTGTTGTTTCACCATCATCTTCAAATTCAGGTAATTCAAATTCATAAGTCCATTTGCTTTCTTCATCTAATGTAACTGTTTCAACAGTTTCATCACCGTTTTTAACATGAACAGTTACAGTAGTTGTTCTCTTACCTTTTTCATCGTTGCCATCATCCCATGTTTTATTAACATTGAACTTAACAAGTTTTTGCCATTTAGCATATAGTTTTACTTCTTTTGGTGTTGGTTTCTTTGCAATTCCATCTGGTTCAAATGCAGTATTTTTATCTACATCATTACCATCTGCATCTACCCAACCTAAGAATTTATATCCTTCTTTTGTTGGATCTTGACTTAATATATCACTAATTTTGATACTTTCAAAACTAGATTCTCTTCCTAATTCTTTAGCACCATCTAGTAGTATTAATGTTACATCTGCTTGCCAATAAGCGTAAGTTGTAACTTTTCCAGTCCATCCACTTGGCTTATCAGATAATGTATAACTGAATTCATCACCCTCTTTGTATTCTTTTGTTGGATCAACTTGATCATCGCTTGAATCTTCATGTTTCCAATATTTAAATTCATAATGATCTTTTGGTGTTTTCTTTGATGGATCAGTAAACGTATGTGTATAACTTGTTGTTCCACCTTCAGTATTAGTCCAACTTCCAGATCCAGTTGAAACTTCATCGATGTATTCATGTTCTAAAATGGCAGTTGTAAACTCATCCCATTTAACATATATATTAATATCTACATCTGAAGTAACATTTGCATTATATGCATCTTTAAATGTTATTTCTAATGATTTATTAGTAGTAATTCTTACTGATTTAATTACATCACTAGTATAACCATCTTTGATTTCTCTTCCATCTGCATCAAACCAACCTATAAATGTGTAATATAAAGCTGAGTTTTTAACATCAACTCTTAACTTACTATTATTAAATGCTGTATAGTATTGATTATCATCAAATATTTGATCAAGTTTTAGAGTGACTGTTCCACCTTCTCCATTAGAGAAAGTAACTGGTAATTCTCTTTGCCATTGAGGATAATGATTTGGTTCTGTAGTTTTAAATGCTTTATCATCAAAAACATGAATGTCTACAAATGGTTGATAAATCTTATTAGACCATCTAGCATAAAGTGTTATCTCTGTATTATCTGTTAATTCAGTAGCATCAAAATATAACCAACTCATAGCTGAGTCAGAAAAAGAATATACTTTAACGCCATTTACATTTATTGCATTTGCTGCTCTACCTTTAACTTTTGTACCATCACTAGTATACCAACCTTCAAAAACATAATAATTTCTAGTACCAGAAATATTATATTTATTGTCACTATAGCTTGGTAATTGTAAATATTGATATAATTTACTATCATTAGATGTTTTACCTATTGAATATGTTTTTGTTAAAGAATCTAAACCTTCTACACGAGTATCAACAAAAGTAACTGTTAATAAAGGTTTTGGTGCTTTTGATGCTTTTAAAGTTGGCATCTTTTCATCAACAGGATTTGTATTATCAACAACTGGTGTTTCAACCTTTGGTTCTTCTTGAACTGGTGTCTCAATCTTTGGCTCTTCTTGAGCTGGTGTTTCAACCTTTGGTTCTTCTTGAACTGGTGTCTCAACTTTTGGCTCTTCTTGAACTGGTGTTTCAACTTTTGGCTCTTCAGTCTTTGATGTTTCAACTTTTGGTTCTTCAGTCTTTGGTGTTTCAACTTTAACTGTAGGTGTTGATTCTTCCTTTCTATTAGATTCAGTTGTTGTAGCTACTACTGGTTTTTCTTCTTTAGGTACTTCTACAACTTCTGTGGTTTTGTTTTCATTTTCTACTTCTTCTACTTCTTCAGCTTTAACTGTATAGAATCCTACAGCAAAAACAACAAGAACTAAAACAAGTAATGCTTTAAATAATCTTTTCATAATCTAATTCCCCCCTGAGAGCATATTGCTCTGATTACGAGTCTGTATGATAGCACCAATAAAAATCTTTGTCAATACGTTAAAAAAATTTTTAAAAATAAAAAACCAATTGTTTCAAAATTGGCTTTTTATCTTCTTTTATAAATCACTATTTCTGGATTATTACCATTTCCTTCATACTCACATACAAGTATAAAGTTCATGTTACCAACAAGTCCAAAATACTTTTTTGTTTCTTCATCCTTGAATTCACATTCAACTTGATTACCCAAATATATTTCATCATCATTTAACAATTTTACTTTTTTATTATTTGGTAATGAGTATTCTAAATTAACAAATGATCCGTTCAATGGATACAATTCTTTGATTTCTGACTTTCCGTCAATTTTCAAATTATTAAACTCATTTATTAATTCTTTTTTGAATTTATTATATTCTTCTTTTCCACCAACTTGAATATAATCTGCTATAAAACATTTCTTCCCAAAAGGACACCCTTTTGTTTTTAAACATCCTTCACACTTTTTGTTTTTTAACAAATCACATTCATCACAATTTGCTCCACATATACCTTTCATTTTTTACCTCCATATATTTAATACAATAAATATTAAATCATTTCAAGTCAAGGCTTGAAAGATATTTGCTTTTGTGCTGCAACTCGTAGTTGACACATATTATTAATTTAAAGTAACCTTTATACTCTTTTCTTTGTATTCATTTTTACTTGCATAACTAATTGTTATTTTTACCGTGTCACCTTTTTCTTTTTTATTTAAAACTTTCTTAATTACTTCAACAGAAATTACTTTATTTCCATCTATTTCAGTAATGATATTTCCTATTTCTAAATCTGCTTTATCAGCATTACTTCCTTTTTCTATTTTTGAAATATAGAATCCTGTTGGTAAACCATATCCAAAAAAATTATTTGAGTTAGTCATATAGCCTTCTATTCCAAGTGTTAATCCTCCAGTATCATTTTCACCATTTATTAATTGTTTAATTAAATCTTCAACGTCTGAAATTGGAATAGCAAATCCCATACCTTCAATACTTGCTTCTGATCCATAAGAACTAGATGAATATTTTACTGAATTAATTCCAACAACTTCACCTTTACTATTAAGTAAAGCTCCTCCACTATTACCACCATTAATAGCAGCATCTATTTGTATCATATTTTGTGTATAATCATCAGTTGATACTTCTCTATTTAATGCACTAACAACTCCAGTTGTAACAGATTGACCATATCCCAATGCATTACCAATTGCTATAATTCCATTACCAACTTTTAATTCATTACTATTACCCATTGTTGCAATTTTAATTTGTTTTAATGTGTCACTATCTACGCTTTTTTTACTAACTGAAACGATAGCAATATCTTTTCTTTCTGATACACCTTTTATAGTTGCATCATAACTTTTATCATTAATAAACCTTACTGATAATTCTGTTGAATCTTCAACAACATGATAGTTAGTTAAAATATAAATGTATTCTTTATCTTCAGCAACAATTACTCCAGAACCAGCGCCTTCTGTTGTATAACTTCTGCTCCCGCTATTTTCAAAAAATGATGGACTAAATCTTCCTGAGTTAATTACTGTCTTACTTGTAATAGCAACAATAGATGGCATAACTTCTTCTACAACTTCTGATACATCTGTAATGTATACTCCATCAGATTTTACTGTTAGCGAATCTGTATATTTTAATTCGATTTGTTCTGACTGACCACTTTTCATTTCTACATAATTAACAATTTTATTTTTTGTTTTCCAAAAGGCAAAAATACCAAAAATGACCAACAGTACAATTCCTAAAATTAAGTATAATTTTGTGTCATCTTTTTTTACTTCAACTTTTTCAATTTCGACTTTCTCTTCTTCCACATTTTTAACTTCTTCTTTTTTACTTTCTTTCTTCATTTAAAATCACCTCGCCTATTATAACATAAATAAAAAACTCTAACAATTGTTAGAGTTATTTTAAACTAATAATAATTTAGTCTTTATTTTCGTTACAAGTACATTCTTTTCCTTCTTGACATCCGCATGTACAGTTTTCATCGCATTCGCAATTTTCTTCTCCACATCCGCATTTGCACTTTTCATCTGTACAAGTACATTCTTTTCCTTCTTGGCATCCGCATGTACAATCAGGTCCACAATTACATTTCTTTTCTTCCATCTTTATTCCTCCTAATCATTAAATCTTTTAAATAAACTTATTAATTCATCTACTACTTCTACATTTCCTTTTTCAATATCATCAGAAATGCATCGATAAATATGGTTTTCAAACATTAGATTTGCTAAACTTTTTAATGACTTTTCAGCAGCTACTATTTGAATTAAAACATCGTTACAATAAACATCATTATCAATCATTTCTTTAATACCATTTATTTGACCAGATATTCTATTAATTCTGTTTATTAACTGCTTTTTTTCTTCTTTACTTCTTTTTGTTTTTTTACAACAATCCATGCTCTTCACCACCAATTAAATTATAAATCATTTCTATATCAAAAGTAAATTAGGGGGTATATCTAATTACTCTTCAATAGGTTTTGGTTCACTTTTAGTACAAGTTCCACCACTATTCTTAACATATGCATCTATCTTGTCTAATGCTTGATATGCATCACTATATCTATCAGCATCAGTAATGTTTATTAAATAACCATCTCCACCAGCTTCTTTAATTTCACCTGTTGTTTCATAAAATGCAAATTCATAACTATATGTTTCACCATGTAGAGTGCATTCTATTGATGTATCCATGAGTCTTCCCATATTCTTTTCTCTTATATTTTTAACCAATATAAATAAAGCAATATAAAGTATAGGGAAAACAATTATAAACACAACCATAGCTTTAATAAATTTTAAAATCATTCCAGCTAGTTTTTCTGTATTAGATGTTTTTTCAACTAACACTTCTTTAATATCATTATCAGTTAATTCATCTAAACTAACATTGAATGTTTTAGATAATTCTTTTGCTTGTTTTAGATCTGGTGATGTTTCACCTAATTCCCATTTTGAAATTGTTTGTCTGGCAACGCCCACTTTTTCAGCAAGTTCTTCTTGAGATAATCCTTTCATTTTTCTTAATTCCATTATTTTCTTTCCGATTTCCATAATCATCCCTTCTTTCAAGTACAATCATACGATATTTGATATTTATACTCTACCAATATTAACTGGAAATTACGCCCGTTTTGATAACATTTAATAATTACAAGTATATTCTACCATAAAAAAGAAGATTTTTATATCTTCTTATATTATTATAATTCATCTTCACTATATAATTCTTCACCAGTTACTTGAGGGAACCAATCATAAGATGTTTTATAATTAGAAAACTTTATTTGCTTTAATCCATCATAATATGAACTATGATCTTTTGGAATACAAGCTGCAACTGTTGAATCATAGTAGTAATACTTACCATCAACGTATACAATATTCCACATATGAGCTCCTGTAGTATTACCTTCAACTATATATGATTTAATACCTATTCTTTGGAATATAACCTGTGATGCTTTAGCAAATCCGGCACATACAGCATTATGATTTACAAACACATTATATATAGTTTGATTCTTACTATCAGTGGTAAATAATCTATCATATGTTGTATTTGCTCCAATCCAATTATAAACATATTTTATTTTTTCTTTATCACTCATATTCTGTGTTTCTTTCTTTATTTTATCAATTTTACTATTAATAATCATTTCACCAAAATCATTCATTAATGGAAGTTTAAATGAATTTCTAATCCAAAAAGTTATCTCATCATTTTCATATTTATATTGTGCCATCCATCCACCAAATGATAATAGTTCTGGATGATCAATCATAATAGCATGAGTAACAACACTAAAATATGAAAAACACTCGTTATAATTCTTACATCCATAATCACTTGGTTTCATATAAATAATTGTTTTTCCTTTTTTGATTTTATTCATTATAGTGTTATATATATTCTTTGCATTTTCATCTAAATAATTATTAAATATTCTACCATCTGACATATAAATACTATTTGTATAAAACTCACTAGTCTTATCAACATTAGGATTATTATTGAATACTTTTTTAGCAATCAAAAATAATATAAAAAATACTACAATTACTATTAAAAACTTTCTTTTATTATAAAGCCAACTTAATATATTTCCTATCATATTTCAATTATCCTTCTTATAAAATAATCATACTACATTTTTCATATTAATAACTATTACTATTCATTTACTTTACACTCATAATTTGACTTTGTTAAAAAAAATAGATATAATTAACGGGCACGCTAAAAAATAGTGTGTGGAGGTAATATAATGAAGAGGATAATAATAACATTATTTGTTATTATTTTGTTTGTGCCTTTTTTAGAGGCAAAAACATATTCAAAAAAGGAATGCAAAAAATATGCTTATACTCAAGTTTTAAAAAAAGGATGGACATTTACAGATTATAAATATTTAGTAAAAATATGGAACAGAGAAAGTAGCTGGAATGCTAAAGCTTATAATAAAAGAAGTGGTGCATGTGGTATACCACAAGCAAAACCATGTTCAAAAATGAGATCCTTTGGTAAAGACTATAAGACAAATTGTAAAGTTCAAATAAATTGGGGATTGAGTTATATTAAGAAAAGATATAAAACTCCTACAAAAGCATATACGCATGTTAAAAAAACAGGGTGGTATTAAAAAAACTAGTCATTTGACTAGTTTTATTTTTTTATAATTCTACACCATTAACATATAAAAAGCAGATTTATTCATCTGCTTTAAATACTTTTTTATGCTATCCAAGCTTTATATTCTTCTTCTGATTCAATACCAGTAAATCTTCTACCACTAACAAAATTCAATTTTGGGAATCTATTTAGTAGACTATTATAAGTAGAATCAACAGGAGAAGAACCACTTGTTACAAATACATATATTTCTTTACCTGTCATATCATTTTCTTCTAAAAATCCATCTATGATTGTTGGTTCTTTATACCACCAAATTGGAAATGCTAGAATAACTGTATCATATTGTTCTAAATTAGATACTTTATTTACTATTTCAGGTTTAATATTCTGTCTCATTTCAATAGATGATCTACTTTGTTTATTTGTCCAATCTAAATCCTTTTGTGTATATTTTTCCTTTGGCTCTATTTCAAACAGATCTCCATTTACAGCAGAAACAACCTTTTCTGCTACTCTTTTTGTATTTCCACTAGCCGAAAAATAACTTACTAATACTCTACTCATATTTTCCTCCTAATCCTATATACTGATATATTAATTTATCATTTTCATAAATAAAAGGTCCCTCTTCTGTATCATCTCCAAAATAAGATTTTCTTGCAAATAACATTTCTTTTAGTTCATTTCTGTCTTTTAAAACTGTTACCTGATAAGGTTGTTCAAATGCAATTTTTTCTATAAATAATATTTTATCATCTAATTCTATTAGTAATCCAGAATGTCCAACAAAAACAATATTATCATAATTATCATGCATCACAACATTAATTAATGATACTTTATCATTGTTTAATGTTATTCCATATTCTTTCCATTTTTTACTATATACATCTTTTATTTCGTCTTTATTTAATCCATTAACATCAATTTCGTTAAATAATGTAATAAATCTTTCTTTACTTTCTTTCAAAATAGAATACTTCTCAACATTATCAATTGCATCAATATCAAACATTAAGTATGAACCATTTTTTTTAATAGTATTTGAAGTCTTTAAATGGTTAGATATTAATAAGAATGATGTCATTCTACAATCAGCATCACTTTCCGTATGTGCTTCTTCCCAATGATTTGCTAATGAAGATTCTTTATATTCTATTTTTTTATAATCTGTCCATTCTGTTAACAATCCACAATCTTTGCATTCTCCTGAATTAAAATCTGACACCCATGATTTAAATATATCAATATTATCTAAATTAACAGATTTTAATATTTTTTCAATACTATTATAATCATCATGATTTACAAGATTGTTAGCCTTACTCATTGGCAGGTCTATATCTACTTTTATTTTTTCTTCTTTTCTACATCCTGTAAGTGTTAAAAACACTATCATTAATAATATACACAATATAATACTTTTCTTCAATTTGTCATCTCCTCAATTATCACTAATGTTATTATATCATACAAAATAAAAACTCAAACTATAAAGTTCGAGTAATTATCAATTTGGTACTTGCAAACTAAATATATTTGACTAGGTGTCACATAAAAAGGAATTCGAGTTCCGACATCATAATAGCACATTTTTATAAAAAGTCAAAATCGTAATATCTTAATCTTACGATTTATTTTACTTCATACCACATTTTTAATCTTATTCCATCATTAGAATCAAATCCACATTTTTTATAAAACTCTGCTACTTCAGGCATTGCACATAATTCAACATATATATCTGTATTTTTAATTCCATTATCATTAACATATTTTAATAATTCATTAATTAGAATTCTTCCAACACCTTTTCCTTGATACTCAGGAAGAACTACAACATCCTTAATATAATAAGATAAGCCTTTATCGCCAATTACTCTTGCCATCGCAATTATTTTTTCTCCATCAAAAACAGATACCCTAAACAAAGTATTTTCCATTGCTAGTTTAACTTGATCAATAGATGGAGCTTCATCCCAAACAGATTCCCATAAATATATAAAATCTTCGGCGCTTAGTTCATTATATTTAATAACATAATTATTCATATAATCACCTCTATAATCATTATACCATGAAAAAAGAGAATTTTTCATTCTCCTAATATCTTAATAGTGCGATTATTTCTTATAAATTATTTTATATTTTTAGTAATACTCTAAATCCTCTATTTGAATAATATGATTCAGCACCATTATGATATATAAAAGTCCTATTATATTTTTTATCTCCAAATAATGCTCCACCTAATTTCCTAATTTCCATTGGAGTTAATATCCAGCTTGAAGATTTTAAATCAAAATTTCCAAGTGATTGAAGATATTTATATTCTGTTTCATCTAATACTTTTACCTTATTATTATTTGCTTCTGTTATAATGTCCGAATTTGGTTTATTGCTTTTTCTACTGTTCAAAGCATCTATATCATAACAAAAACTTCTTCTTCCAATAGGAGATTCTATTGAAGTATCACAATAAACAAACTTATCATTTTCTTTATCATACATTATAACATCCGGCTCTCCACCTGTTTCTTCCATATATCTTAAAGAAAGTAATGATTCATTGTTTAGCCTTTTTAAAACATCATCCCAATTAATTCCCTTATGCATTTTTTCATTTATGATAAATCTTTTTTCTAAAATTGATATTAATTCCTCATTACTCATATTACACCTCATAATAGTTTTTTTCACTTAATATTATACCATAATTTTTAAAATTATAACTAATCGCAATATTACTATATTCCGTTCCAAGGCATATAAAAACTCTGACGTGGTATCAGAGTAATTATCTATTTGGTACTTGCAAACTAAGTATATTAAACTAGGTGTCGCATAAAAAGGAATTCAATTCCAGTGACACTATACCACATTTTTATAAAAAATCAAAATCGTAATATCTTAATAGTGCAATTATTTAATGATGGTGATGATGATGTGTTTTCTCTTTAAATTCAACATGACAATCTTTATCATCACATACTTCATCTTCTGTTTCTAAAACAGCATGACAAATGTTATGTTCTTCTAATTCTTCTCTAATCATGCGTTTTACATTTTTAATATTTTTTGATTTTGTGACAATATGCATTGTTGCATAATTATTAAATCCATCAATACTCCACACATGAATATGATGAATCTCATCAACTCCATCTATTTCTAATAAATGCTTTTTCAATTCACCTATATCAATTTCTTCAGGTGTTTTTTCAAGAAATAATTCTAATACTTGTTTTAAATTTTTTAAAGCATTTACTAAAATAAATAGTGCTACTCCAATACTCATTATTGAATCAATTATTCTTATATCAGTAAAATTCATTATAATGGCTCCAACTAATACTACTATCCACCCAAAAACGTCTTCAAGCATATGTAGATTAACTGACTTTTGATTTATTGAGTCACCTTCTCTTGTAATATATGCTGCTAAAAAGTTTAATACTACTCCCACTATTGCAAATATTATCATTCCATTATAATTAACCTCTACAGGATTAAACAATCTTTTTATAGCCCCTATAATTACTAGTATTGATCCAACTATTAATATAGTTGTAGTAATTACTCCACCCAATACGGAATATCTAATATATCCATAGGTATATTTATTATCAGCACTCCTTTTACTTTTTCTTTCCATAAAATAAGATATTCCAATAGATAATGCATCTCCTAAATCATGAATCGAATCAGATAATATGGCTACTGAATTTGTAAATAAACCACCAACAAATTCAAATATTGAAAAAGATATATTTAAAATAAAAGCTATTAAAATATTTTTTTCAGTTTTCTTCATTCCTATCACTTCCATATTAATTATATCATACTTTTACAAAATAAAATTAATTGCAACCAAGGCATATAAAAACTCTGACGTGGTGTCAGAGTAATTATCTATTTGGTACTTGCAAACTAAATATATTTGACTAGGTGTCACATAAAAAGGAATTCGAATTCCGACATCATAATAGCACATTTTTCTTAAAAGTCAAAATCGTAATATTTTAATCTTCCGAACATTTTATTTTACTAATTTTTTAACTTTAGAAACATATTCTTTGGCATGATTTATGCTTAAATCACCATGATAATATCCACTTAGTATTTCTAACTCACTATTAACTAATTCATTATGAATTTTTTTTGCAGATTTTATCATAATTGATCTTTCCTTACTTCCAACAAATACTAATGAATTTGTTTTAATATTTTGCAAATTTTCGTTACAATAATTTGAATTTGATTTTAAAAATGTAATCATATTTCTCATTGATATTTTAGAACTATCATTATAATACTTATCAAATAGACGTTCCTTTATTTTTAAACTTTTAAACTGAAGTTTAGAAAACCATTTTTTAGATATAAGACTATAGGATATTTTAATTGATGGTGTAATAAGTTTATTAGTTACTTTCATTGGATATACTAACGCACTTTCTATTATTGCATATTCACATATATTATCTCTTTTTGAAAGTATATCTAATAATATTTGACCACCTAAAGAAAGCCCTCCTATTAATTTAACATTACCATCATAGTTATCATCTATATATTTTATTATTTCATCTGCATTATCTTCTATATTAGTAAAATCACTATCACTACCTGCATGACCATCTAGTATTGGCAATATAATATGATATTCATCCTTTAATAATTCTGCTACTTCTTCGTAATTCCACCAAGATAATCCTCCACCATGTAATAGTATAATTGTATCTTTATTAGTTTTACCATATTCTTTTACTACCATAATATCTACCTTATATAAAATTATACCATACTTTTACAAAATAAAATTAATCGCAACCAAGGCATAAAAAAACTCTGACGTGGTGTCAGAGTAATTATCTATTTGGTACATCAAGTATGATTATATCTGACTAGGTCTCTAAAATAATAATTCAATTCCACACTCAATATAGCACATTTTTATAAAAAGTCAAAATCAATGTAATTACAATATTTATTTTTAATATGACCCACACATTAAATATGAATTATTTATTATTTAAATAAGCCATTCACTTTTTCCCAAAATGTTCTTTTTTCTTTTTCTTCTTTAGGAACTTTTTTTTCTTTATTATTTTGTTTTTGAGTAACAGAATCTATCATAAATATTATTTTTGATTTTCCTTCAGTTGATTCTTCTTTTTCATCTAATAATTCATTTTGATTATTTAATTTAACAATTGATTTTAATCTTTGTTCAGTGGATTTAACTGGTCCATTTACTAATTTACTTATTTTATTTATTCCTAATTTATTATATTTTTCAAGTCCTTTAGATAATTCTTTTGTTCCTTTAGCAACTAAATTAGAACCATTATTAAGTGTATCCATAGATGTTGTTAATGTTGTAATTGTATCATCTAAAATATTAACTTTATCTTTAACATCATCCTCATATTTATTTAGTATTTGTCTTAGTTTACTATCAACATTTTCTTCACTAAATTCTTTTTCAATAACGTTTCGTACTACTTCACCTGTATATTCTTCCGTATAAGTATCTGCTAAATCACTAACAGTTTTGTCAATTATTTTATCTACAACGCCATCTATATATTTCTTAATATCAACATTAATATAAGCATTATCATCAGATAGTCTTTCTTCAATTGTTTTAATTATTATTTCTTTTACTTTTTCTTCATATTCATTAATAAGAGCATCATTATTTAAATATTCATTTATTATACTGTTTAATTTTTTTATGTATTCCTTTACCAAATTATTAACATAATTTTCTTCATTTAAGCTTTCAATTATTTTATCTGGAATATTAGCATTACTTATGTTTTCTTTAACTTGATTTAGTGTATTATTTTTTACATCATTTGCAATTCTTAAAGCAGTATCATAATCTACATTATATGTTTCTGCTAAATAATTAATGTATTCATCTGACATATTATTGTTAATACTACCATTAATCTTATTAAACTCTTCATTTATAATACTATTTAATTTATTATTAATTTTATCTTTTAAGACTTTAGTTAAATTATTTATTTCTTCATCATTATTTAATAAATTAGTAATATCTTTTTTAATGATATTATCAACAATATCATTTATATCTAAGCTATTAATAATACTTTTTAATTCTTCTTCTACTATAACTTGAGTATTTTTCTTTAATGATTCAATCATAGCTTTTTGAAGTTCTTCTTTATGACTTTTTAATACTTTACTAGTTTCAGTAGTTATCTCTTCTTCTAATGCAGGTGTAATTATTTTAATATTATCTTTTACTATCTTAATTAATTCTTCTTTTAATGTATCCTGGTTTTGATTACGATAATATTCATACTTTTTAACAAGTAATTTTAAATTACTATTTAATTTAGTAATACCATTATCAATCGCGGTTGTTCCATCACTTAATTGTTTAGATGCTTTAACTATTTGATCCATATTACTTTGTAATTCATCAATTTTTTTATATAAATCATTAACTTCATCAAATAAACCTAAATTCTTACTATCAATTACATCTGTTGTTGCTACTGAATAAATAGAATTTAATTCAAAATTATTTGTTTCATAACTAATTTCAACTTTATCCATATCTTTTAGATTATCAAAATTTAATGATTCATATAATCCTGGAGAAGATAAGGCAATAATTATTGAACTAACTCCATTGTCTACTATCCTACCATTACTAACCTTAATATTTTTATTATCCGCATTATTTAGTATTGATGTAGTAACAATCATATATGGTACATAAATATTTTCTTCTTTACCATTAATTTTCATTTTTTTAAAATTAATATTGTTATATTTTAACTCAATTTTTATTTTACCTTTTTTACCTAAAATATCATTAACATTCTTTTCTTCTCCATTTAAATAGTATTTAACATTAACACTAATAGGTAAATCTTTTTTATATGTTCCTTGATAATAAACATCCTCACCATTAGTTTCCCAAATTAAATTATTTCCATTTTGTTTAAAATTGTTATTACCATTCAAGTTTTTAATATCAAATAATTCTGTTTTATCATTAATTTTATCTTTTGTTATATCATATAAACGCTCTGATACAATTACATTATTAACTGAACCATTACTATCAAGCTTTGCATATACACTTTCTTCTTTAGTAGTTGCATTTACTTTTGTAATAAATAATAAGTTAAAAACTAATAAACACGCTAATCCTTTTTTAACATTCGTTTTCATTTTACCCTTTCCTTTCATAAAACCTATTGTTGTTTTTGTTATCAATTTATCAAATACTAATAATATGCTTGGAACAATTAACATAACAACTCCCATACTAATAATTGCTCCTCTTGACATAAGCAAGCAAAGTGAACCAATCATATCTATTTTTGAAACTGCAAATACACTAAATGTAGCTGCGAAAAAGCACATTGCACTAACAAAGATAGATGATACCGATGATTCTAATGCCACATTCATAGAAGATATTTTATCCTTACCACTTTTTCTTTCCTCTAAATATTTTGTAGTAAGTAATATAGCATAATCAATTGTAGCTCCAAGTTGTATAGTACCAATAACAATTGATGAAACAAATGGAATACTATTATCTTGCCAATAAGGTATACCCATATTTATAAGTATTGCAAACTCAATAGAAGTAACAAGTAATATCGGTAAACTAAATGATTTAAGTACAAAAAACATTATTAAGAAAATAATACCTATTGATACATAATTAACGTTTCTTAAATCAATTGCAGTTATTTCTACTAAATCATTCATCAAAGGTCCTTCTCCAGCAAGAATAGCATTTTTGTCATATTTTTTTATTATTTTATTTATTTCTTTTATTTGTACATTTAATTCGTCAGTAGCCAGCTCATAATTTGAATTTATTAATATTAATTTATATTTATCAGTTTCTAAAAAATTTCTTATTTTTAAAGGAATTATATTATTAGATATTCCATATTTAGATAGTATATTAGAAGATATAATATTATCTACTCCATCTAGATTTTGTAGTTCATCAATCATATTATTCATATCATTATTTTCAATATTTGAATCAACTAAAACTATTGACTGAGTAATTAATCCATACTCATCTTTTAACTTCTTGCTTACAATTGAATAATCATAATTATCAGGTATACTTTTATCTAAATTATAATAAACTTCTGTTTTTCTTTGAGATAAATATACAGGTATTAATAATAATATAAAAACTGCAAATATCCATTTGTATCCCTTAGTCACAATGGGTTTAATAAATCTGAATTTAGGAATTAATGGTTTATGTTTCGTTTTTCTTATTATCTTATCAAATAATAGTATTATTGAAGGATATATAGTTAATACAGTTAAAACTCCAAACACTACTCCTTTAGCCATTACAAGACCAATATCAGTACCCAAACTAAATTTCATACTACAAAGTGCTAGGAAACCAGCAATTGTTGTTAAAGATGAACCAACTACAGATGTCATTGTTTCATTAATTGCATCTATCATAGCTTCATCGTTAGTTTTTTTACTCTTTTTAGCAGCTTCATATTTATGATATAAAAATATAGAAAAATCTGTTGTTACACCTAATTGTAAAACTGCTGCTATTGCTTTTGTTATATAAGATATTTGTCCTAAAAATACATTTGTACCCATATTAAATAAAATAGATAATCCAATATTACCAAGTAAAAGTAATGGTACTATATATGAATCTAAAGATATCATTAATATAAATAAACAACAAATAACTGCTATAAGTACATATATAAAAGTTTGACTTTCCACTAGTTTTCTAGTATCCAAAGACATAGCACTCATACCACCTACTTTAATACTATCTGATAGTTTTTTTATTTCATTTATAGCAACTTCTGTTTCATCATCAGTAGTTCCAGTTTTAAATGTTATAAATAATAATTTCGAATCATTACTAGAAACACGATTAAGTATATTCTTTGGTAATACTTCAAGTGGAATTGTTAATCCAGTTATATCATTTATACTCACTACTTCATTAACACAATCAATATTTCTAATTTCATTTTCTAGATTAATTAAATCATTATTACTTATTTTATTATCTACTAAAGAAATAGAAAATGATCCTAAATTAAAATCATCTTTTAATATGTTTTGTCCTTTTAAAGTTTCAATATCATCAGGTAAGTATACTAAAATATCATAATTTGTTTTAGTTAATGCAAAACCAATTAAAGCTGGTATTATTAATAATAAACCAATAATCACAATTAATTTCTTATGATTAACAACAAAACTAGAAAATGATTTCATAGTCCCACCTCGGTAATATATTCTATTACCAAATTCTTTTAAATACCACAACATAATAGTAATAATGAATGATATCCAACATTTTTAAAAATATATATGTATATTTATCATACATTTTGTTTGATATTTGACTTTTTGTGTAATTAATTCTATAATTTCTATCGAGGTGGAATTTATGAATGAAAAAACTGATTTGAGAATTATTAAAACAAAAAAGATATTATTTGAAACACTATTAAAACTTATGAAACATAAAAATTTTGACAAAATAAAAATATCTGACATATGTGAAGAAGCATTAATAAATCGTTCAACTTTCTATGCGCATTATCAAGATAAATATGAACTACTAGATGATTTAGTAGAAGATTTAAAAGTATCATTATTAAAAGATTTAGAAAATTATGAAAATAATATTTCATCTAAGGAATATATAATGAGATTATTAAGCATATTAATTAATCACATAGATGAAAAAAAAGATATATATAGTGCTATATTATTAAATAATAGAAATGGATTTCTTATTGATTTTTTAATAGATGTTACTGAAAGAGAATCTGCTATAAGGCTTAAGAATAATGAAGATATTGTTAAGTCACAATTACCATTAGAAATAATAATAAGGTTCTATGCAGGTGGTTTAATAAATATTTGTTTATCATGGCTAACACAAAAAGAAAAATATACTAAAGAAGAATTATTGGAATATATTAATAAATTGATACCGGAAAAAATATAAAAAGCATTTTATGCTTTTTTTATTTATAAAATAGTTAAAATGCCTAAATATAATTATTAAATTTTATTATATAAAATATTTCAATTATTTATTCACTTACTTTTTTAAATTCGATTTAATTTAAAAATTTTTGAAACTCAACGCTATCAATTGTTTTTGTATAAATCTTTTTTATCAATTTTAGTTTTTTGAACTTTTAGCACAAAAAAACGGACAAACTAGTCATTTGTCCGCATTAACTACATATTTGGTACTTGCAAACTAAATATATTTGACTAGGTGTCACATTAAAAGGAATTCGAATTCCGTCATCATGATAGCACACTTTTATAAAAAGTCAAAATCATTTTTTATTAGATATGCTTGATTTTATAAATGACATAAATAAAGGATGAGCTTTAGTAGGTCTAGATTTAAATTCAGGATGAAATTGACATGCAATAAAATGTTTATGATTTGGTAATTCAATTATTTCAACTAAATTTGCTTTTTCATTTATTCCAGAAAAAACCATTCCTTTTTCTTCTAATAACTCTCTATATTTATTATTAAATTCATATCTATGTCTATGTCTTTCTAATATTGTTGTTTGTTTATAATCTTTATATGCAAGAGTTCCTCTTTCTATTTTGCATTCATAATTTCCAAGTCTTAATGTTCCTCCCATATTAATAATTGATTTTTGATCTGCCATTAAATCAATAATAGGATTTTTTGTTGTTGGAGCAAACTCTGTTGAATTAGCATCTCTAATACCACAAACATTTCTTGCAAATTCTATTACTGCTAATTGCATTCCTAAACATATACCTAAAAATGGAATATTATTTATTCTTGCATAATTTATAGCAACTATTTTACCTTCAATACCCCTACTTCCAAATCCACCTGGAACAAGTATTCCGTCAATATCTTTAAACGTTTCTTTTAGATCAGTATTTCCTTTTTCTAAAGATTCTGAGTCTATCCAAACTACTTTAACTTTTTTATTATAAACATATCCAGCATGAATAAGTGCTTCATGGACAGATAAATATGCATCATGAAGTTCAATATACTTTCCAACTAATGCAATAGATACTTCCCCATTTAAATTATTAACTGTATCTATTAAATCATTCCAATATTTTAAATCAGCTTTTTTAACGGGTAATCCAAATTGTTTAAGAATTATTTCATCAATATGCTGTTCATAATAATTAATTGGTATTTGATATATATTATCAACATCAACAGAATCAATAATATTTTCTTTAGGAACAGAGCAAAACAAAGATATTTTTCCTCTCATTTTATCATCCATTTTATATGGTAATCTACATACTAAAGCATTAGGAGTAATTCCCATATTTCTTAAATCTTTTACACTATTTTGAGTTGGTTTAGTTTTTAATTCATCTGAACCAAATAGTAATGGAATTAGTGTACAATGAATAAAAAATGTATCATTAGTGCCAAGTTCATATTGAATTTGTCTTAAAGCTTCTATAAATGGTTGACTTTCTATATCTCCAACTGTTCCACCTATCTCAGTAATTACTATATCTGCTCCACTTGATATTCCAGCTTCAAATACTTTATTTTTAATTTCATTTGTGATGTGAGGAACCATTTGAACAGTTGAACCTAAATATTCTCCTCTTCTTTCTTTTTCAATTACATTACTATAGATTTTTCCACTTGTAATATTTGAACTATAGTTTAGTTCTTCATCTATAAACCTTTCATAATGTCCCAAATCTAAATCAGTTTCACATCCATCATAAGTTACATAAACTTCTCCATGTTGAATTGGATTCATAGTCCCGGGATCTACATTGAAATATGGATCAAACTTTTGCATAAATACTTTGTATCCTCTAGACTTTAATAATAATGCAATTGATGATGCTGTAATTCCTTTTCCTAATCCTGAAACAACACCCCCTGTTACAAAAACATATTTTGCCATAATATTACCTACCTTTTTTAAATTAATTATTTTCTACTATTATTTTACACAAGCCAATATATTCTTTAGGAGTTAATTCTAATAATCTTTTTTTATCTTTATCATTAATATCAAGTTTATTAACAAAATTTATTATATCTTCTTTAGTTATACTTTTCCCTCTTGATAATTCTTTTAATAATTCATATGCATTACTTACTTTATTTTTTCTTAAAACAGTTTGTATTGCTTCAGATAATACCTCATAATGATTATCTAATTCGCTTAACAAATATTCTTCATTAACTTCTATTTTATTTAATCCAGTCATAGTTTCTTTAATACTAATTAAACTATGAGCAAAAATAACACCAAGATTTCTAAGTTTACTTGAATCGCTTAAATCTCTTTGCATTCTAGAAATAGATAAATTATTTACTAAAGCATCTATTATTGAATTAGATAATTCTATATTAGCCATAGAATTTTCATAATTAATTGGATTTACTTTATGTGGCATAACACTAGAACCAACTTCATTCTTATTTGTTTTTTCATAAAAATAATTATTACTAATATATAACCACATATCACTATTTAAATCTTTAATAATATTATTTAATATTTTTAAATAACTAAGTAATATACATATAAAATCATGAGATTCAATTTGCGTGGTAAGTGGATTATATTCAAGACCAAGCGATTCAACAAATTTTTCAGTTTCTTTTATCCAATCAACATCTGGATATGCAATAATATGACAATTATAATTACCAACTGCTCCACTAAATTTACTTCTAAGCTTTAAAGATTTAATAAGTTCTAATACACTCTTTAATCTATAAGAAAAAACTTTGAATTCTTTTCCTACTGTAGTTGGAGTTGCAATTTGACCATGCGTGTGGGCAAGCATTGGTATACTCATATATTCATTACTTAATTCTTCTATTTTATTAATTAAACACTCCAATTCTTTAAAATATACTTCATTCAAAGCATCTTTTATCATTAGATTATAACTTGTATTATTAACGTCTTCACTAGTAAGAGTAATATGAATAAATGGAATTAACTTTTCTAGTTTTAATTCTTTAAACTTTTCTTGTAAATAATATTCAATAGCTTTAACATCATGTTTAGTAGTAGATTCTATTTCTTTTACTCTATTTGCTTCTTTTACATCAAATTTTTTATAAATATTATTTATACTTTTTTCTTTACTAGAAGTAATTTCTTCATCAACTATTTTCTCTTTGATAATAAATTTTAACCATGACAATTCAACAAAAACTCTATATTTTATTAATGCATATTCACTAAAATAATTTTCTAAATCTTTTACTTTGTTTTTATATCTTCCATCTATGGGAGATATATTTAATAGTTCATTCATCTAGCTATAATCTCCTCTCTTCCAGCCCCTACTCCTATAAATTTAACTGGAGTATCCGTTAACTCTTCTATTCTATTTATATATTTTTGAGCTTTAAGAGGAAGATCTTCAAATTTTCTACATTTACTAATATCTCCAAAATTTCCTTCAAACTCTTCATATACTGGAGTACAATTATTTAAAAAATCTATATTAGTGGAAAAATCTAACGTTTTCTTTCCTTTATATTCATATGCTACACATACTTTAATCTTATCAAATTTACCAATTGTATCTAAATGGTTAACACATAGACCTGTAAGACCATTTATCATACATGAATATCTTATTGACACTAAATCTAACCATCCACATCTTCTAGGTCTTTTAGTAGTTACGCCATACTCATGACCAAGTTCTCTTATTTTATCTCCTGTTTCATCCAATAATTCTGTTACAAAAGGTCCTGCTCCAACTCTTGAAGAATATGCTTTTATAACACCATATACTTCACCAATATATTTAGCACCTATTCCTGTTCCAGTAATTGCACCACCTATTGTTGGATTACTTGAAGTAACAAATGGATAACTACCAAAATCAATATCTAAAAGTGATGCTTGTGCTCCTTCACAAAGAATCTTTTCACCTTTTCTAATTGCATTATGTAACATAGTAACTGTATCACATACATAAGGTTTTAATATTTTTGCATATTCTTTATATTCTTTATATATTTCACTAAATTTTAATTTAGGTTTCTTATATGCTTTTAGTATTAGATTTTTATTATTAATATTTTCTTTTAGTAATTCTTTAAATCTTTTACTAACAAAATCTTCCATTCTTATTCCAGAACGTTCATATTTATCACAATAAGCTGGCCCTATACCTCTTTTTGTAGTACCTAATTTATTCACTTCTCTTATTTCTTCAAGTGTTTCATCTAAAATTATATGATAAGGTAATATCACATGCGCTTTTTCACTTATGTATAAGTTTTTAACTTTATATCCTTTTTCTTTTAAATTGTTAATTTCTTCTATTAATACCTTTGGATCAATAACAACACCATTTCCAAGTATTGCTTTAACATTATCATATAGTATTCCACTAGGTAACAAATGAAATGCAAATTTTATTCCATTTACTTCTACTGAATGTCCTGCATTATTTCCTCCAGAATATCTAACTGCATATTTATTATCAGCTGATAGATAATCAATTACTTTTCCTTTTCCTTCATCTCCATAAAAAGCCCCTAAGACTACTGTTACATTTTTCATAAAAATTACCTCCATTTTATATTTTAAAAGTAATTCTTTACAAATTATAGACTATTATTTTTACAAATGTTATAATACAATTGGTTGTGCACCCAAAGGGTGTTTTTTTGTGCAATTAAAAACTCTGACAATTGTCAGAGTAATTACCAATTTGGTACTTGCAAACTAAATATATTTGACTAGGTGTCACATAAAAAGGAATTCGAGTTCCATCGTCATAATAACACAAATTTCTAAAAAGTCAAAATCGTAATATCTTAATATTCCGATTGTATATCACCTAAAAAAATATATATTATATTTTTTAAATTAATCAGATGTATATATATAATTGTTTATCCATTGTTCAAACTCTTTAACATCTTGATATTTTTCCAAATTCTCATCAGAATCTGCTTTTAAAAATGCAACTATTTCATTATTCTTTACAATAATTACTGTTGGAGCTAATCTTACTTCATTATAAAATTTTGTTACAAAAAAACAAAAAACAAATCTTAATTTACAATGTCACGCCTTCTCTTTTATTTATGTTTTACCATAATATTTAAGCAAATTAGTCTATCTAAATATGTTTTATGTTATAATTATTTGGGTGACTATTATGGGAAATGGAATTGATTTAATAAAAATAAATAGATTTGAAAAATATGTTAATAATATAAAGTTTTTAGAATCTATTTTTAATGAAAATGAAATTAATTATATTGAAAAAACTAATTATAGTTTAAATACAATAGCGGGCTTATATGCTGCTAAAGAAGCTTTTTTGAAAGCAATAAAAAAAGGTATCAATCATTATATCATGTTAGATATAGAAATATCACACGATAGTAATAATGCACCTTTTATAATATTACACAATTCTCTTAAAGATAAATATAATAATATTAGTCTATCTATTTCTCATGATGGAGAATATGCTATTGCAATGGTAATTTTATTTTAAAATCTTTTTTAGATATAATTCATATGCTTTATTCCACTGACTATATTTTTCGTCATTTCTATGATCTTCAACTATATTCATTTCACTAATATATTCTCCAATAAAGTCGGAGAATTTTTTTGCGCCATTCAAATTCAAATGTTTTCCTAAGTCTTTAGTATCTCGACTCCAATCAATACCTATTTTCTTTTCATATTCTATTAAATTAGTGTCTAAAAATACAGTATCATTTTCACGAGCAAATTCAGCAACCGCATTGTTTCTTTCATAGCTCCAATTTCCATAATTGATAATATCTATTAATATTATCTTGATATTATTCTTTTTACAAGTATCAATAATTTCTTGCATTACTTTTTTATTTCTTTTGATTATGTTTGATTTATTATTAGAATTTTTAATTCCTTCCCTTTGTTTTAATACGTCCTTTCTGATACCTTTAGTTTTTATATTAATTTTATATCCTTTTAATGCATTAACACTCTGACCTTGTCCAATTTGTTTCCAGTTATTATGAAATTTTAAAATAGGAAAATAATTTTTTAGTTCTCTATTCATATAATTTCTTCTTCTAATTTTATTATCCTTGTTTCTAAAAATAACATCTGATTCTACAAATACTACTTTCGGATGCTGACTTTCAATTGCAATTTTCAAATATTTTAAGGTATTATCAATTGTCTGAGCAGGCTCAGCACAATCAAAAGAAGTAAAACCATACTTGTTATATAAATATGCTGGTATAATTGATGAATAAATTAAACTATCTCCTAAAAAGATAACATCAATTGTATCATTTTCTTCACTCAATAATTCATATTTAGTTTTATTGTACACTCCAAATTGAGATAAGTTACTTTTATTAGGCATAAAAAGAATTGATAAAACTTGTATTAAACAAAATAATATAAAACAAAATAGAAATAATCTAATATACCATTTCATAATTGCCTCCTAGAAATCAGCATATATAGGATCTACTGGAACGTATCCAGGACCATATGCTCCAAAAATTATTATTATTAATATAAATAAATATAATATAGTCCATTTAATCCAAGTTTTTTTACTATTTAGTTTTTCTCTAACATTAATGCCTTTTTCTTTCATCAATCCAATAACAAATAAGAATAATATACTTAATAATAAAATAACATAATCATAAACATCTAAACCTATTTCTAAGAAATTAGTATTAGTTAAGTTAAACTTTGTAAATATTCTACTAAACATAGCAAAAGCATCTTTCAAAGTATTTGCTCTAAAAAATAATTCGCCTATTATTACTAAACATGTTAATTTAATTGATTGAAATACTCTATAAAATATATTCTTACGATTAATATGCAAATAATTACATATTTTAATAATTATTGGATTCATAAAATTACCAGTAGCTATCAATACAAAATGATACATACCAAAGAATAAGAATGTATATCCTGCTCCATGCCATAATCCGTTTAAAAACCAGACTACAAATAAAGCAATAGTTCCACTTATTAAAGGTCCATAATGATTACCTAAAACTTTTCTTGATTTAACAGTAAGTTTTTTTAATGGCTTTGATAAAGATAATGGATAATAAATATAATCTCTAAACCAACTTCCTAAGCTAATATGCCATCTTGTCCAAAATTCGGATACATTCTTTGAGAAAAATGGTTGTCTAAAGTTCTCAGGCATTTTAACTCCAAATAATTCACCAGTTCCACACACAACATCCATTGTTCCTGAAAAATCCATATATAATACTATTACATATCCTATTACTCCCAAAAGTACCCCTGCACCAGTGTATGTTGTATAATTATTAAATATTAATTCCACTAATATATTTACTCTATCGGCCACTACTATTTTCTTAAATAAACCATATAAAATTCTTTCATACCCAGAACAGAACATATCATATGTTGTTTTCTTAGCATTATATAAATCATCAGCAGTTTCACTAAATCTTGTAAAAGGTCCTTCTATTATTTGGGTAAAAAATGATATAAACAAAGCAACTTTAACAAAAGAATTACTTGCTTCTATTTTATTGTTATAAACATCTATTATATATGAAAAAGCTGTTAAAGTATAAAATGATATTCCTATAGGAGCAAGTATTTGGGGTACATTAATAACACAATTAATAGGTAATAATTCAAATAATAAATTAATATTTGAAGAGAAGAAATTTAAATATTTAAATGTAAACAAAAAACCAACATTTAATAAAACGCAAAGTAATAAAACTAATTTTCTTTTCTTTTTGATTTTACCATTTACCAAGGTTCTATCATTTTCTTTTTTTAATAGAGTTTCCTTTTCATTATCGTATTTATTCATAAGTTTTCCACATAAGAAAACAGACAAAATAGTTAATAATAAATATATTATTAACTTATTTCCAATAATAAAATAAAAAACTAGATTAACAAAAAGAAGATAATATCTTCTCCCTTTTGGTATTAGATTATATATTATTACTATAATAGGTAAAATGAGAAACAAATATAAACTGTTAAAATACGACATGCTATTCCTCTCTTAATCTTTCAATTAATGACCATATTTTTTTAGCTGAATTAAAATTATTAGGAATAATTTCAACAGTTGGAATTTCTACACCAAACTTATCTTCTATTTCAGATACTAAAGCTAAAATAGTAAGTGAATCTAAATATCTTCCATCAATTAGATTCTCAGTTGTTTCATAATCAACTTCTGGTTGTAATTCTTCTAATATTTCAATTAAATCTTCCATTATTACTACTCTCCTTCATATTTTGGATAATTAATATCACTTGTGTTTATTATATCACGTACACATATTATTTTCATACTATTGCTTATTAAAATTTTAGGTAAATCTCTACTTAAAAATAATGATATACCTTCAGTAGAGGAATATGCACCTGTATATTTAAACACAAATACATTACCTATTTCAAGTCTATTTAATTCTATATTCTTTATTAATACATCATTAGTGGTACATAAAGAACCATATATATTATAAATATCCTTCATTTTAGAATTATTACCAATTACTTCAAATGGTGGTGTTTTCATAGCCAATGTTGATCCATAATATACTAAATGATTAATACCACCATCCACTATTACATAATTGCCATTTTGATTTGATTTCATATCTACAACACTAGTTAAATATGAACCACAAGATGCTACTAAACTACGTCCTGATTCAATTAATATATTTTTACAATTAATTTTTTTAATACACTCACTAAATTCTTTAAAAAATTCATCTTCATCAAATTCATCTTGTTTATAATATTCAACAGGTAATCCAGGTCCATATTCAACTTCATTTATATCAAAATCAAATTCAACCTTCAAAATATTTAAAAATTCATTTATATAATCTATTTCTTTTTCTATTCTATTCATATGCTTCTGAGTACCCGAAAAATACTCAAGGCCTACTATATTTAAATAGTTTTTATCATAATTTTTAATAATGTATTTAAAATCATTTTCACTAACACCAAATTGATTACCAGATGTAAGTCTGATTAATACATTTATTTTTTTACTATATTTTTTAGATAATTTACTAAGAATATTATAATGTTCTAAAGATTCAATAGTATATCTATCTATATCATAATTAGATATTAACTTTTCTATAAATTTTTCATCTTTATTAACACCTGAAATAACCATCTTTTTATAATCAATATTTAAATTATTACATATATCAAATTCACCAGGAGAACATATTTCAAACTTATCTACAAGACTATTTATTTCTTTTACTACAAATGTATTAGCTTTAATAGCATAAACAATTTTAATATCATTAGGCATACTTTTTTTTACATAATTAACTCTATTATTGAGTTCATCTATATCATATATAAAAAGGGGAGGTTTATATTCTTTTAATACTTTTTTATAATCAATCATTATTTATCTTCCTTATATATAAGCATTAATTTTTTTCTATCTATCTTACCGTTTTTAGTCATAGGAAATTCAGATATTTGTATTAACTTAGTAGGAATCATATGTACTGGTAAATTATTAGTTAAAAATTCATGTAAATCTTTCTTAGATATATCACCCATATAAAAACCTAATAATTTTGATTTTTCTTCATCAAATAATGTACATGTTCTTATAACTTTATCACATTTCATTATAGATTTATCTACATCTTCAAGTTCAATTCTATGACCTAAATATTTAATTTGAAAATCTTTTCTTCCATTAAATACCAATTCACCAAGTTCATTATAATATGCTAAATCACCTGTATGATATAAAAGTTCAATATAATTATCTATACAAGGATTTTGTACAAAATGACTTTCTGTTTGCTCATGATTATTATAATAACCCAAACCAAGTCCAGTACCACTTACACATATTTCACCAGATTTATTAATATCTGTAATTATTTTATTATTTTCATCTAATAGAATTACTCTCTCATTAGGAAAATGTTTTCCAATAGGTATTTTATCTTCATATGATCTTTTTCTATCTATAATATGATATGTACAATTACATGTTATTTCAGTAGGTCCATATAAATTAACAAACAAAGTATTTGGTAAGTGTTCCATCCATAGTTTTAAATGCTTTATAGGCATTACTTCACCACTAAATAATATTTTTCTAACATGTGTTGGAACTTTATAATCTAAACCGTGAAAAGTAGTTATTAAACATAATGCTGATACTGCCCAAGTCATAATTGTTATTTTGTTATCACACAAATAATCTAATAATAATGATGGATTAGAAAAATATTTAGTTGGAACTATTACTAAAGTTGCTCCCATTTTTAGTGATGAATAAATATCTTTAACTGAAACATCAAAATCAAATGGAGCTTGATTAGCAATTATATCTTCATTATTAAAATCAAATATTTTAGTATATTTATCTATAAAATCTATAACTGACCTATGACTAATAGTTACCCCTTTTGGAGTACCTGTAGAACCAGAAGTAAAATTAACATATAAAGGATCATAATTTATATGTTTATCTTTTACTTCATCTAATAATCCTTCATCTATTTCTTGCTCTTTTAACTCACTTATGCTTTTAACTATCATATTATTAAAATAATTTTTAGCTATATCCAAATGATTTTCATCCGTAATAACCAACTTAGATTTAATTACATCTCTAATTTGAACAATTCTACTTTCAGGAAATTCCGGATTGATAAGGGAATAAAAACATCCTGAATAAATAGTTCCTAAAAAAGAAATTAAAGTATCTATGCCTTTATCCATAAATATAATAATCGGCTCATTAAATATTTTATTTTTGGCTATAAAAGACCCTATTCTTTTACTATACTTATTTAGATCAGAATACGTAATCTTCTTATCTTCTTCTATTACAGCTATTTTTTTAGCATGCTTTCTTACTGAATCCTCTAAATATTCAATAACACTATACATAATTAAGTCTCCATTCTATTGCTTGTTTAATAAATCATCACAGATTATATATTATCACTATTTAATATTTAAAACAACAAAATATAATAAGAACACATAATCATTACACATTTTATATATATATTTGATCTTTTTTATCAAATAATATTGCATAAATTTTATGTGTCCAAATAATATCATTTAAGTTTTCTTCATATATTTTAATATTTGTATCTTTCTCGTTATTTATTTTTTCATTTTTACTACCACAAAAAAGAGTATAATATTCCTTATTTATATTAATAAGTTTCTACTAGCCCATTTTCATCTCTAATTTTTTTCGTATTTTCAAAAAATTCTTTGTTTTGCACTTTCATAAATATCTTTATCTTATGAAGTTGTTATATAGCATACTTTTACTAATTTGAATGTACCATAAGATTACTACATTCCGTACCAAGGCATTAAAAAACTCTGCCGTGGTGTCAGAGTAATTATCTATTTGGTAGCGCCGGGGGGATTCGAACCCTCGACCCTCTGGGTATGAACCAGATGCTCTAGCCAACTGAGCTACAGCGCCATCTCAATCAAGCATTAATAATATATCATAATTGCTTGACTTTGACAATACTAATTATTCATTTTTTATATCTTCTAGTTTTGGTTCCTCTGTATCAAGTTTACCTTGTCGCTTTTCTTCTACTTGTTTATCTTCTACTATTTTAACTTCAATATAAGAAGAGTTAACTTTTTTACATTTATTTACTTCATTTAAGTTACATCCTTTATTATATGAAATTAAATATAATGATGCTACATTTCTAACATCTCTTCCATTTACTAAATTCTTAAGAGCTTCACCTAATGATGTAGTATCATTATCATCTGACGCTATATTTATTCTAAGTGATAAGTTTAAATCTTCATAATTTAAAATATCATTTGGTTTAGCATCTTTAGGCCATCTCATATCACTCTTTTGAGATAATACTTCTACACTAAAATTACTTCTGATTGTTTTTGAAAAAAATGTTTGATAATAATTTTTAATATCTGTCTTATACTTTTTGAATAGATAATCATCTCTAATATCCATTCCATCTCCATCATACCAAACAACATAAACATCTTCTGTTAAATCTGATGCTTTGTAATATGCACTACAATAGCCTAATTGACTTAGATCACATTGACCATCTTCACTAAAAGCAAATATTTTATCTTCACCATAACTTTTATTTAAATAATTCTTTATATAATAATCACCAACACTATTAATATATTGACATGCACATAGCATAAAAATACTTAATACTAATAATACTTTTTTCATATTATCACCTAGAGTAATTTTATCATAAAAAAGATTAACTTTCCATATCGAAGTTAATCATTTCTTTTGTTAGTTTTATTTTATATAGTTCATTTATTTTATAATTACCTTTTATTTTTAATGGTATGTAATTATCGGTAAAGCCATAATATAAGCCATCTTTTTCTTCTTCTATTAATAACTCTACTTCTTTGCCTAAAAACTTATTAAAATAGTCTGTTTCTAGCTTATTTGATAGTTCTAATAATCTATGTACTCTATCTTTTTTAATGTTTCCTGGAACTTTATCTTTCATACGAGAAGCTACTGTTCCATTTCTATCTGAATATGGGAAAACATGTATTTTAGCAAATCCAACTTTTTCACAGAAATTAAGAGTTTCTTTAAAGTCTTCTTCTGTTTCTCCAGGAAAACCTACAATTACATCTGTTGTAAGCGAAATGTTTGGCCTAATACTTCTTATTTCATTAACCATATCCATGAATTCTTTAGTATCATAACGTCTATTCATTGCTTTTAAAACTTTATCTGATCCTGCTTGAAGAGGAATATGTAAATGTGATACGAATGAATCAACATTTCTAATTACATTCATCATTCCTTCATCTAGTTCTACTATTTCTACAGATGAAAGTCTTATTCTTTTAATTAATTTGTTTTCAGCTATTTTTTCAATTAATTCTGAAAGTCTTTTACCATTACTGTTATATTGTCCAGTATGTATTCCAGTTAATACTACTTCTTTATGATTTGATAAAGCTAAATCATTGATTTCCATAATACATTTATTAAAATCTTTACTTCTAACTCTACCTCTTACATATGGAATAATACAGAAATTACAGAAATTATTACATCCATCTTCTATCTTAACAAATGCTCTATGCCTATGATGGTATTTCTTAATTTCCATATCTTCAAAATCTAAGTCTTGCATATCATCAAATACAACTATTTGTTTTTTTGTTTTTTCAAACTCTTTTATATAGTCTAATACTTTAGATTTATCCTTATTTCCAAGTATAATATCAGCATTTATTAGATTAGTTATTTCATTTCTTCTAAATTGGCAAAAACATCCAATTGCGACAACTATAGCATTTGGATTAGTTTTCTTTATATTGTTAATTACTTGTTTACTCTTATTATCAGCTGTATTAGTAACAGTACATGAGTTTATTATGCATATATCTGCATTGTCAAAAACTTCTTCAAAATTATTTTGAAGAAGTAATGTTCTTATAAACTCACTTTCATATGTATTAACTTTACAACCTAATGTTTTAATTAAAAATGTTTTCATTTAACGATATCCTAAATTCTTTTAATATTTTTAAAAATTCTTCTTGTTCTAAGTATACTTCTGGAGAAGTTACCTCATGTTCTTTAACTTCAACTTTAGTAACTTTAGGAGCATCTGCTTTCTTATTTTCCTCTTCTTTATATGTAAGAGTTATATTTGATGCATTTTGAAGTAATTGTTCATAGCTAATAATAGCTTTCTTTTCTTGTTCTTCCTCATATTGAGCTATTGCTATTTGATTATCTGTATCTCCTAGAGCATCTCTTCTTTCTTGAGCTCTTTTTTCTAATTCTTCTCTTGAAATTACAGCATTTTCTTCATCAAACAACTCATAATCACCAACAACATCCTCTAATGGTTTAATAGTATCAAGATCTATTTGTTTTATTAATGGTTTGTCTTCATTAATAATATCATCCTTAGTATCTGCTTGAAGTGAAGATAATTCATCTAATATATCTACATCTTGTACACTGACATTATCATCTTTATCTTTATTATCTAATTCTGTTCTTAATAATTCATTATATTCATTACGAGATTTTATTAAAGCAAGAACTAAGACTATTAAAATAGCCAATGTTAAAATAAGAAATATTATAAAATAATCTCCTGATATAAATGAATCAATAACTTTATCAATATTATGCATATTATTCACTATCCTTTAAGTATCTTATTATTGAAGCAACCATTAAAGGTACTGTTTCTGTCCTTAAAACGGTGTCTCCAAGCGATGTTTTTATGTAATTTTTAGCTTCAAGTTCGTTTTCTTCGCTTTTACTTAGACCTCCTTCTGGTCCAAATACTAAATTAATTGTATCATTACAATTTTTTGTTGTTAATACTTTACAAATATGTTTGACATTGTCTTTGTCAAGAGAACACACTATATTTACATTTGCTGTACTGTCAATATCTTTAGGATTTATTATAGAATCTAATATTGGTTTAGATAGCCTATATGACTGTTCGGCGGCCTCTTTTAAGACTTTATTCCATCTTTTTAGCTTTTTTTCATAATCTTTTTTAGGTAATTTATATTTACAGTGTTCATATTCTACAACAACAAATTTATTTACTCCTAGCTCTGTTCCATGTTGGAATATAAAGCTCATTTTTTCATCATTTAGTAGTGGTACGTAGACTAATAAGTTACCGGTTTTTTCTTCACTTTTGAACACACTTTTAATTTTACCTGATAAAAGGTCTTTATTTAGAGCACATATGTAACTTTTACCCTCATATGCTATGATAACTTCATCATTCTCTTTCATTCTCATTACATTTTTGATATGATTCAACTCTTCACTATCTAAAAATAAAGTATCATCTGTTCTTGATTTACCAAAATATTGTTGCATAAAAACACTCCTATTTTAGAGTAACTATAGTTTCTCCATCATTATAATTGTTAGTTTTATACTCAAAAACATGTCTATTTGTCTTTAAGAAGTCATGAGTAGCCTTTTTTAGGACTCCAGTTCCTCTCCCATGCACTATTACTAACCTCTTTTCGCCCATTTTGATACATTCATTAATAAACATAGTTATCATAGCTACTGCTCCTGTTCTATCATAACCATGCAAATCTAAATGTGGCAAATTATATAAAAATGGATCTATAAACTCTTTCATACTCTTTCCTTATAAATATAAGGTTTATTATACTTAAAATACCTTAAAAAGACAATAAACCTTTACACATTTTACTATAAAATAAAAAACTATGATTTCTCATAGTTTATTTATTACTTTTCTAAAGCAGCTACTAAATCAGCTTTTTTCATATTAGCTGTATCTATATTTCTTTCAGCACATAGTGCTTTTAATTCAGCAACTGTTAATTTAGAATAATCACGTTTTTCTTCTACAGCTTTTTCTACTTTTTCTTCTACTTTAGTTTCTTTAGTTACTTTTCCTTCTAAAGCATCTTTAGCCATTTTTACTAATTTAGTAAATTCTTCTGGTGCAAATATAGCAAGTTCACTTAACATCTTTCTATTGATTTCGATGTTAGCTTTCTTTAGTCCATTGATGAATTTAGAATATACTATATCATTGCTTCTACAAGCAGCGTTAATTCTTGTAATCCATAATTTTCTAAAGTCATTTGCTCTTTTCTTTCTATCATTGAAACTATAAGCTCCACTATGGAATAATTGTTCTTGAGCTGTCTTATATAATCTATGTTTACTTCCAAAGTATCCTTTAGCTCTTTTTAATACTTTTCTTCTTCTGTTCTTTGAAACAGTTCCACCTTTAACTCTTGTCATTAATCATTCACCCCTATTTAACTAGTCCTCTGTATCTTTTAGCATCTCCTGCGCTAAGTACAGAACCCTTTCTTGCTTTTCTATTGAAGTCTGTTGGCTTCTTTCCGCTATTATGATTAGCTCCTACATGTCCAATTTTAGTTGAACCAGAATTTCTTACTAGAATTTTCTTACTAATTCCACCATGTGATTTCATCTTTGGCATAATATTTTCCTCCTCTTATCTATTTATTTGGTGTTAATAATAGTTGCATACTTCTACCTTCCATTTTTGGTTGGATTTCAATTATTGAAACATCAGATAGTCTGTCTGCAAATTTCAAAATTACATCTTTACCTAATTCTGGATGAGCAAGTTGTCTTCCTTTAAATCTAACTGTAACTTTAATCTTATGACCCTTTTCTAAATAAGCTTTAGCATTTCTAACTTTAGTCTCAAAATCTCCTACATCGATAGTGACACTTAGTCTGTATTCTTTTGTTTCAAGATTTTGTTCCTTTTGTTTTTTCTTTGCTTCCTTTATTTGTTTTTGTTTTTCATAACGATACTTATTGTAATCGATTATTTTACATACTGGGTTCTTAGGATCAGCATTTAATAACACCAAATCAAGACCAGCATACTTTGATAAAGTTAAGGCATCATCTATCTTTTTGATACCCATTTTCTCTCCATTAGGTCCAATTACCATTACTTCAGGAATATTAATTTGTTCATTTATTAGAACTTCATTACTTTGCTTAGCTATTGCTAACACCTCCATATTTTTTATATTAAAAAAGTGGCTAAAGAGCCACTTTAAAAAACTTTTTTATTATAATCAATAATTAAGCTTTTTACCAATGTATTTTTACATCTGGTGAAGAGTGGTTCTCTTTCTTTCTTTTTCAACAACAATGATTATATATGAATATTACCTATTTGTCAAGCAATTATCGTTAATTTGCTTCCAAATAATATGATGTATTAAATATATGAGCATTTGTATCTAAATCATGTAATTCATCTGTTGTTATTAGGAAATAATTATGGAATAAATAATTCTGTCCTGTGCTAGAAACAGGATCATCCCATGTTGCATCTAAGTGCTTCCATTCATTGTTGATATAAATAAGGTTCCAAGTATGTGTATCACTTGATACTTTTAAATTTGGAATTCTATATCTATCTAAGAATAATGCCATAGCATCAGTATACCCTTGACATACTGCTTTTCCATTTAACAAAGCTCCATATGCACTAAATGATTCAGCGTATATTGAATTATTAGGATCTTGTGATGCTGGTACATCATAAACTATATTATTTACTAAATAATCATGGAACTCCAATATTTTATTATAATCAGTCATAGTACCAATATTATTGCCAGTTATAAATGTATCAATCACATTATCAATTGCTTCTCTTTCATCACTTGTATAATTATATGTAATGTTAACTCTTATTAATCCATATGTTCTTCCATCAGTTTCTCTATAAACTGTTAAATGGTCAAAACTATTAAATGGATTAACATAATCACTTATAGCTTTCATCATATCTTGATCATTAGATACTGAACTAAAATCATCAAAACAATTTTGAATATTGCTATATCCACTACAATACAAAGAATATGTTTCTAATCCTTTATTCATAATGTTATATAAGCTATTTTTAGCATCTTCTACGCTTGTCATTAAATTATCAAAATCATTATTATAGAACACATAATTATAAATTCTCTCTAATGTATTTTCATTCCATTTTGCATAGAATGTTTTATTACCTGTTGAACCTTCTTCTATTGTTGTAACTCTATTAATGAAGTTACTTTCTGTATACCATCCTTCAAATGTATTTCCATCTTTTGTTGGTGTTGGTAGTACAATAGTATCATAATTTGTATAACTATTTGAAGTACCATTTGGAAGAGTTCCACCATTTAATACCCAATTAATTGAATATATTGTTGGTGTTCCCCACTTTGCATAGAATGTTTTATCTCCTGTAGTACCCACTGTTATCTCTTCTATTGGATTTCCATTAAATGAACTATTATCATACCATCCATCAAATCCAAGACCATCTTTTGTAGGTATTGGTAACTGGAATGAATCATAATCTGTATAACTTGTTGGATATCCACCAGGCATAGTTCCACCATTTAATACCCAATTAATTGAATATGTTGTTGGTGTTCCCCATTTAGCATATAATATAAGATCTGATGCATATCCTGCTGGAATAACTGTTATAGGTCCATCTGTTAAATCACTATCTTTATACCAACCTTCAAAACCAAATCCTGTCTTTGTTGGTGTTGGTAATGTTACACTTTGTTCTATTGTACGACCAGTTGGTGCACTACCAGGAAGATAACCACCATTTGTCATATATCTAATATAATATGATATACTTGACCATTTAGCATATAATGTTAAATCTCCTGTATTTCCCGGTTCAATCTGTGTTATTGCAGAACCAGAATATGAACTATTATCATACCAGCCTTTGAATGTATACCCTGTCTTTGTTGGTGTTGGTAATTCAAAATTGCTTTCAATAGTATAACTTGTTATCGAATCTGTTAAAGTTCCACCCATAAGATTATAATCTATATCATATTCTATTAATTCCCATTTTGCATAAAAAGCTATATTTCCTGAATAACTAGATGTTATTTCTGTTATTGCATCTCCAATAAATGAACCATTATCATACCATCCCGCGAATGCATAACCATTTTTAACAACATTAGTTGGTAATGTTACACTATCTCCAGATATATAGCTTGTTGGAGCATTACTTTGAATAGTTCCTCCATTTAAGTTATATATAATGCTATATGTAGGTCTTGTCCATTTAGCATAGAACACTTTATTTCCAAAACTTCCTACTGGTATTGTAGATACAGCTTCTCCACTAAGTGAATAATTAGTATACCATCCACCAAAACCTAAATCTTCTTTTTCTGGTATTGGTAATACTACTTCATCAGTTACTGTATAAGAAGTTGGTACATTATCTGGAAGTGTTCCATCATTTAAAACATAACTAATTGAATATGTCGCTTTTTCCCATTTAGCATATAAAGTTATATTTCCACTAAATGAGCTATCTATTCTTTCAACTTGAGTTTCAAAAGTACTCTCTAAATACCATCCTTTAAAATCATAGCCATTTCTTGTAGGAGTTGGTAATTCTTTATTATCATTTAATACATATGTCGTAGGAGCATTTGTTGGGTTTGTTCCTCCACCCAGTACATATGTTATTAAGAATGCATCTAATTTCCATTTAGCATAGAATGTTTTATTACCAGTTGTTCCTTTTTCTATTTTAGTTACTCTATGTTGAAAATCACTTTCTGTATACCATCCTAAGAATTTATATCCGCTTCTTGTAGGTTCTTTTAAAGTAATAGCACTTACTTTAGAATAATAATTGTATTGATTAGAAGGATTTACTCCTCCATTTAACACATAAGTTATTTTATATTCTCTTCTTTTCCAAATAGCATATAATTTAACTGTTTTACCTTCACTAGCTGCTAGACTCTTTATAGTGGCATTATTATCATATGATTTTCCTGTTCCATCACTCTTTGTATTCCATGATACAAATACATAATCTTTTTTCTTAAATCCATTAGAATTTAATACATATGATTTACCATATTTTAGATTCTTTTGTGCTTTTGTAGAGCCACTAGTAGCTCCATTTCCATAAAAACTAATATTATATTTTATAGGAGTCCATCTAGCATATAGCTTTCTATTTCCAGTTGATCCTTTATAAATATATGTTACTTTAGTTTTGAAATTACTTTCTTTATACCATCCTAAAAATCTACAACCTTTTCTTGTTGGAGTTTTCAATTTAAAAGTCCCAGTTGTTATATAATAACTGTTTTTATTTTTAGAATTATTAGTTCCACTATTTAGTTCATAAGTAATTGTATATTTTATTTTTTTCCAATGTGCATATAAAGTGTGTGCTTTTTTATTTTTAACAGTATTTGTACTTTGTATTAAACTTCCACCTGAAGCTGCTGTATACCATCCTAAGAACTTATATCCTTTTCTTGTTGGAGTTAAAAGTGTTCCATACGTAGCTCCTGGATAAATTGTTTTTGAAGTGGATGATACTTTTCCACCATTAGCATTATATGTTAATTTAATTCCTTTTGACCACACAGCATAAAGAGTAGTATCGCTTGTTAATTCAATATATCCTCCTGCATTATATTGAGCAGTAGTGGCTGTTTTACTTAAAGACCAACCTAAAAACTTATATCCTCTTCTTGTCGGTTTATTATTAGAAAGAGTATCACTAACGCATGTTGGATCTAAAGATATAGTTCCACCATTAGCATTATAAGTTATTTTATACATTCCCTCTTCACAAGATAAAGCAAATATTTTAGGTATAAAAACACATGTAAATAGAATTAAAAATATTATTATTCTCTTTTTCATATATTACTTACTCTCCGCTATTATAATTGTATCAAAAAAACACAAGAAAATAAAGAAAAAGCATAGTTTTAACTATGCTTATTAATTAATATTGAATTCCCCAAACCACTTTATGTTTTGCTTTCTTTCCACAAACAACACATTTTTCAGTTTCATAATCATTTGATTCTACAATACATCTTGATTTAGTTCCTCTGATTTCTTTCATCTTAAGTTCACATTCTTCATTGCCACACCAATATGCATTTACAAATCCTGGATGATTATTCATTATTTCTTTTACTTCATCTAAAGTATTAGCGTCATATGTTTTTTCTTCTAGGTTCTTACAAGCTTTTTCATACATATCTTCTTGCATTTTTTCAAGTTGTTGCAAAACACTATTACTTACATCATTTAGCTTAATAGAAGCCTTTTCTAATGTGTCTCTTCTTACGATTGTAACTTCATTTTTCTCTAGATCCCTTGGTCCTACTTCTATTCTAAGAGGTATTCCATTTACTTCTGCTTCTGCGAATTTAAATCCAGCACTCTTGTCAGTATTATCTATATAAGATACTATTTCTTTTTGATCTAAAGATTCTTGAATATGTTCACAAACACTTATTAATTTTTCATCATTTTTAATTGGAATAATAACAACTTGTTTAGGAGCAATCTTTGGTGGTAATACAAGTCCTCTATCATCAGAATGAGCCATTATTAATGCACCAATCATTCTTGTTGAAACACCCCATGATGTCTGATAACAGTATTCATATTCGTTATTTTTATTAACAAATTTTATATCATATGCTTTAGAGAACTTTTGCCCAAAATAATGACTTGTTCCAGATTGTAATGCCACTCCATTTTGCATTAATGCTTCTATTGTAAGAGTATATTCAGCACCAGCAAACTTTTCTTTTTCTGTTTTTCTTCCTGAAATAACTGGTATAGCTAAATACTTTTCAAAGAATTCTTTATATATATCAAGCATTCTATTTGTTTCAGCTTCAGCTTCTTCCTGAGTAGCATGAACTGTATGACCTTCTTGCCATAAGAATTCTCTACTTCTTAAGAATGGTCTAGTTTCCTTTTCCCATCTAATAACATTACACCATTGATTATATAATTTTGGTAAATCTCTATATGTTTTAACATTTTTACTATAATAATCACTAAATAATGTTTCACTTGTTGGACGAAAAGCATGTCTTTCTTCTAATTTATTGCTTCCACCTTCAGTAACCCAAGCACATTCAGGAGCAAAACCACTAATTAGTTCTCCTTCTTTTTTAAGCATATTTTCTGGTATTAAAACAGGCATGTAAACATTTTGATGTCCACTTTTCTTAAACATCTTATCTAAAACACTTTGCATTTTCTCCCAAATAGCATATCCATTAGGTTCTAGAACTGTACATCCTTTAACACTAGAATAACTACTTAATTTTGCTGCTGTTACTACATCAGTATACCATTTAGCAAAATCTACACTTCTTAATGTAATTTCTTCATTTTTCATATCTTTTCCTCCAAAATAAAAAGGATAGCACAAGGAGTCATAAATGACGGTACCATCCTTTAATTTACTCAATTATTATAACGGTATTACCCGGATGAACTTTTATTCATCTGTATTAGAAGGTAGGAATTAGCAACTCTTATACTTGATTTCCACCATCACAAGTTCTCTTTAATAAGTTTATTACTAATATTCCTTCAACATTTATATAACGATTTTAACACAAATAAACAATTAATGTCAAATAAAAAAAGGTTATAAACATAACCTATTTTTTAGATTTTTTTTCTAATGAAGCTTCTAAATCTTTAACAACTTTTAATGCTTGACGTCTAACATCATCAGTAGCTTTTTCTACAACTGGAGTTCCTTTGTCAATAGCATATTTATAAAGTTCTTCGGCTTTAGCTTTAATTTGATTAGCTTTTTTAAGAGCTGCATCTTTAACTTTTTCTTTGTCTAAGTCAGCAAGTTGTGCTTGTAATTCTTCTACTTTGTATAGAATTTGATCTTTTACTTCTTCAACATCGATATCTTTAGCTTTTTTAACTAATTCTTCTAGTTTCTTTTGAAGCATTTTTCTAGTATTTTCACCAGTATCTGGAGCAAATAATAATCCAAGACCAGCACCTAATGCTAAACCTCCAATAAACTTTCCTATTCCTCTTTTACCCATAACTAATCTTCCTCCTCTTCATCATAGTTATCTTTTTCTCTTTTTCTATTTTTGAATAATCTTCTGATGCCACCGCTTACAAATCCAACTACTGTATCTCCAAGTTCTGACATCTTATTATTAAACACATCGATAATTTCAAATACTCTATCTAGTGTTTTAACCTTTTTACTAACATCATCTACTAATGCATCTACTTTATTTAAAGTACCAATTAGTTTGATGCCTATTACTATTGCTACAGCAATTAGTATAATTAATAATACATAAATAACGATTTGTAATGTTTCCATCTATTATTCCTCCTTATCATACATAGAATCAATTAAATTAAATAAGTCATGCTCTAATGTACTATCAGTTAATGTTTTATCTGAAACATCTGTATCTTCTTCTTCATCATCGAAGTTTTGAATCTTAACATTGTTTTCAGCTTCTTCTATTGACATTGTTTTATCAAGTTCATCAGTAGCTTCATCAATTTTACCAATTAAGTCTTCTATTTTAGCAGTTCTACTATCATTTACTTCTGGTTCAGTTAATTCTTTTTCTAAATCAGTATCAACTTCTTTGCTAGTAGTCTTAGTTGGTGTATCTAATGTTTCACCTAACTCATCTTCTAAAGTACCATAAGCTTTTCTTCTAACATTATCATAATCTGTTATAGATGAAGTAAATGCTTCATTTGTTATTGTTTTTTCCTTTATTTCGTCTTTTTTGTAATCTTTATCAAGAACACCCCAAATTGGTGAAATAACAGGTGTTGGTTTAAATACTTTTGGTGTAGAATCATCTCTTATTGGTTCTCTTGCTGGTTCTGTACTTCTTAAAGCTCTTGAAGGTTCTTCTAATACAGTCTTTCTTTGAACTGTTTTTTCAACTTCATCATCTTCAGGATCCCATCCAACAAAATTAAATGATCTTTCACTTCTGAATAAATCTCTTTCGCTTAAAGGTTCAGTCTTTGGTTCTAGTTTTTCTTCTTCAATTTCTTCTTCTTTTTCATCAACTGGATCCATTTCAACTGTTTTAAATTTTAATTCTTCTACTTTAGGAGCATCATCATCTTCCATTGTTTCTTTTTTAACGATTTTACTAACTTTATCTAGTTCTTGTGTTTCTTCGTCTACAACAACTTCATCATAAAAAATACTCTTTAACTTATTAAAAACGCCCATAAGCGCACCTCTTTCTACAACTTTTAATCTTCTTTCTCTGATTCTTCTATATATTGTAAAATATTTTTAGAATCATCTTTTTCTTTAGGTTCAGGTATTTTATAGATAGTCTCACTTGATTGTAATTCATTATCATTAATATACTTTTCAATGACTAAATCATTATATCTTATAGACTTCAATATTGTTATACCTCTTGATACGGCATAACGTAATTCACTCTCTTCTACCTCTACTTCTATTATAGCATAATTATAACACAACTCAACAAAAAAGTTGTCATTATTTTTTCTTATCTTAAGGTATCCAGTCTTATCATCATGTTCAAATCTATAATACTTATAATCACTCATTTCACGTTTAACTATATCATCTGCTTTATAATAGTAACTAACTATATCTATATTTAAATAATATATCCTATTATGAGAGATTAATTCTTGATTAAAATCAGAGTTTTTTCTAACAGTAAACTCAGCAGGAAGATAATATCTATATCCCTTATTATTAGTATTATGTAGATTAGTTGTTTCACTAATAGAAGTCTCTATTATCTCTTCTAAAGATAAGTCATTTATATTTTTTGTGCATCCTACTAATAAAAATAAACAAATTATAATTATTATTTTTTTAAGCATATTTATTACTCCAATACTATTCAAATTATAGCAAAATATTTATTTTTTCTCAACATATATGTAATTAATATTCTTTCCTAAAGATATGAACTTATCCTCATATTCTGTAGTATGTGTATCTAAATATGAAGTATCTGTTTTTACTATTTCATATCCATTTTCACTAAAAGATTCAATTGAATATTCATATAATGCATCATTATCAGTTTTCATTTGAATTCTTTTAGTATTTTTGAAAATATTATCATATTTATTTAAAAATAATGGTGAAGATAATCTTCTTTTAGTATGTCTTTTTTTAGGCCATGGATCTGAGAAATTTAAATATATTTTGTCTACTTCTTTATCAAATATATCTTCTATATTTGCAGCATCCATACATATTAGTTTTAGATTGTTTATTTTGAGTCCTTCTAATCTTTTTACTGCTCCTACTAAAGGTGTATCATACTTTTCAATACCAATATAATTAACTCCCGGATTATCTAAAGCAAGACTAATAATAAACTTTCCTTTTCCTGTTCCAATCTCAATTTCTATTGGGTTTTCATTATCAAATAATTTATTCCATTTTCCTTTATATTCAGTTGGATTTTTTACTAAATAAGGTGAAGATGCAATTATTACATCAGCATTTTTTATATGTTTTAATCTCATATTTTTCGCCTCGTAAATATTATACACTAATAAAAGTTTATTTCCAACAAAAAACGATTGCCTAAGCAATCGTCTATTATTAATTATTTTTCGTTTGATAAATATATTGGATCTGTATAATATCCATAGTAATACTTACCACTAACAAGTCTATATGCTCTTAATTTAACATATACGCCATTTTCAAAATCCATTTCATAATTCTTATCAGTTGTTCTATCTAATGTTTTATATGTTTCACCATTTTGTGAATATGCAATGTGATATCCAGTTGCTCCTTTAACAGTTGGGAATGTGAAATATACAATATCATCATCAACATAATAAGTATAATCTTCTGGAGCAGCAAGTTTATTAGTTGTTACTTTTTTAATAGCACTAAAATCACTATTATTTACACCATTTGTGATTCTAACTTTGTAATAATATGTCTTATTGAAGCTAATATCTTTATCTTCATAAATTAACATTTCACCAGTAGAAGCTAATGTTTTAATCTTAGTATAAGTTCCATTCTTAGAAGTTGCTCTATAGATATAATACTTAGTTGCTGTTTCTACATTTTTAATAGCAATCTTATTAGTTCTATAAGAAATATTTTTAACAGCCATAGTAATTGTATCAACAAGTCTTTCTCCTTCAACTAATGTTGAATATGGACCATATACTCCAGATCTATAAGCTTTTACTTTATATGTATATGTTACTCCTTCGCTAGCATTTGTATTAACTAAATCAGTATCATATGCAAATCCGATATTTTTACATTCTTTTCCTTCTTCATTACATCTATAAACATAATATCTAGTTGCTCCTGCTACTTTTGTCCATTCTATTAATACTTGTCTATATCTGTCTTTAGAAGCTGTAACTGTTGGTGCAGTTAAAGCTGTTTTCTTTCCTAATAATGCAGAATATTTGCTATAACTGTTTACTCCATCTTCAGTTTTATAAGCTCTTACTTTATAGTAATATTTTTTATTAAATGTTAATTTCTTATCTTTATAAGTTAATTTGTCTGTAGTAGTAAGTTTAGTACAAGATGCACCTTTACTATTACATCTATATACTTGATATCCAGTTGCTCCTTCAACTTCTTTCCAAGTTAATTTAACACTATTATAAGTTGAAGTTGCTTTTAATTCTGGTACACCAAATACTATCTTCCAAGTTAATTCAACATCATCAGTTGTATTATCAGCCCAAGTATACATTGTTTTATCTTTTAAAGATACTGTTAAATGATATGTTCCAACTGGTGAACCAGTAGTATTTCCACCTAATGTCATTATAGTTTCATCAAAGTCTTTTAATATAGGTGTTATTGTTTTACCAGTATAACTATAAGATGCTGGGTTTAATGTTGGTTTAGTTATTTTTCCTCTTGTAATATTCCATGTTAGAACAACCTCTTCTTCTCCATTTGCCCAAGCATAATTATTTGGATCTACTAAAGTATAAGTAATAGTATATGTTCCCATTTCTTGAGCAGTTAAATTGCCTGTAACGCTCATTGTATTTTCATCATATCCATTTACTGTTGGTGTAATAGCACTTCCAGTATATGTATAATCTGTTTTAGCTAATGTTGGAGCAGTAACTGTTGCCTTAGTAATATTCCATTCTAATTCTAATGCAGCATCTGTTCCGTCTGCCCATTCATATTTAACTGTATTATTTAAAGCTACAGTTGTTGTATATTTATTAACTAATAATCCCACTTTATTAGTAGCTGTCATTAATTCTTCATTAAAGTCATTTAATACTACTTCTTGATTTTCACCGCTATATACATAAGTTCCAGAAACTGTTGGTTTAGTAACCTTAATTCTTGATACTACTACTTTATAAGTTTTAACATCAGAACCAAATTGTACTTTAACAGTTGTAGTTCCTTTTTTAAGACCAGTAATAACTCCATTATTTACTGATACTACTGTATTATCTGCAATTGTCCAAGTTCCATATTTAATAATTTGATAATCAAGTTGTGTATCATATGTTTCTTCTATTGTTAAATTAACATTTGTAACAGGTTGTAATACTACATTAGTAACTAATACATCATTTACACCATTATTATCATTATCTTGATTAATTGCTACTGTGCTATATCCATCTGATGGAACAATATTTACATCACTAAATATTCCACCAGTAATAGCTTTTGTTCCAACATCATCCCATGTTGGTCTATCATTTCCTTTTGAATCTTTTGGATTAACAAATGCAACTGTTGAAGCAAATGTTCCACCTTTAATATTGATGTTTGCGCTAGCAACTCTATTCTTTTGGAATTCAAGAATGTATTCTCCATTAAATGTACCACCATTTATATTAAGAATACCTTTATCCTCAGTATTAGCTCCATAAGATCCATTAAATATTGTTGTTTTATCAAGTCCTGTAGAAACTTCAAATACACCACCACTAATAGTAGCAATATTCCAGTTCATAACAGCTACTTGGATATTATTAACAAAATGTCCTCCAGTGATATCTAAAACACCATTATCATCATTTTTAATAGTGTTCATTCCACCATTGAATTCTCCACCATTAATCATTAAAGTTGGTGTTCTTTCACCTTTTCCTTCAACAAATCCTAATCTTTCTTCAGTGCTTGTAAAATCAGAATAACCATTATCTATTAATGAAGCTGTTGTTGATACATAACCAGTTTGTTCAACAGTTACTCCATTTTTAATAGTCATATATCCATGATTTAAAATTGTATAGTACTTTGTTGTTTCAACGTTTGCTGAATAAGTACCTCCATTTAAATAAACTGTACCATTATTAAATATTGCAGCTTTTCCTGAAGTAACAGATTGTACTGTTCCTTCACCTTTCATTGTTAAAGTTGCATTGTTTTCTACATAGATTGCATCTGCGCCAGTACAAGTAATATTATGACCATTTAAATCAATTGTAATATCACTACCAGTTTTAACTACATAGCATTCTGTAGAATCATCCTCTAAAGTTAAATTTTCAGTTAGTTCACTTGCATATACGAATGGTACTAAAAACATAAATGCAAATAGAACTAAAAGTCTTGAGAATATCTTTTTCATACATCCTCCTCCTATTATATATAATTATACAACGTAAAGCCCCTTAATTTAAGGGTTGAAATTTTAACTGTTTTATGATATAATACATCCACGTAATGAAAAAAGATTAGTATTCATTATTTTCACTCTACAATTAATCAAATATTTATTTGTTAAAAGAATTAAGTTTACACTTAATTCTTTTATTATTTACCAATTGGTTTTGATTTATAGTGTATTTAAATGTATAATAATATTGTGATGATGTATGAAAAAGATTAAATTTATATTCAGAAAGATTAAAGGATTTCAATATAGACAATTTTTCTCTATTATAAATGAGATTCACAAAAAGACTCATAAATGTAGAATTGCTATATTTTTTGATATTGTAAGAACCGTTATTAAATATGGCAATGGTTATATGGATTATTTTGAATTTGAATTTTATTTATTAAATGATGAAGAAAGACAAACATATATAACAGCATATATTAATAATGATATAGTTAAAAAATATAATGATAAAGAAGAAATGAAAAAATTTGATGATAAAATCACATTTAATAATATGTATAAAAAGTATTTAAAAAGAGATTTTATTGCTTTAAATACTTCTTCAGTTGAAGATTTTAAAAAGTTTACTGCTAAACATAATAAAATAATTTGTAAAATACCAGATGGTACTGGTGGTAAAGGTATTAGAGTTATAGATATAGATAAAAATACAAATATTGAAGAATTATATAATGAACTTAAAAATGATAATTTATTATTAGTTGAAGAATATTTAATTCAACATAAAGATATGAACAAATTATATGATAATAGTGTTAATACTTTGAGAATTATTACATTCTTAGATGATAATGGTGTTCATATATTAAAAACAATTCTTAAAATTGGTAATGGTGGACATGTAGATAATTTTAGTAGTGGTGGTATGTATACATTTGTAGATGAAAACGGAAAAGTATATGTTCCTGCTATTGATGAAAAAGGAAATATTTTTGAAACTCATCCAATTAGTAATACTAAAATAGTTGGTTTTGAAATACCAATGTATAAAGATGTAGTAAAACTAATTAGCGAAGTTGGAAAAGTAAACGATAAAGTTAAATATATTGGTTGGGATATAGCTATTAGTAAAGATGGTCCTGTATTAATTGAAGGTAATCCATTTAGTGGAATATTCCAAGTTAAACCAAGTATTAGTGGAATTAAAACTGGAGATCTTCCTAACTTTAGAAAGTATATGGATATTTAGGAGTTATAATGAAAAAAAATAGTTTTTTAGAAGGAACTTTTATAGCAACACTTGCTATCATAATAGTTAAAGTTATGGGTGCTTTATATGGTATTCCATTCTATGCTATTATTGGTGAAGATGGTGGAACACTATATAGCTATGCATATAATGTATATAATCTATTTTTAAATATATGTACAGCTGGTATTCCTCTTGCTATTAGTAAAATGGTTAGTGAATATAACGCTCTTGAAATGTATAAAACAAAAGAAAGATGTTATTCAATTGCTAAACGAGTAATGTTTATAATATCTATTATTACATTCTTTGCTATGTTTGTATTTGCTGAAACATTCGCAGTATTAATAATTGGAGATATAGAAGGAGGAAATTCACTTAATGATGTAGTACTTGTTATTAGAACCATATCATTCTGTTTATTAATTATTCCTTACCTATCTGTATTAAAAGGATATTTACAAGGACACAAATATATTGCTCCTACTTCATATAGTCAAGTATTTGAGCAAGTAGTTAGAATAGCAGTAATATTATTTGGATCTTATATAACAATAAATGTCTTAAATAAGAGTGTTTCTACTGGTGTAGCAGTTGCTGTATCTGGTGCATTCTTTGGTGGACTAGTTGCAGTATTATACTTAATATTAAAGATTCATAAAAATAAAAAAGAATTTATAAAAGAAAGTACTATAAAAGAACAAGTAGTTTCAAATAAAGATATTGTTAAAAAGATTATTAACTACTCTATTCCATTTATTATAGTTAGTATAGCAACCGATATTTATGGACTTACTGACATGTCTTTAATAATTAAAGGACTTTATCATATAGGATTTACTGCTAGTGAAAGTGAATTAATAGCAAGTATTATTTCAACATGGGGAGTAAAAATATGTATGATTATTAACTCTCTAGCAATTGGGCTTAGTGCTAGCTTAATACCTAATATTGTAGATAGTAATGTTAGAAAAGATTATAAAGAAGTTAATAATAAGATTGTTCAATCAATAAATATAATTACTTTAGTTGGTTTACCTCTATGTATTGGAATAGCTTACCTAAGTAATCCTATCTACTTTATGTTTTATGGCAATAGTGCATATGGAGGTGGAATACTAAGTTTACTTGTATTTGCTTCCCTATTCGCATCATTCCATATAGTTATTAACATGATATTACAAGGATTAAATAGATTTAAATATGTTTATATTAATACTATAGCTGGTTTTGTAATTAATGCTATGCTAGACTTACCATTAATATATTTATTTAATAAGATTGGTATTCCAGCTTATTATGGAGCAATAGTCTCAACATTAGTTGGTTATACAATATCATTTGTTATAGCATTTTCTGTACTAAAAAAAGATTTCAATGTTAAATATAAAGAAATATTTAATATATTTAAAAAGATATTCTTACCACTTGTGGCTATGGGAGCATCAATGTACCTACTTAGTTATCTAATAGATTACAATCAATTAGATAGTAGAATATATGCATTCTTAAGATGTTTAGTTTATGGTGTTGTATGTGGTGGATTATTTATATTCTTATCATATAGAAATGGTTTATTAACTGATGTTTTAGGGGATAAATTTTTAAATAAAATATTTGGAAAGTTTAAAAAGAAAACTAAAAAATAGTTTTCTTTTTTTATATACTTTATGATAAAATAATAATAGAGGTTATAAGATGATACTAAGTGTTTGTGATTTACCAGAAGTATTAAAAGTAATGAGAATTATTAACATTGTTATTACTATTATTAAAATCGTAGTTCCTATTCTATTAATGGTAAGTGCTATGATTGATTTAGTGCGCGCTGTAACTAATTCAGAACTTAATAAGATTACTAAACCAATGGTAGCTAAAGTAGTAGCTGCAGTCTTAATATTTTTAATACCAACATTTGTTGGAGTAATTGCGGATATAGCTGGTAATGATGGTGAATATGAAAAATGCCTAGGTGATATTACTAGAGAAACAATTAGAGTTGCTTATGCAAATCAAGAAGAAACATTGGTTGCTAAAGCAGAAGAAACTTTAAATGAATCTGATTATAATAATGCACTATACTATTTAAATAACATTACTCCAGAAAGTGCACGAGAAGAATTCAAATCGAGACTTGATACTGTAAAAGCTAAAATAGAAGAAGCTAAAAAACCTAAAGTTGAAGAACCAATAAAACCTGATAGTAGTGAAAAAATTATTAAACAAGAAGAAACTAAAACATTAAAAGTTTATATAACTCAAAAAGGTAATTATTATTTAACAAGAGTATGGATGGAAAACCCATATACACAAATAAATAAAGAAGATGCTAATCCTTATGGAAAAACATTGAAAAGACCAAGTGAATTATTAAAGAATGCTATTAGTTCAAAAGGACTTGATGGTAAATTAATAGTTGCTATGAATGCTAGTGGTTTCTATTTAAAAGATACATTTGATGCAAGTAGTGTTTCAAGATATCCAGCATTTGATAAAACTAGTGTTGGTACCCTAGTTATAACAGATGGAAAAGTAGTAAGAAATGCTTATGAAAAAGGAGATATATTAACTTGGTTTATTGCTGGAATTGATCCAAATAATAAATTATTAGTATTTGAAGATAAAAAAATAAAAGAAACAAACTCTCAAGAAAAGAAAGCATGGTCAGAAAGTGTTATTAATTCAGGTATTAGAAATACATTTACATTTGCAGCACCATTAATAGAAAATGGTGAAAAGACAAATTGGTCAAATAAGAATTCACGTATGCCTGGTTCAAATGATTCTACAAAAGGATTACAAATAATAGGTCAAATAAATAATAACAACTTTGTTTTCTATACTTCTAAATCAGGAACAAGAGATGAAGCTATTAAGTTATTCTTAAATATGGGATGTAAAACAGCAGTTAATCTTGATGGTGGTGGTTCAGTAGCATTGCTATTTAAGCCATCAAATTCATCAAATATAGAAACAGTAACAGGAAACGGTAGAAGTCTTCCTGAAGTTATGTATATAACAGAATAAAAAGCCAAGAAATAATTCTTAGCTTTCTTTATTTGAATTAATATAGTCTTCAAGATCTTCTTTCCAACTTGAATCTAATTCTTCATCCATCATTACTTTTCTAGAAGCACAGCTTACAGCATCAAATAACATACCTATACCCTTTTTATCTTTAACATAATTAGATATATTTTGTTTCTTTATTCCTAAAGATTCTCCTTCACTATATGAATCAATATCTGCTCCAATATACATGAATTCATAATTATCATGTTTTTTTATTAGCTTCTTTATTTTATCTTTTGTATATTCCCTACTTGAGTTTTCATAACCATCTGTTGTAATAATAAATAATGCTTTTTTACTCTTTTTGTCATCCATATAGTTTATGCTTCTACCAATCGCATCTAGTAATGCTGTAGAACCTCTAGTGTAGTATTCTTTGTTAGTTAATGGTTTTACATCTTGAATTTTTATTCCTTCATATAATAGTTCATATTCATTATCAAAAAGTACAGTTGTAACATTGTAATTATTTTTTCTATTTTGTTCAATATAACTATTAAATCCTCCTATTGTATCATCTTCACTTCCATGCATAGATCCACTCCTATCTAGAATGAATACTACATCCATTTCTTGATTAACTTTCTTTTTCATTTATATTCCTCCTTCTTTCTGATATAATGATATTACAAATGTGACTTAAATTGGTCGCTTTGAAAGGGACATTTTTATGAAAGAAAAATTAAAGCTATTTATTGAACAAAATTATGAACAAAATGAACCAATCATGTTATCAGAAGAAATTGACATGATAGAAGATAAATGCCTTTATAGCATTGGAAAAGCTAAAAGAGCAAGTTTTAATGCAGCCCCATCTATTAATTATGATTATGCTAATATAGATGATTTTATAAACAATAATAAAAATGAAAGTAAATTTCAAACATTATTATTTAAATATATTGATGAGAGAAATTTAAAAGATTCAGATGTTTATAATAAAGTAAATATAGATAGAAGATTATTTTCTAAAATAAGAAGTGATTCAACGTATCATCCTAGTAAAGAAACAGTAATATTACTTGGATTATCATTAGAATTAAATGAAAATGAAATAGTTGAATTACTTGATTCAGCATCTTATTCTCTTCCAAAAAACAATTATTTTGATTTAATTATAAGATTTTGTTTTATTAATAAAATATATAATGTTATGGAAGTAAATGATTTACTATATGATTATAAATGTAAATCTTTATAAAAAAAGAATGATTAAAAATCACTCTTTTTTATTTCGTCTAAATATACATAATTTGTTTGTTTATATGCTAGATTATTATCTATCATTTTCTTTGCTATTTTACATTCATCATATATTCTTTTACCATTTATTAGTGGATTAATGTATCTAACTTTTGTATCAACATGAACATAGTATACATCCTTAGGTTCATCAATTGATGATTGTATTTTTTTAGCATTTTTCCAAACATTATAAATTCTATTATATTTTGATGATTCAATTAATTTTATTATATCTGATTCTTTTTCATCATATAAATCTTTTATTGTTATTTTATGTTCTGCTACTAAACCTTTAATAATATCCGCTATTAATTGCATAGAATATCTTGTTCTATCTTCTCTATATATTACTGACATTTTACTTGTTACTTTAACAAAATTTCTAGCAATTTTTTTAGTTTTAAAACCAAGTTCTATTTCACCAAATTCATTTGTTTGAATTTCAATATCATTATATATTTCTTTAATACTATCTGCATCTAATAAGCGATAAGTAAATAACGCATTAGATAAAGAATACTCTAATCTATCAGCAGATAATTTAGGAGTATCATTGTCAGCAATTGGATATAAATGATAATTATCTATTTCTTCTAATTTAATATTATCTCTTTTTAATAAATCCATTACATCTTTAGAATCCTCAATCATCTTTGTTGTTAATTCTTCTGTAGACTCTTGATTCATATAATCTCCATTTAAGAAATCTATGCAATGTTTAAAAGCAGGAGTTGCAACATCATGAAATAAACCAGATAAAGTTTGTTTTTTATCTTTAGTAAAATGCCATATTATTAATGCAACAGCTACACTATGATCTAAACTAGAATAAAAGAAATTACTTTCAAATAAATCAGAATATATTGTTCCGCATGTAATACTTACATATCTTTGTGTTAATAATTCTTTTGTATTTATATAATCATTTAGCCATACTGGATAGTTTGGTTCTAATATATTAAAATATTCCTTTAATTCTTTACTAATGTTTTTATAATAATTTTCCATAATGCCCCCCATTATTTAAACATTTCTATTATTTTTAAAATCATTGTTATTAATCCTAAAACAACTGTTATTATAGTTAAAATCATAAATAATTTAACTTTCTTTTCCATATATTCTCTGTCTATTTTTTTATCATTCTTTAAATGAATTCTTAGATCTAAATAAGATAAAGCACTTGCTAGAATAAGTATTAGACATAAACAAAATACTATAAATATTGCTGTCTCCATATACTTCACCTATTCTACTTCATTTATCTCATAAGTGTTTTGTTTGACGACTAAATTAAATGTTTTTTTAAATTCAGGACATTCTAATATAAATGAAGTTTCACCAAATAGTTTCTTCATACCAATACCTCGCTTCTATTTAATTATAACATATGCCATAAAAAAAGACTAAGTATTTAGCCTTTTATTATCTTATAAACTTGGTTTTGTTTGTGCCAAACGTTCTTTTTTTATTTCAGGGAATGTTGCGATTGGAACATTCTTATTTTGTAAATGTTCATTTAATCTTTCCATCATTGCTACTATTAATTGTTTATCATCACTCATATATGATGTTTCATATTTTAACCAATCTGCATACATTTCATTAAGTTGAGTTATTGATTCATAATATAAATCTGCATATTCTGGTTTTTCTTCTGCTAACTTAATAATATAAACAAGTCTAATAATATCATTTTCTTGAAATCTAATCCAAATACCACTTTCTTCTTCTAGTCTAATTACTTCATCAGCAAGTTCTCCCAATTTTGGATATTGATATCTTAACATATCTGCTTTTCTTTGTTGATCTTTTTGTTTTCTTCTTTTGCCTTGTTCTTGAGATGCTTCTTTATATGTATATAGTGGAACATTTTTATCTTTTAAATGAGCTTCAAATTGTTGCATAACCAAATATGATGCTTGTTCTTCTGGATTAGCATATGTAAATGATTCTTCCCAACTCGCATAATATCTTTGTAAGTCTCTACATGCTTTATCATATTCTGCTTGATATTTTGGCTTTCCTTCTGTAACAATAATTATATCTATTAATCTATTTATATGATTTTCTTGATCACTAAATTGATCATAATCTTCATGTACTCTTCCAAATGGAGTTTCCATTCTGGCAGCTACTTCTGCTAATAATCCTAAATTAGGATATTCTCTATAAATATCAGCTACTATTGCTTGAATTCTTTCTTCTTCAGTTTCATAATATGCTGTATAGTTATATTGCATAGTATGATCTCTTTTCCATTTCCATTGTCTATCTTCTGCATCTAATCTTTGTCTTCTAATTATATCTGCATCATTAATAGTCATTAATGGTTTACTCTTATCTTCTTGGTGTTCAAAATATCTTTGCATTACGATATATACTGATTGTTCTTCTGGATTAGCATATGAAAAATTAGTCTTCCAACTATAGTAGTATTCTAATAAGTCTCTACACGCTTTATCATATTCTGCTTTTAATTCCGGTTTATCCTCAGTAACAATAACAATGTTAATTAATCTATTAACATGATTTTCTTGATCACTGAATTGATCATAATCCTCATGTGCTCTTCCAAATGGTTTTTCCATTTTAGCAGCATCTTCTGCTAAAGAACCAAGATTTGGATATTCTTTTAAAATATCTTCTACTACAGCCTTTATTCTTTCTTCTTCAGTCTTATAATAAGCAGTATAATCATAATTCATATTCATATCTTTCACCTATTGTAATTATATCATAAAAAAACTAGATTACTCTAGTCTTTTTCTAAAATCCATTCTTGTAAATATTTTATTTCACTATTACAGTAAGAGCATTTACCTTTTGTCACATCAATTGAAGCACCACAATTATGACATTTAATCAAATTAGTTCCTTCATTTAATTCTATAGAACCATTCTTATTCTTTCTAAAAACGTATTCTTCTTTAGAATACTTTGAAGTTATTTTTCCATTCTCATATGTTACTATTCTTACTTCAGCTAATACTTTAACATACTCATTATCTTTTTTATTAAAACTACTAAATTCTTCATAATCAATAATATCAAAATCTATTATATTTTTATTAGAATAATAGTATTTCCTAACTTCATAATTTAAGTTGTTGAAAAATGATTTTTTATCTATTTGAGTTTTATTCCAAAAATCTATTTGTTTTTGATTTTGTCTATCTTTATATCTTTTAATTGGGCCTAATATAATATAAGCATCTAATATATAGAAGAAATAATACAGTATTAAAGATAATATTAATCCATATATAAATACTTTAGCAATATCTACTCCATTAAATGATCTAGATGTTGCTTTTATAAAAAAGAAACATATTATAATACTTATAATTAAATCTACTATTCCAGTAATAATTCTATATTTATTATTTCTTAGAACTCTATCATAATGATACTTACTTCCTAAATCTTTATCAGTATAATCTATATTATAATATGTCTTACAATATGGACATCCATCTACAAAATCTTTTGTTTTTGATTTCATTCCACAGTTAGGACATTTATATTCTTTATCTTCCATTTCTTTAGAAATAAAAGTATATTCAATTCTTGAATCAAATTCTTTTTCTTTATGAACTAGATTACTACCAAGATAGTATTCTTTTTCACATCTAATTCCTGAAGTAATATCATCATTTACTGAATCATTAGTATTTCTTTCTAATATTTTATTACCAACTATATACTTAGTTTTAATATTAATATTATATTCTTTTAATTTATTCTTTTGTGAGTTTTCAGATATTAAAGGCATAAGCTCCTCCTAACGATTATTGTTGTTATTATTATTGTTATTGTTGTTATTATTGTTATTATTAGATGATGAGCCTCCACTATATCCTCCACTACTTGAAGGAACATAATGTGGTATTAATGTTAAAGCTACATTACTTAATCTAAGTCCATCAATAGCACTATCTATACATTTGGCATTAATTACTATTGGTTGTATTTCTGGTTTATCGCTTACTTTTAATGTTAAACCAACTTTACTACCAAAAATAATGGCTTGCGGATATGTCTCTAAAAAATTATAAATTTGTTCTAACTCTTCCATTGATAGTTCATAATGCTTTGTTAGATCAACACATCTCTTATGTCTTATTAGTTCTTCATAAGTTTCTGGTTCTTTATTCATTTTTTCAACTCCTTATCTATATAATAAAATTCAATATTTTGAAATGGCAAGTTAATAGCTGCTATATGATAATATGCATTATTCTTTTGTTTTAAATAATGATAATCTCTTAATGATGATGTTGTAAAGAATATATTATTTGGTAATTCTTCTGAATACTCTGTTTTATACTCTTTTATTATATTAGAAATATCATAAATATAATATTCATCATCTTGAAGTCCATTATCTAAAACACCTTTATATATTTGATGAGTCGCAACATGTCTTTGTTTTGTTCTATTCTCATCTCCATATGTTACTAAGTTTCCACTAAGTAACATAATATATAATGAATTATTTTCTGGATAATCACACATTTCATTTATCATGTGTTTCTTCATCCATATTTCTACTTTACTCTTAGGAGTTATATATATAACATCCCTAGATTTTTTTAATACTTGTGATGATAATTTGTATTCTGAATTATCTATTCTTAATTTAAAACTATCATCATCATATATATATTTTAAATTACTATCTAAATTAATTATTTCTTCTAAAGAAGGATAATCTCCATTCTTTCTATTTGGATAATATTTTTCATTATCTTCAAGACGCATATTACTTACATAATCATATACAAATTCATCATTATATTCATCTTTATTATAATTTCTATCTTTATACATTTCTTTTTGTAATAAGCAAGTATAACTCTTACTGATATTATAATTATTTTTTACAAAAGGACATCCAGTTTTGCATAAATATAAATATCCACATTTAGTACATTCGTCACTAAATGGTTGTTTATTATGATTAATAAATATTTTATTTCTAGCAGTATTTAATACTTCTTCTACACTATCTTTATAGATATTACCATAATAGTAATCTGGATTTTTTTGTCCTCTTACGCATGAATAAATATCTCCATTTCTTTCAAGCAAGAAAAACTTTTCTCCACAATTATTACAATTAGTACAATAATCTGGTCCAAACTCATCAAACCATGGACCATTTACTCCATAATCTAAATCAGTTCCATCAAATTCTTTATGCATTCTTTTATAAAATGCTACTTGTTCTTTTTCACTCATATGATGTAATAATCCATTTGAATTATAATCAAATCCAATCATGAAATTAAAATCATTCATATCTAAACAAGTATTTTTATGTAAGAATTTTATATCTTCTACTATTTCATCTATATGATCATAATGTTCTTTAAATATTGTAGCTGATACTTTCTTTTTGTTTGGAATATCCCTTAACAATTCAATATTATCAAGTATTCTTTTTAAAGTCTTTTCATTACCTTTAGTAACCCTATATTCTTCATGCAAAGAAAGTGGTAAATCTAAACTACCTGATATTGAAACATTATATTCTTTTATTGTTTCAATATGATTCATTAAATTATACATATTAGTTTTAATATGAGGAGATCCTATTTTAAATCCCGCATCTGTTATTATCTTTTTATTTTTACAATAATATTCACTAATATATTTAATTAAATCATGAAAATCATTTTTTGATAATGTTGTTACTTCTCCACCATGAAGTGAAATATTAAATGGAACAACATTACTTTTTTTAAATTTTTTAATTGCAAATTCTAAAGTTTCTAGTGGCTTATAACTTGTTTTATCATCTACTGTATTATCTTCTAAATAACAGTATTTACACCCCATATTACAAGCCATAGTTGGAACATATAGTAAATGTATAAATTTGTAATTCATTTTATCCCCCATTAATAATTATATAAACTACTTCCATATCTTTGAACATTTGTTGGACTTTCTTTAAATGCACGTGTATTAACTGATGTATTTTGTGGTATTGTGATACTTGTTAAACTTGAACATCTTCTAAATGCTGAAGATCCAATTTCAGATAATTTACTATTAGCACTTATCTTAACACTAGAAAGTTTAGAGTCCCCATAGAAAGCATGACCACCTATTCTAGTTACACTATCTGGAATAACAATACTTATTAAATTAGTACAATTTTCAAAAGTATTACCTCTTATTTCAGTTAGATTTTCAGATAATGTAATATGTTCAATTGAACTATTTAAGAAAGCTTCTCCTCCTAAATAAGTTAATGTATTTGGAAGTTCAACTGTTACTAATGATTTAGTATTAGCAAAAGCTCCTCCTCCTAAATATTCTAAATTACTTGGTAATTTTACTGATTCTAATTTATAACAATTATAGAACGCTTGACCTCTAATTTCCTTAATTGAATTTGGAAGAGCTACTGTTTTTAATAATGGCATATTTGAAAAAGTATTACCTCTTAAACTAATAACTTTTTCTCCATTATGTTCTTCTGGAATAGTAACATTTGTCATATTAGTTAGACCATAAATATAATATCTAACACCGTATCCTCCATCAATTTTTTCATATATAATTTTTGGTGTTGAGAATATTATTAAAGGTATAATAGCTGCTACTAATAAATAAACCAAACCTGTTCTTTTTGAAGTATCAGCAACAAAAGTGTTTTTAACACTCATAACTATATTAGATATTTTTTCTCCAGGTCTAGATTTAACTTGTTTTACTAAATACTTCATTATATTAAATCTATTTTTAATTATAGAAAATATTAATAATATGATTAAGCCAACTAAATATGTATATATTGGGAAATGAAAGAATATTATTGAAACAAATACAAATACTAATATAGCAAATATAACATTTAATAAATTCTTTCTTCTTAAAGCATCACTTGGTATTAATGTTAAGTTTTCAACACCAGCTTTTTTTAATTCTTTTTCTATAAATAATTCTACTAATTTATCTTCTGGTAATATATACATTGGGTCAAATGCGGATGGTAAAACTTTTTGTTTTGGTGGTTGAGGTATTACAGCCCCTTCTTTTGCTGATACCACAACATTATTTCCATCAAATGGTGCTCCACAAGAACCACAGAATTTATCTGTAACTTGTAAAACTCCTCCACATTTTGCACATTTAAGTTCTACACCAGTAACAGCAGTTGGTGCCTCTGGTGTCTTAGCAGGTATTGATATTGTTTGAAATACTGTAGGTATTTTTCCTTTTTTCTTTGCTATTGCTGTTGCAATCGGAACAACAATCATTACTCCAATAAATACTCCAAAGAAGTCTACCATAGCTATTGCAGTAGTTACAAAGAAATCACAGAATAATAGTATTGCTGCTCTAATAGCAAACAATGTCCAGAAAGTCTTCTTACTGTTCTCTGGAGATATAACTTCTGATAATGGTTTTAAAACTCCTAAAGACATATGAATAGATACAAATGCTTCCATAAATATAGCAGAATATACTGGCATATCAAATTCTTCAAAGAATCCACTAGCATATACTATAGTTGGAAACAAAAATAAACTAAACATTATTATTTTTTTTAACCTTTCACTCATTATCAACACACCTCTATTCTAATTAATTATAACATATTTTCTTAATTATTTCTTCCATCTTTTGGTTTCAATTTTAATGTATATTCATTATGTTTTTCTTCTATTTGTTTAAAATTATGACATATCAAAAAATCACCTACTATTTACACAATAATTATACCATAAAAAAGACTAGATTTCTCTAGTCTATTTATTATTAAAATACTCACTTTTTAAAATAGAGTAACTTAATAAATCATTTCTTAAACCTTCTTTATCAATCACTCTACTTCTAACCACTCCTTCATATTTCATTCCTGCTTTTTGCATTACTTTTCCACTAGCAGGATTATTACTCATATGTTCAGCATATACAGTATCCGCATCACATTCTTCAAATAAATATTTTATTACTGCTTTTAATGCTTCAGTTCCATATCCTTTATTCCAATATTTATCAGAATAACAATATCCTATTTCACAAGTACCATAATTAATAAATTTCTTTTGTACATCAATTGTACCTATCAAATCATGAGTATCTTTTAATTCACATATCCATCTAAAAGTATGATCATCTTCATATTCATTTACCCATATATTAAACAAATTAATTGTTACTTCAGGACTTGAATGTTTATCCCATATTACATACTTTGCTACTTTATCGCTACTACACCAATTATCATAAGCAACCATAGCATCTTCTATTGTTACTCTTCTTAAAATCAATCTTTCTGTTTCTATTGTTTTTGTACCTATATATTTCATAATATCACTCCTTATAATTCATTTTTACTTTTTAAATCTTCTATATATTTTCTTTGAGTTTCAATAAATTTCTTCTTATTCTTTAATAACTTTCTTATATCTTTTAAGAATGATTCATACTGAGTATCTTTAAAATAAAATTTAGCATAACCATCTTCTCCAAATTTATCTACCAGTACTCCATGTGCTCTTTCAAATAATTCTTCATCAGTTGCTTGAGGACTCAATTTCTTACCATATGTATATGTTCTAAATAAGCATGCTTCTACTTTATTATTCCTATCTGCAGAAGAAACAATCCTTCCATAAATGCTTCTTGGATCATCCTTAGCAGATGCCCTATGATCTTCAATAGCTTCTTTTATTGTTTTTAATTCTTCATCATTAAAGAATTGCTTTAAGTTTTCATCTTTTGACATAATATCAGCAGATATTATTTCGTGTGTTTTAGAATCAATATGATGGCCAATATCATGATAAGATGCTATTACATATACCATGTCTGGATTAACATCCAGTTTATTTTCCTTAACTAATTCAAAGCTTCTTTCAATAACATATTTTATATGATCAATATTATGGCCTTTTTCATTTTTATCATATTCTGGAAACACTTTTTCTTCTATATATTTTTTTAATTCTTTATTGATTTTCATTACCTGCACTCCTTATAATTTTTTAATATCTAACAGTCCTCTTGTATGATAGCCTTGTTTTTCATAAAAATTGATTGCTAAATCATTATATGCAAATACATCAATAACAACATATTCACAATTAATGCTTCTAAAATAATCTTCCATTTTTTTCATAAGTTGTTGTCCTAAACCATTACTTCTTACATTTTTTGAAACGATTAATTCAGTTATTACTCCTCTTTTTGGACACTTATAATCTAAATAATCATATTCATCATACTCTCCAACTATTCCCATTATTACACCAACTGCTTTATCATTCTCAACAGCAATATAACATTTCCCATCATGTTTATTTACTTCTTCTAAATCAATTACAGCCATTTTATCTCTATATTCAGGATGAAGTTGATCTAGATGATCTTTATCTATTGTTAGAATATATTCTTCTAATTCAACAAGTAAATCTTTAACATCTTCTAAATACTTATCTTCATATTCTATTATCTGCATTTTATCTCCTTATAGTTTCTTCATCTGTTAATTCTTTTATTTCACCATCAACAAGTCCATATAATTTTCCATTAGTTACATCATCACTTCTAAATAAAGAGCAAAATTGTATCATTGTACTAAGTTCATTAATGTTAACTTTTTGTTTTAAAGAATTAAAGTTTTCTACAAAACTTAATTGTCCTAGTGTCATATGATCACCTTAATTAAATTATATCATAAAAAAACTAGATTTCTCTAGTTTTTAATTTGTTTAATTCTATCCATACAAGTGGAGATACATCCTCTTCTGTCAACTTATCAATATCATACCAAGATGCTCCTAATGAATCTAATCCATCTGCATCAGTTTTAACATTATCATCATTTAAAGTAACTAAATAGAATATTCCAATATGATGCATATTTTCCATTTCATCATGATGAGTCCAATCAACAAGAACTGATTCAGCATCAAATAATTCATAATCTTTAACATCAACACCAAGTTCCTCTTTTATTTCTCTTTTTAGTGTTTCTTCTGGCCTTTCACCATGTTCAAAACTACCACCAGGTAAATCAAGTTTTCCAGTATAAGCACCTCTTGATTTTCTAATTAAAGCAATTTTATTATCTTTAATTACTAAACCATAAGCACCTAAATGTCTTGTTTCTTTCATAAAACATCTCCTTCATTACTATGATTTTTTTGTTTTAATGTTAATTGATTAACACGCCCCATACAAGTTTGATCATATTCTTCTTTAGTCATTTTACCTACTAAATATTGATATCTTATGTTTTCTAATTCTCTAGCTATTGGATTTCTACTTATAATATCCATTAATTCTTGATATTCTTCATGTAGTATATATTCTCCGTCTCTATATGAAGATAATCTTAAATATTGATTCAATTCTTTTATTTCTTTACTTAACATATATACGCCCCACTTAACAATACAATTATATCAAAAAAGATTAAGTTATTCACTTAATCTTATTGTTTTCTATTTAATGCCATTTCTGATGGATTTACATATGAATATTCCATTTGTCCACATCTAACGCAACGTCTTTCCCATCTTTCTTTAGTTTCTTGTTGCATTATATATGTTTTCATAGCATCTGGTAATTCCCAAGGTTCACAGATTCCTTGTCTTCCATCTCCATAAATATCTTCTCTAACATCAGTATCTGTATAATCTACTTTTTTCCATGTTGTATAACTATGACCCATATTTTGGCATTCTTCTTTGCATATTTGAGAATCTAATATTCCTAGAGCATCACCTACAAAAGCTGCATAAATTTTTTGTCTTTGACTTGGTTCAAATGCTTCTAATCTTTCCATACAGTATCTTAATTTTTGTAATGTTTTATTTTCTTTTTGTTCATCTAGTATTCCCATTACTAATCCTCTTACAAATTTTACTGTATCACTATATTTATCTTCGCTACTCATTATCAATTCCCCCTTTTTCAAGCAATTCAATATTATATACCAAACATTGCTATTATGCAAGAAAAATTATAAGCAATAGAATAATGAACGAATAATTGGCCATAATGCTTCACCAATTTTATATAAAAACATTGGAATTCTATAATCCTTAACAACATTATGTTGCTCTAAACAATCTAGTTCATATTTTGTTAATAAATTGTCATTTATTGCTTCTAATAGTGAAACTTCTTTTTCGTTAATTGTTATTCTACCTATATCTAAACAGAATGGTTCATCTGCATTCAAATTACTTAAACAATTAATACAATCATTTGCTTCATATTCAGTGTTTAATTGAATAACATAAAAATCATACATAAAATCTGAATCACATCCAGCTAATAATATGCACATCGCTATAATTAAAAAACTCATTAATACTTTGTTTTTCATTTAATTCACCTATTCATATTTTACCATAAAAAAGACTAAACAATATGTTTAGTCAATTATAATTATTTCTTTGCTTTTTTTGTATCTGATTTTTTATGAACATTGTCAGGAATTTCAAAATCTTTAGCAGCACCTTCCATTAATAATTCTGGATGAGCAAATAGATATTCTATTGCTTTTAATGCTCTACAGAAATAAAATCCATCTGCAATTCTTTCATCTAATGTTGCTCCAATATTCATTGTGTATTTACCATTATTTTCTTTAATATCTCCAAAAGCAATTAATCCTGAAGATGTTCCTAAATTAGCTAAATTATGATAAATACCAGGAACTCTAAATGTTCCAATATTAGAAACTATTAAACTACTATAATAGATGTTTTCATCAGCAATTGCTCCAGGTAAACCAAATTTTCTATCCCACCATTTTAATAATCCCATTAAAGCAGATCTTAATGGTTTCCATAGATGACCTAGTTTATCTACTACATTATTAGCTCCATCTGTATTTATAGTTGAATTTTTATCTCTAATCTTTTCTATCTTTTCTTTTATACTATTTGATACTTCTATGATTGTATCATTTTCTTTTATTGGTAAACATGTTAAGAATTCTTCACTCTTTTCATTGAATTCTGCCTTTGCAACAAAAGCTATTGATACATCATCATGTTCATATAAAGTTCTATTTTGAACAAATCTATTCAATTTTGGATACTTATAAATTAGTTTTCCCATCAAATGAACAAACCCATGAAAATATGTTATATCCTTATTTTCTTCTTTCATTTTCTTGATGTACTTAACAAATTCAGTAACATCAATATCAGCAGTCATAAATACTTCTGCCTCGCTTCTGTTTGGTTTTAAATCAAACATAACATTTTGTAACCCCGTTACATCTTTTACTTTGTGACCTTTCCTTGCCATCACATACACTTCCTTTTCTAAAAATATTCATGCTTTTATTACCACCTTCTTGGACTTTAAAAGCACTACAATTATTATATCATACATAATTTTATAATGTTTAAAAACTTTCATTTGTGTAAATAAAAAACTAGATCTCTCTAGTCTTTTCTACTTAATAAAGGCACTCATTGGACCTCTTTCATTTACATATTCATCTACAACTTTATAACCATCTTTAATAATGTTTCTAATGGAATAAACATTATCCGAATGAGCTTTAGTAAACATATGAGTTTTACCAATACTTTTAACATAATTATTTAACACTTCTAACATAGCGGTTTGAAGTCCATTACCAACATATTCTTTTCTTACCATAATTGGTCCTAAACTTCCAGTAACACTTTCATCATATTCAACATTGTGTTTTTTTAATGATTTATTTGATACTGGAATATAGAATACAGAACATACAGGATCATCTTTATCATAATACATCCATATTTTTCCACCGATATTTAATATATCTTCTATCTCATCTCTAGTAAAAGTTCCTAGCCATTCTGGATGTTCCATATTATCTCTTACATAGTTATATAGAAATAAATAATCATCTATATTTACATTATCACTAACTACTCTTAATTCTGATAGTTTCATAAAATCAACTCTCATTCACATTATACCAAACTCATTATATCAAAAAAAGACTAGATTTCTCTAGTCTTTATAATTCATTAGATTTAGATTTATTTTTATAATAATCTATTTCATTAGCAAAAAAATCTATACCTACTTTAGCTGCCTCTTCTAATACAACAACATATAATTCTCTTAATTTATTTAATTTTTCTCTTTCAGTTGTTGATAAATTGTCTCTGCCTAACAATTCATCAAAAGCTTTAACTCTATAGTCATATATAGCAACATTTCCATTTTCATCAATTTGATGAGCAGCTTTAATACGATTTATCTTTCTTTCCTCAATAAACGCAATCATTCTAGAAGCAGTGTCAGTTGGCTCTAATGAACTAATAAATGAAATCAACAAGTCATAAGCATCTAAATCTGCTCTAATTTCATCTGGAGATAGATCGTGAAAATTAGAATATCCATATCCTCTACCAAAGGAATCAGCTGTTGTTTGAATAGTTGAATCTATATAATCTATTTGACTTAGTAAATCTTTTGAACCAAAATTAACACCTTCTGAATTATTATGTTGTCTTATATGTTGGAATTCATGAAGAATAGCATATAACATAAATGTATTTGTAAGAACAATATCATTTCTATCTGGTATATTTCTTGATGCTGTAGAAACAAGTGAACTATATCCAACAGATACTATTTTATCTGGTCTAGCACATGCCACTTTTGTATTCATATATTGAAGGATTATAGGATGCGCCTGCATATTCATCATTTTTTGTACAAATAAACTAAAACATTGTAAATCTGCAGTACTTAACAATTCACCATTCATAATCTTATTAATCAAAAAATCAATATTATAATTGTTTTTAGCAAACTCTCTTTCAAAATCCTTAGAGAATTCCATTTGTTCTTCTTCAGTCATGGTTAGTATTATTTGACTATAAATAGCACACTTTTCTTCAAAAGATGTATTCTTATCTAAAAATACTTTTCTCATTTTGTTTTTATAATCTTTCATAATTGGTGAATAACCAACATTATTTATACTATTAGGTGCTTGCAAATAAAAATTATTGTTTTTAAATTTTAATCCATCTGCTGTTAATTTTGGACATTGTGTAATTGCACTTCCCCAAATCAAACTAAGTGTACTTGGAAATTCTATTTCTTCTAAATTTTGAAGCCTAGTAATATAACAAACACCAAGTGTAGTAATACCCTCGGGTATAACTACTTTCCTTATTTCTTCATTACTATCAATTCCATCATCTTCAAGCGATAAATAATATGTCCCATTAACTAATTTTCCCATACACTTCACCTATGATAATTATAACATAAAAAAACGAATTCTCATTCGTTTTTAATATCTTAATATTACGAACTCTTTTATTTTTCAAACTTTGCAGTTATACTTCCATTTCCTAAATAATCTAAATTATCTATATGACCAATTTTTGTATAACTATATGATGTATCAAATGATTTATAAAATATAACCAAACAATTATCTCCAAAAAGCATTACATCGCCTTTCTCAATATGTTTAGGGTTATATGAATTTGTAATTAATGAATTGTCCATATATACATATTTTTCATTTCCATTTAATTCGCTCATATTAAATGTTTGTGGAAGTATATCAATAAATTCTTCTACTGTTTTGTTATTTTCTAAATTAAGTGTGTAAGTTTTATCACTAATTATTACTTTTAAATTAGACACTTTTACATCACTCTCCTTATTTTCTAATACTTCGTTAGTAGAAGTATTTGTTTCATTATTATTTATATTATCAGATTTATTTGAACAACCTGTAAATAGTAATAAACTACAGATTGCAATTAATAATAACTTCTTCATTATTCTATTCTTAACCTTTAAATCATAAATAGACATACTATCACCAACTTTCACTAAATGTTATACCATACAAAAACGGATTTTCATACGTTTTATATATCTTAATCTTCCGATCTATTATATTCATATACTAATGGCAAATTAATTTTCCTGTATTAGAATTTGCACCATAGATAGTACAACTTGTTTCATAATGTAAACTAGTGTATCCGTTAGTTTTTGTATCACCGTTATAACTACCATCTGTACAAGTATAAGTATTCCCGTCTGAAATAGTTTTACATTGACCATTAGTAAATATTTTATTTAAAATAGCAATATTACTATTATGATATGCACCATTAGTAGATCCTTCAATACAATATATTTTATTATCTTTTAATATGCATGCATATGCTCTTGATATAGTGTTACCAGAAAGTACTAATCCAAAGAAATTATGTCTTTGTTTTCCTCCTGCTGTTTTTAAATTGTTGATATCCTTTGTATAATCACTAGGAGATAAAGTGGCTCCTAAAGTTTTTGCTTTATCACCTTCATCACTAAAATATGCATATACACAACCATCACAATTAATTACTTCTTCTACAGTCACAGTTTTTTCATCTGTTGGACCATTATCATCATTATCAAATTCAATAATTTCATCATCATCTACATAATTATTGTTTGAATTGTTTTGTTGATTGTTGTTTTCTTTTTCTTCATATTTTTGTTCTTGTTGCTCATTGTTATTTTGCTTTTCTCCATTAGAACCACATCCAGTAACACTAAACAATAATATTAAAGAAAATAATAGCAGTAACATTTTTTTCATAATAAGTTCACCTCATATATAGTATATCACATAAAAAGAGAATTTTTACATTCTCCTAATATCTTAATCTTCCGAGCATTTTAAAAGCTCCAAAACTGGAGCTTATTTGTTATTCAGTTGGTTCTTTTGTTAAATTAATATTAATGAAATATGCTAACTTTCCTTTATAAGTAAATAGTATATCATATTTACCTTCTGGATAATCCATATTAACATATCCATTACCAATATATTTATAATTATCAGCTTCTGGTGTTTTATAATCAATTACATATCCACCATTCTCATTTGCTAATTCTTCTAGTTTAGTTAATGACATTTTTTCTAATTCTTCTACTGTTTTATGAGGTGTAATTAAAATCTTAACATCACTTTCAGCACCACTAAATTTAGTATCAATATAAAATTCAATCCATTCATTCAAATAGAAATCTGAATAAATACCTTCTTTTTTATATCCTTTAGCAACAAGTTTATTCATAAATCCTTCACTCTCTGGATCAACACCTTCATAGCTGTGTCTATTACCAACTAAGATAATTCCATCAATAACAAAGTCAGTTTGTTTTGGATTTCCTTCTTCATCAACTATTTGAGTTAATTTTCCATCAAAATAATTATATTCATATGTATTATTTGATGGAGTAGTTCCATTGTTAGTATTTGAGTTTTCTTGTGTATTATTATTGTTATTAGTATTGTTATTATTTGTAGTTCCTTTATCTCTTAATAAGAAGAACCATACTGCAAATAATAGTAATAGGATTATGATAATTATTACAATTATTAATCCAACATTTGATTTTTTCTTTTCGTTATTTTCCATTTTTTCCTCCCAATTCTATTCTTACTTTTCAGGTGTTACAGTTATTCTATAACTTTCTGAATATGAGTCATTACCATATTTTAATGGTGCATGTCCTCCAAAATAAATTTTACATTTCTTTGAATTAATAGTAGCTCTAATCCAAATACCAGATGCTTCTGTATCTGCTTTATCGTATTCTTCATCTAAATATAAATTATATACCTTACCATCATCTGCAACAGTTTTAAAATAATCTACTAAACTATTGTGAAGATTAATTTTTTCTTCTTTACTATATTCTTTGTTTAAATATACTCTTAATTCAAGATTTCCATTTTCTTCTTGATAATAACCATCAATTACTTCATATTCAACTGGTAGCTTATCTGTATCAATTTTATATTTTGAAGCACTTGTTTTTGCTTCACTTGTAACTGTCTTTTCTGCTTTAGTTGAATTTTCTTTTTGGTTATTATTACTATTGTTATTATTGTTGCTTTCAGTTTTACCGCAACCTACAAGTGTAAAGCACATAACCAATGCTAATACACCAATTAATAATTTCTTTTTCATTTTTCCTCCATTATCCTAATCTTCCTTAGGTTTCTCTACATCTTTTCCTAAAAGGATATCTCTTAAATGATAAGCGGAATCATTATCGTTTATGTCATTAAAATCAACTGTTATACCATAATCTTTTACGGTTTCAACAGCTTTTTCTCCAAAACCAAACATGTAATGATTACAAATATATCCATGTTTTTCAACTTCTTGTGGTTTCTTACCAACTGTCTTGTCTTGATAAAAATATGCTCTGCCAACAATCATTTTAATTGTTGCTCCACTTTCCACTGATTTAGATTCAAGTTTGCTACCTTTTTTTGTATAGAACTTATCTGTCCATGCACCATTTTCATAAGTTCCTACATAGTATTCCTGTTTCTTTCCATTGTAATCAATCAAATACCAATACTTGTTTCCTTGACCACCAATACTATGATCTACAAAATCCTTATAACCTATAACAAATTCAAATCCACCATTCTCATTAACGAGATTCATAAATGATTCTGCATTCATATTTTTTAAGATTTGCCTCCTTTCAACTCACTCTTAAATGTCTAAGACTCAGCCAATAAAATTATATCATTAAATTATCAATTTACGAATACTTTTTCATCAAAATTGTTGACTTTTTAATAGAAGTGTAAGCAATGAAGTAAATCATCGGAATATTACTATTTTAAGAGCAAAAAAAGACTAGATTATTCTAGTCTTTTATTCGGTTACTTTGACCCTTACTTTTAATCGCAGCTTGTACTGCCGCTTTCTAATGTAGGCGATAAAATATTAACTGATTTAGGATTAAGTAAACTATATTTTTTCGTTTTATATTAATAGTCTTTTTGTTTTCTTATCAATAATAACAATATCAAAAACTACAATTAATTCTATTATTTAATATTATTTAATAAGTTTCTTCTTTAAGCAATATGGAACAACTTCATTTTTAAGTGTATTTGATAAAATTTCTTCACCTTTTGATGAATCATACCACATAAATTTTTCTATTTCTTCAGATATAGTGAGTTTTCCAGCTAATAATCCGTTATATTTAAAAACATAAAAATGAATTGGCGTTTTTCCATCGCTTGTAGCTATTTCATCAAACTCCATAACTAATTCGATTAAACTGCTATCAAATATTGCTTCATCGCCTAACTCTTCATGACATTCTCTAATTGCTGCTTCAATTGGTGTTTCTCCTTCTTCAACTCTACCACCAATCATTTGATATGTAGATCTTTTTCTAGGTTTGTCTATTAATAGTTTTTGATCTTTAAAAAACATTGTACCAACAACGTTCATGCTTATTTCCTCCTGTGAAATATTATAACATATATTTTACTAATAATATTTTTTTACTAGTGTCTTAATTCCTTTTTTTAATTTGCTATTTTCTTCATATATTTCAAATCCATATTTTTCTAATACATCATAATATACTTTAGCAACAAAGGCTACTCTATAAGCATAATCTTCGACAGGGAATTTAATTTCTATTCCAACTTCTTTCATTGTGCTTATAACATCTACACCCATACATTCTAAAAGTCTTGTAGAAACATAATCCCTTTTACTAGGATTTTCTTTATAAAAATCACTAATTGCATAATCATTTTCTTTAATAGCTATTGGTTGCCAAACTCTAATATTTCTAATTTGCCCTTCGGCTAAATCAGGTCTATTATTTCTTCTTTTGTTAAAGTATTCTTCTAGATAAAATTTAGTAACTACTGCATATACATCACTAATATCAAAAATTTGATCATACATGCAAGGAATATTAGGAGGACATGTTGGTAATTTACCAAAATTAGGACACCCATACTTATGATTCTTGTATGGTCTTACACACATACTTCTTGGTGATAAACATTCACTTATTTTATCACAAGTAAAGCAATTATCTTGTTTATCAGTTTTAATTATACATTCTGGATAGATAATAATTGGATTTACTTTGTATATTTTCTTTTCCATAATATCCCTCTTTCAATTAGTTATATATTATAACATAAAAAAGACTAGTTTTACCTAGCCTCTTATACTTTTATAATTAATTGTTTTTTGCTTTGATTGCAGCTTGTACTTCCATCATGGAAGGGAGTAAAAGTTATATGAAATTAAAACTATATTATATTTCTATTCCAAAGAACCATTTAGCAATTAAATCTCTATCTGGATAGTCTTTTTTTAATAGATCTTCTTCAAATTGTTTTCTATTGTACTTAATACTTTTTCTTTCTACATTAAATGTATTGGTATCTATTATTGTATATAGTGTAGTATTATCCTTTGTACATCCAGAAGAACCAACATCATATAATTTATTATCTATACAAAAATTATTATGTTCATGACCTATAAATATCAAATCATAATCCAATGATTCAATTACATTTCTAATTGATCCATCTTTTGCTATTTTTAAATCGTGAAATGGATAATCATCTTTGGAATTATAATCAATTGGAAAATGTATAAATAGTATTTTCTTATTATTTATCATCTTTTCAATATACAAGGTACAATTTTCTAAATATTCATTTTGATCATTTGTAATTTGTTTCTTTATCCAATTTTGGTGTTTTATTTCTCCTTCTCCCATTTCATCATCTATATCAGTACCTTTTAAAAAATATAATTCATGATTACCTAAAACCATTTTAATATTATTACTTATTATCATATCCATACATTCTTTAGGATTAGGACCAATTCCAATTGTATCCCCTAAACAAATAATTTCATCAATATTATTGTTATTGATATCATCAATAATTGATTTTAGTGCTTCTTTATTCCCGTGTATATCAGAAAAAATAGCTATTCTCATATTATCACCAACCTATATCAATTATATCATAAAAAAAAGACTAGTTTTACCTAGTCTCTATTAATATTATTTATTTTCCTTCTTTGCTTTAATTGCAGCTTGTCACCATGTGAGGTTCGGGACGAAATAGACTAAAATGACAATTGTTTACTTCGTTAATGCTTTTACTTTTTCTTTGATAACATTTTCAAATATTTCTACATTACCACCATAACTTAATGGTGAAATAGGACTGGGATGATATATTGGTATAACATCATATCCTTCATAATTAAAACATTTCCCCGCTACATTGCCAAATTTTGAATATTTAATATCAAGCAATGTTCTTGTTGCAATGTCTCCTAATGTTAATATTATTTTAGGATCAATAATAAGCAATTGCTCTAACAAATACTTTCTACAATTATTACTACACTCTTTTAAATACTTTCTACTCTTTGGATAACATTTAATTGCTTCTAAAAAATATATATCTTTCAATGAATAATTAATTAATTTCAATAATCTTTCTAAAACAACTCCAGATGGCAACAATTTATGATTTTCGTCATGCCATGCAATTCCGCTTTTTCTCCATCCATTATTTGCAGGTGCCTCCCCTAATATTACAATATCGGATTTTTTACCAATAGAAACCGTTGCATCATTATTAAATTTTTCAACCATGCAGCCACATAAGTTACAATTCTTAATTTCATTGTCTATTTGATATAATTCCATACAAATCACCTTTTCAATTAGTTGTGTTATATTATATCATAAAAAAGACCAGATTAGTCATCTAGTCTTAATTACATTTTTTACTATTTATTACTTCCTGCCTTTATTGCAGCTTGTAGCATGTACCCATTCGGAATGAACAAAACTAAAATGATTATTTTAATTTTGTTTTCTTAAGTATCCATTTATCGACATAAACTTTTTGAGAAAAACCCCATTCTTCTAATATAGCTTCTTCTATTCTAAAAAAACCATTTTTTTCTAAGACTCTACCTGAAGCTGGATTATCAACCATATTGCTTGAAGATATCGTGGTAATATCAGTTTGATTAAATAAATAATTTATAATTAATGAAGTAGCTTCAGTAGCAATTCCTTTATTCCAAAATTTTTTATTCAATCGATATCCAATTGATACTTTCATTTCATCAGAAATATAATGATATAATTCAAATAGTCCGCAAAGTTGATCATTATAGTATTTTGAATATATTCCAAGTATAATTGCAACTTTTTTATCGAATAATTTTTTACACATAGTATTTATAAAATATTCTATATTCCCATTACATTGTAATTCTGGTACAAATGGTGGAACATAACGATATACATCAGTACAAAGTAACATGTCTTTGATACTCTCTAAATCACTAATTGTCACTTTTTTTAGACATATATTACCATTATCTAAAACAGGAATTACATCAAACAAGTCTTTCATAGTTTCCACCTAAGTCAATTATACCATAAAAAAAACTAGAAAAATCTAGTCTTTAAATACTAAACTAATTATTCTTTGCTTTGATTGCAGCTTGTACAACTGCTCCATTCGGGATGGTGAAATTTATACTGTTTTTAGTACTTTTTTACACTTTAAGCATTCCTTCTATTACAGTTGTATATACCTAAATATATTTCGGCATTAATAAAACTAAAATGATTTGTTTATTCTATTTATCAAACTCAATATATTTTCTACTATTTTTTATTTACTAATATCTCAGTTTCATAATTACTTGTTAAATTAGTAATTTCAAAAACATATTTTGGGTTACCATCAACACCTTGATTTTGACCGTAACAATCATTTAAACAATATTGAGCACTATAATCTTTACCATCAACGTGTAATGTATATGGTATATTAATCGCAAAACTAACTGTTGCTCCGTCTTCATGTTCTGGCACTTCCCATTTGATTTTTTTTGTAATAATTAAATAATCGTCAGTACCATCTATCGATACTTTTTTAAGCTGTTCAATATATTGTTTTTTTCCTAATTCAATATTTGAAACAATTTTAATGCTATCTACACCTTCAGAATTATCTTTTTTCTTTTTACATCCAGTTATAATAAATAAAGTTGCAAAAACTAATAATAATAGAACTATTTTTCTTTCCATATTTATTCCTCCAAAATCATTATAATTACATTATATTACAAATTTAACATTTTTACATTACTCTTTTTTTAAAACATAATGTTTTATGTGTAAGCAAAAAAGACTAGTTTCACCTAGTCTTTTAATTGATTATATTAGTTCTTTTTTGCTTTAATTGCAGCTTGTGCTGCGTAAATAATTGGAATTGTAAAGAAGCTATTTTTTCAAAAAATTAATATCAAAAAAATAAATTCTATCAAATATGTCACTTTAATTATAACATCTTTAAATATATATATCCATAACTATTGGATCTTTTTGAAACACCTTCTTTAATATCTTTTTTTTATCATTATATCTTTTTATTTCATCAACTGTTATTATCATTCTAGCAAAGAATACACCATTATTATTCTCGTCATTTTCTTCAGATGATGAACTGATATAATTTATTTTCCATTCATATCTATCATTATGAACTGTAATTTTATCTACTATTGAATCTATTAATACATCACTTATTTCATTTGTATCAATATCCAATAACATATCTACTTTTTGTTTTAAGATATTTATTTTATCTTTTACTGATATAGATTGATTTTTAGAATTTTCTTCTAATTCTTTAAGTCTATTTTCTAATGTAATAATTGTATCTTCTAATTCTTTTCTTTTAGAAGAGTACTCTTCATTTGTAAGCATATTATCTAGATATGCATTCAATAATTTATCTAACCTGGATTTATTTGTTGTTAATTTAATATTTATTTCTTTTATTTCATTAAGTATTTCATTATTAACTGTTTCAGCTAATGCACTACTTTCAATTGCAGTTTTTGCAATAGTTCTTAATTTATCTTTATTTTTGATAAGATTTTTTAGTAAAACACTAAACATTAATTCTAGTTTCCATTCATTAATTTGTACTACATCGCAAAATCCTTCATAATCAAGTCCAAGCTCTTTTCTTTTTCTAGCAGAGCCTTCATTTTTTTGCTTATAGCAATAATAAGAATATAATTGATGATCTGTACCTGCTCCACTATAGACTCTTCTATTGAATCTAGAACCACAATGGCATATTAGTTTTTGAGACCATATATTTCTAGGTGAACCTATCAATTTTTTCCTTATGCCATCTTCTAAATATATTGAGTGTTTTTTTATTAATTTTTGAACAGCTTCAAAATCTTCTTTTGAAATAATTGGAACATGTTTTCCTTCAACTATTGTTTGTTCTACTTCACCATGATTCTTTCTTTTCTTTTGTTCTAAATAATCTGCAGTAAATTCTTTATTATAAACTACTGTTCCACAGTAAAATGAATTTTGAAGCATTCTTGAAATAGTTGCAACATTCCAAACTTTCAAACCTGTGGCAGTTGGGATTCCTCTTTGTTCAAGTTCATATTTTATCTTAGTTACACCCTTACCTTCTAAAAATAATTGAAATATTAATCTTACAATTTTAGCTTGATCTTCATTGACTACAGCATCTTTTCCGACACGATCATATCCCATAATATTTCCACTACCATAATATACACCATTTTGGAACGAAATTTTTTGCCCTGCTTTTACTCTCATTGATGTTTTTTTACTTTCATTTTGAGCAAGTGTTGCCATTAAAGTTAATTTTAATTCGCCATCTTCATCTTTAAAAGTCCAAATATTATCTTCTGTAAAATAAACTTCAACTCCCATTCTTTTTAACTTTCTCGTTTCAAGTAAAGTATCAACTGTATTTCTTGCAAATCGAGATACTTCACGAGTAATAATTAAATCAAAGCAGCCCTTTTCTGCATCCTTAAGCATTCTCATAAAATTCTTTCTTTTATTAACAGAAGTTCCTGTTATTCCTTCATCTATATATCTATCATATAATTCCCAATCGGGATGTTCACTTAATTTATTATCATAATACTGAATTTGATTTTCTAATGCATTTATCTGAGCTTCATGTTCAGTAGATACTCTTGCATAAATTGCTACCTTTCTTCCCATATTACTCGTTCCTTTCTAATCAAAAGTTTATATTATTTCTTCTTCTAATATCATGGTGCGTTTCACATATTCAATTAGTGAATCACATTCCTTATTCGTAATTACTTTGTCTCTAACAAATGATTTAAATAAAGCTATTATTATATTTAAATCTACAAAATCTTGTGTTTTAGCATCCAATTCAAATGTTTTAATATCATCCATGTTTATTCAACCTCCACATAATTACCATCTATATAAACAACTTGTTTTAAATAGATTTCAAATTTTGTATAGTCTTTAATTTGATTAGTTTTAATAAAAAAATCAGTTAATTGTTTCTTAACTGATGGTTTATTGTATCCTCCAACAAGCATAACTGAAGTATGCCCACTATTAATAATAGTTGCTCTATATGTTTTTCTTCTCATTTTGTTTCCTCTTTCTCAAATCTTCTTCCATTTCTTGATCTGCCCATGAAGCAACCTTACATGAACACACAGCAAATACTCCTATAAGTATTAAAAAGATAATTCCTAAAATTTTTCCTAACATAAAACCTCCTAAATTTTTCCATAAAAAAACACCCGTTAAGGTGCATAATGAAATTATTAAGTTTATCTTAATTTATTTTAATATTGCTAGATCCATTGCTAGAGCAAATTTTATAATACTACTTTTTTTAATGTGTCTAATCTTTTTATCTGCACATTGCAATTCTTCAGATATTACTGGTTCTGAATTTCCTAAAAAGAATACTCCTTTAAAATACCTTTGCTCTTCTTGATTAAATGAATCTAAAACTCTTAGAATCTTATCTAATGTTTGAAGAAACTTTTCCTCCTTTTCAGTTTTCTTAATTACATATGTTTCAATTGATGATGTATTACTAAAACTTGATTGAACTTTAATTTCACTCAAGTGCGAAGATATACTAGGTGGAAGTATACTTACATATCTGTAATAATCATCTTCAAATTTAGACATATATTCTTTTACTTTTTGATTTGTTTTTAAGTAATCATATTTGTCTATTACTTCTGTACTTAATAATTTCATTCAAAACCTCCCTTATTATAAATAAAAGAAGAGCAGAAAATCCGTTAAGAATTGATACTGCTCTTCTTATATTCATTTAAATCTAATTTTTTAGGGTATGAGTCCTTATATTTACTTATCAAGTTGACTAACGATAATTGTGAAAATCCGAGTTGAATGATTCTCATATAAACCACCTTCATCCCTACAAAATCACTAATTGTTATCTATAATATCACTTTTTTTTGAAAAAGCAATAATAAAGCAACAAAAAATGAATAATTATTTAATTCATAATTATTCACTTTACTACATTCTACCATATTGAAATGAAAAAGCAATATTCCTTTTCCGTACTTTTTCCGTACCTTTACCGTACCTTTTCCGTACTTTTTCCGTACCCTAATTAAAGACCTGATTTACAAAAACCAATTAAAACATTATAATCTTGAGACTTTATTATCTCAACTAATCTATTATAATAATTATTTGCCTTTTCTTCTGAATCAGTCTTCCATAATAATAATGGACTTGCAATCTTATCTTTATTTTTTATATATGTATATATTTCAAATTTATCATCAATACTATTAATGATGACACCTGCATAACCATTTAAATATTGTTGTTGATATGAATTAAATATTTCTTTATCATCACTTTTGTTGGAATCCCTACAATAATCTTTAAGCATATCAATCAATGTATCTATATCCATAATTCCACCTCTAATGATTCAACATTATTTGTAAAAAAATATAAGTATGAAGTTGAACTTTTATTACATACATATAATAGACTATTTAATCTAATTTGTAAATAGTATTATACTCATTTCCTTTCGTGTTTGTTATAAAGACATTCCTTTCGTGTTTCTATAAAATAAATTTGTATAACAAATAAGGAGGTAAGATTATGAAATTGATTGAGATTTTAGCTATTAATTTGAGATATTATAGAATGAAGCATAACTTATCTCAAGAAAAATTTGCAGAGATACTAGGTACATCACTTTCGTATTTAAATCAAATTGAAAATTTAAAGGTAAATGTTCGTTTAGCAACCGTAGATAAATTTGCAAGTAATATTAATAAATTTGATCACAATTCTAAAGTTACAGCAACACTTTTACTTACATATAATAAAGAACATATTACAAATTATTCTAGGATAGATGAAAAAAAATAGGATTAAATCCTATTTTATTTTGCATATAAATAACAACTCTTGTAAACTCGTATTTCCTTCTGTCCAAGCATTTGTTTTAAAACGCCTATAATCATATCTATATACCGTTGTCTTTCCTTTTTTTTCTAAGACTTCTAGTATTTCTTTTTCAGATAACAACCCTTCGGTGCTATAACTCATTACAAGAACATTTGCATCCATGTTATTAACCAATTCTTCAAATGATTTTTTTACTTTATTTTTGATGCAATAATCAGATTTTTGATTAGTATATTCTCTTAATCCAGTTTTGCCTTTCAATTCTTGCTTATCATATACAACAATATTTTCTAAAACATGAAAATTACTTGCATATTGTCTTTTGTTATATGGTGGATCCATATATATGATATCTACATTTTTGTGTTTGGAAACACAATTCAATACATCATCCAATTCGATATAGTTAAATTGATGCTTATAAAACTTTGGCTTTTCTAGTATTAAATCCTTAAGAGCCATTGATCTCCATATTTTTAAATATGCTCCGTATGTTCCAGATGTGTTTGAAACTCTATCAGCTGCACACATTAGTATGCCAAGCAAGAAACATTTTTTTTCATAAGGCAAAAATTTTTCCCATTTGCTAATTTTTTCTCGAATTGCATCTAATTTCATTGCATTCTCATTTGAAAAATATTGTCTATGTTCACTTCCATCTGGTGCATAATTATTAAAGAAATAACCTTTTTTGGGTTTAACATTATTTAAATATTCTAAGACTCCATCTAAAGATATATCATCTATAAGTTCTTTTAACTCTTCGAAAGTTGGCTCTTCTGTATAATAATTAGTTCTATATTGCTCGCAAATACTGTAAAACATATTATCACAAGAATAAACTGTTGATTTGTTTTCTAAAAAGAATGAACTAACACTTCCTGTTCCAGCAAATAAATCTATAACTGTCTTATTTGAGTAGTCTATATTAGCATCTTTTAATGATTGCTCTATGAAATCAATAACTCTGGTTTTATTCCCTATATATTTCATTATCTTTCTACGACCTCTAGAGTAACTTCATCAGTATCATCTACTGTTACAACAAAATCAAACTTAGAATTATCTAATACTTTTTTAGCTTCATCTTTATTCCCTTTAAAAATTGCAAATAATCTTGTTTGATACTTATTATCCAATTCGTTTAAAACAATTTGCGATAAATTCATTGTCTTTCTATACTCTTCTTCCATTGTTAATGCTAATGTTCTATAGTCTTTTTTACTTTCACCAAAGTAATATGTTTCATCATCTGGATCAAAGAATGCAATATCTCCCCTATCATCATTTCTATTATAATAATAGTATTTATCTGTAGGATATAAATGAATATCAGACCAACTTCCACAAGGTGGATTAATAAATGATGGAACAATTCCTTCATTCAATAAAACAGTTCCAAAGAAAGAAGTAACATCATCTTCTGTTGTAAATTGATTTTCATATTTACTCTTGTTTTCAATTCTTGAGCCTTCGGATTCTCTACTAAATAAATTAAGATCCATATCTGCAACAACGTCAGCATATTTATCAATTGATTTATATACTTTTCTTCCTTTAGCTCCTTCAACATTATATTCATTTTTATTAGTATGATCACACAACAATAACATTACATTTGCATTAGGAAATGATTGTAAATATAGATTTGCAAAAGCTGGAATTTCACCATTGTATGGATCATCTGTCGGAACAATATTTCCTGTCTTATTATCAAGTTTTGTTAATTTTATTGGTATTACAACAGTAGGTGCATGTATATTTTTAAAGTTATCTTCTACATATACCTTTTTATTTTTATTTAATATATCTATTAATTCTTCTGTTTGAAATGTTATTCCTGCTTTGCAATTTTTTGATATTTGATAAAACTTAATATTGGGAAATAGTTCGTGAACTTTTTCAGTAATCTTTTTTGGTGTCCAATCAAATAATAATTTACTTTTATCATAAAATGGAACATTATTCTTATTCTTCATGTCATCAATAATATTTTTTGAAAAATTACTATCTTTCATGTAATCAAGTGTTGTTGAACCAAATTCACTTAATGTTGATTTTATTTTGTCAGAACTAAAATAATAATTCTTCATATTTGAATAACATTTTTCTAAGTGTTCTTCTCCATTTTCTTTTAATATTAATGATAATAAATATTTGAAGATTGCTTCTCTCCAATCATCATTTGGATTTAGTGCATCTCTATTTTGTGCTTTATCTGGGTGTTCAAAGAATCCAACTAATGCAGGTGTGTGATATTTTAAAGAAAGTAAATTAAATAATAGCACAAATAATGCACCTGGAATTCTCGGCTTTTTATTTACATTAGTATCAGACTTGTCATTTTTGCTAAAATAAGCTAAAAATCCAAAAGGAATTCCCATTTCTAAGAAATTGATAATTCTTCCTGTTCTCTGCCATGTTGCATTACCTGCCATAGTAGTAGATGTAGTTTCGAATCCCATTAAAACTTTTTCATCATCTTCTGAATATATAACTGCATCTGGTTTATCTAATTCCTTAATAACATGTCTTACATCATAAGGTAATTTTCCATTTCTATAATATGCTTTTGCTACAAAATAATACATTTCATTATTTATTGAATATTTGTATATATATTCAGATAAAGATGCATATTCCATTCCAATAAATTTCATTCTATCGGAATTGAAATCATAAAGCCATTTAATAATTTGAGTAGACTCTTCAAGATTATCTCCATATACAATAAATTTATTTTTAACATTTAAATCAAATTTTTTGAAATTGTATTTGCTTTTTAATCTCATATTAATCCCTCCTAAATATTAAAATATTTTGATGAATCATTGATGGAACATATGCAGCTGGATACCCAAAGACATGTAATGACTTGCTATTATCCTCCCAAATTAAATTTGCCTTCATTGTTAATCCATCAATTTCTGACAATTTCAATGCAAGTTCTCCTGATAAACAATGATATTCACTATCTCTATACATATCTCCTATAAAAACTGCCATATATTTGCCTTTTTTAAGTTTTTTAGATGCTTTTCCTAATATCTTTTTCATATTATTTAGCCAATCTTTTTTTGATTGACCTTCAGAGTTATTTTCAAAATTGTTCAGTTTAGATTGTTTTACTGTTTTGTTTCTTGTTTTTTCTAATGCATCCATATTCCAATAAGGAACATCGGTTAAAATGAAATCAACACTTTCATCTTCGATTTTATTCAAAACTTTAAATGAATCGCCACAATATGTTTGCTGAATTTCTAGTTTCTCTAGTTCCGATACTTGTTTATAAATATCTATCCATTTTTCAGTGATATCAATTCCTATAGCCTTTCTATCACATAATGAAGCTCCTAATAAGGAACCACCGACACCCATGAATGGATCTAAAACTATCATACCTTTTTTAGTAAAGATTTTTATAATATCTTCACATAATTGTGGTGGTTTTTGTCCTCCATGTTGAGATCTTAATTTATGTTGCATATTTATTGGATATGCTTTATTAATAACTGATTTAGTTGAAAACTTCCATTCAGAACCAGTTAAATCGTTCAACTTATTTTTACTACTATAAATATTGCTACCCATTAATTTTTCCTCCCCATTAAATGAATTAAAAGGTAAACTATAATTTATAACTACCTCATATTTTCACTCATTTATAATTATAACATAAAAATGTCAATTTTTTGTACAATTACGAAAGAAAAAAGAACAAATTTAATTGTTCTTTATCCTATTATTTTTAATTCATCATCAAGTAAATCATATCTCAATCCATTATAGCTAAAAATAAAGTGGTTAAACTCTTGAGAATTATTTTCTTTTGATGATATTTCAAGTTTTATTTTATGAGGTTCAAAGTCAGTTTTGTCAGCAATTAAATCTTGTATATAAGATTGAAGATATCTATTTTTCTTGTGATATAAATATATTAATTTAGAAATCATAGTATCCCTCCTGAAATATTATACCATAAAATCTTTCGTGTTTGTTATAAACAAAAAAAAGAAGATAATTTTATTTATCTTCTATTAAATCTTGATTTCTTTTATTTTGTCTTCTATTCCGGATTTTCTTGTAATTTTTTGATAATATTTTCTAGTTTCTTCATTAAGAATATATTCTAGAATATTTATTGGATCAGCAGTACTTGGATAATCATTTTTTAGATTTTTAATTATTATATTTATATTATCTAATCTGGCATTATTGTTTTTATAGTATTTTCTTATTTCTATAATTGGGAGATCATTTAATTTTAAATATTTAGTGATATTATCAGTTGATGTTTCTATTTTAACATTATTATCGTTAATCTCAATTTTAGAATCTTCTCCATATTCATGTTTAATAACATCTAGTAATTGTTCATTAGTTCTATATCCAAATAAAGATTCAATATAGTTTTTAGCAGTATCATAATCTATATTTCCAATTTTTTGATTTATATTATTAACTGCATATTCTAATAATTCTTCAAAACTCTCTCTAATATTAAATAATTGATTAAGTTGTTTTATAATTTCCTTATTTAGCAACTCAACTTTATAATCTTTATTTTCTTCAGAATTATTTAACATATGATTTTCTATAACTGCTATAAATGTAAGAATAATCGTTGTATCTTTTTCATCTTGTTCATGATTCATTGATTCCTTTTCTAGAAGTCTATTAATTAAATCTAATGATATTTCTATTACATACTTATCTTCAAATATATCTTCAACTTGTTCTTTATATTTGTATTCATTAATTACATCAAGAATAACTCCAATACTATTTTTATAATGTTCATAATCTACAAGTTCTATATACTCATCTCTAAGTATTCCTTTTACTCTACTCTTAATAAATCTTTCAAATCTTTTTTCTGCAGGTGTAGCTGGTCTTTTCTTTTTTTCACTTTCACTTGGTTTATTATCTGTATGAATTGAAGAAGAACCACTACTACTTCCTTTTAGTTTTAAACCTTTAAAGAAACGATCTGAGAATAATCTAGATTTAATATATGCATTTGTAAAATCTTTATTTTTTCTTATATATTCATCTGGTATATCTTTATCAATAATAAAGTTATCATCTATCTCATCTTCATCTAAATCTTCTTGATTCTCTAAATTAGATTTTTTATTTAGCATTTTTTGTAACTTCATTTGTTCTGAATATTCATCTTTAGTTAAAGCTAATGTTCTTACAATTAATTCCATATGTTCACGATATTTTTCCATATCTTCATCAACATTAATATCTTCAAAAGATGATGTTCTCTCAGCATTTCTATAATTTTCTATAGTATCAATATCAAAATACCAACACCTAATAAACTCTTGATTATCTCCAACTGTTATTTTTAAATCAAAAATATTATTAATTTCGTCAGATGTTAGTTTATCTAATAATATTACTAGTTCATTTTCATAATATTCATACGATAATTCTTTTTCTCCTATTTGAATCTTAATATTATCTTTCTTATCTTTGTATGATAGATATAGTTTTACTTCATCTTTCTTTATCCCATATTTAAAACTGAAATTTTTCTTTTCCTGTGGCTCATATTCAATAATATTGCAAGTTAGTTCATCAAATGATTCAATCTCAAAGTTATCAAAGAAATAATCAAAATCAGACTTAATTCCTTCCTCTAGAATATTACATTCAATATTACCACCATTATGATATGTTTTTGATAAAGCACTCATAGTACAGTTAGAACTACCATATAGAATGAATGATTTATTATTTGTATTAATTCTAAACACTTTTCCATGATAAAAGTTTTTCTTACCATTACTTTTAAGTTTCAAATATGTATATATATTATCTGCATTCACAATCCCATTATTAATATTATAATCTACTGGGAATGTACTTAATCCGTTTTGCAAATATAAGTTAATATTTTTGCAATCAAATGTTTCTGATAAATCTTTATATCCTAATAATTCATTGTCATAGTATGGAACAGCAATATCAATTGATTCTACTTTATCTGTAATAATTTCTTTTAATTGCTCTAAAACTGATTTATCTAAGTTTTGAATTAATTTAACATCATTATTATCTATTCTTCTGTGTCTATAAATCAAATCATTAATTCTATTAAATATCTTTTCATCTTGATAATAAGACATACTATTTAATCTTTCAAAGAAACTAATTGCATCATTAATTAAATTTAAATTATCTTGATAATCTTTATTATATTCAAATACATTATAAACTTCATTATTAAGTGTATATCCAGATGTTTTAATATTTGCACTAGCCACAATTAATTTAGCTTTTTCTTCTCCAAATAATAAAACAACTTTAGGATGAAATGCTGAATTAATTCTAATTGGATTAGCAATATATTTTTTATTTAAATTATTATCTATACTTTCTGATACTGCTTTTTCAAGTTCATCTGCATCTACAAATAATTCAATATTCTTAATATTTTTATCATATAACGCATTTAAAACTGCTCTTTCAAAATAGCTAATTTCAAAATTAAATGTTGTTAATAGAGCAATTGAATAACCTTTACTATTTGATATTTCTTCCACTATTCTTCTATCAAACATATTACTCAACCTCCAATACATTTAAATCTTGCATTACCATAGCTAATTGAACCATTCTAATCCCTTGAAAGTCTAAATCAAAATATTCTTTTCTTGAATATTCATTTTCTATTTTTTCTATATAGTATCCATCTCTACCTTGTAACATTTTTTCAAATGCAGTATTCAAATGTTGATTTAATAAATAGTGATACATTATATACTTAATAAATTCTTCTATTGGTTTATCTTTATATTCTTCTACGAGTTTAAAATATTCATTTAGTGAAATAGAATTGTTATCCATTCCATAATTATAATAATTTTTACAATCTTTAGAGAAATCGTTTCTATTATAAAATCTATTATATACAGATAAAATTATCTTAATACCATTTGCAATATTTAATTCGTGATTACTACTTCTACTTCTAGCATCTGCTATCATGTTTTCCCTTTCGGAAAACGAATAATTGCATGAAGAAATAATTGAACTAAGTTTATCTGTTAATTCAAAATCAATTTTAGAATTATTTAAACAATCATTAAACCATTCTTTATATAGCTTAGGACTATTTAAGTTTTCTAACATATATTTCCATATCATTTCTAATCCAGAAGTAAAATATTGTCTTCCTACGACAATTTCCCAACTATCAATAATTTCTTTTAACTCTTCAGGATATCTATACTTATTATCTGAATATGGAGAAAAATAGTCGTAAAATAATTCTCTACATTTAGCAGTATTCATATTCTCAGGTTTATATTCTTTAAAAATAAACTTTAAATAGTTATGAGACTCAATCAATTTTTTTTGACTCTCTTTATTAAATAAATGTTCTATAAGAATTTTTTTAACATCATCAAAACCATCTAAATTTATATTAATTTGGTTATTTAGTTCTATTAATACATCTCTTGGTATATCAGTAACTTTTCTTCTATATTCTTTATAATATCTTGTGGTACTAATTATATTATCGAACGCTTCGGCTAGTTTCTTACCTTCAGGAGTTAAATGTGGATATTTAAACTTATCCATTGTTTCAGGATCTACATCCGTAATAAATCCCATTGTATATAATCCAGCTGGATAATATCCCATATTACTTAATACAGTAACCAAGTACTTATCATCATATGAAAATAAATCTTGATTTAAATCTACTCTCGAACGAATAGTGTCTGCACCTGTGAATCCATTTGAAACATCAGTGTTATTAATATCACTGGCTAATGCTAAAAAATAATTCTGCATTTTAACATATTTATATACATTATCAGAGCTTCTATCTTTAGGCTCACAATTATTATAGAAGTCATAATAACACCAAGTAATAAAAGCCCAATAAAATGGTCTAGGTGTAACTGTATTTACTATTGGACATATTTCAGCAGATATCGATGTAGCTACGCCTTCTATTCCCAAACTATCTCTCGTAGTAAAATTTCTAGATATATTATTTAATCGTGGACCTTTAGCCATAATAACACCTACTCTCATAATATATTATAACATAAAAAAAGAGGATAATCTCATCGACTATCCTCATCTCATATTTAATTCTAAATCATTTTTTTCATTATAAATATTTATTATTGTTTTTTCTTCTTTCTCAATTATTTCTATATGATATTGTTCGGCTTTTATTTTATTAGGTAATATTGATCTTTCTACTTGTTTTAATCTTCTATTAAGTGTAACGGTCATATGTGTTCTATGATTAGCTTCTTTGTTATATTTAATATCAAAATCTTTCTTAAATGTTTTTTCAATAACTAATTCAATTGGTTTTAATTTTTCTTTATCATCTAATTCCATTTGTTCATAAAATTCCTTTATTTCTTTTGGATCAGATTTACCTTTTTCAACTACTTTATGATTAATATTTTCAACTACAAAATAAGTATTAGATAAATCTTTTAATGGGTTCTTAGTTCTTTCAACTACTCCAGATTTATAACAAGAAAACTTATTATATAAAATAGTATCTCTAAAAATAGGAAATCCAATTATTGGAAATATAATTGTTTTGTAATGAAGTTGTTTCACTTCTTCTGGAGTCATTAAATCTCTACCAATTAAATTAGTAGATCTATCACCATTATAATTTAATAAAGAAACCGATTGTCTTACACTATTAGATTCAATAGTTTTTTTACCTAACCTTTTAGATATTGCTTCAGCCGTTTCTTGAGTATTTGTTTTTAAATAAACTAAGCCACAATTATCAAGTATAATTTGAGCAACTTCTTTTCCATAAACATTATCTAATTGAGAAAATGATTGTATAAAAAAATGAAAATGCATTCCTCTACTTCTAGCTACAGAAACAATTGCTTCAATATCAGCTAGAGGTGGACAGTTTGCAAATTCATCTAAAATAAAATCTATCTCATATGGTAATTTTTTGTTATCATTACTATTTGCTAATTTTACCAAATCTCTATATAGTAATCCTACTATAATTGTTACTAATGTAAAATAAGTCTTATCTTCATCTGGAACAATAACATATAATGCAACAGGTTCACTTCCTAAAACATTAAATTTGAAATCAGAAGTACATGTAACATTAGCTACATTTATATCATCAAATATATTCATCTTTTGACCAAATACTGCTGTTATAGATTTATAAGTATTATCACTTGCACTTAATATACTAACTAAAGCATCTTTAGATTTACTTCCGTATGCTCTCTTATTAATATAATCTTTAAATTTTTTACTATTAGCAGTTTCCATTGTACTATTTTGAAACTTTCTGATTGAAGTCATTGTAATTTGTTCTTCTTTGATATTACCTAATTTTAATTCTTCTAAAAAAAATCCAATAAGACCTTCTAACAAATTCTTAGCTGATTCATTCCAAAATGGATCTTTCTGTTCATGTTTTTCTTGCATTACCATAGTAGCTAGTGAAGATATTAATCTGTTTGTTTCAGCTAGAGCTGACATAGATAAATTATTATATTCTAATTTTTCTTTTTCTTCTTTTGATTCAGCAGCTAGTCTTTCATATTCCATATATTCTTTATATTCAGTAATAATTGGCTCTAATATATTAATCTTATTTGATAGTTCTGGATGTCTAAAATCAATAGTGAGAATCTTATATCCTCTATCTTGAAACATTTTTGAAGTTGCATTATATATTTCACCTTTTGGATCTGTGATAAAAACACTCCTTTTTTTCTTTGCACTTGAAATAAATGTACATGTTGGTATAACAGCAGTTACTGATTTACCTGAACCAGTTGAACCTAAATACACATAATGAGGTGTTTCTCTATCAAAATAGATTGTCTTCAAATCTTTACTAAAAGAGACAGGAAATCCTGCCTCTTTAATATTACTTACTTTTTCTTTTTTAAAATTCTTTTTTATCTCATTATCTGTACTAAACCTTGCTGAGCCATACTCATTATCATTTTTAACTTTGTGTTTCATTAAAATTGGTTCTATATATATAAAACCGAACAAAAACAAAGATAATATAACTAATAAAAAAATTATACTTAAATTCATATATCCTCCTTTCACAAAAAAAGAAGATGTTATTCATCTTCATTTCTATCTATTTCATGTAATATATCAACAACTTCTTTTTTTAATAAATCATCATTCATTTTATCCTTATTATTGTTTATTCGATTATAAAGAACTTTATAATATTCAGTATGTGTTCCAATTCCTAACATTGTAAGCATTATAACTCCATCACTAATATTACACTCTTTCATTAGATTAATTAATTCTTCAGATGAATCATTTGTTAATCCATCTACAACTTTTTTTGTAATTTGTTCTTGTTCTGGTGATAATTTCTTTTGATTATTCATTTCTATTTTCCTTTTCATTTTTTAATATTTTAGCTCTCTCAATAAGTTTTAACATTATTCCTGATGTAACTAAACTATTGATAGCACCTTCACTGATTCTTTCTATATTAAATGTTCTAAGAAACAAATAAGACAATCTTTTTATATCCAAATTATCAAAGTCATATTTATGAAAATCTTCATCAAAGAATTCAGGATATTTCTCTCTATTATAATATTGTTCATCTACATAATTATTTTTAACCATATAATCCCATACTTTAAATATTCTCATATCATAATCAAGCCATCCCATATAATGAATTATTTGGTTATTTTCGATATAGTAACTAGGTTCTGGAGTCTTCCATTGTGCCTCTTTATAATCATTTTTTAAATAATCTATTACTTCTTCTATACTTTCAAATTCTTTTGGTTCTTCATATTTAGGCTTATCTTTATAAAGCTCTCTTTTCTCATTACAAAAATCTAACACATCAGTATCATCATGATATTTTAAATTGTTGTCCTGACAATATTTAACAGCTCTTATATATGAATCACTATCATTTGTTAAAGCATATCTTTTTTGAGGAACTTCTAGCGATTCCTTTTCCATTATACGAAACATCTGATCTGATATAACTTTAGTATTATATTCAGCCATTTCATATTTATCTTCTGCTTTTTTATAAAAGAAAGTATTAAATTTTGGATAATATAATAATATATATTCATCTTGACCGTTTTGTGGACTATTTAATTTCATTAATCTTTTGATAGATATTCTACCAAACATATTGTTAAGTAATATGTTTTCATATTCTTTTATCATGTCATCCTCATCAAAATAGTCATCATAATCGTCATCATCAAATTCTTCAACTATCTCAATTATATCTTTAGTTTTATCTACAGGATATGGTGCTGTCTCCTCTGTATATTCATTAATAGCTTCGACTGTACCATATGCTTCATTACCATTTCTATCCACCAATACTGTATCACCTACTTTAATATTTTCTAAAGTTGTTTTATATGAGTATTTTCTTTCAGAATAATCATCATCATATGTAACAGAAACATATTTATATTTTTTAGCACTAGAATTATCGTTTTGTTTTTCATCTGGCCACTCGTATTCTTTATTAAATTTATCAGCTAATAATTCGGTTAATTTAGATAAATATAACAAATTACATTGATATACAACATCTGGAGATGGACATATTATTTCTGAATCTTCTTTTAATTTATAATTATTGTTAGCCATATCTTTTTCAAATTTTGATATTTCATCAAGTAATATTTCTTTTTCCTTGATTAATTCTTTATAAGACTTATTTTTCTTTTCTTCAATATATCCTTCTGGAGAAATCATCATATTAATCACCAATTATATTATATCATAAATTGCGAATAATCCTTATCAACTTGAAATAACTTATCAAATTCCTTTTCTGCATCCTCTAGCTCATCATTTATATTTTTAACTGCTTGGTTTATTCTATAATGATTTTTAAATCTATTTTTATTTGATAAAGATGATAAACAATTCATAAGAATTGTGCTTCTACTTTGATTTTTATTTCTTCTATAATTCTGATATACAATGTTTTGAATCATTTCTTCTTCAGATATTTTTGGATTCTTATATCTATAACTTGCATGATTAACAATCGCATTTAATACATAATTATCAAAATATTTTTCTTTTCTATCAATTAATGATGTATCAACAATTTCAGTATGATTATTTTTAGAAATATCAATAAAATATTGATTTATCTTTTCAAGTGATTCTTTAAACTCTTTATAATCAAGTTTAAATTCTTCATTATTACTTTTAAACAAATAATTCTTGATTTCTTTAGTTAACTGCTTTATTTCTTTATCTCTTATAGAATTAAACTTTATCTTATTATTTTTGATTAGATTCTTTTCATCTAATAATTTTCCTAAAGATACAATTTTATCTTCTAACAAAATATCTTCTTTATTATTTAATAAAAAGTTTCTATCTTTGGGATTAAAATACTTTTTTAAATTATCAAGTTCTTTATTCGTTTCAATTAATAAAGGTGTATATATTTTTTCTTTCTTAATGTAATGTTGTATTTCATTTTTAAGAAAAGTTAATTCTTCTTGAGATAATTCTCCAGCAAATCTATATTGTAATTCTTTATCTTTACTAAATCTTTTATAATTAGGTTCTTTTTCAGCAAAAGATAAATGAAAATGCAAGTTATCCGTATTTGTATGTAATGAAAACTGATAACTCATTTTATTCATATCTTGAAAACCACATTTTTTTAAAAACATTGGAATTATATCTTTTGCAAGAGCCTTTTCAAATTCTTTTATATCTACATTTTCTTCTAAATATCCTTCTGGAAATGATATTACCATTTTATATATGTTTGAATCTTCAATATACTTAGCATATTGTTTTTTTCTTTCTTCTATTTGAGATTGTGTTGCATATTCTCCATTTTCAAACATAATGTTCATTTCTTCATCTTTACCAATTTTACCACTAAAATAATCTAACATAAAAAATGCCTTTTTCTTTTTATCTGCATAATAATCAAACATATTCATAGTTGAATTATGAACATATTCTTTTGTTGGATATTTGAAATTTAAGTTTTTAAAGCTAGGAGTAAATTCATGCATAACATTTACTTCACTAGTCATTGAATTTATCCTTTATATATTTATTCTTAAATTTTTGTAATGACTTATTATTTTTAGGATTAGTCTCTGTTTCAATTTCAAGATTTGAATATAACTGTTCTAGTAAATCTCTAGTATAACTAGATCTTGAATTTAATCTATCAACTGAATTTAATATATTATCCAATACTCTATCTAATTTATTTTGACTTAATGCCTTTTCTAATAAATCAATAACTCCATGAGAAAAACATTGAAAGTTATTCTCTTTACAATAAACATCTAATCTACTTTTTAAATCTTCTGAAATAGAAATATGAGGTTTTACCATAACATCACCTACATTTCTCTTCCAAGATCATGATTCTTAATTGAGCTAGTTATTAAATCATCATATTCATCAGAATTTTCAATATCATATGAAATAGATCTAACATCATCTAATTCATAGTCAATTCCCATATTCTTTCCTGTGTCCATTATTCTTTTTTCAAGTGGACTCATTAAATTATCAAAAAAGAACACCATATCAAATTCTTGCCTTTTTTCATCATAATCTAATTGAGCTACATTTTCATTTTGATGAACTGCTTCAATTATGTCATTAATATGAGATTTTATATAACTGCATGTATCTTCATCATAATCATCTAGAAAATCGTTTAAGCTAACTATGTAATTAAAACTAGTTGTTTTATCCATTCCATAATTAACTACATCATTTGCTATTAACTTGCTTATGCTTAATTTTTCCATATTCTGCCTCCTCTTCTAATAGTTCATAAATTCCTAATTCTAAAATAATATTAACCATTTTATTAAAACTGATTCTTCGTTCTTTAGCCAACATTTCAATTCTATTTTTTAATCTTATAGGTATCCTTAATTTGCCTTCATACACTATTATATTCACCTCTTTCTGTGGTTCTTAGTGGATTAATTCAGACCACCATTTTTAATATTTTTGTATCAAAAATTTTAAGAGCATAAGAGAATGTACCCACTTCATTAAAAAATTCCAGTATTAACTGGATTTTTAATGGGTACAAACTTATTTTGCACTTGCAAAATTGATCCACTTTAGTGGTCTGAATATTTCCTTAAAATTATTTTTTTCTTTATTTTTCAAATAAAAATTATGGTCTGAATTGTGGATTCAATCCTGGATAACTTGGAGTTGTTGGTCCAAATGATGGCTTTGGTAGTTTATCAGAAAAATCAATTAAACTCATGCCATCAACATTTTCTCCATTAAACATTACTTGATAATGTAAATGAGGCCCAGTTGAATAACCAGTAGTACCAACTCCTGCAATTTCTTGTCCTGCTGTTACTGAATCTCCAACTTTTACTTTAGCTGAATTTGGATATAAATGTGCATACCAAACTTCATAAGTAACATCCTCATCTACTTCACATTTAATCTTAATATGATTTCCACCACCTGCATTTTTATTTGTTACATTTTCTTTTTGTGTGAAACTTACTTGTGTTACTGTTCCATCACAAGTTGATTTAACTGGTGTCTTATTACCACAAGCTAAATCCCATCCACCATGAACATCTGACTTTCCAAAAACTATTCTTTCTTCCATAAAAAAAGATGTAACAGTTATTTTTTCAAAATCAATTGGTGGAACAAATGGTTTATTAACCTCTTCATCTATTTGATCTCCAGAATCCAAATCTTTACAACCATCATAGATTTTATATTTAGGTAATGTACAAACATCACTAATTGTTTTCATTTTATTAGATTCTCTTTCAATATTATCTACATAAATATCATAAAATGATAACTTATCATCTTCTAAATAAAAATATAAAATCCTATTTAACGGAACATATCCATAGCCATTTTTTAATGCTTTATTAACTGTCTCTTTATACATATCTGCATAATCCATATTATTTTCTACATAATTATCTGTAATATTAGCACCAAAAAAATCTAAAATCATTAAGCATGGAATAATAATCACTAATGCAGCTGTTACCATTCCAATGCTACTTCCAAAGACTACTTTTTTTAGAAGTTTTCCTTTGACTCCACTTTTTTGCTTTGCCATAATTGCCTCATACTTCTAAGTCATCTAAAGAATAATAATCTTTTACTTCTTTTAAATAATTATTAATGGAGTCTTCAAAAACATCATTTTTATAATCTTCAATACTTTTAATATAATCATCTAAATGATTTTCTAACATATCTTTAATATTAAAATATGCTTCAGAATCATCTCTATAATTATCTACATATTCATAATAATCCAGATCTTTCATTAATTCGATTCCATCATATATTAAATAGTCTTCTTTAAAAGAATCATCATATTCTATATTATCTTGAATGAATTCATCTTTTAAATAAATAAAATCCATATCTGATTCTCTTCCATATGGAATTGGTGAAAAAAGCCATTCATTTCCTTTTTCACTATAAAGATATGCAAATTCACAATCTGACATTTTGCACTCTTGCTTAAATCTTTCTAAGTCTTTTGAAGTTCTTGGATTTGTATGTTTCCAATCTTCTCCTCTATCACGATTATAGAAAAGACAGACATTTTCTTGTCTGTCTTCTCTTACATCAAAATTATGAGGTTTATCTGGTTCAGGATATATTTTTTCACTAAGAATAGACATATCACCATTTTTAATTAAATGATTCATTTTATTTATATTACTATACTCACTAAGTAATATAACTCCATTATGTTCAGGATATCCATCCCAATGTGAATAGACATGATCTACTGTACCATCTTTTCTTAAAATTCCTATTTTGCTTCTTGTACTCATCTTGTTTCACCTTCTCCCATCATTTCTCGCTCTAATTCAGTAGCTCTTATCCAAATTCTTAATCTATTTTTAGAATCAATATTTAGCAAAAACTCTCCTCTTCTAGCAGCCATTAAAAAGTTCTTTTGTGTATCAGTTAATGGATTCTGTTTAAACAATTCAAGATATGCTAATAAATCATCTTCTTTTAACATTCCTATCATTTGATATTGGCAGTTGTTGAAAATAGCTGTTGAATGTCTTAAAATCGCATTACTTCCAACAAAATCTTTTACAGATTGTGTAGCTACTACAAGTGATCCAGAATACTTTCTAATTCTTCTTGCTAATTGTCCGAAGTTTCTTAATACTTCAAAATTATCTTCATCTATAAATAAATGAAATTCATCTGCAATTATCATCACATGTTTTCTATCTTCTATTTTAACTTTATCATTCATAATCTTGTTTGAAACAATACTATTATTTAGATAAGTTAAAAGATTTAAAGTTTGAGTATTAATCAATCTTTGATTTCCACTATATAATAATTCTTGTAAATTAAATGCTATTAAATCATTTGATAAATCAATATTGGTATAACCATCAAATAAATAAGAATCTGTTCCAGTTAAAAATCTAGATAATAAAATATCTAATTGTTCAATTATTTTAATCTTTTCAGAACTTTTTATTTCTTTTTTATATTCAGGTAAGAAATTATATAATTCAGAAAAAATTGGATAATCTTCTGGACTCATATTCTGCAATGTATTAATTGAAGTATTTTTAAATATACCTTTTTTGTTATATAATTTTTCAACTATCGCTAATAGCATTACTAATTCTTTTTCACTAATGCTTTCAAAAGCTGTCTTAAAGAAAGCTTCTAAGAATCCTAAATGTTTTGCTAATGGACAATCTGTTTCCTTTGTATCATGTTCTTCATCATCCGATGGAATATATCTAATTTGTAATGGATTTATTATTCCACCAGTCTTTGAATATAAATCAATATATTCTCCATGATTTGCTTTTACAATTTTGTCATATTCATGCTCACAATCAAATATAAATATTTTTGTGCCTCTAGCATATTCATTTACTATCATTTTCTTCATAGTAAAAGATTTACCTCCACCAGTAGAAGAAATAATAGCCATATTATGTGATGTTCTAGAGTTTGTTAAAACAAATGGATCAAAATATATTGGTAATGATGTATGAATATCAACTCCAAACATATATCCATTTGAATCGTTAAAATATGTTTTTGTAAAAGGAAAACCACAGCTTAGTGTTAATGTTGGTAAATAAAAAGCATAGTCTTCAAATGATTTTGTTGAAATATCATATGATTGCCATGCTTCCATTTGTCTGAGTCTAGGTATATCTAATTTAATTTGATAAGAATCTGCAATTCTTTTTAAATCTCTTAATACCTCTTCTCTATGTTTTTTATCTCCTTCTATGACTAAAACTAAAGATACTTCTTTAATCTTTTCATCACCGTTTTTTATATCATTCATTAAAGCTTGAAAGTTTTCCTTTTGAGTATCTAATTCTGTTGCATCACTTAATTTTTTTGTTGTATTTCTATCAGTTAATAAAAATTGATATTGAGAATTAACCCATCTGATTAATTCTTCTTGTGTAATACATTCTTTTATTCCAATACTTGCTCTTACATCTGGATAATTAAATATATCTTCAAAAAACAATTCTGAAACAAATGGTGGAACATTTTTAATTGTTACCATTTGAAATTCCTTATCATCAAATTTTAATTTATCAGATCTCTCTGAAAAATTCATAGGACTTACTAAACTAGGTAAATCACTCCATACTAATTCATCAAGTGAATTAGATGTTAGATAAAGATTTGATAAAAATTTATATATTTCAAGTTTATTAACAATACTTTCGATATATATTCTTGGAGTTATATTTAAAGTTATATCCTCAAGTTCATCTATTTGTTTATTAAGTACTGCTGTATCTTTTGCAATTAATATCCAATAATATTTACTAGATACTGTAAAATTCTTTTCTTCTAAATCATCTATTAATTTTCTAGACTCTTCAAGAAGTACTTTCTTATTTTCATCATTTTCAAAATGTTCTATTTTTTTATCTAAATTAACTTTGTTTGCATTTAGATTTAATTTTTCATCTAGCTTATAACATTTCATATTTAGATTTTGAATCTGATAAAGTGCTTTTAACATTGAAAAGAATAAATTTTTTTCTTGATTACTTGTTAAAGATAAATCAATAGCTTTTACTTCAATTAATGTAGCAACTTCTCCAGATTTCAAATATATTAATCCATCTTCACCTATTTCTTTTACATTTGAAATAACTTTAGAATTCTTAATTCTCTTTCTCATACAACCACGAGAAGAATATTTTCTATTATTTTTATTATCTAACTTTTTTATTTTAGTTAGATTTTTTTCATCTTTAGTTTTTCTTTCCAATCTATATCCTCTCCATTTCTAATGTAATAATAATTTTTACATTTAAATATATATTTAACCAATAAAATAACTACTTTATACATTCTATTTTTTTTAGATACTTTTACTGGTAGTAATAAAAATATACAAACTGTAAGATAAATTATTGATATTAACTTATGACTTGTAAATGAAAATAAAAACAAGAATACAAATAACATAGGTAAACCAATATATAAATCTTTCATTTCAATATATTTTCCTAAAGTTCTTTTAATACTTGGTACTGTTATATACATATTACTCATCCCTTCCTCTATATCTTCTTCGATACATAGTTCTTGTTGGAGCTATACTTTGCATTGCTGAAGCCATAGCATTGCTTCCTGCATTCATCATTCCTGAACCAAATCTTGACAATCTACTTTGAGAGTGAGCTTGTCCTTTAGAATCAACATTATTTCTTCTAAGATTAGAAGAAGCCTGCATGTAATCACCTACCATTTTTAAATTGCTTCCAATTCCACCATAGGATGATCCATCTCCACCTATCTTAGATCCAAAATTTGATACAGCTTGACCAACTTTTCCTAATGCAGAGTTACCAACTCCACCTACTTTTGATGTGCCTTTAACAATTGCACCAGCACCCATTAATCCAGCTCCTGCTGCAGCAAGTCCTCCAGTTGTTGCAATTCCTCCCATTGCTTGACCAAACCCCATCATTGCCATTAATTGCTCTCTTCCAGAGTTTGCTGAGACATTTCCTCCAATAAATCTATTAACAACTTGTGATCCAGTTAATAAGAATGAACCACAACCAATGTACATAATAGATTTAATTACAATATCCTTAAATGCATTTGAAAAAAATGTTGTTTCATTTATTTGCCCCATTACAATTGCCGTTAATGATATTATTAACATTATTACAGCACCTTGAAGCATTAATGAAACTAACTGTTGAACTACAGCATTTCTTCTTTCTTTATTTCCAATTGAAGTAGCAAATACAATTGGACTTATTACAAATAAGAATAAAAATTCTATTTGTCTTCTTGCTAACATCATTCCACAGAAGAATAATGAATATAAGAAGAATCCTCCAACTATAATCGCCATAATCCAATTAATGGAATATTTATAATCTTTTTCATCTGGTAATATCCAACGAGATGATGTTACATATTTGTCATTGTACATTTTCTTTCCATCAAAATGTCCATTTTTTACGTTTTTAGCTATATCTTCACCTTTAAATTCATCAGAATCTTTATACCCATCCGAATAATCTATAAACATTGTTTCCATTGAAGCTGATAAAGTTGTTCCTCCACTTGAAAAAATGTTAGATGTAAAACCAGCTAACTTAATTGAAAATGTACTTGCTTGTACAAATAAAAAAGTACTCATAATAATAAGTATTCCACATTTAATAATTTCTTTTACAATTCCTTCTGAACTCATACTTTCATCTGGATCTATTATCTTTTTTGCAAATCTTGTAATTGCAAATAATCCTAAAAGAGTAACAGCAATAGCAATTACACTTTTTTGAAATGTAACGAAATTACTATCTCCGGATACTGAATTAATAATATCAAAAGCATTTAATCCTTTTAAAATATCAAATAAGCTATCAATTAAAGAATAAATAAAATGTATTATTCCCCAACCTAAAGTTCTTAACAAATCCAATGCTTTTAATAACATTTAACCACCTCCTAGAATAAATCTATAATTAGATTAACAATTGAAATAGCTAAAATGATACCTACTATACCAAACATTGTTTGAATTATTCGTTGTTTTACTCTAGGTTTTTGATCAACATCAACAACAGCATACAATATAAATCCAACAATAAGTGAAACACCTGCTGCAGCTATTCCAACTCTTAATGCCCAAGTTGAAAAAGTTTGTATTGCTTTAATAATTGAATCAACATTATATCCTCCACCTTCTAGGTGTTCAATTTTTAATAATTGTAAATAATTTTTAACCATATTCATCCTCCTTAAAATAATATTAAAAAGCAAAGAAGTGATATAATATCACTAGAGTTATTTTGCTGTCGGGCGATTTAACTCTTTTTTCTTTGCTTTTTATTCATAATTAACTACATATCCATGTCGTCATCTTTAGTAGTTTCTAAGTCATCTTTTTTATCTTTAGATGATGATAGAAATGTTATCTTTTCAGCGACAATTTGTGTAGATTTTCTTTTTTCGCCATCTTCAGTTTCATAATTAGATGTTTGAATTCTTCCTTTAACACCAATTATGTCACCTTTATGACAGTATTCAGCTGTATTTTCAGCTATGCCGTTCCAAAGAACTACATCTACAAAATCAGTATCATATTCACCATTTTCATTTTTGTAGCTTCTTGGTACTGCAATAGTAATATTAGATACTTGCTTTCCATCTTCAGTTTCTTTTACAGATGGTTCTGCAACTAATCTTCCTACACCTACAAATTGATTCAACATAAATTACCTCCTTCTAAATATTTAGTTTTGTTTTAATTCAGGTTACCTATAACTGAATTTTTTTATCTTATAAGCACCACCTCCTTTAGTAATTTTTTTTACTTATTTCTTTCATCAGCATCCCATAAGTAAATTAATTGATTTTGAATCTTATCCCAAAAGTAACTAAGATTTTTATAGGTTTTATCAAATCTTCTTAAATCTTCCTTATCTACAAAAACTCTATATTCATCCATACTTTTCATAAGTTCACCAATTTGATCACTAAAATCACTTAATGCTTCTACTTCTGCAATTTTTAAATCTTCAAATTTACTATTTTTCATAGCTCATAATCCTCCTCGTTATCATTTAGCCAATCATATTCATCATCTGGATATAATTCATCTGGCATATTATTTATTTTGTTTAAATTAGAGTTAATTGAATTTTTTAAATATCCTAATTTGTTTTTTATTTCGTATCCTTCTCCATCAATAAAATCTCTTTTAACAACTCTTGTAACTACATAATTTAAAACTGTAATTAAATCTCGATAAGAATTACCTTTATTAATCAATTCTTCAAAAAAGTCATCATAATAATAAAGTTGTAAATCTTCCTTATCTAAATACCCAGTATTTATTAATTCTAAGGTTAATCTATTATGTTCTTCAGGATTAAAAAAAGAAGATGTATAGTGTTTATCTTCTTTATCTTTATTATTTATAGTATTTATATTTATCTGGTCGGTTTGAATATCTTCACCATCCACATGTTCATTCCGTACATATGGATAAATATCGTTTTTAAGGTCTATATCATAAGGAATCTCATAAATATAGTAAATCCACTGATAATAACCTTTATCGTTCCTTATTCGCTCTCTTTTGATGTATTTAAGGTCTTCTAATCTTTGAATATTAGTTCTAACATTCCTTTCTCCAACATTTAAACCTTCTTGGATATTTTTAAAAGTAAAATTCCAGTTATCTGGTTTTCTTAACATATATAATAAATATCCTTTACCCTCTGGAGGCAAATTAATATCATCTATAAAATAATTATCTACTGTAGTATATTTTCTCACTTTTTGTTTTCTTAATATAGGCATTTTATCCCTCCAATCTTTAGACAAAATAAAAAGAGCAAACAGCTCTTTAAATTTCCGTATCATCAAAAACAATATGATGTTTCTCTTCTAATTCTTTTTGTTCTTCTTTAGTAATATATTGTATTTCTACATAATATCTTACTTCCTCAAGATCTAAATCCTTTTTGTGATATGGATGTACTACTTTGTCTAATAAACGATACATTTTTTCAGTAATTTCTGAAAGTGAATCAGATGATTGATATCCTGAACACTCAATTATTGAAGCAATAAGACTATATAATCTAATATCAGATACTGAAACATTTCTTCTATATGTATATTCATCTAGTTTCTTATCATCTTCTAATTGATTATTTAAATGCTTATCACTAATTGATTTTGGTAATCTTGTATATTTTCCTAGAATTACTCCTAACCATCCTATAAGTTCGTTTACATCATCATTAACACTCTCATATAATTCTAATATTGTTAATAATTCCTCATAAAAATGTATTCGCTTTTTATCTGATTTATCTATAGTTGCATTTGTATAATCGTATTTAGGCATATATTTCACTCCTTAAAACAATTATATACCTAAAATCTTTTAAATTAACTCTGCGATTACAACTATTTGTTTATTTGTATTATGTCTGCATGTTATTAATGTGACAACAGATTTATTGTGATTCCTTTTAATACTTGCTTTACCAGTTTTTTCTATATCATAAATATCTACAATCTTATATTTATAAGTTTTTCCTTTATAATCAATTGTAATTAGATCTGATAATTTAAGTTTATATAAATTCCTAAAAAATGAATAACTAGCAGAACCAGAGTGAGCAATTAATATAACATTACCTTTCGCTTCATCTGGCATGTTTGATAATTCATGAATCATAACATTATATCTAATATTGTTATATTTAGAATTTTTATCAACTAAACCTTTTTGCAAATTTATTTTTGGTATAGTTAACATTGCAATATAATCATATTTTGGTGATTCTACTTTTGATGATTCATCACTCGCTTGTTGGGAGATATCACTCTCCTCTTCGACGAGTTCACTTTCTTCTTTGTAGAATTCCTCTATTGCAATATCCTCACTCTCTAATTCACTAACATATTCATAATATTTATAACCAAATATAGTTAATCCTGCTAAAACAAGGAAAGAGCCTAATATTATTAAGCTCTTTTTATTTTTTCTTTTTGGTTGCATATATCATCACTCCAAAACCAGCAATACATAATACTAATGAACCTAACTCTAAAAATGGAAATTCATTTGCTTCGGTATTAGGTACTTCAATTATTTCTTCATCTTTCATACTACATTTAACTACTTCACCATTTTCTTTTATTTCAAAATACATTTTTTCAGTATTCAATGAATATCCCTTAGGTGCTTCTTTTTCTAAAATATAGTATTTACCATACTCTAATTTTTCAATTACAATCATTCCATTTTCATCTGTCTTACCAGTGAAGATTAATTCATCTTTGTCATTATAGATTTCAATTGTTGTATCTGGTAATGTAACTGATTCACTAAAATCTGTTTTTGTAAATTCTAATTTACCAGTTATCTTTTCATCTTTCATTGTTGATTTAACTATTTCTTCGCCTTTAACTTCAAAGTACATTTTTTCTTCATTAATTAAATATCCTTCTGGTGCTTCTTTTTCAATAAAATAATATTTTCCAATTGGTAATCTATCAATTGTTATCTTACCTTCATTATCAGTTTTACCAGAGTATATTAATTCATCATTTTCAGTATATACTTCAATAGTTGTATTTGGTAAAGTTTCATCTGTAGAAACATCTTTTTTAGTTATTTCTAATTTTGATGTTTGAAGTTTATTTTCTACTAATGTTTCATAAGTAATAACTGGAGTATATTGATCTTTATATTTAAGTTCAAAGCATATAGCTTTATCATTTAAAATATATCCATCTAATGTTTTTAATTCCTTAATACAATAACTACCTAATTTTAAATTACTAAATGTTAAAATACCTTCTTTATTTGTAACACCAGTAGTTATTTCTTTATCATTTTGATATAATCCAAAAACAATACCTTCAAGTGATTCTTTAGTGAAGACATAACCATTATCTGTTAACTTTGCTATTTCTCCTACTTTATTAATTTTAACTTCACCTTTAACTGGAGTGTTTTCAAAGTTTATATCAAATATAATTCCATATTCTGAATCTTCTCTTAATTTTGAATTTTCATCTATAGTAAATTCTAAAGATTCTTTATTCCATAAATATCCATCAATTACTTGATCAACTTCTTGTAATTTATATGTTCCTGTATTTAATGGATAAGCTGTTATAAATTCACCATTTTCATCTGTTTCAAAAGTACAAATTGTTTGTTTTGGATAAGATGTTGTTTGGCAAACTTCTTTATTTGTTTTTGTATCAATTATTTTAAACTTGATTCCTGCTCTTTTAATAACTTGCTTAGTTTCAGAGTCGATTTTCACTACTCTTAATTTTGCAGTTATCTCTGCATTTGAAATAGTTTTCTTAATTGGATTTCCTACTTCTTTTACTTGAATAGTAAAATCATCCATCTTTTCATGACCACTTGTTGCAGTTAACTGTTTAACTGTATAAGTTCCATATGGTAATTTAACTTCAAAGTTTCCTTGTTCATCAGTTGTATATTCACCAACTAATTCATTCTTATTATTATAAACCCCAAATTTAACCCCAACTTCTGGAGTCATAATTGCAGTTTTATCTGTAGCATATACTTTAGTAAAATCAAATTTTCTTTCTATTACTTTCTCAAATACTTGAACATTAGGATTTAAATCGTTTTCAGTTATATAGAAATAATATTTATTTTTATCTAATTGATAACCTGTAGAAGCTTTTTCTTCTAATAAATAAAATGTTCCTAAATTTGGAAGATAATCACTTGTTGCTTTACCTTCTTCATTTGTTGTAATTTCTCCTACTCTTGTACCATCTTCTTTATATATTCCATATTTAGCTCCACCAAGTGTAGCTTCGCCTTGTGGTGTAAATTCATATGTGTCAGCATCTGTTTTTTGAATTGATACTTTACCACCATATACTTTAATACTATTATTTATCATAATAGGATCTATGTTACCTCTTCTAATAACATTTTGAGAATCAGATGCATAATATAATCTAACTGGTTCTCCATATCTATTACCTAATTTAACTAATTTAAATGACATATTACCAACTTCTGTTGCAGTAATAGTTAAATTATTGCCATTCTTAGTAATTGTTGCTCCTTTTACATCAGATACTTCATAGTTTTCTAAAACTCCATTGTTATCTGTAAGTGTTATTGATGAACCAATTACCATTTCACTTGGCATATTACTAAAACTAGGTTTTTTATTATGGTTATTTACTAAGTCCATTATTTCATTTTGTTCTGCTTTTAAAATATTATCATTTCTAGTTCCATCTAATGTATTAGTAAAATAACTATCAATACTTGGATTTACTTTATTCCAAATTAACATTTGAGCTGCTGCATACCATTTTTCAGCACTATGATCATGCGTTGAGTCTTTATATTGATATCCATAATAAGCAATTTTGCTAATAGTACTCCATGTCTCTTGCGAAATATTAAGTACACTAGCATAATCTTCTGTAGTAACATTATATGTATTATCTTGTTTTATTGATACATAAGGTTGAACACAATATACAAAAGCTCCATCTGATGATCTAACTATAAACTTTTCTGTTAACCACATACGATGACCATTTCCTTTATTATGTACTACATAAAAAGGTCCACCTGCTACTGTTTTACCAGTAATTATATCGCCACTAGTTGCGGCAGCTGATACATTTGTTATTCTTGCAAAAGAACTAATTCCTATTATTAAAAACAAGAATAACTTCAATAACTTATTTTTCATTTTTTCCTCCTTCTTTTATCAATAAATAAATTTTTCCAAAATAAAAAGCATTACTATGAATGCTTATATTTAATAATTAATTTAATTTTTCAGTTGAAAAATATTCGCCTAAATACTTTCCAGATAAACTTGTTACTATAGAACAACTATATAATACTTCACCATTTTTATATGGTTCATAATTATCTCCATATTCTGCACAAGCTTTTCTACAATTAGCTTCACTACCATATTTGCTTACAGGAAAATCAACTCTTTCCCAACTATACATTGGCTCATTATAATAATGATATTCTGATACTCCTAAAGCTTCCCATGGAGTTTGCTTTTTTGGTTCTTCTTTATTTACTGATGTATTATCTTCGTTATTGGTTTCTTTAACCTCTTGTTTACTCTCTGGTTCTGACTTCGACACAGGTTGTGTAGAAGTCTTCTTTTCTTTTGTTTTACTTTCTTTTATGACATTAGAGTTACTAGCACTATTGCTCTCCAAATCATTCTTATTAGAGTTATGAATGCTAGAATCATTGTCTTGAACACCACTAGCATCATCTTCAATACTTTCTGTAATATTTTCATCTAATATCTCCTCCTCTTCTATAGAACTATTAGATTCTATGATTTCATTATTACTTCCATCATTTATTGTTAACTCATTCTTATTTCTATTAATGAATAAGATCAATGCTACAATACTTACAGAAATAAGAGATATAATGGATATAAATAAAATACTTTTTTTCATTCCTTTCCACCTCTTCAATTATATTTTATAATATGTAAAGTAAGATATCTAGGGTGCTACATATCTAAATCATATACATCACCCCTTTCAATTTCTTGCTGTTTATAATTCTCAATTGCTTTGATGATATACTGTTCAATATATCTTTTATCTCTTTTAAGTAATTCTGTTGGAAGAACTTTTTCAATTCGTTCCTTATTAAAAGATATTTGTTCTTGCTGATTACCTTTGCTCTTACATAATATTTCTTCTACTGAATCGAATGTTATGTTACCTTCATTACTTAACTTTCTTAATTGCTTGGCTTGTCCATGACTAGGAGTTAAATCTTCATAAGTTATTCCCATATAGACAAGTTTTTGTTCTTCTTTATTTAAATAAGATAATTCTACAGCTGGTAATAATCCCATTGTTAGTGCTGTTCTTTTATCCTTTAAGACAGTATCATCAACCAATTGTAATAATTCAGGAATTAAATTAGTTAATCTAATATATCTTCTAATATTTCTATCTGAGTTATCATCTAACTTTTGGACATCATGTCCAGAAGTTTTCTTTCCTTGATGTTTTATAGCATCATATTTCATTTTATAAGCAAAAGCTTTTTCAGATGGAAGTATTTTTTCTCTATACATATTAGAATCTACCATTTCAATTGTTGCCTCTTCATCAGCAAGTTCTTTCACATAAGCTTCTGTCTCAGTTATACCAAGCAACTCCATTGCTGCTTTTCTTCTATGCCCAGATATTAATTCATATCTTCCATCTTCTTTTAATCTTACTGTTAATGGCGTATATAAACCATTTTCTTTTATGCTATTAGCTAATTCTTTTAATGATTCATCATTATTAACATGGAATGGATGGTCTTTAAAACTATCTATTTTAGATAATAATATCTTTTGTTTTTTAGTCATAAGATTTCACCTCATAAGTTAGTTTCCATTCAATATATTCCTCATAAGTAATTTCCCTCTTATTTCTCTTTTCTCTCATTACATTCCACTCATTAATAAATTGTTTGAACATTACAATATTTTCATCATTAATATTTGGTACTTTAGATATATCAATTTGATATTTTGGAATTAATTCCTCTAGCCACATTAATGTATATAATAAATCTATAGGTTCTTTATAATCATATTTTTTTATTGCATTAATATTTATATCTAATATTTTTGCTATTTCTGATGTCCTATCATCCTTAGGATTTCGATTGCCTTTTTCATATCTAGTCATCGTCCTTCTTTTACATTCTCCAGTTAACCCTAATTTATCTGAAACATCATCCTGAGTCATAAATCTAAATTGTCTTGCAAAAGCAATTCTTGATCCTTGTGATAGATCTACTAATTCAGGCTTTGTATATAAAATTCGCATTTTTCATTACCTCCATTTTCTGTCGCATAAAAGCAAAAAAAGACTAAGATTTGCGACAATATTTGTCATCTTAGTCTTTATTTTTCTTAAAATATTAATTTTTTGCCTTTATGTTATCTAATGGAAATAATGACTTATTTCAATAAATAACGCTATTTTAAGGAATTATTAGTTTTTCTTTTCAATTCCAGCCTTAATAGCAGCTTGTGCAGCAGCAAGTCTAGCAACTGGTACTCTGTATGGAGAACAAGATACATATGTAAGTCCAACATTATGACAGAATTCAATAGTTGATGGATCTCCACCATGTTCACCACAGATTCCTAAATGGATATCTGGACGAGTTTGTTTTCCTAATTCTACAGCCATTTTAACAAGTTTTCCTACTCCAACTTGATCTATTTTTTGGAATGGATCGTTTTCATAGATCTTCTTGTCATAATAAGCTCCTAAGAATTTACCAGCATCATCTCTTGAGAATCCAAATGTCATTTGAGTTAAGTCATTTGTACCAAATGAGAAGAATTCAGCTTCTTTAGCAATTTCATCAGCAGTTAAAGCAGCTCTTGGTATTTCAATCATAGTACCAACATGATATTTTATATCAGCTTTAGCTTCTTTAATTACCTCATCTGCAGTTTCACAAACTATATCTTTAACATATTTTAATTCTTTTACTTCTCCAACTAGTGGAATCATAATTTCTGGTTCAATTGCATGACCAGTCTTCTTAGATACAGCAATAGCAGCTTTAATAACGGCTCTTGTTTGCATCTTAGCTATTTCTGGATAAGTAACAGCAAGACGGCAACCTCTATGACCCATCATTGGGTTAAATTCATGAAGTGAAGCAATAATATTCTTAATATCTTCTACTGTCTTACCTTGAGTCTTAGCTAATGCTTCTATATCTTTTTCTTCTGTTGGAACAAATTCATGAAGTGGTGGGTCTAAATAACGAATTGTTACTCCATATCCATCCATAGCTTCATATAATTTTTCGAAGTCTCCTTGTTGCATAGGTTCTAATTTTGCAAGAGCAGCTTCTCTTTGTTCTACAGTATCTGAACAAATCATTTCACGAATAGCAGCAATTCTATCTGGTTCGAAGAACATATGCTCTGTTCTACAAAGACCAATTCCTTCTGCTCCTAATTCACGAGCACGTGCAGCATCTGTTGGAGTATCAGCATTAGTTCTAACTTTTAATACACGATACTTATCAGCCCATGCCATAATTCTTCCGAAATCACCTGAAACAGTTGCCTCTACAGTTGGAATAGCACCATCATAAATATTACCTGTAGTTCCATCAATTGAAATTACATCTCCTTCATGATATGTTTTTCCAGCTAAAGTGAATTTCTTATTTTCTTCATCCATATTGATTTCAGTACATCCTGAAACACAACATTTACCCATTCCACGAGCAACAACTGCAGCGTGAGATGTTCTTCCACCTCTAACTGTTAGTATACCTTGGCTAGCCTTCATACCAACAATGTCTTCTGGTGATGTTTCTAAACGAACTAAAATTACTTTTTCTTTTCTTTTTGCCCATTCTTCAGCATCTTCTGCAGTAAATACAACTTTACCACAAGCAGCACCAGGTGAAGCTCCTAAAGCTTTTCCAATAGGTTCTGCTTCTTTTAATGCTTTTGGATCAAATGTTGGGTGAAGTAATGTATCCAAGTTACGAGGATCTATCATTTCAACAGCCTCTTCTTCTGTTCTCATTCCTTCATCAACTAAATCACAAGCAATCTTAATTGAAGCTTGAGCAGTTCTTTTACCATTACGAGTTTGTAACATATAAAGTTTTCCATGTTCAACAGTAAACTCCATATCTTGCATATCACGATAATGATCTTCTAAAGTTTTACATACATTTTTAAATTGTTCAAATGCTTCTGGGAATTTTTGTTCCATTTCTGTAATATGCATTGGTGTTCTAACACCAGCAACTACATCTTCTCCTTGTGCATTTGTTAAGAATTCTCCGAATAATCCTTTTTCTCCTGTTGCTGGATCTCTTGTAAATGCAACACCAGTTCCACAGTCATCTCCCATGTTACCGAATGCCATACTTTGTACATTTACAGCAGTTCCCCATGAATAAGGAATATCATTATCTCTTCTATATACATTAGCTCTTGGGTTATCCCAACTTCTAAATACAGCCTTAATTGCTCCCCATAATTGTTCAATTGGATCACTTGGAAATTCTGATCCTATCTTACTCTTATATTCTTTCTTAAATTGTCCTGCTAATTCTTTTAAATCTTCAGCAGTTAGATCAACATCTTGAGTAACTCCTTTTTGTTCTTTCATTTTGTCGATTAGTTGTTCAAAGTATTTTTTACCTACTTCCATAACTACATCAGAATACATTTGAATAAATCTTCTGTAGCAGTCCCATGCCCATCTAGGATTTCCTGATTTTTCACTTAATACTTCTACAACATCTTCATTTAAACCAAGATTAAGAATTGTATCCATCATACCTGGCATAGAAGCTCTTGCTCCAGATCTAACAGAAACTAATAATGGATTTTCTTTATCACCAAATTTCTTTCCTGTTATTTCTTCAAGTTTAGCAATATACTCAGTTACTTGAACTTTGATTTCATCGTTAATTTCACGACCATCTTCATAGTATTGAGTACAAGCTTCTGTTGTAACAGTGAATCCTTGTGGAACTGGTAAACCGATATTAGTCATTTCTGCTAAGTTAGCACCTTTACCACCAAGAAGTTCTCTCATGTTTGCGTTACCTTCACTAAAAAGATAAACATATTTTTTCTTTTCCATTTTTCCTCCTAACAACTCTAATATTATATCATTTATAAAATTATTAAACAACAAAAAAAAGAAGTATTTTACTCCTTTTATTCACTAAATTTTTCTTCTGTTATTCCTAGTACTTTTTCTAAATAACATTTACCACATAAAGATTCATATGTTACTTCATTTTCACCATCTATAGCTACTTGTTCTCCAGAAGAAGTAAACTCTCCATTAACTATTCTAGCATTAAATTTTGCTCTTTTTCCACATCTGCATATTGTATATAATTCTTCTAAAACATCAGCCACTTCAAATAATCTCAAACTACCAGGAAAAGCAATTGTTTTAAAATCAGTTCTAAGTCCATAACATATAACTGGTCTATCTTTTAATTTAGTATACATAAATAATTCATCAACTTGATCTCTTGTTAAGAATTGTGATTCATCTACTAAAATGCATTCAATATCTTTATCTAGTTTATTTAGATAATTACTTAATTTTTCATCACTTTTAATTAGATGATCTACTTTTCTTTTAAGACCTATTCTAGTTACTATCTTATCATTTCCTTTAGTATCAACACCCGGTTTTAATATTTTAACTTTCATTCCTCTTTCTTCATAATTGTGAGCCACTTGCAAAAGAGCCGTAGTTTTTCCACAATTCATTGCACCATATCTATAATATAATTTACTCATCTCTATCCCTCCTTGGAAAACAGCTATAATAAACTTCTTTTAATCTTTCATTTGTAACATGTGTATATACTTCTGTAGTTTGTAAACTAGCATGACCTAATAGTTCTTGAACTACTTTTATATCACAACCATTATTTAACATATCTGTTGCAAAAGTATGTCTTAAAACATGTGGTGTCACATGAACTTTAACTGATAATTTATTCATTATTTTATCAATAATATACCTAACTCCTCTATCAGTTAATTGTCCACCATTACTATTAGTAAACACATAACCTTGTTCATTCTTTTTATGAGAAGCCATATATTCTTTTAAAGCATCATTAGCATAATCACCAAAATATACTATTCTTTCTTTATTACCTTTTCCACATACTCTAATTCTTTTATTATTAAAATCTATATCACTATATTTTATATTTACTAGTTCACTAACACGAGTTCCAGTAGCATATAACATTTCAATTATTAATCTATCTCTTATGCCATCTGTATCTCTTGTTGATTCATCTATTATTTCAAGTAAATCATTATAATAAATAAACTTAGGAAGTCTTTTTTCTACTTTAGGATATACTGTTTTATTTAATGGATAATCTTTTTTATCCATATAACCATTTTTATATAAATATTTATAAAATGATTTTAAAGTACTAATTCTTCTTCTAATACTTGTTGGTTTTTCTTCTTGTTTATTTAACTTTTCTATATAACTTCTTATATCTGAATCTGTTACTTTAGTTAAATCTTTTTTTACAAACAAATAAAAGTAATATAAATCGCTAATATATGATGTATATGTATTAATAGAATAATTTTTAGCCATTATATAATTACTAAAATCTTTTATAACATTTAGTTTAACAAATTCATCTTTTTCCATAATTTAATTATAAATCATTTTATATAAAATAAAAAGAGACTTATTGTAAGCCTCCTCTTTTATTACCTCTTCTAATACTTCTAAGAAGTCTTCTAAATCCACTTTCTCTTTGTGGTGTTTCTACTGATGTCACTTCGATTACTTCTTCTTCACAAACAGTTGGAATTTTAAATGTAATACTTCCTTGTAAATACCATAAATAGTTTCTAATATCATACATTTTTAAAAATGCTGCATGACTTAATTGTTGTTGAACTTTTGAACTCTTTGTTTTAGATGTTTTATCAATTACATCTTCTTGAACACTTTGACCAAATGATAAAACTTCTGCTTCTCCTTTATCTTTTAAATCATCATAATTAACTACAAAATCTAAGCTTTCAAAAAATTTAACTACTTCTGGTCCTGACAATTCTACAAACTCAAACATATCTTCTGAAGTTGCTGTAAAAGCATCGCCCCATATAGCATTACATACCTCATTGCCAATAGGTATTTTCAAATCAGATAATGCATCTAATAAGGCTGCAATATTATACTTTTGAACCCAAACTTTGTCTCCTTTAATTATTTTCATAAAACCTCCTTTATTGATTTAATAAAATCTTTTCCTCACTGCCTTTATTTTAACACATTTTTATTCTTAATCCTTTATATTTCTTCATATGACATAACTTGTATCTCCTAAATAAAGTATAACATAAAAAGAACTAATTATTAAAACTAGTTCTTTGTCTTATAAAGCTATTTCATCACCATAAAACTCTCTTATTGTTTTATATTTATAACATAGTTCATGTAAAATAGTTGCATATGCTATTATAAACTTTTCATCATAGTCAACTAATGTCTGACCGGGATATCTAGATTTTATATTAGGTAATATCCTCTCAGAAGAAAGAGATGATAATCTTTCTTCAAAACTAACGCTTTCTGATTTTGGAGTTCTTAAATCATCACTTATAAGTAATTTAACAGTAGAATTTGATTTATATGCTGAATAATCTATCAACGGACTATCTTTAAAAAAAACAGTATTCTTGATTATATCTTTATCATCATCAATGAATAATTCATATGCCCTTAAAAGATTATGCCCAACATTTTTCATATCATCCCATTGATAACCATTTTTAATTAAAATTGCTTTACTATAATGTTCACAAGCATCCATTGCCAATTTAACAGCGTGTGATCTAACACAATAGTTTATAATACATTCTTCTTCAGTAGCAAAATCTCTATTGAAAATATACTTATAACCATATTTATCAACGAAATTACTTAATTCTTCAAACATAGCATCAGCATTAAAAAAATTAATAGTATCTTGATTTCTTTGAATAAGATCTTCATCTACAAACATAACAATTACCTTCCTTTTTTTATTGCCTCATACCTGTCATTTTTTCACATGGAAACTCATAATATACTTTTAATGATTCATTGTCTCCATATAATGATGGATCAAATGAACAATATTTCTCATGTGGATTTATTTCAAACATATAATGGATTCCTTTACCATTAGAATCTTTTCCATAAAAATTAGGATCTACTATATAGTATTTATCATTTGTATTAACTAAACAATATGCATGTCCAACGCCATTAGCATCTGATAATACTAAAGATGATTTAATATATAAGAAATTTAAAATTGCATTTAATGCAGCAGACTTTTCAATACATCTTGCAACATTTAATCCTTTTAACTCAGAAATATTTAATGTTTCACCAACTGAATTTAATAAACCATAGCCATATATTTCTTTCCTTTTACTTTCATCATATAATGGACCAAAATACATCTGTACATACATATTAAACCATTTTATTATTGTATCCTCAGTTAGCTTTACTTTTAATTTTTCTATTGGTATTTTACCAAATTTATCTTTAGTATCTATTATAAAATCTTTTATAAATTGCTTATCAATTTTAAATCCTTTAGATCTTGAACCAGAAGGTAAATATGGAGTATCTGGATTAATCCAATTTTGATATATTTCTCCACCATCGTTAGATAAAGATATTTCCGGATAATACATTCCATATAAAAGAATGAAACAAGAATTAATATAAGAATCAATATCATTTTCATCTAAACTAAGTATTCTATAAAATTCTTCCATATTATCAACTCCTATTATAATTATATCACATTAATTACTAATCTCTATATGGAGCTAACATTTCTATTGTTAATTTGTTATTTTTAATTTTAAAAATAATACTTCCATCTTTATCAGTTCTATATATTTTGCAATCATTTAATCTATATAATACTTCTTTACTAGGATGATTATATTTATTATTTTCTCCTACTGATATAATACAATATTTAGGATTTATCTTATTTACAAATTCTTTACTAGTAGAAGTATCACTACCATGATGTCCTACTTTTAAAATATCTATATTTTTTAAGTCATACTCATCAATTAAATCATTTTCTACTTTAATAGATGCATCTCCCATAAATAGTATTTTATAATTATCTATTTTTATTAATAATACCAAACTATTATCATTTTCATTATCATACATTTTATTATTTAGATTAATTATTTCAACATTATCAATTTTAAAGTGATTTTTATCATATTTTAAAGCATTTAATTCTATTTCATAATTATTTATACTATCATTATTAATATACTTGTTAACTACCTTAAAATTATCTATTAAATCTTTAGCATATCCTATATGATCAGAATCCCCATGACTAAAAAAGGCATAATCTATTTTTTTAAGACCAATACTTTTATAAAAAGGTATTATACTAGATTTCATCAAATTAAATGTTTTATTTCTTTTCTTCCATGATTCACTTTCATTGCTAATACTTCCACCTGTATCAATTAATATACTTCTATTATTATTTGTCACTATTAAAGCGCTATCTCCTTGAGATACATCAGTAAAATAAATATTAGTGTCATCATTAAAATATGGTTTAAAATACATTATTAATAATAACATTACAAATAGTATTTTTACTCTTTTCTTCTTTATAATTAGTATTAATAATATATAATACAAAACTAATTCAAATAATGATATTTTAGAGAAGAATACACAAATATTTAGTATTTGACTACTAATAAATGAAACTCTCTCCATAATAGTTAAAAATATGTTTAAAATTGGTGTTAATATACTAAATATAAATGTTAATAATGATAATGGAAAAACAATACTAGATACATATGGAATAAAAAATATATTATTAATAAATCCTATTATATTAATTTCATATATCATATTAACAATGATTGGTAAACTAGATAAAAATGATATTAAACTTATCTTTATTATAGATGTATTTTTATTATTTTCATTAAATAGCAATATAAAATATGAAATAGTAAATGATAAGATAAATCCAGTATAAAATACATAATTATAATTTATTAAAACTATGATAGTAAATGTTAAAAATAATAAGTATTTTGGCTTAACAAAAAAATACCATATCTTATTAATTTGACTTAATATAAAAAAGATAGTAGCTCTTAAAATAGATGGTGTAAACGATGCAATAAATGAGAATATTATAAGAAATAAACTTGTTATTAAGAAAGATAGTATCTCACTACATTTCAACCTTTTTAAAATGAATAGTACAACTAATGAAAATATACTAATGTGGAGACCAGATAATGCAAATAAATGGGTTATTCCATTTATTTTATAATTACTATATACATCATTATCTATATAAGATGTTTCACCTAAAATAAAGGCATAAAGATAAGGATTGTTTAATGTATTAATTCTTTTATAAACATAGTTTTTAATCTTATAAAATATATTACTATTCTTTTTTATTAAGCTATATTCTTCTATACTAATTATGTATTTTATATTTCTATGTTCTAAATACTTTTTATAGTTAAAAGTATTAGGTATTGTATTATTCTTTGGTTTAGATATTGATCCTTTTACATAAATATAATCATTTAAAGAATAATTATTCAAAAAGAAGTTTTTCTCTTCTAAAGTTTTAAAATAGTAATTACCAATTAAATCATCAAATTCAATAGTTAATTTATCACCATCAATTTTATATTTTCTTATATATAATTCAAAAAAGCTATCTGTTTCATTATATTTACTATTAATATCTTTATTGATTAAAAATAATGTTATTATTGTCAAAAATAGTATTAAATAATATAGAAAATCACACAGTAATATTTTCCTTAATCTTAGCATATATTGTTTGACTTATACCATTTACTTTTAATATATCTTCAATAGATTTAAAGTTTCCATTTTTTGTTCTATATTCAATTATAGCTTTTGCTTTAGCATCACCTATTCCATTTAATGTTTTTAATTGGTCTAAGATTGCTGTATTTATGTTAATTTTACCAGTTACCTTAGTATCTTCTTCCTTATAACAAGCATCATTTTTAACTTCTTCACATACACATGGTGTCTCAACATAAATAACATCCTGTTTTTCTGCTTTTTTAATTTCACTATTTGAATATATTACTATTACATCACCATCATTTAATACTTTTGATAAATTAATAAATCTGGTATTAGCATCTTTCTTTAGTCCACCAGCTTCTTTAATTGCATCAATTACTCTAGAAGAACTACTAATCTTATATACACCAGGTTTATTTACATATCCTTTAATATCTACATATATTTCATTAGATTCTTCTGTTATTTCTTCTGTTATTAATGGTTCTTTAGATTCTTCTTTTTTATTATCAATTTTGAAATATAAAAAAGCAAAACCTCCTACATATACTAATAAGAATATCGTTGGTATAATTAGTTTTTTATAATCAAATTCATTTAGTTTTTCAGTTAAATATTCAATTATATCTTCCATAATTCTCCTCCCTTCGATATTATTATTAGCCATAAAAAAAGAAAACACTTTCATGTTTTCTTATTTTTTAATTAATTAGTCTAATTGAACTGATTTTTGTTTGTAACTTAATATTAAGTAAGCCATTGTAAATGCTACTAATGTTACCATTAATAATAATGCTACATTTTCAACACCAGTTTCTGGGTTTGTTACTAATTCAACTGTAGTTTCTAAATTCTTATTAACAATCTTTCCACCAGACATAACATTTTGTTGTAATCTGTATACTGGTTGATATAATCTACCTCTATCAGTTAGTGGATCAAATACAGAAGCATTTTCTAATTTAACACTTACTGTTACACTACTGATTTTTTGTTTTTTATTACATTCAATGTAGAATACTCCGCCCTTGTTGATTGTACTAATTTCAGTACCAGTTCCATCATTTTTATTAATTAATCTAATACCTGTCTTATCAGCATTAGTTATTGTTAATGTCATTTCTCCACCAGCTAATGCATCATATGAAACTTTATATGGTCCATAAATATCTACACCATTTTTTGTAACTGGTTTTGCTTTTTCTCCTGGTCCATCAACTGTAATCTTATTTTTGAATGTCTTAGTACTATAATTAGTATAGTTTCTATCTTCACTAATTAAATATTTATATAATTTATTTAATTGAGTTACATTTTGAATAGAATTTCCTAATCTTTCACCTTCAACTGCGTGATCAGTTGTTTTCCAAATTGCATATTGAATTGTTGCATAAACATAATTTTCAACATAATCATCTAAAGCATCAAGTCCAGTACATGCTAATGTAGTTTCATCATATGTATGTCCTTCTAAAACACAGATTTCTTTTCTTAATTCTTCATAATCTGCTCCTGCCTCTTCAACAGCAGTCTTAAGTGGTAATGTTGGATAAGTATGTTCTATAATCCATAATGCATGATTATAATTCTTAACTGTATCACTATTTGGACTTGTTGTAGTATATTTTTCAAATAGTATTGATTTTCCTGTAAATGTTAATGGATAAGTAGTATCTCCATGATTTGGAATATCTGTTGCATTAATAACTACTTCTCCAGTTGTAGTCATGAAACCAATTTTATTTAAATTGATTGTAACATTACTTGTTAAGCCTTCGATAGCAGCTACTGTTTCTGCAGCATTATCTACAGTATAGAAATGTTCTGTACTACCATTAACAGTTTCAGAAACATAGATTGATACTATTTTCTTATTATGTAATCCTTTATTCTTTATAGCAGTTTGAACATTTGCATCTTGTCCGATTGCAGCAATAATAGCAGCATCAATTCTACCATAATCATCTGTAGCAGAAGTATATGCATCACTAATTAATAGTCCATATTCAGGATACTTCTTTGCATTGTCTAAACAATATGCAGTGAACCACTTCTTAAAAGTAGTTTCAAAAGTTAAACCTGATGTACTTGTAATATCATTTAATTCTCCTAAAATAATTTTTCTTAAATGATCAACACCATTTATACTAGTTGAACCACTTTCTGGGGCAAATTTTACTTTACTAAAATCAAAAGTATCTGTTACTGCGCCATAAAATACATCATTTGTAGATGGTACTTTTTCTGGTGCTTTAGCTTTTATAGTATTTGGCATACTTACTTTTGTTACTGCAGCATTAACGTTTACAGCTAAGAAAGAAAATACAAATACCATTAATAAGCTAGCTAATATTTTTTTCTTCATTTTTTTACACTCCTTTACCTTATAAGATAATTCTAGCATTTTTTTTACGTATTTACAATATAAAAAAGAATTTTTAGACACTTTTAGGTCTAAAAATTCAATTATTCTTCAGTATTTTTACTTTCTTCTTTTTTATCTTTTTTTTCTGGTTTTGGTAATAATTCTTTTCTAGAAAGATTTAATTTACCTTTTCTATCATAACCAGTTGCTTTAACAACGATTTCATCACCAACTTTAAGAATGTCACTTGGATGATCTACTCTCTTATTATCAAGTTGAGATACATGAACAAGTCCTTCACAACCAGGCCATAATTCAACAAAAGCACCAAAATCTTCAATCTTTACAACTTTAACAGTGTAAACTTTTCCAATTTCAACTTCTTTTGTAATATCTTCAATCATTTGAATAGCTCTATCAAGAACTTCTTTATTCATATGATAACAAATAACATTTCCATCATCATCAATATCAATCTTAACAGCTTGTTTATCATTTACAGATTTAACATTACTTGCTTCAAGAATAATCTTAGTAATTGTTTCTCCACCCTTACCAATAACATCTTTAATCTTTTCAGGATCAATCTTCATTGTTCTAATCTTTGGTGCATATTCAGAAAGTTCTTTTCTTGGTTCAGGTATTGTAGCTTCCATAACATCTAAGATTTGCATTCTTGCTTTATGTGCTTGAGCAAGTGCTTCTTTTAATACATCTTTTGTAACACCTTTAATCTTGATATCCATTTGTAAAGCAGTAATACCTTTTCTAGTACCAGATACTTTGAAGTCCATATCTCCCATATGATCTTCTAAACCTTGAATATCAGTTAAAATTGTATATTTTCCATCACATGTACCATTTTCAGTAATAAGTCCCATTGCTATACCAGCTACAGGTGCTTTAATTGGTACACCAGCTGACATAAGTGACATACATCCAGCACAAATACTTGCTTGACTAGATGATCCATTACTTTCTAATACTTCAGATACTACACGTACAGTATATGGGAATTCTTCTTGGCTTGGCATAACTTGTAAAAGACTTCTTTCAGCTAAAGCTCCGTGTCCAATTTCTCTTCTACCAGGGCTACCATATCTTCCAGTTTCACCAACACTAAATGCTGGGAAGTTATAATGGAAAATAAACTTCTTAGATTCTTCAAGTCCAAGTCCATCTAAAATTTGTTCTTCATTTTGAGCACCTAAAGTAGTAATTGCTAATGCTTGAGTTTGTCCTCTTGTAAATAACGCACTACCATGTGTTCTTGGAAGTAAATCAACATCACAAGAAAGTTCTCTTATTTCATCCATCTTACGTCCATCTGGTCTAATATGTTCATTAGTGATTAAACGTCTAACTTCAGCACCTTCAATCTCATCAGCAACTTTCTTAACAAGCTTTAAGTCTTCCTCTAAAGTTTCTTCTCCTTCATGTTTTTCTGTATATTTGGTTACAGCTTCTTCTTTTACTTCATCAATTCTTGCATACTTTTCAAGTTTATCTTTGATTTGAATAGCAGCAATCATATCTTCTTTGATATCATCGTTTACTTCTTGTCTTAACTCATCTGGTATAGAAGCAAGTTCAACTTCAATCTTTTCTTCTCCTATTTCACTAGTGATATCTTCTTGAATTGCACATAATTCTTTAACAGCTTCATGTCCAAACATTAAAGCTTCTAACATTTCATCTTCGCTTACTTGTTTAGAACCACTTTCAACCATATTAATAGCATCTTTAGTTCCAGCAACTGTTAAATCAATTGTACTTCTTTCCATTTCTTCACAAGTTGGATTGATCTTTAATTCTCCATCAATTTTACCAACTTTAACACCAGCAACTGGTCCTTCAAATGGTATTTTAGAAATACAAAGTGCTAATGATGAACCAAATAATGCAGTCATTTCTGGTGTCTTATCTGGGTCAACACTAAGTACTGTATTAACAACTTGTACCTCATTTCTAAAATTTTCATCAAACATAGGTCTAATTGGTCTATCAATAACTCTTGCAGTTAATGTAGCAGCATCTGTTGGACGACCTTCTCTTTTAATAAATCCTCCTGGGATTTTACCAACAGAATATAGTTTTTCTTGATATAAAATTGTTAATGGGAAAAAGTCTGCAGTTGAAACATTATTACTCATAACAGATGTAGATAAGATAACTGTATCATCATATCTAACAAGTACAGCACCAGCTGCTTGTTTAGCAAGTTCTCCATGTTCTACTACAATTTTTCTACCGTTAAAATCGTATTCAAAAACTCTTTTCATCTCATACTCCTTCCGAAAATTAAAAGACACTTAAAACAAGTGCCTACTTTCTTAAATTTAATTTTTCAATAAGTTCACGATATCTTTGAACATCTTCACGTTTTAGATAATCTAGTAAACTTTTTCTTTTACCAACTAACATTAGTAATCCTCTATTAGTATGGTAATCATGCTTATGTTCCTTCATATGTTCTGTAAGAGTATTAATTCTTTCAGTTAATAAAGCAACTTGCACTTCAACGCTTCCTGTATCTCCTTTGCTTCTTGCAAATTCAGAAACAATTGCGCTTTTCTTTTCTTTTGTTAAAGCCATTACAAAAATCTCCTTCCTTAAATTATTTATCCGTTAAATCTGAGTAAGAAAGCGAAAGGTCATTCAAACTAAGAAATAACTTCTAACTAATGATACTATATTTTTATTAAAAAATCAACAATTATTTAACATTTGGATTCTCTTGACTAAGCATCCAATTAATAATCTCTGTATTTGAAAATGCATACATCATACTATAATGATTACAATTTGAATGTTGTGTAGCTTTTGCAGATCCACCTGCTGCATTAATTTTGTCAACAAATTTCTTTATTTGACTATATGAATATGCTTCCCAACCATTAGCTTGTCCATCTTTATCTCCTGCATGTCCCCATATTTTTGTTGTTAAAAAGTTTGTAGGTTGAACATTATTTTGATTATATTCTTGTGCAAGGTATGGACCATTACTAATTGGTACTGCTGCTGAGAAGAATTTAGGATATGCATTTACCATTCCCCAAGTATTAAATGATCCCATTGAGAAACCAGCAATTGATATTCTACTCTTATCAATTTTATAATCACTAACTAATTTATCAATTAATTGTTTAACATTAGAATGACTTAATCCCTGTGAAGAATATGTATGAACAAAGAAGAATTCCTCTTTTCCATATGCCTTTTTATTTGCAATAAATTGTAGTGGAGCACTAGCATTAGTTGTTGAAATACTACTTGGACAAATATAAACAATTAAAGGCATATCAGTTGTAGGATGTGGTGGAATAACTTCATAATATGATACACCACTATATGATTTTTGTGTTGTAAGACCAGTAGTAATATTTAATGGTTCACCACCAACTGTAATAGCAATACTTGTTGTTAAACTATTATTTTCTTTTGACTTAGCAGTAATTGTAGCAACTCCTTTTTTCTCTTTTGCAGTTATTTTTCCAGTTGAATCAACTATTGCAATTGTAGTATCAGAACTTGTATAAATTAGTTGCTTATTTGTAGCATTTTCTGGTTCAAAATATACAGCCCAAGAAATAGATTCTTTATATTTCAATGTATATTTTGATACTTTTGTATATATTCTTGTTACTGGAATAGTCTTTTCTTTTACAACTATTGTTTTACTACTTGAAACATTATTATTACTATTTGATACAACTGTTATTTTAACAGATCCTGCTTTTTTAGCACTCACTACTCCATTTGAATCTACAGTTGCAATTGCAGTATTATTACTACTCCATGTTACTTTTTTATTTGTAGCATTGCTTGGGGTTATTGTTGCACTTAATGTAATTGTATCTCCAACTTCCATAGAACTAACATTACTATTAATACTTATAGAAGTTACATCTATTGTTTTCTCTTTAACATTAATAGTAGCACTAGCACTTTTATTATTATTTGAAGTTGCGGTTATTTGAACTTTTCCTTCTTTAACACCAGTTACTTTTCCATTTTGATCAACAGTAGCTATAGAATTATTACTACTCTTCCATGTTACTTTTTTATTTGTTGCTTCACTTGGCATTATAGTAGCTTTTAATTCAATTTTATCTCCAATATAAACTGAAGTGTTTGTTGTATTTAAAGAAACACTTGTTACATTAATTATTTTTTCTTTTACAGTTATAAGTGCTTCTGACTTTACTGATTTATTTGAATTACTTGTAACAATTATTTTTGCAGTTCCTGCTTTCTTAGCAATTATTTTTCCCTTTGAATCTACTGTAACAATAGAAGTATTACTACTAGTAAAACTAACACTCTTATTTGTTGCGTTAGTTGGATCTATTGTATAACTAAGTGTACTACTATCTCCTTCAGTTAAATTAAACTCATTTTTACTTAATACAATTGATTTAACTTCAACTTTTTTAACTGTAACTTTACATTCAACTGTTTTATCATTAGTTGTTCTTGCTACTATAGTTGTTGTTCCTTCTTTTATACCAAGTACTTCTCCTTTAGAAGAAACAGTTGCAATTGATTCATTTTTACTTTTCCAAGTAACTGTTTTATTTGTAGTATTATTTGGTAATACTGTTGCTTTTAGTGTCACACTAGAACCAGCATTAATAGTAGCAGTTGTCATATTAAGCTTTATTCCAGTTGGTAAAACAGGATTAACTTCAATAGTACATTTTGCTGTCTTACCATTACTTGTTTTAGCAGTAATAATAGTTTTTCCTGCTTTTAATGCTTTAACTAATCCTTTTGAATTTACTGTTGCAATACTTTTATTACTACTACTCCATTCAATTGTTTTATTTTGCGCTGTTGTTGGTGTGATAGTTGCCTTTAATGTAATGCTAGAACCAGAAACTAAAGAAACATATACTTTATTAAGTTTTATAGACGTTATGGAAGTACTACCTTTTTTTACATTAACTATTACTTTTGCTTCTTTTCCATTAGTTGATTTAGCAGTTATTGTTACACTTCCCACTTTTTTTGCAGTTACTTGCCCTTTTTCATTTATTTCTGCTATAGAAGTATTACTACTAGACCATATTATTTTCTTATTAGTTGTATTTGATGGAGTAAATTTAACATTAAGAGTAATGCTAGAACCAACTTCTAAATCTACATTACTCCTATCTATTTCTATTTTTGTAGCTATTACTGGTTTTACTTCTACAAAACATGTATCTTGCATACCATTGCTTGTTCTTATAGTTATAGTAGATGTTCCTTCTTTTAAAGCATGAATTGTTCCATCTTTAGAAACTGATAAAACACTACTATCACTAGTAGACCATGAAACATTACGGTTTGTAGCATTACTAGGTGAAATTGTATATGAAAGTTTTTGCTTTTCACCTATTGATAAAGTAATGTTATTTTTATTAAATTGTATTTTTTCAATAGAAATTACTTTTCCTCTTACAACTACTTCACAAGTATTAGTTTTTCCATTATCACTTATTACTTTAATAGTAGTTTTTCCCTCTTTAATTCCTGTTACTTTACCATTATTATCTACAGTAGCTATAGAAGTATTACTACTTATAAATTTTGCTTTTATACTACTAGTAATTACATCACTACTTCCAACTTCTAATTCAATATTATATTTATTTAATACTAGTTCTGTATTTTCTTTAACTTGAATTGTAGTTTGTGCATTTAATCCTTCTTTTGTTGTTACACTTATTGTTGCATATCCATTAGACACTGCTGTTACTAAACCATCTGAATCAACTTCTGCAACCTCTTCATTACTACTATTCCACTTTAAACCTTTCATACTTGCATTACTAGGAACAGTATAAACTGATAATTGCTTTTTTTCGTTTTTTGAAAGTATTATATCTTGCTCTTTTATATTTATTTCTTGTATTTTTTCTAAACTAGATTTAACTGTAACTGTTGCTGTCTTTTTAACACCATTTGCACTTGTTACAGTAATTGTTGCTTTTCCTTCTTTAATACCAGTTACATTTCCAAATTTATCAACTTTAACAATACTTTCATCTGAACTTGTATAAACAACATTTGTACTTACATTATCTATATTATTAATTTTTATTTTTATTTTTCTACTATCATTAACATAGACTTCAAAATTCTTTTCTAAATCAATATCTTTTACATTAACACCTTTAACATTAACATTTAATGTTTTTTTCTCAATTCCCTTTTTGAATCTAACACTTACTTTAGTATTTCCTTCATTTAAAGATGTTATTTCGCCTTCATTATTAACACTAACTATGCTTGGATCATCTACTTCAAAGACATAATTGTTATAATCAAAATATTTGCTATTTTTAGGTAACAATTCAATTTGATAAGAATTTCCAGTATCAATAGTAACATCTTTTTCTATTAAATAAATATCGTAAAAATCAGTATAAAAATAGTATGTGAAACCAATGATAAAAAATACTATAAAAACATAAAATATTATTAGCATAATAGAAATACTTTTGGGTGTTTTATCATTTTCATGTTCCATAATAATGCCTCTATTCTTGTTTATTATTTCGATTATATTTTATCACAATAGAAAATTTAGTTCAAATGAAAGAATATTTAATATTTTTTAAAAATTATTTTTTATTTATTGACATTTATTATTTTATTTGCTAATATCTTGTTTATGCTGCATATTTTTTAGATGAAGATACACTTATATTTATAGGAGGAATAATGAATTTAAGTGAAGAAGAACTTTTCAAAGAGAAAACTCATCTAGATAATACAATCATACTTTTACGTAATCAGATATCAGAACTTGCTCAAGACTTATATGACAACGAAGAAAAACAAAAGGAATTCAAAAAATTCGTTTGGGATTCCCATGCCGAACTTGATCCGACAGAAATGAAAACTATAATGTCAAACAATGATCAAGAAATTGACAACTTAGAAATGAAAGCAAAATATTATAGGAAGCTCTACAAGATACAGAACTCTCCATATTTTGCAAAAATAGTTTTTGAAAGTGATGAAGGAAAAAATGACATTTATATTGGACTTACCTATTTAACTAAAAATAATGATAATGTCATATATGACTGGCGAAGTCCTATTGCTAGTGTATTCTATGATTATGAACAAGGAGACGCACAATATGAAGCTCCTATGGGAATAATCAAAGGATACCTTCATAATAAACGACAGTTCACAATAGAAGATGCAAAAATAAAACGAGTCTTTGATTCAAAACTGAATGTTCAAGATGAATTATTACAAGAAGTACTTGCTAATAAAACAGATGAATACATGAAGAACATTGTTAATACAATTCAAACAGAACAAAATGCAATAATAAGAAATATAAAAGATAAAAACTTAATAGTACAAGGAATTGCTGGTTCAGGAAAAACAAGTGTAGCACTTCATAGAATAGCATTCCTACTCTATAAGATTAAAAACTTAACAAGTGATAAAGTATTAATATTTGCACCAAATAAAGTATTTAGTGAATACATATCAAATGTACTTCCTGAACTTGGTGAAGAAAATACTAAAGAAACAACATTTAGTGATTTCTTAGAGACATATATAACAGAATATAATTCAATAGAGTCATTTACATCATTCATAGAAAGATATTATAAATATGAAGGATTAGATACAGATTTAATAAGGTTTAAACAATCAAATGAAATAATTAAAGTAATAGATGATTATATTAAAGAATATACAAGTAAAGCTAAATTTACAGATGATATATTCAATCATGACTTATATGTAGAAAAAGAAAAACTAAACTATTATTTAAAAGAAAGATACTCCTCTATTCCATTATTTGAAAGAATTGATGAAATAGCTGCTAAGATATCAGAACAAGAATTTAAATCAAATAAATCAAGAACAAGACAAATAAAGAAATGGTTAAGAGAAGTAATAAATATTCCACTTGATTTAAAAGAAATATATAAAAACTTTTATAGAAGCAAAACATTTAAAAAACATTATCAAAAAGATATTCCTGAAAGTTATATAAGTAGACTTGATGATAAAAAGATTTCATATGAAGATGCATGTTTATTTGTATATATGAAAAGCTTACTTAAATTTTTAGGAAATGATTATCAAATAGAACAAACAATTATAGATGAAGCACAAGACTACAATATACTTCAGTATATATTACTTAAAAAGATACTTAAAAAATCTAAATTCACAATACTAGGTGATGTTAATCAAACAATTAATCCTTATTATCAATATAAATCACTTGAAGAATTAAAAAGTGTATTTAATGAAAGTGTTAATTATATAGAACTAAATAAAACATATAGATCTAGTCCAGAAATAATAGAACACGCAAATAAGATACTTGGATTAAGCTTAGTATCAGCAATTAGAAGAGATACACATATTCCAGTAGAATTTAAAGAAGAAGATAATCTAAAAGAACAATTGCTAAATGATATAAAAAGGCTTCAAAAAGATAACAAAAGTATTGCTATTATAACTAAGACAGATACAGAAAGTGAGAAAATATATAAACTTCTTCATAAAGATTTGGATGACTTAGTACTAATAAAAAATAATTCAAAAAGTTTTTCAAGAACTCTTGTTACTCTACCATCTTATATGGCAAAAGGATTAGAGTTTGATGCAACTATTATTTATACAAAAAAGAATAATAGTTATACATATGATGAAAGATACTTATACTATGTATCATGTACAAGAAGTCAACATCACTTAATAATTTATAACAATAAATAAAAGACAACTTATATAGTTGTCTTTTTTAAAATCCATAATATGAAGGAAATTCACTTTTTGGAATATGGCATGATCCAGAATATGGTCTATCAGATGCATTCATTGGGCATAATTTAGCAGTATTATTATAAATACCATCCATATTATATACATGATATCCATCAGCCTTTAATTTAGCGTAGGTCCAATCAAATATTCTAACCTTTCCTACTCCATTAGATTCTGCAACTGTATATGATGAACCATTATTTTTAATAATAAGCATTAAATGAGCTGCAGCATCTATAGTATCTCCTGGTCTTCCCATACTAATATCACTATATCTATTATCTCCACTTGTACTTATAATACCTTCATCACACCACATTAATCCTCTTTTAAGTGATAAACCCGCTTGTTTAAATACCCAAATAACAAAGTTTCTACAATCTAGACCAGATAAAACATATTTGTCATTATGAACAATTACAGTTCCCCATTCAGGATTTAATCCCCAAGCTTTTCCTCTATGATACATTCCTCCCAATTGATAAGGAATATAATAATTTGAAGCATTTAATTCATTAACTAATGTAGTAGCTACTCCAACTACTGCTCCTCTTGTATATAATCCATTAGATTTTACAACGGAAGCTATTTTTCTATTAACAGCGTCAATATTAACATGATCAGTAATAACAAATGGTGTTGGTTTAGTATTTGTTGGTGTATTACCTCCTGGAGAAGATGGCGTACTTGGAGTTGATTGTTGTTCTGGCTCACTAACTGGTGTTGTCGAAGCATTATCACCAAACAAGAAATACATTAAATCAGAAACACCATCTTTATTTAAATCTTCTGTTAAAGCCATCTTTGGAACAGCACCATGAGATGCTCCTTTATAATAAGTATAATTTTTACTTTGACCTATCCAATCATAGAATTTTTGATGACTAGCTATTTCACCATAACCTCTCATTTTTAGTTTTGAATAAAATGCTTGTCCATCTTTTCCACCATAATCTTCTCTTCTAGTACTCATAGTTACAGCAGCAAAAAGATTTAAACTCTTCATTTCTAAAGTTAATTCAAGTACACCATGAGCACCCATTGAGTGACCCATTAAAACCACTTTACTTGAATCAATATTGTATTTTTCTTTTACATATTTTACTAGTGCATAAATAGTTTTATGATTTGATTCATATCCTCCCCACCATCCTGGTGTTGCTTGAGGAGCCACTATTATAGCAGGTATTGGATCTAATTTATAATTATCCCAATCACTTACAACTTTTAATAAACCACTATTTAAAAATGCCTTTTCCCCTACATTCTTTTCTCCAGATCCATGAAGCCATATAATAAGTGGAAGACTAACTCCATTTAAATCGCTCTCATTATCTGGAGCATATATTGCATAAGGATTAAATTTACTTTCATAGTCTTTTAATGGACCAGTATTTGCTTTATAATATGTCCATTTAAATGATTTATAATTTACTTTTGAATATTCACTACTAAAATTTTGTGGTTTTCTTGATGCTTCTATTTCTTCTTTTACAGCATCTAATCTTTTTTGATATTCTTCCTTTTTATCTTTGCCTTTTATATTAATAAGATAACTTAAAGCTAAAGAATAATCACTATAAGTTTTACTATCTTCAGAATTAGTTACCAATGAATCCATAACATTATTATAAGCTTGCGCTATAGTTTCTTTTGAAATATCTGCTATACATTTTGAATAATTGCTTTCTGGAGATACTACAGTTACAATTGTATTAACAAAAGTCGGTATAAAAAAAACTAATATAGCTGCTATTACTTTCGCAACAGAAGACTTTTTAGCTTTTTCTAATGCATCACTATCATTACTTGAAACAGCTTTTACAAAAGTAATCATTAAAGACACTATCAAAAGTATTGGTACTGCTATTTTAATGATAGTGATTACTATATTAATTATATACATTACTTCTAATACATTTGGACTATCACAAATATCAATTATCATATAATCACTTCCTAAAAAGCAACATCTTTTATAGTTACTTTACATCTAACTGATGATGATATCTCATAATTAGTATTATTTGAATCATATAGTTTTCTTAAGTTTACTTTTCCATTGTCCATTTCAATTACATAGTAAAATATTTCACCATTTTTAACTTCATAATATGGTGTATTTAATAAATATTTGTTTTGATTTAATAATTCATCATTAACATTAACAAGAAGTGATTTATTTCTTACTAGCATTTTATTTGTATAGCCATATCCATTATACATAGTACCATCTGATATAACTACATTTTCATCATCCATAAGACTACTTGGATAATAAGCTAATCTATTAACACTAGTATATTCACCTTCTGTTAATATATTAATTCCCTTAACATCTCCTACTGTAAGACTCTTAGAATTACCTGTAGTACATTTACTATTTAATAAATCATTAAGATTATTATATGCATTATAACCACTTATCTTAGCATTGAATACATCTTTACTAATTAGATCAATACTTGTATCTTCATTTATTTTAGTAATAACCCATTTTTTATTATCATATGTTATTTCATTCTTAATATTTTGTACCATATGATATCCATCTTTAATAATTACATCATCTAAAGTATTTGTGATATATCCCATTGACACAACAAAAGAAACATTCTTATCTTCTTCACTAGTATTAACAATGTATAGTTTAATATTTGTTTTCTCACCAGAACTAATAGTTCCTGAAACAAATCCTTCAATTGCATAAACAGTTACATTACTATTAGTTAATAATTTATAGTATGAACTTACTTCATTAGTTGATTCAATTTCTAAATCAATAATACTACTTCCTTTTGCAACATTTATATTACTTGTATAAATATCATTTATTTTCATATTATAACTTAAAGAACTAGCAAACATTTCAACTGCTCTTTTATTATCTGAATTATATATGAAATTAGCATATGTTATTCCAAACGAAATAAATACTACTATAAGTAGTAATAGTAAAAATACCAATTCTTTTTTGAAAAATTTAATATATCTACTTTTCATACCTTACCATCATAATAATTATAATAAATTTTTGGGCAAAATAAAAGACTTTATTTCTAAAGTCTCTCATTATTCTTTAATTATTCAATAATCTCTGAAACTACTCCAGCACCAACTGTTCTACCACCTTCACGAATTGAGAACTTAGTTCCGTTTTCAATTGCGATTGGAGTGATTAATTCAACAGTCATATCAACGTTGTCACCAGGCATAACCATTTCAGTACCTTCTGGTAATGTAATTACACCAGTAACATCAGTTGTTCTAAAGTAGAATTGAGGTCTATAGTTACTAAAGAATGGAGTATGACGTCCACCTTCTTCTTTAGAAAGAACGTAAACGCTAGCTTTAAATTTCTTATGTGGTGTAACACTTCCTGGTTTACATAAGATTTGTCCTCTTTCAACATCTTCTCTGTTAATACCACGAAGTAAAACTCCAGCATTATCTCCAGCTTCAGCATAATCTAATGATTTTCTGAACATTTCAATTCCTGTAACTACAGTCTTTCTTGTAGGTCTAATACCAACGATTTCAACTTCATCATTAAGATTTAATTTACCTCTTTCAACACGACCTGTAACAACAGTTCCACGTCCTGTGATAGTAAATACATCTTCGATACTCATTAAGAATGGTTTATCATTATCTCTCTTAGGAGTATCAATCCATGTATCAACAGCAGCCATAAGGTCTTTAATTGGTTGTACCCATTTTTCATCACCCTCAAGAGCTTTAAGAGCTGATCCACGAATAATTGGAGTGTTATCTCCATCAAAACCGTATTCATTTAATAATTCTCTAACTTCCATTTCAACTAAGTCTAGAAGTTCAGCATCATCAACCATATCACACTTATTGATAAATACAACCATTTTTGGTACACCAACTTGACGTGATAATAAGATGTGTTCACGAGTTTGAGGCATTGGTCCATCTGTAGCACTAACTACAAGAATAGCACCATCCATTTGAGCAGCACCAGTGATCATGTTTTTAACATAGTCAGCGTGTCCTGGACAGTCAACGTGAGCATAGTGACGTTTGTCAGTAGTATACTCAACATGAGCAGTATTAATAGTAATACCTCTTTCTCTTTCTTCTGGAGCTTTATCGATTTGATCATAAGCCATGAATTCTCCAAAATATTTAGTAATTGCAGCTGTTAATGTTGTTTTACCATGGTCAACGTGTCCAATAGTACCAATATTAACATGTTCTTTAGAACGATCGAATTTTTGTTTTGCCATTTTATTTTCCTCCTTTTTTTCAATATAAATATATTTTATCTAATACTTGATAAGAAATCAAGTAGTTGATAATTAACTTGGCAACACTAGTATACTTTTATTGTTGTACACCATTTTTCTTAATAATTTCTTCAGCTATACTCTTTGGTACTTCTTCATAATGATCAAAGATCATTTGATAAGTTCCACGTCCTTGAGTGTTACTTCTAAGAACAGTCATATAACCAAACATTTCTGAAAGTGGTACCATTGCTCTAATAGCAATATCTTTACCGATACTTTCATTTCCAAGAGGTCTACCTCTTCTTCCTGTTAAGTCTCCCATAACAGTTCCCATGAATTCTTCTGGAACTCTTACTTCAACATTCATAATTGGTTCTAGAATACATGGATTACATTTATTCTTAGCTTCTTTTAAAGCCATAGAAGCAGCAATCTTGAATGCCATTTCGTTTGAGTCTACATCATGGTATGAACCATCAAATAATGTACACTTAACATCAATCATAGGATATCCTGCTAGTACACCACCAGCAAGTGCTTCTTGAAGTCCTTTGTCTACAACTGGAATATATTCACGAGGAACAACTCCACCAACAACTTCATCAACGAATTCATATCCTTTATCTTTATTAGGTTCAAATTTAACCCATACATGTCCGTATTGTCCACGTCCACCTGATTGTTTAATGTATTTACCTTCACATTCAGCAGTTTGTTTTAATGTTTCTCTATAAGCAACTTGTGGTTTACCAACATTAGCTTCAACGCCGAATTCTCTTTTCATTCTATCTACTAGAACGTCTAAGTGAAGTTCACCCATACCAGCGATAATAGTTTGACCAGTTTCATGATCAGTTTTTGCTCTAAATGATGGGTCTTCTTTAGCAAGTTTTTGAAGAGCGATACTCATCTTTTCTTGATCAGCTTTACTTGCAGGTTCAATAGCAAGTTCAATAACTGGTTCTGGGAATACCATCTTTTCTAAAATAACTTGTGCTTTTTCATCACAAAGAGTATCTCCTGTTGTAGTATCTTTAAGACCTACAGCAGCAGCAATTTCACCAGCGTATACTTCTTGAATTTCTTTTCTTTGATTAGCATGCATTTGAAGAATACGTCCGATTCTTTCTTTTTCACCGTTAGTTGAGTTCATTACGTAACTACCACTTTTTAATACACCAGAATATACACGGAAGAATGTTAAGTTTCCAACAAATGGGTCATTCATAACTTTAAATGCTAAAGCTGCGAATGGTTCATTGTCACTAGCTTTTCTTTCAACTTCTTTGTCATTCATATCAACACCTTTAACAGCAGCAATGTCTGTTGGAGCTGGTAAATAATCTAAAACAGCATCTAGTAAAGTTCTAGTTCCTTTATCTCCTAGTGCATCAGCACATAATACTGGGAAGAATTTAACATCGATAGTAGCTGTTCTAATTGCTTTCTTTAATAGTTCTTCACTAATTTCTTCACCTTCTAGGTATTTTTCCATTAATTCATCACTATAATCAGCAACAGCTTCGATTAATTTTCCTCTATATTCTTCTGCTTTTGCTTTCATATCAGCAGGAATTTCAATTTCTTTTAATTCTTGTGCTTCAGTTCCATCATACTCATATGCTTTCATTGTAACTAAATCAACATATCCAGTATAATGATCTTCTGCTCCGATTGGTAAAATGATAGGTTCAGCATTATTAGCAAGTCTATTATGAATAGAATCCATTGAATAATAGAAATCTGCTCCTATTTTTTCCATCTTGTTAGCGCAAATCATTCTTGGAACTTTATAATCATTTGCTTGTCTCCAAACTTGTTCAGTTTGAGTTTCTACTCCAGCTTGAGCATCGATTAATGCAATAGCACCATCTAAAACTCTTAAACTACGAGCAACTTCAATTGTGAAGTCTACGTGTCCTGGAGTATCTATAATATTAAGTCTATAACCTTTCCAGTGTACAGTAGTTGCAGCACTAGTAATTGTTATACCTCTTTCTTTTTCTTGGTCCATCCAATCCATTTGTGATTCACCATCGTGAGTTTCACCAATCTTATGGATATTTCCACCTAGGTATAAGATTCTCTCAGTTGTTGTTGTTTTACCAGCATCAATGTGAGCCATAATACCTATATTACGTGTTTTATCGATAGACACATCACGCGCCATAATATCTCTCCCTTCTTACCATCTATAATGAGCATATGCTTTATTTGCTTCTGCCATCTTATGAGTATCTTCACGTTTCTTAACTGCTCCACCAACGCCATTAGAAGCATCGATGATTTCAGCGGCTAAATTTTCAGCCATTCCTTTTCCATTTCTACTTTTAGCATATTGTATTAACCATCTTAAAGTTAAAGCGTTTGCTCTATCCTCTCTAACTTCCATTGGTACTGAATAGTTGCTTCCACCTATTCTTCTACTTTTTATTTCTAAAGCTGGTCTAATATTTTCAAATGCTTGGTTTAGAACTTCAATAGGATCTTTTCCAGTCTTTTCTTTTACTATATCAAGTGCACCATATAATATCTTTTGTGCAGTTCCTTTTTTACCATCTTGCATGATACCATTGATTAACTTAGTAATCATTTTTGAATTATATATTGGATCTGCTAATACATCTCTCTTTATTGCTTGTCTCTTACGCATGTTTATTATTCTCCTTTCTAAAGTTTATTTATTATTTCTTAGGTTTTTTAGTTCCGTATTTACTTCTACCTTGTCTTCTCTTATCAATACCAGCAGTATCTAAAGTACCACGTACAATATGATAACGAACACCGATTAAATCTTTAACACGTCCACCACGAATTAATACAACGCTGTGTTCTTGTAAGTTATGTCCTTCTCCACCAATATAGCAAGTAACTTCCATTCCGTTACTTAACTTAACTCTAGCGATTTTTCTTAAAGCTGAGTTTGGTTTTTTAGGAGTCTTAGTAGATACACGAGTACAAACTCCACGTTTTTGTGGTGATGAGTTATTTGTTCTCACTTTATCTTTTGAATTGTAACCAACATTTAATGCTGGGCTCTTAGATTTCTTTACTTTTTCTTTTCTACCTTTTCTTACTTTTTGATTAACTGTAGCCATACAATTATTTTCTCCTTTCTTAATACACATTTCCAGGTGTATCGTAACCCTCATTTTTTAAGGTTTTCACACGTGTGAAAACCCGAAATCTACTTGATTTTATCATTAATTATTATGAATGTCAATACATTTTTATTTTATTATTTACAATATTATTTTTTCAATAAAAAAACATATTAATTTTTATATAAAATATGCTTTTTTACTGACATGTATTATTCTTAGAATCAAATCCTTCAACATATATATTTGATTTGATTTTTCCATTTAACATACTTAATTGATCTACATCATCTTGGTAACTTACCCAGATATATAAATCAAAACTCTTTTCATTTTTGCTTTCCAAGAATAGTCCCTTCTCTATTAACATCTTTTCATTACTATTAGCTGTTAAGAAATTACCATCTATTTCTTTTCCATCATATAATAATTTGTATTTAAAGTATTCACTTTTTAATTCATCAGATATTTCACTAACATTAATATATAAATTAACACATGAATTAAGTGAACTATTAGATATTACTGTGAAACTTTTATGAATTCCTAATAATTCATAATCTGCATCATATATTGGAGATATTTCAACAGCATCAATGCTTTCATCATCAATACTTAAATCTAAGTCTCCAGTACTTACTTTAGTATCCTTTGTATTATTTATAAAGTTTGGAGCAAAGTAAGCATAACTAACTGTAAAAGTTATAACTAATAATACAAGTATACTTATTATTAAATATTTAATACTTTTTTTCATATTGGTTCCTCTAATAAAAGTATATACTAAAGGACAATAAAAAATCAAGCAACCGCTTGATTATTCTAACATAATTGTTTCTCCACTAACTGTATCTTGGCAATACCATTTTCCATCTTTTTTAACTGATTCATATGTTTCACCATATGTTTTACAAGTGTTATTAACAATACTATCTTGTGCTTGGCCCCATGATGCTCCAAAGAATAATACTGCTATTAAAGAAATACCCATTTCTACAAATACGCATATAAGCGCACCCTTACCTGCTATTTTAGCATCTCCTGGTTTACTATCTTTCCAAACTAAATATAGTATTAATCCTAGCATTGGAAACATGAAACCAAGTACTCCCCAAATAAGACTTCCTTCTTTTATTCTTCTTTGTTGATTATTGTTTCCATCATATAAATTATTATAGTCATTATTATTATATTGATTATAATCCATTTTTATTCTCCTTTTATAATTCTTTTTCACCTTTATTTTTAAATTGAATTACTATTGGTGTACCACTAAGATCAATGTTTTCTCTTATCTTATTTTCTAAATATCTATAATATGAGAAATGAACTAATCCTTTAGAGTTAACTTCTATATCAAATCTTGGTGGTTTAATACCAGCTTGATGAGCAAAGTATACTTTTAATTTCTTTCCTTTATATGAAGCTGGTGGTGTTTCCATAAATGCATCTCTAATGATATCATTTATAACACTTGTTTTAACTTCTTTGATTGAATTATTATATGACTCTAATACTTCAGGCATTAAAGTATGAATTCTTTTCTTAGTTTGTGCACTTAAGAATACTACTTTAGCAAAGTCCATGAATTGGAAATTATTCGCTATATCTTTTTTCCACTTCTTCATATCTTCATCTTTATCTTCAATAGTATCCCATTTATTTACAACTATCACAGTAGGTTTACCTGCTTCAAGTGCATAACCTGCTATATGCTTATCATGTTCTACAATACCAGTAGTAGCATCAAGTACAAGTAAACATACATCACTTCTATCAATAGCTTTCATACTTCTAAGTAAACTATATTTTTCAACCGCTTCAAAAATCTTACCTTTTTTACGAAGACCAGCTGTATCTATTAATGTATATTCTTCTTTATTATAAACAAATTTAGTATCTATAGCATCTCTTGTAGTACCAGCTACATCACTAACAATTACTCTTTCTTCGTTTAGAAGTGCATTAACTAGACTGCTCTTTCCTACATTAGGTCTTCCAATAACAGCAATTTTAATATTTTCATCTTCATCTTCATATCCTTCATCGCAACCATCTGTCATAAGTTTTAATAACTCATTTACACCTGTTCCATGTTCAGCAGATATTCCAACATATTCATCAAAACCTAATGAATAGAATTCATACATATTATTTGAAGCAGCACTATTATCAATCTTGTTAATAGCTACGATTACTTTCTTATTTTGACGTTTTAACATATCTCTTATTAATTCATCACTATTAGTAATACCATCTTTACCATCAACAACAAAAACAATAATATCGCTTTCTTCAATACCGATTTCAACTTGCATACGAATTTCTTCATTGAAGTCTCCATCACTTAAATCAATACCACCTGTATCAATTAAATAAAAAGGAATATTATTGTAACTAGCTTCACTATATATTCTATCTCTAGTTATTCCTGGAGCATCTTCTATAATAGCTACTCTCTTACCAACAATTCTATTAAATAATGTAGATTTACCAGTATTTGGTCTACCTACTAAGCAAATAGTTCTTTTCATGCTCCCTTCACCTCGCTAACATTATATATTAAAATGCTATTTTTTTCTAGTACTATTTGACTATTTGAAATCTTATAGTATAATATTCTTCGTGATTTTTATGAAAAAGTTAATTAAAAAAATTGAATTTAAACCACTTATAACAACATTAGTACTTATTATGATTCAATGTGCTATGTTTTTTATAAGTAAATTAATACAAGGAGAGCCACATATACTTAGTAGTTTTATAGATGATGCTATTCCATTTAATGTTTGGTTCATTATTCCATATTTCTCATGGTATATATTTATATTTGCAGTACCATACTATGTATATTTAAAAGATAAGAATAAATTCTATAAATATATTATAGATTACTTCTTTATAACATTATTTTCTAATGTAGTATTCCTAATATATCCATCACAAGTAATAAGACCAGAATTTGAAACAACTGGATTACTTACATTTGTAACAAATTTTATTTATTGGATAGATACTCCTGCTATTAATTGTTTACCAAGTTTACACTGTGCTATAAGTATGTTATTTATATTAATAGTTTGTACAACTAAAAAAGCAGATAATAAGTTTAAAATATTCATATTTATAATGTCTGTTCTAATAATGTTTAGTACATTATTTACAAAACAACATGTATTTATAGATTTAGTAACTGGCGATGTACTGGCGTTAATAGTATATGTTATGTTCATGAATAATAAAAAATTAGTAAAGAAAATGCAAGAATTACTTAAACTATAGTAATTCTTTTTTTACCTATGCTATAATTATAATATAGAGAGAAACAGGAGGATAAATGATAAAAAAAGTATTATTAACAATTATTATTATTAATTTTATAGCATTTTTCAGTTTGATTATTTATATTTCTGTTACTGATTCTAAAATAAAAACAGAAAGTGATATTGAAGGTCAAAATCAAAATATTACTAATGATGAATATATATATAAAGAAGATCTATTAAGTTTAGGATACAATGTAAAAGTAATAGAGATGATTGAAGAAAAAATAGCTAATCTTGATGTTAAAAATTATCTACTTTCTAGGAAATATGATCATTTTGAAGAATTTGCTAATTCCGAATACTTTAATATTCAAAATATAGAAAGATATGAAGAATACTATTTAAAACATCCAGAATATACCATTGATCAAGTAACTCTATATGTTGAGATTGGGCTTGATTATGATTTCTATACTAATATTAATGTAGTTGAAGATTATACTTCTATTACAGCTCTTGTTAATAAATATAATCAAATTCCAGATGATGCTACATTTAATAATTTGTTAACTTTACCTAAACCTTATAGTAATAATGGTAAAAAACATGTAAGATCAGAAATGTATGAACCATTAAAACAAATGATAGATGATGCTAAAAAAGAAGGAATTAAACTAGTAGTTATTTCTTCATATAGAGATAAAACTGTACAAACAAATTTGTTTAACAAATATACAAAGAATAATGGGCTTGATTATGCATTAAAATATTCTGCTAAGCCAAGACATTCAGAACATGAATTAGGACTTGCAATTGACTTTAATACAACACAACCAACATTTAAAAAAAGTAAAGAATATAAATGGTTAAAAGATAATGCATATAAATATGGATTTATAGAAAGATATCCAGATAAAAAAGAATTCATAACAGGTTTTGCATATGAACCATGGCATTATAGATATTTAGGTGTAGATATAGCAACAAAGATTTATATTGAAAATATAACATTTGAAGAATATTTAGTTAAATATCAAAAATAAAAGAAATAGTATTAACTATTTCTTTTTTATTTAATTGTTTTAATAACAATCTTTTTAATTTTCTTTTTCTTTCTTTCAATTAAATAACAATTTCTTAAATCATCTTCCATGTTATCTACTTTTTTATTGTAATAGATAGTTGCTAAGACGTCTCCTTTTTGTACTTTGTCTCCTAGTGTCTTATTTAATACAACACCTACTGCATAATCAATTTTATCTTTCTTTTTCTTTCTTCCAGCACCTAGATCAAACACAATCTTAGATAATTTTAATGAATCAATTTTATTTACATATCCATTAATATCAGCAGTTACTTTAACTGTTTTAGCTTTATCTCTTAATTTTCCCAAATTACCACCTTGGAATTTAATCCAAGTATTGAATTTATTTCTAGCATGCCCACTTTCAAGTAAATTAATAACTAATTCCTTAGCACTCTTAAATGATATTTTCTTTGAACTACTAATCATTAATGCTGAAATATATACTGATAAATCATATAATCTTTTATCATATTTTCCCTTAAAGAAATCTATTGCTTCTTTTACTTCTAAAGCATTACCAATATTTCTTCCTAAAGGAGCATTCATATCACTTAGTGTACAAATAACTTTTTTACCATAGTAATTACCTATTTTAACCATTGTTTTAGCAAGTTTAGTAGCATCTTTAATATTCTTCATAAATGCACCTTTACCTACTTTTAAATCAATGATTATTACATCACTACCACTTGCTATTTTCTTTGACATTATAGAACTAGCAATTAGTGGTATTGAATCAACTGCTCCAATTTCATTTCTTAATGCATATATCTTTTTATCAGCTACAGCAATCTTCTCACTTTGACTTATTACAGCACATCCTACTGTTTGAAGTTCATTGATAAATGCATCCTTTGACATTTTTAGTTTATATCCAGGAATACTTTCTAATTTATCAGCTGTTCCTCCAGTTAATCCTAGACCTCTTCCACTCATCTTAGGAACACACACTCCGGCAGAGGCTGCTATTGGTGAAACAATTAAAGTAATTTTATCTCCTACTCCACCAGTTGAATGTTTATCACAAACTGGTTTATTAATTTTACTTAAATCTATTGTTTCTCCACTTTTAATCATTACATCAGTTAAATAATATGTTTCATCTAAAGATAAACCATTATAATAAATACTCCATACAAAATCAGACATCGTTTCATCATTAATCTTATCTTTAACATATGAATTAACCATGTATTCTATTTCTTCATAAGTCAACTTTTCATTATTATTCTTTTTATTTGTAATATCAATTGCTCTCACTTCTAACCACCTATTCTTCTATAATAATTCTATCACATTATCATTAATTTTTAAACAATAAAAAGTACATATTTCTATGTACTTTTATTCTTTATCTAGCTTTTCAATATCATGACATTGATGATAAAAACTTATCAAATATGAGTGATATTTAAATTTCTTTTCGCCACTAAATTTTGCAGTGTCTAATGCTTTATAAATATCTTTTAAAGGTTCTTCATTAAATGAATTATCTTTATTGATAAGATCTATATAAACTATATATTGTTTATCAATTCTATAATATGAAATTACATTATTTTCATTATTTGTTTCATCAACTAAAGTAAAACTAATATAGTTTCTATCATAACCTTCATTTTTCTTTAATTCACCAGTTTTATAATTATCACTAGTTAATCTTATTTTAGTACATCCTGGATAGCTTAGTATTAAATCTCTTTCATCATACATAATGTCAAGATTTGCAGTCCAACTATTCGTTTTTAACTCAAATGTATGTTCATCTACCATTTTGAATTTCATATCATTAGGAAAATGAAATGTAAAATCTTTAATAGTTGTACCATTATCTGTATTGTTTTGATTTCCATTAAAAACAAATCTATTAATTACAAGGAATCCAACAAATAAAATTAATATACACATTACAATAATAATTATTATTCTTTTATTCTTCATATTTCCTCCTAATAATTAATTAAGTTTACACTCATCATGTCCTACTGCACCAGTAGCACCACAGTTTCCATTTATGTTATGAACAAGTATTTCATTTTCACCAACATAGAAATTATGATTGTCTTTAATTGATAAGTTGTAAACTGGTTCATCTATTGGATTATGAGTTATATTCTTTATTGTATGTATTTTACGATTTGAATCAAATACTACATCTCCAACTTTTAAGTCTTTAGCATGAATTGCTTTTTCTCTACCATTTACTATAGTATAAACACCATGCATTTGTGTTAATTGCATTACACTATTATCTTCAAAAGTTAATGTATATAACTCTTCATTTAAATTGTCAAATATCCATGTTTTAATAACTGGTTTATATTGATTAATTTTTCCAAATTCATTTAATGTTAGAACGTAATCTCCAACTTTTATTTTATCTATATCCTTATAACCAAATATTGTTTTAACTTTTGTTCCTTTTAAGAAACATCCACTTCCTGTTGGACATGATTGAGTGTTACAAGATATACCTGTATCTGTAAATGTTTTTGTCGCGCAAACTCTTAGATCATATATTGATGTTTGAGTACAATCCTTTTTGCAAGATTGAGTTCCTCCACCACATGTTTTTGTGCATGTAGTGCAGCCATAATAACTACCACATACCCAGTCTGAAGTATTAGAGCAACATCTAGGTATATTAAAATATTTTGTTTCTGTTTGAGTATCACTACCACAAGAATAATTGCTATTTGAGTTTGCTACACAAGTACCTGTTCTTGTTCTAGTTGCAGTCGTTCGTCCACCAGAATCTGTACAACTTGGACTATAACTCCATGAACCATAGTTACATGTTTTTCCTCCACATGATTGAGAATTAGATTCTGTTTTTGAGTCACACTCATAGTTTGAATCAAATGATGAGTACTTTTTACATGTTCTATATTGTGTTTGAGTTCCTCCACATATATTTGAACAAGTTCCAAATGCTCCATAATTACCGCAAATCCATCCACCTGTACTTGAACACTTATCAGCACATTGCGTTGCTCCTGCATTTGAATAAGTTCCTGAAGCACATGCCTGACACGCTGTTGCTGCAGTACTTCCCGTACTTCCATTATATGTTCCAGCACTGCATTCTACTCTTCCACCTGTGCTTCCATAATATATATCAGTATTTCCTGGACAATATCCTCCTGCTGCACATTGAACTGCATTTGAATTCTTTGTTGCAACATATTTTCCACTTAAATTTGCCTTTGGTATATAACAATTTGCTGCTGCAGTTGATTTTGCAGCACTTGATGTATAATGACTTGCTAATGCTGAACACTGAGAATGATTTGTTCCTCCGGTACAATAGTATCCGACTTCACAATTAGTACATGTTGTATTTCCTGTTCCTGAGTTATATGTTCCTGCTACACATGCTACACAAGCAGTCGCTGCGCTACTTCCTGCACTTGCATTTGCTGTTCCAGCACTACATGCTACTCTTCCACCTGTGTTTCCATAATATATATCTGTGTCGCCTGGACAATATCCTCCTGCTGCACATTGAACTGCATTTTTCTTTGCTTCTGCTACATATTTTCCACTTAAATTTGCCTTTGGTATATAACAATTTGCTGCTGCAGTTG